>CBDCZR010000001.1:0-249703 GCA_965224535.1 Verrucomicrobiales bacterium
AACCCTTCCTCCGCAAGCACGCGGCACGCGCGTTCGAACTGTCCACTTGCCACGAGCAAGTCCAAGTCTCCCTCGCCGCGGAGGGTTGATTTCAGCCGGTCGCCGCCTTTCCAGAGAAGACACCGGACATCCCGACCAGCGAAGTCGTGAAGCAGCGATTCAAAGGGAGTCGAGGGAGCGACGGCCGGGGGATCGACTGGGAGGGGAAGCGCCATCACATTGTGACAAAAGCGTCACAAAAATATGGCGCTGTTGCGGGCGCGCAATGCAATACCTGGAATTTTCGCGGAAATGGAGGATTTTGGAGCCAATCCCCGCCAATGAGCCAAACCGACGCACCCTTTTCCGAAGGCGCCGACGATGAGGACGACGAACTCATCCGCGCCGCCAACGACCACTTTTTCCAGGGCTATTACGGCATCGAAGACGCCTCCCGCGGCTTCCTGCAACCCACGATTCTTCGCGAATTGAGCGAAAGCCTGGATTGGGAAGGGGCGCCGATGGAACTGGTCCGCGGTCTATTCGTCGATCCCCGATTGCGCTTCAAATCCTCGGATTTGCTCTGGAAAGTGATGACGAAAAGCAGGGATGAAGCCTACGTTTTGCTCTCCTTCGATCACCAAACCCGCCCGGACAAGTGGATGGCGTTGCGTTGTCTGGCGATGCAGAGTTCGGCGCTGCTTAAGATCCTGGGCGCGGACGAAGGTAAGCCGAAAAGCGACCTGCCGGTGATCTACTGCGTCGTGCTTTACCAGGGCCTGGAGCCTTTGAACGCGCCGCTGGAGTTTCAGGATTTGGTGAACCTGGCAGCGTTTCCGGAGCAGAGTCGCGAGAAAATCTGCGATTATGTGCCAAGCTGCGCTACCAACTGGTTCCGCTGCAAACCACGCCGGACAAGGACCTGCCGGATCACACCTTGACCCGGTTGGGATTGAAGCTGATGCAGGCGGCGATTTTGCACACTGTGGCCGATTGGGTGCGAGAAAGTGGGGCGGAATTGGCCCTGTTGTTGCAACGGGAGGATAGCGAGTATATTTTCGCGTTAATCTTCAACTACGCCGCGCAAAAATCGCGCAACGAAGAAGAACTCGAAAAACTAAACCAAGCAATCGAATCGCTCGACAAACCCGTCAAACAAGCAGCCATGAATGGAGCCCAAATTCTTGAAGCACGCGGAGAAGCACGCGGAGAGGCACGGAACTTGATCGGAAACGTAAGCAAAATGTTGGCCCGTGATTTTGAAGCCGAAACGGTGGCGGACATTTTGGAGGTTCCCATCGAATTGGTGTCCAAAATGGTCCAGGGCGAAGAGCCGATCCTGGAGGAGTGGATCGCTGCGAAGAATCCGGGGTCCTGACCATTTGGCCTAGGCCTGGCCACCGCATCGCGAATTTGCGTGGGCCAGCCGAACAATCTCGCCCAAAAAAGGGAAACGGGCGCGCCTCTTGGGGAGGCACGCCCGTAAGCCACGCGCACAATTCAACACTCTAAATCCGGGAAGAACCCGGGAAATCTTTTTCGAACAATTCCATCCGTTGCCGGATTTACTTCGCTGTTCACCCATCAAAGCGCCAGCCAACCTCACCTTTGTCTAAAATTTTTGCGTTTTTGCAAAATAACTCACCCACCACCGCAATTTGCGCCTCTTTTTCACAAGTGCTTGCACGATTTTTTTCCCTTTCCAAAGTGGCGAACCTTGCTTACCTACGTGCTCGTTCTAACCCTACCATTTTATGCCCGAAACTACCCTGATTTTGCTCAAACCTGACTGCATCGAAAAAGGCTTCTGTGGCGAGGTGCTCAAGCGTTTCGAAGCTGAGGGCTTCAAGCTTCGCGGTTCCAAAATGATGGCGCTTTCCGATGCCATTCTGGCCGAACACTACGCTCACATTGCCGACAAACCGTTTTTTCCGGAGGTTCGCAGTTTCATGAAAAAAACGCCGGTCATCGCCATCGCGTTGGAGGGAGAGAACGCCGTTCAGCGCGTTCGTGACTTGCTGGGGCCAACCGACTCAACCGAGGCCGACCCCGGGACGATCCGCGGAGACATGGGCGTGGATATGATGGTCAACGTCGTCCACGCATCGGATTCCCCGGATAATGCGCAAACAGAACTGAAGCGCTTTTTCCGCGAGGACGAGCTTTTTTCGTATTAAGGAGGGCGTTTCGAAAAATAGACCCGTCCGGTCGGCCAAAATTGATGATGTTAGGCTGGAATGCCGAGCGCTGAAAGAAGCAGAGACGCAGCAAGATCGCCCATCGCGGCGTCGTGTTAAAAGCATGCAACCCACCCCTTCACGCCGCCACGCAATCCGCGCCGCAACCGGCTGGTTTGGCGCGCTGAGCCTGCCATCCATCTTTCAACTCCGCGCCCAAGCGGCTTCCGCCGGAAATCCTGGCAAAGACACCACCGTCATCCTCATCAACTTGGGCGGTGGACCCTCGCAGTTTGAAACTTACGACCCCAAGCCGGACGCGCCCCGGGAAATCCGCGGAACGTTCGAGCCGATCGCCACCAACGTGGACGGCATCCAAATTTGCGAGCTTTTGCCCAAACAAGCGCGGATGATGGACAAATTCGCCATCATTCGCTCCATCCAGCATCGCCAGGCCAGCCACATCGCCGAGCACATCGTGGAAACCGGCTACGATCTGCGCAATTCGCTGAATTCGCGAACCGGGGAGATGCCCAGCGTGGGTTCGATCGTCTCCGCGGTGCGTGGACCCAGCCCGGCGGGGATCCCGGCCTACGTCAGCTTGCCGGATCGCAAAGCCTACGGCGGCCCGCATTGGTTGGGCGGCCAGCATCGGCATTTTTCGGTGAATGACGACCCGAACTTGCCGGAATTCAGCGTGAAAAACCTGGCCCTAACCGGAAACCTCAGCTCCATGCGCCTCCAGGATCGCCGCACGTTGTTGACCGGGCTGGATCGCGCCGAGCGCGCCATCGAGGAGCAGGAAGACGCAAAATCGGTCGATGCGTTCACCCGGCAAGCCTTCGAGCTATTGACCGGCCCGCGCGCCCGCGAAGCCTTCGACATTTCCGCCGAGCCGGAGTCGATTCGCGACCGCTACGGCCGCAATGCCTTTGGCCAGCGCCTGCTTTTGGCTCGCCGGCTCACGGAGGCCAAGGTGCCGTTCGTGAAAGTGCGCTCCACCGGTTGGGACGACCATCGCGACCTAGTCAAACGCATCACCCCGCGCAGCGCGGAATTCGACCAGGGCCTAACCGCGCTGGTGAGCGATCTCCACGAACGCGGCATGAATCGCGACGTGCTCATCGTGGCCATGGGCGAATTTGGCCGCACCCCGCGCATCAACGGCACGGGCGGGCGCGATCACTGGCCCAGCGCCAGCAGCGTGCTGCTTTCCGGAGGGGAATACCGCATGGGCCAGGTGATTGGCGCGACCGATAGTCGGGGCGCTTATGTGACCGAGTCCCCCTACGCGCCGCAAAACGTGTTGGCCATGCTCTACCGTCATCTGGGCATCGATCCCGCCATCACGTTCGAGGACTTTACCGGCCGGCCGCGGCATGCGCTGGAAGAGCGCCGGGTGATCGCGGAGTTGGTGTGAATCGGAACCAGGACCTCTCCTTGGTGGTGAGGAACCTTTGCAGCTTGATTGAATCCATGTAGGTTTGCCATGACGGTGACTATCACATTGGGATTCGGATTTGGCCGGCCAACTCACCCAGGTTGCCGAGACTCAGCGACTCTCCCTGCAAGACTTCTCCGTCCGGTTGCTTCGTGAGGGGCTCAATGGCAGCGAGGATGCGCCAGGAGATTGGCGGGCGCTTAATGCGCGGCGGCTCCACTTGATTGCCAGGAAGTACGCGGAGGGATTGAGCAAGGCCGAGGAAGCGGAATTGCAGAGGCTGCAACAAGCCTCAGAGGAAGCCAGCGCGCCGATGGATCGAAAGCTGCTGGCACGGTTGCAGGAGTGGTAGGCAAGTGCAGGCTTGTCGAACGCGAAAGGAGGCGATGATGAGTGAGGCGTTGCGGGCGGAAGCCGACAACGCGTTTGTCTATCCCACCAGCGCGCATCGACCGTAGGCATGGTCCGCGCGGCTATGTCAGCTACCAATCAGCGGCTAACGGAGTTGGTGTGAGCAGGTGGCAATTGCAGCCTGAGCGAACGCCCCCTGGCTGCTGACCGCGTTTGACAATCGCGTGGATGTCGTGAGGCTGGCGGTTGCCCATGAAAATTCCCACGCACCTTCAACTTTGCCCGCTGTTTGTCGCCACCGCCTTGATTTTGGGGGCGATCCCGGCTTTCGCTCAAAAAATCGATCTCGTCACCCAGGCAAACCTCCACGGCGGTTTGGTCGTGCAACTTGGCGCCGGCGAATCGCAAATGGCGGCGGAGTTGAGCCAAACTGGACGCTACCTGATCCACGTTCTCGATCCAAAATCCGAGGCCATCCAGGTTTCGCGGCAAAAGTTGCGAACCAGCGGGGTTTACGGTCTTGCCTGGGCGGAGCACCTGCCTGACACGCGTCAACTGCCCTACGCGGAAAACGTGGTCAATGCCATCGTGGTTCGCGATTTCGCGGTTCCGGCCGGCGAACTCTTGCGCGTGCTCACCCCCGGCGGAGCGCTGATTGCCACGAACCCGGCCCTTCTCCCAAAAGCCGAGCTGCAGGCCGCCGGTTTCCACGATTTTGCCGAAAAATCCGGCGGGATGCTCGTCGCGCGCAAGCCTTGGCCCGAGACGATGGATGTTTGGTCGCACGCGCGGCATGGTTCCGACGGCAACGCGGTTTCTAGCGATACCGAGGTGGGGCCGCCGCGGCGAGTTCGTTGGGTAGCCGCGGCAACTTGGGAGGTGGAGGGGATGGTCTCGGCCGGCGGGCGGAATTTTTACGGTGGTATCCTGGCGCGCGACGGGTTCAACGGTTTGCGGCTGTGGCACCGGGATTTGGCGCGAGGCGGCGATGCTAACGCCACGGAGTTTAAGCTTCCGCGCATCCCAGGCGATGGCGCGCGGCCGGTCGCGTCGCCGGAGTTGCTGTTCGCCGTTTTGAAGGGCCGGCCCGTCGCGCTGGACGCGGCGAATGGCGAGGTGAAACGCGAATTTTCCGGGGTGGAGCAGCCTAACGCGATTCTTAACCACGAGGAGGTGGTGATCGTGTCAGGGCCGAACGCGGTTCACGGGTTCAACGCCAAGACGGGCACCGAAATCTGGAAAATCGCCGCAATGCAGCCGCACAACGTCATTGCCGGCAGCGGCTTGGTCAGCTTCATCCACGGCCGGCCCAAGCGCGGCGAAAAATCCGAAGCGGTGACGGCGGATCTCCGCAGCGGCCAAATTTTTTGGCGCCGTGCGGATTTCCCTTGGCTCGACCGGGTGACGCGAACCGTTTTGCACCAGGAGCACCTCGCTTTTGAGGTGTCCAGCCTCAGCGATCACGACGCCGGCAACGCGGTGCACTTGGCCATGGCGCAAACCGGCGATTTTGCTTGGGAAAAAACCTACCCCCCGGGCATGAACCACAAACGCCAGGCGCGAGCCCTGTTTTTGGACGACGCCATGTGGATTTTGCACGGCGGCAGGATCAACACCCAGGTTCCCGACAAATCCGGGCGCGTGCCGGTCGAGGTTTCCGCGTTGGAGCTGGACAGCGGCGAGGTGATGGTGACGCACAAGGCCGGCTTGACCCACTGTTTCCCGCCCGTGGCGACGCCGAATTTCATGTTCGCCGGGGAGCTGGACCTAACCGATTTGCGAAGCGGCAACGTCGTGGCCAACCGCATCACCAAAGCCAATTGCTCGCGCGAAAACGGCTGGGTGCCCGCCAACGGGCTGGTTTACACGACGCCGAAGCATTGCACCTGCTGGCCGATGTTGCGCGGGTTCGTGGCCATGGCGCCAGCGGCTCCTCGCGAAAATCCGGCCATGAAACCGGTCGAGGAGATCGATTTTGCGCTGGAATCCGGACCGGCGGCGATTTCCGGCGGAGCGCCCGCGAAATCCGGGGATTGGCCGATGTATCGCCGGGACGTTTGGCGCAGCGGAAGTCATCCCGCGCCAGGGCCGAAAAACCTGGAAATCGCCTGGAAAGTCGCGCTCGGCGCGGATTCTGATTCCTCCTCCGGCCCGATTTTGCACGATTGGCGCGAAAATCCCTACGTCAAGGGCCCCCTCACCGCGCCGATCGTCGCCAACGGCCTGGCTTACGCGGCTCGACCGGACGCCCACGAGGTCCTCGCCGTCAAAACGGATGGATCCGGCCAAATCGCGTGGCGTTTCACCGCAAACGGCCGCGTTGACACGCCACCGACCTACCACGACGGCTTAGTTCTCTTCGGCACCCACGCCGGCTCTGTTTACGCCCTGCGCGCGGATTCCGGTCAACAGGTTTGGCGATTGCGCGCGGCTCCCACGGAGGAGCGAATCGTCGCCTACGGCCAGGTGGAATCGCCCTGGCCCGTGCCCGGTTCGGTCTTGGTGGACGAAGGCGTGGCCTACTTCGTCGCCGGCCGTCAAGAACTCGCGGATGGTGGCGTGCTCGTCTTCGCGGTCGATCCCCTGACCGGTCAAAAACACTGGGTCCACCGCATCGACGACGTGCCGCAGCAGGGCTTCTACGAAAACTCCGGGCTCGAGTTCGACCCGGTGGACATTCTCTTCCGCGAAGGCGACCGCATCGCCATGTCGCGCTGGCTCATCACCCGCGACGGTAAGGAGCGCAGCGTGGACAAATGGAACGCGTTTGCCCGCGTCAACGTGGACGGGCAGGGCGCGGCCTGGGTTCCGCGCGGATTCTGGACCTACGGCGCCCGCCACCAATATCGCTTCGCGGGTGAGGCTCCCAAGCGTCCGCTTTGCGCCTTCCGCGGCGGCACGGTCGTTGGACAGCTCAATGGCAGCACGGACATTTACCGGCGTGATTTCGACCTGGAAAACGGCGAGGAATTCGACAGCAAGTGGATCACCGGCTGGTCCGCCAGCAAACAGGCGCGCGAGGGCAAAAAACCCTACCGCAGCTACCGGATCGCCGAAAAAGCCGCGTGGAAAACCGATCCCTTCACCCCCGCCGCGGAGAAAAAGGAGCTGCCGCCGGGAACCCAGGTTTGGAACGAGGTTTACGGCATGGTTCTGGCCGGCGACGGCCGCGTTTTCCTGGCCCACAAGGACGGCCGGCTGGTGACGCTGAACGTGGCCGATGGCGCGGTTTTGGCGGAAACGCAGGTACCCGCCCCGGTTTGGGACGGCCTGGCCATGGCCGGCGACCGCCTGTTTTTAACCACCATGACCGGGGAGCTGGTTTGCCTGGGCAAGTGAGCCATGCGCTGGAAACTCTGCACCGTCGGCAAGCCCTCGCTGGACTACGCAAAATCCGGCGCAGACCTGTACCTGACCCGTTTGCGCCGTTACGCGAAGGTCGATTGGAACCCCGTCCGTGACAGCGCGGATTTGCTGAAGGCAGGGGAGGGGACCTTGCGCGTGGTTTTCGACGAACGCGGCGATTCGATCACGACCGGGCAGTGGGTGCGGCGGATCGATGGATGGGAGCTGGACGGCGTAAAAACGGTTAGCCTCATCATCGGCGGAGCGGAGGGTCATACCGACGCTGTTCGCGACTTTGCGGACGAAACCTGGAATTTGAGCGGCCTGACACTGCAACACGAACTGGCGCTGGTCGTCGTGCTGGAAGGGCTCTACCGCTGCTACACCATCAAGCGCGGCGAGCCGTATCACCGATCGTAGCCGGGGCTTTCCCCCAGCAACAAATCCGCCAGTTTTTTCCGGTTTTCCGGCAAAACCCGAATCATCCGCGATTTCACCTGCGGTTTCCGGCGTTTTGCCTCACCGGCAAAAATTTCCAGCACCTCCTCACGCGTTCGCCGCGATTTCAGACCGTCCAGCGCCGGCGGCAGAAAGTTTTCCCGATCCAGCGCCCGTGGGTCCCCCGCGCCAAAAAACGGCTCCCGCGCCAATTCCGGCCCTCCGCGTCCATTGGCGCTGTGGCAGGCAAAGCAATCCCAACGCGTCAACTCCCGCACCAGCCGCTCATCGGGATCGTTGCCCGAATTTCCCGGTTTTTCGCCCAATTTCGCCAACGCCAGCTTCATGGCCTCGCGTTGCAAGTTGCCCAAAAAGTAAAACGGGACCGCTCCCTGCGTGGGCAATTCCGCCAGGCAACCCACATTTTCCGCCGGAAGCTCGGTTAGACTTGGCGCAGCGCGCGTGTGCTCCATCCCCAAATCATGATGGCAGGCGGTGCAGCCCTTGGTTCGGAACAAATCACGCCCCAGACGCGCCAAATCCGCATCCGCCGCGGGCAATTTCGCGCTTGGATCGCTCAACGTCGGACCGGCCTGAAGATACGCCGCGACATCGGCGGCTTCCTGCTCGCTGAGGCCCAAATTCGGCATTCGCCCCGCGGGATGAAACTTGCCGGGCTCCGCCAGGTAACGCGTGAGGTAATCCGCCGACCAATAAGCCGCCAGCCGGATCGGCATCGAAGCCATGGCCGGCCGTTCCGCCTCCACGCCTGCCGCCAACGCCGCCGGCCGGTACTCCACGTCCACCGCGTGACAAGCCACGCAGCCCACGGTGTGGTAGTGCTCCTTCCCGCGCTCCGGCAGGCCCAAAAGCAACGGCTCGTCGTCCGTTTCATCCAGCGTCAGCAAAAAATGGAACAACGCCTCCAATTCCGCCGGATCGCGGTCGGAAGCCGCAAACAAGCTCGGCATTCGCGTGCCGCGTTTGAGGAAGCGCGGATTGCGAACCAGCATCTGCAACACCGCGGGATCGGCAATTCGCGCTGCTACGCCGCGCAAATTCGGCCCCGGCGCTCCCGGAAAGCGCTCCGCCAGGTTTGCCGGCGGTTTGTGGCAGCCCACGCAATTGAGCTCGCTCAGCAGCAACTCCCCGCCCTGCCGCAAGTAATCCGCGGCATCGTCTTTGGAGAAAAACCGCTCGAAACCGGCCACGAACGGATGGTTCACCTCTTCGGCATGGGCCGGATGCGCCCGGATTGCTCGCGTTGGGAGCAATGTTAGGCTGGCAGCCAGGAAAATTCGGCAAAAAGCGGCGTTCATCGGCGGTTTCGATCAATCTACGTTGAGACGAACGGCAGCCAACGAGAATTCTCCCGGCGCGCTCAATACGTCGCCAAGTCGTCGCTCTTTCGGCCGTCTTTCGGTCCCAGCACCTTGTCGCGGCCGGTCGAAACCACGGCGACGCTTTGAAACAGGGTGATTGTTCCGGCGCCTCGCGGGTTGGGTACCTCAACGCTGCCATCGTTGTTTGTGTCGAGGTAGACGAGGAATGGCTGGCCCCGGGAGTCATTGAGCCGAAAACCGTCGCCGGCGCGAACGAGACCACGGATTTGCGGCGTTTTGGCCGTAGTCCAGCTAAAGAAGAGGATGCGCCGTGGATTGTAGCGCGCGGTTGCTTCGTGGTCCGGCGCAGCGAGCAACAGCGCCACCAGCCCGCTACTTCCATCCGTTTTCACAACGAGGTCGCTACCATTCGCCTGATCCTGAAGCGGAAGGCGCCGGTATTCGGACGCAAAATTGCTGATGCCGTTTCTCACCTCAACGGCGGCTCGCCTAGTCCAGGTGTCAACTTGGTCTCGGCCAAGAAAATTAACGAAAAGAGGACCCCAGAATTCGACAGTCACGGCGCAAAGCAGGACAACCCCTCCCAGCACGGCAGCAAAAGATTTCGCCGAATCTGACGGACCCGCGTTCAATACGTCGCCACGTCGTCGCTCCTCTTGCCGTCTTTCGGCCCTAGCTCTCTGTCAGGACCGGTCGAAATCACGGCAACCGGCTGAAACAGGGTGATCGTGCCGGATCCGCGCGGATTTGGGACTTCAAGGTGGCCATCCTGATTGGTGTCGAGGTAAACGCGGAAAGGCTCGCCCCAGGAGTCGTTGAGCCGAAAATCGCGGCCCACAGCAACGATCCCACGGCTGCGCGGAGTTCTGGCATGACTGCCGTTGATAAAGGTGGTGCGGCGCGGGTTGTATTTCTCGGCATCGGGATCACCGGGCGCCGAAAGGAGCACATCGATGAGGCCGGAAGATTCCTCCGTGGTCAGCATCAAATCTCCGCCATTGGCGCGGTCTGAGAACGGCAACCGATTGTAATCGCCGGAATAGGTGCTGATTCCATTGCGGAGATCGACGGCCAAATTCTCGGTTTGGACCTTGCGCATGGTGGTCATGACGCGACCCCCGGTGGGGATCAAAATCGTCGCCAGGATGCCGATGATGGTGATGACAACGAGCATTTCCAACAGGCTAAAGGCGGATTGGGATGTTTTGGGCGTGGTGTTAGGCATTGTTCTCTTTGGGTTAGGAATTCTAAGGTGGAGCATATCAAATTCGCCACGCAGGGGGCAATATTAAACGGCGCCTGCGGTGAAATTCCCGGGTTTAAAATCGCTTGCCAGCCTTGCGCTCCTCGCACCATCTTCCCACGGCAGTCATGAACGGACACCTCATCCTACAATCAACCGGTGAAGGCTTTGCCCTGGAGCCGACGAGCATCCTGGGACGGAGTTCGGACTCCACGGTGCAGGTGCCCGATGCGATGGTGTCGCGCCGCCATGCCATGATTCGGGAGCATCCGGACGGGTTCTGGTATTTCGATTTGGGCAGCTTTAACGGCAGCATGGTCAATGGCCTGCGGGTAACCGCGGCGCGAAAACTCACCAGCGGCGACCGGATTGAAATCGGAGACCATGCGTATCTCTTCGAGCAAGAAGGCCAGGCGGCGACTTCGGCCGAACAGTTTATTGACGCGACGACGCTGGCCCAGGTGAAGAACGGCGAGACCATTCTCCTGGTTAGCGACATCCAGGGTTACACCGCCCTGAGCGAACGTCTCTCGCCGGATCAACTCGCGCCGATTATCGGTTCCTGGTATTCGCAAACCGAAGAGATTCTCTCCAGGCACGGGGCGATTCTGGACAAGTTCATTGGCGATTGCGCGCTGGCGTATTGGACGGATACCTCCGCTCAGTCACGAATTCGTGCGTTTCAAACCGCGGGAGCCATGCAGCAATCCAGCATCGACACTTACAACGCGCACCGCCAGCTTCTGGATAGCGTGGGGCTGACGTTCTGGACGGGCACGGCGATCCATCTGGGACGCGTGGCCTACGGCGGATTCAGCGCGCAGGAATTCACCCTGATCGGCGATCCGGTGAATCTGGTTTTCCGAATGGAAGCCCTAACGCGTTCCCTGGGCCATTCCGTGGTGACCAGCGCGGATTTTCTGCGTGATTGGCCGGACGGGGTGCGGTATTGCAAGCACCTCGGCCCACAACAGGTGAAAGGGCGCACGGCTCCGGTGGATGTTTACGCGGTGGAACAGGTGCCGGGCGGCGGGTGAGGCGCGGCCGTTTTCGATCGAACTGAAGCCGGGGAGGGTTCAAATCAATGGGTGAAAGGTCGAATGGCGCTCCTAACTTAGGCACCCCGGCCAGCTTGCCTGGCTGGATGCGTAGACTAGCGGCTAGAACGAAACGAAAAACAATCTGCGCCCCAGTCGGCTTGTCCGACCGGACGCCAAGATTGGGTGGCCGGTGCATCCAGGACGCGCCCCAGCCACAAATCTTGGCTTCCCGTGAGACGAGCTCACGGGGGAGCAAAAAGGAGGCGGCGGGCTAGCCATTAATCTGAGGGTCCAACGAGCAGGCTCGCTGGGGCCGACAACCCCGGCTAAGTTAGTGCCATCCGGGTGAGAGGCTCAATTTTCAGGTTGTTAGGCACAGATTTCCCAAATAACGGCAACGCCGTTACGTACCATAGCCCCGGGTTGGCCGAAGCGGAGCGGAGGGCCTACCCGGGGTTCAAATGTCAACGAAAATTGATCGCTGAAGGCGATCCGGAACTTTCCGCAAGGGCAGGCTTACTTATGTGGCGCCAGGTTCCCGGGGTAGCCTTCGCTCCGCTGCGGCAACCCCGGGCTTTGCTACGAAACGGCGTTGCCGTTTTGCAGCAATTGGGTCACCTGAAAATTGAGACTTTCGCCCAAACCGCTCAATTCCCCGAGCCCTCTAACTTACGCACCAAAATCTTGTCGAACCAGACCGGTCCGCCGATCCCGGTTTGGAGTTGAGTCCAGCCTTGCAGGGCAAACGTGCCGCTGCCGAATCGCTTGAGCGGGTAATTGGGAGGAGGTTGCCAGCTGGCGGGTTCCGTCCAGGAATACGCTTCGGCGCCGTCGATCAGGGTGGTCGCCGTTTTCCCCTCGACGCGGAGCGTCAGCTCATGCCAGGTGTCGGCCCGGGTCGCCACTTTGCTGACGCCTTCGCTTCTGAAGACGACGCCGGTGGCTGTGGGTTCGTGCATGGCAATCTGGATTTCGTGGCCTTCCCGAATTTGAACGTCGTTTCGCGCCCGAGTGTGGAAAAACAGGCCGGAGTTGGCATTGGCGGCGCACTTGAACCGCGTTTTGAGCTCAAAATCCCGGAAATCGGTCGATTCGCCGTTTTCACCCACCCAGTAGAGCATCGCGTTCTGCCGGGGCTCGATTTTCAGCGTGCCATTTTCGATCGAAAAGGCGCTCATGTCCGGAGCTCCTTGCCATCCCGCGAGCGACTTCCCGTCAAAAATCTCGATCCACTCATTCCCGCCAGAAATCGCCGCGGCCGCCGCGGACGGATTCGAATTCGGGCTCGGGACGCCTCCCGCCCTCAACTGCTCGATTTTAGCGCGGCTGGCGGAATCCGGAAACTCCGTCCGCAACCGCGACAACGCCAAATTCAGCTCCTGCAGCCGGGTCGCCCGCTTTGCCGGATCCTCCTTTTTCGCCAGCAGATCCTGAAACACCTTTCGGCGCCGATTCAAATCCGCCGGGCTCGTTTCGTCCGGAAGCGGCACCGGTTCGCCCGCTTCGATGCGCCGGATTTCCGCCTGGTAAGCGGGTTCGCTGGAGTTGAGCTTCTTCAGCGAGCTGAGATAGGATGCCCGGAGCTGGTTGCGCGCGGATTCCGGGATTTCAGGCTGAAATTGCAGCCGCACCCGGGCCAGGCGCTCGTCGAGACCCGGGTTCGCGCCGCTTGGCAAATCGCCCCCACCACGTGGCTTGAGCTCGCGCATGCGCAGGGCGCTGAAGTACACCTCGCCCATGTTGCGGTCCAGCACGCCAATCCCGAATTGATCCGCGCCGGACATGGTGACGTGAATGGTGTCTCCGAGCGAGCTGACGTGCCCCTGCCATTGCCCGAACAGGTTTCCGTTCAATTCCGAGGCCACCGAATAACGGCCCGCGCCCAGCGATTCCACCCGAATGCGAAACAGGTTCGGCTGCCCTTCCACCAGCGGTGAGGGGTAGACGTAGGTTGGGTTATCCGCGTCGGTCGTCGTTTTCCCGTCGATCACCTCCATGGCGCTTTTGCCGGTGTAAAGGCCGTCCACCGGGTTTGGCACGTTGGTGCGCAAGACCCAGGCGGCGTGGGCCGAATCGCCGACCGGAAACAGAATGCGGGTCAGGTTCCCGTGGGTGACGAAGCGCATTTCCACCTCGTAGCTATCGTAAGCCTTGCCATCCAGAAACAGCACCGAACTCCCGCCCGCCTGGTAGGTGAGCCCCCGGGTGTTTCTGGCCCAGGTCTTCTTGTTGCTGCGGGTCAGGTCCACGTTGGCCAGCAGGTCGAGCCAAGCTGCCTCAGTCGCGTCCGGTTCGGCAGTTCCCGAAATGGACCGGGCCCGCAAATTCCGGTAGCCAACATGCCCGCGCGGCTTGGCCTGCAGGGCGATGTAGGTGTTGCCGGCTTTCGGGTTGGAAACGTCCATTCCCGCGATTTCGCGGCCGCCAATCCAGGTTTGAATCCGGGTTTTGGTGGCGCGGAGGCGAAAGGACGTCCAGGTGTCGTCCTGGATCGGGTTGCTGGCCGGAGTTTGGTTTTTTGCGTTGGGATCCCGAAGGTGTCCGATGTCAAAAATGCCGCCGGTCAAGACCTTGCCGGCTCCAACCTCCCCGGAACCGACCAGCGACATTTCGTAGGCGGATTGAAAGCTTTTGGGGCGTTGCGGGCCGGATGGCGCGAGGAAGAAAATCCCCCCGTTTCCGTCGGCGGTGGTTAGGAACTCGCCCTCCATTTCGAATTGCCGAAACGGAAGCTCCCGATAAGTCGAGAGCCATTCTCCCGGGACGGAGACGATCCCTCCGGACTCCAGTTTCCAGCCATCCAGCTCTCCCCAGCTGGTGAATCGTCCGCCTTCGGTCAAATCCACCCATGCGCCGGGCGCGGCGTTCGCGATGACCGGGGTCGCCGCTGCCGTGGACTCGCTGGCCGGCTCTGAAACCGGCTCGGGCGTCGCGGGAGACGCGGGAGACGCGCTGGTTGCCGACGGGGCGGAAGCTTCCGGTTCCGGCGGGGATTGCGCGGGTTCGGCCACCACCGTTGCCGCCCCAGCTCCCGAGCCGGCGGGTTCCTTGTCCCGATTCAGCCAAAAAATCGCCGCCACGGCCACCAAGGTCACGCAAAAGACGATCGCGATGATCCCAGCCGGCGATCCTGACTTTTGCGGCGCGGCTTGCACCCGAGTGTTCGCCCGGTGAGGCACGGAACCCGTCGCCAGAGACGGTCCCACGTTCAAAACGGGGCCGGTTGCGACCGTTTGCGCCGTTGCGACCGTTTGCGCCCCCTGCGCCGCCCCGCCTTCCAACTGCGTGACCGGTTTGGTCAAAAGCTCGTCCATCTTCGCCCGGAATTCGCCCGCCGTGCCGAACCGATGCTCCGGATTCGGCTCCAGCGCCCTGGCAATGACGTCTTCGAACCGGGCATCGCGCCGTGGATCCAGCTCGTGCGGCATCTTGAACCTTCCCCGCGGCATCGCGCCGGTCAGCATCTGGTAGAGCATCACGCCCACCGCGTAGAGATCGGCCCTACCGTCGGAATTGGCGCTGCCCTCCATCGTCTCCGGCGCCATGAAATCCACCGTCCCCATCGCCACGTTGGTCATCGTCAACCCGCTGGCCTCCGCCGCCTGGTTAAACTGCTTGGCCAGGCCGAAATCGGCGATTTTGACCTGCCCCTTGGAATTGATGAGCACGTTGGCGGGCTTGATGTCGCGATGCACGATCCCGTTTTCGTGCGCGAAAGACAGGGCATCGAGCACGTGGGAAACGATCGCGATTGCGGCCTCGTCCTCCAGTTTGCCGCCGCTGTTCTGGAGGTATTTTTGCAGATCCATCCCATCGACGAACTCCATCACGAAATAGAGGTGTCCCTCGCTGGTTTCGCCGAAATCGTAAACCGCCACGATCGACGGGTGCTGGAGATTGGCCATCGCCCTGGCCTCTAATTTGAAGCGTTCCACGAAATTGTGCTCTTTGGCGGCATCGTGGAGGGTTTCCGGCAGCACCTTGATCGCCACCGGCCGGTCCAGGGATTCCTGGGTGCCCTTGTAAACCGCGCCCATCCCGCCCTTGCCCAGCATTTCGCTAACGCCGAACTGAGGAAGCAATTCGCGAAGTTTTTCAACGCTGGGCGGTTCCCAACCCGCGTCCCATCCAGCACCGGAAGAGGAAGGCATGGCCGGAGCATAGTGAGTTGGGCTCGCTTTGCAAAATCAAAGTGGCGGAGGTCCGCTTCGCCACTTTTTTGGCAGTTGTTGCGGGGGTAAGATTCGCCATTCGGCCATTCGGCCACCGTGTCCTGGCTCATGACGATTTTGTCACAATCCACTCTCCTCAGCGCTGCTTTGGCTTAGGCCGCGGCCTCGTTCGCCCGGGCCGATTGGCGCAAAACTCGGCAAAAGCGGCGTGCTGGACTTGGGCTCTACCACCCTGGGGGAGGAAGGAGAGATTCCACACAGCGGCCAACAAAGCCCAAACCAGAACAACTGCGCCTAACACCACTACAAATTGCGTCGATCCTGAAGTCATCGAATTTCCAATTTCAAGTTTCCATTTCCCAATTCCCAGTCTCCATTCCCCCATGAAATCCGCATCTTTGCTCAAAATCTTCGCCCCTGCCGCCGTCATCGCCGTTTTTGGTCTGGCCCTCGCTCAAAACGGCGAAAAAGACGGTCCGCCGCTCAAGGTCTTGCTGGTCGCCGGCGGTTGCTGCCATGATTACGCGATCCAGACGCAGTTGCTCAAAACCGGCATCGAACAGCGCCTCAACGCGGAGGTAACCATTTTCTTTAACCCCGACCGAGCCACCACCGCCACGTTCGAGATCTACGAGCACGACGACTGGGCCGAGGGCTACGACGTGGTGCTGCACGACGAATGTTCCGCCAGCGTGACCGATCCAGCCTACGTCAAGCGCATCCTCAACGCGCACAAAAAGGGAACCCCGGCGGTTAACCTGCATTGCGCCATGCACAGCTATCGTTGGGGCGATTTTCGCAGCCCGGTCGAGATTGGCGCGGACAACTCGGCGTGGTATGAGATGATCGGCCTGCAAAGCACGGGGCATGGCCCGCAAGCGCCCATCGATGTTCGGTTCACCAACCCCAAGCACCCCATCACCGCGGGCATGGAGAACTGGACGACCATCCAGGAGGAGCTTTACAACAACGTGCAGATTTACGAGGGGACCACGGCGCTGGCCACGGGCGTGCAGTTGCAAAAACCGCGGGCCAAAAAGGGTCAAAAGCCGGATGCGAACGCCAAGCCCAAGGAAGCGCGCGCGGTGGTGGTTTGGGCGAACGAATACGGCCCTAACAAAACGCGAATTTTCAGCATGAGCCTGGGCCACAACAACGAAACCGTGGCCGACGACCGTTACCTGGATCTGGTGGCGCGCGGATTGATGTGGAGCGTCGGCAAATTGGGCAAAGACGGCACCGTGGCCGCGGCGGACGAAACCCGGCGTTGACGGGCGGAGGGAATCGGGTCGAGAATGCCGCAGCAACCGCCATGAACGCCAAAATTTTGACCCATTGCCTGCTTTTTGCCTTCCTGTCCGCGGCGTTGGCCGCGCCGCCGGATTTTCATCGCAATATCGCCCCGCTTTTGCGCCAATATTGCGCCGGGTGCCACAATGACGAGGATTTGAAGGGCGAGCTGTCGCTGGAGTTTTTCGCCGATTTGCAGGAAGAGGTGAACCTTCGCCCGGGCGATCCGGAAAAGAGCCAACTCATCCGCCTGATGACCGGGAAAACCGAGGAGCCGATGCCGCCCGCCGACGAACCTCAGCCGAGCGCGGCGGAAATTGCGGTTTTCGAGGCGTGGATCGCGGCGGGAGCGAAAGGACCGCAGGGCGAGGCGGATGTTTCGATTTTGGCGAGCCTAACGGTGCCAAAAATTGCGGCGAAACCGGGTTCGGGGCCGATCACGGCGATCGCGCAGTCCAAAAGCGGGTTGCAGGCCATCGCGCGGTTCGGATCGATCCAGGTGGGGGCCGATTTGGTGATCGCTGAGCTTCCCGGCAAGGTCAACGCGTTGCAATTTTCCCCGGACGGCGGGCAAATTCTGGCGGCGAGCGGAATTGCGGGGCTTAGCGGCTTGGCCGGGCTGTTCGACGCGAAAACGGGCGAAAAACTGGCGGAATTTGGCGACGGCTATCACCGCGACGTGCTCTACGACGCCGAATTTTCGCCGGATGGCACGAAGGTCGCCACCGCGGGCTACGACAAGCGCATCGCGATTTGGGATCGCGCCAGCGGCAAGCGGCTGAGGACGATCGAGATCCACAACGGCGCGATTTTCGATCTCGCCTTCAGCCCGGATTCGACGGTCCTGGCCAGCGCGAGCGCGGATTTCACAGTGAAGCTGTGGCAGGTGGAAACCGGACGCCGGCTCGACACGTTGAACCAGCCGCAGGGCGAGCAATTTGCGGTTGAATTCACGCCGGACGGCCGGTTTATCGTGGCCGGCGGGGCGGACAATCGCATCCGGCTGTGGCGCTTTGTTTCGCGGACGAAACCGAGGATCAATCCGCTGATTCGCGCGCGTTACGCGCATGAGGGCGCGGTGGTGAAGCTGGCGATCTCCGGCGACGGAAAATCGCTGATTTCATCCGGCGACGACCAGGCGATCAAGCAGTGGAACCTGCCGAAACTGACGCAAATCCAGGCGTTGGAGGATCAACCCGACGTTGCCGCCGCGTTGATCCTGACAAACCCAGAAACCCTAACCGTTGCCCGGTTGGATGGCTCGCAAGCCAGGTTTTCGCTCAAAAGTGGCGAACGTGCTGGTTCCAAACCATCGACCGGCCCGTCCTTGGCGGGTTCGATCGCCGAAAACGGGTCCGGTTCGCCCCGAAAACAGGCGGAGATCGAGCCTAACGATGTTCCCAGCGAGGCCATGTCGGCCCGCAGCCTACCCGCGGAGATAAGCGGAAAAATCGCGGCCGCGGGGGATGTGGATTGCTTCTGGTTTCACGCCCGAGCCGGGGAAACCTGGGTTTTTGAGGTGGAGGCGGCGCGGCGCAAATCCAAGCTGGATTCCAAGGTGGAGGTGCTGCATGCCGGCGGCGATCCGGTGGAGCGGGTGAAGTTGCAGGCGGTGCGCGATTCCTGGTTCACGTTTCGCGGCAAAGATTCGAGCACGGCGGATGATTTTCGGGTGCACAACTGGCGGGAGATGGAGCTGAACGAGTATCTTTACGCCAACGGCGAGGTGGTGAAGCTGTGGCTTTATCCGCGCGGGCCGGACAGCGGTTTCAAGGTGTATCCCGGCACTGGCAAGCGGCACACCTACTTCGGCACGACGGCGTTGGCCCATGCGTTAGGCGAGCCGGCGGCGATCGTGGAGCCGATTCCCGCAGGGGCGCAACCAGCGCCCAACGGGTTGCCGGTTTACACGATTTTTTACGAAAACGACGATGATTCCAGCCGGCATTTCGGCACGGATTCGCGGTTGAGCTTCACCGCGCCGCAAACCGGCGATTTTGTGGCGCGGGTGAGCGATGTGCGCGGGTTTGGGGGCGAGGATTTTGGTTACACGCTGAAAATGCGCCCGCGGCAGCCGGATTTTCGCGTCGCCAACGATTTGAAGGATCCGGAAGTCAATCCCGGCAGCGGTAAGGAGTTCGCACTGAAGGTGGACCGGTTCGATGATTTCGACGGCGAGGTTCGCGTAGAAATCACCGGCTTGCCGGCGGGATTTTCGGCGACGAATCCGCTGATCGTGGAGGCCGGGCAACACATGGCGGCGGGGGTTTTGTTCGCGGAAGCGGACGCCAAGGCGCCGGCGCCGGAAGAAGCCAAGCGCTCGAAATTGGTCGCCGTGGCGAAGCTGGGCGGACGCGAGGTGCGGCGGGAAATCGGGACGTTTGGCGAAATCAAGCTGGGCAAGGCGCCGGAATTTCGCATCGAGATTCGGCACGAAGGCGAAGCGCTGGAAATTCGGCCGGGCGAGACGATTTCGGCCAAAGTGGTGGCTGAACGCGGCAAATTTGCGGCGCGGATCGAGTTTGGCAGAGACGACAGCGGGCGGAATTTCGCGCACGGGCTCTACGTGGACAACATCGGGCTCAACGGGCTGATGCTGCCGGAAGGCGTCAGCGAGCGGACGTTTTTCATCACCGCCGCGCCGTGGGTCAAACCGAGCGAGCGGCTGATTCACCTGCGGACGAATCAAGGCGGCAAACAGGCCGCGCGACCGGTTTTGTTGCGCGTTTTGGAGTGAAACGCTGGCTCCCCAATTCTCGCCAGCTTCGGCGTATTGATCGCGTTGGGCCTGCTGCTGGTTTCCCTGCCGGATCGGCGCTACGAGGCGTGGCTGGAAGAGCGCTACGGCGCGATGATTTTCGAGGAACGGTCGGAATTTTCGCACATCCGCGTGCGCCAGTTCGGCAGCATCCGCAGCCTGCTTTTCGTGGACAAGGATGGAGCCGAGCAGCGGCAGTCCGCAGCCGATCTGGACTCGCCGCACGCCTTGCAGTTGGGCTACGGACGCGGCCTGCTGCTTTCGCTGCTGTTTCGGCATCCGCAGGAGCGCGTGCTCATGGTCGGGCTGGGCGGCGGCGACATGGTGCGCTTCATCAACCACGCCCTGCCGGAAACCCACGTCGATGCGGTGGAAATCGATCCCGCGGTGGTGCGCGTTGCCGCGGATTTTTTTGACGTTCGGTCCGGCAGCCGCACCGCCATCCACACCCGCGATGCCTTCGAATTTCTGGGTGAAACCGCGGAGCGCTACGACGTCATCTACATGGACGCGTTCCTGAAACCGCCGGCGGGGTCGGACATGGGCGCCCTGACGCAGCGTTTGAAGACGGAGGCGTTTCTCGGCGACGTTCGTGGGCGGCTGCGGCCGGGCGGAGTGGTCGCGTTCAACCTCATCGAGGCCGATTCTTCGACGGGCGCTGATTTGGCGGCGATTCGCGCGGTTTTTCCGTCGGTCTACGTGTTTGGCGTGGCGGGGACGGGAAATTTAGCGGTGTTGGCGACTTTGGAGGAAAATCGCAGATCGCAGGAGGAGCTTCGCGAACGAGCGGCCGAGCTTCCGGAAAATCTGACGGGCGAGTTGGGATTTCGCGAGTTGATCGGCGATTTGCGGGACAGCGAGGAGGGCGCGCGATAAATCGCCAATTTCGAGTTAGACAGCTTGATTCGATTTCATCGCCGTCAAGCGGGACTTACCCAGATTGAACTCGCGGAAATCGCGGAAGTCAGCCGCATCGTGGTCCAGGCAGTGGAAGCGGGAGAGGAAGGCATTCAGTGGCGGAATTTGTGCGCCATTTTGGACGTGTTGAACGTCCGGCTGGAACCGCAGGGACCCCTGATGGATGCGTGGCGGGGCAGCGGCGAAGGGGAGGCTGGAAAACCGGAACCCAACGAAAATGAGTGATCCCCCGCGCCGAGCGGCCGTTTTCCAGCAAGACCAACGGGCCGGACCCCTGGCGGAAACCAAGGAGGAATGCTCGTTTCAATACGCCGACGGCTACCACGGCATACCGGTATCGCTCACACTTACCATTCGGCCGGAACCCTACCTGTTTTCACGGTTTCCCCCGGTTTTCGAAGGACTGCTGCCGGAAGGGATGATGCGGGATGCCTTGCTGCGGCGCCTGAATATCGACGAAGACGACCACTTTTCCCAGTTGATCTCGGTAGGCGGCGATTTGGTCGGATCCATCACGGTTTTTGCGGTGGATGAAGAGGAGGAGGCCGCATCGTGAGGTTCTGCCCCATCACGCTGGAACCGATCTCCCACGACGGCGCGGCCTACTCCGCAAAAGGACTGCGCACCTTGAGCAAAACCCTCAAAAACCTGGCGCCGTTGGAATACACGGTGCACGAGCAATTGCGCGAAGCCGCGGCCCGCGCGGACAAAATGTCGATCCAGGGTTTCCAGCCCAAACTTAGCGCCGTGCTCCGGGTCAGCCAAGGGCGCCTGGAAGTGGTGGACACTAAGGGCCGGTTCATCCTCAAACCCTGTCCGCCGCAATATGACGACGTGCCCGCCAATGAAGCAGTTTGAGAAGCCATGGACGCAGTGGTATGTCTGCGGAATGGTCCCGGGCCGGCCGCTACGAGGGCTCCTACGTTGGGCGCGATGCGATTTCGTTCATGCTCAAGGATGAAGACGGACGCGTTTTGGTTGGCGATCCTGACAATTTGCCGGGCGGGTGCAAGTCGGGCGACCCAATCGTGGTGGAGGCGACTTGCTGAGTCCGTTACCCCAGCGACCGCGGAGCAGCAGGCCGAATTAGCCCCGACGCTCTTTCGCGCCCTTCTACCTCACCGCCGCGACGCGAATTGATACCGCTTGGCACGATGACTACCTGGCCGTGTGCCGCGACGAAAAATGGGGCTGGATCGACTGGGTCAACAACCTCGTCATCCCCACCGCCTGGGACGAACTGCGCCCGGTCGACGGTAGCGAGACCCTGGTTGAAGCATGTTTGGGCGAAAAGTGGAGCGTGGTGACCAATCAAGGCGAGATCGTCCTGAAACCGGAGTGGGACAGCTTGGACAGCGGCTACGATTGCGTGAACCACGTCACCCCTTCTTGCACACCATCGGCATCCGAAGAGCCTATCTGAAAGGTCTCACCAGCTTGGATGGCCGGACCATCGTCCAGCCGGAATGGGACGCGGCGTGGGAATTCGACAGTTTCCGACTTCAAAAACCGGTGACAAAACCTACGCCACCGGCAAAAAACAGCTAAACTAAAAGCTTACCTGGATCGCTTCGGGTTGGATGAAGGCTGGCTGCTGGTATTCGACCGCCGCAAGACCGTGGACTGGGATGAAAAGATTTTTTGGCGCACGGAAGAACAGGACGGCGTGCGCATCCACGTGGTGGGCGTGTGAGGATCACCCCACCGGCCGGTCCGAGGTGCGAATTTAGGCGCTGACGCTGGAACCCCCGCGTTCCCGGTACATCTTCAGCACCCCGCTGTGATCGAGCTGGGCGCCGCCCCAGTCTTCGACCATCTCCTCCCACAGCTCCACGTTGCGGGAGAGCATCGGCAGCTTCATCCCCAAATCGTCGGCGACCTGGCGCGCTTCACGCACGTCTTTGAGTTGATAGGCCGCGGGACCGCCGGGATCGAAATTTCCGTTCACCATGCGTTCGCCGTGCTCGGCCAGGATGCGGCTTTCGGCAAAACCGCCGCGAATGGCGTCGCGAACCTTGGCGGGATCGATCCCGGCTCGTTCGGCCAAAAAGAGCGCTTCGGCCAGCGCGGCGACGGTGATGCCGACGATCGTCTGGTTGGCCAGTTTGCAAATTTGACCGGCGCCGGACGGGCCCAAATGCGTCACCTGACGGCCCAAAACCTCGAACAACGGACGCGCCCGCTCGAAATCCGCCTCGTCTCCGCCGGCCATGATCGCCAGGCTCGCCTCCTTGGCGCCGACTTCCCCGCCGGAAACCGGCGCATCCACGTAGCCGCAGCCGCGTTCACGCAGTTTTTCGGCGATTTCGCGGGTTTTGCGCAAACCGGTGGTGCCCATGTCGACGACCAGCGTTCCGGGCTGGATTTCGCCGAAAATTCCGCGATTTCCCAGCATCACCGTCTCCACCGCGGGCGTGTTGGTGAGCATAGTGACGATAAATCCGCCGGAAACCCGCCCAGCGGCTTCAGCTGGCGAATCCGCCGATTCCGCGCCCTGACAAACCTCCAAAAACCGCCGCGTTTTCTCCGGGCTGCGATTGTGGGCGACGATTTGCGCTCCGGCGCGGTGCAGGTGACCGGCCATGGGGAAGCCCATGAAGCCGAGGCCGATGAATCCGATGTTGTATCCGGTTAGAGGCGTGCTCATGTGGAGCAACTAAGCAGCAAACTCATGAAAGTCATCATCACCGGCGGCGGCGGATTTCTCGGCAACCAATTGGCACGCCGCCTTTTGGAACGCGGCTCGTTGAGCGGCCCGGATGGCGAACAAGCGCCGATCGACGAGTTGGTGCTCTTCGACGTGGGGTTTCCCCCGGAGCGCAAGGCGGGTTTGGAGGGAAAAGCCGCGTTCGTCACCGGAAACATGGCGCAGCGAGACGCGGTGTTCGCCCTGGCGAATCGCGACGACGTGTCCGTCTTTCACCTGGCCTCAATGGTCAGCGGCGAGTGCGAGGTGGAGTTCGACGCCGCGCTGGCCGCCAACCTGGATGGGGGGCGTCACCTGCTGGAGGCGTTGCGGGCTCGGGCCGGGACCCCGCGAATCGTCTTCGCCAGCAGCGTGGCCGCGTTTGGCGGGGAATCGATGCCGGAGGTGGTTGGCGATTTCACCAAACGCAGCCCGCAAACCACCTACGGCGCCACCAAGGTGATCTGCGAGCTGTTGCTCGACGACTACTCGCGCAAGGGGTTCGTGGATGGACGGGCGGCGCGGCTGCCGACGGTCATCATCCGCCCCGGCAAGCCCAACACCGCCGCATCCAGCTTTGCCAGCGGCATGTTTCGCGAGCCGCTCGCCGGCCAAACCTGCGAGTTGCCGGTCCATCGGGCCCAACGCATGCCGGTCGTCGGCTATCGCACGGTGGTGGAGAGCTTCATCGCGTTGCACGAAGTGCCGGCGGCGAATTTGGGCCACGATCGCACGTTTACCCTCCCCAGCCACGATTTGACCGTCGCGGAGATGATCGCGTGTCTGGAAAACGCGGCCGGAAAGTTGGGAATCGAGCTCGGGCCGATCGTCGACGCGCCTGACCGGGTGATTCAAAAAATCGTCGATACCTGGCCCGTGGCCACGGACGCAAGCCGGGCGCTAGAAGCGGGTCTGCCGAACGTCGAACCGCTGGAGGCGATTATCGCGGGTTACGTGGAAGATTTTGGTTAGACATAAGGGACGAAAACGAAGGGAAATTTGGGCCGAATCCTCGATTTTCGACGCCGGGCGAGCTAAGTCCGACAGCCTCCTAGGTTAGTGTCCTGGAAGACAAGTATGTTGTCCGCCTTTCCCAAATTCACGCGTCTCCCGGTCATAGCGCTCGCTGGTCTCCATTGGTTTGCATGCGGGGCCGCCGAGCCTTTTCCTAACATTGTCCTCATTCTCGCCGACGACCTGGGCTACGGAGATGTCGCTTGCTACAATCCGGAGTCAAAAATCCCCACCCCTCATCTCGACCGTCTCGCCGCCGAGGGCATCCGCTTCACCGATGCGCACTCGCCGTCCACGGTTTGCACGCCCTCGCGTTACGGCCTTCTCACGGGGCGGATGCATTTCGCATCGGTTATCGCGGACCCTGTCTCATTACCGATGATCAACTCACTCTGCCCGGGATGCTGCGCGAAAAGGGCTGCGCCTGGCCGCTAACCGTGATACCCAGCGTCTCCGAATCACTGGAAATCTCGCAATTCTTCACCGTCGCGTTTTTGTTCACGGTTAGGTTAGGAGAATTGCGGCAAGGCGAGGTTGTTCGGTTAGCGAACTCTTGCGGCGCATTAGCGAATGGGTTCGTGGATTCACCGAGCTTGTTGGGAAGCCGAAGTGAGTTCATGGCGCGAATTCTTCACGCCCCACGAAATCCAGATGTGGATTTTGGACATGGGCTTTGCGGCGTTACGCTGCAAGGTGACTTTAGTGAAAAATCTCCTCTACACTCTCTTCGCCCTGCTTCCACTCGCAGCATTTTCCCAGGAACCCGTCTCCCTCTTCGACGGCGAAACGCTCGACGGCTGGGAATCGACCGAAGGAATCTGGCGCGTTGAGGACGGAGCGATTACCGCGGGCTCGCACAGCGCGAATTTCGGGACACTTCACTCTCCAACGCAATAAAGCGCCTTGTCGCTGCGAAGATAGATTCGGTTGCCGCTGACGGCGGGGGAAGCGTTGAACTTGGATTTGTCCCCGGCAATCCGATTCTGCGCCAGTACCTTGAACTCCGGCCCTGCCTCAAGGACGAAAACACCGGATTCACAGGTGGTGAGGTAGATTTTGCCGTCCGCCGCCAATGGAGACGCGTAGACCTTGCCCTCGATTCCAGGGACGCGCTCACCGTAAACGCTTGCGCCGGTTTTGAGATCCAAGCATTGCAGGTAGTGCGAAAAAACGTAGGCCCGGCCGTCCCAAATCGCCGCTGAGGGCACGCCGCCGCCGCCATTGACGCTCCAAATCTCGCTGCCGTCGGAAGCGCGGATCGCCTTGATTGGCTGGTGGGTGGTCAGCACGACGCCACCGCTACCCACCGTGCTGGGACAGACGTAGCTGTCCTTTCCCGGCACGCTCCAGCGCTGCTTTCCGGTTCGCGCGTCGAGGCAAATCGTAGCCTTTTCCAGATCCAAAACCACGGTTTCGCCGGAAACGAGCGGCGTCCCGTAGCACCCTCGGATGCCCTCCGCGCGCCACGCTTCTTCGCCGGAATTCTTGTCGATCGCGTACATCGTTTGGCTCTCGATGCTGGCGTTGACGATGACCAAATCTTCGAACAGCGCGATCCCGCCGGCAGAACCAAAAATGCTGAAGCCTTTCCCGGTTTCCGAAGAACGCCAACGCAGGTTTCCCTCGAAACCGTAGGCCACCACGCCGTGCAACGGGATGTGGACGTAGACCGACTGGCCGTCGGTGGCCAGATTGTGCGAGGCATAACCGTGATCCGCCGTCGCGCCCTGGTAAAGCGCCGCGCCGTGTTCCGCCGGGATCGTCCGCGTCCACAAAATCGCGCCATCGGCTTTGTTCAGGCAGACGATGTGCCGTTTGAGATCGTTTCGGTCCCCGGGCGAATCCACGCTCAACCCATAGCCGGAATAACACGTGAGAAAAATGCGGTCGCCCCAAATCACCGGGCTGGAGGCGCCTGGGCCGGGCAAATTGGATTTCCAGACGATGTTCTCCGTTTCGCTCCAGGTGACGGGCAAATTCCGGGCGTCGCTCGAACTAGCTGAACCATTCACTCCTAGAAAACGCGGCCAGTTTTCAGCGCAAACGGCGGAAGACCACAGGCAACAGATTAGCATGGCCAAACACTGGGCGGAGCTTTGCGGGCGAGGATCTTTTTTCATGATGGTTGAAGCGGAAGCGCAACTTTCGTTCTTTTCCGCCCATTGCCGCGGTATCTTTCGCGAAAAAACACGGAAAGATTTGTAGGCGAAGAAGGAGTGCACTAGCACATTCTGTCCATCGGCTCCACGTGAGAAAGCATCGGCGACAACGTCTCAAAAAACGCCTCATCCAGGATATTCTCACTCCAGAGAGGTTGATAGAGCGCCGGTTCCTCCGCCGGCCGGAGCCAGCAGGTCGCAAACGTGAATGTTGGCCAAAACATTGGCATGCATGACGGCCAATCGCTCGAAATCAGGCATTTGGCACAGTCTCAGTGGGCAAATCGTAAACGCCGGCTGCGGAGAGCTTTTCGGTCAATTGGTCGAGAATTTCAGCTTGCTCCGAATCTCTCGCGGTAGTCTCCGGCTCGTTCGCCAGCCTGGTGAGAAAGGAAACAGCGAGCCGTTCGAGATCGGATTGCTCGACTCCATGACGCTCTTTGAGCCGAACAGCCAGGTTTTCAGGAATGTTCAGGGTCAAATCCATGAGTCCAATATGAGCCGACCGAGAGGAATCTCAAGCCCGTGGTTCAGGCTATCTTGTTCCTCAAGGCACTGGAAACCCGCTTGCCAGGATGTATCCTCTCCTTGCGCATGCCACCCACCACCAACCAAAACCACGAACAACGCGCCCGGGACGAAATCGACGCCCAGCTTACCGCGGCAGGCTGGTCGGTTCAGGACAAAACGGGCATCGACTTCACTGTGGGCGAGGGCCAGGCAATCCGCGAGTACAACACCGATACCGGCCCTGCCGATTACGTCCTTTTTCTCGGCCAAGGCAATCCCGTTGGCGTGGTCGAGGCGAAAAAGGAGGACTTGGGGCAAAACATCACTACGGTCGAAGAACAAGTGTCGGAATACGCCGCCGCCAAGCTCAAATATATCCAAAAATCCGGCCAACCGTTGCCCTTTCTCTACATCGCAACCGGCGTCCTCACCTTATTCACCGATCAACGCGATCCCAAGCCGCGTTCCCGCGAACTCTTCGCCTTCCATCGTCCGGAATCCCTACGCAAGCTCCTCACCGAGCCCGATTCTCTTCGTGCCCGGCTCAAAAAACTGCCGCCACTCAACCCCAGCGGCCTGCGCGAGTGCCAAATCGACGCCATCACCAAGCTGGAGCAATCCTTCGCCCAAGCCCGGCCCCGCGCCCTCATCCACATGGCCACCGGCTCCGGCAAAACCTTCACCGCGATCACCGCGATCTATCGGCTGCTGAAGGAACCGGTACGGGCCAAACGCATCCTCTTCCTCGTCGATACCAAAAACCTGGGCGAACAGGCCGAGCAGGAGTTCATGGCCTACACGCCGAACGACGACAACCGCACCTTCACCGAGCTCCACCCCGTTCAGCGCCTCACCTCCAGCCACATCCCGACCGACGCCGAGGTCTGCATCTCCACCATCCAGCGGATGTATTCCATCCTTCAGGGCAAGGAGTTGGACGAATCTGCCGAGGACGAGAACCCCAACGAATCGCGGCCCAAACGCAAGGACCCCTGGCCCGTGGTTTACAACGAGCGCATCCCGCCCGAGTTCTTCGACGCCATCATCATCGACGAATGCCACCGCTCCATCTACAACCTCTGGAAACAGGTGCTCGATTACTTCGATGCCTTCTTCGTCGGTCTCACCGCCACTCCGGAAACGAACACCTACGGGTTTTTCCACAGCAACCTCGTTTCGGAGTATTCGCACGAAGACGCGGTAGCCGATGGGGTGAACGTCCAGGGTGAAATCTTCACCATCGAAACCGAGGTCACCAAACAAGGCGGCAAGGTGCTGAAGGGTCTGGTCGAAAAACGCGAAAAACTCACCCGCCGCAAGCGTTTCGAGCGCGAGGACGACGACCAAGTCTACGCCTCGCCGAAGCTGGATCGCGAAGTCGTCAACCCGGACCAAATCCGCACCATCATCCGCACCTTCCGCGACGAGCTGTCCACCATTTTTCCCGATCGCCAGGATGCCGAGGGCAAGCAAGAGGCGCCCAAAACGCTCATCTTCGCCAAATCCGATTCCCACGCCGACGACATCATCCAGATCGTGCGCGAGGAGTTCGGCGAAGGGAACGATTTCTGCAAAAAAGTCACCTACAAAGCCGACGAAAACCCGAAATCGGTCCTCGCCGCCTTTCGCAATGACTACTACCCCCGCATCGCCGTCACCGTGGACATGATCGCCACCGGCACCGACGTGAAACCGCTCGAATGCCTCCTCTTCATGCGCGACGTCAAATCCCGCGGCTACTTCGAGCAAATGAAAGGCCGCGGAACCCGCACCCTGGATCACGACGCGCTCAAAAAGGCCTCGCCCGCGGCCAAAACCGCTAAAACGCACTACGTCATCGTCGATGCTGTCGGCGTCACCAAATCCTGCAAAACCGCGAGCCGTCCGCCCATCACCAAACCCTCGGTCGCCTTCAAGGACATCGCCATGGAAGTGGTCATGGGCAGCACGGACATCGACACCGTCTCCACCCTCGCGGGCCGGCTCGCCCGGATCGACCGCCAACTCACCCCGGAACAGCGGGATCAGGTCGCCCAAAAGATGGGCGGCGCCACGATCGCCGATCTGACCAAGAAGCTCTTCCACGCCATCGACGGCGACGCGATCGAAACCCGCGCCCTGGAAATCGCGGGCCAACCCGAAGGCACCAATCCCGGCGACGACGCCCGCGAAAAAGCCCAGGACCAACTCGTGACCGAAGCCGCCAAGCCCCTCACCGGCGCCGTCGTCACCGACATCATCGAGATCTGCAACGCCAACCTGCAAACCATCGACCACGACACAATGGATCGCCTGCTCCGCGCCGAGTGGGATGCCGACGCCCGGGAAAAATCCGCCGAGTTCGCCGCCGATTTCGAAACCTTCTGCCAAACCCACAAAGACGAGCTGGACGCCCTCACGATTTACTACGATCAGCCGCAACGCCGCCAGGAAGTGACCTTGCAACAGATCAAAGACCTCCTTGCCGCCCTCCGGGCCAACGCCCCGCGTCTCGCCCCGCTCCGGGTGTGGGAGGCGTATGCCGCGCTGGATGAAATCGCGGAAAACGCCGCCCCGGCCACCGAGCTTACCGCGTTAGTAGCCCTGCTGCGCCGCGTCACCGGATTGGATGAAAAGCTCAGCCCGTTCTCCGACACCGTGCGGCGCAATTTCCGCGATTGGATTTTGGAACAGAACGCCGGCCAGCCCCTCACCGAGGCGCAAACCGCCTGGCTCAAGCAAATCCGCGATCACATCGCGACGTCGTTTCGCTTGGAGGCTGAGGATTTGGAGTATGCGCCGTTCGATGGGAAGGGTGGTCCGGCGAAGATGCGGCAGTTGTTTGGGGCGCGGTATTTGGAGGTGGTGGATGAGTTGAATGGGAGGTTGGTGGCGTGATGGAATTGCCGGAATCGTGGGCAAAGGCGTCGATTCGCGACGTGACGAGTCCGATTGCCAAAACTCAGCCTCGGGACTTTCCGAATTCGCCCATTCGCTACATCGACATCGCTGGAATCGACAGCGAAACCAATTCGGTCACAGCTTGGAAAGATTATCTCGGGAAAGATGCTCCGTCTCGTGCTCGCCAGGTAGTTCAGGTGAACGATATTCTTTTTTCAACTGTACGAACCTACCTCAAAAACATTGCGCGAGTTCCAGCGAATTTGGATGGAGAGGTCGCTTCCACTGGTTTTTCAATCTTACGCGCAGCGGACGGGGTCGAGTCCGATTTCCTCTTTTATCTAAGCCTGACGCCTGCTTTTCTTGAGCCGCTTAATGACCTACAGCGGGGTTCGAGCTATCCAGCTGTTCGCGATTCCGACGTCCGAGATCACGAAATCCCCCTGCCGCCCCTGAACGAACAAAAGCGGATCGTCGCGAAGATCGAAGAACTGTTCAGCGAACTGGACGCCGGGGAAGCCAGCCTGCGTCAGGCGCGTCGCCAACTCGGCCTCTACCGCCAGTCCCTCCTCCAACAAGCCTTCCAAGGCCACCTTACCGCGTCCTGGAGGGAGGAAAATCCCGAACGTAGCGGAATTTGCCAAAAATTCCGACCGCAACCGGACCCGAATTCGGAAGATTTGGCATCTTCCGCTACCGAGCGTGAATCGAATCCGGTCGCGAATTGGACCAAATCCACGCTGGGTGAAATCACCGAATTCATCACCTCCGGTTCCCGAGGCTGGGCCAAATTTTACGCCGAATCAGGCGACCTCTTCATCCGTGCTCAAAATCTCAACAGAGACTGCCTCAACATCGACGATGCGGCATTTGTTCATCTTCCGCAAAAGGCTGAAGGCACACGAACGCGCGTCCAGTTCGGAGACGTTCTGGTAACGATCACGGGCGCGAACACCACCAAGACCGGATGGGTGAACCGGGAGCTTGGTTCGGCATTTGTGAGTCAGCACGTCGCACTTTGCCGCCTCAAAGACCCGAAAATGGCTCCGTTCGTTTACCTTTTCGTGATCGCGCCCACACACGGACGCAAAATTCTGGAAAAGGCTGCCTACGGAGCAGGGAAACCCGGATTGAATTTGGACAACTTGAGAACGCTCCCAATTCCCATCCCCTCCCTCCCCGAACAACAAGAAATCGTCCGCCTCCTCGAAGCCCAATTCGAAGTCATCGAGCAAAACGAGCGCGAAATCGACGCCGCGCTGAAGCGCTCCGAAGCGCTGCGCCAATCCATTCTGCACCGCGCCTTCAGCGGCCAACTCGTCCCGCAAGACCCGAACGACGAACCGGCGTCCGAACTCCTCGCCCGCATCCAAGCCGAACGCGCTACCGCAGCCGCCGAAAGCGCACTCAAAGCGAAAGCGAAAAAGCCCAAAAAACGCGCCCGCACCCCGAAAAAAGCCTCCACGCCGGTTCAAGACGAGCTATTTTGATCGAACGTATGCGCAGCACCGACGACATCCGCCTCCTGCTCGACCAATTGGAAACCACCGACGCCGACTCGCTGGAGGCGCAGGATTTGGACTTCAAACAATGGATCGACCGCAGCATGCGCGACTCCGTCAGCATGGTGGTGGAGATGGCGGTGTGCATGGCCAACGGAGGAGGCGGAACCGTCGTGCTGGGCGTGCGCGATAGAGCCGTGGGAAGGGCGGAAGCTATCCTCGGCGTGCCGAATGAGGTCGAAGTCACCCAACTGCGCCGTTCCATTTACGACCAAACCGATCCCAAACTGACGCCGTTGATTGAGGAACTGCGTGTGCCGGAGGGAACGGGGCGGATTCTGGTGATGCACGTCTATCCCGGCCTGCCACCTTACACCGACACCAAGGGTCTGGCCAAAATCCGCATCGGCAAGGATTGCAAGCCGCTGACCGGCTCGCTGCGCGCCGATCTCGTGGCAGGCTCGGGCCAGCAGGATTTCACCGCGGGTGTGGTGGAGGGCGATTGGCGGACCTATGTCTCGGCGACCGCGTTGGAAAACTTGCGCGATTTGGCGGGCCGCGAGCAGGCGCCCAAGGAGTTGCTGGGCCTGAGCGATGAAGACTTGCTGCGCCAGTTGCGGGTGCTGGATGGCGAGCGGGGACTGACGAAAGCCGGGCTTCTCCTGGCGGGAAGCGAGGACGCGATTCGGGCAGGGATTCCCGATTACCTCTGGACCTTTCTGCGCATGGAGACGGACACCCGCTACCGCGACCGCAAGGACAGTCACGCCGCGTTGCCCATCGCGTTGGTGGAATTGGAGGAGCGCATCGCGTTGGACAATCCGATCACCACCGTGGAGCACGGCTTGGTTCATGCGGAACTCAGGGCCTATCCGCCGGTCGCCCTGCGCGAGGCGCTTCTCAACGCCTTGTGCCATGTGGATTTTCGCTTGCCCGGACCCATCCTGGTCAAGCATTTCTCTCGCCGGCTGGAGATGTCCAACCCGGGAGCGTTCGTCGGCGGCATCAACGAGGGCAATATTCTCCACCACCCGCCGGTCCCACGAAATCCGCTCTTGGTGGACGCCTTGGCCCGATTGCGCCTGGTCAACCGATCCAATCTCGGGATCGGGCGGATGTTCGAGGCCTTCCTCGTCGAGGGTAAGGAACCGCCGGTGATTCGGGAACAGGGCGAGACCATCGTCGCCACGTTTCTCCATCAGCAACCCTCAGGGCCTTTTCGGGCGTTCGTCGCGGCGCAAGGGAAGAAGCAGCGGGTTTTCGGCGTGGACGAGTTGTTGATTCTCAACCATCTGGCGCGGCACTCGGAGGCGACGACCACGCAATTGGCCGAGCTATGCCAGCGGCCGGAACAAACCCTGCGCGAGACGTTGTCGCGACTCGAGCGTGAGGATCATTGGATCGAACGCGGCGGAACGGGCAAAGGCACGTATTGGAAGCTCAACCGTAAAACTGCCACGATCTTGGCTCCGAAGGCGGGGGAGGAAACGGCGCGGATTGATTGGGAGGCTGCCAAGACGCGCGTTTTGAGCACCTTGAAGCGTCGCGCGAAGGATTCCGATTCCAAACTCACGAATACGGACATTCGCCGAATCACCAGCTTCGATCGGCGTCAAGTCGTTCGCCTGATGAAAGAACTCGCAAAGGAACATCCTGAAATTCAGCAGGTTGGAGAACGGAGAACCGCTGGATATGTTTTTGACCTCACTTTGACCGAGTCATAAATGATGTCAAAACTCGCCACGTTTTTGACCACGTTTTTGACCAGATCAAAATTCGCGTCAAAGAGCGCTCATAGAATTGCTCATTGGGGCGATTTCTATGAGCACTTCTATGAGCATCCCATTAATTTGCGCATAGAATCGGCAGTTTATGCTCACTTTTTGCGCGTGCTCATTAATTTGCGCATAGAATCGGCGGTTTATGCGCACTTTTTGCGCGTGCGCATTCGTTCGCACATAAACGCCCCCTTTTTGAACACTTTGAACACTTTTTTGACGCGCTCTTAAACTGGTTCAAAAAGAACGCCGCTTTTGACCACTTTTTGACCCCATGCCCACCGATTCCATCATCTCCCGCGTTTGGTCCTTCTGCCACACCCTCCGCGACGACGGCGTGGGCTACGGCGACTACCTGGAACAACTCACCTTTCTCATCTTCCTGAAAATGGCCGATGAGATGGATCACAAAGACGTCGGCGTGCCGAAGAAATACGCCTGGCCCGCGCTCAAGGACCTCAGCGGCGCCAAGCTGGACGCGCATTACGCGGAAGCGCTGCGGGAATTGGGTCAATGCCGCGGGATGCTGGGCCAAATTTTCGCCAAAGCGCAGAACAAAATCCAGGATCCGGCCAAGTTGAAGCGGCTCATCGCGATGGTGGACGAAACCGAGTGGAGTTTGCTCGACGCCGACGTGAAGGGCGACATCTACGAAGGCATCCTGGAGAAAAACGCCGAGGACACCAAATCCGGCGCGGGCCAGTATTTCACCCCGCGGGCTCTGATCGCAGCGATGGTGGAATGTATCGCGCCCCGGGCAGGCAAAACGATCGCCGATCCCGCCTGCGGCACGGGCGGATTCTTCCTCGCGGCGTATGCTTACCTCGTGGGGCAGAAATTGGACCGCGATGAGAAGCGAATCCTCAAAACGCAGACGTTTTCCGGCAACGAAATCGTAGCGGGCACGCGTCGCCTTTGCCTGATGAACCTGTTTTTGCACAACATCGGCGAAATCGACGGCGATAGCTGCGTTTCGCCCACCGACGCGCTGATTGCCGCGCCGAGCGAGACCTTCGACTACGTGCTGGCCAATCCCCCCTTCGGCAAAAAGAGCAGCATGACGTTTACCAACGAAGAAGGCGAGCAGGAGGAGAGTGAGCTGACCTACAACCGGCAGGATTTTTGGGCCACGACATCGAACAAGCAGCTCAATTTTTTGCAGCACATTCGTTCCATGCTCAAAACCACCGGCCAAGCCGCGGTAGTGCTGCCGGACAATGTGCTTTTCGAAGGCGGCGCGGGCGAGACGGTGCGCAAGAAACTGCTCCACACCACGGATTTGCATACGATTTTGCGGCTCCCGGCCGGCATTTTCTACGCTCAAGGGGTGAAAGCGAACGTCCTCTTTTTCGACAACCGCCCTGCGAGCAAGAGCCCGGCGACGAAGAAGGTGTGGTACTACGATTACCGGACAAACATCCACCACACCCTGAAGCGCAAACCGATGCGCCGGGCCGATTTGCAGGACTTCGTCGATTGTTTCCGGGTCGGCGCCCGGCAAAAACGCAAGGCCACCTGGCACGAGGAGAAAAATCCGACGGGGAGGTGGCGGGCTTACAGCTACGATGAACTGATGGCACGCGACAAAACGAGCCTGGACCTGTTTTGGCTCAAGGACGAGAGCCTAACCGACCTCGAAAACCTGCCTGAGCCGGAGGTTTTGGCAGATGAGATTATCCAGAACCTTGAGGCGGGGCTGGAGAGTTTTCGCGCGGTGGTGGGGAAGTTGGCCTAACTTAAGAATCACGCCTCCCCGCGATAGTTGCTCGGCCGCAAAGCGCGTCAGGTGTCGGCGGCAGTTCACGGATGAAAACGTCCTTGAACTGAACCATGACGTGCCCACCTTTGTGGATCTACGGCGCGATTTGGAGGGTGACCCGCGATCACACCCAACCGGAAGCGAAGTACGGCAAGGAGGCGAAAATCTTACTTTTTCGCCAGATACTCCGCCGTGCTCTCGTGCGTGGGCTTCATGGCGTCCTTGCCTTTTTGCCAATCCATGGGGCAGACTTCGCCGTGTTCCTCAAAATGCTGAAGGGCGTCCACGACGCGCAGCGCTTCGGAAATTGAGCGGCCCAGCGGGAGATTGTTGACCAGTTGATGCTGAACGATGCCCTCCTTGTCGATGAGAAAGAGGCCGCGGTAGGCGATCAACTCGCCATCGACCGCCAAATCGCCGTCCTCGTCGATGTCGTACTCGCCAGCCAGCACGTCGAAGGCAAAGGAGATGGTTTTGTTGGTGTCGGCGACGATTGGGTAGGTAATTCCCTGAATGCCGCCCTGGTCGCGGGGCACTTGCATCCAGCCCCAGTGCGAAAATTCCGTGTCCGTGGAGCAGCCAACCACTTGCACGTCTCGATTCTCAAATTCTTGGAGCGCGTCCTGAAAGGCATGCAGTTCGGTGGGGCAGACGAACGTAAAATCCTTGGGGTAGAAGAAGAAAACGGCGTATTTTTTGCCGATAAACTGGTCGAGGGAGAAATTTTCGACGATTTGCCCGTCAACAACGGCGTTGGCGGAGAAAGAAGGAGCGTGTTTACCTACGAGAACGGACATTTTGGTGATTTTTTGGGTTTGGGCGGCGAACTTGGCAGCGGGCCGCGTTTTGTCAACCCGTCAGGGCCGGTCTCGGTGAAATTCCAAATGCCGAGCGCCAAATCCCAGACTTCAGGTCCGGAATTTGGCGCTTGGAAACTTGGAAGGTTGGAGCTTTACCGCTCGCTCGGAAATTGCTAGGAGGCTGTCGGATTTAGAACGTCTGGCGCCGAAATTCGAGGTTCGAGCCAAAATTTTCATGAGTTTGAGGACTTTATGAGGACATAAGGGACGAAAACGAAGGGAAATTTGGGCCGAATCCTCGATTTTCGACGCCGGGCGGGCTAAGTCCGACAGCCGCCTAGCTGTTGGCTTGAATGGCCTGATCGAGTTCGGCCTTTTTCGGCGCACCGCGGAAGCTTTTGACGACCCGGCCGTTTTTCACCAGCAAAACCGTCGGCAGCGAGCGCACTTTGTACCAACTGGCCAACGTGGGGTTTTGATCGGAGTTGACCTTGGCGAACACGACCTTGCTGTGGGTGGAAGCCAGTTGGCTGAAGGTGGAGTCGAACGAGCGGCAGGCGCTGCACCACGGGGCCCAAAATTCAACGACCACCAACCGGTCGCTGTTGAGCACTTTTTGCCGAAAGCTGTTGTGATCGACCGAAATGGGCGGTTTTGCGCTCAACAGCGGCGGAGCGGCGAACAACAGGCTGATCGCCAACAGCATTGGGGCAAATCGGAGAATCGGCATCTTTTTCATCGTTAGGGAGGGCATTTGGAGATTGACTTACGGGCCGAAAAGCGGTGTTCTCGGCTTTGCATGAAACCAAGACGACTCCTCCCCCTGTTATTTGCGATGATTTTGCCGCTTGTTCTCAGCAGTTGCGGTATGGCTCGGGCCCCGATCAGTACGGCCACGGGCCTGGCCAACAGGATGCTCTACAATCCGGTTGGCACGACCGCGGGCGTCATCCGCAAGGGCGCCGGGATTGGCCGGGGTGTGGTGCAACGTAGCGCCAGCGCCGCGGACCGGGCCGGCCGAGCCGCCGTTGAGGTGGCTCCCTACGCCGTGTCGGCCGCCTCCATTTTGGGACCTCTCCCCTGATTTTTGGGCGCTTTCATTGGGCAAATAATCGGGTTGCGCCCGCCGTTCAAGCTCTTATTTTGTGCTGCCCGGGCCAAACCGGGAAACTAACCGTAAACCTCAGCAATAGATATCCTTGCAGCCAATTGTTATGCAGAAAAACCTGAAATTCCTAGCTTTGGGAGCCGCCGCCGCCAGCCTTGCCGCTGGATCCGCGTTGGCTCAAGACGACGCAAAAATTGATTTTGCCACCCAAATTTACCCGATGGTGAAGGGCAGTTGCGTTAAGTGCCACCAACCCTCGTACGAGTACGAATCCAATGGCCGCAAGCGGACTCGCAGACCCAAGGCCGATTTGATCGTCTCCAACAAGGAAGGCTTTTTGAAAGGCGGCGAAAGCGGGCCCGTTATCGTGGCTGGTAAGCCGGATGAAAGCGAGTTTCTCCACCGCACCCTTCTCCCGATCGATGACGACGACCATCAGCCGCCGGAAGGCAAGTCGCCCCAGTGGTCTGACGCCGAAAAAGCGCTTTTCCGCAAGTGGATCGAGCAGGGAGCCAATTTTGGCGAGTGGACCGAGGACGCCAAGCCGGGCGAAGTGAAAAACGTCTGGGACGGCGAAAAGAGCGAGGAGAGCGACTGGTCCGGCAAAGAGCTGGAAGCCGAGCAAATTCGCGTTTTTGACGCCGATGGCAACATCGCCCTGAAAAGCTAGCCTCGCACCGAGGCGCGAATACACGGCGAATTTTCGCTTCGTGTTTTTTGCAAAATTTCGTGGCCGGATCGGCGGTTTTTTTGCCGATCCGGCCTTTTTCGTGTTGTGAACCGGCCTTGGCCTGCTTTCACTTCGCGGCATGACACCGCAACCGCTCATCCGTCCGTTCCTGTTCCTGTTCCTGTTCGCCGCGCTCGCCTTGGCCTGGGCGCCGGTTTCGTTCGCGCAATTGAAGATCGAGGGGAGGGTCGCCTTCACCGAAGGTCCGGCCTGGCATCCCGACGGCAACGTCTACTTCACCAACATCGAGAACAACCGGATCATGCGCCGCGATCCCAACGGAAAAATCCACGTTTTCCGCACGCCAGCCGGCCGCGCCAACGGGCTGATGTTCGATGAAATGCTGCGCCTGCACGCCTGCGAGGGGGGATGGGAAGGCGGCAACCGGCGGGTCACCCGCACCGAGTTGGACGGAACCATCACCGTGCTGACCGACAATTTTCAGGGCGCAAAGTACAACTCACCCAACGATTTGGTTCAAGATTCCCAAGGGCGCATCTACTTCACCGATCCCCGCTACGGCGACCGCGACGACCTGCAAATTCTCGACGCCGAGGGCAAGGAAGTGGAGGGCGTCTACCGCATCGACCCGGATGGTTCGGTAACCCGCGTCATCACCCACGAAGTGGAGCGGCCCAACGGAATCGCGCTGTCCGCAAACGGGCGGTTTCTCTTCGTGTGCGACAACATGAACGACTTGCCGACGGGCAACCGAAAGCTGTGGCGCTTTGAGATCGCAAACGGCGAGGTCAATCTGGCAAGCCGAAAACTGCTCTTCGACTGGGGGACGGAACGCGGCCCCGATGGAATGGTGGTCGGTCCCGACGAGTTGCTCTATGTGACCGCGGGCTTCAATTTCCCGAGCCCGCCAAATCAGACGTCGCTCAAGCACAAGGCCGGCGTTTACGTGTTTACGGCGGAAGGCGAGCTGGTTGACACGATTTTGGTGCCGATCGACATGATCACCAACTGCACGTTTGGCGGCAAGGACGGCCGCACCCTGTTCATCACCGCCGGTCACAAGCTCTGGAGCATCGAAATCAAGCCTTAGAAAGTGAAGAAATGTGAAAAAATGCCGCCTGGGCAAAAAAAACGCGAAAGATTTTGTCGTTGCGGGATGATCTCCGCTATATCCATGCCTATGAACGCCAAATCTTCTTCCTCCCTTGCCGCGGCATTGTTTGCTAGCCTGCTGCTGGCCGTTTTTCCCCTCCAAGCGCAGGAAACCGCGACGTTGGAGAGTTTGAAGCAAAAACTGACCGAAGCTGAGGCAAAACTGGCCGAACCGCAGATCGATTTCCAAGCCAAATACACCCAGCAACTGGAAATGTTGAAGGCAAAATCCCAGCAAGCGGGGGATTTGGACCAAATCGTGGCGATCGACACCGAAATCAAGATGCTGCCCCGCGGCGGCTCTAACATCCCGGAAAAATTCGGGCAACTCAAGCGTCTTCGCAAGCTGTACGACGATCACAGCGCCAAACTCAACCAAGAACGCGAGGCCAAGCGAAAACGCCTCCTGGCCGCGCACCGGTCGGAGTTGATGAAGCTGCAAACCTCCCTGACGCGGGCTGGCAAGATTCAGGAGGCGCTGGTGATCAAGCGCGAAATTTCCAGCGTGGAAGCATCCATCAAGGCCGGTTCGCCGGCAAATCGGCCCAAAATTCCTGGCAATTCCAGCCCGGGCAAGCTGGTCGTGGCCGGCACCTACACGGACGGCAACCTCATCACGTTGAGCCCCGAACAGCAAAACGGCCAGTTCGTGAAAGTCGCCTCGGGCTACGATTACTGGGCCGCTCTGGACCCGAGCGGCAAAGTCTCGGCCCGGCCCGGTGCGACTGACTATTTTGCGATTCCCTCCCGGACCAAGGACGTGGTGGACATCCAGTGCGGCCGGCACATGCACGCGCTGCACAAGGCGGACGGCTCGGTCATCCTGCTGAGCAGCGAGGATCACACGCAGCACGCCCCCAAGGACCTGGAACCGGGTTCCGTGGCCAAAATCACCATGGGTCACAGCAAAAACGCCTACCTGCTTAAGGACGGGACCTTGCTCCCCTTCGGCTACAGCTTTTTCCACTCCAACATCCAGTTTCCGCGCGCGGATTTGCTCGAAAACGTGGCTGATGTCAGCGTGGGAGCCCACAACTACGCCATCCTGAAAAAAGACGGCGCCCTGCATTTGGTGAGCATGAAAGGCGAGGACGTTGGCGGCCGGCCGGAAGACTTGAAGGGCAAGGACGTCATCCAAATGGAGGGTGGTTTGAACCACGGAACCTTCTTTTTGACCGACAAAGGCAAGGTTTACGCCTGGAACGCCCCTCAACCGCCGCCGGACTTGAAAAAAGCGGTCCAGGTTCGCGCCGGAGCGGGATTGGGCGCCGCTCAGATGGAGGATGGATCGTGGGTTATTTGGGGGGACAACAAAGGCGTCGCCGATCCCCTGAACCAGCGCGCGGCCGAACTCGGCCCGCTGAAAGACTTGGCGCTGGGCGAGCGATATTTCGTGGCGATTCAGTAAACCTAAAATCCGGCAGTTGAACTGTCGGATTTTGGAACCTTGACGTTCGTCCGGAGAGACGCTGAAGCGGAGCTTCAAAGGTCGATCGCGTTGCCCGCTGGCAGCGAATGAAGGCGCCTGCGCTGGGAGCCACTTAAGGCCAGATCCTTCCTGACATCGGCCAATTCCGCTTCATCAGCCACTACCGGCCCGATTTTGAGGTCTGGGCCGCTAGTCAGCACCTTTTGCGTGTCGGAGTCGTAGCAAACTACCCTTTCCCGAGCCCAAAAAACGCTTCCGCCGTCGCTGTCGTCGCCTCCGCGAAGTCCGCCAGGCTCATCCCGCGTTGTTCGGCGATAAACGCGGCGGTGTGGCGGACGTAGGCGGGTTCGTTGCGTTTTCCGCGCTTGGGGACGGGCGCCAGGTAGGGGCAATCGGTCTCCACCATGAGCCGCTCCAGCGGAACCCGCGCAGCGCAGTCGGCGACCTCGGCAGCGCTCTTGTAGGTGGCCACGCCGGTGAAGGAGACGTGGTAACCCAAGCCGAGCAACTCCTCGGCCTCCGAAATGCTACCCACAAAACAGTGAAACACCGCCCGAACCCGGCCCGAGTATTCGCGCATCACCGCCAGCACTTCCGCGCTGGATTCGCGCTGATGGATCACCACCGGGAGGCCGAGTTCGATCGCCAAATCCAGTTGCTCGCGGAAAAATCGCGCTTGCCGCTCCCGCCAATCCGCCACGTCGCTGCCATCCTGCGGCGGGTGGTGGAAATCCAGGCCAATCTCGCCAATGGCGACGACTTTTGGCTTCGCGGCGAGGTTTCGAACCTCATCGGCCCAATTTTCGCCAACCTCGTGGATGGACGTTGGATGCACGCCGACCGTCGCGAACACGGCCTCGTGATTCGCCGCCAATTCCACGTTTTCCGCGCTATCCCGGGTTTCCGTGCCAATGGTGACGATTCGCCGAACCTCCGCCTCCTCCGCGCGCCGCAGCACTTCCGCCGTTTCGCCGCGAAGCCGTCCGCTGGCCAGGTGAGCATGGGTATCGATCAGCTCCATTTCACATCAAAGCAGCGGCAAGCTGAATGGGTTCACTGCGCCAATTCCTTCACTTGGGTTGTGAGTTGTTTGCGGTATCGTCTATCAATCGCGAGACGTGGCCCCTTCAGTCCTGCCTGCGTCACGTCGGATTGTTCGTGACGCCAACGTTCAATGATTGCCAAACGTTCTTGATGAATCATTTTGTCGATCCGCTCGACGAAGAAACCCATTGGGTCGGGGCAATCGCTCTTCCTTACCTTGAATACCTCTTTGCACTCGTTTACCAATGCTTCCTCACCCTTAACGAATTCAAAAGTCTTTACCTTGGCTGACAATTTGTAACGGCAAATCCCAGAGATGAAAGGTGCTTCAAAACGGACGTCTGTTTGAATGCGAAAAATGCGTTTCGGGATTAAAAGGACCGCCAGCCAAATTGTAAACGGTATTGCCACAAACGAAAAGATAGCCAATAGGAGCAACAATTTTGGCCACATCGTCGCCATTCCACCAGATATTCGAGCCGCAACAACTGCGGCAATTAAGAATCCTACCCCCCCGAATCCTAGGAATCTGACAGCGCGTTTTCGAATCCAGTCTCCAGCAAATGAATTGGCGTTCATCCCAAAAGTTCTTTAGCAAATGTTAACAGAGAGGATGTGTTGAAGGACCGGACTAAATGGGTTCCCGCCAACTCCATTTTTACTCAGTTTTCGAGGTGGGACTTTAGGATGGCGAAGTCAACCAAGTCAAGGTCGAATTGGCCCAACGCACATGGGAAGATAGCAAGGGAGTCCGTTCCTCACGGAAAAACGCTTTTTCCGCCGCCGAACCTCCGCCTCCTCCGCGCGCCGCAGCACTTCCGCCGTTTCGCCGCGAAGCCGTCCGCTGGCCAGGTGAGCATGGGTATCGATCAGCTCCATATCACATCAACACAAAAAACAAAGCACAACGAACAAAGCACAACGAACAAAGAACAACGGACAAAGCACAAATTCCTCACCACTCCACCACCGCCGCCGCCCAAGTCAATCCCGCGCCAAAAGCCACCAACAACACAATATCCCCCTCCTGAATCGCCTCGCTGCGGTTGGCCTCGTCCAGCGCGATGGCGATCGCCGCGGCCGAGGTGTTGCCGTATTTATCCAAGTTGATGAACGTTTTGTCGCGCGGCACGCCTAACCGGTCCACGATCGCCTCGATGATGCGGATGTTCGCCTGGTGGGGGATGACCATGGCCACGTCTTCCGCCGACAAGTCCGCGGCTTCCAGCGCCTCCACGCAGGCGCGTTTCATGGCGTTGACGGCGAATTTGTAGACCTCGCGGCCCACCATGCTGATGGTGTTGAGCCGCTGATCGCAGTTCTCCGGCGTGATGGGGATGGCCGAGCCGCCGCCGGGGACGATGAGGATGTCCGTCTGGTCGCCATCGCTGCCCATCACCGCGCTCAGGACGCGTCCGCGGCGGTCGTCTTTCCGGTTGTTGCGCACCAAAACGGCGGCGCCGGCGCCATCGCCGAACAAGACGCAGGTGTTGCGGTCCTCGTAATTGGTTAGGCTGCTCAGCTTCTCCGCGCCGATGATCAGCACCTTGTCGCAGCCGTTGTTGTTGATGAAATTGCGCGAAATTTGCAACGCGTAGAGAAAGCCCGCGCAAGCGGCGGAAACATCGAACGCGCTCGCTTTTTTAGCTCCCAGCGCGCTTTGCACGTAGCACGCCGTGGCCGGGAAAAACGTGTCCGGCGTGACCGTGGCCACAATGATGAGATCCAGCTCCTCAGCCGCCACCCCTGCGTTGTCCAGCGCAGCCTCCGCGGCTCGCACGGCCAGGTCACTGGTCGCCTCCCCGGCGTTGGCGATCCGGCGCTCCTTGATGCCGGTGCGGCTGGTGATCCATTCGTCGGAAGTATCGACCATCATCTCAAGATCGCCGTTCGTCAGCACCTTCTTCGGCGCATAACTGCCGGTGCCAACGATTGACATGCTGCAATGTCCGTTTTCGATCATTTTCGCTGGAGAGAGTCGAGTTAAGGCTCACTTCGCCCCGCTTTGGACGGTCTGCAACCCGCAATTCAGTCAACGTAAGGAACAAAAACGGCAAAAACGTTGGTTAGGCCTGCATTTCTCACGGGTTTTCTGCTGCGGCTTGCTGCGGCGCATTCTGCCTGCGTTCCGCGCGAAATTCGCCTTGGACAGTGTGTCCTCACACAGCCCGGCGGCAAATTGCGCGCGCGCCTTGGCAGAACGCGTCCAGAGCGGCGCCTCGCGACGAAAACCCGTGAGAAATGCAGGCCTAGGCCTACACAATCACCTTGGCATCGCCGGAAAACGCCGCCTCCACGTCCATGCCGCCGCGCAAGAGGGTGTTGCCCTCAAACAACGCCGTGGGATCGACGCCCTCGGCCTGCTGCCAATCGGTTTCCCGCATCTGACCGCTCTGGCCGTAGGCTTCCAGCGGATTGTGGTAGGTGACTCGTTCGATCGCGCTCATCTCGATGCCCGCCTCCTTCATCAACGCCGCGGTTTTTGGCACGGCCAGGGCGTCGCTGATTCCCCAATCCGCGGCGCTGTCCACGATGATGCGCTCTGCGCCGAATTCGCGCATCACCTCCACCATCCGCTCGTTGCCGAGCTTAGTGTGCGGATAAATCGTGAACGCGCACCAGTAACCGCGATCCAGCACCTCGTTCACCGTCTCCTCGTTGTTGTGATCGATCACCACGCGGCCCGGCGAAATGCCGACGTCTTCCAGCACGTCCATGGTGCGCGTGGTGCCGGTTTTTTTGTCGCGATGCGGCGTGTGGATCTGGATCGGCAAATCCGCCTCCAGCGCCAATTCCGCCTGCAAACGCAGATATTTCTCCTCGGCGCGGGATTGATCGTCGAACCCGATTTCGCCGATGCCGACGACCCCTTCCTTGCAGATGTAGAGCGGCAACAGCTCCATCACCTCGTCGGCCAACCGCTCGTTGTTGGCTTCCTTGGGATTCAGGCCGATGGTGCAGTAGTGCCGGATGCCGAACTGGCTGGCGCGAAACCGCTCGAAGCCGATGAGCGTGTTGTAGTAGTCCTTGAACGAGCCGGCGTTGGTTCGCGGTTGCCCTTGCCAAAACGACGGCTCGATGATTGCGACCGTCCCGGCAGCCGCCATGCGCTGGTAATCTTCGGTGGTTCGGGAGACCATGTGGACGTGAGAGTCGAGAAATTTCACGCCCCAAGCGTAACCGCATCTCACACCGGCGCAATGCCCCTACTTGAACGCCACCCAAATAATGATCCCAAACGCCAGCGCCGCAGCAATGAGCCCAACCGGGTCGTGATATCGCAACGCCAGGTAAATCCCGGCGATTCCCACCACATTTAGCCCCAGTGACGCGAATCCGGGGACTACGGTGCCTTTGCGGGGTTCGTTTTTTGGTTCGTTGGCCATGGGCGGAGCTTAGCGGGTTTGGCAAAATTTACAACTCCGCGCTGTCGTCGCGTTTTTGCAGGCGGATGAGCTGTTTTTTGATCGTCTCCAGCTCGATGGTGAGTTGGTAGCCGGCCTTCACGATGGCGTCGCGAGTGTCGTCATCGCCCACGTGTTGGGCGGCGGGTTGGACTTTCATCATGAGCCGGGAAATTTCGCCGCAAGCGTCCTGAATTTGCCGGATGGCTTCGTCGGAGGTCATTCGTTTTTTGCGTTGGGATTTGCGGACTGAAAACCTGAAACTTTGTCTGTTACAACCTGACTTTTCATCGAAAACCGCAGGCAGAAGGGACCAAAGGGACATCAGGGACGAAAAGGACGCCAATCGGGAAACGGCGTCCCTTAGGTCCCTTAGGTCCCTTCACATCAATCATCCACCAGCACTGCGTAGCGATACACCAGCTTGGCCTTGGCGCCGGCGGCCAGTTCCAACCGCCAACTCAGCTCGTTGCGCTTGTTGATGGAGTAAACGCCCTCTTCCAGCAGTTGCTGAGCCGGCTCGCCATCGGCGCGAACCAAATCCCCGGAGAAGCGCCGCTTCACGTTGACCACAACCGGCTGTCCGCGGTGATTTTCGATGCTTAGCTCGCCTTCCACCTGCGTTTTGTAGAAATTGTTGCCCGCGATCCTCAGATTCTCCCGCGTTTCCGGCACCTCGTGCTCCACGGCGCGGGTGGAGAGGCTGAGGGCCTTGTTGATCCTAACCGTGGTCTTAACGCCCGGGTTCGTCCAGTTGCTATCCTGCTGACCCTGAAATTTGCCGTTTGCCACGAGCATGGCCGGGGCCGTGGTCATGGGAAAATCGAACGGGTTGGCGAAGCCGATCGCGTCCCAGGCGCTCTCCTCGTATTTGTCGGGATGGCTGCGGCGCTCGTGCTCGCTGATGTAGCGGCCGTGGGCGTCGCGCGTGTCGGGGATGTTCCACTCGATAACGCGCTCGTAGCCGGCTTCGGCGCTGGCGACGGGGATTGAGAGCGATTCACCGGGTTCGAGCGAGTGCCGGCCGATGGACTGAAAATGCAGGTCCACGCTTTCCCCGGGTTCGGCGGGAACAGCGGGCGCGAATTGCGGCATCCGGACTGTGTTGCTGGCGATCTGCGAAAAGACGCCGGGCGACTGCGATTGGCTCGAGGCGCTGGTGAGTTGCTGGAAAAAATTCGTCCACGTTGTGCGGGGCGAGAGCGGCGAATCGATGCCGCCGTATTTTACGCTGGGGAAGCCGGAAATGAGCCGAATTTCCACTTCGCGCAGGCTGGTGAGTTCGTTGCGCAGGGTTGCTTTTTGCGCGATAGTGAGTTTGTCAGGGTTGCTGAGGTCGATGCGGTAACTCGGCGCCCAGGAGATGCCCTTGGTGAGGAATTCGACCGCGATTTTCGCCGCGCCCTGCGATTTGAGGCTCAAAACCGGCCGCACGCGCTCCAGCTTGGGCAACGTGGCAAATTCCAGGCGCTGGATGGCGTTGGGATGCAGCGCGATCACCTTTCCAGCGTCCGTGCGGATCAAGGCCAATTTTGGCTGATTTCCCGCGTTCGCGTTAGGCTGCCGCAGCGGCCAACCCCAGCCATACCAACCGCTCCGGCCATCCACCGTGGCGTAATCGCGATTCCACTGGCGCGATTCTTCCCGCGGCGAGCCTAACACCGTGCCGGAAATCATGTCGTTGCCGGTGTGGATCACCACGTTTTCGCCGATGAGCCGTTGCAACAAATCCGCGTGCGACTGCGTCTCGAACGGCGCCTCCGCGCGCTTCATTTCCACCCGCGCGGTCACCGGTTTGGCGCTCTGGATCCAGAACGTGCCGTGCACGGGATCGGGAATGGTTTGCAGCTCCAGCGAACCGGAGTCGGGAATGGCGCCTTGCATGCGAACGACGGCCAAACCGTTCTTGAAGACGCTGAGGGTGTCGATTTTCGCCGCGGAATCCTGGGCCGGGCTGACGAGAATGCTGAGAAACAAGACGAGGGGGCAAACGATCGTTTTCATGGGCGAAATCTACGGTCGAATTTCGCGATGTTGTCAGCCGTTTGTAAAATCGCCTCCAATCGCTTGCGCCAACCCGCGAACCGGAAACCTTCCTGCATGACCCCGACCGTGCAAATCTCGCTGGACCTCACCGACATCGACGAAGCGCTGGAAACCGCGGCTTTGGCCCGGCGCGCGGGGGTCGATTGGCTGGAAGCGGGGACGCCGCTGATTTTGGCTGAGGGCTTGCACGGCGTTCGCAAGCTGCGCGAGGCCTTTCCGGACGTGCCGGTCGTGGCGGACCTCAAAACGATGGACGGCGGTTACCTGGAAGCCGAAATGATGGCCAAAGCCGGCGCAACGCACGTGGTGGTGATGGCGCGCGCCCATCCGGAGACGGTCAAGTGCGTCGTCCGCGCCGGGGCGGATTTCGGCTGCAAAGTCATGGGCGACAACCTGGGTTGCCCGGACATGGTCCAGGGCGCCAGGGAGTTGGAAGACCTGGGCTGCGATTTCGTGATCCACCACATTGGTTACGACGAACGGCGCGGAATTTCCGCGGCCGGGGAGCCGATGCCGAGCCCGCTGGACGATTTGCGCGATGTGGTGGCCGCTGTGGATGTGCCGGTGCAGGCCGTCGGCGGATTGAGCCTGGAACAAGCGATCCAATGCCCGGCCTATGGGGCGCCGTTGGTGGTTTTGGGCGCGCCACTGACGATCGACGCCGATGCCTTCAAAACGGCCGATGGCGACCTGGAATCCTCGTTGCGGCTCATTTGCGAGGCCATTCACGCGCAGGGGTAAGCGAAAATTTTCGCAACTCAGCGCTCGAATTCCCGCCCCACCGCTCCAGGTTTCACCATCCATGCAAGCTGTCGTTAACTTTGCGCCCGAAGAGGGCTCGGTGGAACTCCGCGAGATCGAAAAACCGGCGATCGGCGACGACGACGTGTTGGTGGAAGTCGCCAACGTCGGGGTTTGCGGCAGTGATTTGCACCAGTGGACCGCGGACCACTCCTGGCCGGTCAACTACCCGGTCGTCCTCGGCCACGAATTCGGCGGGCACATCGTCGAAACCGGCAAAAACGTGGAATCGTGGAGGGAAGGGGACCGAATCGTCAGCGAAACCGCGGCTGTCATCAGCGCGGACAACCCCATGACCCGCAGCGGCCGCTACAACCTGGATCCCACGCGCAAAGGCTTCGGCTACGGCGTGGATGGCGCGATGACGCGCTTCGTCCGCGTGCCGGCGCGGATTTTGCACCGCATTCCGGATGAGTTGCACTTCGAGCAAGCCTGCCTGACCGAGCCCTGCTGCGTGGCCTACAACGCCACGGTCAAAAACGCGCGAATCGAACCCGGCGACCGCGTGGTGGTGTTAGGGCCGGGAACGATCGGGATCCTCTGCGCGGGGATGGCGCGGCTGTGCGGCGCGCAGGTCGCGGTCGTGGGCCTGGAACACGATGCAACGCGGCTGGAGGTGGCGGAGCAATATGGCTGCGAGACGATCGCCGGTGACGCCAAGCCGTGGGCGCTGGAACGCGATGGATTGGGCTGCGACGGCGTCATCGACGCAGCGGGAACCAGCGCCACCCTGCAAATCGCGCTCGATCTGGTTCGCCCCGCCGGCTGGATCAGCAAAGTCGGCTGGGGCCCCCAACCGCTCGGCTACAACCTCGATCCGCTCGTGCAGAAAAACGTCACCTTGCAGGGCAGTTTCAGCCACAACTGGCCCGTTTGGGAGCGTGTCATCGCCCTGCTCGCCAGCGGCCAATTCGACGTGCGGCCGATCGTCGGCGGGGTTTGGCCGATTGCCGATTGGCGGGAGGCTTTCCGGAAAATGCACGCCGGCAAAGTCGTGAAATCCGTGCTGAGGCCGGCTTGAGCGGCAGGCTGCTTGCGCCACGGGCTGAAAGCCGGCTCGCGGGCGGCGCGTGATTGCTGCGACATGAAGATCCGGACATTGATGCTTGCCGTGCTGCTGGCGGCGATGCCTTTTCCACGAGCGAACGCGGAGGACTCGACGCTGCTGGCCGCGTATCAAAAAGAGGTGCGCCCCGTGCTGGCCAAGCTGTGCTTTGAGTGTCACGGCGCGGAAAAGCAGAAGGGTGACATCCGGTTCGACACCCTGGATCCGGACCTGGCGAACGGTCCGGACGCGGAAACCTGGCAAGACGCGCTGGACCAGCTAAACCTGGGCGAAATGCCGCCGCCCAAGGCCAAACAACCGGCGCCGGCGGAGCGCGAGCGTCTGGCAACGTGGATGCTCGCGGCTTTGCGCGAAGCGGCTGAGGCTAGCCGTTACGCCGACGGCCGAGTCACCTCCCGGCGCCTGACGCGCTACGAATACGCCAACACGATGCGCGATCTTTTGGGCGTAAACCTGGATTTCAGCCGCGATTTGCCGCCTGAACCGGCTTCAGCCGACGGTTTCCTCAACAACGGCGCCACGCTGGAAATGTCGCCCACGCAGATCGAGATTTACCTCGAGGCGGCTCGCGATGCCCTGGCGGAAGCGGTCGTAACCGGCGATCGGCCCAAAATTCACCGCTATGCCCAAACCAAAACGGCCACCGGAAATCTGCCGAGACGCAAGGTCGCCGGGCACGAGCCGGTTAACCCGGAATTTGCGCTGGATTTGCCGGAATTTCCACGTCACGGCGAGTTTTTGCTGCGAATTCGCGCCAAAGCGGCGATTCCGGAGGGTCAGGATTTGCCGTCGATTCGCGTATCGTTAGGCCACGTGCCCGGAATCATCCACGTGCCGCGGATCACCATCGGCGAGGCGGATGTGTCCGAGGAATCGGCGTGGTACACGTTTCGTGGGCGGATGGAGGACTGTCCGCTGCCGGGACCCATCGCGTTCGGCAGTTCCGGGTTCAAAGGCATGCTGGCCATGGTTGATTTTTTCGACGCGGATGGAGGGGAATTGCGCTACCCGGACCGCGTCTACGTCCAACCGCGCGCCAAGCCGAAAAAGGGCCAAAAACCGAAAAAACCGCCCGTTCCGCCGCCATTTGGTTCGCGGCTGGAAATCGCGATCGAGGCTGCGGAGTTCGAAGCGCCGGTTTTCGCCAGTTGGCCGCCGCCGAGCCACGATTTGCTGGTTGGCGGGGACAATCAGGACGCCCGCCAACTTCTCCGCCGATTCATGACGCGCGCCTACCGCCGTCCGGTAAGCCGGGAGGAAGTGGAGCCGGCCGCGAAGCTCTACGGCGGCTTGCGCGCCAACGGGCTTTCTTTCGAGGAAGCGCTTCGCGAAAGCTTTGCCTCGGTGCTGGTGTCGCCGCATTTTCTCTACCGGGTGGAGACCCGCGGGCCGGCGTCCGAACCGCAGCCGCTGGATGGCTACGAATTGGCCTCGCGCCTGTCCTATTTTCTGTGGAGCAGCATGCCGGACGAGCGCCTCTTTGCCTTGGCCGCGGATGGCCGGCTGCGCGACCCGCAAATGCTGGAAACCGAGGTAACGCGCATGCTCGCCAACCCGCGGGCCGCGAATTTTGCCGCGAATTTCGCCGATCAGTGGTTCGACCTGGATGCGCTGAACCGCGTGGCCGTGAATCCTGAGTTTTACCCGGATTTTGACAACCGGCTCAAAGAAGACATGCGGCTGGAAACGCAAAAATTCCTCGCGGAGATCCTGCACAGCGACGGCAGCGCGCTGGACTTGCTGGACGGCCGTTGGACCCTGCTCAATCGCCGCCTGGCCCGGCATTATGGCCTGACCGGGCCCCGTTCCTCGCGATTTGAGCTGGTGGCGCTTCCGCCCGATGGCCGGCGCGGCGGTTTGCTGGGCCAAGGCGCGTTTTTGCTGGCCAACTCCAACGGCGAGGACTCCCACCCGATCAAACGCGCCGTCTGGATTCTCGACCGGCTGCTGGATTCTCCGCCAGCCCCGCCGCCGCCCGACGTTCCGGAATTGGACCCGGCAAATCCGGATCTCGCCGGGCTTAGCTTGAAAGAGCAGCTCGCCATCCACCGGGAAAAGGAGTCCTGCGGAAATTGTCACCGCGGCATCGATTCCTGGGGCATCCCGCTGGAAAATTTCGACGCGGTGGGCAACTGGCGCTCGCAAATCCCCGCCCGCGGCAAAAAATCGCCCGCCGTGCCGGTTGACGTCACCAGCGTCCTGCCCAGCGGCGCGGAAATCGCGGGCGTGGCCGAGCTAAAGCGTTACCTGCTGGAAGAACGGCGCGAATGGTTCGCCCGCGCCGTCGTCAAGCGGCTCATGGCCTACGCGCTGGGCCGCTCGCTCGATCTCGGCGACCGCGCGGATATCGAGAAGCTGACCGCCGGATTCGTGGCCGGCGATTTTCGCCTGCGCGGGTTGATCGTCGATTTTGTGCGCAGCGACGCGTTTTTGACGAAGTGAGCGCTGTTCCTTTTGCCACTATGAAAACAGCCAAGAATCTGATGAAATGGCGAAAACGCAGGGTTGATGCGGCAGATTTGTCGAACGCCGACCAGCAGGGCGGGTTCCGGGGCAGGGCGCCCCGGAGCCTCTGGCGGGATGAGGGGTTTCGCCGGCGATTTTCGGCGTTTCCCGGGTTGTTCGGTTGCCTCTCGAAAAATTCGGGGTTTGTTCGCCTTTTTCGGCATGAAAGTCTGAGTGCTCACGCCTGCGTCCGCGGTCTTGCGGACGGGAAATCGGCGCACGGCCTGTCAATGGGCCGAGGTGCTCGGCGAGTTGGGGCACGAGGTTCGCGTTTGCGAGAAAATTTGCTCCGGGGCGCCGGAAACGCTCGTGGCGCTGCATGGCGAGCGCAGCCACGATTCGATCGTGCGACTGCGCCGCGCCCTGCCCGCGGTCAAACTCATCCTGGTGCTGACGGGCACCGACATCTATCCCGAGCCGAGCGCAAAGACGCTGGATTCGCTGGAAAAAGTCGACCGCGCCGTGATTTTGCAGCGCAAGGCGATCGATCGAATTCCCCGGCGTTTGCGCGAAAAAGTCAGGCTCATCGTGCAGTCCGCCAAGCGGCGTGCTGAGGGTGCGCGCGATGCGAATCACCTCGATGTTTGCGTGGTGGGGCACCTGCGCCGGGTCAAGGATCCCTTGCGAACCGCGGCGGCTTCCCGGCTTCTTCCGCCGGAGTCGAAAATCCGCATCCGGCACGCCGGCGGCATCCTGGAACCGGCCGCGTTTTGCGATGCCGTGGCCCGCGAGCAGCGCGAAAACCCGCGTTACACCTACGTGGGCGAGTTGGACGCTCAAGCTGTGGCGGAATTGATCGCCTCCAGCCACTTGCTGGCCGTTACCTCGCGGAGCGAAGGCGGGGCTCGCGTTGTGGGCGAGGCGATCGTCCATGGCACGCCGGTAATTTCCTCGCGCATCGACGGAGTGACCGGATTGCTCGGCGACGACTATCCGGGCTATTTTCCGCCAGGCGACACCGAGGCGCTGGCGGACATGCTAAGCCGCGCAGAGGCCGATTCCACGTTCGTTGCCGATTTGCGGGCGAAAACCAGCGAGATGGCCCCGCAATTTCATCCCCAGCGAGAAAAAGAGACCTGGCAGAGCCTCATCGCCGAACTCCACCCGGCCGCATGAACGCCCGTTCCCAGCTTTTCGCCGATTTCGACCAAACCGACCAGCGGATGCGCCATTTGGTCGAAAATCTGGACGACGAGCAGCTCAACGTGCCCTACGAGCGGGGGATCAACCCGCCGGTTTGGGAAATGGGCCACTGCGCCTTCTTCTTCGAGTTTTTTCTGCTGCGCGAGCTTTACGGCGGCCAACCGCGCATGCCGGGTTACGACGAAATCTGGGATTCGTTCGAAATTCCGCACCGCGAACGCTGGCGGACCGGTGTGGTTCCCGGCAAGGCGGAGACGTTCGACTACTACCGCCGCGTCATCGCGGAAACGCGGGAAAAACTGGATTCCGCGGCCGAACTTTCGCCGCGCGAGGTCTACCTGACCACCTACTGCATCGCGCACCAATGCATGCACCTGGAATCGCTGATCTGGTGCCGGCAAACGCTCGGTTACCCGGCGCCGGAGTTCGCCGGAACTTTTCCCGAAGCTGAATCCGCGGAGTTGCCGGGCGACGCGGAATTTCCAGGCGGCGAAGTCTTCATCGGCGTGCCCGAATCCCCGGCCGGGGGTGGCTTTAGCTTCGACAACGAGCGCCCGGGCTTCGTCCTGACGCTGGAACCTTTTCGCATCTCCAAGACGCTCGTCTCAAACCGCGAATTCCTGGCATTCGTCGAAGACGGCGGCTACGACACCCCGGAGTTCTGGAAGTTTGGCGGCCAAATTTGGCTGCGCGAGAGCGGCAGCGCCAAACACCCGGTTTACTGGGAAAAACGCGATGGCGCCTGGTTGGTGCGCCGTTTCGGCCAATGGGAGCCGCTGCGGCTCGACGCCCCCGTCATCCACGTCAGTTTCCACGAAGCGGAGGCGTATTGCGCCTGGGCCGGGCGCCGATTGCCTACCGAATTCGAGTGGGAAGCCGCGGCGCGAGGTCCCGAAGCTCGCATGTTCCCCTGGGGCGACGAACGCCCTTGTGGCCAGGCGGATTTCGACGCCGCGCACATGGCCACCGCCCCAGTCACGGCGTTTGCGAAAGGAGCCAGCCCCTACGGTTGTCTGCAAATGTTAGGGACGGCTTGGGAATGGACCACCAGCCAGTACCTGCCGTTTGACGGGTTCAAAACCGACATGTACGCCTACATGTCCACCCTGCAATTTGGCGATCACAAAACAACGCGCGGCGGAAGTTGCGCCACCTCCTCCAGCCTCATCCGCAGCACCTACCGCCAGGCGTATTTTCCGGATCGCACCGACGCGTTTTTGGGATTCCGGACCTGTGCGGCGGATTGATGGGGTCGAAGCGGAATTCCAGGCCGGTTACAAACAGTTTTACGTTTTGTTTGACAATCGCCCGGAAATGTGCTAGGGTGCGCGTTGTTCTGGCCAGGGCTTTTCGGCGCAAAAAGGGCCCCGGAAGTCTACCCAGACACCTAACCCGCCAAAACCAAACGTAAAACCCGGAACCCCCTCGCCAGAAATCCCGCTCATGCACCCCCGTTGCGCCAAAACAGCGCCAATCCCGGCTTTGCCGGGGCTGTTTTGCGAATTTTCGGGAAGCCGCCGAGCCTGACGGCGCTTTTTTGCGATTGAAGCCGCCTGCGCCTAACAAATCGCCGGCTTGGGTTTCATTCTCTGAGCGGGCAGAATTTTAACCTCCTCCCCCACGTTTCCGAATGAAAGAACCAGCCTGGATCGAACGCTACAAGCGGGAGATCGATGAGCTTCGCGCCGGCTTTGCCGAGCACGAAAACCAGTACGCCGCCTTGCGCGAGGACCACGACGCGTTGGTGAAAATCATGGACGAGTTGAACGTCCTGCCCAACACGAAGCGCGCAAACAAGGTGGCGAAGCCTAACGGATCCCCCAAAGCCGGCTTGCCGGAGTTTGGTGCGCGCATTTTGCCTCCCAAAACCGACGCCATCGCCTACAACCTGTGCAAATACGCCCGCCGCGGCCAGGCATCGGTCCCGGTTTTGCTCATTGGCGGCCAGGGAAGCGGAAAAACTCGCGGCGCACGCCAGATGGCCCGCTACCAGGGGTTCGCGGAGAGCGAGATCATCGAGGTGGGCGGTCATCGTGGGCTGGAAGCGTGCGATTTGCTGGGTCACCTCATCCTCTCCGGCGGTGACACGCTTTGGAAAGACGGCGCCATCACCCAGGCCTTCCGCCAGGTGGGCTGCACCAATCCCGGGCAATTGCCGGAGACGGCCGAGCGCAACGAACGCGAAAAAATCGCCGTTTTCCTGCTCATCGACGAGTTGTATCGCATCCCGGTGCGCGACCGCGAGATTCTGCTCAACGCCCTCCAGCCGGACACTATCAACGGCGTCAACTGCTACAAACTGCGGACCGGCCGCGCGGTTTCCGGCAAGGACGGCGCCTACCAAGAAGAGGTCATCTACGCGCCGTGCCAGTTTGTTTCCATCGTGGGAACGACCAACGTGGGCATCGAGTTCGACGTGGAGGAGGGCTGCGCGGCGGCCAAGGAGCGCTTCGTCAGCGTTTACGTGGAAATCGACGACATGACGTTCGGCGGCGTGATCGACCGGGCGCTGAAAGAGCGCGGTTTTTCCGTGGAAGTCACGCCGCGCTTCGTGAAATTGCGCCGCAGCCTGGACAACGCCAAGAAGGACCGCACGCTCAACGGTTCCCTGACTTTGCGCACCGCCGTCCGCGCGATCGAAAACGCGCTCTACCCAAAAGACCTCGGCAACACGCTGTTCGAAATCGGCCAAATCTGGATCGAGCCCGCCGAAGACGGCGCACCGTTGAACGAGCAGGTTGAAGTGCTGAAAACCGCGATCACCGCGGCGGGATTTACCTTGGAAAAGGACGCATGTTAGGCGAAAACGACAAACTCTGCGTCCTGCGCCGGCACACCGAACTGCGCTGCGATCTGCTGGCCAAAGCCTTGCCCTACGATGTGCGCTGGGCGCCAAGGGGCGAGATGCCGCCCACCGGCGGTTGGCGCTTTAATTCCACCACCCAGCGCAACGAAATCGTCCTCAACCTGGCCCTGGATGAAACCGTGGCCAACCCCGCGCGCCCGGCCGGCCTGGCGGTAAAAATCTACCTTCACGAGGTGGCGCACTCCCTCTGGAGCGAGCGCGATTTGCAGAAAATCCGCGAGGGGCTCGACAGCCGCTCCATCCCCTTCGAGCTTTTCAACCTCTTCGAGGATGCGCGGATCGAAGCCCGCTGGCGGCGCGATTTTGGCCAGCGCTTTGGTTGGACGAAGTGGGATCCGCCGGCTTGGGAGGAGACGCCGCTCGATGAATTGTCCCCGGAAGCGATTTTCTGCAGCCTCATTGCCGCGGAGCATTCCCGCGCCGCGGTTAGCCAACTCAAGGAACTCGCCGACGCCGCGGGCAAGCTGCAAATCCAGCGCGTGGGCAAGATTTTGCAGTTTTTTCGCGACGCCACGCGCCTCACCAGCCCCTACACCGCCTCCTCGCTGGATTTGATCCCGCTGTGCGCGCGTTGGAGGCGCGAATTTCCCCGTCCGCGGTCGAAAAAGAAGCGCTGGGCCCCGATCGCCGGCCACCACCACGGCGACGACTTTCGGTTGGCCGCGGAGGCCGCCGAGGCCGAGGGCCGCACCGTTTTGTGGGGCGAATCCACTCGCACGAGGCCGCCGAAAAAAGCCGGCGACCCCAGCGGGCGCAAAAATTCGCCTGATGCCTGGGAAGCCTGGGACATCGACGCGCAAACGACCCTGGTGGAAAAAGGTTGCAACCGGGGCGCCTTCGATCCTCGGTTAGGAAACCGGTTAGGCCCCTTGCTGGCCCGTTCCTTCCCCGGAGGCATGGCCGTGGTCAAAAGCATCGCCCCCGGCAAGCGCCTCTCCGTGCGCGATTTCGCCCGCGGCTCCGACAAAATCTACCGCGTTCGGCGGGAGGACGACAGCGGCACGTCCCGGGTGACGCTGGTCTACGATTGCTCAGGCTCCATGTGGAAAAAGCCGCACATCGCCGGCCTGACCTTGCTGCAAATCCTGAACCGGCTTCACCGCCAGGAGCAGATCGAAGCCTGCGTCCTGCTCACCTTCGGCACGGGCGCGGTGGAGTTGGAGCTGCCGTTCGACCCAGACTTCCTCAACCACCTCTTCCCGCGTGGCCCCTTCGAGGGAATCGAACCCTGCTTCGAAAAATTTCAGGACAAAATTCGCCGCGCAGACGTCGTTTGCGTTTACACCGACGGCGACATCTGCGACGTGCCCTTCGACCGTACGCGGTGGCGCCGGCAGGGCATCGAAACCTACGGCCTCTACGTGGGCAAGCTCGAAAAAATGACCCAGCTCAGGGAATGGTTCGACTACGCCCTGGTCCGTTCGACGATCGACCAACTCATCGTGGCTTGGGCGAATTTGCTGAAAAAACGGCGTCGCGGGATGTAAGTGGGCGGGTTAGGGTCCCCCATGAGCAAGCATCTCGGCCAATTTCTCCTCACCGGCGTCCCCGAACCTGAGTTGGACCCTGAAACCGCGGCGCGATTCCGAAAAATCCAGCCCGGCGGGTTCATTTTGTTTGGCCGCAACATCAAATCGCCCGGCCAACTGCGCAAGCTCATCGACGACTTGCGCGATCTCAGCGAAATCGAGCCCATCATCACCATCGACCAGGAAGGCGGGCGCGTTTCGCGGCTTAGGCTAATCGGTCAGGAGCCGCCCAACGCCCAAAACCTGCGCGAAAAAGGCGATCTGGCCCTCATCCGCACACATGGCAAGCTAACCGGCCAACTTTTGCGCCTCTTCGGCTTCAACCTGGATTTGTGCCCCGTGCTCGACATCTCCTACCAGGGCGACACCGACAACTCCCTGCTCGGCCGGACCTGGGGACTCACGGCCAAGGAGACCATCGACAACGCCAGCGCCTTTAACGTCGCCCTGCGCAAGCAAGGCATCCTCACGTGCGGCAAGCACTTCCCGGGATATTCAGCCGCGGAGGTCGATCCGCACCACGAGCTGCCGGTCATCAACAAAACGCGCCAAGAGATGGAAGCCCACGAATTGGCGCCGTTTCAGGCCATGCTCAATGCCGTGGACAGCATGATGGTGGCCCACTCGCACTACCCCTGCTACGATGCGGACCGGCCGCGTTGGCCGGCGTCGCTCTCGCACAACGTCATCCAAAAACTGCTGCGCGACCAACTGGGCTTCGATCGTCTGGTCATGACCGACGACCTCGACATGGGCGCGATTTTGAACGAGGTCACCTTTGAGGACACCATCCGTCACGCCATGGAAGCCGGCAACGATTTGGCGATGATTTGCCATCGCATCGACATGGTGGAGCAGGCGCGCGTGGTTTTGGAAAAGCTCCCCCATCCGTTGCTGGACGACGCCCTGCGCCGCATCGAGACGGCCAAGAAAAACCTCGCCAAACCGGACAAATGGTCGCTGGAGCGCTTTGAGGCGTTGAACGCGGAAATCTGGGATTTGCGGGTGGCAACGTTAGGCGAAAAACGCGCCAAAATCCTGAGCGTGGAGGATGGCAAGCGCTCGCCGGTGGAGACGTTTTGATAAGGGTGCAAATCCTCTCATTCCAGTTATTTTTCAGGCAGCGTCGGCGGCTGGCTCGTTCGTATTCGAAAGTTGATCAATTCATCGCGTTGCTTCTGAGCGATTCCATCGCGAGCCCAACGAAAAAAGCGCTCCCACTCTCCGTTTAGCTCGATGCATCGCAAATGTAATAGCATTTCAGCTCGCTCCCTGATCCACCGCATTCCCGAACAATCCATCCGCCCGTTGAAAGTGGAATTCGGCCACGTGATAACCAATAATCTTCTTCGCTTCTCGCGTTTTGCCTTTGTACCCGGCCCTCTGGCGGCGATTGTTTGCTGGTGCTGCCGGAGTTCTTTAAGCAATCGTGCAATTTTGCCCTGATAAAGAGCTTCTCGCTGTTTCTCCACCCACTGGGTCAATTCCTCGCTATTTTCCGGATAGAAAAGACGCCCAAACTCCCACAGTTTTTCCTCCACGTGACGAATGTCTAATGCATGCGTTGAATTGGGAAAACGCTCAGCAATCCCTTTGTCGAAACTGAGTTCTCCATCACTTACAATGTGCACGCAATTGCTATTGGGATCAAATCCCCTGCGCTCCACTTCCTTCTTGGCCCAATCCATCATCACCGCTCTGGGAGCATAGCTGCCCCAGACTCGTTTGTTGAAAGGCCCGTGCAAGAGTCCGTCGTCCCCCCTTCTCAAGGTGTAGACAGCAACCAGAGTAATACTTCGCCCGTTCTTGCTCTTGTCGCCTTTTTTACGCCGTTTGCGTTTGCCCTTTGTTAGGCGGCATTGTTTGCCTCGGTGGCGTTGGCAGCCACAAGGGCAAGATTTCTTGGGCTGGCGTGGTCCGCGTCGTTTTTCCAACTCTTCGGCGGTCGCCGTCGGAGTTGCTTTGCCGTCTATTTCGATAACGATGATGTCGCCCTCAGGACCTTCGAACGCCGGCGGTTGTTCCATAAAGGGACCGGCATGCCGGCCCAGCCCAAGAACGAGTTCTCCGATGGTTCTTTGAGATGGCGACCAGTTGAGAAATGCCGAGCAGATAAGCGTGGCGGTCTTTAGACTAACCCGTGTAGCCAGTCTTGTAACAAAACTAACGATAGTTGGGCTAAAACTGTCAGCGAAGAGCTGTAGATGAATGTCCAATGGATAAAACCCCCGGCCGGTTTTGGTTTCTACATACCTTCTCCAGTAAGCAACTTTGCCAAATCTGGTAACCAGAGTGTGGCGGCAGGCGGATTTTAGGCGCCCGTCCGGACAATCTCTTAGATAGTCCTCCAGATCAAATGCTTCATGATGAGAGCGCAGAAAGAGCGCGACCAACATACAGCCAAGGGTGTTGAGCAACACAAACAACTTGTCTTCAAACTCTGCAAATGAGGTCGTTTCGGTGCTACTACAAAATTCTAAGACTTCATCAAACTGGGAGCGAAGTTTTGTGTGGAGGCTCTTGAGCTCAAATTCTTCTTGAGGAACAAAAGTTGCGAGCGTAGTGTTAGGCTGCTGGGGTAACGTGGGTGGTTTTGGTTCTGTTAGACTCACCCGCTAATTCTAGCTCGTTATCCCGGCTGCACCTGAAAAAATCCTAACAAAACCGAAATATTCGGCATTTTTAAGCAAAATTTCCGAAGAAACAGGAGTTTTTGCCTGGAAAATCAGGATTTGCACCCTTTTGATAAGGAGGCTGGCGCCGAAAATCGAGGATTCATGTGGGTTGGAGTGTGGCGCTGACGCCCGTTGAAAGTGGAATTCGGCCACGTGGCACGGCGTCGGGCGTCAGATCATTTGCGGAGCCAAGTCGGCCTGTCGGATTTAGCACGCGCGCGGCCGAAAAAAGCACGCGCGCGGCCGAAAAATCGGGGATTGGGCCCTCTCGCCGCGCCCGCAGAGGCACACGCCCTTCGCGATGGCCGGCGTACTTCCGTTGGCGCCGTCCCGCCCGGCTACACCGGAAAAAGCGAGGAAAGTGACGCGGAACTCGTTGATAAACGTGAAAATTATGGAAATTATAACAGCCTCACTCAATTCTCTCACTCAGTTAGCTATGAATCGATCCTACCTTGCCATTTTATGGCTGGTGGTTGGCCATTACGCTGCGGCACAGTCGGCGTTCGATACCAATATCACCTTTTCCGAACCGGATTTTCCCACCACTGACGTCAGCTACGGGCGCCACACCGGCGGGGATAGCACACCGGTGGCAACCGCCACCAGTCCACAGTCGTTCAACGTGCTCGATGACTCAACCGGCGTTGAATTCGCGGATTCCGCCGCCCTCAACACGGCCACAACCGGCGGCGACCAGGATGATTTCTCGGTGACGATGGAAAGTGCGATCCCGGGCCTGAACCCTGGCGACAGGCGGCGCCCCAAGGCGGAGTGGCAGTTCAATCCCGGCAGTTCGGAGGGCCGCTTCCGCGCTTTGCACGAATGGGACGGAACAACTCCCGGAACCAACATGGGCGATCGCATCCAAAACACCATGACGCTCACGTTCGCCAACCATCTGGAGGTGACGGACCTGGAAATCGATTTCGCCAGCTTGAACACGCGCGGAATCACGTGGGAGTTCTCGGTTTTGGAGTTTTTGAATCCGTCCGGCAACACTTTTTCCGCAACGCCGGTGATTCAAGATTTCATCAATCACGCCCCCGGGAGCAGCGGCAACTCGGGGATCGGCACCTACGTTCTTGCGGAAACGCAGACCGTAGACGACGTTGGTTTGGATCCGGTTGCCACTGGGTCGAACGGTTCGCAGGACAACCTGCGCGGCGGAGGAAATCACGACAGCGGCCCCAACTCATTGGGCTACGCGGATGTTGGATTGCCGATTGGGACGCGGATTGGAGGGGTGCGTTGGAGCACTTACCTGGAAGACGTCCGCGGCGTCAGCAACAACGACAGCAATTTCACGACTTCGCTGATCGATTTCACCTTTTCCGGAACCATTTCTGATGCGCTTTCGGGTGGTGGCGGCGGAAGCGGTGGTGGAAGCGGCAGTGGTGGTGGAAGCGGCAGTGGTGGCGGAAGCGGCAGTGGTGGCGGAAGCGGCAGTGGTGGCGGAAGCGGCAGTGGTGGCGGAAGCGGCAGTGGTGGCGGAAGTGGCAGCGGCGGTGGTAGCGGTGGCGGTAGCGGTGGCGGCAGTGGTGGTGGAAGCGGCAGTGGTGGCGGAAGTGGCAGTGGTGGCGGAAGCGGCAGCGGTGGCGGAAGTGACGGTGGCGATTCCGATCCCGCGGATTCCCCGCGCCGGGCGCCCGTCACTCATGCCGTGGCCGTGGTTTTGAAGCCCGAAGACCCGAAAGACGATCCGATCGTATTCGTCGAGGACGTTAGCGCGATGCGCTCGGCGGTCAGCGCTTTGTCCGTTGCCGCTGCTCAACGCGACATCGGTTTGCTTTCCGCGCGGACCTTCACGCGCGACCTGAATTCGCGCCTGTTTCGGGCTCGCGCCGGAACGTTTCCCTCCACGGAACGCGCCAATCCCGGCCTCATGGGGGTGGGCGGCCTTCCTGAGAGCGTGACGGCCAGTCCGGGGAAAAATCCGGTCGCTGGAGTTGGGAAAAATCCCGTGATCATCGAAAAAGCGCCGATTCTGATCTCCGAACCCGAGCCGTTTTACGGCAGCGGCTGGGAAATGTTCGTAGCCGGCGATTTCAACCTGGCCGACTACGCGCCGCTGGACGATTTCAAGGGATTCGATTCGGAGCACTACGCTGGAACCGTGGGCTTCGAGCGGACCATTACGCCGAACCTGCGCGCGGGGTTCGCCTTCGGTTATCTGGAGAACGACACCCGGGTGGGGCAGTGGGGCGACATCGAAATGGAGGGCTACGGACTTTCCGCCTACGCCACGGCGTTTTGGCGGGATTTTTACGTGGACCTGCTCTACAGCTACGGCTGGTTCGACTACGAAACCCAGCGCCACGTGGGAAGCGGCGTCATCGCGCGGGGAACCACCGCCGCCAACACCCACAACGTCGCCCTCAATGCCGGTTGGTCGATTCCCTTCGGCCGATTTAACACGGGCCCGTTTCTGGGCGCCGATTTTGTCCGCGGAGACGTGGAACACTACTCCGAGCGCAGTGGTGGCGACCGTGCTCTCGACGTCTACGGAACGGAATTCGACTCGTTGATCACCGGTTTGGGTTGGCAGATCTCTACCGCTGTGGAAACCCGCATCGGCGTGTTCGTCCCCCAGCTTCGCATCGGCTGGTTTCGCGAAAATTTGCCGCAAGAGGATGAAGTGAGCGTGGCGCTGCAAAATTCCCCGTACTACGAGCTGCGTGGCGATGAATTTCGCCGCGTGGGCAAGTTTGAAACCACGGCAACGCTGAAAGGCCCGGAGTATGACTGGGCCACCGCCGGCGCCGCCTTGCAGTGGCAAATTTCTCCCCGGCTGAGCGTGTTTCTGGACTATGAAACGCACTTGTTCCGCGACCGAGAGGAGTCCCACGAAGGGAGCATCCGCGTTTCCTACCGGTTCTAGCCTAGCCTAGCCTAGGCTCGGCTATATATCTAGGCTCGACGAAGATTGTTGCGTAAAAGTTGTAACCTTGGCGCGGAAACCGGTAAGGCCAAGGTGGCAGCGAGGTTTAAACTCAAAAAAAAGAAGGCGGGGAGAGTGGGAGCAGCATCCGTGCTGCTCCTGTCTCTTTTTTGGGACTCCGGGGTATGGCACAATTCACCGAATAGCACCGGCAGGGTGGTTCGAGTTGGCTGTGATGAACACCAACCCTTACATCACCACCCTGCCGCCGGGCAAACTCAAGCCGCTGTTTCCGCCGTCTCCATCAAATGCCCGTGAAACTGCAGGTTGTAGAGCTTCTGATACGCCTCGCTGCTTTCCAGCAACTCCGCGTGGGTGCCTTTGTCGATGATCCGGCCGTGCTCCATCACCAAAATCTCGTCCGCGTTCAAAATCGTCGATAACCTGTGGGCGATGGCGACGACGGTCTTGCCTTCGGCCAGGTCCTCCATCGCCGCGTGGATTTTTTTCTCGCTTTCGCTGTCCAGGGCGGAATACGCCTCGTCCAGCAACAAAATCGGCGCATCGCGCAAAATGGCTCGCGCGATGGAAATGCGCTGTTGCTGGCCGCCGGAGAGCGTGCACCCTTTGTCGCCCACCACCGCCTTGTAGCCGCCGTCTTTCTCCAAAATAAACTCGTGGGCGTAGGCGCGTTCGGCCGCTTCGTAAACCTGCTTCTCGGTCGCGTTGGGATCGCCGTAGCGGATGTTGTTGAAAATGGTGTCGTGGAACAAAAATACCTCCTGGTTGACGATGCCGATGTTGTCGCGCAGGCACTGTTGCTTGATTTTGCGCAAATCCACGTTGTCCAGCTCGATGTAGCCTTCCTGCGGGTCGTAGAAGCGCATGATGAGTGAAAGCAGGGTCGATTTTCCGCTCCCGCTGCGACCGACCAGGGCGTAGTTGCCGCCGGCGCGCAGTTTGGTGGAAATTTGGCGCACGGCCCAGCCATCGGCGCCGGTGTAGCGGAATTTGACGTCGAAAAACTGGATTTTGCCCTTCACGTCCTCCAAATCGACCGCATCCGGCGCGTCCTCGATGTCCGGCCGGTAGTCGATGAGCGCAAAAACTTTTGTGGTGGCGATGAGGCATTTTTGGAGGTTCACCTGCACGCGGCTAAGCGCTTTGGCGTGCGGATACATGCTCATCAGCGCCATGTTCAGCAGCAAAAACTCGCCCGCGGTCATGCCCGTGATTTTCGCGTAAACCAGGCCGGCGGCGATGCCCACGCTGGCCACGGTTTCCACCAGGGGGCCAACGATTTCCATGGCCTTGCGCCAGCGCATGATCAGCGCCAGCATGCGGCGGTCGGCGGCGTTGAACTTTTCGCGTTCCAGCTCCTCGCGCGCGTGACTTTTGACCACGCGGATGCCGCTGAAAGTCTCCTGCATCACCACCATCAGCATGCCGGCCTCCTCTTCCTCGCGTCCACCGGCCTTCCTAACGCGCCGGCTAACCGCCATGACCGGCAAGATGCACAGCGGAAAAACGACCAACGACGCCAGCGTGTAAATCGGGTTGAGCAGCAGCAAAAAGCAGACGATCGAGAGAATGGAGATGGGGTGCTTGACCAGGTCGCTGGCCAGTTGTGTGCCGGCATTTTGCGCCATGCGCGTTTGGTTGAAGCACGTCTGCATCAGCTCCCCGGTTTTGGCCTTGCCGTAGAAGGAGAGCGACTGGCGCAGCAGGTTGCTGAAAACCTCGTCGCGCAGCCGGTAGAGCACCTTGTTGCCAACCCACAGCATGCAATATTGGTGCAGGTAGGTCCACAGCCCACGCAACAGGATGAGGAACGGCACGATGGCGCAAACCCCGGCCACCCAGATCCACTCGTAGCCCGGCGGGAGGTCCGGCGGATGCACGACGACGTCTTTCATGCCCGGAATTTTGCCAAACGGGCGAAATCCGCCTTCCTCCGGCGCCGGCAACGCTTTGGCGGTCATTTCCACGAGTTTTTGGGCCTTGGCGCGAGCGGCCTTCGCTTCTTCCAGCAACGCGGCGTCGTTGGCTTCCAACGCGCTCGTTTCCAGCTTTTGAGCCAAAAACAGCAGCCGTCCGGCGCGGTCCGGCAACGTCACCGCGGTTTTCGCGGCTCCAGCCACTTCTTTGGTCGATTCGGACAATTCCCGGGCGCTGTTAGCCGTTTCAGCCACGTTAAGACGCTCGGCCAGGTTTTGAAGCTCCGCCGCCTCTTCGACCACGGAATTCGCGACGGTGGGAACGCTCGCGCTGGGATCGGGATCGAGAATTACCGCGAAAACGAACTTCAGCCCGAAAAGGATGATCATGTTGAAAAAGCCCGCGATGACGCCGAAAAACACCCCCATGCCAAAACGCGATTTGTAGGGCTTCACGTAGCCTAACAAGCGCCTGTAGGGGATCTTGGAAGCCTCAAAAAACTCCCAGTTGGACATGTGTGCGACGTCCTTGCGGGAGAGCTTTTCCTGAGGTTGGTCGTTGGATTCCGATGCCATTCCGAAGGGGTGGGCAAAGTTGCGCCCGTGGCGGAGGGGTGCCGATTTTAGACGAACCCCCTGCCAGGAGCAAAAGGTTTGTGGGCGCAATTGTCAGGCCCACATCGCCAGCCAAGGCACCTTTCGCGTCTTGCCTCCTTGCAAATCAAGCCGAGTTTTTGCGAGAAATCCCTAAGAACCCGCCCCACCGGCGTGTCCCCTCCATCAACCCCTCATGAGGACGACACGCCGTGCTTCAAGCCTACCCCCAGATTGCCAATCATCCCGCTGCATCGCTCGTGAAGCCTATCCCGATGCCCAAACCACCCAGCCCAACTAAGCCCCCGGGCGATGCGGGCCGGCAGGAGGTCACGCTCAGCGCCCTGTTCTGCGCCGAAGAATCCGCCCTGCTGCGCTACGCCTACTCCCTGGTCCAACGCCGCGCCGTGGCCGAGGACCTGGTCCAGGAGGTCTTCCTCCAGCTCCACCGCCACTGGGATGAAGTGCAAAATCCCCGCGCCTGGCTCTACCGCAGCGTGCGCAACCGCGCCTACAATCACAACCGCGACCACAAAAAAGAGGTGCTGGTGGATCCCGCCGACCAATCGGAAGAAACCGGCCGCACCGACCCAACTCCCGACGCCGAACTCGCCCGCATGGAGGCCGCCGGGTTCCTGCGCCTGACCATGGCCGAGCTGCCCGAGCGCGACCGCCAACTGGTCCACCTGAAATACTTCGAGGACCTGAAGTACGCCGAAATTGCCGAACGCACCGGCCTCAGCGTCAGCAACGTGGGCTACCGCCTGCATCACATTCTCAAGCAGCTGGCGGGCAAGCTGCGCAACCTTGGAATCGAGGGCCCCACATCATGAAGGACGACCCCAAACCACCCGATCATCTGGAACCGAACCTGGAACCCTGGATCGAGCCCGAACTCGAAGCGCGCATCGTCGCCCTGGTCATGGGCGAAGCCTCGGATTTCGAGCGCGAAGAGCTAACGCGCCTCATCAGCCAGCAACCCGAGCTAGCCGCCTTTCGCGATCGCATGGAGTCCACCCACAAACTGTTGGCCGAAGTCTCGCGGGGGGAGGATGACGCCGCGGAGTGGAAGCTTTCCGCCGAGCGGCGAGCCTCCGTTGTCCGCTTGATCGAGGACGAAGATGACGCTGAGCCGGAAAAAACCGCGCACAGCGGTGAATCCGGCCAGGAGAGGGCAAAACCCGCGCCGTTGGCGACTTTTCGCGAAAAACCTGGAAAATCCTGGCGGCTTAGCTGGGTGAGTTATGCCGCCGCGGCGTGTTTGGTGGGCGTGCTAGGTTTGAGCATGTTTTTGCCGAATGTCGGCAAAATTTCCTCCACCGCGCCGCCGGAAATCGTCGCCGACGCGTCCACCACGGAATTTACGCCGGCGGGAGGCAAGGATGGCTGGACCAACTACTCGCCGCTTTCGCGAAGCAGCAACGGAGAGGCGGTTGCGTCACACGCCTACAGCTTCACGGACGATGACGAAGAGTCGGCGATGGTCGAGTTGGCCAAGCGCAGATCTCCCGTTGTCGCCCAAAATGAGACCAGAGCCCAAGAATCGGCCTCTTCCTCCCTCGCGCAAATCAACCAAACCCTCGCCGAAAACCAGCCTGCGCCTGTTGGTGGAGTCGCAGTTACGCGGGGTGACGAATCCGAGGTGTTTCGGGGCCAAGTCGATGCGTCGGGTCAAAACGGCGGAAGTGTGGATGTTTCAGAAGTCGATGAACTCTTCATCGCGGGTAGAGTGTTATCCTCAGGCACGGAAGGCTCTGGCGGCACCATTAAACTCAACGGCGAATCCGCCGGATGGGATAGCCTCGGGATTTCTCCGGACGCAATCCATCCGCAATTCAACGACGAGGTTGCCAAAAACACCCGGGATCTCAAAAACAACCGAAATTGGGCCTCCATCGGCCACGGCGGGATCGACCCGGACGAATCGAGACCTGTCGGTGGTGCCGGAGGCGGTGGCGCCGTCAACATCGGCGGAGGCTTCCAATCGCCCCCAAAAACGCCGACTGCACCCGCAAAACCCCAGCCCAGTGCCCCGAAGCTCCCGGCCAGACCCATGGCCGCGCCTGAGCCCGAGTCCGCTCTTCCACGGGACACCCGCGAGGAGGCCGAGTTGGAGGAAGAATCTCAGCCCCTGTTCGGCCGCGAATTCCGCGGCGGCGCGGACAAATTGAAGCGCTTTGGCTCCGCCGATGCCGGAATGACCGGGGAAAGCGATGCTCCCGCTGCGCCAGCGGAGCCCAACGCGCCCATGTCCGGTCCCGCCCCGGTTGACCGCGAACTGCCCGTGATCGGGAGCCTTTTCAAACGCCTCGATGAGGCCAAACCCGCCGATGAGGCCGATGATGCGCAAACCGCCGCTGCTGCGTCAGAAACACGCCGCCAGCGCGAAAGTTCCGAAAGCTTGCGGCGCAGCAGCGGCCTTTCCATCGCCAATGAGGAGATAGCCGATGTAACGGACGGGAAAATGCTCGCGGACGGCGTTGCTGCCGAACGGCCGGGCAACGTCGATGTCGCCAACGGCAGTGTTCGCGAAAATTTCGCGAAGAGTGACGGTCTAACAGCCGGAATTCGCAGTGGGAGCGTGGCGGTGCAAAATCAGGGATCGATTCGCGCCAAATCACTAAGAGATGGCGAACGCATTGATCTTGAAGCGGAGATGAAGCAAGAACCTTCCCATGAATCCGCAAAATCCAAATCCAAAGAACTCGCCCGAGGCAGAGAACGCGAAAAGCTCGCCAAACCCGCTCCGGTCCAGGATTCCGCCCCCGCTCCGTCAGCGGCCACAGCCACAGCTCCGCGAATTCCGGATGCGGCCAAACGCGGCGTCGCCCGCCGCCAGGAAGCCGTCGCCAAAGCCGACGAAGCCGCCTTGCGCGCCGGGCGGCTCATGGCCGACGAGGATTACGACGGCGCAGTCGTGGAATTCGAAAAATCGCTCGACTTGTTGCCGGACGCCCCGGTCGTCGCCGGCCGCGCCTCGGAATACACCGAGCAATTCGCCGAAGCATCGGTCGCCCTGGCCCGGCAGCGTGCCGAGGAAGGACGTTATGACGACGCCATCAAGCTCGCCGAGTCCGTCCTCCAGCCTGGCGTCGATTTTGAAAACCGCGAGGCCCGGCAATTGATCGAGGATTTAAGCGACCCGGAAGTTTACTCGCCCGCGCTTTCACCGGAACACATCGCGCGCATCAAACGCACCGAACAAGCGCTAAAAATCGCCGAAAGCCACATCCGCCTCGGAGATTACGAAGCTGCGGAGAAAAAATACGCCGAAGCGCTGGGCATGGATCCCTACAACTCAGCCGCGCGGCGGAGTTTGCAGGACCGCGAAGAGGCCAAGCGAAAATACTTCGAAAGCGCCCACGATCACGCTCGGGCTTCATTCCTACGGGTACCGCAAATCGATTTAAGTTCTGCCGGAGATCCGTCCGACATATGGCTGAAAGCATATATCACCATGCGCGAGGGCGATGGATTGGTTGAAGCAGGCAACAAGGTCGATGCCTTGGTTCGGTACAAAGAGGCCCAGCGCCTGTTCGACCACCTTGCCCGCCAGAACCACGATTGGAAGCCAAAAATGATGGACTTCCGGCGTAGAAAATTGTTAGACAAGATCGACGAAATAAGTGCGGAAACGGCAGCCTCTCCAAAATCCCCACCCGCCCAAAAACCCGTCACCTTCCCCGAGGAATCCGCCGCCAAGAACCCGTTTTCCACGTTTTCCCTCCACGTCAGCGACGTCTCTTTCAAATTGGCCCAAGACGCCCTGGCCAAGGGCGAATGGCCCGAGCGCAACCGCATCCGGGTCGAGGAATTCGTCAACGCCTTCGATTACGGCGACCCGATGCCGAGCCAGCGCGACAAGGTCGCCTGCCGCCAGGAACAGGCCATCCACCCCTTCCTCCAGCAGCGTAATCTTCTCCGCATCGCGATGCGCACCGCCGCCGCGGGCCGTTCCGGACAAACGCCCCTTCGCCTGACCATCATGCTCGACAAATCCGGCTCCATGGAGCGTCCCGACCGCGTCGCCACCGTGCATTTGGCCTTCACGCGCCTAACCGAACAACTTCAGCCGAACGACCGCGTTACGTTGCTGAGTTTCGCCCGCCAACCCAGGTTGCTGGCCGATGGCGCAACCGGGGCCGACCTCGCCAAGTTAGCCAACCTGGCCGCCGCGACGCCCACCGAGGGCGGCACCAACCTGGAAGCGGCCCTGCACCTCGCCATCGAAAAAGCCGAGGAACACAAGCTGGCCGGCGCGCAAAACCGCATCGTCCTCATCACCGACGGCGCCGCGAATTTGGGCGACGCCAACCCCGAGCGGCTCGGCGCGACGATCGAGGCCATCCGCGAGCGCGGAATCGCCTTCGACGCGGCCGGAGTGGGCGCAGAGGGGCTGAACGACGAGATTTTGGAGGCGCTGACCCGCAAGGGCGACGGCCGCTACTACCTGCTCAACCGGCCCGAAGACGCCGACGACGGATTCGCGAAGCAAATTGCCGGCGCATTGCGTCCCGCGGCCAAAAACGTGAAAATTCAGGTGGAATTCAACCCCCGGCGCGTCGGCCGCTACAAGCTCATCGGCTTCGAGAAGCATCGGCTGAAAAAAGAGGATTTTCGCAACGACAAGGTCGATGCCGCCGAAATGGCCGCTGAAGAAGCCGGCGTGGCGCTCTACCAAATTCAGCCGCTTCCGGAGGGCGAGGGGGACATCGGTTCCGTCAGCGTGCGCTTCCGCGACATGTCCACCGGCCAGATGGTCGAGCGCCGCTGGCCCATCCCCTACCAGCCCAACGCCTGCCGTCTCGACGCCGCGCCCACATCGATGAAAACAGCGGTTTGCGCGGCCATGTTAGGGTCCAAGCTCAAAGGCGACGCGTTAGGCGAAACCGTGGATTTGGCTCAGCTTGCGCGTTACGCCGCGGATTTGTCCGGCGAGCGCCCGGAGCAACTGCGCGCCATGATCCAGCAAGCGCGGGAGTTGGTGAGCGAGTAAAGGCAGCCGTTTTTGGTCGCGCCCTTCTCAATCACAAACCACCACCGTGTCCACGCGTAGGGCGCCACGGCCAACAAACCCTTTACAAAAACGCGCGCGCCTGCTCTCATCGTGGCGCACCGACTACCCCAACGGAAACGCCCAAAGAATGGAACTTTACCTGCCCTACATTTTGGCCTCGCTTGCCATGGCCGGCACGTTGATCCTCTCCACCCGCCGGGAGGAAGACTACGCGTTTTGGAAGACGATCGCCGCGGCCGGCCTGATTTTTGGCACGAGCATTTTCCTGGCTGAGATAACCGGCAACTTCAACATGGGCGCAAAATCCAAGATCGCGAAATACCTCATCTCCTACATCGGCTACTTTGGCGGGCAAATCGCCGCCGTGGGGCTCATCACCAATTATTTCTTCAAAATCGGCCTCAAATACGGGCTCATACTCGGCGTGGGCTACGTTCTCATCCTGCTGGGGGTCGATTATTTGGGCAGAATCATGTGAGCGGCGCCCGCTGCACGGGCCGGCGCGAAATTCCGCTTGATCCTGCTTGCCGCGGCCCCCTATTCTGAGGCCGAACTCTAACACGCACTCCCAATCTCTTCACGATGAGCGATGACTGCTTTGTAGTTGCCTTTGTCAGCGGCAAAGGCGGAACGGGGAAAACCACCCTGACCGCCAATTTTGCGGTGGAACTTTCCAGCGCCCGGCACGTGGACTCGCCCGAGGGCAAGGACTGGAAGAACCGCGTGTTGGTCATCGACAACGACTACGCAACCGGCGGCGCCTCCTACCTCCTGGCCGGCGGCGAGCGGCTCAAAAGCGGCGCGGAGGCGGGTTTGATCCATCAGCAGACGTGCTTTTACGACTGCTACTCGCAAAAAATTCCCGCGGGCGATGTTTCGCCGCTTCGGCTCATGTTTGAAGCGCCGGCGGTGGGCGAATTTGAGGTCGCCGTGCTGCTTAACAACCTGAATTGGTGGAAAACGCCGCTCGCGGCCCACGATGAGGCCGATTTGCCGGACATCGAGCCCGATGCAGAGGGCGAAGACTTCCTCGACCGCAATCTCTTGCCGTACTACGAGGAGCTGATGACCCGTTTTCGCCGGGAGTACGATTTCATCCTCATCGATAGCCGCGGCGGAGCCGATACCCGCGCGTCGGTGGCCGCCGTGGTGGCCGACGCCGTGGTCATCGTGACCGAACCGGGCGAAGTGGCCAGCAAGCAGGACCTCAGCTTCGTCCAGTCCCTGCAATCCCTGGCCCGCGCGGTTGGGCGGGAAGTCGGGGACGTGAGCGTCATTTACAACCGGGTGCTGGACAGCGAGCGCGACCGCCCGGGGCGCGACAGCATGCTGAAAGTCATCGGCAAGCTGCCCATCAGCCAAAACGTGGTGGAAGCCTACCGCAATACCCAGCTCATTTTTGAAAGCAAGCCGCTGGATCCGTTTTGCATCGAGGCCGTCAAGGCGTTCGAAAACCGGTTTCCGGGCCAAAAGGGCATCTGCCACGCCAAGCGCAATTTGGCGGAGATGCTGCTGCGCATCAAAAATTTCTGCGCGGACGCGACGACCATTTTGCAGTGGTCGGTGGTGGGTTTGGTCATCGTGCTGGCCTTTGGGCTGCTGTGGTTTTTGCCCCAAACCGGGCCGCAACTGGACGGCGCATTGACCTGGCTCAGCATCGCCCTGCCGGTGGCCGCCTTGGGCGCCGGAGCGGTTTTCGCTTTTGGCGGGCTGCGCAACGCCTTTGAGCTGAACAACCGCCCGAAGCAAATCGGCTGGAGCGTCGGCGGAATTGGCTTGCTCATCGTCAGCGCAGTGGTCGCTTGGTCGCTCGCTCAGAATTTGGCCAGCGCTCGCGAAAAACTGCCCGCGCCGGCCTCCACAGCCGCTAACGTGAGCCCCGAACCCTAACCACGCCGCAAATTTGACCGCTACCGCCATCCCGGATTCCCCGGGTATCCTGACCACCACCGTCGGTTCCTATCCCGTGCCTGATTGGTTGCCCGTGCTCCCCAGCGAGCAGGCCGTCATCGACGCCACCCGCGTGATTTTCGATACCCAGCGCCAGGCCGGCATCGATCTCCCAACCGACGGCGAACTCTACCGCTTCGACACGAATCATCCCGACACCAACGGCATGATCGACTACTTCGTCACCCGCTTTGGCGGCACCGCCTCCACCGTGGGCCGGACCGACGCCGAAAGATACCGCGCCAAGGCCGAAATGGGCTGGCGCGCCAAACCCGCCGCCGTGGTGGAGGGTGAGCTGACCGAAGGCTCGCTGAATTTGCTGGAAGACTGCCAACGCGCCGCGGAAATCGCCGGCGGAGCGTTCAAATTCACCGTCACCAGCCCCTACATGCTGGCGCGGACCTTGCTGGACAACCACTACGCCGGCCTGGAGGAGTTGACCCTGGCGGTCGCCGATCTTTTGGCCGCGCAAGTTCGCGATTTGCCCGCCAGTTGCCTGCAAGTGGACGAAGCCAACATCCCCGGCAACCCGGACGACGGCCCCATTGCGGCGGAAGGCATCAATCGCGTGCTGGACGCGTTCGACGGCCCTGGAGCGGTGCATTTTTGCTTCGGCAATTACGGCGGGCAGACCATCCAAAGCGGCGAATGGAAACCGCTGATCGACTTTTTGAACAGCCTGCACGCCGATCACCTGGTGCTGGAGCTGGCCCACCGGCCGGAGAGCGATTTGGACGCGTTAGCCGGTTTGGACCCGAAAATCGGCGTTGGCCTCGGAGTCATCGACATCAAGGTCAACCACGTCGAGACTGCCGAAGAAATCGCCCGCGCCATCGAGGACGCCGAGAAAAAACTGGGCGAGGGCCGGGTCAAGTTCGTCCACCCGGATTGCGGGTTCTGGATGCTGAAACGCTCGGTCGCCGACCGCAAAATCGCCGCGCTGGCGCAGGGGCGCGATCTCTACCTCGGAAACTAAGCCGAAATGCCCGCCAACGTCAGGATCGCCGTCGTCGAACCCTTCACCCGCTGGATGGAAACCCGGTTTCCGTTCCGCTACGGCATCGCCAGCATGACTCGCGTGCCGCACTTGTTTCTGCGCGTCACGCTGGAGGTGGATGGCGCGCCCACGGCGGGAATTTGCTCCGAAGGCCTGCCGCCCAAGTGGTTCACCAAGGACCCGGAAACCACGTTTGAGGACGATTTGCCGGATTTGGTTGGCGTGGTCCAAAATGCCGCAAAAATCGCCACGAATCTCCCTCCCGCGGAGTCGATTTTTCAGCTCTGGCAGGCCCTTCACCGCGAGCAGGAGGCCTGGGCCGAAAATCGGGGCCTACCGCCGCTCCTCGCCAATTTGGGCGTCAGCATGGTCGAGCGCGGCGCTATCGATGCCTTTTGCCGCGCCACCGGCGTCCCGTTTGCCGCCGCGCTTCGCGAAAACCGGTTCGCCGTCGATCTCGGCGAAATTCACCCTGCGCTGAACGGCTGCGAGCCGGCCGATTTGCTCCCTAACACACCCCTCAACACCATCCAGGTTCGCCACACCGTCGGTCTGGGCGATCCGCTTACCGCGGAGGAAATTCCGGACGAAGACCGCGCGGACGACGGTCTTCCCCAGGCGTTGGCGGATTGCATCCAGGCTTACGGCTTGCGCTACTTCAAGGTCAAATTGAGCGGTGATTTGGCAACCGACCGTGCGCGGCTCCTCAGTTTGGCGGAGTTGCTAACCACGCGGGTTGCCGGTTTTCGCTTCACACTCGACGGCAACGAGCAGTTCGCAGAAATCGGCCAATTTCGCCAGGTTTGGACGGAATTAGCCGCCGAACCGGCCCTAACGCGCTTCCTCAGCCCGGATCACCTGCTCTTTGTCGAGCAACCGCTTCACCGCAACACCGCCTTGCAGCCGGAAGTCGCCGAGGCGCTCCAAAATTGGCCGGACGCCCCGCCCATCATCATCGATGAATCCGACGCCGAGCTAAGCAGCCTGCCAACCGCGCTGAATCTCGGCTACGCCGGCACGAGCCACAAGAGCTGCAAGGGCGTGATCAAGGGCATCGCCAACGCCTGCCTGCTGGAACACCTGCGCCGCGAAAATCCGGGAAAATCCTCCATTTTGAGCGGCGAAGACCTGGCCACCGTCGGCCCGGTCACCCTGCTCCAGGACCTCGCGGTGATGGCGGCGCTGGGCATCAGCCACGTGGAGCGCAACGGGCACCACTATTTTCGCGGATTGGCGGCTTTCCCGTCGGAACTGCAGCAAATCGTCGCCACCCAGGCTCATCCCGGGCTCTACCATCTGCAAGGGCAGGGGAACATCGCCGCCCTGGCGATAAACGCGGGAAATCTGGATTTGCCCACGCTCAACGCGGCCCCGTTCGGCACGAATCTGGAGCCGTCCGAAGCGAATTTTGCGCTACTTGGCGCCCCCGGTTGGCCGTAGCGGCATAGCCTCTGTTTCATCGCACCAAAAATCGTTCATCGAAATTCCGCCCGTTTGGTTTGATCGACCGCAAGTTGGCAGGTTTGAGGGCTAGTAATTGGATGGCACAAAGGAGGAAGTAGAAAAAAAATGAGCAAATGGTATCAAATTATGGAAAATATGATATTTATGGAGTGGCGTAACCCTAATCCGCTCTCCTTCAATGCACAAACCGCCATTTTCGCCTTCTTCGCGCGCGTTTTCCCTGTTCGAACTAGTGGCTACGCTCGCAGTTTTGGGAACCATCTCCGCGCTTGCTTTTGCAAGTATTTCCCAATCCCGCGATTCCGCCCACGAAACGCGCCTGCGCAACGATGTCGTTCAGATCAACTCAGCGATCGATGTTTACCGAGCCAGCGGGGGTTCGTTTGCGGGCGCGACCAACGCTGCAGACGTTCTGGCCATCCTTCAGTCCAGCGTAGCTGCGGGGAACGAGCAGTTTGTGGGTTTGAGCGGCTCCATGCTCGATACGCGCCTCAAGGCGGTGTTTTTCCTGGATGCAGCGATTCCCGCCGGCGATCTGCGGGCCGTTTGGAACGCGGCGGAGCAAAAGTTTGAATTGGCAAGAAGCGGCGACGGCGTAACGGCGTTTGTGGTGGATGAAAATGGTCCGGCTCCCTCAAGCGCGGGGGACAATCGCGACAGTTGGTTGGCTTACAATCCAAATAACGGATGGATTTGGAATTACACGGATGAAGGAACACCTACGGCCCCAAGCCCCACATTGATACCAGTTTCAACTCCGCCAACACCCCCAGGGGACGACGGCGGCTCGGATGCCACGGGATCCGGCGATTCCACCGGTTCCGGATCGGGTGATTCCGGCGACTCCACGGGATCCGATAGCTCGACAGGTGGCGATAGCGGCACGAGCAGCGGCGGCAGCGGTAGCGGTAGTGGTGATACTGGCGGCAGCAGCGGAGACGGTGGAGGCAGTTCGGGACCCGATCCCGATCCCATCCCAATCGTGCCCATCTACGACGGGGTTGACACCTATTTGGCCGATTTCGACGTTATCGCCTGGAACGACCTCAACTCCACCGGTTCGATCGACGGAAACGCCCTTTCCCAAGCAACTGACGGGACCAAAGCCTACGATGCGCGCGACAAATTCGAGGCGTATTCCACCGAACTCAGCGGCAAGACGCCCAACGGCTCCTTTGACAAGGCTACCGGCCAATTTAAGGCCAACGATGTACCCAAAGCATGGGGCGTGGTGAAATTTCAGGTGGGGGTGGCCGACGTCTTCGGCAACGGCGGAAAGCTGGATTTCATCCCCAGTGGCGCCGTGAATCAGATTTTGATCAACGTGGCGGGCTTTGCCGCGGACCTCTCGGGCACGGAAATGGTCGGCAAGCTCAAAGACTACGCGCAACAGGGCAAAGTGATGTGGAACTTTCACGACGCCACCTCCCTGGAATTGGGCAGCGGCGACTTTTACGGTACCGTGCTCGCGCCGTTCGCAACCGTGAACGACGCAACGGGCGGAACGCTTTACGGCCAACTCTACGCCTCTTCAATCACCAGCGATAGCGCCATCAGTAGCGTCGCCTATGCTGGCGACACCAATGCGAACGTCGCCCCGCCACCGGTTGGCCCCGCGCCATTGGTGGAGCCGGACATCCAGCTGAGCCGCACGGATTTCCCGGCGGGAGGAGACGTGAGCGTCACCATCGACAATCCGAACCCACCCGCGGAATCGGAGCTGTTCTACCGCATCGACGGAGGCGGCGCCGTTCCTTATCTCAGCGCGCTGACGCTCTCCGCCATCGACTACCCATCCGGGGCAACCATCGAAGCTTGGGCCGAGCCCCTGCCGGGTTATGAAACGGTTTGGGCTTCCGGAGCCATCACCGCGAAATTCGTGCGACCTGTGCTCACACCATTCCAGATGCCGCTGGTCGTGGGGCCGGATGTGGTCGATGCTGACGGGAAAGCCAGCTTCAGCTTCACCAATCCCAACGATCCCGCCATTTCCAAGCTGGTGGGTCGCAGCAACGGGGGCACGCCACGGGATTTGGGGGCTACGTGGGGCTTCAGCGGCTTCCACAACGGGGTGGAACTGGAAGTCTGGGTCGAGCCCATAGATCCCGACACCTCGCTCTACACCAACAGCCCGGTGGCGACCCAAAAGGCTTGGAACTACACGCTCAGCCCCCCGGCAATTGCCGGTCCGGCTACGGTGGACGGTAACGGAAACATCACGCTCTCCTACTCTCACGCCAACAATCCGGCCACCACCCAACTGATCGTGCAAAAGGACAGCGACCCGCCAGTAGTGATGACCAACAGTGGAACCACCTTCGTCAACGCCTCGGCTGGTTTCGTGCTGAAAGCCTGGGTGGAACCGGCGCCCGGTTACGAGGGAACAATGGTGACCAGCGCCATCACCACAAAAACGGTCTTCCCGGCCAACACCCCGCTGCAGCCGCCAATTGTCGATGCGCCCGCCTCAGTGGATGAAACCGGATACGCCGTGATCAACTTCACCAATCCCAATGAGCCGGGCACGTCAGAGATTTGGGCTCGGGTCAACGGCGGAACTCCCGGCAAGCAAGGCCCCACCCACACCTTCTCCAACTTCACCAGCGGCTTTACCGTGGAATCCTGGACGCAACCGGCCCCAGGGGTGCAAGGCAGCCTGCAAAACAGCCCCGTGGTGACTACAGTGGTGGGCCCGGCAGCGGTTCCAGCCGATCCAGCTCCAGCTTATTGACCGAGCAACTCCCCTGCCGTGGTAACGACCCGTTTGCTGGGTTTCGCGGCGCCAGGGGACGATTTGGGACGAATTTCCGCTTCCAGAGCTATGTCTCGCGGGATTTCCGGCGCACTGAACGACGCGATCGTCGTCGCCTCGTGGCTGGAGGCCGCTTTTCCGCCAGCCGAGTACCAAATCTGCGAAATCGCGGGGTCGTTGGGATTGGTGATGGTGACGATAACCGTTTGGACGGAATCCGACTCGCCAGTTTGCATGCTGGCGCTGAGTTCGGGCGGCTTCAGGATCGGGGTTTCCATGTCCTCGCGGGGCGGATTCGGCCGCGAAGCGTCCGTTGCCGGTTGGGAATCGGGATTTGGCCGGCCGCATCCGATGAGAGCCAAGACGGTGGTTGCCAGGATGATGGGTGGACGCAGACTCATGAACGAACGTGCCAACTCTAACACGAATTCCTTTCGAAGCCAGGCTAGAACTGAAACACTGAAACGGACAGCTTCAGCCACCAATTCGCCCCCACGGCGAGAGGGGGACGCTTTTTTTGGGGAAAGCTCAGCGGCGTGGCACGGGAGCTTTCGCGGAACGGTTCGAGAACCCGTTTCACAGCCGGTGTCCGCAAATTTTGCAGTGCAAGGCCACCGGATCGTGACCTTCGTGGCCGCAGCCGGGGCATTTGCGGGTGTCCATCTTTACTTCCGCCAACTTGTGGTGCAGTTCCGCGCTGACGATGCCGGTCGGCACGGCGATGATGGCGAAGCCGGTCATCATCATGACGGAGGCCAACACTTTTCCCGCGACGGTCGCCGGGGCGATGTCGCCGTAGCCAACGGTGGTGATGGTGACGATGGCCCAGTAGATCGACTGCGGGATGCTGGTGAAGCCGGTTTCCTCCACGTTGCCCTCGATGATGTACATCAGCGTGCCCTGGATGCAGACGATGGAGAGCACGCCGAAGATGAACACGGCAATTTTTGAGCGGCTGGCGGCCAGGGCGTTCATCAGCACGTTGGCTTCGCCCATGTGGTGGGCCATTTTCAGCACGCGAAACATCCGGAGCAGCCGAAGGATGCGGATGACGATGAAATGCCCGGAACCGGTGACGAAAATCTCGAGATAGGTCGGCAAAATCGAGAGCAAATCGACGATGCCGAAAAAGCTGAAGATGTAGCGCCGTTTGCGCCGAACCACCCAGAGGCGAACGGCGTACTCGATGGTGAACAGCGCGGTAAATCCCCATTCCAACAGATGCAGCAGGCGTCCGAAGCGTTCGGCCATGGATTCCACGCTTTCCATCATCACCACGATGACGCTGCCGGCGATGAGCCACAGCAAAAGCACGTCAAAGGCGCGCGCCCAGCCGGATTCGGAGAGAAAAATGACGCGCCAGAGTTTTTCGCGAATGGAACCGCCCTGGTGTTCTTTGGCCCTGACGGAAGGATCTTCCATGCTCGGATTCGTCGGTAAAATGCGCGTTTTTCGGGCCTACTTCTCGTTTTCCTCAAACTGCTGGCGCAGCGCGGTGAAGTAGCGCAACACCTGTTCGCGCCGGGCCGCGGGGAGCGCTTGTTCGTCCAGCGCCTCTTCCTCCACCGCGATGAATTCGGCTGCCTGAGCCTGGCGTTCGCGTTGCGCGGCCTCGCGCCGCACGCCGCCCTGGACGGTTTTGACCGCGGACTCGCCGTCCTCGTTGATTTGGGCGTCCACCACGCCGTCTTTGTGAGCGGTCATGGCTTCGGTGGGATTTGCGCCCATTTCCGCGGTGCCGAATCCGGCCTCCAAACCCGGCGCGCCGGCGGCAGAGTTGCCTGCGCCGCCTAACATGGCCCCAGGCATGGACGCACCCGGCGCTTGACCGGGAACGGGAGCCATCAATCCGCTGGAATTCGGATTTTGGCCCGGTTTTGGCGGTTTTCCGGGAACCGGCGCCATGCCGAGTTGCTGTCCGGGCGGCGGTTGGCCGGGTTTTCCCTGCATGCCGGGCACGGGGACGTTTTGCATGCCCGGACCGGGATTTGGCCGGTTTTGCGGGCCGGGAACGGGAAGGGTTTGCGGCATGCCTTGCGGTCCGGCTGGTGGAACCTGCGGAACCGGCTGATGCGCGAGATTTTGCGCTCCCTGCGGCGGTTTGCGGCCGTCCTGGCCCAGTTGCTGCATCGGCTGGAGCTGGCTTTGCGCGATTTCGTTGCCGCTGCGGCGAAGTTGCTCCGCCAGCTCCTTCAACTCGTTTTGGGCGCGTTGGCGGCGCTCCACGTCGCGAAAATGGTCCGCCAGGTTGCGAAAATCCTGCGCCGCGGGTTTGGCCTGGTTGGCGGCCAGTTTTCCCGACGCATTGCCCACGTGCTCGCCGACGGGTTTGCGGCGGTCGGCGTCGGTGGCTTTTTCCATGGTCCGGCCCAGGGCGGTTTCCAGCCGTTCGCGGGTTTCGACGGTCAACTTGGGATCGGCGAGTTTTTCGGCCAATTTGTCGGATTCACCGGTGCTGATCTTGGCGCTGCGGTCCTGAATCGCCGCCGCCAGATCCGCGGTGTCCGCGTGACCGGCCATTTCCGCCAGCATTTCGTCCGAAGCCCAGGCATCGTCCTCCAACCCCAGTTTTTCGGCCAATTTCTCCGCCGCGCGGGCTCGGGCCTCCAATTCTTCCAGCACCTCGCGCGCCGTTTTGTCGCCGGCCTCGCCCAGCATCTCGGCGGTGTCCTCCAGCGCGTCTTCAAGCGCCTGCAACTCCCCGCGTTTGTCCTCGCCGTCCAGCAGCCCTTTCATGCGGTCCAAATCCGCGCGTTGTTGGGCCAAATTTGCCGCTTCATCTGCGGCGCGGTCTGCCATTGCCTCCGTGATGAGGCGATCCTCGCCGGCGGCGTTGCGGTGGAGGAACGGCGTCGCCAAAAACGCCAAAACCACCGGCAAACCCAGCCAAGTCCAGCTCAAACGCGGCAACGGCAAATCGCGGCTCAAATTTCCCCGGCGCTCGTTCAGAACCTTGCGGGCGCGACGCAGGTGCAACTCCTCGCCCGGGGTCAACTCCTCCGTCTGCGCCTCGAAAAATTCCGCCGACGCCAAGGTGCTCTTTCCGCCGGAAACGTCGTCCCAGCGAGCCAGCGCGCGGAAGGGCGAAACGCGTCGAAACCAGAGGAAGGCGGCCACCGCGATCGACCAACCCGCGATGATGGCTCCGGCCAGCGTCCATTCCGCAACCGGCCGGCCCAGCGAGCGTGAAACCGCGAATCCCAGCAGCAAAATCACCGCCAGCACGCTAACGCTCACGTTCAACGCGCGAATCACGCCGATCCCGCACAATCTGCGGGAAACCTGGCGGCCGGCGGACTCAAAAATTCGGGGCTCGGGCATGCCGAACCTTAACCGGGAACGATGAACGGTAAACCGCGAAATCTCGTCCAACCTGGCATGAACACCCTCACCGAAATTTTCGAGCATTTGTGGCAGGATTACCTGGCCCTGAACCCCGATGCGCGCCGAATTCGCGCGTTGCTTGAGGCGCGCGGCGAAACCATCGTCAACGACCACATCGCCCTGCGCACGTTCGACGATCCGCGCATCGACATCGGCGTGTTGGCCCGCGCTTTCGTCGATCGCGGCTACCAGGCGTGCGGCGACTACGAATTTCCCGCGAAAAAGCTCGATGCGCGGCATTACGAGCACCAGGACGCCGATTTGCCGCGCGTTTTCATCAGCCAACTGCGTTTGGGCGAGTTTTCCGCCGGTTTGCAGGCGAAAATTGCCTCCCTGCTGGAGGAAATGCCGCCCGGCCTGACCGATCGCCCGGATTTGGCCGCCGCGGGTCGTCCCTGGGAGCTAAGCCACGCCGATTACGAAGCGCTTCGTGAGGAAAGCGAATACGCCGCGTGGGTGGCCGCGCTCGGCTTTCGGCCCAACCATTTCACCGTCTTCGTCAACGCGCTGAAGACGTTTGGCGGCATTCGCGAATTGGTGGCGTTTTTGAAGGAGGAAGGCTTCGAGATGAACTCCAGCGGCGGAGAAATCAAAGGCTCGCCGGAGGTCTTTTTGGAGCAAGCATCGACCTTGGCGAACAAGATAAGCGTGGATTTCAGCGATGGCGCGCGGGAGATTCCCTCGTGTTACTACGAATTCGCCGAGCGCTTTGAATTGCCGGGCGGCGGGTTGTTCTCCGGCTTCATCGCGAAATCAGCGGACAAGATTTTCGAGAGCACGGACAAACGCTAGTGGTCTGGCCAGGCTTATCTTTCGAGAAGGCGGAAGCGCGACCCGCTAACGGCTAAACATGGTCATCACCTCAAGGGCCAGGACCGCCAGAGCGATGAGGAGGAGTATCAGGGCAAAGGGCATGACTTTTTGATGGGGAAATCGGTTGGTTTTTCGTCGTTACGCGCCGGCGGAACCGCCAAACTTGGTGAACAGCTCGATGAGCAAGACGATGACCGAGAGAATGAGAACGATGACGGCAAACGGCATCAAACCCGCTTCTTCTTCGTATTCCTCGTACTCGTACTCATCGTCGTTGAAAGCGGCCGCGCCGGCGGCAGCAGCGGCTGAGGGAGGCTTGAGCGCCGTAGTGGGAGCCCCCTTGGACATGGGCTGGGTTTTCTGAAGCTTAACCGTCGCCTTGGGCAGCGGAGTGGCGGCTGAAGCGCCGGGAGCCGGGGTGGCGGGCCCTGCGCCGGGCGCCTTGGCCAGCGGAATGGTGCGCGCGCCGGTCGGCGGTTTTGGCGCAGGGGTCAGTTGTGCGGTTTTTGGCGCCGGGGCTGGGGCTGGAGCGCCTCCCGCTGCGGGAGGTTTGGCCAACGGAATCGTCTTCGCGCCAACTGGGGCCGCTGGTTTCGGGGCCGTGGGAACGGCTGGCTTGGGAGCTGCAGGAGCCGTGGGAGCGGGAGCCGGGGCCGGTGCGGGCGCTCCGGCAGCCGGGGGTGGAGCCGCAGCCGCGGGCTTCGGTGCCGTGGGCGCAGGCGCCGGGACTGCTCCGGCGGGACGAGGTGGAGGGACGGCGGGCGCGCCTCCTGCCCCTTCACCGGGCTTGGCCTTTAAAGTGATCCGCACCGTTTCCTTTTTGAGAGGAACCGTGGAAGTTTTGTTGGTTGGTGAGTCGCTCATTCGTGCGGGATATGGTCAGATTTTCGGATTTTGGGAGTATAGCGCAAAAATCGCCTCAAGTGTCAATCGCTTAATTCCCGAGTTTTGAGAAGATTTAACGATACATCGCCACAGATATTCGGGATTTTTCACATCTAGATATCTTGATATGTCGATATTTGATCTTTTGGGGCGCTTTTTTGGAGGACCAATCCCTTGCCATGCCAAATTGAGAATTGAGACCGGCAAAACCAGCGAACTCCAACAAAAACTTCATCTTGGTTCTAGACGGTGTGATGGGCACAACTATTCGGCATGGACTTTGACCAAACCCGCAAGCTCACTCGAAAACGACTCTCTTTCAGTTTCCTTAACAAACTCAACCCTCCCTTTTCCAATTTTGGTCATCAAATTCATAGCCTTTGTTGCAGCTTTAACGCCGCTTTCAGAGTTTGGCTCCCCAATCAAAAACCACAGCTTGTGATCTTCGGAAGACTCGCTAAGAGCGACACCCCGACCAAGCCAACGATTGCCCTTTTCAATGATTCGATCACTGTCTTCGTAATCCAACGACACAGGTTCGTAGAGATTCCAGACTCCATTTTTCCATGAATGGTCGAACGAATATTGGTAGTCCGGCGTCTCGATTACTTTCGGCGCGAGAAACGCGATAACACCGTGTTGTTGCAACGATGCTCGAAACGAACTCCACACCGCTTTGTCATCACGATGATGAGCGTCCCCTTGTTGGGGTTCGTAGCGACAGACCAGCCTTTCGAAGAGTTTTTCTAATTCTTCTTCTACGTTATCAGTCATGCCCCCTCTTACTTCGGACCATTGGAGGGCGCTATTGTCCTGAGGAAGAACCGTTTTGACCATCTCACCCAGTTCCTTGCATGCGTGATCTTCTAGTTCCTCTCCACGTTCATTGATGCGTCTCTCCAAACCACTAACAAGAGGCTTGAAATGCTGCTTATCAACCGCCTCGAAGAATCCATTCAAGCGCTTGATTCGCGAATTGAACCGAGCGCCAAGAAATTCCCCGGGGGCGTAAGCAACAACCCCTACATTGGCAAATTCCTGCGTCAATTCGTCTGGGAGATAACGCAAAAGGATGAACTGAAACGGTTTCATGGCTGTGTCATTTTCAAAACAAGTTGCACCAAGGACGCGGAATTTTCCACCGCTTCCATTAGGTAGGATTCGATTTCGTCTTGAAGGTTTTCATTGGGCCACCAATTCTCCGGCACTGCATTTAAGATCTCTTTGACGTCAGAATTTGTTAATTGTTCCAGGTTAGCCTGAAATTCTTCGGGATTGGCATCTTTTCCACTCAGAGCCGGATAAAAAACGTGCTGCCTCAAAAAATCGAATGATTTTCCGGCCATGTCACTCACTTTCCACGGCAGTTGGACCACCAACGATCATTCCTCCAAAGAAGCTCAGCGCGAGATCATGGTCGATCAGGTAAAAGTCTTTCGAATCCTCCAACACATTGGGTTTGTCGATTCTGCGGTCAGGATTCTGAATCAGCGCATCGAAGATGAACACAGAAAGAGCCCGGCTTCGCTTGTCCTGCGATAGTCTTTTCTGCGTAACAACTGTGACCGCCATCGGAATTCGAACCAAACGCACGCATTAAGTCATCTGACAACTTTGAAGAGCCGAACTTTGTTTCAAGCCGCGCAACTTTTTTGGCAGGGCAAACATCCATTTCATATCGACATATCACGATATCTTGATTTTAAAAAGTTTGAACTCACCCCCATTTTCTCTACCATGCCTTGAAACATGGACATGGACACCATCTCCCTCTCCCAAGAGCTGACCGACGCTCTGAAAAACCGCATCCTCATCCTCGATGGCGCCATGGGGACGACTATTCGAGATTATGGGCTCTACGAGGCCCAGGCACGCGGTGAGCGATTCAAAGACGCGCCCCAGGATTTGCTGAACAACGGCGATATTTTGAGCCTGACTCAGCCTGAAACGATTGGCGACATCCACAAACGGTTCTACGAGGCGGGTTCGGACATCGTCGAAACGAACACCTTCGGCGCGACAACCATCGTGCAGAGCGATTTTTTTCGAATTCACGTGGGCGAACGCAAGGATCCTGAGTTTTTCCAGGCGATGATCGAGGACGCAGAGTTAGGCGACCTGGTTTGGGAAATGAACGTGGAATCGGCGAAATTGGCGCGGAAATGGGCCGATTCGATCGGTTCGGACACCGAAAAAAAGCGCTACGTCGCCGGCGCGATTGGCCCGATGACCGTCGGTTTGCACCAAATCGTCGATTCGGACGATCCAGAGTTCCGCACGGTGGAATTCGATCAGGTCGTGACGGCTTATCGCCACCAAATTCGGGCGCTCATCGAGGGCGGGTCGGATATTTTGATGGTGGAGACGATTTTCGACGCGCTGAACTCGAAAGCGGCGTTGGTGGCGATTCAGGACGTGTTTGCCGAGGATGACGTCGAGCTGCCGATCATCGTTTCCGCCGCAGTCGGCAAGGGAGGGGAGACGATGACCTCCGCGCAGAAGATCGAGGCGCTTTGGAATGCGGTCGCGCACGTCAAGCCGCTCGCGATCGGGCTGAATTGCTCGCTGGGGCCGGAGGTGATGCGCCCGTTCATCCAGGAGTTGGGCCAGGTGGCCGACACGTTCGTTTCCTGCTATCCCAACGCCGGTATGCCCGATGCGCTCTCGCCGACCGGGTTCGAATACGACGCAAATCAGATGGAAGGGCTGGTCGAGGATTTTGCGAAGAGTGGGTTGGTCAATCTGTTAGGCGGCTGTTGCGGCAATACGCCGGAGTTTATCGCGAAATACGCGCCGTTTGCCGAAAAATATGCGCCCAGGGAGGTTCCGGAGATCGAGCCGATGCTGCGTTTGAGTGGTTCGGACGTTTACAACCACAGCGCCGACAAAAATTTCCTCATGATCGGCGAGCGCACTAACGTGGCAGGCTCGCCGCGATTCAAAAAGCTGATCAAGGAGGACAAGCTGGAGGAAGCGGTGTCGGTTGCTCGTCAGCAAGTGGAAAACGGCGCCAACGTGATCGACGTCTGCATGGATGAGGGGCTCATCGACGGCGTGGAGATGATGACGCGCTTCCTCCTGCACCTGCAATCCGAGCCCGACGTGATCAAGGCGCCGATCATGGTCGATTCCTCGAAATGGGAGGTGATCGAGGCGGGTTTGAAGTGTTTGCAAGGCAAGGGAATCGTCAATTCGATCAGTCTGAAGGAGGGCGAGGAAGAGTTCAAGAATCGTGCCCGCAAGGTGATGAAATACGGCGCGGCGGTGGTCGTGATGGCCTTCGATGAAGAGGGGCAGGCGGCGACTTACGAGGACAAAATCCGCATCTGCGAGCGGGCTTACCGCATCCTGGTGGACGAGGTGGGTTTCAACCCGCAGGACATCATTTTCGACCCTAACATCCTCACCGTCGCCACCGGGATGGAGGAGCATAACAACTACGCGGTCGATTTCATCAACGCGACCGAGTGGATCAAACAGAACCTGACAGGAGCAAAAGTTAGCGGCGGCGTTAGCAACATTTCGTTCAGTTTCCGCGGCAACAACGTGGTGCGCGAGGCGATGCATTCCGCCTTTCTCTATCACGCCACGAAGGTGGGCATGGACATGGGAATCGTGAACGCGGGGATGCTCGAAGTTTACGACGAAATCCCACCTGAGTTGCTGGAGAAGGTCGAAGACGTGCTTGTTGAACCGGAATCCGGAGGCGACCGAGGTTTTGGTCGATTACGCCGAGCAGTTCAAAGGCCAGGGCGGCAAAAAGGCGGAGGTGGATCTGAGCTGGCGCGAGGATTCGGTCGAAAAACGGCTGGAGCACGCGCTGTTGAAGGGGATCACGGAGTTCATCGACGCGGACACTGAGGAGGCGCTGGCAAAATACGGCCGGCCGCTGAAAGTGATCGAGGGGCCGCTGATGGACGGGATGAGCATCGTCGGCGACTTGTTCGGCGAAGGGAAAATGTTCCTGCCGCAGGTGGTGAAATCCGCCCGCGTGATGAAGAAGAGCGTGGCCTGGCTCACGCCGTTCATGGAAGCAGAGAAGGCGGCGAAGGAGAAGGCAAAGGAGCTTTACCGCGTGGCGGCGGAGGCGGACGAGCCGGTTTCGGTCGAGGGTTTTCGTTATGCGCCGTTGGCGGGTTTGAGTGCGGAAGAGCGCCATATCGAGCGAAAATTCGCCGCGGAACTGGCGAGTGATCTGGAAGCGGCGGCGCGGCGCTACAAGGCGCAGTTTGGCATTGTGTTAGACCGCAACAACGTGCAGGAGCTAAGCCCGGATTACGCGAAAAGCCGGGAATCGCGCCAAAAGTGGGGCGTGGCGACGTTGGAACCGGCGGGAGCGTTCGTGGATTGGTATTTCGAGCGGGATATCGCGAATTTGCCGGAGAAGTCGCAAATTGTCTTTTTGGCTGGGGGACAGGCGAGCGGGAAGACTACTGCAACGGAGAATTTGGACATGCCAGCGGACTTGATAATGGACGGAACGTTGCAAAATCAGGCCCGCAGCCTCGTTCACATCGAAGCCGCACTGGAGCGACACTGCGTGGAAATTCGGTTCGTCTATCGCCCCTGGTACAAAGCGGTGAAGGGAATTTTGCGTCGAGGTGCAGAAGAAGGTGGACGCATTGTTCCGCTCAAGAGAGCAGCCGGAGGACATCACCACTCTGGCCGAACTTCGCTCCACATCTTCAACAGATTCAAAAACGACAAGGATATTGCGCTAACCGTTATTGATAACTCGAAATTTGGAAAAATCATCGTCCGGGACCCCGATTGGCTCTTGGACAACCTGAATAAACCCATTGAAGAACTGATCGAAATCGGTCAAACTACTGCTCATGACTACTTCAACTCTCGAAAAGACGACCCAGCATACCACGAAGGAGTCCTCACCATCTTCTTCTCAGGGATTGACATTCCAGGAAAAGGTTCGGCTGAGCCAGGAAGCGGCAGTGAAGTCGCTGGAAGCAGCCTGGGAGCGGAGAGTAAAGGAACGGGGGCTGGAACAGGCACTGATCGACGACTACGGGGAGCCGCTGCCGGAGGAAGTGAAGAAGGAGTACGACCTTAGCTAACCGCGCTCGAAGACGAAGACGAGGTCGCCGGCAAAATCATCATGGCGACCGTCAAGGGCGACGTTCACGACATCGGCAAAAACATCGTCGGCGTCGTCATGGCCTGCAACGGGTTCGACGTCATCGACATGGGCGTGATGGTGCCGTGTGAGGATATTTTGAATCGTGCCAGGAAGGAAAAAGCGGACATCATCGGCTTATCCGGTTTGATTACCCCGTCGCTGGATGAAATGGTGCACGTGGCCAAGGAAATGCAGCGCGAAGGGTTCCAAGTTCCGCTCCTCATCGGCGGCGCCACCACCAGCCCGGCGCACACCGCCATCAAAATCGCCCCCGGCTACGAGCATCCGGTGGTGCACGTGTTAGACGCCAGCCGCAGCGTCCCCGTGGTAACCGCATTGCTCAGCGAAGACCAGCGATCCGGCTTCGTCGCGAAGAACGAAACGCGCCACGCCGATCTCCGCGCCAAGTTCGCCAAGGCCGCGACGAGGCGAAGAAGCTGTTGCCGCTGGAAATCGCGCGTGAACGCAGATTCACCTGCGATTGGGCGGGCGTTGACATCCCCGAACCTGCGTTTCTCGGCGTTCGCCAGGTTAAGCCGGATTTGTCCGAATTGGCCGAATTCATCGACTGGTCGCCCTTCTTCCACACCTGGGAATTGCGCGGCCGATTCCCCGCGATTTTCGACGACGAAACCATCGGCGAGGAAGCGCGCAAACTCTACGACGACGCCCTGGTTTTGCTGCAACGCATCGTCGACGAACGCATTTTCACCGCCAAAGGCGTCTACGGCTTCTGGCCCGCGAATTCGGTCGGCGACGACATCGAGATTTACGCCACGGAGAAGCGCAAGAAGGTGAAAACCGTCTTCCACACCCTGCGCCAGCAGATGGAGAAGAAGGACAAACCGAACTACGCCCTCGCCGACTTCATCGCGCCGAAAGAATCTGGACGCGAAGACTACATCGGCGGATTTGTGGTCACGTCAGGGCACGGCGCGGACGAATTCGCCCAAGCCTTCGAAGACGCGCACGACGACTACAATTCGATCATGGCCAAAGCCCTCGCCGACCGCCTGGCTGAAGCGTTTGCCGAGTTTTTGCACAAAAAGGCGCGTGAAGCCTGGGGTTTCGGCCAAACCGAGGACCTAAGCCCAGACGATTTGATTCGCGAGGAATACCGCGGCATTCGGCCTGCCGGCGGCTACCCTGCGCAGCCGGATCACACGGAAAAGCCCGCGTTGTTCGAGCTTTTGAAAGCCACGGAAAAAACCGGCGTGGAACTCACTGAAAGCATGGCGATGCATCCCGGCGCCAGTGTCAGCGGCGTCTACTACGCGCATCCGGAATCGCGCTATTTTGGCGTGGGTAAGTTAGGCAAGGACCAGGTGGAGGACTACGCCAAGCGCAAGGGCATGAGCGTGGCGGAGATCGAAAAGTGGCTGGGGCCGAATCTGGCGTATTGACCTGCGTGGGGGAGCTTCTGAAGGCGCCCCACAACGGCCGTGCGAAAAGTTGCCGCCAATTTTTTGCCACATGACCCTTGTTTCCTCCGCCTAAGTCGCGAAAGCTTCAGGCGAACTGGAACCACCAAACAGTTATTGGCGCAAGGACAACGATGGCCAACATTTTCCTAAGTTACAGGCGGGCAGACCCCGTTCCAAACTGGCATGTCAAGAAAATTGGCAAGATGTGCGCCGATTGCGGGTTTGACGAGGTTTTTGTGGATCGCGACCAAGGCGCAATCCCTCCGGGATCCAACTATCGGATCGAGATCGAAAAGGCAATCAAGGCATCAGATGTGGTTCTCGTGCTAATTGGAGAACGTTGGCAGGCCCTTCTGGATGAAAAAGCCGATGACACGCGTGATATGGTGCGCTTTGAAATTGGGCGAGGGCTTGAATTGGGGAAAACAGTCGTGCCACTGTTACTCGGAGGTGAGATGCCGGGTATTGAAAATCTGCCGGAGGAGTTGCATCCGTTTCACTATTGCAAAGGCGAAAGCTTCGCCCCTGACACACTCGATGAGAAACTTCCGTCTTTTTTGGAAGGACTCTCGGGAAACTGTTCGCGGCAAAGCCGGAATATCCCTGCTAAGATCTCCCATGCCGCGACGGAAGACGCGGTGCAAATCGTCATCGAAGTGGAAAACGACCGCTTGGCAATTAACGGATACGATTTCACCTTTCCCTCAACCATCGACGACGCTTGTAGCGTGTTAGGTCCATTCTCACGGATGCTTGAGCTTCCTCACGAAGGAAATCCTCAACCGGATGTCGTTTGTATTTGGGACAGAATAGGGCTCACCGTGCTGCTAGATTGCGTTCGGCACGACGTAATCGAAAACTGGAATATTTGGTTCGATCTAAGCCCCGTTTCTTGGGAAACTCCACGACCACTTCAAACTGAGTTTTGGTTTATTCCTGACCCTCCACAGAACGTTTTTCAAGGAAGCCTTTCCGTCAATGGACACTTGATTAGTGAAACCGATAAACTCGAGAACTTTTCTCTCTATTCGGGAGGAAATTTAAGTATCTGGAATGAACTACCCGGTCTTTCTGATGCTCCCCATTGCTATGTTGCATTTCAAAAGCCGATTCCGAGTTCCAAAATAAAGGGAGAAGACTTGACGTTTCAAGAAGTTGAGAGGATCGCCACAGATCCGCCCCAAGTTGGCATCATTGGCCGTAGTTTCAGTCAGGAAAATTCATGCGTGGCATGCGTGACTATTACACCGCTAAACCTTTTCGCAGCATGGCCCAACCCACCTCGTCCATCAATTGAGATAGCCAACCCGTCTTACCAATTAGATCGCAAGTTTGAACCGCTCGAAGATGAGCGGGTATTGATGATATTTCCAGATCGGCTAGATGGGCCAATTTGGTTAACAAACAAGCGTCTCTGTATTCGCCAACCAGTTTCTTCATCACTGTCTTACCTTACCGAAAGTTTTGAATTTCTACCCAATTGCCAAAAGTACACCTCTATTCCGTTGAGCAAAAAGCCGGCTTTATCATTCTATCCGCCGGTCAAACTGGTTTTTGACGATTGGTATTACCTTCCCGCTATTTCTGGATGTGGATAATTTTCACATGTATGTATACTGCCTTCTTATCTGTTGCTGGTGTATTGATTCTTGTGGGGGTTTCTGAGATTGGTTGGATTTCTGATGATCAAGGCCGGAAGATTGCTTCATTTATCTTCAAGGGGAGCTTACTGGCAATTGGCGGACTATCGGGATGGGTTTGTCTTGGCCGTATTTTTCGCATGATCCGTGCCGATATGCGTGGGAAAGACGAGTGGGAAGAGGTGAATCTCAAATTGGGGCATGAACGAAGCCTGAAGTTTGAGCTTACGCCTGGTTATGAGCGCATCTCGATCTTTGCCAAGCAGCTTTTACGAGATGATCTTACTTCCGACCAAGCCAAGGAACTCTGCGAGCCAAGTGCGTACTTTGCCGAAGCGCGACTTCGATTGTTCTTTGAGTGGGTGGAAAAGATCAGACTCGACAAACGGCGAACTCGGTTTCCGAACAAAAACAGTTCCCAGGCCAAATCAGAATCGGTGAACCGGAAGAGCCTTGACCTTTGAAGCCCTGGTATTTCGGTGTTGCGCAGCCTTCGCCAAGTTTTTGCACCAAAAAGCGCGCCAAGCCTGGGGATTCGGCCAAACTGAAGACCTAAGTCAAGACGATCTCATCCGCGAAAAATATCGCGGAATCCGGCCCGCCGGCGGCTACCCCGCCCAGCCGGATCACACCGAAAAACCGGCGTTGTTTGAGCTGCTCAAAGCCACGGAAAAAACCGGTGTGGAACTCACGGAAAGCGTGGCCATGCATCCCGGCGCCAGTGTCAGCGGCGTCTACTACGCGCATCCGAAATCGCGCTATTTTGGCGTGGGTAAGTTAGGTAGGTATGGACCACAGGTCGAGGACTACACCAAACGCAAGGGCATGCCCCTGGGAGAGGCGGAAAAGTGGCAGGGGCCGAATTTGGCGTATTGACCTGCGTGGGGGCGGCTCGAAGGGTCACTTCTTCTTTGCCGCCTTTTTCTTGGCCTTCGTCTTGGTTTCGGCGTTTGCCTTGGGTTTGGCGACTTTGCCACTCCCTCCCTCGGCTTTGTCGCGCTGGGAGAGGATGCTGTTGCGCCATTTCACGGCTTGGCGGAGAGCTTCGTCGTAACCCAGCTTGTCCACGGAGAATTTGCGGTTGACCGGCTTTCCGAGCGCTTCGCGCACGGTGACGGTGATGACTTTGCGTTTTTTGCCGGAGCGATTGGTGTATTCGGTCAGGGAGGCGCCCAACTCACCGGTGTTGGTCTTGGGCGTCCGGTCGATTTTCCAGAGCGGTTTGGCCAAATGCTGCATGTCGCCGAGCAAGTCATCGCGATGGTCTTTGGCGGCTTGTAGGGCTTTGCGTTTGCCGCCGTGAATGCGATCGCTGAAGAGCTTGGTCTTCAACACTCCCCCACGCCTGACGTGGACTTGCCAGCCGTGGGTTTTGGTCGAATCAATGCGCTTGATGTTCTTGATCGATTGATCGTTTCTCTTGCGAGAGGCCGAGGCCTTGCTACCTGCCTTTTTTGTTGTTGTGGCCACTTTGTTAGGTTGTTGGTGGTTGTTGGTTTGGCGCCAAACTGGCTGACGCACAACCTGAACTCAAACTCCCCGGATCCCGGCTCATTTGCGCTCAGGATTGAGGGCAAAGGATTGGTGCGAGTTTCCGATCCTAGCGAGCTTCCTGGGACTTGGCAACGAAAAATGAGTTGTTAGGATGCTGGGTTGGCGGGGGACGCGATCGCGGCCTCAATTCGGCGTTTGCGCAGGCGGAAGGGAAGATTTTTTTTGAACGATTTTTCTCCGTGACCTTGTCTGACGGCTTGCTAGGATTGTCCGCCCGCCCGTTCCTGGCAAACCATCCAAAAAACAACCTGCTGCATGAAATACCCGATAAAAGTCGCCATTTTTGGGCTGTTGGCTGCTCTGGCCGTCGTGTTGATCGAACGCGAGGAGCGGCGCAACTCGCTTCGGCCGGTCAACCAGGGCTTCCTGGACTGGCTGGTGGGCAATGCGAGCGCGAAGATCGAAAACCCGGCGGTGACGTTCTTGCGCGTGGACAAAAACGAGCTGGATCAGCACAAACTCGACCCGCGCCTCAACTGGGCCGTCATTCTGGAGGGGCTGAAGAGGTTTGAGCCCCAGTCGGTGGCCATCGTTCCGGCCTTGGCTTGGGAGGGCGACGATGAGTTGGCGAAAAACGGGCTGAAAAAGCGCATCAATCTGATGCCTAAAATGGTGCTGGGCAGCGTTTTGGGGCCCACCGCCGGTGAGGGCGCCGCAACCGGGGATGCGGGCCGGTTTTTAGCGCTGGAAAACGTGAGCGGCGATGCTTCGCAGCTTCCCACGGCGCCAGCGGTCGCCATCATGCCCGATCCGGATTTGGTGAGCAACGGTCAGCCGGCATTCACCCACATCGACTTGAACGACCAGGTTTCCAGCGGCCCAAACGGGATTCGCGTGCCGTTGTTGGCGAAATTAGGGGACAAGGTGGTGGCCTCCTTCGTGCTGGCGACGATTTTGGCTCACGACGGGCTTTCCCCGGCGGACGTCCAGGTGGAATTGGGCCGCAGCATCAAGGTGGGTGAGCGCTACAAAATTCCCATCGACGAGGCGGGCTATTTCACCGTTTACCACGGGATGCGCGGCATTTACCCGAACATCAACTCCACCTCGCTGACCCTGGCGGTATCGCAATTTGAGGACCTGACGCAAGAGCTGCGCAACGCCAGCCAGGAGACGCTGGAGACGCTGCGGCAAAACGCGATCGTCATCGGCTTCGACCAGGAGAGCGAGCATCGCTTTGAGCTGCCCACTGGGGACAAAATTTCGCTGGCGGAGCTGCAAGCCATGGCGGTCGCCACAATTCAAAGCGGGCGGCACGTCACCTACTGGCCGTTTCCGTTGCGCATCGCCAGTTTCGGCGTTTTGGCGTTGTTAGGGCTGTTTTTTCTCAAGGGCGGCAAGTTTCGAGCCTTTGGCGGCGGACTCCTGGCGGCGTTGCTTTACGCCATCGTGTGCATGCTGACGTTCCAGACCTCACTCAGTTGGACGCCGCCGATAGGCGCGATCGCGGTTTGCCTGATTTTGGCCTTGTTGGGGCTAATTTTGCCAAAAAGCGGCAAATCACCGGCTTCATGACTCCTTGACGCATCTGGCTTGGAAGTGCATCCTGAGCGGGATGGCAACCGCAACCTTACAGCCTCCAATCGTGCCCAAAACCTCCCCCCCGGACGAGGAATGGGAGCCCTGGGCGCCGGACGACGGCCGGGAAGTGAGCCTGGAGGAATATTGGCGCGATTGGTACGATCACGAACACAGCTACGAATGGAACGATGGAATCCTAGAAGCCAAACCCATGGCCAACGAAGAACAAACCAAGCTCTTTTTCTGGTATCTGCGGCTGGTGGGCTACTACGCCGACAAAGAAAACGCCCCGGCGATAACCATCGAGCAAGTCGGCTTCAAAATGACTGTGCCCGACCCCAACAACCCCAGCCGGATGAAAACGGTGGTGCGAAAGCCGGACATCGGGCTCATCGCCCCCTCCAACCCGGTGCGCTGGAAGCCCGGCGAGCGCTCTTACCACGGGGTGTTTGATTTGTGCATCGAGTCGCTGTCAGATTCTGACAAACGCGCCGTGCGCCGCGACACCCAGGTGAAGTGGGATGAGTACAAGCACGGCAACGTGCCGGAATATTTCATCCTGGATCCGGGGGACAAAAAAGGCAACAAACGGGGCGGATTTTACCGGCTGAATCAGGCCGGCGTTTACGCGCCCATTGCGCCGAAGGACGGCGTCATCGAATCGGGGACCATGCCGGGTTTTCGTTTTCGGCTGGAGGATTTGGAGCGGCTGCCGACGCTGGACGAGTTAATCCAGGATCCGGTCTACGACTTCGTGGGGCCCGAGACGCGGGCGAAATTCGCCGAGATGCAAGCCAGGCGGGATGCTTTGGAGGAGCAAATGTCCGTGGTGAAGGAGGAAAACGTGGCAGTGAAAGAGGAAAACGTGGCGGTGAAGGAGCAAATCTCGGAGGCGAAGGAGGAAAACGCGGCCCTGAAGGCGGAACTCGCGGCGCTTCAGGCCAAACTCGGCAAAAAGGCGTCCAAATCGAAGTAAACTCGCAAAATGCGGATGCGGAGTTTGGCTCTCCCATCCTGAATTCCGCATTTCCGGAGCCGTCCCACCATGATCGAACTCGTTAACCTCTCCGCCGGCCGCGAAATCGGCGCAAACTGTTACCTCCTCAAATTCGGCCGCACGCTGGCCATGCTCGACGCGGGCACCCACCCCAAACGCGAGGGCGCGGCCACGCTTCCCCGTCTGGATCACGTAAAATTCGACAGCGTGGACGCCATTTTCCTGACCCACGCCCATTTGGACCACTCCGGAGCCCTGCCCGTGGCCATGCGCGAGCATCCCACCGCGCCCGCGTTCATGAGCGAGGCCACTCGCCATCTGGTCGACGCCATGCTGCACAATTCGGTCAACGTCATGGCCTCCAAGCGCCAGGAGCTGGAAATCCGCGAGTATCCGCTCTACACCCACCGAGAGCTGGACAAAGCCGCTCACCGCTGGGAAACCAGCCCCACCGGCCGGCCGTTTTTCTTCAGTAACACCGAAGAAGTGACCTGCGAGTTCTACCACGCCGGCCACATCCTGGGAGCCATGGCGCCGCTGTTTGAATTCGAGGGCCGGCGCGTGCTCTACACCGGCGACATCCACTTTGAGGACCAAACCTTGACCCGTGGGGCTCAGCTTCCGGAAGGCCCGCTCGACACCGTCATCGTGGAGACGACGCGGGGCGCGGTGGCGCGGCGGCCCGACTACACGCGCGAAGATGAAATCAGCCGGTTCGCCGATTCGCTCAACGCCATCCTCGACCGCGGCGGATCGGCGCTGGTGCCCGTTTTTGCCATGGGCAAGACCCAGGAGTTGCTCATCACCTTGCACCGGCTCAAGGAAGAAGGCCGCATCCCGTCCACACCCATCCACATCGGCGGATTGAGCACGAAAATGACCCAGCTTTACGACAAACTGGCCTCCCGCACCCGGCGTCACTTCCAGGATCTCAAGATTTTGCAGGATATCGAGCTAACCATCGCCTCGTCCAAGAAACGCACCCGGCAAATCGAGTACCAGCCCGGCTGCATCTACGCGTTGTCCAGCGGGATGATGATGGAGCACACGCCGTCTAACCAATTTGCTCGCCACATCGTCGAAAACCCGCGCTGCGGCATCCTTTTCGTCGGCTACGCGGACCCGCAATCCCCGGCGGGCCAGATTTTGGCCACACAGCCTGGCGAAACCATCCAACTGAGCAAAAACGCCCCCAAACAACCCCTCAACTGCCCGGTGGAGCGCTTCGACTTCAGCGGCCACGCCACGCGCGAGAGCATTTGCGATTACCTGGAAAGCGTCACCCCGCGCAACGTCGTTTTGGTCCACGGAGACGCCGATGCGCTGGATTGGTTCGAGGCCGAGGTGAAGAGACGATTGCCGGAAGCCAACGTCATCATCCCCGATCCGGGAAAATCGATCGAGCTTTAGCGATAGCCACCGAAGCCGAATTTCCGGTTTGAAAATTTGGGGCTTCGGTTAGGGTGCCGGCAACTATGACAACTTTCGCGAGGTTTTTTGGCGCGTTTTGCGCCCTGCTGCTCATCGGCCCGGCGGAGGCCGATGACGTGCGGCTTATTTTGCTGGACGCCTCGGCCGATTTAGATCTACCGATCGATGCCGGGGGACCCTCAGCGCTCGATTTGGTGAAGGCCGGCGATTTTTTCGGAAACGGCGGTGAAGTGGTGGGATTGCGCACCTTTGCGGGCAAGGATTCGACGAGCCGGCAGTTGCTGGTCGCCCCGGCGCAGGACGCCGAGGAACGGGTGAAAACGGCGCTGGGCGAGCTGAAACCCGCCGGTGAGCGATTTTCCCTGTTTCGCGCCGTGCAGGCCGCGGCGCTGGATTTGGCGAGCTTGGAAGGTAGGCGCACGCTGGTCGTCATTTCCGCCGGCGAGCTGCCGGACGAGACCGACGTCGCGCCATTGGCCAAGGAGTTGCGCAAACTGAAGCTGAACGTGGTGGTGTATGCGTTAGGGAGCCGCAGTTCGTTCACCTGGCTGGGCAAATTGGCGCTGGAGACCGGCGGAGAATTTCACCTGATCGCCACCAAGGAGCGGGCGCGGGCGTTGTTCCCCGGTATTCCCGCCGTTGCGGCCGCGGCGCCGGCGCCAACGGAGATTTCTCAGCCTCAACCGCCGAAAACAGCCAACGAGCCGGTTGGTGACCTTGTCAGGGTGAAAGCGGCGAACATCGGGCCCTGGCGCGGACGGACGAATCCCGGTTTTGAGCCCGGCCAGGCCCAACCTGGCGAGAATGCCGAAACCAAGCCGAAAACCGCCGGCACCCTGGAAATCATCTTCGACGCCTCCAACTCCATGAACGCGAAAATGGGCGGTGTTCCGAAAATTCGCCTGGCCAAGGACGCCATGTTTCACCTGCTCGACGTCCTGCGCGGCACGTCGTTCCAAACCGGCTTTCGCGTCTTCGGCCACGACCGCACCATCGACCGCGAAGACCGGCCGCGCGCTTGCAAAAACTCAGAATTGCTCGTTCCAATCGCCCCGGACAACACCGCTTCGATTCGCGCCAGCGTTCCGCCATTGACCGCCTGGGGCCGCACGCCGATTGCCTACAGCCTGGAACGCGCCGGCGACGATTTGGACGATTTTTTGGAAGCCAACCCCATGATCCTGCTCATCAGCGACGGCGTGGAAAGTTGCGACGGCGATCCGGTTCAGACCATCGACGAACTCCGGCAACGCGGGATAGGCATGCGCACCCACGTCATCGGTTTCGACCTCAAGGCGGAGGAACGCGAGGCGCTTCAGGCGATTGCCGCTGCGGGGGACGGCAACTACTACGACGCGGGGAACTACGGCGAATTGATCGAGAGCCTGGACGCGTTTGCCCGCGACGTGGAGGCTGCCGACCCGCCTAAGCCGCCGGTTTACACGAATCCCGTGCAGGGCGGCGATTCGCTGGAAAACGCCGTGGAAATTCGCGCCGGCGCCTACACGCTTTGGGACGTGCTGGAGAAGGATCAATACGTCTGGTTCAAGGTCCCGACCCGCAAGGGGCAGAGGGTCGCGGTTAGGGCCACCAACCAGGGCAAGGCGCTGTTTCGCGATGAAAATGGCGAGCTGCAGGAAGCCGCCCTGCGCAGCGGCGCCGCCAACGTTTACTTCGTGGAGCCGGCCCGGCCGGGGCGCAACTACAACGGCCTGCTGCTCTCCAACGCCTCGGAACCAGGCGACTGGATTCGCCAGCACTACCAGGACATCACCGGCCAGGGCGTGATTTTCAAAGTCGGCTCGCCCTACACCGAGTCCAGCCCCAACGTGAAGCTGGAGGTCATCGTGCAGGAGTCCGGCGACCTCTACGAAGGCTGGGAAGCGCCTGACGAGCCAACCTCAGCCGCGATTTTCGACGTGCCGCTCGGCGACGGTTTCATCGGTCACCTGGGCACGTCCGACCGGGAGGATGTTTATCGCGTTCCGCTCGGCGATTCGCCTCTGGAGAACCTCAGCGTATCGATCGCGTTTTCCAATGTGGACGAGCTGGCGCGCTTCAAGCTGGAATTCTTCGACGCAGCGACAAATCGGCGGATTTTGCGCACGCCGGTCAGCGAAAGCCGGCTGGTGGTGGAGACGCCCACCAACGGCGCGAAGGCGATTTTGATCAGCGTGCAGGATGACTTGCCGAAATCGATCCTGAAGAGCTACATGAACAGCTACGAGCTGAAAATCGAGCCGAAATGACCCGAAAACTCGCGATTTTTGCCTACGTTTGCTGCGTTGGCGTGTTAGGCGCCCAAACGGACTCCGCCGACGTCCGCCAAGCGTTTTACCGTTTTTACATGGGCCTGGGCGAGGTGCGAAACGGCGGCGACATCGAGGAAATTGCCGGTCCGCGCTGGAAATTGACCAACGACGCGGCCAAGACCTCCCTGCGCCACTTCGGCCAGTATTTGATGGCCGAAAAACCGGCGGACGTCGCCATCGATCGCGTGGAAACCGCGGGCGATTTTGCCAGGCTAACCGTCACCTTCACCCACATTGAAACCGGCGCTCCCGGGCAGGCTACGTTCAGTCTGGTTCGCCCCCAAGCCGGCGATTGGAAGCTGGTGGAATTCACCCCAGTGGCGGGAATCGCCGTGAAACTGGAGGACGTGCCGCCGCCCCCCAAACCGGAGCCCGAAGATGCGCCTGAGCCCGAGCCGGAGCAGTTGGCGCAGGGCGCGCGGCAGCACCTGGAGGGCTACCTGAAACTGCTCGCCAAAATGGCCAACGGCCCGCGCAGCCAGATTTTCGACTCCCGCGCCATGGCCGCGGAACTGGGAAGCTGGTGGGTGCCGGAGCGCACGCGCGATCAAACCCGGGCCATGACGCAAAGCGCCTTCTTTTTTCGCCTGTTTCAGCCTAACTCGTGGACTGTGACCATGCGCGAGGCTGCCAAGGAAACTGACGAACGCCTCATTTTCGACGTCGTCGCCCAACCCGGCAACGCCGCCTCCCGGCGCCTGGGCGGGAAAAACGTCGCCTTCAGCCTGATGCAAGGGAACGGCGGCTGGAGGATCTGCTCGTTCGAAAACCTGGATTCGCCCTAACATGAATGCCGCTTGGTTAACGATAGACCTCGGCATCGAGCTTGCCGAAGCCAATTGGAAGCCCTCCACCCGGGTTTACCCCGGTGGAGGCTCGTCCATTCACCAGAAAGCCCTTCCAATTACCTCGCCCCAACTGGCCTTGTGCCCGTTGAGCGCTGTTCCTCTCGATGGAACGCCGTCCTTGCGTGGAATGGCTCCAAGCAAGGAGACACCGCTCGACCGGGACAAGCCCGGACGGGGCGACGAAATGCTGCCAAACCGTTCTGGTGGGTGGACTCGGTTCCACGGGGATGAACCCCTGTGGAGACCGCCTTCCTTTCATCGACAAACCGCCTTAACTCAGCGGTATCTGCCCTAACAGAGCCAAAACCGCATGCGCAGACCCTACCCAATCATCCTCACCGCGATCGTTTCGACGCTGCTCGTTTCCTGCGGCCGTGACCCCGAGCCGGAAACCACGGAAAACGGCGGCAACGGCGAAAACGGCGACGTGCGTCCGGACGCGCCTCCCACGACGCCTTGGGGCACGCAAATTTCCAACGGCATGGACGCCGAATTGCCGGGAACCTGGGTCTTGGCCCGCCAACTGGTCGAAACCAGCGGCCGCAGCCTGACACACCCCTTCACCGGCCGTACCCTCACCATCACCGGCGACGGCAGTTTCGTGGAAAACTACGCCACGGAGAGCCACATCGATCCTAACTTGCAGCCAAATTTCCGCGTTTCCGGCCGTTCCGGGGGCAAAATGCGCGTTGAGGCCCCAACCGCCCCCGCGAGCGGACCCGAGCTGCTGATTCGGCGCGATAGCGGCATCGGCCCGGCGCGTCAAATCGAGCAAAACGGCGAGCTTCGCACCAGCGCGGCGTCGTTTCCGCTCGGCGCAGGCCGGCCGGTGAACTACAGCGATGGGCCTTGGGTCAAGTGCGGCTACGAGCTGATTCCCGACGATGAGGCCAACCACAACCAACTGCGCGTCACCACCGTGCTTGGGGCCAAAATCACCTGGATTTTTCGCCGCCGGAGCGCCCCGCCGCTCGCGATCGAGCAGACCCTGCCCGGCGAGACCGAAATCCTCTCCGCCGCGGTCATGAACCAAATCGCCGAAGGCCAGTCGCCGGCCGGGGAAGGCGCGGTTGCCGGTTTGGGCGTCGGGTTTTTCGTCCAGGTGGATTACGCGATCGATGACCTGAGCTGGTTGCTCTGGGTGAACGACCAAACCACGGTTGGGAACCTGAAAGAGCGGCTCAACGTCCTGCCGCCGGATCGCGAGGAGTTGCTGCACGGCGAAACCCCGCAGCCTGACGTGCGCACCATGCAAGAGCTGGGTCTGGAATTTCCGCAAGACGATCCCGGCAAGCCGGAGGGCTACTTCATCCTGGTGGAAGGCGGCGTACCGTAGGAAAAAAAAATCCTTGCCGGCCGCCGGCGCGCCTGGCTGATTTTTCTTTGGCACTAAATGGCGACAAAAACTGGAAATGTGCGCCGCTGTCGCCAGAGTCGTGCCGAACCTCGCGTGAAGCTCCTGGCATGATGTCTTTTGCCCAAATCTCCTTCGCCAACCTCGCGGCAGCCGCTCACGAACCATCGTGAGCCGCTTCATCCCGAAAAGGGGCGACCCAACGTGGATCGGCCCGACCTACTTTCTGCTCGCCGCAGCGCCTGGCTTCTGGATACCCGTCCTAACCAACGTGCTAGACGCTCGCGGCTGGAGCCCCTACGTCACCCTGGCCTTCATCATCCCTCCACTGGCCGGCATGATCTCGCCCCTGGCTCTTGCCGCCCGCGCAGATCAAGTTATCCCGGCGGAAAAGCTGCTCGCCGCGCTGGTTGGCGGCGGAACGATTTTTCTGTGGCTAGCCTTCGAGACCGTGGAACGCGGGCAGGCGCCTTACCTCTTTTTGGCCTTTCTCAGCGTCAACGCGCTCATCACCGCGCCTACCTGGTCGCTGCTCAACACCGTGACGCTGAGCAACCTGACCCACCCGGAGCACTTTGGCAGATACCGGGTGTGGGGAACCTTTGGCTGGATGGCCGCCGGTTGGACCGTCAGCGCCCTGGCGATGGATGTTTCCCCCGCCGTTGGAGATTTGGCCGCCGGCACGCGCCTTTTGGCTGCAGTTTGCTGCCTCATGCTGCCCCATACGCCGCCGCGGGGAGGCCGGGCGCGAAATTTGGGCGAAGCGTTAGGATTCGGCGCGTTTCGCATTTTGCGTCAGCGAGACATGGCGGTGTATTTCGGCACATCGTTCTTTTTTTCCATTCCCCTGGCCGCATTTTACCTGCACACGCCGCGGCATCTGCGCGCGCTGGGGTGGGAGCAAGTAGCCGCCGGGATGACCGTGGGACAACTGACCGAAGCGGTGGCGATGGTGCTGATGGGCTGGTTTTTGCGCAGTTGGCGCATCAAATGGCTGCTGACGCTGGCGTTGCTGTGCGGAATCGCGCGCTACGCCCTCTACGCGATGGGTGGAGCGGGGTCCTCGGCCGTTTTCGTGCTCGTGGGCGTGGCGTTTCACGGCGTGTGCTGGTGTTACTTTTTTGAAGCGGGCCGCGTGTTTTTGCAAAAGCGCGTCTCCACGGACGTCCGCGCGCAAAGCCAGGCGCTGCTGAGCCTGCTCACCAGCGGAATCGGCACTCTGACGGGCGTTTTGCTGGTGGGCTGGATTCAAGGACGCATCGTGGACGAAACCACCGGATTAGGCTGGGACGCCTACTGGTGGATCCTAACCGCCATGTGCGTCGCCTGCCTCGTGGGATTTTGTGCCGGTTATCGCGGCGAACCCGTTGAATGATCTTGGGGAAAACTCGAAATCCGAAATCCGAAATGGGTGCAAATCCTGATTTTCCAGGCAAAAACTCCTGTTTCTTCGGAAATTTTGCTTAAAAATGCCGAATATTTCGGTTTTGTTAGGATTTTTTCAGGTGCAGCCGGGATAACGAGCTAGAATTAGCGGGTGAGTCTAACAGAACCAAAACCACCCACGTTACCCCAGCAGCCTAACACTACGCTCGCAACTTTTGTTCCTCAAGAAGAATTTGAGCTCAAGAGCCTCCACACAAAACTTCGCTCCCAGTTTGATGAAGTCTTAGAATTTTGTAGTAGCACCGAAACGACCTCATTTGCAGAGTTTGAAGACAAGTTGTTTGTGTTGCTCAACACCCTTGGCTGTATGTTGGTCGCGCTCTTTCTGCGCTCTCATCATGAAGCATTTGATCTGGAGGACTATCTAAGAGATTGTCCGGACGGGCGCCTAAAATCCGCCTGCCGCCACACTCTGGTTACCAGATTTGGCAAAGTTGCTTACTGGAGAAGGTATGTAGAAACCAAAACCGGCCGGGGGTTTTATCCATTGGACATTCATCTACAGCTCTTCGCTGACAGTTTTAGCCCAACTATCGTTAGTTTTGTTACAAGACTGGCTACACGGGTTAGTCTAAAGACCGCCACGCTTATCTGCTCGGCATTTCTCAACTGGTCGCCATCTCAAAGAACCATCGGAGAACTCGTTCTTGGGCTGGGCCGGCATGCCGGTCCCTTTATGGAACAACCGCCGGCGTTCGAAGGTCCTGAGGGCGACATCATCGTTATCGAAATAGACGGCAAAGCAACTCCGACGGCGACCGCCGAAGAGTTGGAAAAACGACGCGGACCACGCCAGCCCAAGAAATCTTGCCCTTGTGGCTGCCAACGCCACCGAGGCAAACAATGCCGCCTAACAAAGGGCAAACGCAAACGGCGTAAAAAAGGCGACAAGAGCAAGAACGGGCGAAGTATTACTCTGGTTGCTGTCTACACCTTGAGAAGGGGGGACGACGGACTTTTGCACGGGCCTCTCAACAAACGAGTCTGGGGCAGCTATGCTCCCAGAGCGGTGATGATGGATTGGGCCAAGAAGGAAGTGGAGCGCAGGGGATTTGATCCCAATAGCAATTGCGTGCACATTGTAAGTGATGGAGAACTCAGTTTCGACAAAGGGATTGCTGAGCGTTTTCCCAATTCAACGCATGCATTAGACATTCGTCACGTGGAGGAAAAACTGTGGGAGTTTGGACGTCTTTTCTATCCGGAAAATAGCGAGGAATTGACCCAGTGGGTGGAGAAACAGCGAGAAGCTCTTTACCAGGGCAAAATTGCACGATTGCTTAAAAAACTCCGGCAGCACCAGCAAACGATCGCCGCCAGAGGGCCGGGTACAAAGGCAAAACGCGAGAAGACGAAGAAGATTATTGGTTATCTGGAAAAGAGGCAAGAAATGATGGCTTATGGCCGCTTGCTCGAGGAGGATTTGGTAATCGCCAGCGGAGTGATTGAGGGAGCAGCACGCTACGTCATAGGAGAGCGGATGGATTGTTCGGGAATGCGGTGGATCAGGGAGCGAGCTGAAATGCTATTACATTTGCGATGCATCGAGCTAAACGGAGAGTGGAAGCGCTTTTTTCGTTCGGCTCGCGATGGAATCGCTCAGAAGCAACGCGATGAATTGATCAACTTTCGAATACGAACGAGCCAGCCGCCGACGCTGCCTGAAAAATAACTGGAATGAGAGGATTTGCACCCGATTGATTTCAATCTCGATTGTGAGTTTTTGCGCAAAAAATTCCGCATGAATCTGTGTAGTTAACGGTTCGGTAATTATGATCGGCTTCAGTCGGATCTAAGGGGATTTTTACATTCGATGCATCAACTCCATAAATTTTTGTTTGGTATAATATATCTCCATCATTCGTGGTAAAACTGTGCGGTCCTTCCTCCCATTTCATTTGTCCAGTAGCCAGGAAGTGCGTCCACGTTTTGTCACTGTTCTGACGATAGACATGGAAGTCGCGAGCTCCGCTAGGAGATCCGTCTTCACTTTTTCCTTCTCCAGTACGAATGTGAATCCGGTGATATCCGGCAGGGCAGCAATTGCCGATTGGCTCAACGATTGTCTTTATCTGTTTAACGGCCTTTGCAATATCGTCGCATGCGACTTGAAAAATCTCACCCTTCATAAGTTGCTTGAGCGCGTCTCGAATGTGGCATCTGTTGGGTTCGTTAAGCGCATACATTCCGCAATTGATATTTTGAACGCCATCGTCTGAGGTCCATCCCTGAAACCCAATCCCCACACTCGGGCTACCTTCAGGAGTTTGGGTTTCGAAATCGAAACCATTGTTGTTTCCAGTCAATAGCCCACTCGTGATCTTGTTGAAATCTTGTGTGCTTGCGGGAGCATTTCCTAACACATCAAAAAGATTTACTGCTTGGTTAAATACAAAGGTAAAAAGGTTAAGGCCGCCATTTTCTTGAATTTGATCCCGGCTAAGCCAACTGCCCATCGTGGGGCTGTAATACCTAAAGCCATAGTAATTGAACCCGGTTTCAAGATCAAAACACTTTGTACTAAGCCGAAACGGAATCTGCTCCGCCAAATCGCCCATTTCGCTGACAAGATTCCCAAACGGCCCGTATTGAAAGGCACCTCGGACTGTCCCGTTGCCATCTACAACTTCCGTGATGTTCCCGTTCGCATCGTAGGTCGGACACAGAAACTCGCTTTCGGAGTGCGCGTTCTCGATTCGAATGCTCAACAATCCGCCGACGCCACCGGCGCCCTGTAACGTTCCGCTTAGGTCACGGCCCCAGGTGTAAAAGCGCGTAGCGCTGTGCTTGGCGCTTTGTTCTTTGTGCTTGGATGTAATGGTTTCCTGAATAACGTTCCAGCCATCGTAAACGAACTCGCTTTGGCTCGTGGAGCCGTCTGGCTGGCGAACGGTTTTCCGCGTGCGGCGGCCCATATAATCGTATTGGTAGGTGGCGACGAGGCCGGATTTCTTTTCGACGCGAACGAGGCGATTGTTCGCGTTCCAGGTGTAGGCCGCGTTTCCGTTGCTGATCAGGTTTCCGTCCAGGTCGTGCTGCGGTGAGGTATTAATCCGAAAATTAAATAGCCGACACTTCACGCGGCACAGAATTTTACTTTTGGGCTGTTGAAATACTGGATTACTCTGCTTGGGGATTTCTGAAGCATTCTCAGGAAGCTTATGACATTAGCCTTCAATTCAGCGAGGGTCCTTGGCGCCTTCTTCCCGTGGACGTTCTTCTTGATATCGCGATTCAGATATTCATCTGGATTGAGTTCAGGGGAGTACGCGGGAATGTAGAAGAGCTCTATCTCGGACTCGTTCGCCTTGGCCCACGCTTTGACTTTTTTGCCATGATGCACAGAAAGATTGTCTGCAATAAAGAACACTTTTCGATCGTGGCTCTGAATCAATCTACCCAGAAAGAGGATGTACTTGAGTTGGGTCATTCGAGCTGTGTAGGTCATGAATCGCATTTCTCCCTTGTTGGTGACAGCCGAAATGTGGTTGAGCTTCAGCTTTTTGCCGCTCTCGCGAACTTCGGGAGTCTTGCCCTTCTTCGAATAACTTCGTCCAGCGTGAACTTCGTTAGTGGTTTTGCCTTCATCGCCCCAAAATATGGTTGCGCCCTCTTCCTTGGCTCGCTTTTCAATAGCTGGATACTCCTCCTCACGCCAGCGCCGGACAGACTCGCTATTCTGTTGGTAGGCCTTGCGAATTGGAACTTGAGGAGTCATACCCCAGCGCTTTAAATAGTTTCCCATTGTAATTAGACTCAAGGTGATCCCAAACTTTTCTTCGATCAAATCTCTAACCGCAGCCCTCGTCCAAAGGACAAATGGCAATTTCAATTGATCGGGCATATTATCGGTGATCAGATTAACAATCGTGGCGCACTGCCAAGGCAATAGTAACCGTTTTTCGCCGACCTTACGACCCCGCTTCACTGCTCGAAGTGCGTCCCACCCTCTCTTTTCATACTTACGACACCACCGGTTTACTTCTTGCCGACTTACTCCAAGCGCACGAGCTGTTTCCCGTTGGGTGTAGCCTTCTTCAACAACCATACGCACCGCAGTCATTCGGAGGTGCTCTTGCTGGTCAGGCGAAAGCTTTCTGGCGTCTCTCTTCATCCCTAACAATACCACATCATTAGGTGTCGGCTATTTAATTTTCGGATTAATAACCGCTAATGGACGCTGACGTTCGCTGATTTCAGTTTGGGTGTACTGGTTTAACGAGTTGGTTTGGTAGGCGGTAGTGATATCGCCTTCGGTAGCGGTTTCGCGGTTGCCGAGGTCGTCGTAGGAATAAGTGTGAAGTTCTAAGTTTTCAGTTCTAAGTTTTGGCTCTGCGCGGACGACTTCGCTGCGGTCGTTGTAATCCCAATTCCAGCCGGTGTTTTCCAGACCCTCGCCCGCCATCGCAACTTCAACGCGGCGGCCGATTTGGTCATTTGTGTAATCGAACGAAGAGATTGTTCGATTTAGTTCTTGGTTCGTTGTGCCTTGTGCTTGGTCGGCACTGGCATTAAATTGATTGTGAACTCGAGAAATTAGGTTGCGGTTGGGTTCGTACTGGTAGGTCGTGTGAGTAACGGGACCGGTGACGGATGCCAACAAGTTTGGCGCGCCATCGGCGTAGCCGTATTCGAAGCGGTTCTTGCCGGAGTTCACGGAAGCGAGGGTTCCATTCGGGTTATAGCTGTAATCGGTCTGATACACGTTCTGTCCGTTGGGATTCAACAACCTTACCACACTCAGCTGTCCATTGTCATCCGCATAATCACGCTCAATTCGTTGGCCATTCGGGAGAATTTCGGCGATCTCTCGTCCGAATTCATCGCGTTCGAAGGTGCGGCGGCCTTCGGCGTCCTCCACGGCGATGACTTGGCCGCTGCGGTTGTGTTGCAGAATGATGGGGGCAGAATGAGTTTCTTCGATCGCGTTGCCTTCGGCGTCGGCATACCAGGTTTTGACTTGGGCCAGCGTCGTTGGATCGTATTCATAGTGGGTCTGGAGGCCGCGGGCCCAGGTTCTTTTTTTCAACCGGCCGTCGGGATGGTATTCGTATTTCGGGCCTTTGCCATCGGCGTAAATCTTCTTCAACAGGACGCCGGTGGCTTCATCGTAAACCCACATGGTGACGTCGGGACTGGCGATGCTGGCGAAAATTTCGGCGCGGGTTGGCGGGCCGCCGGCAGCGCCTTGTTTCGTCTCCTTGAGCGGCTCTTCGCGGAAGGTGATGAGTTTCACCAACTGCCCGTAGTCGTCGTATTCGTGGCAAGTGGGATAGTCGGTTTCGCCGCTTGAGGTGATTTTTTGGCCGCGGGAGTTGTAGGTGTAGCTCTGGGTTTTGCCGAGGGCGTTGGTGGTGCTTTTCAACTTACCGGCGTTGGGTTCTTCGGGCCCGTAATAGGCATAGGATGTTGCGTTGCCGGCGGCGTCGGTGCTTTTGGCGATTTGGCCGGTTTTGGCGTCGTACTCCACGGTGGTTTTGCCGGTTAGGGGATCGATAGTGGCGATTCGTCGTCCTAACGAGTCGTGCTCGTGGCGGACGAGGCGTTCGTTGTTCTTTGTGCTTTTTTCTTTGTTGCTGCGGGACCAGAAATGGGGACGGTCTATATTTGCATGAGACATCGTGCATTCCTGAAATCTAAGTCGCGTTGGTCGATGCGCAACGTCTAGCCGCCACCCAAACCGGCCAAAACCTCGCCAACGTGAAACTCCGTTGTCGGGGAGGGCCAAATCCGTCGGCTACGGCAAAATTGCCCTATTGGATCGCTCTAATCGTCATTCCGCAAAACCTGGCAGCGCAATATGGGCCTCCTCACACCTCGCCGCGCAAATCACGCAAATTCATCAACCCTCCCCAATCCACGTCCTTCATCTTGCGGGCTCCATCTAATCGCTTCACTCCGAAAGCTCGCCGCCGCACATCGAACAACTCCTCAACGAACGCCTTGGTTCCCAGCGCCACACCATCGCTGAAGTAACGCACCCGCGCCCTCACCAAAACTCGGCGAGCCAACGCGCCTTCGCCCGCAAGGACGGCATCCGACGTCTCCGCCGCAAATCCACGCTTGATCACCTTACCATCGTCATCCTCACGCTCGCGCCCGTCTTCGTAAAGCCAACACCGATACATTCGCTGTACCTGCTCCCAACAATCCGCCTCGAAATCTCCTTTCATTATTAATCCGAAAATTAAATAGCCGACACCTAATGATGTGGTATTGTTAGGGATGAAGAGAGACGCCAGAAAGCTTTCGCCTGACCAGCAAGAGCACCTCCGAATGACTGCGGTGCGTATGGTTGTTGAAGAAGGCTACACCCAACGGGAAACAGCTCGTGCGCTTGGAGTAAGTCGGCAAGAAGTAAACCGGTGGTGTCGTAAGTATGAAAAGAGAGGGTGGGACGCACTTCGAGCAGTGAAGCGGGGTCGTAAGGTCGGCGAAAAACGGTTACTATTGCCTTGGCAGTGCGCCACGATTGTTAATCTGATCACCGATAATATGCCCGATCAATTGAAATTGCCATTTGTCCTTTGGACGAGGGCTGCGGTTAGAGATTTGATCGAAGAAAAGTTTGGGATCACCTTGAGTCTAATTACAATGGGAAACTATTTAAAGCGCTGGGGTATGACTCCTCAAGTTCCAATTCGCAAGGCCTACCAACAGAATAGCGAGTCTGTCCGGCGCTGGCGTGAGGAGGAGTATCCAGCTATTGAAAAGCGAGCCAAGGAAGAGGGCGCAACCATATTTTGGGGCGATGAAGGCAAAACCACTAACGAAGTTCACGCTGGACGAAGTTATTCGAAGAAGGGCAAGACTCCCGAAGTTCGCGAGAGCGGCAAAAAGCTGAAGCTCAACCACATTTCGGCTGTCACCAACAAGGGAGAAATGCGATTCATGACCTACACAGCTCGAATGACCCAACTCAAGTACATCCTCTTTCTGGGTAGATTGATTCAGAGCCACGATCGAAAAGTGTTCTTTATTGCAGACAATCTTTCTGTGCATCATGGCAAAAAAGTCAAAGCGTGGGCCAAGGCGAACGAGTCCGAGATAGAGCTCTTCTACATTCCCGCGTACTCCCCTGAACTCAATCCAGATGAATATCTGAATCGCGATATCAAGAAGAACGTCCACGGGAAGAAGGCGCCAAGGACCCTCGCTGAATTGAAGGCTAATGTCATAAGCTTCCTGAGAATGCTTCAGAAATCCCCAAGCAGAGTAATCCAGTATTTCAACAGCCCAAAAGTAAAATTCTGTGCCGCGTGAAGTGTCGGCTATTTAATTTTCGGATTAATACCTCGCCGACCAACGCTTTCAGTCCCTCACGAGCCATTTGTTTTCCCGCAACTGCCTCGGCATATCCGCTCCACCGATAATCCTTCGGATCAGCCACCAACTTGGCTCTAACCGGGTTTAAATCAATATACGCCGCTATCGTCCGCAACGCCGATTCGCTGTTCTGCACGACCACGCTCTTGAAGCGATCTTGCCAGAGCGGTCCCTTACGTTTGGCGCGCTTGTTATGCCATTGGGTGAAGCGTTGTTTCAGCTCGCGCATAAAGATGGAGAGATCGCGCATCCGCGACAAAAAGCGTTCCCGCAGCGCCTCGGCTTGCGAGTGCATTCCGCTATCGCGATAGTCCTCCAACTGCGTCGCGATCATCTCGACGGTCTTCTTGCTGTAGAGTATCTCCAAGTGATCGAGGAACACCGAATCCGGGGCATCACGCAGCGGGTTTTCGTCGGGTTGCGGCACTTCGACGAGGAGATGGAAGTGGTTGCCCATGATGCAGAAAGTGATGCAGCGAATCTGGGCAAAACGCAGGTGAACGTCGAGCAATGCGCGGAATTTCTCCTTGGCGACGTCATCGAAAATCATGCGCCCTCAATGGCGCGCGACATGACGTGGTAACAATTGCTACCGTAAGTGCTCGGACCAAGGATTCGGGCGATTCTCATATCTGAGAATGAGCAGGTGTCGGAGAATAGGCAAGCTGAAATTGTGAAAAATCTGATTGTGGCGATTTCTTACGTGGATTTACCCTGTCCCCAATCTAATCCCAATCTAATCTTCCAATCTAATCTCCAATCTAATCTCCTGTCCCCAATATAATCTTCCGGTTCCAACGTAGAAATGGCCTGTCTAAATTTTCGCTCCTCTCTTCCCCTGTGCTACTTAACACCATCTATAATACGGAATATTCGATTCATCCACCTTCGCCCCAATTTTTTACTCGGATAAACCTTCTCCCACTTTTTCGTGGAATCCCAACTATTGATGTCATCCGGATCATCGCCTTTCGTTGTTGATATTCCATCTTTTCCCATGGAATAAATTTCGTAGTCGCCTGATCGCACAACAAAACTGATAGGATTTTGCCACCCATCAAGAATATTACCTGACGAATCAACTTCGATTTTTGTAAGATCTAAAGCGCCTTTCGAGATCAATAATTGGGGATAAATAGCAGGATCCGCCGGCCGTTCGTCTATCAACAGAGTGGCTCTTTTTAAATCTCTGATGAGCGTTTCAGTATACGCTAGCGAGGAAACCAATTCAGAAGCGATACCGAACTTTGGCAAAAGCAATGATATTAGCACAAAGATATGGACTTTCATTAGTCAAAAAATTCTTCGGATATAACGAGCCCATAGGTGTCGGCTTTGTTCATCAATTTCAAGGGATGGGGGCTATCAATTGGATTTCCACTACTCCCAGAACCCGGGCGATAATTGACAGCGGATAAGCCCTTCTCTTCTATCAAGGCATCCGATAGCGGTGACGGATCGCCATAGTAATGGTCGTCGGTTCCAATAAATTTGTGGGTCATTTCATGGATTAAATACCTAGACAGTTCACTGTTGTCTTTATCCTTAAGCGCCTCACGACAGAGATAAATATCCGTCTTGAACAAGCCATAAATCCCAGTGTAAACATATCCACCGGTCAACACTTCTCCAGTGTCTGGATCGATATTTCTTTTACAAATTCTGCTGTGGCAACAAATTAGCTTCACTACCCCTCCGTTTGTATTCTCAATCAGATTCATTAACTTTTCAGCGACATGACGCCTTTCTATTCTCCCGGAACCCAAAGCGTCTCCATATTTCCCAAAGGTTTCATGAAAACCGAAATATTGCCTCAATAGCGCGTTGCCGCGCGATGCATTGTCGCGAAACGTTAAGAATCCATCCTTAAGCGCTTCTTCGAGGTTATCTCGTAAGCTATTGATTCTTGACTCCAGCCCATATTGCTCACATCCTTGAAACTCAAACGTGAGTTCGTAAGAGGTAAACGCGTTTGTTGAATCAAACGAATCCAATTTTTGATTTCGCTCTGCCATGTACGCATCGAACTGTTCCTGAGTAATTTCTGTATCCAATCCAAGAATATCGAACTGGTTAGGGACATTATTTCCTGCGATAGCAAACAAATTAACACCGCCGCTCTCCCCAATCGGATCCCTACTCAGCCATCGCCCCGTTTCCGGCACATAGTATCTGAAGCCGTAGTTGTAAAAACCAGACTCTGAATCTAAGCACTGTCCCTGGAAGCCAAAATCCCAATCAAAGCTGCTGCTTGAGCGAACCGAAAAACCCGCTGCCATGATTCGCCGGATACCGAAGGCACTGTAACCATAGCGCTCTTGAACATTTCCTGAGATATCGAGGATCGCCGTCGGGTTGAAATAATCATGCGTCACGTAGAGCCGCTCATCGAGCGTTCCCGAGCTATTGGTATCACGATCGCGTAGCGCCAGATCATCTCGGTAACGGCTTCCCCAGAGATACTGGCGGGCGGCGCTAGCGCCGGCATCAACACGCTCCTCAACCGGTCGCCATTCCTCGTTGTAGTAGAAGTGCGTCGTTGTTCCTGATGCCGTCTTCGTCGTTCGGCGTGTAGTGCCGTCATATTCATACGTTGCGACGAGAGCATTTCCCTTGTCCTTAACCTCCACCAACCGATTCCACGCATCCCACTTCAGCCGATAAAACTTGCTCCAATCCCCATCCTTATCCGGCGGCATTTGGGTGGCGTTGCCGGCTCGATCGTAGAGGATGCCGGTGTTGGAGCCGTCGATTTGAGTGATCTGATTGTCCTGATTGTGGACGCGGGTTTGATCCAGATTCTCGGTTCCGTCGTTGGCATTGGTATAACGATCCCAGTTGCCGGCGGGATCGTAGGTCCAGGTCTGCTCATTAGCGGGGATGGCTCCAATGGCGCTGCGGTTGATATTCAACGTGCCGCGGGTGAAATCGGTAACCTGGTAGAGCGTGTCGTACTCGTATTTTTCGTCCTGACCGCCGCTTGTGGCAGCGAGATTCGCTTTCCAGGTGCGATTGCCAGTGCGGTCGTAACCCCACTGAAAACGATCGCGGATTGCGCCATTTGCCGTCGTAGACCAGCGCATATCTACCGTCCGGCCAAACCGGTCGAAGCCGGTGTATTGGTCGCCGGCATCGCCGAGCGGTTGGCTGGCTGTTTTGATGTAGGTGAGGTTCACCGCGGGTTCAGGATACAACACGCGAACCGGCCAGTCCAGCCCAACGTAGGTGTAATCGACGGCATTTTGGACTTCGCCTTGGATTTTGAGCGACACAACCTGCCCGAGACGGTCGCTGTCGCTGCCGGCAGCGCCGTAGCCGATCTCGACGACTCGGCCGTTGGGGTAAACCGTTGAGGTGCGCCGGGTGGTGTTGCCGGTGACGCCGTCTTCGTAAGTGTAGCTGACAGCGGGAGTTGATGCGTCGACTGAGCCGTTGTGAGCCTGGCTGTCCTTGATGAGTTGGCCGAAATCATCGTAATCGTAGCCGACTTCATTCACCACATTGCCGCTGCCGACGGTTGCGTCATCAAAGCTGGTTACTTTGGCGACCATGCCGCGCACTTCGTATTCGGTGGCGATGCGTTTGACGGCTTGGTCGATTTTCGCGTCAAAAGCGGTAATACGATCCTGGGTTTGGCGGCCAAGCAGGTCAAAATCATACGCGTGGATGGTTTCGTTAGGATCTTTGGTGGTGATGATGTCTCCCTGGATGTTGTAGGTGTGTTCGATGCGATTGTAAACGCCGTCCAGGCCGTCACCGAGCGGTTCGGTCTCGTTGTCGCTTTCCGGATAGATTTTGGCGCGGAGCAAATCAGAGCGCGCGATCAGCGAATCCTCCAATGTTGTGCCGTAGACCCATCTGGTGACCTGATTGCCGGTTTCATCGTTGATCAATGTTAGGCGCGTCAATTGGCCGTCGGGGCCGTAGGCGAACTCTGTGATTCTTGGCGCTTCGGCGCATGGGTTTGTTTGTTCTTTGTTCTTGGTGCCTTGTGCTTTGTTGCTGCAGCATGGGTCGATTCCTTCTAAAAGGCGGATTCTTCTTCCAGTGGCGTCGTTCTTCCAGCGTGTTTCGATTCCGTTGGGATCGATGGTGGCGTTGCCTTGGCCATCTTTACCGTACCGAGAGCTGGTGACTAAGACCAAATCACTGCGCTCGGGGATGCTATCCGGACGACTAAGAGTCGCCCCTCCATTTGTACCGAAATCCACGCTTGCGAGGCTTCGCCCGATTGGGTCGAAATAGTTGGCGGCATAACTACGCCGCGCTTTGGGCTGTGCGTCATTTGGGCCGTTGAGCGGGCCGAATCCGGTGGCGTCGTGAAAGCGTTTGAAAGTTGCCGTCAAAATCACCTCCCCGACCTCGTTGTAGCCGGTCGTGGTTTGCTCGTAGATTGTGTCGCCGCTTGTTTGATTGGCGGGGTTGTGCGTTACCGGAACGTTTCCAAAACCAGTAGCCGAGCCGTCATCGGCATAATAGGCGCAATCATAAAACGTGGTCGCCGGTTGGTTGGTCTCCGGATAAACCGTGTTGCTGGCAAAGGGATGGATGCTGACGCCGTTTACGGTGTGGGTGCGATAAGTGGCGCTACGCATCGGCAGCAACGCGCCTTGGTTGCCTTGCTTGACGGAGAGCTTTTTCTGATAGGTGGCTACATGGCCGTGAGCCGGGTCGGTTGCCGCATAGTACTCGTTGAGGTAAACCAGGCCATCGTGTTGCTTGAGCGTGACCGTCAGGTTGCTGTTGCCCGGCGCAGGCTCGGTAACGCTCTCAATCGCCGATGGTTTGGCGGAGATGGTGACCCGGCCATCGCCGTTATATTGCAGGTATTCGAACCATTTCTTGCCCGTGGCGACTTCTTCCAGCTTGCTCAAAATCGTCGTGCCCTTGCTATTGGTATAAACCGTGCGGCGATTGCCGTCGGGCAGGGTTTCGGTGGTTTTCCGCGTCCAGATGTTGTAATTCGTGGTCTGGGGCGGGTTGGGGTTGGATTCGTAGATGTAGGAATACGTTTCGCGGCCGCCGCGGATCTTTTCCTCGGCCACGCGCTGGTTGGCGTCGTATTTGAAGGCCAGCATGCTGGAAGCGGCGATTTCCGCGTTGCTGGCCGTCAGCGGATCGATGCCGCGCTTTAGCAATTGCGCGTAACCCTCCGAGCCGACAACGTAGCGAAGCGCGTGAGCGAAGCCATTCGCCTGGCCCTCCCGGTAATAGCGGTAGTAGTTTTGGCGCAGCAACCGCCAGCTAGCGGCCTCGGCATCATAAGCGCCGATGGATACGCGCTTCAGGTCGCCCAAACCCCAAACTACCAAACGGAAGACCGTTGCCGTAATACTCGTAGTCCGCGCGGCGCACATCGGCGCCATGGACGCGCAAGGTCACTGATTTGAGCCGTCCGGCCAAATTGCCGCCGAAATAGGTGTAGTGATAGCCGCTGGTCAGTTCGCCGTCTTCACTGACGAATTCCATCCTCTCCAACTCGAAATTTCCGTTGTAGACAGCCGAGGTAACATGTCCGAAGCGGTCGATCATTTGTTTGAGCCGGCCGCGCAATTCTTCGGGCAAGGAATCGTCGTTATCAAAAAACACCCAGCGCGTCCCGTCTTTGCGCAATAGCTCGAATTCAATGGGTTGCTAATTTTCACCCCGGCGCTCGAATCACATCGTTGCGCAGATCGCGCATCGAGCACAGTTCACCCCAATCGCCAAAACGCATGGTTCGCGCTCCGGTTTTGCGATTGGAACTGAAAAAATCGCGCCGCGCCTCGAACACGCCGTTCACAAAACCTCGCGATCCGATGGCGACGCCCTTGGTGAGATAACGCACCCGGCAATGAAGCAACTCTCGCCGGCTCAACTTGCCGCCCTGGCTCCAAACCGCCTCCACCTGCTCGCGGCTTACCCCGCGCCGGGTAGTTTTGCCGGATTCATCGAATTGCTCTTCTCCACGACCAAACAACCACGTGCGATAGAGCGCAATCGCCTCCATCCAGTTGATCGTATCGCCATCCAAACCCAACTCATCGCCCACTGCTGTCCGGATCGCGCTTTTCGCCCGCTTTTTCCCAGCTAACGCCTCAGCATATCCGCACCAGCGATAATCCTTGGGATCAGCCACCAAACCAGCACGCACCGGGTTAAGATCAATATAAGTCGCCATCGTCATCAGCGCATCGCGTTTGCCCTCCACCAAGACGCTTCCGTAACGCGATTCCCACAGCGTGCCGCGCCTATTATGCTTCTTATTGTACCAGGCCGAGAACCGGCGCTTGAGCATGTGCATGAACTTGGAGATGTCGAACATCTGTCCCTTGATGCGCTCGATAATGTCAGTAGCTCCAGCTTCATTGCTTTGGGAACGAAAGTGATTCACCCGCCAGCGGACTTCCTGGATATATTGCTCGCTAAAGGCGATTTTCATCCGCGAGAAAAGCGCTTCCTCGCTAATTTCATCACGCATCTTCTGGGCATAGTCGCCGTTTGGCGTAGTAAGAAGAATGTGAAAGTGATTTGACAAGCAACACCAAGCCAACGCCTCCAACCCGCAAAAGCTGAGCAACTGCTCCATGATTCGGCGAAAATGCTCCTTCTCCTCGTCATGCAGGAGAAACTCGCCACCTACTATTCTGGAGTAAACGTGATAGCAGGCCAATTCCTGCTGCTCGGCAGCCAAAATGCGTGTGTTCATGGGAAATTTCTGGTTCACCGATCATCTAGAGCAGCGTTCTTCAACAGTCAAGATGTTTTAATGTAAATTTTTTTAATGTAAATTTTTAATGTAAATTTTCGATAACCCCGGAGAAACTGATCTCAGAATTCGCCTCACGCCCCGAAACGACCTGAATGGTTACGAATATTTTCCAATATTGTTTCTACTTGTCCTCCGCGTTAAACTGCAAATATGCGTTGCCGGTTGCCGACATATTCTTGACGTGGTAGCTATTATCGCGGCCCTTTTCGAGTTTGATATGTAGCTTGTCAACCTTTAGCTCTTCAAGGGACAAATCGGGCAATAATATTTGCGGTGAAGTCACTACAACGCTCATTTCATCGAAGTTGATCACCATTCGTCCACCGCGCACAAGCAATCCGTTTTGCGTGCCATCATGTTCCGGATGAATGTCTAGCCAAGAATCTGAATTTGTGATGATTTCGATGGGAGTGCGACGAAACGGTGGTTTCAAGGTGTAGAGGGTTATTGAATCGGCAAGATTCAAGGTTGCATATTTGGCCTTTGCTTTCACAAATTCTACGCTAGGCATCAACGCTGTTTCTGCCTCTGTATTCTGTGAGTGAAGGATTAGGCTACAGAAAAACACAAAAGGAAAGGTAGTTGTGAGTGTGGTCTTGGTCGTCATTTTGAGATTAAATGGAATTATTCGTTGAGTTATTCGCAACAATACTGCCTAACGGTTGCTCCAGTCGTTTCAAATTCGCAGGTGCACTTGGGATCTGGTCTGTCAAACCCCCTCTTGAGTGGATCAGGGGATTCCTGACCTTTGATTGTTCCATGGCTTGCGACCACCACGCCAACTTTCATTTTTTCATCGCCTCCATTTGGGCCGCTTGTGTCCTCTTCAAATGCGCCGCCCGCCACCTTATGTTCAGCGGTTTGCTTACACTCTTTGTCGGCAGGGCAGGTATCTCTCGCCGGTTCCCCCTTCTGTTGCATTCGATTGTAATTGTCTTCCAGCACTACGCAGGCCATAAGGCACAAAGTCGCTTGGGCGGCGTTTAATCCAACGTCCTTTGCGTCGCTGACATCAATCTCCTTCGGAGAAAATTTTGCCCCAATCATCGTTACCTTTCCGAACCAGATTTTGACGCAGTTTACCTTTTTCAGGCCCAAAAAATCCGCCGATTGAATCGGAGCATTAGTGACAAAGGCATACAATGTCAAACTCCCGTCTTCCTCAATTGGATCTCGCGTCGTCCATCTCCCGATCTCCGGGGAATAGTACCGATACCCATAATCGTACCACCCCGTCTCCTCATCCAAAAACTGCCCTTGAAATCCAATTTCAACCGCAAAACTACTGGCGGTTCGCGCACCAAAATCAGGCGCCATAATCCTTTGTGTGCCAAACCCGCTAAACCCGTACCGCTCCTGGACAACACCGAGCTTATCGAACACAGCTGTCGGGTTGAAGTAATCCATGGCACAGTAAAGCCGCTCGTCGAGAATAGGAGGTGCGCCGGTCTTTCGGTCGCGCAAAATCAATTCGTCGCGGTGATTGGGGCGCGCTCCCCAAAAATATTGCCGTTCGGCATCTGTTGAGGCATCGAGTCGTTCCTCGAGCGGCTTCCACCGGTTCGAATAATACGCATGCCGCGTCACGCCGGAAACCGTTTTCGTCGTCCTGCGATACAAACCGTCGTACTCATACGCCCCCACTTCCGCCCCACCATCCTCCAACTTCACAATCCGATTCCACGCATCCCAGGTGATCGTGAGGCTCTTGTCCCAATCTCCGCTGGCATCGGGCGGCATTTGGGTGGCGTTGCCAGCCAGATCGTGAGCAATCCCACCGGACGAACCATCAATCTGGGTGATCTGGTTGTCCTTGTTGTTGGCCCGGGTTTGATCGAGATCGGTCGTTCCGTCTGATTTTCGAACGTAGGCTTGCCAGTTCCCGGTGGGGTCGTAGGTGAATTCCTCCTCGGCTTCGGGAATCGCGCCCACCAGGGTGCAGTTGATGTTCAGATTGCCTCGGGCAAAGTCCCTCAGCTGATAGAGCCCGTCGTATCGGTAGGCTTCGTCCTGGCCGGAGGTCGCGAGGTTTTTGCGCCAAGAGCGGTTAGAAGCGCGGTTGTAGCCGTATTGGATGTGGTCGAGGGCGGTGCCGTCGGTGGTCTTGCGCCAGTTCATATCGACGGTTCGTCCGAACCGGTCGAAGCCGATGTAGTCGTCTCCGGCGTCGCCGACCGGTTGGCTGGCGTCTTTGATGTAGGTCAGTTCCACGGAAGGTTCAGGATACTCGATTCTGGGATACCAGTCCAGCCCGGCGTAAGTGTAGCAGCGATTCCGTAAGTTGCGCTGACCACTGTCGTTAACCCAGGACATAGCCTCGTCAGAACGATTTTTTGTGTTGCCTGATCATCCAGTCAACTTCGTTATTCGCATTTCCGAGCAAATTTCTCCCCGAATCCCCCTCGATAGACACCAAGCAGCGCCATTAGCAAAAACTTAGCCGCGCCTTGAAAAACAAGGCCCTCGCCACCTCTCAAAGCCAATCCAGATCCGCCACCAGACTATGGAGGGGGCCACCAACTCTCCTCGATGCGCACATCGCGCCCCAGCAATAGCGCAAAATAGATCACCGTATGATGGCGGCGCGCCTCAGCTTTGAGATTGCGCCGGTAAAAGCAGTGAAAAACCGCGTGAGCCATCAACAAAATCAGCCACAACACCAACACCGCGTTGGAATGATGGTGAAAATAATGATCGGCGTGCCAGTGGGTCACCAACTCGTTGAACCCCTCGTTCTCAATCTCCCAGCGGCTGTGCCCAAAGTCGGCGATGGTTTCGCTCGGAGCCAAGGATGTGGGTAGCGTCGTGGCCCAGTACCAATCACTCTCGACCACTTTTGGCTCCCAGCGCTTGCCCACCCGTTTGCGGCTGCGCTTAACTTCGTGGGAATGCACAACGCGCAACGGCGTGGTGATGCTTTCGGTCTGAAAACCGTCCAACTCGCGGTGCTCGATTTCGCGCTTGGCATCGCGGCAAATCACCTTGGGCTCCTCACGCGCCAGCAGGGTGCGCGCCTCGCTTAGCAACTCAGGCTGATTCTCTTTAAGCACGGCGACGAGGTGCTTGTCGTGTTCGAGCATCAGGTTGACGACCGAAGGGCGCAGGTAAATCGCGTCAGCCGTCAGCACGTCGAAGCTGCGGGGATGGTTGCGCAACACGCGTTCGATCAAGCGCTGGGCCGCCGCCACCTCGTCCTCGCCCGGCAACACGCTCTCCACATCGAGCATGAGCCGAAAATCCTTGCCCAAAATCTGCAGAAGCACGATTCGGTGGTAAAACTGGATCTTGGTCCCGGATTTGGTCTTGATCTCGCGCTGGCAGCAGTGCTCGCAACATCGCGCCTCGCTGTGGCCGATCTCGTGCCCGTCGATAGCCGCCAGCATCCAACCGCGCCGGGGCTCCAGCACTTTGTTTCGCTTGAGCTGGGCGTAGATTTGGCCGTGGCATTGGCGCAGGTCGTCGGGGTCGATGCGCTCGGCCACGTAAGCCAACGCGTCGGCGCTGGGAAGCTCGTTGCCGCCCAGCCACCGCCGCCAGCCACGTTTGCCGCGATGTTGTTCGAGCTCATTGAAACTGGGCAAGCGGCACAGAAACATGAGAAAAAACGCGGCGGGAAACACCGCGGTCGGGATCTGTGCCTTGAGGCGCGAGTCACCGATTTGGCCCCAGAAGCGGCTGAGGCCAAAGATCTTTTCTGCGTAGGTTAGGACTCGGCGGAGGATGGGTTCTTTTTCTTGGGAGGTTTTTTGGCGGCAGCCTTGCGCTGCTTGATGCGCTCGCGGCTATGCTGGCTTAGGGCTTCGAGCAACTCGCGCGCGGTGTTGAAATTCTCAATCCACCCGGCGACCTCTTTTTCCATGGCTCTGGGGATGTGGGTGGTGGTGGTTTTGCCCTTGCGGGTTTGGGCGATGGTGAAGGAGCGGTGCCGTTTGGAGTCGTCGCTGGCGCATTGGCAATTGGGTTTGCCACATTTGCGAAGGAGTTCGGTGGGCGTGGCGTGAAGGAAGCCACTGGCGCGGTTGAGCAGGGCGTGGAGTTTGGAGCGCAACTCGCGCTCGGCAGCGGAAAAGGAGGATCGGCTGGGCATCAGGCAATCTTTAGCATTAAAATACTACAGATTCAAGTGCAAAAGAGGTGTCGTCGAGAAATGCGAAAATGCTGGGAGTTTTGTTAGGAGGAACTGCCGGCCTCAAATCGAATCAACTATCGGCTCTGGCGATGCCCAGTGTCATGAGTTGCGGAATCGCTGTAAGTGTAGCGGCAGGCATCCTGACTTTCGCCCTGGATTTTGAGGGTTTCGACGCGGCTCAACAAGTCGTTGGCGCCGTTAGCGGTTCCGTAGCCGTAATCGACGATTCGACCGTTGGGATAGGTCAATGCCGTCATCCGGGCGGTGTTGCCGGCGGAGCCGTCGGCGAAGTTGTAGCCGACTTCCGGGGTGCTGCCATCGACCGCGCCGCCGTGGGCTTGCTTGTCTTTGGTCATCTGGCCGAAGTCGTTGTAGTCGAAGCCGACTTCGTTGACGACGGTGCCGCTGCCGACAGTGGCGTTGTCGAAGCTAGTGACCGCTTCGAGGAGGCCACGCAGATTAAACGCACTGGAAATACGTTTGATGGCGTCGTCAATGTGGCTGGCGAACTCGGTGACGCGGTCCTCGGTTTGGCGACCTAGTTTGTCGAAATCGTATTCGTGGATGGTGCCGTTAGGATCTTTAAGCTGCGTCAGATTGGCGAGGCGGTTGTAGCTATATTCCAGCCGCTCGTAAATGCCGTCGGGGCCGTCGCCGAGCGGCGCGGCGGTGTCGTCGCTTTCGGGGTAGATTTTGGCGCGGAGGAGGTATGAGGTGGCGATTTCGGAGTCTTCCAGTGATGTTCCGTAAATCCATCGCGTGACTTGGTCGCCGGTGACATTGTTGATCAATGTTAGGCGTTCCAGGCCGCCGTCGGCGTGGTAGGCGTATTCCGAAGTCCGATTTTCATCGGGCTTCGGGTTCTTTGTGCTTTGTGCTTGGTTCTTTGTGCCAGGGGCTTCGCAGCACGACGTGACGAAGTTTTCGATGAGTTGAATCTGGCGGCCAAGATGGTCGAGTTTCCACCGCGTTTCGGTTCCCATGGGGTCGATGCTGCCTTTGCCTTGGCCATCTTCACCAAACAGATTCATGCTCACCAGCACTGCGTCGCTGGCCTTTGGAGCAACACCAGGGCGAACCAAATCGGCGGCACCATTCGTGCCGAAATCGGCCCTAACACGGATGCGGCCGATGGGATCGGGATAATTCGCGACATAAGTGCGCCGGGCTTTGGGTTGAGCGTCGTTTGGACCGTTAAGCGCGCCCGTGCCGGTGGAATCGTGGAAACGGCGCCAGTTCGTGCTCAAAATCAGGTTGCTCGCCGCGTCCCAGGCCGATTCGTTTTGCTCGACGATGGTGTCCGCCGTGAAGTTGTTGTCATTGCTGGAGCCGCTCGGGTTATAGCCGATATATTCGTGGGTTTGGCGCGCCAACCCGTCGTAAACCAATTTTGTCACCGCCTCGCTTCCGGCATTGATCTGCTTGATGGAATTGCCGTCGGGATCATACCACGTTTCATCGCGTAACGCGTTGCCGACCGTGCCGGCAGGGATGGCTACCGCGTAGGTCTCTGATTTATAGATTCGGCTCTGGTCGTCCCAATAGGTCTTGTTTAGCGCAGTGCGATTTGCGTCGGTTGCGCTGGTATGATAACGCGTTACTTCAGTGATGCGATCGGTGTTATCATACGTGTTCTTCACGAAAAAATCGGTGGTCCCGTCGCCGCTCTTGGTTTCATCCAGGCGGTTGCGAAAATCGTAGCTAAATTCAGCAACGCGATTATTGGCGGCGACATCATCAACCTTTAGCGTTTGTTTGGTCAGATTACCATCACCGCCGGCCTGGCCGTCGTCGTATTCATTCGTCAAAACCTTCTTCATATTGTTCCCGGCGGCTCCGCCCCCACTGGGATCGGTATTCGTCCCGCCGTAATCATTAGTCCCGACCCAGCGCTCGGTCACCAAGCTACGCGTATCGTAAACCCAACGCGTGATCGTGCCGCCGGGGCTGGTTTGCACAACCTGACGGCCCAACTCATCGTAACCGAACCGGGTAGCGTTGTAGTTTTCGCCTTCCAACCCCTCGCCATTGGGCGGGATTTTGTAATAAGCGCGGGATTCGGTGAGCCGGCCCCATTGATCGCGGAAATGACGCGTCCAGCGCGTCCAATGGGTTTGCGGAAAGCGTTCGTTGGCTTTGAGCGGCCCGCAACTGCACTCGCGCCGGCTTTGGATGACTTCGACGATGTTGCCGTTGCCGTCGCGCCGTTTGACCGTCACCGGACCGATGGTATCATAGCCGTAGCTGGGCGCGTTGCCGGTGGCATAGCCTCTCGCGGTCCAGATTTCGCGGATGTCGTCGCGGTAAAGCGTGAAGGTGACGGTGCGAACTACGGTCGGCTCGGTGTCATCCTCGCGCAATTGCACTTCGTGAGCCGGGCCCAGCTCTTTGGTGGTGCGGCCTTGATCGTCGAACTCGTAGTCGGTGATGAGGTTCAACCCGCCACCGGCCGGGGTCGTCCATCCATCGGGGACGCCTTCGACCTGGCTTGTATCGACATCGCGAATCATGCGCTTGCGCGCGTTGGTCGCCAAATCGTATTGCCAGTGCGTAATGTAGCCGCGGGCGTCGCGCTCCCAGATTTTGTTGCCCTGAATGTCAAACACCTCGGTAATGGTATAAGCCTGCCCGTCACCGTTTTGCGTTATGGGGATGACCGGCAGGTGAGTCACGCGTTCCTTCACCTGAAAGGTATCGTTGCCGTCTTCGTCCTGATAATAGGTGAGGGTTGTGCTGGTCGACACCGGCTCCGACTCCTGGCCCGTCGGGAAGACTTGCTCTTCTTCCACGGTGGCGATGGTGGCCACGGGGCTGCGAGTAACGCTGCGCAGGCTCCACTTTAACTTGCGCAGAGCCTTTACCTCGCCGGCCGTGCCCTTGGACACCGAGCTTTTCTTAAAACGGCCCTTTACCGCGCCCTCCGCGGGATCGGTATTGTCATAATACTCGAACTTATCGATCCGTCCGTTTTGCGTGCGCAAATTGACCTGAAGACTGGGATCGCCAGGCGTGGGTTCGGTCACCGTCGATACCGCTGCCAGGCTGGCTCGAGATGGTCGAGTTTCCACCGCGTTTCGGCGCCCATCGGGTCGATGCTGCCTTTGCCTTGGCCATCTTCAGCCTTGGGAACGAAAGTGATTCACCCGCCAGCGGACTTCCTGGATATATTGCTCGCTAAAGGCGATTTTCATCCGCGAGAAAAGCGCGTCCTCGCCAATTTCATCGCGCATTTGCTGGGCATAATCGCCGTTTGGCGTAGTAAGAAGAATGTGAAAGTGATTTGACAGGCAACACCAAGCCAACGCCTCCAACCCGCAAAAGCTGAGCAACTGCTCCATGATTCGGCGAAAATGCTCCTTCTCCTCGTCATGCAGGAGAAACTCGCCACCTACTATTCTGGAGTAAACGTGATAGCAGGCCAATTCCTGTTGCTCGGCAGCCAAAATGCCGTCGAGGCCAATGCTCAATTCACTCCTCGAAATTGACTCCCATCTCTAAATTCAGGTCTACGTTTGCTTTGGCGATTAAAAACAACATAAACATTGCGATTCGTTCTTCGGCGGCAGTTTTTCGAATAAACTGCGTTGAATCACCCAGATCGAACAAGCCATCACTGCCCGGTTCGAAGTTCTTGGTTTTCCCTTTCTGAAAAGGTTTATAGCGAGTAATCCGCAACACCCCTTTACCGTTGCGAAAATAATGTAAAACATAGGTTTCACCGTCCAGGCCTGATGCATAAGGATCTTCTTCGGTAGCTGAATCCAGTTCGGAATAGAATATAAGATACTCCAAGTTACGAACCTCGTGTGGTGTCAGGCTTCTAGGAGTCACCCGTCCTGTTTTAGAATCCCGCCACAGCAACTTGGAGTCAGGCCTTATGAAGTCGATTGTCACCACTGAGTTGCCGAAGTCTCTGCTCACCACCAACCTTAATGGATTTGTTTGGCTCAAGTCCCCGCCTTGACACGGGATGGCGGAAAGTAGAAAGCTACCGAATATCGTGAACAGGTGTCTCATAAGCAAAGAATGCAATACGGTTCTTAATCGTCCTTAGTCAATCGTGTCGAAGAGTGCTTCAACAATTTCCCTATTGTTTAGCGCATTAATCTCGCTGCAACATCCGTTTTCAGGCTCTATCTGCGAAATGTCGCCAAGTTGAACAGTAACGGAATTTGGTTGCCCCTTATTTACAATGATGGTCCTATCACCATCGGATGTCTTGGCTTTGATGCCGCGGTGTGGAATTTGAAAATCGAATTTGAAAGACCTAGGATCCCCGCCTACGCTAATCTTGGCATATCCGACACCTGTAGAAACCTCTTTCGAATCTGCAGTTTTTAGATCGGTTGGGCTGAAGGTAGTGCTGCCGGGATGGCTGTGATACATGCCAACCGGAAGCGTTCCTTGAGGACATCTTCCGGAGTATTGCCTTATCAAAAACTCGTTTGGTACCAGCCGCATATCGTATCCACCCAGAAATCGGTCGATTGCAGTGGACTCTGCATCAACGATTTTAAATTCCCAGGAATTCGATGACTCTTCACACTTTACGCAGACCATTCCTCCATATTCGGTCTTGATAAGCGTGGCGCGAAGGTTGGTGACTGGGCTCGTAATGATTTCACCGGCCCGCCCCCTATATCTGTCATTCCAGGTTTTCTCCCATGCCTGAGCAGCTGCCTTCAAGGTGGTAAGATACAGCGCGTGTGACTCAATGGGAACGGTACCAAGTAGATCCACTGTGTTTAGGCCGCCGTTTCGCATCGCTACGTAGACGTTGTAGCCACCGTCCTCTGCAATCGGATCGCGACTGATCCATCGCCCCAAATTGGGAGAGTAGTATCTGTGCCCATAGAGAAGATACCCAGATTCGTTGTCCACGAATTGTCCCTGAAACCCAAGGTCCCACTCGAAGTCGCTACCCGTTCGTCCTGCAAAATCCGCCGCCATAATCCGCCTTATGCCGAATGCGCTGTAGCTATAGCGTTCCTGAACATCGCCCGTCGTATTCAAAATCGCTGTTGGGTTGAAATAATCATGGGTTACGTAAAGCCGCTCATCGAGCGATCCCGAGCTATCGGTATCGTGATCGCGTAGAGCTAAATCATCGCGGTAACGGTTGCCCCAAAGGTATTGACGGTCCGGGTTGGTATTTGAGTCAACACGTTCCTCAACCGGTCGCCATTCCTCGTTGTAGTAGCAATGCGTTGTCGTCCCGGAAACCGTCTTCGTTGTCCGCCGAGTCGTTCCGTCATATTCATACGTGGCGACGAGAGCGTTCCCCTTATCCCGCACCTCCACCAACCGATTCCACCCATCCCACCTCAACTGATAAAACTTGCTCCAGTCCCCATCCTTATCCGGCGGCATCTGGGTGGCGTTGCCGGCTCGGTCGTAGAGGATGCCGGAATTCGAGCCGTCGATTTGGGTGATTTGGTTGTCCTGATTGTGAATTCGGGTTTGGTCCAGATTCTCGGTTCCGTCGTACGCAGTCGTGGTGCAGTCCCAGTTGCCGGTGGAATCGTAAGTCCAGGTCTGCTCGTTGGCTGGAATCGCACCAATGGCACTACGGTTGATGTTTAAGGTGCCGCGGGCGAAATCCGTGACCTGGTAGAGCGTGTCGTACTCGTATTTTTCGTCCTGACCACCGCTTGTGGCCGCCAAATTCGCTTTCCAGGTGCGATTGCCGGCCCGATCATATCCCCACTGAAAACGGTCCCGAATTGCACCATTTGCCGTTGTGGACCAGCGCATGTCCACGGTCCGGCCAAACCGGTCGAAGCCGGTGTATTGGTCGCCGGCATCGCCGGGTGGTTGGCTGGCTGTTTTAATGTAGGTGAGGTTCACCGCGGGCTCAGGATACAACACGCGAACCGGCCAGTCCAGCCCAACATAGGTGTATTCAACGGCGCCTTGGGCTTCGCCTTGGATTTTGAGGGACACAATCTGGCCTAGGCGGTCGCTGTCACTGCCGGCGGCGCCGTAGCCGATCTCGACGATGCGACCATTGGGATAGATGACAGAGGTTCGGCGCGCGGTGTTGCCAGTTGAGCTGTCGGCATGGGTGTAGCTGACGGCGGGGGTGGATCCGCCAACAGAGCCGCTGTGAGCCTGGCTGTCCTTGATGAGTTGGGCGAAATCATCGTATTCGTAGCCGATTTCATTCACCACATTGCCGCTGCCGACGGTTTCGTCATCAAAGCTGGTGACTTTGGCGGTCATGCCGCGCACTTCGTATTCCGTCGTGATGCGTTTAACGGCTTGGTCAATTTCGGTACCGAAAGCGGTGATACGATCCTGGGTTTGGCGGCCAAGCAGGTCAAAATCATACGCGTGGACCGTCTCGTTGGGATCCTTCATCATGGTGATCTCAGCCTGGATGTTGTAAGTGTATTCGATCCGATTGTAGATGCCATCCAAACCGTCACCGAGCGGCTCGGATTCATCGTCGCTTTCCGGGTAGATTTTGGCGCGGAGCAAATCAGAACGCACGATCAGGGAATCATCCAATGTTGTGCCGTAGACCCATCTGGTGACCTGATTGCCGGTTTCGTCATTGATTAATGTTAGGCGCGTCATTTGGCCGTCAGGGCCGTAGGCGAACTCCGTGATTCGTGGCGCATCCGCGCACGGATCAGGAGCTTCTTTGTTCCTTGTTCTTGGTGCTTTGTGCTTTGTTGCAGCACGGATCTATGCCCTCCAAGAGGCGGATTCTTCTTCCGGTTGCGTCGTTCTTCCACCGGGTTTCGATTCCGTTAGGATCGATGGTGGCGTTGCCTTGACCGTCTTTACCGTAGCGGGTGCTGGTGACGAGAATCACGTCCGAACGTTCCGGAACCGAGTCCGGACGCGAGCGCGCTCAAGCCCGCCCCTCCATTTGTGCCGAAATCGGCGCTTGCGAGGCTTCGCCCGATGGGATCGAAATAATTGGCTGTATAACTACGTCGCGCCTTGGGTTGCGCGTCGTTGGGGCCGTTGAGCGGGCCGAAACCGGTGGCGTCGTGAAAGCGTTTGAAAGTGGTGCCGTTAAAATCACGTCTCCCCGGCCTCGTTGTAACCGGTCGTGGTTTGCTCGTAGATTGTATCGCCGGTCGTTTGATTGGCGGGGTTGTGCGTTACCGGGACGTATTCCCAAAACCCGTAGCCGAGCCGTCATCAGCATAATAGGCGCAATCATAAAACGTGGTCGCCGGCTGGTTGGTCTCCGGATAAACGGTGTTGCTGGCAAAGGGATGGATGCTGACTCCGTTTACAGTGTGGGTGCGATAGGTTGCGCTACGCATCGGCAGCAACGCGCCTTGGTTGCCTTGCTTGACGGAGAGCTTTTTCTGATAGGTAGCTACATGGCCCTGAGCCGGATCGGTGTTCGCGTAGTATTCGTTGAGGTAAACCAGGCCGCCGTGTTGCTTGAGGGTGATGGTCAGGTTACTGTTGCCCGCAGTGGGCTCAGTAACGCTCTCAATCGCCGATGGTTTGGCGGAAATGGTGACCCGGCCATCGCCGTTATATTGCAGGTATTCGAACCATTTCTTGCCGGTGGCGACTTCTTCCAGCTTGCTCAAAATGGTGGTGCCCTTGCTATTGGTATAAACGGTGCGGCGATTTCCGTCGGGCAGCGTTTCGGTGGTTTTCCGCGTCCAGATGTTGTAATTCGTGGTCTGGGGCGGATTGGGGTTGGATTCGTAGGTGTAAGAGTAGGTTTCGAGGCCGCCGCGGATTTTTTCTTCGGCCACGCGCTGATTGGCGTCGTATTTGAAGGCCAGCATGCTGGAAGCGGCGATTTCCGCGTTGCTGGCCGTCAGCGGATCGATGCCGCGTTTTAGCAATTTCGCGTAGCCCTCCGAGCTAACAACATAGCGAAGCGCATGAGCGAATCCATTTGCCTGGCCCTGCCGGTAATAGCGATAGTAGTTTTGGCGCAGCAACCGCCAGCTAGCGGCCTCGGCATCATAAGCGCCGATGGATACGCGTTTCAGGTCGCCCAAACTGCCAAACGGCAGCCCGTCACCGTAATATTCGTAGTCCGCGCGGCGCACATCGGCGCCATGGACGCGCAACGTAACCGATTTAAGCCGTCCGGCCAGATTGCCGCCGAAATAGGTGTAGTGATAGCCGCTGGTCAGTTCGCCGTCTTCACTGACGAATTCCATCCTCTCCAACTCGAAATTTCCGTTGTAGACAGCCGAGGTAACATGCCCGAAGCGGTCGATCATTTGTTTGAGCCGGCCCCGCAATTCTTCGGGCAAGGAATCGTCGTTATCAAAAAACACCCAACGCGTCCCGTCTTTGCGCAATAGCTCGAATTCTATGGGTTGCTGATTTTACCCCGGCGCTCGAATCACATCGTTACGCAGATCACGCATCGAGCACAGCTCGCCCCAATCGCCAAAACGCATGGTTCGCGCTCCGGTTTTGCGATTGGAACTGAAAAAATCGCGCCGCGCTTCGAAGACGCCATTCACAAAGCTCCGCGAACCGATGGCGACGCCCTTGGTGAGATAACGCACCCGGCAATGAAGCAACTCTCGCCGGCTCAACTTGCCGCCCTGGCTCCAAACCGCCTCCACCTGCTCGAGGCTTACCCCGCGCCGGGTAGTTTTGCCGGATTCATCGAATTGCTCCTCTCCACGACCAAACAACCACGTGCGATAAAGCGCAATCGCCTCCTTCCATTGGACGATGCCGCCATCTAGACCCAACTCATCACCCACCGCTGTCCGGATCGCATTTTTCGCCCGCTTCTTTCCCGCCAAGGCCTCTGCATATCCGCACCAGCGATAATCCTTGGGATCATCCACCAAACCCGCGCGAATCGGGTTGAGATCAATATAAGTGGCCATGGTCATCAACGCATCGCGCTTGCCCTCCACCAAGACGCTTCCGTAACGCGATTCCCAAAGCGTGCCGCGCCTATTATGCTTCTTATTGTACCAGGCCGAGAACCTGCGCTTGAGCATGTGCATGAACTTGGAGATATCGAACATCTGTCCCTTGATGCGCTCGATAATGTCAGTAGCTCCGGCTTCATTGCTTTGGGAACGAAAGTGATTCACCCGCCAGCGGACTTCCTGGATATATTGCTCGCTAAAGGCGATTTTCATCCGCGAGAAAAGCGCTTCCTCGCTAATTTCATCACGCATCTTCTGGGCATAATCGCCGTTTGGCGTGGTAAGGAGAATGTGGAAGTGATTCGACAAGCAACACCAAGCCAACGCCTCCAACCCGCAAAAGCTGAGCAACTGCTCCATGAGTCGGCGGAAATGCTCCTTCTCCTCGTCATGTAGGAGAAACTCGCCACCTACTATTCTGGAGTAAACGTGATAGCAGGCCAATTCCTGCTGCTCGGCAGCCAAGATGCGTGTGTTCATGGGAATTTTCTGGTTCTGGTTCGCCGATCATCTAGACCAGCGTTCTTCAACAGTCAAGATGTTTTAATGTAAATTTTGACTTTCAGGATTTTTTCTTCGGGCGGATTCGTATCGGTCGTAGTCATCACCTACGACACTTACGGATTTCTACGATTTCAACGGGGGGGGACGGCGTGACGCTTACGCTACTTGATTCTTGATTCACGATCGCGATTCCAAATATTCCGCGGGATGGTCCGCGTGTTTGAGGAAGTGGGCTGGAACATGATCAAGCTTCCGCCGCGTTCGCCGAACTTGAACGCGTTTGCCGAGCATTTTGTCCGCTCGATCAAGCACGAGTGTCTCAGCCAATTGATCTTGATCGGCGAGAAATCGCTCCACCGCGCCGCGTGGTTCATTCATTCATCATCAATTCCATTCTTAATCAATTTAGCTCTCAGGTTGATCATTTGTAGGTTTGACTGAACCAGCAGAATTGTTAACAACAGCACATAAAACGAATCCCTAGCATCAAAGTATTTCATACCTTGTATGACAATCGACGTGGATAACCCGAACGCGCCTAGAACATAATATACGATTTTCTCGCGTTCCAGAGCCTTTAATTTAGGATGTTTTTCAGACATGGTGTCGTGTGGTCAAAATTCTTTATCGCCCCCTTCGAGGTCCCTAATTCTTTGTTCAAGCTCCATTATTTTTTCATTGAGGGCTTCTATTTCAGGCTGAATTAAACAAGGTGAGCAGGCTTCTCGGTATTTCATGTAAGCGAACGCAGCAGGTGCCGCTCCCGCGAGACAAGTAAAACAAGCAGGAAATCTTACTCTCCTGTCTTTCACAAACAGGCACGCTGTGCATTGCAGGATTAGAAGGGTTAGGGCTGTTGCAGCTGCTGCAGCCGCAATTGCACATTTTTGTATGTCCTCATCAGACATCGCGAGCAGCCCGTAGAGGTCTAGTTGGCTAAACGGGTTGTTTAAGACAAAATTGTACAAACTTCCACCACCGTTTTCCTCAAAAGGATCCCTATTCACCCAACATCCAACTTCTGGCAAATAGTATCTATATCCATAGTCATAATATCCAGTTTCCGCATCCAAGAACTGGCCATGGAATCCGAAATCCCAATCAAAACTACTTGCCGCACTAACCGAAAAATCCGCCGCCATGATACGTCGCATTCCGAACGCTGAATACCCATACCGTTCCTGAACATTCCCGGACGGATCCAGAATCGCCATCGGATTGAAGTAATCATGCGTCACGTAAAGCCGCTCACCTAGCGTGCCGGAACCATTTGTGTCGCGATCACGCAACACAAGATCATCCCGATAGCGATTGCCCCAGAGATATTGGCGATTCGCGTTTGCGCTTGAACCAACTCGCTCCTCCACCTGTTTCCATTGGTCGTTGTAGTAAAAGTGCGTCGTCGTCCCGCTTACGCTTTTGGTTGTTCGGCGAGTCGTCCCATCATACGCGTAGTTCGCGACCAACGCATCATTCACATCGCGCACCTCAACCAAGCGATTCCACGCATCCCACTTCAGCCGATAGAACTTACTCCAATCCCCATCCTTATCCGGCGGCATTTGGGTGGCGTTGCCGGCTCGATCGTAGAGGATGCCGGTGTTGGAGCCGTCGATTTGGGTGATCTGGTTGTCCTGATTGTGAACGCGGGTTTGGTCGAGGGTTTCCGTGCCCTCATTAACGGTTGTGTAGCGGTCCCAATTTCCGGTTGGATCGTAGGTCCAGGTCTGCTCGTTAGCGGGGATGGCTCCAATGGCGCTACGGTTGATGTTCAACGTGCCGCGGGCGAAATCAGCTACCTGATAGAGCGTGTCGTACTCGTATTTTTCGTCCTGCCCGCCGCTTGTTGCGGCTAAATTCGCTTTCCAGGTGCGATTGCCGGCACGATCGTAGCCCCATTGGAATCGGTCCCGAATTGCGCCATTGGCCGTTGTGGACCAGCGCATGTCAACCGTCCGTCCAAAGCGGTCGAAGCCTGTGTATTGGTCGCCGGCATCACCGAGCGGTTGGCTGGCTGTTTTGATGTAGGTGAGGTTCACCGCGGGTTCAGGATACAACACGCGAACCGGCCAGTCCAGCCCAACATAGGTGTATTCGACGGCATTTTGGGCTTCGCCTTGGATTTTGAGAGACACGGTCTGGCCGAGGCGGTCGCTGTCACTGCCGGCAGCGCCGTAGCCGATTTCGACGACTCGGCCGTTGGGAAAGATGACGGAGGTTCGGCGCGCGGTGTTGCCGGTTGAGCCGTCGGCGTGCGTGTAGCTGACGGCTGGGGTGGAGGCGCCGACCGAGCCGCTGTGAGCCTGGCTGTCCTTGATGAGTTGGCCGAAGTCATCGTATTCGTAGCCGATTTCATTCACCACATTGCCGCTGCCGACGGTTGCGTCATCAAAACTGGTTACTTTGGCGATCATGCCGCGCACTTCGTATTCGGTGGCGATGCGTTTGACGGCTTGGTCGATTTCCGCGCCGAAAGTGGTGATGCGATCCTGTGTTTGGCGGCCGAGCAGGTCGAAATCATAGGCGTGGACCGTCTCGTTGGCATCCTTCATCGTGGCGATCTCAGCCTGTATGTTGTAAGTGTATTCGATCCGATTGTAGACACCATCGAGGCCGTCACCGAGCGGCTCGGTCTCGTCGTCGCTTTCCGGATAGATTTTGGCGCGGAGCAAATCAGAACGTGCCACAAGCGAATCCTCCAAGGTTGTGCCGTAGACCCATCTGGTGACCTGATTGCCGGTTTCATCGTTGATTAATGTTAGGCGCGTCATTTGGCCGTCGGGGCCGTAGGCGAACTCCGTGATTCGTGGCGCCTCGGCGCAAGGGTTTATTTGTTCCTTGTTCTTGGTACTTTGTGCTTCGTTGCTGCAGCATGGGTCGATTCCCTCTAAAAGGCGGATTTGGCGGCCCGCGGCGTCGTTCTTCCAGCGCGTTTCGATGCCGTTGGGATCGATGGTGGCGTTGCCTTGGCCATCTTTTCCGTAGCGGGTGCTGGTCACCAAGACCAAATCACTGCGTTCGGGAATGCTATCCGGGCGACTAAGAGTCGCCCCTCCCTGAGTGCCGAAATCGGCGGTGGCAAGGCTTCGCCCGATGGGATCGAAATAATTGGCTGTATAACTACGCCGCGCTTTGGGTTGCGCGTCATTTGGGCCGTTGAGCGGGCCGAAACCGGTGGCGTCGTGAAAGCGTTTGAAAGTCGCCGTCAAAATCACCTCCCTGGCCTCGTTGTAGCCGGTCGTTGTTTGCTCGTAGATCGTGTCGCCGGCTGTTTGATTTGCAGGGCTATGCGTTACCGGAATATTCCCAAAACCCGTAGCCGAGCCGTCATCGGCATAATAGGCGCAATCATAAAACGTGGTCGCCGGCTGGTTGGTCTCGGGATAAACCGTGTTGCTGGCAAAGGGATGGATGCTGACGCCGTTTACGGTGTGGGTGCGATAGGTGGCGCTGCGCATCGGCAGCAACGCGCCTTGGTTGCCTTGCTTGACGGAGAGCTTTTTCTGATAGGTGGCTACATGGCCCTGAGCCGGGTTGGTGTTCGCGTAGTATTCATTGAGATAAACCAGGCCGCCGTGTTGCTTGAGGGTAACAATCAGGTTGGTGTTGCCCGCGGTGGGCTCAGTAACGCTCTCAATCGCCGATGGCTTGGCGGAAATGGTGACTCGGCCATCGCCGTTATATTGCAGGTATTCGAACCATTTCTTACCCGTGGCGACTTCCTCAAGCTTGCTCAGAATCGTCGTGCCCTTGCTATTGGTATAAACCGTGCGCCGATTGCCGTCGGGCAGGGTTTCGGTGGTTTTTCGCGTCCAGATATTGTAATTGGTGGTCAGGGGCGGGTTGGGGTTGGATTCGTAGGTGTAGGAGTAGGTTTCGCGGCCGCCGCGGATCTTTTCCTCAGCCACGCGCTGATTGGCGTCGTATTTGAAGGCCAGCATGCTGGAAGCGGCGATTTCCGCGTTGCTGGCCGTGAGCGGATCGACGCCGCGCTTTAGCAATTGCGCGTAGCCCTCCGAGCCGACAACGTAGCGAAGCGCATGAGCGAAGCCATTCGCCTGGCCCTCCCGGTAATAGCGGTAGTAGTTTTGGCGCAGCAACCGCCAGCTAGCGGCCTCGGCATCATAAGCGCCGATGGATACGCGTTTCAGGTCGCCCAAACTACCAAACGGAAGCCCGTTGCCGTAATACTCGTAGTCCGCGCGGCGAACATCGGCGCCATGGACTCGCAAGGTAACCGATTTAAGCCGTCCGGCCAGATTGCCGGCGAAATAGGTGTAATGATAGCCGCTGGTGAGTTCGCCGTCTTCACTGACGAATTCCATCCGTTCCAGCTCAAAGTTTCCGTTGTAGACAGCCGAGGTACTATGCCCGAAGCGGTCGATCATTTGTTTGAGCCGGCCCCGCAATTCTTCGGGCAAGGAATCATCGTTATCAAAAAACACCCAGCGCGTCCCGTCTTTGCGCAATAGCTCGAATTCTATAGGTTGCTGATTTTACCCTGGAGCCCGAATCACATCGTTGCGCAGATCGCGCATGGAGCAAAGGCCACCCCAATCACCGAAACGCATCGTTCGCGCTCCGCTTTTGCGATTGGAACTGAAAAAATCGCGCCGCGCCTCGAACACGCCGTTCACAAAACCTCGCGATCCGATGGCGACGCCCTTGGTGAGATAACGCACCCGGCAATGAAGCAACTCTCGCCGGCTCAACTTGCCGCCCTGGCTCCAAACCGCCTCCACCTGCTCGCGGCTTACCCCGCGCCGGGTAGTTTTACCGGATTCATCGAATTGCTCTTCTCCACGACCAAACAACCACGTGCGATAAAGCGCAATCGCCTCCTTCCATTGGACGATGCCGCCATCTAGACCCAACTCATCACCCACCGCTGTCCGGATCGCATTTTTCGCCCGCTTCTTCCCCGCCAACGCCTCAGCATATCCGCACCAGCGATAATCCTTGGGATCAGCCACCAAACCAGCACGCACCGGGTTAAGATCAATATAGGTCGCCATGGTCATCAACGCATCGCGCTTGCCCTCCACCAACACGCTTGCCCTCCACCAACACGCTTCCGTAACGCGATTCCCAAAGCGTGCCGCGCCTATTATGCTTCTTATTGTACCAGGCCGAGAATCGGCGCTTGAGCATGTGCATGAACTTGGAGATATCGAACATCTGTCCCTTGATGCGCTCGATAATGTTAGTAGCTCCGGCTTCATTGCTTTGGGAACGAAAGTGATTCACCCGCCAGCGGACTTCCTGTATATATTGCTCGCTGAAGGCGATTTTCATCCGCGAGAAAAGCGCTTCTTCGCTGATTTCATTGCGCAACCCTTCAGCGTGTTCACCATTTGGCGTGCTGATTAGAATGTGGAAATGATTGGACATGCAGCACCAAGCCAACGCTTCCAACCCGCAAAAGCTGAGCAACTGCTCCATGAGTCGGCGAAAATGCTCCTTCTCCTCGTCATGCAGGAGAAACTCCCCACCTACTATTCTGGAGTAAACGTGATAGCAGGCCAAATCCTGCTGCTCGGCAGCCAAGATGCGTGTGTTCATGGGAAATTTCTGGTTCGCCGATGATTGAGCAGCGTTTTCCAACAGTCAAGTTGTTTTAATGCAAATTTTTCCTGTATATATTGCTCGCTGAAGGCGATTTTCATCCGCGAGAAAAGCGCGTCCTCGCCAATTTCATCGCGCATTTGCTGGGCATAATCGCCGTTTGGCGTCGTGAGGAGAATGTGGAAGTGATTCGACAAGCAACACCAAGCCAGCGCCTCCAACCCGCAAAAGCTGAGCAATTGCTCCATGAGTCGGCGAAAATGCTCCTTCTCCTCGTCATGTAGGAGAAACTCGCCACCTGCGATTCTGGAGTAAACGTGATAGCAGGCCAAATCCTGCTGCTCGGCAGCCAAGATGCGTGTGTTCATGGGAAATTTCTGGTTCGCCGATCATCTAGACCAGCGTTTTCCAACAGTCAAGCTGTTTTAATGTAAATGTACCTTCGAACTCCGTTAGGTTAAGAACCGAAATGTAAATGTGGGAAAGAAATCCTACGTTATCTTCGCTGTGGAGTTGACCCCGGCCACTTTCATAATTAAGATCGAGAAACTAAGTTTTTTCGATCTTAATTATGAATAGAGGTGAAATGATGTCTTCACGAAAGGATTTGGCAGTCTGTATTGTTACCGCCATTGCCGCTCTCTACGTTTTCTTTTCGTATGGGTTGCCCAAACTTCAAGTTTTTTCAGTCTTAGGAAACCTAAATCAATCATCTGCCAAGCGTGAGTGCGATGCAAGAAATCTGGCAGTAGCATTGTCAAGAAGTGCAGCAACGAACGGTATTCAACCACCTTTCGAACTCGACGTTCCGAAATCACAATGGCCAGATAGTGTTTTGATTCTTAGGCCCGAAAAGGTCACTTTGCGAATGCGGAGCCGCCCGCCGTTGTCTATCCTTGATGTAAAATTGAAGAAACCGGAAGGTTATCGTGTAGAATTTGATATGTATTACGATTGTTTCTGTACAACAATCTATTCCAGCCGGTGGGATGCATGTTGGACTAATTGCAATTAGGAGCAGAGTTGCCCTGCTCCTTCTTCTTAAGTTTGTCCACATCCAGGCCGTCTTTAATACAGATTTTCCCACATTCCACGTAGCCTTGTTCCTCGCTGGCATCCGACACAGGACCTTTGGTTTTCTGTTCGGGATAATGGCCAACTTTCTGACCCCATGTTCCATCAGAAAGTTGGCGGGCGAAATGATAATCTTGGGGGTTTTTATAGTTCCTCTCTACTGCACTTTTGTTTTCATTTGCAAATTGAACTGAAACTAAATTGTATCCTTCGCAACAGCTTCCATCGTCCTTAGCTTTCTCGACCCCCTCTGTTCCCAGTAGTCCGCTCATTAGACTATCACAACTGTCTGTTCCTTGATTATTGAACCCAGGCGGCAACTTATCGTGAAGTTTTTGGAAATCGTCTCTCCATTCCCCCTGTGCATGTGATTTTCGAAATTCAGCTTGTTCAATATCTGTTAAAGGATCATTGGCCGCATATCTCCAGCAGTTTCCCCGGGAGCCTCCTTTGGCAGGATTCATATGTTGCCCCCAATTGGCCACATCCAGACCAAATTTGTCGATAAATAACAGTGTATTATTCAGGGAGGTTAGGTAGAGATTCGAACCGCCGATTTCCTGAATAGGGTCTCTACTGAACCACCTTCCAATCGGTGGATTGTAAGTTCGGTAGCCAAAATTGTAGGAAGATGTCTCATCCAAAAACTGTCCCTGAAACCCAAAAGCCACCTCAAAACTACTTGATGTTCGCTCTGAAAAGTCCGGCGCCATCACCCTCCGTATCCCGAACCCGCTAAACCCGTAGCGTTCCAGCACAACGCCCATCTTGTCGAAGACCGCCGTGGGGCTGAAGTAGTCCATCGCGCAGTAAAGGCGTTCGTCGAGAACAGGCAGTGCACCGGTCTTGCGGTCGCGTAGAATCAACTCATCCCGGTGGTTGGGCCGTGCTCCCCAGAGATATTGCCGCTCGGCATCCGTTGAAGCATCAATCCGTTCCTCCAGCGGTTTCCAGCGGTTCGAGTAGTAATGGTGGCGAGTCACACTTGAAACCGTCTTGGTAGTGCGCCTGTAGAGCCCATCATACTGGTAGGCACCAACTTCTGTCGCTTCGTCTTCCACCTCCACGATCCGGTTCCACGCATCCCAGGTCAAAGTCAGGCTCTTGCTCCAATCTCCGCTTGCATCCGGCGGCATCTGAGTGGTGTTGCCGGCTTTGTCATGGGCGACTCTATCGCTGGAGCCGTCGATCTGAGTGATCTGGTTGTCCTTGTTATTGGCCCGGGATTGGTCGAGATCGGTCGTCCCGTCCGATTTCTGGACGTAGGCTTGCCAGTTGCCGGTGGGATCGTAGGTGAAATGTTCTTTGGCCTTAGGTACGGCACAAACCAGGGTGTGGTTGATGTTGAGATCGCCTCGGGCGAAATCGCTCAGTTGGTAGAGTCCGTCATATTGGTATGCTTCGTCCTGACTCGAAGTGGCGACGAGGTTCTTGCGCCAAGTTCGGTTGGAAGCGCGGTTGTAGCCGTATTGAATGTGGTCAAGTTCGCTACCACCCACTGTCTTGCGCCAGTTCATGTCCACGGTGCGTCCAAACCGGTCAAACCCGATGTAGTCGTCCCCGGCGTCGCCAACCGGTTGGGAGGCGTCTTTGATGTAGGTCAGTTCCACGCCGGGTTCAGGATACTCGATTTTTGGATACCAGTCCAGCCCGGCGTAGGTGTAACGGCAGGCAGCCGTAGCTTCACCCTGAATCGTGAGCGTTTCCACCCGGCTCAGGAGATCATTGGCTCCGTTCGTCGTTCCATAGCCGTAGTCGACGATCCGGCCGTTCGGATAGGTTAAGGCGGACATCCGGGCGGTGTTGCCGGAACTCGCATCGGCAAAAGCGTAGCCAACGAAGGGTGTGTTGGCATCAACCGCTCCCGAGTGCGCCTGGTTGTCTTTCACCAGTTGGCCGAAGCCGTTGTAATCGAGAGCGACCTCGTTGACGACCGTCCCACTGCCCACCGTGACGCTGTCAAAGCTGGTCACTTTTTCCAGCAGACCACGCAGGTCGTAGGTGTTGGCGATGCGTTTGACGGCTTGGTCGATGTGGCTGGCGAAGGTGGTGACGCGGTCCTGAGTCTGGCGGCCGAGCTTGTCGAAATCGTAGGCGTGGATGGTGCCGTTGGGGTCTTTGAACTGGACCAAATTCGTCATTCGGTTGTAGCTGTATTCGAGCCGCTCGTAGACGCCGTCAGGGCCGTCGCCGAGCGGAGCCGCGGCATCATCGCTTTCCGGGTAAATTTTGGCGCGCAGCAGATACGAAGTGGCGATTTGGGAATCGGATAGAGTCGTTCCGTAGATCCATCTCGTGACTTGGTCGCCGGTGATGTTGTTGATCAGGGTTAGGCGTTCCAGGCCGCCATCGGCGTGGTAGGCGTATTCCGAAGTCCGATTTTCATCAGGCTTCGGGTTCTTTGTGTTTGGTGCTTGGTTCTTTGTTCCAGGAGCTTCGCAGCACGACGCGACAAAGTTTTCGATGAGTTGAATCTGGCGTCCGAGATGGTCGAGTTTCCACCGCGCTTCAGTACCCATGGGATCGATGCTGCCTTTGCCCTGGCCATCTTCGCCAAACAAATTCATGCTTACCAGCACTGCATCGCCGGCCTTGGGAGCAACGCCGGGGCGAACCAAATCCGCGCCACCATTCGTGCCGAAATCGGCGGTGACGCGGAGCCGGCCGATAGGATCGGGATAATTCGCGACATAGGTGCGCCGGGCTTTGGGTTGAGCGTCGTTCGGACCGTTGAGCGCGCCCGTGCCGGTGGAATCGTGGAAGCGACGCCAGTTCGTGCTCAATATCAGGTTGCTCGCTGGATCCCAAGCCGATTCGTTTTGCTCGACGATGGTGTCGCCGGTCACGTTGTTGTCATTGCTGGAGCCGCTCGGGTTATAGCCGATATATTCGTGGGTTTGGCGGGCCAACCCGTCGTAGACCAGTTTTGTTACGGCCTCGCTTCCGGCGTTGATCTGCTTGATGGCATTACCGTCGGGATCATACCATGCTTCGTCACGCAGCGCATTGCCGACCGTGCCGGCAGGAATGGCCACCGCGTAGGTCTCTGATTTATAGATTCGGTTTTGATCGTCCCAAAAGGTCTTGCTCAGTCCGGTCCGATTTGCGTCAACCACGCTGGTATGATAACGCGTTACTTCAGTGATGCGATCGGTGTTATCATACGTGTTCTTCACGAAAAAATCGGTGGTCCCGTCGCCGCTCTTGGTTTCATCCAGGCGGTTGCGAAAATCGTAGCTAAATTCAGCAACGCGATTATTGGCGGCGACATCATCAACCTTTAGCGTTTGTTTGGTCAGATTACCGTCCCCACCAGCCTGGCCGCCGTCGTATTCATTCGCCAAAACCTGCTTCATATTGTTCCCGGCGGCTCCGCCTCCGCTGGGATCGGCATTCGTCGCGCCATTGTCATTAGTCCCAACCCAGCGTTCGGTTACCAGGCTGCGCGTATCGTATACCCAACGCGTGATGGTTCCTCCGGGGCTGGTTTGCACAACCTGACGGCCCAGCTCATTGTAACCAAACCGGGTTGCGTTGTAGTTTTCGCTTTCCAAGCCTTCCCCGTTGGCCGGAATCTTGAAGTAAGCGCGGGTTTCGGTGAGCCTTCCCCATTGGTCGCGGAAATTGCGGATCCAGCGCACCCAGTTACATTGCGGAAAGCGCTCGTTGGTCTTGAGCGGACCGCAGGTGCATTTGCGCTTGCTCTGTATGACGTCGATGACGTTTCCGTTTCCGTCGCGCCGCGTGATCGTGACCGGTCCGACCGTTTCGTATCCATAGCTTGGCGCGTTGCCAGTCGCGTATCCGCGCGCTCTCCAGGTTTCGCGGATGTCGTCACGATACACGGTGAACGCAACGGTCCGGACCACGGTTGGCTCGGCGTCGTCTTCGTGAAGTTGCACTTCGTGAGCCGGGCCCAACTTTTTGGTGGTGCGGCCTTGGTCGTCGAACTCGTAGTCAGTCACCAAATTGAGCCCGCCGCCAGCCGGAGTCGCCCAGCCATCGGGCGCACCCTCGACCCGGGTGGTATCGACATCGCGAATGAGCCGTTTCAGTGCATTCGTCGCCAAATCATATTGGCGATGCGTGATAAAACCGCGCGCGTCTTTGTTCCAGCTTTTGTTGCCGTACTCATCGAAAATCTCGGTACGGGTATGAGCTTGCCCGTCACCGTTTTGGGTTACCGGAATGACCGGCAAATGAGTCACGCGCTCCTTCACCTGAAAGGTGTCGTTACCGTCTTCGTCCTGATAGTAGGTTAGGGTTGTGCTGGTCGATACCGGCTCGGATTCCTGACCCGTCGGGAAGACTTGCTCTTCTTCCACGGTGGCAATGGTGGCCACGGGGCTGCGGGTAACACTACGCAGGCTCCACTTTAACTTTCGTAGAGCCTTGACCTCGCCGGCCGTACCCTTGGACACCGAGTTTTTCTTAAAGCGGCCTTTTACCGCGCCCTCCGCGGGATCGGTGTTGTCATAATACTCGTACTTATCGATCCGTCCGTTTTGCGTGCGCAAATTGACCTGAAGATTGGGGTTGCCAGGCGTCGGCTCGGTGACACTCGACACTGCGGCCGGGCTGGCCTTTTGCGTCATCCAGCCTTGTGCGTTACGCGTGTATGCCGTGTACCATTTGTTGCCCAATGCGCCCGCCTTCGCCTCAATGGCGGTAACGAGTTGGCTCACTCTTGCGTTGGCGTAAATGCGGTGCTGATTCCCATCGGGCAGATCGATTGTTGTTCTCGATCTCCAAGTATTGCTGTCGCCACCTGGCGTTGGGTTGCTTTCATAAGCAAAGGTCCATTCATCAGCTCCATCGCGCGTTTTTTCCGAAGTAACCCGCTGCTGGGCATCGTATTCCAATTGCGCGTCCGCGAATTTAGCTACCTGGGCGTCACTGGCGGTCAATGGGTCCAAGCCGCTCTTTTTCATGCGGTCGTAAGCCTCCGATCCCACGGCAAATTTCATGCCGCCGGCAAATCCTCCGGCATCGCCTGCCTTGTAGTAACGGTAATGTTGGCGACGCAAGGTTTTCCACTTCTTGGCATTGGCGTCAAATTCCTCCACGGCGGCTTCCTGCAGATCATTGAGGTTTCCGCCCGTGTCCGCCATTCCGTAGTATTTATAGCAGGACCGGCGTACGGGTTTTTCGTTTACTGACAGGCAAACTTCTTCCAGTTGCCCGGTATTGGGCCCCGCCGCCACATAGCGGTAGTCCCAGCGTTCGGATTCCCCGCTATCGCCCTTCCACTCTACCTTTGCCATTTGTTGCGCGCCATTGTAAGTGGCTTCGACGCGCTTGCCATAGGGATCGACCAGTTCCTTGAGTTGACCGCGAAGGGCTGCGGGATGTTCGGTGGAATTATCATAAAACGTGCGCTGAGTGCCCTGCGGATCGGTAAACACAAAGGTCTTTGCGGCCGGGTCGTGGGCTAATTCGCCGCGAAACAGAGTCGCCGGGGTGAATTGACCGCCACCCTGGTTTCTGAACAACAAGCCACGGTTTGGAAGCGTGCGTAAGAACACGCCGGCGGGGTTATTGTTGCCGGGTGCAGCACCACGGAAACCAAGCTGCGGCAACTCCCCGGTTTGCCAGCGGTTTCCGTTGATCCCGCTGATGTTGGTGCGATTCCCGTAACCACGAGTGTGGTGCCAGGGACTTCCAAACCCGCTCGCTGAAAGGTCGAATTCGCGCAAGTTGAGTTGCCCGTTGCCGTTGCGAACCGGAATGCCGGACACATCGCGGCTTCCGCCAGGCGTGGGGATGGCCCCTCCGCCGGGTAGCCCGGCCAAATTGGAAAGTCCGCCGGAAACCGGAGTGGCGCCAGCGCCCGGAAAAAAGCTGGTAGTGTCTCCAGGACCGCCATCCGGTGGGCTGTTCGGAGATGCACCCATGGCTCCACCTTCGCCGCCGCCTGAATCCGGCGTCACCGGGCAAGGATTGTCCGGATCGCAATCGGGGTCCTCCTGCCCCATTTGCTCGCAGTCGCAACACGGGTCCTCCATTGAAGAGAGGCTCGACATACTGTGCGAGGAGAGCGAAGAACTCGAACTGCTACTCAGCGAGGAACTGCTACTCAGCGAGGAACTGCTACTCAGCGAGGAACTGCTGCTCAACGAGGAACTGCTGCTCAATGAAGAACTACTGCTTAGCGAGGAACTGCTGCTTGGCGAACTTGATGATGGCGACGGTGAACTATCCGAGGATGACGAGGAACTGTCCGAAGATGATGGCGAACTTTCCGATGATGACGAGGAACTGTCCGAGGACGACGGTGAACTGGCCGAGGACGACGAACTGGAACTCGAGCTGATGCAAGTCGTCCAGGTTGTGCCCGTCCAAAAACTACCCACACCGCTATTCCAGAGATCGGTTTTCGCCGTATCACTGAGCAGCGCGTTGAAGATGGCGACTTCATCAATGACGCCATCGAACTCGCCGGTGGTCGACCCGGCCTGGCGGCCCAAAAACAAATCGCCACCGCCTTCATGTGCGGCTTGCCCGCTGGAAAGCGTGGTCGTTTGACCGGAACCATCCACCTGAATGCCGATTTCCACGCCCGGCCGAATCCAGACCAAAAAGTGATACCACGTTCCGGTGGAAAACGTCTTGGTCAGTTCCACGGTCTTGTCCCAGCCACTGGTTGAAGTGGTTGCAATGCGAAACGTTGCCTTGCCGCTATCAAAAAAGCCCTGGTATTCGCCGTCTTTTTCGAACAGAAACTGTTGGCTGGTGGCATCCGGCTTAAACCAAAGCGAAATGGCAAAAGCACTGCTGGTTCCAGGATTGAACGGGGTGGCGGAAATACGCGAAAAATTGTTTCCGGCTGAAAACTCACGCGCGTCGTTATATTTGCCGGTGGTTGAGGGTGGACTTCCGGTTGGGCCCAGATTCAGACTGCCAATCTGATCGAGCAAACTGGCGACCGATGATTGTTCCTCGGCATTGTAGTAAACGTCCGGGTCGGGAATTGGGCACCCGCCCATGCTGCTGCTGCTCGACGAACTGCTTGAGGAGCTGCTCGAACTGGATGAGTTGGCTGACGAACTACTACTCGAACTCATGGCGCCTCCTGGCTAATGGTGACCACCACCAACAACAAAGGTGACTGAAATTTTTCGGCCTGTGGCCCTGCAACCCGCGGATTTTGGCCCGAGGGAGAGGAAGTCCTGGTTTTGCCCGGCAACATGGTCCTGAACGGAAGGTTAGGAAAAACATCAAAAAGGTTTCCATCCACTTTGACAAGTCTTTTTTGTGGTTGAATGACTTTTTTGTGGGCAAGCCGCGAAAATTGATCCTCACCAACCACCAATCACCGGGCGATGTGGTCATGTTGACCGCGGCGGTGCGCGACCTTCACCGCGCCTACCCAGACCAGTTTCTCACCGATGTGCGCACTCCTTGCGGCGCACTTTGGGAAAACAATCCGTCGATCACGCCAATTGCTGACGACGACGCTGAAGCGGAGCGAATCGCTTGCGAATATCCGCTCATTCACCAAAGCAACCATGCTCCCTACCACTTCATCCATGGGTTTCACCGGTTTTTATCCGACAAACTCGAACTCACCATCGAGCCGACCGAATTTCGGGGCGACATCACCGTTTCCGACCTGGAAAAAAGCTGGATTTCTCAGGTAGGGGAGATCACCAAGCAGCCGGTTCCATTTTGGATCGTGGTAGCCGGTGGAAAGCAGGATTTCACCATTAAATGGTGATCCCAAGCGCGGTTTCAGGAAGTGGTGGACTATTTCAAGGGGAAGATTCTGTTCGTGCAAGTGGGGGAGAGCTGTCACCATCATCCGGCGCTCAATAACGTCATCGATCTTCGCGGAAAGACGGATCTGCGCCAACTGGTGCGCCTGGCTTACCACGCTCAAGGCGTGCTCTGCCCGGTGACGCTGATGATGCACTTGGCCGCAGCGGTCCAAACAAAGCCGGGGATGCCCAAGAACCGCCCCTGTGTGGTGGTGGCAGGCGGACGTGAGCCGACCCAATGGGAAGCCTACCCGCACCACCAATTCATCCACACCCTCGGAGCGCTGAAATGTTGCGAGAATGGTGGTTGCTGGCGGAGCCGGACGGTTCCATTGGGTGACGGCGATGAAAAAGACCGGATCGAAAATTGTTGCGTGGACGTGGTTGGCGACCTACCACGATGCATGGACATGATAACGGCGGATGAAGTGATTCGGCGCATTGAGTTGTACTTTCATGGCGGGGTACTTGGATATTTGGATTTGAACTAAACTAAAACTAGCCAAAAAAGGCTTTGAAATTCTGATCCGCTGACGCGGAAGGGTTTAAAAATTTGTGTCCCGGCAAGCGCGGAACGCGCCTGAGTTCTGGGAGGTAGATAAGCTTGCTTGATTCTCAATTTATGCTAACAAAGGTCCATGTGTACCGTTACCTGGTGGAATCATCCCGGCGGCTTTGCCGTCTTCTTCAACCGAGACGAGCGTGGGTTGCGGTTGGCGATTCCGGGTTTTTGCGAAAAAGTGGCGAACGGCGCGGTTTTAACCTCGTTTCGCGGTTTGGCTTTGTTGGTGTCGGTCACGCCGGATCGCCATGAGCGTGAAAGAAGTCCGCAAAATTCGCGATCGAAACCAATTTTTCGAAAGTCGGATGAATGATGGGATCCTTTTCCAAGTGCCCCATCCGGATTTCCTGGATTTTTCGGCGAATCGGAGAGCTGCCGCCCATGTTGGTCCTTTTGGCGGCAACCGCAGCCCTCACCGGTTGCAGCCGTTTCTCTGACGCGCTGGAAAACGCGGACACCCTCTCGCCGTGGCTCGTGGGGCCGGTCATGGCTCTGGCTACGCTGACGAGCGAGGACCTAACCTGCGTGACCGCGGGCGTCTTGGCCAGCGAGGGCGCGATTTCCTTCGCCACCGGGGTGTTTTGGTGCTGGTTAGGCATCGTGGGGGGCAACGTGGGGCTTTACTTGTTGGGCCGCTTTCTGGGAGAACGCGCCGGCCGGCTGAAAATCCTGCGTTTCGTCCTTTCACCCAGCCGGCTCAAGCACGGCGAGCGCTTGTTCGCGAATCACGGAGGTTGGGTGCTGTTTACTTCGCGATTTTTGCCGGGAACCCGCGTTCCCACCTACGTGGCGGCGGGCGTGGTGCGTTACTCGCTCTGGAAATTCAGCCTCTTCCTCGCGATCGCCGGCGGGCTGTGGACGCCCGTGGTCGTGTGGCTGGCCCAACAGTGGGGCGAACAGGTGCGAGAGTGGATGACGGGCTACGAAAAATTCATCTGGCCGGCGCTGGTCGGTGCAATCGTGGTCGCCTGGCTGGCGATCGAGTTTTTGGTGCCGCTGATGAGTCACAAGGGCCGGCGTTTATTGCTTGGGCGTTGGCGCCGCTTGGTGGAGTGGGAATTTTGGCCGCCGTGGCGCTTTTATCCGCCGATCGTGGCTTACGTCATTTGGTTGGGCATCAAGCATCGCTGCCTCACTGCCTTTACCGCCGCAAATCCCGCGCTGGCTCACGGCGGCACGGCCCGGGAATCGAAAAGCGGGATTTTGCGCGGCTTGGCCGGCGGAAAGGATGAGGACGACCCGAGAATCGCGCGCTGGACGTTGATTCCCGCCGGCGCCGAACCGGAAGAGCGGTTAAAAAGGCTCGATTCGTGGCTTTGCGAGCGAAACCTGGATTATCCCATCGTGCTCAAGCCGGACGTGGGCCGGCACGGAACGGGGGTCGGCGTCATTCGCGATGAATTGACGGCTTTACGCTTCGTTTTGGGTTGCCCGGCCGATCTCATCGCGCAGGAATACGTGCCGGGGCTGGAATTCGGCGTGTTTTACTGGCGCATGCCCGATGAGGAGCGCGGCCACATTCTCTCCATCAATCGCAAGGACCTAACCTGCGTGATCGGAAACGGCCGCCACAAGCTGGACCGGCTGATCCTGGACGATTCCCGCGCCATGCGCATGGCCAAGTTTTTCCTCAAAAAACACGACTCGCGCTTGAGTTGGATTCCGCGCGAAGGCGAGCGCGTCCCGCTGACGGAAGTGGGCACGCACAGCCGCGGCGCGCTCTTCACCGACGCCCGCCACTTGGCCACGGAACCGCTGCTCGACGCCATCGACGACCTAACCAAGCAGTTCGACGGCTTCTACTTCGGCCGCTACGATGTCCGCGTTCCTGACGAAGCCGCCTTGCGCGAGGGACGCGACCTGAAGGTGCTGGAATTGGACGGGATCAACTCTGAGGTCACCCACATTTACCAGCCCGGTTACCGCCTCATCCGCGCCTATCGCGATTTAGCCCGGCAATGGCGCATCGCTTTTGAAATTGGCGCAAAAAACATCGCCAACGGGGCGCAAGTTACGCCGGCGCGTCAGTTGGGGGCTCTCCTGCTCCGGCGCCGGAAGACGGAGTGGTTTGAAGCGCCTCTGCCGCCGATCCAGAGCCAGGAACCGGACGGCTGATTTTGGCTTGCCAACCGGCGCCCGGATTGTTTGGTTGGCCTCCTGCCATGGCCGGGCGCGACGACCAAAGTTTCCTCAAACAGCCGTGATCTTCATCAAGCGGACGAAATGGGCGCTGAGCCGTTGGCCTTCGCGTCAGGGTTGGGGTTTTGCGTTGCTTTGCCTGGCGGGTTTCGCGGCTGTGGCCCTACCTTTCGTGTTGGGAAGCGGTCTCTTGCGGCTGGATTTGACCCAGCTGACGGTTCGCGGTTTTTTGGCGGCGGCGGTGGTGATGCTGTTTTGTCCCGGGTTGCTGGAGGAGCTGGTTTTCCGCGTCTGGTTGTTGCCGCATCCGGCCGAACGGCGCTCGAGCAGGTTCCGCTTAGCTTGGACGGTAGCCGCGGTAACGCTTTTCACGCTCTGGCATCCGCTCAACGCCTGGCTCTTGCTGCCGGAGGCGCGCCGCATTTTCTGGGATTGGCGCTTTTTGGTGGTCGTGGTCTTGCTTGGGGCCGCATGCAGCCTGGCTTACCTGCGGACCGGCTCCATTTACGCGCCCATCGCCGTGCACTGGCTGACGGTGGTGGCGTGGAAGACGCTGCTGACCGGGCCGTGATGCGTCGTTTCGCGGGATTGCGGCGGCAGGTAAATCCGGCTACCTTCGGGCCGAAATTTCCCGGCTCATGAGCCAGACCCAACCACCATTCAGCCCCATCGAAGACGTTGTCGCGGATATCGCCGCCGGCAAGCTGGTCATCGTTACCGACGACGAGGATCGCGAAAACGAGGGCGACTTGATCGCCGCCGGATCGCGAATTTCGCCGGAATTGGTCAATTTCATGGCGGTGCACGGCCGGGGGCTGATTTGCGCGCCGATTAGCGAAGAACGCGCCGCGGAATTGGAGCTGGAGGCGATGGTTCGCCGCAACCAAGAAGCATTTGGCACGAATTTCACGGTGTCCGTGGATGCCGCCGAAGGGATCACCACCGGCATCAGCGCACCGGATCGCGCCCGCACCATCCGCGTCATTGCCGATCCGGGCGCGAAAGCCGGCGATCTGGTGCAACCGGGCCACATTTTCCCGCTTCAGGCCAAACCGGGCGGCGTTTTGCGGCGAGCCGGCCACACCGAGGCTGCGGTCGATCTCGCCACCCTGGCCGGGCTGCCTCCGGCGGCGGTGATTTGCGAAATTTTGGACCCTGACGGCACCATGGCGCGCTTGCCGCAGTTGGTCGAGTTTTCCCGCGAACACGGCCTGAAAATCTGCACCATCGCGGATTTGATCCAATACCGGCAAACGCGCGAAAAACTGATCGAGCCGCAAACCCGGCACACGGTCCACACGCCGTTCGGCCCGTTCGAACTCCAAGTTTATCGCAGCACCATCGCGGATCGGGTCCATTTCGCGTTGGTTCGCGGCGAAATTGAGCAAGGCGCGCCGGCGCTGGTTCGCGTCCACCGCGAGGATCCGATCGAGGACGTGTTTGGGCCGCTAAATCCCGGCCGCGGCGGCAGCCTTCTGCAACTGGCCCTCCAACGAATCGCCGGCGAAGGCTCCGGCGTCCTCATCTACATGAAACGCGACTCCGGCAGCGAATCCATCCTGGAAAATTTGCGTTCGGACGGCGAAAATCGGCGCTCGCCCATGGATTTGCGCGATTACGGCATCGGCGCCCAAATTCTCTTCGACCTCGGCGTTCGCGACTTGCGGCTGCTTACCAATCATCCGCGAAAAATCGTCGGTTTGGAAGGGCACGGCCTGCGCATCGTGGAAATGGTGGCGTTGGGCGGAACGGGCGAGGGGGATTCGTAAGCGATTGGCTCAATTTGGCCCAACTCCCGCGTTGCCACGCCAGGCGCGGTGGTGTTAGGATGCCGATCATGGCAACGTTAATCATCCACGGAACGCAAACCCACCGATCCGCGGCGAAATCGCGCTGGTGGTGGAATGCTTGGGACGAACGCGGATTTGTCGGAGCCCTGGCGCGCGGAATGGAGGAAGCCGGCGTGAATCACGATGTTTGGACCGTGGCAGGCCGGCCGGTGCGCGACATCGCGGAGCTGCGGCCGAAATGGAGCCTGTGGCGCGGCAGATCCGGCAAGCGCTCCTTCGGCCAGCACGAGGGGCACTTTCTTTGGGACGGCGCGGACATGGGAATCTCTCGCGACGCGGCCGCGACGAGCCTGGCCAAATATCTCGTGACCGTGGCGGAGCTGAGCCCGGGCGAACCCATCAGCATCGTCGCCCACAGCCACGGCTGCAACGTCACCAAGCAAGCCACCCAAGAGCGGGTGTTCGTGAAATCCGGCGTCCGGCTGGAGAGCGTCGTTTTTCTGGCCTGCCCGCACTGGGACTCGCCGGAAGCGCAGGAGGACTACCGGTTCGTCTATCGGCTCAACCCCCAACGCGTCGGCCGCGCCCTCAACCTTTTCAACTCCACGGACAACGTTCAGGTGGAGCTGGCGGAGAAGTTCAAAGGCATCCCCGGGCCCAGATTGGTCGACCACGCGGGAATCGGCTCGCGGGGTTTTCGCGTGGACCAAGACCCTGCCGCGCAACCGCTCTACGAAAACTACGAGGTGCCGATGGAAGCGACAAATCTTCAAGCGCACACCGAAATTCACGGCGCCAGCGTCGGCTACCTGGCGGGGCTTTGGTTAGGCGGCGCGGGCGACTTCGGCGCCATCATCAACCAAATCGGCAACGCCGTTCTTCCCGTGCCATTGGGCGACGATGGCGAGGGTTCTGGTTAGGTTGGCCGCCTACTTCCCCGGCAACGTCCAAACCGGGTCGATTTCCTCGCTGCGGGCTAAAATCTCCGCCCCAACCCGCGAAAGCAGCACCAGCGATGGCCCATCGGCCGGATCATCCGCCAGCAGCTTGCCCAACGCGGCGGATGCGGCTTCCAGTTCGTTCGCCTCAAAATGGGTCAGCGCTTTTTCGTAGCGGGTGCGCAGCTTGACCCAGCCCGGCTGCTTTTTGGGCGCCAATTCGTAGAGTTCCACCGGCTCGTTGATGTTGTTGACGCGCACTTTGCAGAGCCGCCGAAAAACGCCGCCTTTCCAGGACGAACCGAGCCGCTGGCGAGTGGCGCCGGTAATGAGCACATCCGTGTGCAGGTGCTTGGTGGCGCCTTGGACGCGGCTGCCCAGGTTGACGGTGTTGCCCAGCGGGCCGTACTTAAGCCGGCGCATGGTGCCGATGTTTCCAACCATGGCGCGGCCGGAATTAACGCCGATGCCGAGGTTGGTGGTGCGGCCGATTTTTTCCTCCCAACGCTCGTCGATGGTGGGCAACAGCTCAAGCATGGCCAGGGCGGTGTCGCAGGCGCGTTCGGCGTGATCTGGCATTTCCTTGGGCGCGCCCCACATGGCCATCACCTCGTCGCCGGCGTAGTCGACCAGCACGCCGCCGTGGTCGCGAATGCACTCGGTCAGCTCGTCCATGACGTGGCGCAGCCAGCCGGTGGTTCGCTCCGGACCCAGGCGCTCGCTGATGGCGCTGAAGCTGCGCAAATCCGCGAAAAGGACGCTCACTTCGGCGTGGCGGGCGGGTAAATGGGCCAAATCCGCGCCGTACTCGCGCACCAGCTCCTCCGGCAAAATCTGGCGCAGTTCCTGCTCGCGAAGCCGCTTTTTTTCGAGGCAGGAATTGACCCTCGCACGCAGCAAATCGATGTGGACCGGCTTGGAGAGAAAATCCTCCGCTCCCAGGTCAATGCAGCGCACGGCGTCCTCCACCCCGCGCCGGCCGGTGACGACGATGACGGGCGTTTTGCGCAAAAGACCGCTGGATTCCAGCTCCTCCAGCACCTCGTAACCGCTCATTTTCGGCAATCCCAGGTCCAGCAAGGCCAGATCCACCTTGCCGCGGCGAATGCCTGCCAGCGCCTCCGCGCCGTCCACGGCTTGCTCCACGGTGTGGCCTTCGGAAGTCAGCACGTCGTTGAGAAAATCGCGGTTTTCGGCCTCGTCCTCCGCCACCAAAATGCGCGCCGGTTCCACGTCGGCCGTGCCGCGAGTTGCGACCTCGCTGGTTTCCAGGGGTTCGAGCAAAGGGCCGTCCGTCGTGCCGTAGCCATCGATCACCGCCAGGCAACCCTCAATTTGCGCCCGCAACTCCGCGGCGTCAAAAGCCAGCTCGGAATCCTTGAGTTTGCGCTGGAGCAATTGGCAGGGGCCGGAGAGATGATTGAGCCGATTCCGCACGTCGTGGCGCAAAATCCGGTAACGGTCGCCGGGATCGTCCTTCACCTCGCCAAACCCGATCGCGTCAATCTCCGTTTCGGCAAAATCGACCAGTTTCTTGCTGGCTTGGGTGATTTTTTCCAGATACCCGGCCGCCTTGGGATCCAGCGCCTCATCCGCGCTCACTTTTTTCAAAAGCGACCGGGCGTTTTCGCCGATCGCGCGGATTTTTCCGGCAAACCGGCTCTTTTTGGCGGCGCTCATTCGCCCCCGTCCAGGTGACGCTCGATGGTGTCGAGCAACGAGATGAAATCGTAGGGCTTGGCCTGAAGCTCGTTGCAACCCGCGCTGTAAATGCGCTCGCGCTGGTGGAACATGTTGTGCGCGGTCAGGGCGATGATGGGGATCTTGCCAGTTGCCGGTTGCGCCCGAATTTCGCGCGTCGCCGCCAAGCCCGCCTCGTTGTCCAACGCATCGTTTTCGGCCGATTCCGGCATTTGCAGGTCCATCAGGATGAGGTCGGGCGCCTCGCTTTGCGCCTTGGAGACGGCTTCGGCGCGGTTGTTGGCCACGGCCAAATCGTAGCCCTCGTCGCTCAGCAGATCGGTGAGGATTTCCACGTTGTTGGCGTCGTCTTCGGCGATGAGAATTTTTGCCATGCTAGCCGATAGCTTGCCACGGCGGCGACACTTCGCAAGCGCTGTGAAAAGCTGGGTGAAATCCTTTTTTTGGTGAAAAAGGCGACTTTAGGCTTGACTTTTTCGCCGATTTCTGCATTTTGCCGCCGTCTTCAGTCCAACTGAAGGCCAAACAGGCAGCCCGATTGATTTTGTGTTCTGTGAGTTTGGGGGTTTTTTTCTCACCGAACCATCAATCGGGCTGCTTTTATGTTTGGCAGGCTAACTAACTAACCTAGGGTACCAAAAGGACCGAAGCTGCCTAAAACTGAAAACTCCGATTCGGCGTTTTCCAGCGAATCCGCGCCAGCAAGAGGTCGCCCTTGGCCCCCTGCCGCGGCAACCACTCGCCAACGGTCACGATCGATTCTTCCGGGCTCACATTGGTGACGTCAAAATTGCCCATCAGCGCCACGCCATCCGGATCGTCGACGCCATCGCCCACCAGCGGCAAAACAACGCGCTCAGTCTGGCGGATGAGGCAGAGTTTTTGCGGATCCACGCGTGCCATCCACAGCGGCGAACGCCAGCGGATGACGTTCGCGTTGGCGGCGTCTTTGCGCGTGTAAACCAGGTAAAGCGCGTCGGAATGCGTCAGCCAGTGCTGTTGGGTGGTCGACATGCCGATGATTTCGCCGTCATCCCAGGCCCAAGCCATTTTTTCGCCGTAGTTGAGCCCGTCGTCGCTGGCCGCCACGTAGCCGCGCCCGTCTTCCGCGCGAATCGTGAGGAAAAAGCGGTCGTGAAAGCGGGTCAGGGAGGGTTCCAGCAGGCCCCTGCCTTTGTTGTTGATCAATGGCGGTCCCACCTCGGCGATTTCCAGGTTTTCACCGTCAAACGTGCATCGAACTCCGGCAACCATGCGATTTTTGGCCTCCGGACCAAAGGTGAAACTCATCATCACGTCGCCGTTGGGCATCATCACGCGTTGACCGCAGTTGTTGGTGTAAATGAAGCCGCCTCGCGGGTCGTCCCAGCGCAAAATCTTGCGTTCCGACCAGCTTCCATCCTTCCTCCGGACGACGTAGACCGGGTAACGCGGCAGTTGGTCGCCCCTGGAAAAACGCGGCCCGCGGTAGAAGACCACGTGGCCCAAGGCGAGGACCGTTCCCGTTTTTGGGTGAAACTGCGGTGTCACGTCGCAAACCCCGGCCATGAGCCCATCTTTGCCCTCGACGGGATCGCGGCCCAGAGCGTCGATCGCTTTGGGCTCGCTCCAGGTTTTGCCGGCATCGCGCGATTCCGACCAATGAACCTGGCCGAAGTAGTCCGAACCGCCGATTGCCTGCAAATTCATGAGCGCGGCCGGTCCCGGGACCATGCAGGCGCGCGGGTGAAACCAGGTGATGCCGGATCCGTCGCGATTTTTGCGAATCGTCTCTTTGGTGACGGATTCGACCAGATCTTCGGCCGGCGATTGGGCGCTACTAACCAGGGAACTAAGCGCAAAAACCGCGCTTGCGATGAAAATGCGTTGCATGGCGCTCATCCTTGGCCCAGAGCGGGTTTTCGGCAAGCCCGAAGCCGAATTTCAGCCTTGTTTCAGCAACGTGGCCGGTTTTCCCAGCTCGCCGGCCAGCCCTACCGGCGTGACCGCGATTTTTTCGGGCAAACCGCGATGCGTCAGTTCCACCACGTTTTTCGGCAAAATTCGCACCGTTTTCCAGCGGCCGCCTTCGTAGATTTGTACGACCCACCACCGCACGTTGTTCGCAGCGGCAGTTGCTTCCCAGCTCAGCTCCAATTTCCGGTCGTCCCCGCCCGCAACGCTCAACGTCGCGACGGGCGGATCGTTGCGGATGAGCCAGGGGCTCTCCGGCACCAGCGCGGGCTCCAGGTAAGCGTTGTTTTTCAGCACCGCGTTGATGTTGGAGACGTTGTCCATGAAACAGTTCATGCTGAAGTGGATGTGCCCCGAACCATGCGGCACATTGTTCTGGGTTCGCGCAATTTTCACCTGCCGCAGGGATTCCAGCGCCGAACGTTGCTCGGTTTTAATGCGATAGGTGGCGATGCCCGGCCAAAGGTGGCGCGAAAGGTGATTTTCATCGCGCCACCACTGGTAGAGCCCCCCAAAGCCCAGTTGCGGGTCGGTGGTGCTCCAATAAAGCTGCGGCGCCAGGTAATCCACCCAGCCTTCCTGCCACCACAACAGCACGTCGGTGTAGAGCGAGGCGTAGGAGTCCAGGCTGTTTTTGACCTGCGCCGGCTGCCCGGGCCGGTAAATGCCGAACGGGCTGATGCCGAATTTGACCCACGGCTTGAGCCCCTTCACCTCCGCGCGTAAATCGCGCACGAACATGTTGAGGTGCTCCCGGCGCCAATCGCCGCGCGAAAGCTCCCCGCCGCCGTTTTTGTAGGCCATCCAGCTGTTGTAGTCGTTAAATTGCCTCCACTCGCCCTTGCCGTTTTTGATCGGGTAGGGATAAAAATAGTCATCCATGTGCACGGCGTCCACGTCGTAGCCGGCCACAACCTCCTTCACCACGTCGATGGCACGTTGCTTGGGAAAATCTCGGGTTGGATCCAGCCACACCTTGTTGCCGTAGTAACTCAGCGCTGTTTTGCGCGAAATAGCCAGGTGAGACTTGCAAGGCCGCACGTGCTGCGAGTTGATGACGCGGAAGGGGTTGAACCAGGCGTGGAGTTCCATACCCCGCCGGTGCGTCTCTTCCAGCGCGAAAGTCAGTGGATCGTAACCCGGGTTTTCGCCCATTTTCCCGGTAAAACAGTCGCTCCAAGGCTCGATTTTAGACGGCCAAATCGCGTCGCACTGGCTCCGGACCTGGAGGATCACCGCGTTGAGCTTCAATTCCTGGCAACGGTCCACAATCGCCAAAAACTCGGCTGTTTGCTCGGCAACGCTCAACCCCTCGCGGCTGGGCCAATCCACGTTGTGCACCGTGGTGACCCAAACCCCCCGAAATTCGCGCTTGGGAGCATCCGGCACGTCATTGCACGGAGCGTAGTCGGGCGCGGAGAGCCCAACGCCCAGCGAAAGCAGAAAAAAACCAAAAATCCAGGGATGTTGACTCATCGGGGGAGGAAGGGCCCTATTGGACCCGGAAACGCGCTCCAAGTCAACGATTACAAAGCCGTTACGACATTGTATCGCCAACTTTTTTCGGCCTGGCGTCCGTTCTGATGAACAAAACGCCGCCCGAGCGGCGATTAAGCCACGAAATCTAACCCAAAATCAGGAAGCAATCATGAGTGAAAAAATTCTTTCTCCCAACCCGGTGGCCGCCTCCGCAGGAAGCGAATCAGGCGCATCCACCGCCGGCTACGCGGAAAACACCCGCCGGGGCCCGAACCTCCTTTGGCTGTGGATCACGCTAGGCGTGCTGCTCGTGCTAATGGTCTCCGGCTTTTTCATCTACCGGCACTATTTTTACGCCAGCCATGCCCCCACCAAGCTAACCCAGCAAGAGCAACTGCTGCTGGAAGCCAAAATGGAAGCCCTGGCCGAAGCCGGAGCCAACGCGCCCGCAACGCCGGATCAACCCGGGTTTCTGGTCGAAACCAACCAGGTAAAACTCATCGGACCGGAAGGAACCGAGCAAACGCCGCCCCCGCCGGATTTGAACGACCCACGGACGCTGCGCCTCACCGAGCGCGAAATCAACGGCATGCTCAACCACAACTCCGGCCTGGGCGAGCGAGTGAAAGTGCTCTTCAAACCCGGCTACATCGACATCCAGTATCTCCAGCCCGTGGATGAGGAAGTGGCCGTGATTGGCGGCAAAACCCTCCGCCTCAGCCTGGATCTGGCGTTGCAAAAAGAGCCCGGCGGCAATCTGGACCTGACCATCCGCGACGTAAACATTGCCGGCATGCCCATGCCCAAAGCGTGGCTGGAACTGGTTGGCATCCCCAAGGGCGAAAACATCCTCGCCAACCTGGAGAACGAGTACGAGTTCTTCCGCCAAATCGTCGCCGGAATTGAGGTTCTGGACATTAGCTCCGGCGAGTTGAGGCTGCGGCTGGCCGAGTAACCCTCTCACTCCTGACTCCTGAATCACCCCGCGTTGGCGACGGCCGGCGCGGGGTGATTTTTTGGGGGTGGAAGAGCTGAACGGACAACGCCAGATTGCGCCCGGCACGGGTACTGGCAAGCAGGTGATCGGGCAGGGAAAGTGTGACACTACCTCGACGGCCAAAGATTGGAAAACCACGTCGCATCCACTTTTTTTGCGTTTTTGGTGACTAAAACCGGGTGCTTGGCCTTCTAATAACATGTCTGGACCGCACCGTTCGTGTGGTCCGTCAACCAGCAACAACCTCCTCCTGGCCCGGAAGGGCATCCTGGGACGCAGCCAGGGTGCCCTTCCATTTTTTATGGCTGCAAAAAACCGGATCTTTAGCTGGCTGGCGGGTTTTCACCCTCCGCGATTGGCTCGTCCGGTTGAGATTCAGACTCGGCCACGGGATCTTCCGGCGTTAAGTCAGCAGCATTGGCCACGACCGGCTCAAGCCCTTGTACGACAAAGCTCAGATTTTTCATGACCGCGGACCGTGGCATACGATTTGCCATGCCAGGAGCAAAATATTTCGCGCAGCCCAAGCGTCATCAAAAGCATCGCGCCCACCTTTTCGTGCCGGAACATTCTTCCCTTTTCATCCACGGCCACCGGTGTAAAAGAAAAGGGGATTCACCATGTACAACCGATTGCTCCGAAGAAGCCTATTTTCTGCTGCCCTTATTTTGGCTGCATGCGATCAAAACCAAACCAGCCCGGTTGCTGAAATGGAACAAGCCGTCACGCGGTTGGAAGACGCGCTGGCCGTGGATGGTTCGAATCCTAAAGAAGCTCCACTTGCCGAAGCTGTTGCAGAATTTACGGAACTGACCGAAGCGGCACGTGACGCGCTCCGAACTACCAGTGAGGCGTCTGCTTTGGGAGACAGACATTTCTCCAAGGGGAATTTCAAAGAGGCCATCGATGCCTACAAAAAGGCCTCGCAGCAGAATTCAAATGACGCCGTTAGCCAATTTATGATTGGTTGCGCGGAATTTGAATTAGGTCGCTTTGATGCTGCCCGAGAGGCATTTCTAGATACAAAACACATCGTCCCCAGCGCAAGGTCGGCAGTGTCTTTGGTCGGTTGGTGCCAATCGCGCATCAACGCGCCGGACAAGCCAATCCTAGCCGAGGGCGTTCGGTTGCTTGAGGGCGAAAGCGGATTCCTGTTTGGGCCGCAGGAGAAAGACCCAGTCATTCGAGCCATCTTTGGGCGAATGACCGCAGAAATGGGGCCCAGGCAAAGGGACGAGGAGGCGCTACGCCGATACGCTAACAAACATCCGAATGATGTGCGGATTCAACTTGGTGTAACACTCACTGAACCGGTTGTCGGACACAAGAGACTCGAAAACCTGCGCCAACTGTACCAGCGATTTCCCGACGAACCTTTGATGTGGGCGGCTTGGGTTCAATATTTGATCGCTCAAGAGAGAAGTCCGGAGACTTCATTGCAGGTGTTGGAAAAATGGACTCGAGCGGAACCAGAGAACGCGTTTCCAAGATACCAAAAAATCTTTCTAAAATACCGGCGAAGTCTTGCCAACTACTTGGAAACCATGAAAGCCCCTCCTCTACCCGAGGAAGATACTCAGGCGTTGTTTGCTCTCGCTACTTTACCTATCTATGAATCCTACCTGGCTAATCTATTAAACTGTGAAGCGGAAATTCTCCGTGCAACCGGCCACGCCTTCCACATCCATGTTCGAAATAATCCAACCGGTATTCCTGGCTTGAGATGGCTTGCGCAAGGACTTCAATCATCTCATGAGGAACTGATCGATAACAAGCGGCTGGAAGATGCTATCGATCTTCAACGCAAATTTGAGCCGGTCGTGACACGATGGGCGCTCGGCAACACAAGTCGTGAAACTCTTGGGTTTGCCGTGTTGAAGGTTACCTGCCAGCCGATCGTCGATCACCTGAAGGCACAAGAGGATTACAAGCGCGCCGAAAGCTTCGCAACGAACTATTTGGCGATGCGTCCATCAGATGAGGAGATCGACATTGGCACACGGCTATTTAACCTGGCGCTGCTTCCTTTGCCGTCGGTTGTCAACGAAGTGTCGGCGGAGTTGACTCTCAACGAAAGGGAGCTGATTCGGAAATTCAGTTCCAGCCGGTAGCACGAATTTCGGGAAAAAATGGGCCGGCGCCCGCCTACAACCGCTCAATCAGAATCGCCTGCACATCCTTCGGCAGATCGGCGCGCGCGACGACGTCCGGCCACATTTCCAGCGGCGGTTCGGCGATGACTTTTGCCTCCAGCTTCATGTTTTGCAGGTCGTCGCAGAGAAACTCGCGCTGCCCGCAATGCTGAGCCTCGCATGAAGCGCGAATTCCCGGGGCGCACTGCTTGTAGCCGCAAACGCGGCCCAGATACTCGCCCGCCGGGTTGCACAGAAACACATCCGCACCGCAGCTATCGCCGGTTTGCATCGTTTTCCCGAGCAATTGCCGTTTTCGGCGCGCCAGCTCGCCCAACGGTGCGTCGTCCGCGATTTCCACGAGCAAATCCACGTCTTTGGGGATCGCCTTTTCCGTGGCCAGCGAGCCCAGGAGCGCGATGCGCCGAACACCATCGATTTCCCGCGTGTCGCGAACGAATTGCAAGACCGCGCGCAATAAATCCGGCCGTTTGTCCGCACGCGCCGGCGGTTCGAAAATGTCCTCGCCCCACGTCGGCTCGATTCCCTCATCCTCCAGCCACTCCACGATTCGTTCTCGTTGCTGCCGCTTGGTTTCGATCCAACGCCACGCGTCCTTCAGCGCAACGTCGTCGCCGCCTCAAGCCACGTCCCTGAACCGGCGAAACGCGCCCTTGCCTTGAATCGCACGCGCCAGTTTTTCGCGAATCGGCCCATCATCCAAAGAATCCACGAAACCCGCTGTGCGAATCGTCGAAATCGCGCGGCAATTCCAGCAGATTTTTGTCCTCGGTCTCAGGCCAGGCGGTTTCGCCGTGGTGAGGTTCAATACGCGCGGCCAATTGGCGAAATTTCGACAAAAATCTGCGCCAAATCCGCAAAAATCGGGGCAAAAGCGCCTTTTTCACCCCCCGGAGGCCACGCGGAACAGCTCCAGGCGGTCGCCGTCGCGAATTTCCGAGGCGTCAAATTCCCGCTCGAACAACGCCCGGCCGTTGTGCTCGACCAAGACCGGGTAGCCCAATTCGAGCTGCTCCAGCAACTGGCCGACGGTTAACGAATCGCTTTCCAGGCGGCGTTCGCGGGCGTTGATCGTGACGGTCATGCAAGGGCTGAAAAATGAGGCCAAATCCTGGCTTTGGAAGCAAAAATGCGCCTTTTTGCGCCCCAGGCTAACAGGTGGACTTATTTTTGTTGCCAAATGGTGGGGACGTTGTAAGGCTAGGGCAAATTTTACGCAGCAAGTTTATGTCAGACATCAAAGACAAGGTAAAAGACATCATCGTCGAACAACTGGGCGTCAATGCCGAGCAGGTGACTCCAGAAGCGAAGTTCATCGAAGATCTCGGCGCCGACTCACTCGACACGGTGGAACTCGTCATGGCCTTTGAGGAAGAGTTCAACATTGAGGTGCCGGATGAAGATGCCGAGAAGTTGACGACCGTGGGCCACGTTTACGAGTACGTGGAGAAGCTCAAGGCGGCGAGCTGAAACGCGCCGATTTTGCCGGGAAATTGATAGCTACCGCGGGAGGGACAATTCGTCAGAATATCGCTGGCGGGTTGACTTCTTGCCGCTTAGGCTGCGTCAACCGCTTCGCATGTACTCGGAGGACGACATAAACTACGCGTTTGAGACGACTCGAGTCATCTACGAGCCGGATCGACTCATCGACACGTTTGGCTCAACCAGCTTTGAATTCACCCTGGTGACGGAGTTGATGGATGCCGTCAACCAGGTGCGCGTGCGCGAGGGGCGCATCAATGCCGAGCGGCCGACGATTTTGCGCCCGCAAGACACGGCGGACTTCAGTTTCGATGGATTCGGGGAGCAAGCGGAGGCTTTTGGGGAGTGGCTCGAGACGCACGCCAGCGAGTTCGCATTTTTGAAGTACGGCTTCAATTTCAGCCGGACGGACATCTCCGAAAGCGTGGTGCATGAGTCGATCCAGGTGGTTGCCGACCGGATTGTGACCGACGCCAAATCTGAGGGCAATCCTCTCACCGCGGTCATCGCCGGAATTGATGAGGCGTGGGAAATTTGCCTGCTGCGATTTACATTGGAAATGATCGAAAAATCTCAGGAAGCGAATACCTTTGATTTTCGGCGAAAAGGCCTGCTTTGATATGGCGGCACACAACCAACTCAAGATTCTATCCGGCGTCATCGCCCTGATTATTCTGGGCGGGGCCATCGTGTTGATGGCCTACTACTGGGAGAAAGTCCTCCGCCCGGAAAAAGTAGCCATGCGCGAGGTGGAGGCGGTGAAAGTGGGCGAAACCAACCTGCTGCCGCCGGATCCCGGGCTCAAGCCCTTCTACGCCGCGGTGGAGTCGATTCGGGCGCAAAATTGGGACTCCGCCAGGGAACAATTGGCTTATCTCATGCGTTATTACCCGGATTCCAGCAAATACGCCGAAGCCAAGCGCATGTTGGGCGAAATTAACCTGGATCAGTTGCTTTCACCCGCGCCGATGCCGGGAAAAGTGGAGCACACCATCCGCTCTGGCGACTATTTTTCCGTGCTGCAGAAGCGCTACCAGACGACCATCGACTACATCCTGCGCACCAACGGACGGACGACTCATTTTGTGCGCATCGGCGAGAAATTGTGGGTGATGCCGCTGCATTTCGCGTTGCAGGCCAATCTGACCGATAAAACGTTGACCGTCTTTAAAGTGGAGGAGGTTCAGCCGCAGGTTGCTGCGGCCGGCGACAACAGCAGCAGCGCCATTCCCGAGAAAAAGGAGGTGTTTTTCAAGGAATACAAGATCGTGGACGCAAATTTCCCTCCCACGGTTTCAGTCCCTCACACCACCAAGATCTCGAGCAAACCAGCGTGGTTGGGAGAAAAACAGGCAAAATTCGATCAACCGGAGTATCACTTCGCCCAAAAATGGCTGCAAACCAGCAAAATTGGGGTCGCCATCAAATCGGCGCCGGAAGATATGGAAAACGCGACCGAAACGCGGAAAATGGGCATTTTGGTGAGCCCATCTGACATGAGCGAACTGTTCACCTACGTTCGAGTCGGTGCGCCGCTTCGGTTGACAAACTGACGATTTTTTTTCACCCCCTTCGCCAAAATGAGTGCGGAACCCCTGGAATTCGAAAAGCCGATTTTTGAGATTCAACGCCAGTTGGAAAACCTCCGGCGTCAGGCCTCCAGCCAGAAAAATCTGGAGATGGAGCCCGAAATTCAGCAAATGGAGGAAAAGCTGCGACTCACGCGGGAGGAAATCTACGAAAACCTCTCGGCCTGGCAGCGCGTTCAGATCGCCCGCCATCCCAAGCGTCCGTTCATGCTCGACTACGTCTCGCTGTGCTGCGAAAATTTCGTGGAATTGCACGGCGACCGGCACATTGGCGACGATGCGGCGATGCCCTCCGGTTTTGCCACCATCGGTCCGCACAAATGCGTCGTAACCGGCCACCAAAAAGGGCGCAACACCAAGCAAAACCTGCATCGCAACTTTGGCAGCGCCCATCCGGAGGGATACCGCAAAGCGCTGCGATTAATGCGGCTGGCGGAGAAATTCGGCAACCCCATCGTCTCGCTGATCGACACTCCCGGCGCTTTTCCCGGGATCGGCGCCGAGGAGCGAAACATCGCCGAAGCCATTGCCTTCAATCTCCGGGAAATGGCGGTTTTGCGCACGCCGATTGTGGCCGTCATCATCGGTGAGGGAGGTTCTGGCGGCGCCCTGGGCATTGGCGTGGCTGACCGGGTTTTGATGCTGGAAAACGCCTACTACTCCGTCATCAGTCCGGAAGGTTGCGCGGCCATTTTGTGGAAGGATCGCAGGCACGCAACGGAAGCCGCGGCCGCCCTGCGATTGACGGCCGGAGATTTGCGAGACCTGGGAATTGTCGACCGGATCGTGGCCGAACCCCCGGGCGGCGCGCAACACGATCACGAAGCCGTCGCCGAAACGCTGAAAACCGCGCTGATCGAGGAGTTGGATCAGGTTGCTAGCAAGCCGGTTGAGGAATTGCTCGAAGCGCGCTACGGCAGGCTGCGTTCCTACGGCCAATTGACCGAAAATTAGGGTGCGCGCGGTGTGTTTTCGGTGCGTTTCGGAAAATCGCGCCTTTTTGGCGCCAACCGCGGTGGAATTTCCGAAACGGCGGCGAAATTCAACCCACAAGCTCCCGAATCGGCTTGATGCCGGAATCGACGAGATAATGCGGGCGGCCGCGCGAATCCTGGAGCGTCGTGCGCGTCGGATCGATGCCGATGCAGTGGTAGAGCGTGGCCCAGACCTCCTGAAATTTCACGGGGCGCTCTGTGGGGGCGTTGCCGTGTTTGTCCGTGGCGCCGATCACCTGGCCGGTGTTCATGCCACCGCCAGCCATGAGCGCGAAGCTGGCCTTGGGCCAATGATCGCGGCTGTTGAGCTTGTTCAACTTCGGCGTGCGGCCAAATTCGCCCCAAACGACCACGGCGACGTCCCGGTCGAGCCCGCGCAGGTGCATGTCTTCGAGCATCGCAGCCAAGCCCTTGTCGAGCATGGGAAAATCCTCGCGGGCGCGTTTGAAGTTGAACAAATCCGCCGTTCCGTGCCAGTCCCACCGGCTGAAATTCAGGCTGACGACGCGCGCACCGGCTTCCACGAGGCGCAGGGCGACGAGGAAATTGCGGATCATCTTGGGCGGACCGTCGTAGGTGTAAACGGGGTCGTTCGCGCCATATCGCTCCAGCACTTTCGGATCTTCGGTGGCCAAATCCAGGGCTTTGGTGAGTTTTGAGCCGGTCAAGATGTCGAGCGCCTGTTGATGGTAGACGTCGAGCGCTCCGGATTCCGCGGCGCTGCTGGCATTGCGCTGAAAATCGCTCAGCGCCTCGCGAAGCCGGGTGCGGTCCTCCAGCCGGTCGAGACTAACGCCGCGCAGGGCCAAATCCTGCGGTTTGGCCAGCGGATCGCGCTCTACCAGGTTCATGGGCGCGTGAGCCGGTCCCACGAAGCCGCCACCGTAAGGATCGCCCCAGTTTCCACCTTTGCTGGGATACATCAGCGCGACGTTGGCGGGCACGCCGGGGGCCGATCCCGCCACTTTGGAAACCCAGGCGCCGGCATTTGGCCAGCCGCCGGGAGGAGCGGCCGGATCGAGCTTGCGACGGCCGGTCATGCATTGATGCGGGTCGTGCCGACCTTCGCTGTCGGCAAGCGACCGGATAATCGCGAACTTGTCCGCGCACTTCGCCAAATTGGGAAACAACTCGCAAAATTCCATGCCCGGCACGTTGCTTTTGATGGGCTGGAATTCGCCGCGAATTTCGCGCGGAGCCTCCGGTTTCATGTCGAACATATCGACGTGCGGCGGTCCGCCCGGCAAAAAAATGTTGATGATGGCCTTGTGAGAGCTGCCCACGTTTTGTGCCGACTCCGCCGCCAGCAGTTGGGGCAGCGAAAGCCCTCCCGCGGCCATCCCGCCAATTTTCAGGAAATGACGCCGGGGGGCGCGGCCGCGCCGAGCGAGTGGTTGGTCGTGCAACGTGATCATAACGGAAATAAAGCTCCTCTCTTACACGCGTTGCAACCGTCAAATTCTATCGATTTCTCGCGACACACGGACGTAAATCGCTCGAACATTCGGCTCCTGGTTCGCGCCGAGGTGAAGCTCTCGTCAATTTTTCATTTGGGTCTGGATCCGCAAAATCTCGGCTTTCGCATCGGCGACCAAACGCTGGTGGGCTTCTTTGGACAAAATGCCCTCAGCCTTCATTTCATCGTATTTGCTCAAATCAGCTTCCAAGCGCTCCAATTTTCCTTCCTTTTTCCCTTTGTCGCGATAAATCTCGATGAGTTCTTTTCCCCATTTGGTCTCTTCGACTGGCGGCAGGTCTTTCAGGAGCATTTTTTGGACTTGTTCGAAGTTGATTTCCAAGGCCCGCATGAGCCAAAGCTGAAACACGTCGCGCCATTTTTCGCGAGCCTTGGTTTGTAGGCCGGGCGTTTGCTTCAGATTATCGTAGTGCTTCTGAAAATTGGCCAGCAATTTCGTCTTGTCGCGCTCCAGAAGCGGGAAAAACACCGACACCAGCGGATTGTCAGGATCGGTCTTGGCGATTTCCCGGATTCGTTCGTCCAGGTAGTGATCGTCCGGGTCGAAATTGGAGCAAGGCAAGGGTTTGGGGTTCTTACGCTTCTTGCCGGAGGAAGTGGTGAGACTGTGAGGGTTTTCAATCCGAATTGCTCGGGACAAAGGCGAGGCGCGCGGAAAGGCCGAAGTGATCGGAGGGTTGGACTCCGGGCGCCGCCGGTTTGAGGATTTTACCGTCCAAAACGCTCCAGGAGGCGCCGATGAAGATGTGATCCAGGCAACTCACAGCTTTCCCGCCAACGTGGTAGGTCAATGCGCCGGATCGCTCGGCAGCGCGAAGGCCGTTTTCCCGCAAAATCCTGGCCGGCGACCAGGACGGCGGCGAATTCAGGTCTCCGGCCAAAATCACGGGAACCCGTGCTTGCCCGATGCGGCCGGCCAGCAGCTTGGCGCCCCGAATTTGGCCGATGGGGTGCAATTGCAGGTGCACGTTGTAAACGCGAAAGCGGAGGCCCGTTTGCCGCTCGGATACCTCCGCCCACGTGCAAATGCGCGGGACCCGCTCGCCCCACGCCTTGCCTGGCGTTTCCGGTGTCGGGCTCAGCCAAAACGTGCCGGAGGCGACGACGGCAAACCGCGTTGGCTCGATGAAAATGGGGCAAAATTCACCGCCTTGGCCTCCATCCCGGCCTTCGCCGACCTGATGATAGCCGGCGAACACCTCTTCCTGGAAAAAGCGCAACTGCGCCGGCAGCACCTCCTGCAAACAGGCCACATCCAGGCTGTGATTCGCCAGCGCTTCGGTAAAACGCGCCTTCCTCTCTTCCCAAGGGGCGCCCAAGACGTGCTCGTTTTCGCCGCGGAGGACATTCCAGGTGAGCAGGCGAATTTCCGGAGCGCCAGGTGGCGGCACGGGGCCGGTTGCCGGTTGAAAGCTGCCCGCTGGTCGAACGGCCAGGAAACCTATCAGGCCCACCAAGGCTCCCAACGTCAAAAAGATCGCCAAGCGGATGAAACGCAAAAGCCGCGTCATTTCTCGCCAGCTTCCAACCGATTTCCGCGGGCGTCAAAGGTTCAACCAACCCTCTTTGGGCGGATCTGGCGCAGTGGGCGTGTTTGGCGCGCGAACCACGCGATCGACGGCATGTTTGGTGACGATGTTGCCTTGGCTGGCCCGGCCTTTGATCGCCAGTTCGGCAAAATCGAAGTCGAGTTCCAGGACGCGTAGCCGCGGTGCGGGTTTCAGGTGCACGCGCAGTTTCACGGCGCCGGAGGCTTCGTCGTTTTCATGGACGGAAAAGTGCAGCACGCGCGAATTTTGGGTGCCTTTGGTCAAGGTGTAGACCTTGTCGCGCGTTATGCCGGTAACCTGGAAACGTTTGGCGTAAACCGCGCCATCTCGTCCGTCGCGGTAGATCATGTTATAGACGGTGGCGTCGTCGTTGTGAAAGATGGCGCAGTGCAGGTTGTTTTGACCCACAAACACTTTTTCCGCGTTGCGAACCACGCGCATGGTTCCATCGCGGGAAAAGGCGATAACGTCATCAATTTGCGAGCACGGGACCGATTTCTTCGTCTTTTTTCAGGCCCCAGCCGATGAAGCCTTCTTTGCGATTAATATACAACGTCTGATTGGCGACGGCGACCTTGCGGGCCACGACTTTTTGGAAGCTGCCCAGCTCAGTCTTGCGTTCGCGGCCTTTGCCGTATTTTTCCTTCAGACTTTCGAACCAGGAAACGGCAAACGCGGTCAGGTTACGAAGGTGACGCTTGGTTTCGGCGATTTTATCTTCCAGCCCGCGAATATATTCATCCGCCTTGAAGCTATCATACTTGGAAATGCGCTTGATTTTGATTTCTGTCAGGCGCACGACGTCGTCTTCCACCACTTCGCGTTTGAGCAGGTGGAGGAAGGGTTTTAGCCCCGTCCAAATCTCCTGAATCACCGCTTCCCAGGTCTCGCATTCTTCAATTCGACGATAAATCCGATTTTCGATAAAAATCTTCTCCAACGAGGAAAAATGCCACTTGTCCTCCAGCTCTTGGAGCAGAATTTCCAGCTCTTGCTTGAGGAGATTTCGCGTTTGAAACGCGTTGCGCCGTAATATCTCCGAAACGCCCAAAAACTTGGGTTTGTTGTCCTCAATGATGCAGGAATTCGGCGAAATGGACACCTCGCAATCCGTAAACGCGTAGAGCGCGTTGATGGTCGTCTCCGGGTCGCAGCCCGAAGGCAAATGAATGCGAAGTTCCACGCGATCGGACGTGAGATCCTCCACCTTGTTAATGTTTATCTTACCCTTGGCGTTGGCGTCGGCGATCGATGCCTGCAAGCCAGTGGTTGTCGTGCCAAACGGGATCTCTTTGATGGTCAAAATCCGCTTCTTCGTCGTTTCTATGCTTGCGCGAACCCTGACACGGCCACCACGAAGCCCGTCGTTATATTCAGACACGTCCGCTGTGCCTCCCTGAAAGAAATCCGGGTAAATCTGGAATTCTTCTTTGCGCAGCGCGGCAATGGAAGCATCGATCAACTCGATGAAATTATGCGGCAAAATCTTGCACGCCAAGCCCACGGCAATGCCCTCCACGCCCTGGGCCAGCACGAGCGGAAATTTCATCGGCAACGTCACCGGCTCCTTGTTGCGGCCATCGTAAGAAGCCGCCCACGTCGTGGTTTTGTAGTTAAAAGCCACGTCGAGCGCGAATTTGGACAGCTTACACTCGATGTATCGCGGCGCGGCGGCATTGTCGCCGGTTAGGACGTTGCCCCAGTTTCCCTGCGTATCGATGAGAAGGTTTTTCTGGCCCAACTGCGTCAGCGCCTCGCCAATGGATGCATCACCATGCGGATGATATTGCATGGTGTGTCCCACGATGTTGGCCACCTTGTGAAAGCGGCCGTCGTCCTTTTCGCGCAACGAATGCAAAATGCGGCGTTGCACGGGTTTAAGGCCATCATTGAGGTGAGGCACGGCGCGTTCCAGGATGACGTAGCTGGCGTAGTCCAGGAACCAATCGCCGTACATCATATTCATGGGCGAACCGCTATCGGGGCTGGCGGGCATGGTAAGCAAGGTGGTGGATGTGTCAGGATTACTTTGGAATCCTTAATTTTTAAACCGCCGCCTGTCAAATGATTCAAATTTCTCATTTCCTCAATTCCACTTTCCCGCTTTCCGCATTTCACGTTGACCGCCGGGCGATTGCGTCCAAGGATGACGCTCTTTTTCTCAAGAGCGAAAACACGAACACACAAAAAAATCACTATGCCAGCCAAAATTTACACGGACAAGGACGCGGATCTGATGCACCTGAAAGGAAAAACCTGCGCGGTCATCGGCTTCGGCTCGCAAGGGCACGCTCACGCCCTCAACCTGAAGGATAGCGGGGTTAAAGTCATCATCGGCCTCTACCCGAAGAGCAAATCGGCGCCCGTCGCCAAAGAAAAAGGCTTCAAGGTCTACGCCACCGGTGAGGCCGTGCGCAAGGCTGACGTCATCTTCCTGGCCGTGCCCGACACCAAAATTCCGGCCATTTTCGCCAAAGACGTGGAGCCGAACCTGAAACCGGGCCAGACGCTGCTTTTCAGCCACGGTTTTGCCGTGCACTTCGGGTTCGTGGAGCCGCCCAAGAACGTGAACGTCATCATGGTGGCGCCCAAAGGACCCGGCCACACCGTGCGCAGCCAGTATCTGGAAGGCAAGGGCGTGCCGACGTTGATCGCCGTCCATCAGGATGCCGACAAGCGCGCCAAAAAGATCGCCCTGGCCTGGGCCAAGGGAATTGGCGGCACGCGGGCCGGCGTCTTCCAAACCGATTTCAAGGAAGAGACCGAGACCGACCTCTTTGGCGAGCAAACCGTGCTTTGCGGAGGAGTCAGCGCGCTGATCAAGGCCGGCTACGAGGTGTTGGTCGAATCCGGTTATCAGCCGGAAATGGCCTACTTCGAGTGCCTGCACGAACTCAAGCTTATCGTCGATTTGATCAATGAATCCGGCATTAGCGGGATGCGTTTTTCCATCTCTGAAACCGCTGAATACGGCGACGTGACCGTGGGGCCGAAGATCATCGACGGCAGCGTGAAGAAAAAGATGGAGCGGGCGCTGAAAGCCATCCAGAGCGGTCGATTTGCCAAGGGATGGATGGATGAATACAACAGCGGCTGCAAAAACTTCAACGCGCTACGCAAAGAAGGCGCCAGCCATGAAATCGAGAAAGTGGGCAAGCGTCTTCGCGACCGGATGCCCTGGATCAAGAAGCGGAACCTGAAAGGCGCCCAAGCGGCATACAGCTAGCGTCACGCCGAAAATCGCAGCACAATTTTGGCCGCATTTTCCTGGTTCGTCCTTGCGCTGAATCCTGCCGGGGCCACATTTCCGGGAACATGCCAAACTCGCCAAATTTCGAGCCGCGGGACTTTATCCGCGAAATCATCGCCGACGACCTGAAAACCGGCAAGCACACCCGCGTGGTGACCCGCTTTCCGCCGGAGCCCAACGGTTACCTGCACATCGGCCACGCCAAGGCGTTTTGCCTCAATTTCGGCCTGGCGCAAGAAGTGGCGGATAGCCGCTGTCACTTGCGCATGGACGACACTAACCCGGTCAAGGAAGACGTGGAATACGTGGAGTCCATCCAGGAAGACATCCGCTGGGTGGGCTACGATTGGGGGGAGCATTTCTATTATGCTAGCGACTACTACCAGCAGTTGCACGACTTTGCCGTGGAGTTGATCGAGAAGGGTTTGGCTTACGTGGATGAGCTAAGCGCCGAGGAAATGCGCGAATATCGCGGGACGCTGACCGAGCCCGGAAAAGACAGCCCCCACCGCGATCGAGAAATCGCGGAAAACCTGGATTTGTTCGCAAAAATGCGCGCGGGTGAGATTGAGGAGGGCAAGGCCGTTTTGCGGGCCAAAATCGACATGGCCCACCCAAACCTGAACATGCGCGATCCGGCGATGTATCGCGTGCTCAAAGCGCATCATCATCGCACCGGAGATGAGTGGTGCATTTATCCGATGTACGACTTCGCGCATCCGCTGAGCGACGCTTTGGAGGGCATCACCCACTCATTATGCAGCCTGGAATTCGAAAATCACCGGCCGCTTTACGATTGGTTTGTCGATAACTGCTCCGTCCCGGCAAAACCGCGCCAAATTGAGTTTGCGCGGCTGAGTTTAACTTACACGGTGACGAGTAAGCGCTTGCTCAAGCAATTGGTTGATGAAGGCAGCGTGGATGGTTGGGACGACCCTCGCATGCCCACCATTTCCGGCATGCGGCGCCGCGGTTTTCCGCCGGAAGCCATTCGCGCCTTTATCGATAAGGTGGGTCTCACCAAGTTTAACAGCACCACGGATATCGCCCTGCTGGAACACGCGGTTCGCGAACGGTTGAACGCGTCTGCACCACGATTTATGGCGGTGCTGCGTCCGCTGAAGGTGGTGATCACCAATTATCCGGAAGGCCAGGTGGAAGAAATGGACGCGGTCAATAATCCCGAAGATGAAAGCGCTGGAACGCGTAAAATTCCCTTCAGCCGCGAGCTATATATCGAGCAAGACGATTTTATGGAAGACGCGCCGAGAAAGTTTTTCCGACTGACGCAAGGGCGCGAAGTTCGCCTGCGTTACGGGTATTGGATCAAGTGTGAGGAGGCGATTAAGGATAATAGCGGCAACGTCGTGGAATTGCGCTGCACCTACGATCCGGAAACCCGCGGCGGCAACAATCCGCCGGACGGCCGCAAGGTAAAAGCTACGTTGCACTGGGTTTGCGCGAAAAATGCGCTGGATGCCGAGGTGCGGCTCTACGACCGGCTTTTTAACGTGGAAAATCCCGTTGCAGGCGATTTTCACGAACACTTGAACCCGGAATCGCTGGAAATCGTGCCGCAAGCCAAGTTAGAGCCGGCGTTAGGCCAACTGGAGCCCGGCGAGCGCGTGCAATTCGAGCGTTTGGGTTATTTTTGCGTGGATACCAAGCTGAGCGAACCGGGAAAGCCGGTTTTCAACCGCGCGGTCGCTCTGCGGGACGCTTGGGCCAAGTTGCAGAACAAGAAAGGCTGACAAACTGACAACGCAAAGCTTTACCGGCGCTGTTTCATCCGATATTCTCGGGCGTCTGGCTCATGAAATATCTCTACGCGAAAATCATGCTCGTTTTGCTGGCGCTCGTCTGGCTGTTGCCGATTACGTGGGTGGGTTTTAGCAAAGAACAGGTCCCCAAGGCGGGAAACCTGCTCAATGAATTCTACCGCATCGCCTGCCTCTTCACTCATCGCGTGCCACGGTGGTCGGTCTGGTATTTTCAGGTTTGGCGCCAGGGCGCGAAACAGTGGGAAACGGTGGATGAAGCGATTTACGCGCGCATGCACCCATTTGGCCATCACACCCGGTTGAGCCTCATTTTGAACCGCTCGATCCGCGACCCCAAGGGCAAGGAAATTCGCCAATCCATGGCCACCTATGTTGCGGAGCGTTATCAGCAAAAAACCGGCCAAGACGTGGTCGCCATTCGCATTGCCTATGTTTCCTTTGCGGCGGGCGACCCACGGCTGGCGAAGCCGGAAGGCCGTTGGCGGCGGCCCGGGACCGAAGAACTGCCCGCCTCGGATAAACTCCGCGTGTTGGATAGTTTCTTCGTCCACGGAGGTTCCTCGCCCGGAGACCGAGGAAGCATCTCTTTCCCTTGACCAAACCAGCCAACCAACTGATGAGCCAAAACCCTCCCTGGCAGTGGAATTTCTGGATCGGAGACGAATCCGTCGATCGGTTGGATTTGTTTCGCCGCATCTTCGCGTTTGCGGCCATCATTTACTTTGCGTTCTGGTTTTTAAATTGGCGGGAGTGGCTCACGGCGGACGGTTTTCGTCTTACGCCAGACGTCCGCTTGTACTATCACTTCCGCCCCCTGCCGCCATTGCCCGTTTGGCTGGTTCCTATCCTCGGAACGGTTCTTTTTAGCTCGTTGGCCGGTATTTTGCTAGGTTGGCGCCCGCATTTGCTCGTCTGGCCGTTGTTAGTGTGCTTGGGCTACGTGCATGGCGTAGACGTCACTTCTGCTTTTACGCTCAACAAGTTCTTTTTCGTTTTCTTCTTCGTTATCGCTCTATCCGGCGCGCGCGCTACCGGCACGGTGTCTTCCTGGCCGACTCGAATCATTCAAGCAACCCTTCTCATTCAATACGCCACCGCCGGTTGGTGCAAGGTGCTCCATGGCGATTGGATCGAACACCCGGATTGTCTTTGGACGCAAGTCCAGGGGAGTTACCGCACGGAAATTGCCGCCTACCTTTTGCGCGTTTTGCCGCTGGAAGCGTGGACGCTCCAGATGTACGCCAGCCTGGTCTACGAGGTTCTGGCTCCGCTGTTGTTTATGGTTCCCAGGCTGCGAGTTTGGGGCATGATCGGCGGCATTCTCTTCCACGGCGGTATTGCCCTAACCATGCACCAGTTGTTCTTCTTCAGCTTTCAGATGGTGATTATCTACATCCTCTTCTTCCCCCCCAATTGGGTCGATTTTGTCCGGAAAAAACTGCGATTGCCATCAACCGCCGTATCACAACACCCATGAACCGCACAATCTATGTAAACGGCGAGTTTTTGCCGGAAAAAGACGCGAAAATCTCCGTTTTTGACCGCGGTTTTCTCTTTGCCGACGGCGTCTACGAAGTTTCCGCCGTTTTGAGCGGAAAGCTGGTCGATAACGCCGCGCATCTTGCCAGGTTGCAGCGCTCGCTCGCGGAAATCGGCTTGGATCTACCTTGTTCCATCGAAGAAATTGAGACCCATCAATGCGAACTCATCAAGCGCAACAAGCTCCAGGAAGGCCTCGTGTATCTGCAAATAACACGGGGCCCCGCGGATCGCGATTTTGCGTTTCCCAGGCAAACCAACCCGTCGCTGGTCATCTTTACCCAAGCGAAAAATCTCCGCGAAAACCCCGCGGCAAAAAACGGCATCGCCGTGATCACCGTCGACGATTTGCGCTGGCGCCGCCGCGACATCAAGACCGTTCAACTGCTCTACGCCTCCCTGGCCAAGCAACAGGCTCTCGACGCCGGAGCAGACGACGCCTGGCTGGTGGAAGACGGTTTTGTGACGGAAGGCACCTCCTCCAACGCATGGATCGCCGGTAAGGACAACACCATCGTTACCCGGCAAATTTCCAGCGCCATCCTCGCCGGAATCACCCGCAAAGCGGTGATGAAACTCTGCGCCGAGTGCGAAATAACCGTTGAAGAGCGCCCCTTCACCGTAGACGAAGCCAAGGCGGCCAAGGAAGCGTTTTTGACCAGCGCCACCACGTTGGTCACGCCGGTGGTCTCCATCGATGGCGTCGCAATAGCGGAAGGCCAACCCGGCGAACTCGCCCAGCGCCTGCGCGCCATTTACCTGGACGAAGCGATGCCCGGGAATCCCGGTTTGTGAGCTTGACCTCTCTTTTCAACCCGCTAGCCTTGATTTCACGATGAAACCCTGGTTCGACCGCGGAACGCTCAAAGCGCTAGCATTTTACACCATCGTCCTAACCATCGTTATTTGCGGTCTAGCGCTCATTTTGACCATCTGGGACATCATTCGCGACGAAGAATTGCGCAACGACATCCTCCTGACCGTCATCGTCATCGCCACCGCATCGTTGTTGGTTTGCCTGACGAATTGGGCCTTCCTCAGCGCCAACGAGGAGACTTCGCAAGCCGAGGCGGACGAGAGCGCCATCGGCCGGGCCTTGCAGAAGGCGAAAATCAGCCGCGAAGAGCGCAAAGAGGGGTGAAGGCGGGCTTGGAAATTGAAGGCTTCACAGGCAGTCGGGGGCGTGGAGGCTAGGAGGCTGTCGGACTTAGCCCGCCCGGCGGCGAAAATCGAAGATTCGGCCCAAATTTCCCTTCGTTTTCGTCCCTTATGTCCTCATAAAGTCCTCAAACACCTAAAAATTTTGGCTCGAACCTCGAATTTCGCCGCCAGACGTTCTAAGTCCGACAACCTCCTAGGAGGCACGCCCTCCTTGAACGCGGAATCGGGGCCTTTTCCCGTATTTGGAGTCGTCCGCCGCGGTCCACGCCGCTGTTGCCAGGCTAACGCAGAAAATAAGCGCGTAGTGTTTCATGGCGCCAGTATCGAAAGCTCCCGCGCCGGCGCAAACCGGAAAAACGCGCAATTCCAGCCGCGAAAATCGCGCCACGTGGCCATGCGCGCTGGAATCGCCGAAAAAGGCCGCGTTGCTCAAAAATTGTAGGCCGATTCCCCGTGCGAGGCTTGGTCGAGCCCGGCTCGTTCCTCGCTCTCGCTCACCCGCAAGCCGCCGCAGACGAATTTGACGAACATGAGGATGCCGATGGTGAGAATGGCGGTGTAAACGATGGTGAACCCGGCGCCCATGAATTGCAGGCCCAGCTGTTCGCCAAAGCCGCGGTCAGTGTTGAAACCGCCCAGGGCCGGTATTCCCACCAGCGCGGCCATGAGCGTGCCAACCAAGCCGCCAACTCCGTGCACGCCGACGACATCCAGCGAATCATCGTAGTTCAGCGCGTTTTTGAGCCGAACCGACGCCCACCAGCACAACGCGCCGGATACCGCGCCGATCATCAACGCGCCGAGCGGCCCGGCCACGCCTGAAGCCGGGGTGATCGCGGCCAAACCGGCAATCGCGCCCGTGGCGATGCCGAGCACGCTGGGTTTTTTGATGGTGAAGCATTCGATCAGCGCCCACGTTGCCGCCGCGGTCGCTGCGGAGATGTGGGTGACGAACAGGGTCATCGCCGCCTTGTCGTCGGCCGCAAGTTGGCTGCCGCCGTTGAATCCGAACCAGCCGACCCAGAGCATGGCCGTGCCCATCACCGTCATCGGCAAATTGTGCGGCGGATGGGGATTGCGGCGTTTGCCGACCATGATGCAGGCGATTAGCGCCGCCACTCCCGCGGTGATGTGGACGACGATTCCGCCGGCTAGATCGACGACCCCGGCCTTGTTAAACCAGCCGCCAAACCAGGTGATGTGGCAAATGGGCGCGTAGACCATCAGCGACCAAATCACGCAAAAAAGCAGCATGGCGGAGAACTTCATGCGCTCCACAAACGTGCCCACGATGAGCGCGGGTGTGATGACAAAAAACGTCATCTGAAAGGCCGAAATGAGAATTTTGTCGCGGCCGATGTTGTGGTGGAAAAAATGGCTCGATCCAAAAAAACCGCCGCCCTCTTCGTGGCCCACCGTCAGCGCGTAGCCCAGAAGCAGCCAAACGATGCTCAACACGCAGGTTAGCGAAAAACAGTGCATCAACACGCTCAGCACGTTTTTGCGCTGCACCAGCCCCCCGTAAAATAGCGCCAGGCCGGGGATGGTCATGAAGAGGACCAGGGCGGTCGCCGTCAGCAACCAGGCCTTGTTGGCCGCCTCCTCGCCGGGGGTAATCGCATCTTGGGCCATGGCGGGGGTGGCGAGCGCCAAAAAGGCGCCAATGAGGGCGAGGAATCGAAACGTGGCTTTCATCTGGGTAAAAAATTGCGGTGTTCGCGTGAGCATAGCCAGCCAACCGCGGATGCAAGGCCAAAAGGACCCAACGGACCCTCAGAAGTGGCCCGTTCAGTCGCTTACGTCCCTTGTGTCCCGTGAAACCCGCGAAATTCCGCCGGCAACGGCGCTTCCAGCTCCATTTTGCGCCCAGTAACCGGATGCTCGAAGCACAGCCGCCAGGCGTGCAACATCAACCGGCTGCTTTCGGCCCGTTTCAGCGTCTTTTTCCCGTAAATCGGGTCGCCCAAAATCGCGTGCCCCAGCGTGTAGGCCATGTGCACGCGAATTTGGTGCGTGCGGCCGGTGTGGATGTCGCAGCTCAGGTAGGTGCAATCGGGACCCGCGCCAATTTTCGCCCATTCGGTGATTGCCAGCTTGCCGCGGTGTTCGCTGCGAACAACCGCCATTTTTTGCCGATTGCGGGGATTGCGGCCGATGAAGTTTTCAATGCGTCCAGCCTGCTCTTTGACCTCGCCTGCAACCACGCAGCGGTAGGTCTTGGAAACGCGCCGTTCGAAAAAAGCCGTGGACAGCGCCCGGTGCGCCGCATCGTTTTTGGCCGCGACAATGCAGCCGCTGGTGTCTTTGTCCAGCCGGTGCACGATTCCCGGGCGATCCACCCCGCCAATGCCGGAAAGCTGGCCCTGGCAGTGGTGCAAAAGCGCGCTCACCAACGTACCCCGCCAGTGGCCCGCACCGGGATGCACCACCATGCCCTCGGGCTTGTCGATCGCGATGAGGTGCTCGTCCTCGAACAACACCTTCAGCGCAATTTCCTCCGGCTCCACCTCACAGGGAACCGGCGGCGGCACGGAAATCTCGATGCAATCTCCCGCTTCCACGCCTACCTTGGCTTTTACGCCCTGGCCGTTGACCACGACGTGGCCTCCCCGAATCAGCGCTTGCAGCCGCGAGCGGGAAAATTCGGGCAATTTTTTGACCAGGTAGTGGTCTAAACGGTCTCTGCACTCATCGAATTCTTCGACTTGCAGGACAATCGGTTCTTGCATTTCGTCGGCCATCCTGATTTCTCCACTTTGGCGAATGTCCGAACCAAACCAAGACCAAATTCTCAACACTTGTCCCGAATGCCACCAGGTGATCGACGTGACGGAGGTTCGGCCCTATGAAAAAATCGTCTGTCCACACTGCCAAGAGACGATTCGCGTCCGCAACGCCTTCAACAACTTCACGATTCTCAGCGAAATTGGCGAAGGGGGGATGAGCCGGGTTTTTCGCGCTCAGGACAACACGTTAGGCCGCGAGGTGGCGCTGAAAATCCTCCACACCCACTTTGACGACAACCCGGAGCTGCAAGGCCAGTTTGAGCGCGAAGCCAAGGTCACCGCATCCATCAATCACCCTAACGTGGTCAAGGTTTACTCCGTCGGCGCCGATCAGGGCTACTTTTTCATCGCCATGGAGCTGTTGGATTCCGCCAGCCTGGACCATCAGATTCGCGAACAAGGCCAAATTGACGAAACTACCGCGCTGCGGCTCATTCACGAGGTTACCGAAGGTTTGGCCGCGGCGCACCAGCGTAGTTTGATCCACCGCGACATCAAACCGGGCAACATCCTGGTGGACGCCGGCGGCACAGCCAAGCTGGTCGACTTTGGCCTGGCGCTGGTTCACGGTGAGGAAGAGCAAGCCGCCGATTTGTGGGCCACGCCGTTTTACGTGCCGCCGGAAAAGCTCGTCGGCCAGCCGGAGGACTTTCGCAGCGATATTTACAGCCTGGGCGCGACCCTTTTTCACATGCTCTCCGGCCAGCCGCCTTTCGACGCCAACACCAACTCGGTGGAGGAATTGATCGCCCTGAAAGCGCAAACGCCGGACCTGAAAACCGCGGCCCCTCACATCGGCAGCGAAACGGTGAGCCTGGTTCACCGGATGATGGCCGGCCGGCCGGATGCGCGGCAGCCCTCCTACGATGAGCTGAGTTCGGAAATCTCGCGCATTCGCCAAAAAATCGACCCAAACTTTGAATTGCCAGCCACGGTGTCACGCGGCTTGCCGCTGTGGTTGAAGCTGGGCGGCGCCTTGGTGGCCGTGGGCTTTTTGGGGGGCATGGCCGCCCTTCACTTTGCCGGGCGCGAGGAGGAAGAGAAGATCGAAATTTCCACCGTCAGCCCGGGGCCGGGTGACAGCGAGGTCATCATCAGCGCGGAGGAAACTCGGCTTCGCCGGCAACTGACGGCGGCCCGCGAGGCCATGGCGGGCGCCGAAAGCCGGGAACAGGCACGCACCTTGTTCGCGGAAATCGCGGCATCGGAAAAAGCTCGGTCCGATGCCAAGGCGCTGGCCGATTTTCACCTCGGTTTGCTGGATTTGCTCGACGGCGATGAGTCCGCCGCGCGCGAGCACTTCGCAAAATCGGGCGATGGAGCCGAATCCCTGCGCGGCGCGGAAAAAGCGCTCGTCACCACCGCCGCCAAACACCTGGCCGGCGCGGAAAAAGTGGACCGGAGCCTCTTTGAGCAAGACCAAGCCGGGGAGCTGAAGTTGCTGCACCTTGCCTGCGGACTGCGCAGTTGGTTGCGCGACGATTTTCAGGAAGCCGAGCACCACCTGACGGCTTACAACGAGGCCGCGTTCCCCGATGGGCTTAGCTGGATGGGTAGCTACAAATCCCACGTGGCGCCCTATCTGGCCGACGTGAAATTGCTGGTGAACCTGCCGGCCGTCTCCAATGACATGGACGCCGAAGCCCTGAAATCCGCCCTCGCGCAATTGCAGGAAGCCCAAGACAGCCTCCGTGGAAATCGCGGCGCGGAAGTGCTGAAACAACGCGCCAACCGCGCCAATGCCCGGCTTCAAGCCCTGAGCGCCGCCGCCATGGAAGAAGCCGCAAAGCGCGACCTCCGGCGTCTGCGCGAGGCCGCCAATGCCACCGCCAGCCTGCCTGAAACCATGAATTTCGCCGAAGGAGCCCAAATTTGGCGAAATGTGGAGGCGGAGACGGAAAAAGCGCGAAAACTCAGCCACAGCATCGCCGAAGGCTGGGAAATGGCGGCCAAATTTTACCCCGCCTTTGCTTCCCGCATCGCCACGTATCGCTGGGAAGGGAAAATTCGTCGCCGCAAGGCCACCCCCTTTCCCGCGAGAGTCGTCCGCGCCGACGAACGCAGCTTGGTGGTGGACCTGGGATTTGGACCCACCACCTTGAAGCTGGAATCGCTCGAACCCGGCGGGATTTTGGACATCGCCAAAGACACCATGATCGACGATTTCGACTCGGAATCCCGGCAAGCCGCAGCTTTTTTCGCCTGGCTCATCGGCGAGGCCAACTACGCGCACGAACTAGCGCAAAGCCTGCAAGAATCGCCCGGATTTCCCCGCCGCTGGGAGGCGATCACCGTTCCGGTGGACTTTCAGTGAGCGGAATTTGCGTGGGGCGTTTGTTAGGCCGCTAATTCACCGCGTCGCTATCTCCGGCAACCGGGTGCTGGAGGTGAACCGCCGCAAAGAGACCATCGCTTCACCTACAAGGCCTACGCCGACGGGGACAAGCGCAAGAAGGTGCCTCTCTCCGCCGCCGAGTTCACTCGGCGCTTTGCCCAACACATCCTGCCGCGCGGCTTCTGCAAGATCCGCCACCACGGCATCCTCTTCACGCGCAACCGGCGCAAGAAGGTGGCGGCGTGTCGGGTGCTGATGGGTGATCTGTCGCCAGAGGAGGCGTTCCCCGGACCGGGGCCCTCCGAGCCGGTTCCCACACAGCCGGCCATCCCGGACGCCGAACTGCCGAAGACGATGGAGCCGGCCGGGCCCGCACCACCCCGGAGGAATTCCCAGCGCCCCGGGGCTTGACGCAGCGAGAATCGCTCCGATACGTTCCCCCAGGAAGCCGGATGAGCGTCACCCTGATGGTCGCCGACTCAGTTCAACAGGCAAGTATGCCATGAAGCCGATCACCCCAAATCTGAAAACGGAAGCCAAACCCGGCTTCACGGCATACTTGCCCTAACGTTATGGCAGGAAGGCGATGAAAAGCGGTAATGAGTTTTTGAATTCTCTAGGTCGAAAATCGAGCGTCCTGTTCGTAATCTTCGCCGCGCTTTCGTTCGCAAACATTGTTTCAGACATCAGATTTGTGGTCGATGGCACAGAATTCATCGCCCGAAAACTCTCAAAGGTTGAGTGCTTGAGAGATGTTTTGGCAATTTGCTCCATCACATTCTTACGTGGTGGAGAGGCGTTATCCGATCATTGTCCAGTTTTTCAATTTCCAGATTTCAGATCTTACGGCGAATATAGTCAGCATTCTCTTCTTTATTATTGGCAGGGCGATTGGAACCTACAGAACCGCAGAGCACCAAGCGCGAGAAGCAGACCGCAAAGCGCAATCATATAATTAGTGGATAGCCGGCCTCAGCAGGCATGCGCCCAGCACCGCTGGAAGCGCAGAGACGCCGTTGGCGAATTTTGGCGAAAAACCGGCACTCACCCCCCCGCCGCGGCCAATTCCTGAGCTCCGGCCTGAACTCGCGCCTGACGCCAGGCGATCCAGCCTCAGCTCAGCACCAAAACCAAGGCCAGCAGCAAGACCCAGACCGCCCAGTTGATGTCTTCCTCCGTGTGGCGGGCGACCAGCGATTTTTCCGCGCCGTCCAGCTGATTGTCAGAGGCGGCGCGGCTCAAATCCGCTTCCCGCGTGTCGGCGAAAAACGTGGAGGCTTCCAGGATGGCTTGGTCGCCGTGGCGCACGGTGACGTAGCCCGGGTAAATGGGCGCGCGTTGCCGGGCGGCGTCGTCGTGAGGCGCCTCAATCTCGAAGTTGTTTGCGCCGTCCCAGGAACGAAAGGCGATGCGCAGCGGCGCGGGTTCGGCTTGCGGAGGGAGGTGCAAATCCAGCGGTTGGCCGGTTTCCAGCACCTTGCGCTCCAGCACCGGCTTTTGCTTGATGCGATGCTCCAGAAACACCACGGCGTTGCCCGGCGGCAAGAGCGGCGCAACGGGGTTGTAGCTGGCCAGGGTGATGTCCGGCGCCGTTTCGCTATCCGGCTCCAAAACGCGGGAAAATTGGATAGAACCGGCAACCTGCGTGGCTTCCTGCTCCAGTTCCGGGACCACGGTGAAGTTTAGGCAGGCGCGTCTCCCGTCCCTGAGCTTCCGTCTATGAAGTCCCGGGCAAGGCCGGTTCCATCGGTGTCGCTCGAAAATCGCACCGACTTCCCGGAGAGGCCTGCACCGCGATGTCCCCGCAGGTGGGCAGGGACGTGGTCTGATCGGCGGCAATGTTTTTGAGGACACCTGTAGGCGGTGACCGCGTTGCGATTGGTGACGCGGGTCGCCATCTGCGCGTCGAATCGCGGCCCGCGCATCAGGGGCAGCAGCTCGCCTGCGGCGAAATCAGGGGTTGACGCAACCGCTGAAAAACTCCTAACCTGCCTGCGTCACCACCATGCAGGATCAGGTCATCAACGTCTTCCTCTCCAGCGTCACCAAGGAACTTGGTTCCTACCGCGCGGAGGTCGCCAAAGCCCTGCGCGAGAAGGGGCTCAACGTCAAAATCCAGGAGGACTTCAACACCGGCCCCGGCACGCTCCTGGAAAAACTCGACGCCTACATCCAACAATGCCACGCCGTCGTCTGCCTCATGGGCGAACGCTACGGAGCCGAGCCGCCCGACGCCGAACGCATCAAAGCCGGCGGCGCGCGCCATTCCTACACCCAGTGGGAATACCTCCTCGCGCAAAAACGCGGTAAACAGGTCCTCGTCTTCCACCCCAACGAAGACGGCTCCACCCCGCTCGATCCCACGCATGCGCAAAACCCGGAGCCGGATGAGCTGCGCCTCCTCCAGTCCACCTTCTGGCAAACCCAAATCCTCGACCAAGGCCGCGACCGCACCCCCTTCGACAACGCGACCGACCTCGTGCGCAAAGTCCTCATCTGCGATTTCGTCGAAGCCACGCGCAAGGCGACCGAAAAACCGCTCCCGCCGCTCAACACCGCGTGCCCCTACGTCGGCCTGCGCCGGTTCGAGGAGAAAGACAAGGCCTATTTCTACGGCCGCACCGCCAAAATCGACGAACTGCTCGGCCTCATCGACTCCACCCCGCTGCTCATGGTCACCGGCAACAGCGGCTCCGGCAAATCCAGCATCATCCGCGCCGGCGTCTTCCCCAAGTGGCGCACCGAACAGGAAAAAGCCGGCCAGCGCGACGCCAAAGCCATCGTCTGCACCCCCAACACCAATCCGTTCGAAGGCCTCTACATCGGCCTCGTCGCCGCCGGCATCGACGCCGAAAAAGCCGCCTTCGTCAAAACCCCCAGCGAGACCGTCTTCGCCGACATCGCCGAAAAACTCTGCCCGGATGCCCCACTCCTCATCTTCGTCGATCAATTCGAGGAAATCTTCACCCGCATCCCGGAGCGCGACTCCCACCTCCGCGATACCTTCATCGCCGCCCTCGTTCGCGCTGCCCGCCAGGGACAAGCTGACAAGGTGACAGGGAGACAAGGTGACCTGGTGGCGAATCAACTCACCCCTTCACCCGGTCACCCTGTCTCCCCTTCAAAAGTCGTTCTCGCCATGCGAGACGACTTCTTCGGCAACCCCGCCGCGTGCGATTCGTATCACGCGCGATCGCTACCGCTTCACCACACCTGAGGATCGCGCCGAATCGGGCGATTGGTGGGTTCGTGAGGCCGAGGCAGTTTCTGGGCCCGGTGTCTTTGGATGATCCGGCGTTTGGGCAACTGTTGCGGCGACATGGATGGCCGGAGTGACAACGCTTGAGAGGCGAGCCACCCACGCGGCTCGCCTCTCAGCGTTTTTTGGGTTGCGTTCGGTTTCCCAACGCCCCTCACATGCCAACCATCCGTCCTTGACTCGAACCTTTCGGCGTGCCCCGAACCAGGAGATATTGCGCACCTTGCGGATGGGAGTGGGCCATGGTGACGGCGATGTAGAACCGGCCCGTCCAAAGAGCCGTCCATTGTGCGAGCGCATGCTTGTCTCGCTCGGTGGATGAGAAGATGCAGTCGTGGTCTTCGTCGAAGATGCGGATATCCACGTCGAAGGCATCCTCGCTGCCGCTGGCGACCAGGACGATCGGCTGGCCTTTGCGCAGATCGACGGCGTGCAAGGAGGTTTGGCCCCGATTCAGGTAGCCGGTTTCCATGTCGTCAACCCGGATGCCGATTTCGGCCAGGGTTAAGCCGATGGCGAGGAATTCCACCGCCGTTTCCTGTTTTTCGCGTTGGGACTGAGCCTGCGCGGCCGGTGAGACTACAGCGATGGCTGCGACAAGGGCGATGATTTGGATCGTTTTCATGATGATTTGGATGTTGAGATTGAGATTTTCGGTTTTGGGAAGCGGGTTTGGTTGCTTTCCACTCTTGCTCTTCCCATCCGCGCCCAATGGTTACGGCCCTGGCGGCGTTTTTTGTTGTTTTTGAGTGGGTGCGATCCATCGCCTCTTTCCGGCAGGCAATTCATTGCCGGACCAAAGCCAAACCAGCGTCGCTCTGCTTGCCCCAGAAATTGAAAGCCGCTCCCCAAAGCGGCGATGAATCGCACGCACTCTAAACACGCGAGCCGGCCGGGAGGCATCTGCCTCGACCGGCCGGCCGATTTTTCCCATGTTGGGATCGCTGTTTTACAAGCGCACTCGGACCAGGCGGTAGCCGCCCCGCAGCGGATAATGCGTTTCATGCATCTTGACTTCGACCTTGTAGTTTCCACTGCACTCCGCCAGGAAGATGACTACCGGTGTCGCATCGATACTTTGATCCTTGGCGACGATTCTACCACGCGGGTCGCGAACGATGATGTCAATGTCTTCAGGAATCCGGTCGGTTGGAGTTGCCCCGAAGTTGACCACCTGTCCGCGTGCCAGGTAGGTGGTGTAGGTGCAGGACTGACCCTCGACGAGTTCGTCAAGATCGATCGTTTCCACCCGCTGGGCGTTGGCACTGGTAAGCGTGGCAAGCAGGGCGATGAGAGCAAGATTCAGTTTGGTATTCATTGGATTTGGATGGTTTGGAGTTTTGGTTTGGATGGTTTCCACCTTTGCTCTTCCTATCCGCGTCCAATGGTTACAGACTTGGCGACTTTTTTTTGGAATGCGCGAATCATCGCCGCCTTGGGGAGCGGATTTCAATCCGCGGGCCAGCAAAAGGACGCCGGACTCGCATGGGGCCGGCAATGAATTGCCTCGAGAAAGCGGCGATGAATCGCAGCACTCTAAAAATAGCGAACCGGCCGGGAGGCATGTGCCTCGACCGGCCGGCCGATGTTCCTAAGTTGGTGTCCCGATTTCCTATTCCCAGCGCTCGCTTACGAGCGAATATGCTGACGGAACCCCACTTCGAGTATCATGCATTGTGACCCGAATCTTGAATTCCCCTGTGTAATCAGCCCGGAAGGTTGCTAGAGGCGAGCGATCATCCATGGTGTATTTGACCCTCAGGGGCCCTGATGGCGCGTACACTCGGACAATCACCTTCTGCGCATTCCTGTCAGCAATCGCCCGGTAGTTCATACTCTGGCCACGGTTCAGTTGTACGGTGTGTGTGCGGGACTGCCCTTCGTCGAGCATTCCCTTTGCGATTACTTTGACCCGAAGAACAGCTTGTGCGTTCGCGGTGGAAGCGAACGAGAAAAAGGCGGCTGTGAGGGCGATGAGAGCAATATTCAGTTTGGTAGTCATTGGATTCGGATAGTTTGAGTTTTGAATTTGGAAACTTCATCGTTTCCGCCCTCTGCTCTTCCCATCCGCCGCCAATGGTTACAGACCGGCGCGATTCTTTTTTTGAAAAGCGCCCTGGCGCGTGAGTTCTTCCAATTCCGGCAGCCACTTGCGGTGTTCCGAGGTCGGATTCTCCACCGCGCGGATGGCCGCGATGATTTCTCCGGCCATCCGTTTTTGCTCGGCATCGTCGATGTCCATCAGCGGCAAAGCGCGAGCCGCGAACCGCACCAGCTGATTGTTGGCGCGGTTTTTCTCATGCTCCCAGAGCCATTGAAACAATTCCACCGCCACGGCATCGGCTTCCTGGCGCTTTCCGGCCTCGTCGTATTCCCGCCAAGCGCCTTCCACGCCAAAGCGAATCGCCGGCATCCTCGCCTGCCAGCCTTCCAATTGGCGCCAGCCGGCCAAAAATTCCTCCATCATCTTCCAGCCCGCCTCTTCCTGACCGAGAGCCAGCTGGGCATGGGCGATTCCATTCTTCGTCGCCACGGTTTCCCAATAGTTTTCGCCATGCAGCTGCTCATGAACAGCAAGCGTCCGTTGCCGCAGTTTCAGGGCTTCTTCGTAGCGCTCCTGGCGCATGTAAACCTGGCCGCAGGCCGCCAGAATGCCGGTAATCTGGGAGTCGAAGCGGCTGCCGTAGGCCTCGTCGTGGAGCCGGAAGGCGGTCTCGTGACAACGGTCCGCTTCAGCCCGAAGCTCCGCTTTGCGGGCTTCGCCCTCCTCCCGCACCGCCTTGATCGCCAGCACATTGCCGAGTTGAAACCGGATCTGCGTGGATCCGTGTGCCGGCCGATTGGCCAACAAGTCCAGATTACGGCGCAAGACCGCCTCCGCTTCGTCCAGCTGCCCCATCCCGCGGTAGGTTTGGCCCAGCACCAGCAGAGCTCTGGAAAGGCCGCGGGGATAACGTGATTCAGCATGGGCCAACAGTGCTTGCTGGACCGCGAGGGCTGATTCCCAGTCTTTCCGACCGTGGTGAACGGTTCCCAACTCGTCCAGCACAAAGAAACGCATTCTGGGTGGAGCAAAATCGGCTTGATCCAGCTCGGCGAGGTAGCTTTCCCAAATCCGGATGGCAGCCTCGCGCCCCTCATCTCGATTGACCCGCATCAGCACGCCGCAATATTTGATGGTGATGTCTTTCCGGTGGACATTGGTAACCTCTAGCTTGTCCCGGGCGATTTGGTAGGCCTCTTCGACCAGGGCATCGTGCCGGGCCCGGTCCCCGCGAGACCAGTAAGCTTCGGCAAGCGACTTCATGGTTTGGATGATTTGCGGGTGATCGTCCTTCCAATCCGCCCGCAGCGTTTCGAGCTGTTGCTCGACCTCTTCCGGGCTGGCCTCGGCCACCCCCAGCCAGGATTTCAGCGTTCGAATCAACTGTTCTGAACCGCGCGTCCCGTGGTTGTTGGGCCCCAGGTTTTCGCGGCGCCACGCGTGGGCTTGTTCCGCCAATTTCAAGGCCTGCTCCAGGTTTTTCGTGGTAAAGCCGCGTTCGGAAAGAATCCGGGCCCGGTAATCCACCATGGCCATCGCGGATTCGCTTTCTTCGCCGTGGAGCCGGGCTTCGATTTCCCATTGTTCCCGGATCAGCTCCAGGGCCCGGTCCTTGTCTTGCGGATCGGGCGAGAATCCCAGGCTCTGCGCCCACACCACTCGGTTTTTCCGAACCAGGGGATCGTCCTCCACCCGGCCGGCCGCTGCCAAGTCCACGTCCAGTTCCTCCGCCACGGCGACGCTGTCTTCGTGCATCCCAACCACCTGATAAGCCACCGCCAGGCTGTGACGACGTTGAAACGCCTCTGCGGACGCCGGACCATGGATGCGCTCAGCCAGCAGAACGATATCTTCACGGAGCTGGGCCGCTTGGACTTTTCGGCCGGAGCGGACATAGCTGTTCGCGATGGTTCGCAGCAGCTCGAATTGAGTGGATTCCGGTAAATCCTCCTCCTCTTTCAAACGCTGGTGAGCTTGATCCAGCAATTCCACGTAACGCAGAGCCGCCAACTTCCGCGCATCGCCGGAAACCGGGCGTTCGATCAGACTGGTGAGGAAGGACGCCGTGGCTTGAGCCTCGTTTCGAGCCGCCACCGCGATAGCCCGCTCGGCTTGGGCCTGCCGCCGGAAATGGTCGCTCACGGCCATCCCCACCACCAGCAACGCCACGATCAATCCCGCCGCGATGCTCTCGGTCTTGTGCCGCCGCACGAAGAGGCGCAGGTGTTTCCAGAAACTGGCGTGCTCGGCCTCCGTGGCGAAACCGTTTTGATAAGCCTCGATTTCCGCCTGCAGGGCTTCCACCGATTCGTAGCGATCCTCCGGCTCGGTCGCGAGCGCTTTCATCGCGACCGCGGCGAGGGATTTCGGCACGCGATGGTCGGGACAATGCCGCGGCGGGAGGGATTGGCCGGTTTTGGAGCGTGTCAGGGTGATGGGGTCCTCGATTTCGCCCGCGCGAATCTGTTTCAATGCCTGGTTCACGTGCCGCGCCCGGATCGTGCGTTGCAGGGTGAGGATTTCGTAGAGAATCGCGCCAAGAGCGTAGATGTCCGCCTCAAAACCGAGGCGTTCGATTTCTCCGGAGGCCTGCTCCGGCGGCATGTAGCCGACCGTGCCGAGGGTTTGGCCGCTTTGGGTGCGAACCACGTCGTCGTCATCGTCGTGGTGGGCTTTTTCTTGAATCGTGATATCCAGGTCCGGCAAATCGATCACCTTGGCCAAGCCCCAATCCATCACCAGCACCTCCCCGAATTCGCCCACCATGACATTGGCCGGTTTGAGATCGCGGTGAATCACCCCGCGGGAATGGGCGAAGGCGACGGCGTCGCAGATTTTCTGGAAAATGGTGAGGAGCCGGATGAGTGGAAACCGCGCGATAAAGTCGGGTTTGTTGTTGCTCCGGCCATCCCGGATTTGGGTGGCGAGCCGGTTGAGGATTTGCGCCAGCGTCAGGCCCTCCACCAGTTTCATGGTGTAGAATTCGTTGCCTTCTCCGTCGATGCCGCGGTCGTGCATGGGAACGATGGAGGGATGCTCCAGCTGGCCGGTGATTTGGGCTTCCTCGACGAATCGTTGTCGCACGCTGGGATGGCGGTTGAATTCGTCGTGGATGACTTTCATGGCCACCCTTCGGCCCACGGGCACTTCCCGGGCGTCGAGCACTCTGCCCATGCCGCCGCGAGCCAGAAGATTGCCGATTTGGTATCGCGGCCGGCCGTCGCGGTCATCGGGTTCCGGTTTTGGGTTCGAACTGTCGCCCGGCATGATTTGAGTGGTGTCCAGCGTGGCGCGGGACTGGAGCATCGCCACCTTGAGGGCGCATTTGCGGCAGGGCTGGTTCGGATCGTTGCCCGGAAGCTTTCCGCCGCATTCCGGACAGGTGTTTGGTTTGGCTTCCTCCTTCATTTCCCTGGCTGGTTGATTGAATGGTTAACCCAGAACTTCCAACAGATGCTCCAATTCCTGACCGGCGTCATCCTCGGACTCTGTTTCCAGGGTTTGCGCGATCTCGGCTTCCAAACATTTGCGAAACCGGGCGCGCATCCGGTGGACGTCCTGCTTGACCTTGTTTTCTTTGCAGCCGAGCTGCTGGGCAGCCTGAGCCTGGGTGATTTCGCCACTGTTCCAGGAGAGAAACTGCTTCAGCACCTCGTATTCCCGGGCCCGGCCCTGGTTTTCGAACCAATCTTGGAGCCGGTTCATCGCGCCGTCGATGATGGTTAGGGCCCAGGCCCGGTCGTAGGCTTCTTCGGGATTGAGTCCGTCCGCCTCGATGTCCTGAAAGCGGCCTTCGGCGATTTCCCGGTCGATGGAGATTTTGGGCTGGTGGCCGCCACGTTTCAGGGCGTGTTCCCTGTTCCAGGCTCTGGCGCGGTGCCGTTTGAGCGCCTGGAGCAGAAACGAACGCAGCTTGGCGCCCTGATCCGGATGCTCCAGTTCGTCTGGCCGCTCGACGCGCGGAAATCCGTTGCGCGCCACGGAGGCGAAGAAATCCTGGACGCAGTCGGCGGCGTCGGCGGGTGGATCTCCCTGGAAGCGGAGAAACGAGTAAAGCGGGGACCAGTAGGCGTCGCAGAGCTGGCTCACGGCTTCGAATGCCTGGGAGGGTTGCCGGGTTTGAGCTTGCCGGACCAAGGTCCAGGAAGTGGAGGGGAATTCGGCGCCGGTTTGGGCGATGGGACGGATTTCGTCGGACATGGTGCTTGGAGCTTGCGGTTGACTAACGTTATTCTTCACTTCCACCTCAGATTGTCACGCTCCAATTCGGTGATGACCAAGTCGATCAGCTCAGCTTCGGAGAAGCCGGGGAAGCGCGTTCTGGCGTGTTCGATCAGCCGTGCCACGGTGGACGGAGACAGGATCATGGAGTTGAGGCGGGAGCGGAGTTCAGAGAGGTCAGGATTCACATTCATGAGGATCGAGGATTTGAGGGTTCAGCTCTCCTCTTCCCCAAATGCAAAAATGGTTACGCCCTCCCTGGAAAAAAGTTGGATTCCTGCGAATCCCGCGGATGGCCGGAGTTGCTGCGCCACACAACCCGTTTCCCGATGCTCCGCCGCGTGCGATTAGCATCACGCGCTATCGTTATCGCTTCACCACACATGAGGAACGCGCCGAATCGGGCGATTGGTGGGTGGATTGACCCAAGGTGATGTCCCTCACGCTCCAATCCGAGGATGAGAGTGCCGAATCCCTCGCCCCTGGAGGCGAGCGCCGCGTTGTTGCAGGTCTTGCCGGATTGGGATGGCTCGTTTTACTTTCGTGGTAAAGCTTTGGCCAAGGCGGGGCAGTTTGCCAAGGCAATCGAGGCGTATGAGAAGGCGTTGGAGTTGGAAGGTCCAAACCAGGAGGCGATCCGCAAGGCCCTGGAGGAAGCCCGCGCGAAGCAGAAGGACGCGCAAACCCCGCCCGCCCCCACCGCGCCACCAGCCCAACCCGAGCCGGTGAACCAGTGAACTCGGGGGGCGTGGCAAACGAATGGGGGCAACGGAATGAATGCGTGCGATACCCGGGGCTGAAGGGCGACAGACAGGCGAATGGCCATTTTTTTGAGGAAGGTCCCTCTTTCGCCGTCAGCATTCGGTTGTCCCGCATTCGATTGTCACCCATCGACAAGCTTCGCCAACGCGCGGGCGCGGTGACCGATCGATTGCTTGGTGTCTTGGGGCAATTTGCCTGTCGCGTTCGTCGGACCTGCGCGGGGGACAAGAGTGTCCCCACTCCTTGAAGCTGGCGCAAAATGGGAGGCTCCAAAATCGCGGCCAGTTGATTGGAAGTGGCAAACGAATGGGGGCAACGGAATGAATCCGTGCGAAACCCGGGGCTGAGGGCGACAGACAGGCGAATGGCCATTTTTTTGAGGAAGGTCCCTCTTTCGCCGTCAGCATTCGATTGTCCCGCATTCGTCTGTCCCCCCATCGACAAGCTTCGCCAACGCGCGGGCGCGGTGGCCGATCGATTGCTTGGTGGCTTGGGGCATTTTGCGACGCTAGAGTGGAAGATTGGGGCGACTGCGCCTTGAGTTTCATTTCAAGGAGCCGCGACACTCCTGTCGCGTTCGTCGGACCTGCGCGGGGGACAAGAGTGTCCCCACTCCTTGAATCTGGCGCAAAATGGGAGGCTCCAATCGCGGCCAGTTGATTGGAAGTGGCAAACGAATGGGGGCAACGGAATGAATCCGTGCGAAACCCGGGGCTGAGGGCGACAGACAGGCGAATGGCCATTTTTTTTTTGAGTACGGTCCCTCTTTTGCCGTCAGCATTCGGTTGTCCCGCATTCGATTGTCACCCATCGACAAGCTTCGCCAACGCGCGGGCGCGGTGACCGATCGATTGCTTGGTGGCTTGGGGCAATTGGCCGAAGGTTTCGGTGTGACCTTGCGGGATGAAAATGGGGTCGTAGCCAAACCCGTTTGTTCCGCGCTCTTGGCGGGCGATTTCGCCTTCCACGGCGCCTTCGCAAACTTGGAGAACTCGTTCGCCGTGCGCCAGGACTAACACACAGCGAAATCGCGCCGAGCGTGCTTCGGCCGGACCGAGCGCGTTCAGCAGTTTGGCGCGGTTTTCGGCGTCGCTGGCGCCCTCACCCGCATATCGGGCGGAGTAGACTCCGGGCTCGCCGTCCAAGGCATCGACTTCCAATCCGGAGTCGTCCGCCAGCACGGTTGCGCCGGGCAGGGCCTTGGCGGCATGCAAGGCTTTGATCCGGGCGTTGGCTTCAAAGGTGGCCCCATCCTCAATCGCGGGCGAAATATCCGGAAAGGCGGTGAGGTCGATGATTTCAGCAAACCGGCCGGCCAGGAGTTCCCGAATTTCGGCGGTTTTGTGGGCGTTGTGTGTGGCGACGACGAGACGGTTCATCATGAAGGGCCATTTTCGGGGCGATTGGGTGTGACCGGAGCTGAATGTCGCGTAGCGACAAAATAGGTTAGCCGTGGGTTTCAACCCACGGATGCGACGTACCAGTGCTTATCCGTCGCGTAGCGACCGGTTACGCGGGGAAAATTGGACAGACCTAAGCCTAACTAACTAAGCGGTCGCTACGCGACGCATCATCGGCCCGCCTTTCCGTGGGTTCAAACCCACGGCTAACATACTTTGTCGCTACGCGACACTCAGCTTCGGTCACACCCGGGCGATTATCCCAATGCTGGGGCTGTTTACGAAGCTGCCCGGCCTTGGTCTTGATGCGGGCGTCGAAGTCGTTCCAGTCGTCTTCGGTGTTTAAGGGAAGGAAGGGGCCGGCAACACGAGATTGCAAAGTGGCCGTGATCTGCGGGTGTTCGTCGGCGGGAAGCCTGGGTTCGTCGTCGAGCCGGGCGAGGCGAAGCACTAGTTCTTCGCGCTCATCGGCGCTGAGCTTCTGGGCTTGGTTGAAAACTTGATCGACTACGGCTGACATGACGGATTGAATGAAACAGAAAATTGGAGGTCCGTCCAATGGTCTGGCAGGGTGCCCCTGCATGTGTTAGTGGATAGCGGGTCTCAGCAGGCATCCGCCCAGCACCGGTGGCTGCGCAGAGACGTCGTTGGCGAATTTTGGCCAAATCCGGGCCTTCACCCCCCAGCCACCGCCAATTCCTGCGCACCGGCTTGCACGCGAGCCTGACGCCAGGCGATCCAGCCCCAGCTCAGCACCAAAACCAAGGCCAGCAGCAAGACCCAGACCGCCCAGTTGATGTCTTCCTCCGTGTGGCGGGCGACCAGCGATTTTTCCGCGCCGTCCAGCTGATTGTCAGAGGCGGCGCGGCTCAAATCCGCCTCCCGCGTGTCGGCGAAAAACGTGGAGGCTTCCAGGATGGCTTGGTCGCCGTGGCGCACGGTGACGTAGCCCGGGTAAATGGGCGCGCGTTGCCGGGCGGCGTCGTCGTGAGGCGCCTCAATCTCGAAGTTGTTTGCGCCGTCCCAGGAGCGGAAGGCGATGCGCAGCGGCGCGGGTTCGGCTTGCGGAGGGAGGTGCAAATCCAGCGGTTGGCCGGTTTCCAGCACCTTGCGCTCCAGCACCGGCTTTTGCTTGCGAATTTCCTCGGCAAAGCGGTGGATGAGCACGATGAACGCGGGCAATTTCAGCGCGTTGGAGCCGGCCAGGTCAAAGTTGAAGAGCAACTGGCGGATCCCCTCCGCTTCGCGCAACATGATGAGCGGGTGAGCGTCCTGCCAAAGCAACACGGTGTCCGCCTCCCGGCGCGGAATTTGCAGCGAACGCCGCACGATGAGCGGGTCCCAGTTCAGGTGCTCGATCAGCGGATGATTCTCGGCGATGAGCCGGCCGGTGACGACGCGGTTTTGCTTGATGCGATGCTCCAGAAACACCACGGCGTTGCCCGGCGGCAAGAGCGGCGCAATGGGGTTGTAGCTGGCCAGGATGATGTCCGGCGCCGTTTCGCTATCCGGCTCCAAAACGCGGGAAAATTGGATGGAACCGGCAACCTGCGTGGCTTCCTGCTCCAGTTCCGGGACCACGGTGGAGGTCAGGTTCAACGTGCGCGGTTGCGGGCGCACCATCGGCAACACGTCGTCCGGCGTAAACGCGTCGGCCGCCAGGTGGAGGGTGCAAAACTGCGTTTCGCTGGGAAATGGCCCCTCGATGGACCGAATTTCGCCCGGCGCAAGGGTGATGGTCTGCGGCGCGGATCGCTGGCTGCCGCTGGCCAGGAACCACTGGCGCTGCACCGGCTCATCGTGGTAGTTGCGGATGATGGCCGTCCAGCGCGGCGCGCCATCGGCTTCGCTGACCCGCAGGCCGGCAAAACCCAGGTTCGGCTTGCGGCTGCCGGTGGCGAGCAAGGTGGCGTTGAACGGGAGCCGCTCGGTCACGTGATCGGTCACCAGCACCACCACTCCGTCGCGGCCCACCAGGTTTCGGGCCACGCGCAACGCCGGTTCGAACTCGTGCTCGCCGATGACCGGATTCCAGGCGTCCAGGGCCGTTTTCAGCTCTTCCAGATCCGTGCCGCGGTAGAGGTTGCCCGCGGAAAGTGAGGACTCGATGACGTAAAATTCCGTTCGCGCCACGGAAGACGAAAGTTTGCCCAGCTCGGCCAACAATTGCTCCTTGGCCTCCTCCTCAAAAGCGGTCATCGACGCGGAATTATCCAAAACCACCGCCAACGGTTGCACGGAATCGCTCCGCAGCCAGCGAGGCTGGACCAGCAACCAGGTTAGGAGCAAAACCATCAGCAACTGCAGCCAAAGCGGCACGGAGGAGCGGATGCGCTCGAATTTGCGCCCCTCCACGCTCTCGCGCTGCATCTGTTCCAGCAAAAAGAGCGTGGAAATGGTGATCTCCTGGCTCTGACGCTGCAGAAAGTGGATCAGCAGGATGACCGGTATGCCGGCCAGCGCCCAAAGGCCGATGGGGTTGGAGAGGATGGGGAGCATGGGGGATTTTTGTGCTTTGTTCCTTGTTCGTTGTGCTTTGTTCCTTGTTCCTTGTTCCTTGTTCTTTGTGCTTTGTGCTTTGTGCTTTGTGAGGATTGCCAGGTCAACAAAGAACCAAGCACAAAGCACAAAGAACAACCCACAAAGTTCACAATTTCGGTGGGTTGCGGCCGATCATGGGGTATTGCTCGATTTCCAGCACCGAGCCGCTTACCGGGCCGGATTCGTCGCTCAAAAAATAGACCGCGGCGGCGGCGATTTCCGCGGGGTCGAAGATTCGCTTGGCGGGGGCAAACATGGCGGGCAAATCCGCCGGCCAATCTTCCGCCATGCCTTGCTCGTGCTTCCTGGCACGCTCGTTTTCGGTCAAAATCCAGCCGGGATTGATCTGGTTGACCCGCACGCCGAATTCGCGGTGCAGGGTGTCGCCTAAATTGCGCGTCATGGTCTGCAACGCGCCCTTGGACATGGAGTAGGGCAGCAGTTCCGGCTCGCCGCAATTTGCGTTGACCGAGCCGATGTTCAGCACGCAGCCCTTGCGCTCGGCCAGGTGGGGCAACGCCGCCTGGATGAGGAAAAACGGGGCCTTGGCGTTGGTGGCCATGACCATGTCGAATTTCGCCTCGTCCGTGTCCTGAAGGTTGCCCGTGCCGACCCACGCCGCGTTGTTGACCAGCGCGTCAAAGCGCCCGAATTCATCCAGCGCGGTTTGCACGATTTTTTGCGGTGCGCCGGTCTCGGTCAAATCCTGGATGAGCAGCGAAACCTGGCTCCGCTCGGGGTTGAGATCCTCGATCGCCTGTTCGCCCAAATCCGGTTCCAGCCCGTGAATCAACACGTTGGCCCCTTCCGCGATGCAGGCGCGCGCAATGGCCTTGCCGATGCCGGTCGTCGAGCCGGTGACGATGATGGTTTTGCCGTCGAGCCGCATCCAATCACAAGGCTCGACCTCAACGGATGGCGCAACAGTTTTCCTAGCCAAACTGCGCTTAGCACTCCAAGAGTCCAAGTCCAAGGGACAAAACTTGTAATTCACCCCAAGGCAGGCTGGATTCCCGCCATGCCCGAAACGCCGAGCCACAACTTCCCGCGCGCAACCGAGCAAGCCCACCGCTGGATTGCCCAACGCATCCGGCCTGGCGACACCGTTATCGACGCCACTGCCGGCAACGGCCACGACACCGCGTTTCTGGCGGGTTTGGTGGGAGAAAGTGGCCACGTTTTCGCTATTGACGTGCAACAGACCGCTCTGGAGGCGACGGCTAAAAAACTGCACGTTGGAGACTTTCGCGCCAAAACCCAACTTATCCTGGACGGGCACGAAAACCTGGCAAACCACGTGGCCGAACCCGTCCGGGCGGTCACGTTCAACCTGGGTTACCTGCCTGGCAGCGACAAAACCGTGAAAACGCGCCCGGAAACGACGATTGCCGCATTGGTGGCTGTGTTAGGCCTGCTTTTGCCTGGTGGAATCGTCACGCTGGTCCTCTACACCGGCCACGGCGGCGGACGCGAGGAGGCGGATGCGGTGGTGGCGTTTTGCCGCAAGCTGGATGCCGCTAAATTCCGCGTCATGCGCTACGAAGCGCTGAATTCGCGCAAAGAAGCCCCGTTTTTAGTCGCAATCGAGCGAGCGGAGACGACCGGCAACTCCTAGCCTGCAACTCAGCTCATTCGACGAACCGAATCTCGGCAAAGTCCGCCAAATTCGCGCTGGTGGCGGCGCCGGTTGTGTTCATGCGCTGATATTCGCGCACGCTGCCTTCCTGCGGCGGTTTGTCCGATTTCAGACCTTTGTCGGCGACCCGGTGGCGGGTGAAATTTCCGGTCCAGACCGTATTCGTGCCGGAACCGGGAACCAAAGCGTCGGAGAACGCGGCATACGGCAGGAAAACCTCCAAGCTCCAGAAATCCTCACCACGATGCGCCGCGGCGGCAAAACCCGGGCATTCCCAGGTGGTGTCCTTCATCTTGGAATCCCAGAAAGCGATGTCCGGGTTCACGATGAACTGGTAGAATTCGCCTTCGTTCTTGCCGGTGACATCGATGAAAAGCTCGACGCAATCGTCCCACCAGACCTCGCCATTGTCGTGGCCGCCGTGTTTGGTTTCGAGCAAATTCGGCGTCGGCTCGTGCATATGGAAGCCAAAAGTGATGCCGTCGAGCGTCCAAACCGCGCGCAGTTCGGTTGGGTAGCGGGCCGGATCGCCCTTGGTCTTGCCGGTGGCTTGGACGAAGGCATTCGGCGCGGCGCGTTCCCACTCCGGATCGTCCAATTTCCCGTCCAGCTTGGGGTTTTCGCCGGCTTTTTGCGCGATCAGTGGCTTGAACCCGCGGCCCGCCATGATTTCCGCCTCTTCGTAGAATTCCAGCAGCGCCGGTTCGTAGTAATCCAGCCGGGCAGTCACCAATTCGTCGCCCGCGGCCTGCTTTCGAGCTTGGGCGAAAAGCTCGCGAATCCGCGCCACGCGCGCTTCCGGAAAACTCGCTTCGTAGATCCCCTTCGGTGAAAATCGCCCGCCGGGCCAGGTGCTTTTCTCCCAGCCGTCGATTTGCAAACCAACCAACTCGCGCATCGTCGCCGACGCCGAACCGAACATGCGTTTGCAGAATTCGTCGATCGCGGCATCCACGTCGAATTCCGGGTTCCAAAGCACCTTTTGCCAGCAATACAGGCTGATGTGTTGCCGAGGCCAGTGGTTGTACTCGCCGTTGATGAACGTGCCGATCGTTTTGTCGCGGTTTTCGAGATAAAACCGCTTGGCGACGTGGGGATAGTGATAGGCGGCCTTGGTTTTGTTCGCCGGCCAGGCGGAGTAATGCCAGTTCTGGATTTTGCGGTCGCTGATCTCCGCCCAGCGGTCGATATTTCGCTGCTCGGCCTCACGAATCGCCGGCTCCTTGTAAGCCGCGAGGCCCGGCATGCCCGCGATTTGAACCTCGACGTTTCCCGAAAATTTGTAGCCGTCCGGCGCGGCCGTGTAGTTCAGGTAGGGCAGATAAATCACGGTAAAATCCACCTCCGGCCAGCGTTTCTCGACCTCGCGCCCTAACCGGTCGACAAAACTGGCCATCACCTTGGAAGCGCCCCCGTATTGGCCGCCGCGATCGTCCCAAAGCTTGCGGCAATCCGCGCAGTAACACGCCAGCTCCACGTCCGCCGGCGAGACCGTGATCGCCTTCGCGGGAGAAATTGGCGCGTAAACCGGTTTCTTCCCAGCGACGAAATTGGCCACGCCTTCCAGGTAAGTTTCCAGCGTCCGGGGATTGCCGTAGCACAGCACATTAAACTGCCGCGAACCGTCTTCACGAAGCTGAAAGACCTCCGGCCGGCTCTGCTTCAACGCTTCGTCACGGCTCCAATCCGGCGCGTGGACTTTGATCCTGACAGGCCACGAATTACCGCCGCGCAGGAAGGTCTGGATCGGCCCTAACATGATTCCCGAGCCCTGCCACGGATTCGACATCGGCGGCCAGATTTCACGAAGCCGAAACGCAGGCGCGTCCTCGATCCAGACGGACGGAACCGCCAACTCGGTGAGCTTCGGAATAGACTGGCCGATTTCCGAACCATCCTCGGTGGCGCGCGGAAAATACCAACGCATTCCCACGAATCGCTCCAGGAATTCGTAGGCGCCCCAGAGCTGGCCGTTGCCGGTTTTTGCCGTGTTCGCGCCGACGATGAAGACGTGGTCGGCCGTGGTGCGAATCGCGAAACCTTCCGGCGGCATTTTGGAGGAATCCAGGCCAAGGGCGGCTGCTTCCGGGCAATCGCCGAGCACGATCGCAGGCTTCGCCAGCTTGTTCTCGACGATCCGCAATTCCACGCCGGTCGCTTTGCGAATGTAGGTTTGCAGGTCGCGGGCGCCGGCGGCTTTGTGCATCACCACGATCGGACCGAGCGCCTTCCCATCGCGAACCAAGGTCACCGGCTGATGAGCCGCGTTAGGCTTGGCTGTCACCGGATTGAGATCCGGAGCCTCCCGGGGATTCGCGGAAGAAGCTTGGGCGGCGATCAGCAGCAGAAACGATAGCAGGTGAGTCATAGGACAGTTTTAGGAAGGTAAGCTCAGCTTGCCAATCGTTTTGCGCGATTGAGGGCATTTTCCGACCGCCGGATGACAAAAAGCCGGTCCAAACTCGGTATTTTCGTATCCTCTTGATCAAGCTGACCCACCTTCTTGCCAGAGCCGAGAGCGCGGATGTTTCGCGACAGGGAGAGCCTTGATTCGCATGGGACACCTCACCATGCATGTAACCACTTGCCTTTCGCGCGGAGTTTTCGTTCATTCGCCCATGCTCCGCCCTTCCCAATTATTTCTCGCCGCGCTTCTCCTTGCTCCCGCCACGGCTGAGGAGACCATCGACTTCAGCCGCGATATCCGGCCGCTGCTCTCGGATCGCTGTTTCCATTGTCACGGGCCCGATCACAAAAAACGCAAGGCCGGGCTGCGATTGGACACGCGAGAGGGCGCGATGGCGCCGCTGGATGACGACGGCACTCTTTTCACGGTCGTTCCCGGCGATCCGGACAAGAGCGAGTTGTTCTATCGCATCACCACCGATGACGAGGATGACGTCATGCCGCCGCCGGATTCCAAGTTGCCGGGCTTTACCGCGGCGGAAATCGACCTGCTGCAGCGTTGGATCGAGCAGGGCGCGAGTTACCAGGATCTTTGGACGTTTGTCAGGGCGGATCGGCCTGCGTTGCCGGAGGTGAAGAACGCGAAATGGGCGCGAAATGGGATCGACCACTTCGTTTTGGCAAAGTTAGAGCGTGAGGGCATCGCTCCTTCGCCGGAGGCCGATCGGGGGACGTTGCTTCGTCGGCTTAGTTTCGACGTCACAGGTCTGCCGCCGACCATTGAGGAGTTGGATGCGTTTTTGGCAGACAAATCGCCGGATGCGTATGAAAAAGCGGTCGATCGGTTGCTGAGTTCGAATCGTTATGGCGAGCGGATGGCGGCGGAGTGGATGGATGCGGCGCGGTATGCCGATACCAGCGGTTACCAGTACGATTGGTTCCGCACCATGTGGCGTTGGCGCGATTGGGTGATCGAGAGTTACAACGCGAACCAGCCTTACGACGAATTTGTGACTTGGCAGCTGGCGGGGGACTTGCTGCCGAACGCGACTTTGGATCAGCAAATCGCCACCGGTTTTAACCGCAATCATCCCTTCACGATCGAGGGCGGTGTGATCGACGAGGAATACCGCGTGAGCTACGTTTCCGACCGCGTCACGACGATGGGCACGGTGTTTTTGGGGCTCACGTTAGAGTGTGCGCGTTGTCACGATCACAAGTTCGATCCGGTGTCGCAGAAGGATTTCTATCAGCTGTTCGCGTTTTTCAACCACCTGCCGGAAAAGGGGTTTGTCGGCGGCAAGCCGCTGTCTGCGCCGCCCGCGATTCCCGCGCCGACTCACGAGCAGGCTACCACGTTGGCCAAGATCGAAGCGGAGCAAAAAACCGCGATGGCGACGCTGATGAAGGCGGATTCGAAGCTAGACGAACGCCAGGCGAACTGGGAAGCAGCGCTCGCCGATCCGTGGACGCCGGTTAGGCCGCTGACGATGAAATCGGCCGGCGGGGCGACGATGACGCTGCTGGAGGACCAGTCGGTTCTCGTCTCGGGCAAGGCGCCGGCGCGCGATATTTACGAGTTTACCGCGACGTTACCCGCTGGCGAGACGCTGACCGGTTTTCGCGTCGAGGCGTTGACCCATGAGTCGATGGCCGGTGGTGGACCGGGCCGGTCGAGCAACGGAAACGCCGTCCTAACATGTGCAGAAGTTTTTGCCGGCGATGCTGAGAAACCGCTCCGCGTTACGGTGGCCAAGGCGGATTACGAGCAGCAAGGTTACCCCGCCAAGAGCGCGATTCATCGCTTCCCCGACGCGGGATGGTCCTTTGACGGCAACCGCAACCATGCCGATCACTGGATCGTGATGGAGCTGAAGGAACCGTTTACCGCGGAGGCGGATGTTAGGCTGCGATTTTCGCTCCGGTTCGAGACCGGCTACGCCAAGCACAGCTTCGGGCGCACGCGAATTTCGGTGACGGCGCTGCCAAATCCGGCCAGCAGCGCGGCGGACGTCCAGGCGATCGCTGCTAAGCCAGCGGCGAAACGGAGTGGGGCCGAGGCCGGGAAAATCAAGCGCGCGTTTCGCGAGCAGCAGCCGGAATTCGCCGATCTCGCCGCTACCCTGACAAAGCTCGAAACCCAGCGTGCTGAGATTGAGGCGGCGATTCCCATGACGATGATCATGAGCGATGCTCTACCCCGCGAGACCTTCGTTTTGGAGCGTGGCCAGTACGACAAGCGCGGTGAAAAGGTCGAAGCCGGCGTCCCAGAGAACCTACCGCGACTTCCCGATGGCGCGCCGCGCAACCGGCTCGGCTTAGCACAGTGGATGACCTCGCGCGAGCATCCGCTGACGGCGCGCGTGGCGGTCAATCGGCTCTGGCATCAGGTTTTTGGCGTGGGCATCGTGAAGACGGTCAACGATTTCGGCTCGCAAGCCGAGTGGCCGTCGCACCAGCAGCTGCTGGACTGGTTGGCGGTCGAGTTCATGGAATCGGGCTGGGACACCAAGGCGCTGTTGAAGCTGATCCTCACATCGTCAACCTACCGCCAAAGCTCGGACACCAGCGCGGCATTGTTGACTCGTGATCCGGAGAATCGACTCTTGGCGCGTGGCCCGCGGCAACGGATGTCGGCGGAGATGGTTCGCGATAACGCGTTGGCGGTTTCCGGCCTGCTAAGCCCAAAAATCGGCGGCCCCAGCGTCAAACCGTATCAGCCGCCGGGATTGTGGAAGGAGCTGACCAACCGCAAGAATTTTCAGCAGGTTTACCAGGCAGACGCTGGCGACGGGCTCTATCGCCGCGGGCTCTACACCATTTGGAAACGCGCCGCGCATCACCCGATGATGGCTACCTTTGATGCGCCGAATCGGGAAGTTTGCACCTTCAGCCGGTCGGTGACCAACACGCCGTTGCAGGCATTGGTTCTGCTGCACGACCCGCAATTTGTCGAAGCGGCGCGGCAACTGGCGGTGCGGTTGTTGCGCGAGTGTGAGGGCGTGGACGAACGGATTCGGCTGGCCTACCGTGTCGTGCTGGCTCGCGAACCGGGTGAGAGTGAGATGCGGCTGATGCGGGAGTTTGCGCAAGCTGAGGCCGCGGCGCTACGCGAAAATCCTGACGAAGCCACCAAATTGCTCGCGGTAGGGGCATCGCCCGCGCCAGATGATGTCGATCCGGTCGAACTCGCGGCGATGACGATGATGGCGCGCGCGGTGTTGAATTTGAGCGAGGCGATTACGCGACATTAAGGGCGGTCCGACTTCTTCTACTTGGCGATTTGCCAACGACCCAGGTCTCCGTTTTTGTTCAGCGCAAAGATTTTCCCGTCTGACAGGGCTGGCGGACCCCAAATCGGCCCGGCGAGAACTCGCGCCACCTTTAAAACGCCACCACACCAGGATGGGCCTGAAAGACGCCGGCCAAAACGATCGTAACCCCTGGAATGTTGCGTCTTCTGAAGCTGCTTGCCGCCGTCACGGGTGGAATCGCGCTGATTCTGGGCGCCATCGTTTGGACGACCGCCGGCCAGGTGATTTCGCCGCCAAAACGCGCGTTGCAGGCCTATCACCACGAATGGTTGAGCCAACCCGAAGCGCACGGAATCACAATCGAACCAATCGCGTGCCTGGACGAAAAAGTGCCGGTGTTGATCGTGGAACCCGCCCCCTCGGCTGGCCCCGGCGAGCGTGGACGGATCGTTCGGCGGCAGTTGGCCGAGCGCGGGCGCCAACTCCGCCCGTACGGCGAAATTTCCGGAAACCTGGTCCTGCTTCACGGCCGAAAGGGGCGCAAAGAAGACCTGCTGCCGGTTGCCGAACGGTTTTGCGCCGCGGGGTTTCGCTGCATCTTGCTCGATCTCCCGGCTCACGGCGAGAGCCCCCTGTCCGCGGCGAAATTTGGTTCGACGGAGTTTGAGGCGGCGATTCCGCAAAACGTGCTGGCTGAGTTAGGTTTGGATGGCGAGCCTTGCGCCTTGTGGGGCATGTCCATGGGTGGCGCCTACGCGGTGAGCGCGGCCCGCTCAGGCCAATGGCGGACGGTGATCGTGGTGTGTTCGTTCGACCGGCTGGACACCGTCATCTCCGAACAAAGCAGGCGGCGTTTGGGGCGCGTCGGAACGGTTTTTGGCGCGGCAGTCCGGCGAGCGATGATTTGGCGCGATGGGCCGATTTCCAAGTCGGTGAACCCAGCGGTTTGGGCAAACGAAGTGACCATTCCCGCCATGGTCGTGCATGGCGACGCCGACCGTCTTTTCGCCACAGTGCGGGGCCGAAATTTGTTCGATGGATTCGCCAGCCTGGAAAAAACCTGGGTTCCTGTGCCGGGCGGCGATCACACCCGAATTTTGGTGACTCCCATGCCGCTCTACGCCACCATGGCTGACTGGTTTTTGCAGCGGCTCGGGTCAGGTTAGCTCTGGCTCAAAACCTAACCTTTTGACTTGGCTTGGCTTAGGCTCCCCCGTCAGATCCCCAATTCCGCAAAGTACCTCGCCAAACGCCTCCCATGCTCGTCGTAAGCCGCTTCGAACAGTTCCGCGGCTTTTTCCGCGCCGATGACGGTGGCGGCGGTTAGCACTTTGGGCGGCTGGCCGGCTTGCACCAGGCGTTCGGCCACCTCCGCCTTGATCGCGTTGACCAGCATCGCGCCTCCAACGGTGGAGCCCGGCGAAACCGGCGTTTCCAGGTTTTCCAGCTTCACCATGGCGTCGCCGGCGGGAGCCCCGGTGTCGAGCACCAAATCGGCGAAATCGCTGAGTTTTTTGCCGTCGGCGCGTTTGCTGGCGCTGACTGCGGAGTGCTCGCGACTGAGGATGGCGACGACTCGGACGCCGCGGCGTTGAAATTCCTCGGCCATTTCCACCGGCACCAGATTGCACCCGCTGGAGGACACCACCAAGGCGCTGTCGCCGGTTTTCAGCTCAAAGTTGCGCAGGATGCGGGCGGCGAACCCGGGCACGTTTTCCAGAAACATGGCCTGGCGTTGGCCGTTTGGGCCCACGACGGGGTTGTGGAAGGTGAGGGATAGCTCAACAATGGGGTTAAATCCGGGAAACGAGCCGTAGCGCGGCCACATTTCCTCCACCATGATGCGCGAGTGGCCGGAGCCGAAGAGGTGGACCATTTGCCCGGCCAGGATGGTTTCGGCAAACCAGTCGGCGGCTTGGCGAATTTCATCGATTTGGGACTCGCAGGTTGCAATGAGGTCGCGGCACCGGGAGAGGTATTGGGCGGCGGGTGAAGGTGGTGTGGAAGCGTCTGGCACGATGTTGACTCCTTGCCCGCCAATCTCCCGGAGATCAAAGTCAAAAGGTGCAAAAATCCGGTTGACGCGGCAAAGTGATCCCGGAAGGTAAGCGTCGTCGAGAAAAACTCGACTAAACCGATAGGGAAATAGAGAATTCCGCGCGTTCACATGGCTTCCACCGCCAAAAAATCGGCTTCCAAGAAGAAAATCGCCGTTGCCGGCCGTAAGGCTCCGGTTCGCCGCGCCGCGTCCAAAAAACGCACCCGGCGAGCGCTCGATCTCCAGGAAATCGGCAACAAATTGCAGAAATTGTCGGCTGAGGAACGCACAACCTGGACGTTGGAGCAATTTCCCGGCAAGTGCGTGGTTTCCTCCAGTTTTGGCGCGCAATCCGCCGTCAGCCTGCATCTGGCAACCCGGCAGCTTCCGGACATCCCCGTCATCCTCATCGACACCGGCTACCTTTTCCCGGAAACCTACGATTTCATCGATGCCCTGACGACGCGGCTGGATTTGAATCTGAAAGTTTACCGCGCTGAAATGAGTCCCGCCTGGCAGGAGCGCCGCTACGGAAAATTGTGGGAAAACGGCGTGGCCGGCATCGAGCAATACAACACCATGAACAAGGTGGAGCCCATGAACCGCGCCTTGGCCGAATTAGGCGCGAAAGCCTGGATTTCCGGCGTGCGGCACGATCAAAGCGACGTTCGCGGCCAAATGGAAGTGCTTGGCGTGAAGAATGGCCTGCTGCGCGTTCATCCGATTATCGACTGGACCGACCGCGACGTTTTTGACTACCTGACCAAGCACAAATTGCCTTACCACCCGCTTTGGGAAGAAGGCTACGTTTCGATCGGCGATTGGCACACCTCTCACAAGCTGACCGATGTCGATGACCCTAACGATGCCAGATTTTTCGGCCTCAAGCGCGAATGCGGGCTGCACGAAGATACGGAAAACGCCGCGGATGCCGGCGACTATATGATCTGAGCCCATGACGTCCAACGAACACATTCACCCCGTTTTCGACCGCATGTTAGGGCGCGAGGCTAAGGAGACCCGGTTAGGCCAACGCGGCCTGGTTGTGTGGCTTTACGGCCTGTCCGGATCCGGAAAATCGACGCTGGCCATCGCTATGGAACAAAAACTCGCCGAGTCGGGATTTTTCACCCAAATCCTGGATGGCGACAACATTCGCACGGGTTTGAACGCGAACCTGGGTTTCAGCGATGAGGATCGCACGGAGAACATTCGGCGCATCGCGGAAGTGGCCAAGTTGTTCGCCAATGCCGGGGTGGTGACGATCGCCTCGTTCATCACGCCGCTGATCGAATTGCGCGAAAATGCGCGCGCGATTGTTGGCGCGGATGACTTCCTGGAAGTCTACGTTCGCGCCAGTTTCGAGACCTGCGCTAAGCGCGATCCCAAAGGTCTCTACGCCAAAGTCAAAGCCGGCGAGGTAAAGCAATTCACCGGAAAGGATTCGAGCTTTGAAGAGCCGGAGAACCCGGATTTGCTCATCGACACCGAAGGGGCTGACGTGGAGGAATCGCTGGAGCAATTGCTAGGCAACGTCCGTCCACGCATCACACTTAAAACTTGAAACTGAAAACTTAAAACTTCTCGCAATGCACGGCTACACCGTCACCCACCTCAATCAGCTCGAAGCCGAGGCGATTTTCGTCTTGCGCGAAACCGCGGCCCAATTCGAGAAACCCGCGTTGCTCTTCAGCGGCGGCAAGGACTCGATCGTCATGGCGCACCTCGCGCGCAAGGCGTTTCACCCGGCCAAATTGCCCTTCCCGCTGGTCCACATCGATACCGGTCACAATTTCGACGAAACCATGACCTATCGCGACAAATTCGTGGAGGAACTCGGTGCCCGGCTTGTGGTCGGCAGCGTGCAGAAATCGATCGACGACGGAAAGGTGACTGAGGAGAAAGGGCCTAACGCGAGTCGTAACCGGCTCCAAACCACCACCTTGCTGGAGACGCTGGAGGAGCACGAATACGACGCGGCGTTAGGCGGCGGCCGGCGCGATGAGGAAAAAGCGCGAGCCAAGGAACGCTTTTTTTCGCATCGCGACGATTTCGGCCAGTGGGACCCGAAAAATCAGCGCCCGGAGTTGTGGAACATCTTCAACGGCCGCCATCAACACGGCGAGCACTTCCGCGTCTTCCCGCTGAGCAATTGGACGGAGATGGACGTGTGGCAATACATTAAGCTGGAGGAAATCCCGCTGCCCAGCCTCTATTTCGCTCACGAGCGGGAGGTGATAGGGCGCGGCGGAACATTTCTGGCCGTGACCAGTTTCATCACCGTGGGCGCCGATGAAACCGCTGAGACGCGCAAAGTCCGTTTCCGCACCATTGGCGACGCAACTTGCACGGGCGCAGTGGAATCGGACGCCGACACGGTCGACAAAATCATCGAAGAAGTCGCCGCCGCGCGTCAGACCGAGCGGGGAACGCGGGCGGACGACAAGCGGTCGGAAACGGCGATGGAGGATCGGAAGAAGGAGGGGTATTTCTAATTTCCAGAAATTGTGCCACAGCTGTTTCCAAATTTCCAACAACTTGAAAGCCAGCCAGTTACGCGTTTTGCTCGAATTTGGCAACAGCTGTTGCCAAATTGAAATTTCACGTTCAAAAACATGAGCGCTCCATCGATTCAAGAGCTTTCTACCACTGCCTACGATGCCCTTTTGGGAAATCTCAAAACAAGGGTTTTGGAGTCGCAAATGCATGCTGCTGCATCTGCCAACGCGCAGCTGATTTCTCTCTATTGGCAGGTCGGAACTGAAATTCTCAATGGCATGGAGAAACAAGGCTGGGGAGCGAAAGTCATCGACCAATTGTCTCGTGACTTGATCGCCGAATTTCCGGAAGTGAAGGGCTTTTCAGCCAGAAACCTCCGATCCATGCGCGATTTTGCGCGCGCCTACCCCAATTTCGGAAGTGGGCAACAGCTTGTCGCCCAAATTCCCTGGGGCACCAATCTAACCATCCTCCAAAAGATCAAAGACCCCGAAACCCGCCTCTGGTATGTCCAAAAAACGCTCGAAAACGGCTGGAGCCGCTCGGTTTTGACCGTGCAAATCGAATCCAACGCGCACGAGCGCTTCGGCAAGGCGATCACAAATTTCGAGCAAACTTTGCCCCCGGCTCAGTCGGACTTGGCCAAGGAAGTGCTGAAGGATCCCTACGTGTTCGATTTCCTGACCCTGGGTCTATCCGCCAAAGAGCGCGATTTGGAACGCGGCCTCGTCGAGCACGTTCAGCAATTCCTCCTGGAAATGGGCGCCGGATTCGCCTTCGTCGGCCGGCAATTTCCGCTTGAGGTTGGCGACGAGGATTTCTATCTCGACCTGCTCTTCTACCACCTGCACTTGCGCTGCTTCGTGGTCGTCGATCTAAAAATGAGGCGCTTCGAACCCGAAGACGCGGGAAAGATGAATTTTTACCTCTCGGCGGTCGATTCCCAGATGCGGCACGCCGACGATCAACCCACCATCGGCCTCCTACTCTGCAAAGACAACGCCAACCACATCAAGGTGGAATACGCCCTGCGCGACATGAGCAAACCCATCGGCGTGGCCGAGTGGCAAACGCAACTCGTCGATAGCCTACCCAAAAAACTACGCGGCTCGCTGCCTAGCATCGAAGAAATCGAACGCGAACTTTCCAACTGACCTGACCCGACCCAACCAACATGAGCGAAGACACCAAAGGATACTTGGACATGGACCTCTTGCGGTTCACCACCGCGGGCAGCGTCGATGACGGCAAATCTACCCTCATCGGGCGGCTATTATATGACTCCAAGGCGATTTTTGAAGACCAACTCGAAGCCGTGGAGCGCGTCTCCCAGCAACGCGGCGATGAAAACATGGACCTAGCCCTCCTGACCGATGGTTTGCGCGCCGAACGCGAGCAAGGCATCACCATCGACGTCGCTTACCGCTATTTTGCCACGCCGAAGCGCAAATTCATCATCGCCGACACGCCCGGGCATATACAATACACGCGCAACATGGTTACAGGCGCCTCCACCGCGGATTTAGCGATCGTGTTAGTCGATGCGCGCAAAGGCGTGATCGAGCAAACCTGCCGCCACGCCTTTATCGCTAGTTTGCTGCGCATTCAGCACGTCGTGGTCGCCGTCAATAAAATGGACCTCGTGGATTACGACGAAGAACCGTTCGAAAAGATCAAGGAAAGCTTCGAAGACTTCGCTTCGCGGCTGGAAAACCTGGTTGAGGTCACGTTTATACCGATAAGCGCGCTCAAAGGCGACAACGTCGTCGATAAATCCGACAAAATGCCGTGGTATCAGGGCCCGCCGCTTTTATATCACCTGGAGACTGTTTATATTGGCGCGAACGAAAATCACGTTGATGCGCGATTTCCGGTGCAATGGGTGATTCGCCCGCATAGCGACAAATACCACGATTTTCGCGGTTATGCAGGACGCGTAGCCGGCGGCGTGTTTAAGCCGGGTGATGATGTTACGGTTCTACCCAGCGGATTCAACTCTAAGGTCAAAAGCATCGAAACCTACAACGGCCAGCTTGACGAAGCCTACGCGCCATTATCGGTCGCCCTAACCTTGGCAGACGACATCGACATCAGCCGTGGCGACCTCATCGCCAAGCCCAACAACCAGCCCGATGTCGGCCAGGACATCGATGCGATGATCTGTTGGTTCAGCGAGTCGAAAAAACTGCAACAACGTGGAAAATACGTCCTGCGTCACACCACTAAAGAGGTGAAGGCGATCGTTAAAGACGTGCGATACAAGGTAAACATCAATAACCTGCACAAAATTGAAGATGACCAGGAATTTACCCTCAACGACATTGGCCGCATTGCGCTACGGACCAGCGCACCGCTGTTTTTCGATCGCTACCGGCAAAATCGTCACACCGGCAGCTTTGTCCTCATCGACGAGGGAACCAATGAAACGGTGGCGGCGGGGATGATTCTGTGACGGGATGGGTGAGGGCAACGCGCCAGAGCATTCAAGCGGCGAACTGACAAATTGCGCTTGCTATAATTTCCATAATTTCTTAAACTGACGGTCTTCCTTCGTTGAAAAGCCGTCTTCTTGCTCCTGGCGAACGTTTTTCGCCTCAAACACCTCAGCTCAACCCATGCCGAAATCCGCTCAATCTCCTCAGCGTCAGCAGTTTCGCGTCCTCACCGTCGATGATGAACCCACGCTCCTCGGGCTTATCCGGATGCAATTGGAACGCACTGGAATTTACCGCGTCAAGTGCCTGGACCGGGGGCGAGATGTGGAAAAAACCGCCAGCCAGTGGCAACCGGACATCATTTTGCTGGATTACCTGCTGCCGGACACCGACGGAGGCCGGGTTTTTCAGCAAATCAAAAATAACCCGCGGCTCAAGCACATCCCCATCATCCTGCTCACCAGTTTGGCCCGGGAAGACACGCCCCTGCAGGCCGGGGTGCGTCCGCGCCGGCTCACGCTGGCCAAGCCCGTGTCGTTCGATCGGTTGCAAGCGGCAATTCGCCTGCTAACCGGACAATCCAACCAGATGGCTTGATTTCGGCGGCGCTGGTGGCAACGTGTCGGCGGCAACCTACTCCCCACCACGAAAATGAGTCACGACGACGACGATCTTCCCCCTTTCAACTTTGGGGACGACGACCACGAGGACGATGATTTCGAGTTCGAATCCGAGTTCGAGTTGTCATCGATCCTGGAAGAAGCCGAGCGCCAAATTCGCATCCAAAAAATGCGCGAGGAACTCGAAAAAAGGGGCGGAACCTTGAATCAGGACATCGGCGCGGCCGAATTGAGCCCCGAGGCCGAGGAGGCGATGCTGGAGCGGGTGCTTTTCTTTGAAAGCGCACCGCGCACCACCCACGCCAAGATGCTGATCGCGGACGGCATCGAGTTACCGACGCCGGAGGCGCTGGAAGCGGCGGAACTTCTGCACGCCAAGCTGTGGGAGGTGATTCACGGCCTGGCGCAGCGCCGCGTTTTCCTGCACTGCACGGATCATTTGTCCGACCGGGCGCTGTATTGCCAGCTTTGGTACCATCACCTCAACGATGAAACGATCGATATTTCCGGGGATCAGGACGCCGCTTGTCACCTGGACTTATTGGGCGGCGGGTCGGAAGAAGAGACGCTCCAGTGGCTGAAATATTACGCCGACGAGGAGGAGCGCGAGTGGTGGCGCGATAGCCTGGAAGACGAAGGGCACATCATCCCCGATCGCGAGAATCCGCCCTACAACCGCGACGCTCTTTTGCCCAAACGCGAGCACTGAGCGCCGCCGGGGCTCACTTGGCGCCGTTGCCGTAGATGAACCAGAGGTTGCGGATGTAGACGAACCAACCGGTGGATTGGCCCAAAATGCCGACGGGATCCTTGCGCCAGGTGAAGTAGACGATCAGCATGGTCGCCCCAAGCAGGCTAAGCCACCAAAACGCGGGCGGCACCACGGACATGCGCGCTTTTTCCGTGGCCCACCACTGCACGAGCAATCTGCCCATGAAAACCGCCTGCGCTGCCAGGCCGAAGGCCACCCAACTGATGCTGGCCCAACTGGTGATGTCCAGCGCGCCGAAAAGCCGCGACCAACCGCGATTTTGGTCCTTTTGCTGCTTCACTTCGCGCAAAAACTCCTCCGCGGTGAAGGTTTTTTCCGTCCCGTCGCCCTGGGTGAAGCGCACCTCGATTTCGCCGTCCTCTTCTGAAATCGGCACCTCAACCAGGCGGTCGGACAGGTTGAAATGTTTCGGAAACCAGGCTTCTCCGGGCTTGGGCAACACCCCCGCGCGGGCGAGCAAAATCCACGAAATGGCGGGAACGCCCACCACGATGGTCAGGGCGAGCAAAAATCGGTAACGTTTGCGCTTCGGGAGCATTTGCCGCAGTTCTTTCACAGCTTGAGACGAATGCAAGGGCGGGTAGCTTGAACCCGCCATGATTTACCTGGACAACAACGCCACGACGCAACTGCATCCCGAAGTGTTGGACGCGATGTTGCCGTTTTTGCGCGAACACTACGGCAATCCCTCCGCCGGCTACGCCCCGGGCAAGCTGGCGCGCAAAGCGGTGGAAACGGCGCGGGCGCAGGTCGCAGCGCTCATCGATGCGGAGCCGCGCGAGATCGTTTTCACCAGTGGCGGGACGGAATCGATCAACACGGCGCTGAATTCCGCGACGCGCTGTTTTCCCGATCGCCGGCGCATCGTGACCACGGCGGCCGAACACAGCGCAACGGAGAAAACGTGCCAAAACCTGGAAAATCGCGAGATTTCCGTGCATCGCGTCCGCGTGGACGGCGATGGGCTGGTGGACCTCGGCGAATTCCAGGATTCGCTGAAAAAGTCGCCCCCGGCGCTGGTTAGCGTCATTTGGGCCAACAACGAAACCGGGGTGATCACGCAAATCCCGGAAATTGCCGAAATGGTGGGCCAGGCGCGCGTTTTGCTCCATTCCGATGCCGTGCAGGCCGTGGGAAAAATCCCCGTTTCGGTGCGCGAATCCGGCATTCACCTGCTTTCCATCTCCGGTCACAAACTTCACGCTCCCAAAGGCGTCGGAGCGCTGTTCGTGAGCCGCAACGTCCGTTTTGCGCCGCTGATTTTCGGCGGCGGCCAGGAAAACGAGCGCCGGTCGGGAACGGAAAACGTGGCTTCGATCGTCGGGTTGGGAAAGGCCGCCGAGCTAGCCCAAAACCACGCCGAAACCGAAGTGCAAATGCTGCGCGATGCGTTCGAAAACCAGGTTTTGGCGAAATTCGGCTTCGCCAGCGTCAACGGCCACCGGGAGCGCCGTTTGCCGAACACCTCCAACCTTCATTTTCGCGGGATCGACGCCGAAGCGATCCTCGTCCTGCTCGACAAGGCTGGAATTTGCTGTTCGCCGGGTTCGGCCTGCAGTTCCGGCGCCGCGCATCCGTCAGCCGTGCTCACCGCCATGGGTCACAGCGAGCGGCACGCCAAAAGCAGCGTGCGATTCTCCTTTTCCGCGTTCAACACGCAAGCGGAGGTGGATGGCGCCGTTGCCGAGTTGGAGCGCGCCATCGCCCGGATTCGCGAAGTGATGCCGACAGCCTCCTAGCTTTTCCTAGCTTCGAAAAAATCGGAGATTGATTCTTCGAGTTTTCAGAATCTCCTGGCACGCCGTCCGTTTACGGGCGAAGGGGAAGCGCTTTTTCGGCCAATTTTCCCCAAGCTTTGCGCTTCGGGAAACTTTGGCTAAATTGCCGCCCTTTTTGACTCAAAACCTGCGTTTACCGTGATTTTTCAATCTCTGCTGAACAAGCTTTTCCGCGTTCGCGAAGACTCCGCCCAACGTTTCGCGGGAAGAGGCGCCGACGATGGCTACGACGGGGCGGAGATGCCGTTTTTGGATCACCTGGAGGATCTGCGCACGATGCTCTTCCGCATCATCGTCACGCTGATGATCGCAATGATCGCCTGCTTCACGGTCAACGACAAATTGATCGATTGGATTCGGCTGCCGATGCAATGGGCCAACATTGGCGGGGGCGGTCCGGCGTTTTTCGTCAGCAAGGCCAAGAAAAAGGCCGCGGAAGAGGAAATGGCGATCAAGGAGGGAAATTGGGTGGTGACGCGGGGCGGATTCGTCGGTCGGGTCGCGAACATCGACGATAAGGCGAGGTTGACCGAGATCACGATCGGCAATCCGCCACAAGTGGCGTATCAATCGAGCGAAATCGTGGGAAAATTGCCCAGGCCGGCCCCGGAACCCGATCCCGAACCAATGCCGGAACCGGAACCGGAACCGGAAGCTGAAGCGGAGTCAAAACCCGCGTCGGAGGAAACTTTGGACGCCGAGCCGGCTGAGGCCGAACAGCCGCAATCGGCGGAGCCGGAAGGCGATGCTCCACCAGCTGACCCGGTAGCGAACAAGCTGCTGGACCTGCAAATCGCCGACGAAGCGCCGAAGGAGGACACGGGGGCAAAGATCCGGCCGGGCGACCGGGTGACCACCTCCAGCGGCGTGATCGGGAAGGTAGTCGCGATTGACGAGACGGCCCAAACCACCACGCTGGAAATCGGCCAAGCGCCCACCGTCTTGCTCCGCTCCAGCGCCATCGTGACCAAGCTACACCAGCGCGACGACATCCCCGAATCCGAGAAAAACCCCGATGATCCGCGCTCGCTGATCGCCAACCAGAATTTCCTCATCATGGAGGTCTTTCAACCCTACGAGGCGCTGGTTTTGACGCTGAAACTGGCGTTTTTCGCCGGATTGGTGCTCTCCTTTCCGCTGGTCATGTTCTTCGTGGCCCAATTCGTCTTGCCAGGCCTGCGCCAGGTGGAAAAAAAGGTCGTTTTCCCCTCGCTCGGGGTCGGATTCGTCCTCTTTTTGGTCGGAGCCACCTTCGCCTTCTGCGTGGGCCTGCCGCTGGCGCTGGATTTTCTGGCGCAATACACCCTGGAACGTAGAATCGAGCCCGGTTGGCGGATCGGCTACTACATCAAGTTTGTGACCCAAGTGACGCTCGTTTTTGGCCTGGCTTTCGAGCTGCCGGTGGTGGTCATGGCGCTGGTGAAGCTGGATCTGCTCACCTACCGCACCATGCGCGATTCCCGCGCCTACGCCATCGTCATTCTCATGGTCCTGTCCGCGTTTTTGACGCCGCCGGACCCGATGACGCTGATGCTGCTCTCCGTGCCGCTCGTCCTGCTCTACGAGGTGTGCATTTGGCTCGCGTACATGTTGGAACGCAAGCAATTGCGCCAGGAAGCCGAGGAGGAAAGCCGCCGTGCTGCGGAACGTGCCGAACGCGAAAAGCGGCGTGAGGAATTGCGCGAAAAAATCGAAGCCGGCGAGGAATTGAGCGAGGAAGAAAAGCGCCAGGCCGCCGCAAGCGAAATCGAGCACTACGAATCCAACCTGACGGACGACGATCAGCATGCTTTGGAGACGCACGAGGACGATCCCCATCATCACGACGAACATGCGGACGATCCTCACCATCACGATCACGATTGGGACCACGACTATCAACACGACGACGACTACCACCATCATCACGGCCACACGCCGACGATGATCGACATCAACAACGCGACGGTGGAGGAATTGCAGAATTTGCCCGGGGTTGGTCCCAAGCTGGCCGAGCGAATCATCGAAGCGCGGCCGATTTACAGCGAGGATGAGCTGGAATATCACGCTCACCTGCCGCAGAGCGTTATCAAATTGATCCTGGACCGGATTTTCTACGGCTAGACATAAGGGACGAAAACGAAGGGAAATTTGGGCCGAATCCTCGATTTTCGGCGTCGGGCGGGCTAACTAACCTAACTGAGTCCGACTGCCCAAGGGAACGGTGACCCAGCACCAATGGACGAGCCAGATTTTTCCCGGCACGGTCCGAGATTTCTGGGTTTACGTGCCGGCGCAGTAAGATAGCAAACCCGCCGCGGTGTTCGTGGCGCAGGATGGCGGTGGATTCGTGGCAGAAAACCGCTCATTCAATGCTCCGGCAGTTTTCGACAACCTCATTCACGATGGCTCCATTCCCGTGACGACCGGGATTTTCATCAATCCAGGCGTGATCCCGCCAGCCAAGGAAGGTCAGCAACCGCGCAAGAACCGAAGCTACGAAATACACAACCTGCACGGCAGTTGGCCTTTGGCGAACCGGCAAATGGCCGCCGCCTTGAAATTTGCCGGCTATGACTACAAATTCGTCATGGGCACGGGCAAGCATAGTTCGCGGCACGGCGGGGCGATTTTTCCAGATACGTTGCGCTGGATTTGGCGCGATTGGAAGGAAGCTCAGAAATAACCGCGAACCGCGCCCGAAAATAAAAAGAATCGTCAAATTCATCCCAATTTTGTTGGCGTGTCAGGCTGCCGTCGGCCAGGACATGCCGTTGAGCCAGGTTTTGATGGAGGGTGAAGCCTGGGAGCTGGTGAGCGAGGGAAACGGGTTTACCGATGCGTGCGCGACCGATGCGGAGGGCAATTTTTACTTCTGCGACATGCGCAACGGCCCCGGAATCTACAAAATCGGCGTTGGAGGCGACTGTACGGTGTTTATCGACGATTTGCCGGCGATTAGCGGGATGCAATTTGGGCCGGACGGCCGATTGTATGTGTGTCAGGGTAAAATGCAACGCGTCGCGGCCGTGGCGGCTGATGGTCGAGTTGAGGTTCTGCTGGAAGGCGTGCGCCCTAACGACCTGGTTGTGACCCACGAAGGCGCGGTTTACTTCACCCACACCAAACCGCAGCGCATCGAATACATTTCGCCGGAAGGCAAGCATCGCACGGTTCACGAAGGCGACATCGTCCGGCCGAACGGAATCGCGCTGTCTCCGGATCAAGGCACGCTGATTGTTTCCGATCACGGCGGCAAACACGTCTGGGCCTTTCGCATCGAGCCGGACGGCAGCCTGGCCCATCCCCAGCCCTACATGACCGTACGCACGCCAAATCCCGAAACGGACGTGAGCAAGGGCGATGGATCGGCCACGGACGCCTATGGCCGCTATTATGTAACCACGGAGGTGGGAATTCACATGTTCGATCCCACGGGTCGATTGGGAGGTGTGATCGCAAATCCGCAACCACGGGTGAACAGCATCGAATTTTCCGGGCCCGGGCTGCAATACATCTACGTGGCTGCTGCCGACAAAATCTTCCGGCGCAAGACCAAGTCAAAGGGAGTGCTCTTTCAAGACGCGCCGGCCAAGCCCTTGGCCGTGAAGCGGTGAACGTGGCGGCCGTGGGAAAAGGGACCTAAAGGACCAAAGGGACCTAAGCGACAGAATCCCGAAGTGCGCCCCTTAGGTCCCTTCAGTCCTTTTTGTCCCTTTTACCTACCCCCCGCGCGGCAAATTTAACCACTCTTGACATTCAAGGCCAGGAATCTCCGAAAAAAGAGTTTTCGCATCTAAATGTTTTGGAAATCATAAAATTTGCCGTAAATTTCAGCCGCTCCCACCTCACTCAATGAAAATCCTCCTCCGCCATCGTGCTGCTGGCTTCAGTGTAACCGAAGTCCTCGTTGCTATCGCCCTTTCTTCGGTCTTTTTCACCGCTGCGGCCCTGGTTTACCAAAACATCATGGCCAATCGCAAGGAGCTTGCCACCATTGAGACCGTTAAACTGGGGGCCACCGATTCGGAGAGCGCCACCGCGATCGACAATTTCTACGGCTTGTCGCAAAACGATATCGACGTCTATTCCGCGCCGAATTTTGGCCGGGCGGGGATGGCGGCGAATTTGGGCGAAAATATTCTGGACGACATGGCGCAATCTTCGGCGATTTACTGCCTGGGACGCAACGGGCTCAACACCATGCGCCCAACCACGCTGGCTTACGCAGCCGGCAGTTCCAATCTGGATACGCCGGAGGAATTTCGCCAGCACTTGCTTGGCATCGACGCCACCGCAGCCGCGGTTTTCGTATCCTACGACACCATTTCCAGCGCGGAGGATGCGTCCATTTTCATGATCGAGCCCGGACCGACGGCTACGGAGTTGGGAGTGGTGGCGGTTTACGATATTGACGTGGTGACGGTTTCGCAGGGCAAATACGTGTCCGTCCGCCGCTATGAAAGTGGGGCGTTGACGGGTTACTACGACGTGGTTTACCCGGCAGGAACGGGAACGCCGTTCAGCCCAATGATCGCGTATTTTAAGCGCAAGGGCCTGGCTCAGTTCGAAGCAGATGCCGACAAGGCCAAGTTCATGATCGCCGAGGAGCAGCCGTTCTATTTTCTGTGGTTGCCGGATCCAACGACCCGCACGCTGGAAGCTCCCACCGATCCGCCGACTCCCAGTCAAGCCTCCACCCACGCAGTGTGGGATTACTACAAAATGGGCGGCCGCACGCAGTTCATGTTCACCATCCCGGCTTTTCCCGGCCTGCAATAACCTGCCGGCACGCCTGCCGCATTTTTCTTAACCAAACCAACACGATGAAATTTTTGCATTCACCCATCAACCGGAATCGCAAACGCCGGGGCTACTCGCTGGCCGACGTTTTGGTGGCGTCAGCCATTCTTAGCGTTGGCGTTGGCGCTGCCGCGGCGCTGACCCTCACGCTCAACACCCAGGAGGACATTTCCTGGCGAGTTACCCGCGGATTGAACCTGGCGGAGAATGCCGCGGCTCTCTACGGCCTGGGGCTATCGCCGGCCGACGCAATCGCTTACCTGCCAACCGATCCGGACACGGCCGTGACCGTGCAAACCTCCGAAGCTGACGAGACGGTGAGCGACATGGGGTTCAAAGCCACGACGTTTCGCGCTTCCATCACCTCCGTGCGCAACGAAGGCAGTTGGTCGGACGGAATGTGGACCGGCGGCTCGGATTCCACCAATCCCACGCGGACGCTGGACCTGAAAGTTTACCGCTCTGACCTCCAAATCCGCAGCGGTTCCAACTGGCCCTGATTTTTCGCACCCACCCCCCTCCAATTCCGCATTTTCCCGATTTTATGACCGCAAACTCGAAATTTAACGGCAACAAAGAGCGCGGCGCCTTCACCGTGGTGGCCCTCATCATCCTGACCCTTGGCACGTTGGGCATGCTTGCGACCATCACCATCATGAATGGCCGCATGGACCAAGTTAACTCGCTGGAAGAACGCTCGTTGCGCCGGGTTCGCGAACTCAACGGCCGGCAACTGGCAAAATCCTACGCGTTTCACAAAATCCTGACCCAAGCCAGCGGCAGCTCTGAAACGGTGACGCTCCCGGGCAATTGGGGCCGAATTGCAACCACCGGCTGGACCAACGCGGCCTTCAACACCGCTACCAAACCCACCGCTTTCAACCCGGCGAGCCCAAGCGGCGCCAGCGCCCCGTTTGCCGAAGGCGTGAATTTGACGGTTTCCGGCCACATCGATCCCGCCACGAGCACCTGGAGCACGACGGCCACCCCGCGCACGGTGCTCTACCGCATCTGCAGCCGGGAGCTGAACCTGGCCGGCTACGTTTTTGATTCTCGCCGGCAAGATGCCACCCGCACCGTCAGCGGCAACCTCCACGTTTACGGCAAGAGCCTGGTCTGGCAGCATCCCGGCGCGGACAACACCTTTAGTTTCCGCACGGAGGAACTCTACGCGACCAACATCACCTCCACGCAGAGCAACTTCCAGGTTGCCGACCTGTCCGGCACGGCCTTAGCCCCGGAAAATGTGACGATTCCTACCCTACCCACCTGGTTCAGCGACGACGGCGTCAATCCGCCGGTTTTTTACGATGACGACTGGGCGCCATTCAACGCCAGCGGCTCGTTTCCCAGCATTTACGGCCGATTGAACACCAAAAACGGCGGAACAACTCCCAGCGCCGACGCTGCCATCTCCGGCAACAACAACGGCGTCGCCACCGGCTCCGGAACGGCCACCATCGACTTGAACGACCTCTCCCTGACCGATGTGGTCATCGCCAACTGCACCGTTCTTCAGTTTACCGGCCAAACCACCGCCGCGGAGAAGCTGGCGGTCGAAAACCTGCCTCCGGTCAACATCGTCCTCGCTCAAGGCCCGCTCACCACCATCAACCTGACCAGCGACAATTCACGGCCGTTGATTTTGTGGATCCAAGGCCCGACCGGCACCCCACTCACGGCCCAAGTCAACATTGCCGATGCCGCCGACTACCGCCTCATCATCCTGGCCGAATCTCAGCCGCTGGATTTCGTCTCGGGCGGCACCAGCATCATTCGCGGCGGCCTCACCACCGATTTTGATGTCGCCGTCTCCACCGGCACGGTTCAGTTGCATCCGGAGACGGCCAATCCCGCGGCGTTCGAAAATTTGCTCTGGCGCTCGTATTGGGTGGAGAGCTACCAGCAATAAGCCGGCTGTTTTCCGGCCGAAATCAGTTGCTCACCTCGACGCCCAGCATCTGGGGAATTTGCGCGTCGCCGCCCAAGAACTTCGCCGCAACCAGTGACGCCACCGAAACGGGGCTGGCCGGCTGCGCGGTGATCTTCAACCGCTCCGGATTATCGAGAAATTGCTCGATGGCGCCGAGAGCTTGGCGATTGAGCGTGCTGGCGTTGGATTTAAACCCATTCCGCAAGTCGCCCAGCAACTTGGTGACGAATTCCTCCCGGGTGATGCCTTCAATTTCCGCGCCGCGGTCCAGCATCCGGTTGGTCAGGCCGTTGTCCTCAAAAGTCACCTCCAGCGAGCGAATGGACAAGCCCGAGAGCATCGCCATGAGTTGCATGGAATTCGGGCGCTGACCCGCCTCCATCGACGGCGGCGGGGTAAAATTGTCCAAGCTGATTGCGAGGGACAATTCCCCCATTTCGTCGCCCAGCAGCGAGACCTTGCGCACCACCAGTTGCTTGGTTTCCAGGTCGTACTCGTAGTCGATCTCCGCATCGATGCGCGGCGGGGTTTCGTAGCCCAGATCCTTCAATTCGTCGTCCAAATCCAGATGCGCGGTCGCTTCCTCGGACAAATGGATGCCGTTGGCTTTCAAGTGGAGCAGCGGCGGAATTTTGGCTCCGTCTTTCTTCGGCTTGAAATCGGTTACCACCATTTTATCCACCTTTACCTCGCCCGCCCCGGATTCCTTCGCTGCCACGCGAAAATCCGTCATCGTCGCCTCGCCGCCGGACAAATCGTAGTTCAGCTTTCCGTAGGTGATGTCGGCGTCTTCGCGATATTTTTCGATTTCCGCGTCAATTTCGCCCTTCATCCGGGCATTGGCGATTTTTTCCGCGGCCAGATAGCCGGAACCGGCCAAAACGAGCAAGACAACGATAATTGCGAGAATTCGCTTCATCCGCCGAACATAGGTGAAAACGGCGAATTGTCGACTTTTCCGCGAAAACGAGGGAACATGGCGGAATACCGAAATGAAGACCTGCCTTAACTTGGCATGGCCGGCTGACCGGCTGAAAGCTTGCCAGGCGGCCATCCAGTTCGTAACGTTAGCGCGAATTCGGCGTCAATTCGCGCGAACCATGTCTCTCATCCCTCTCCTCACCAAAATCGCGCTCGAAACCGGTTGCACGGACCGCCACAGGTGCGAGGAGACACTGCAAGCCGCCCAAAACCGCCAAAGCTCGCTGGTCGATGCGCTCGTCGATGCCGATTTGGTCGAGGAAACCGCGTTCGCGCAAAATCTGGCCAAAGCCACGGGGCTGGAGTTTTTAGCCGAGAGCGAGCTGGACCTGACCCAACCGCTCCACAACAAATTCCCAGCCAAACTCGCCCTGCGCCACCGCATCCTGCCCGGGCGGATGAACGGCGCGGACATGTGCCTGCTGACCTACGATCCCTTTGACCTGGAGGCGAAACAAGCCGTCGGTCAGGAGCTTAGCAAGAACGTTACCTGGGCGGTGACGACACGTTACCAGGTGCTCGAATCCCTGCGAGTCGGTTATGGCGTCGGCGCCGAAGATTTCGACGAAATGGTCGAGGGCCGCGAGGAAATCGAGGACGACGAGATGAAGCAGGAGGTCAGCATCCTGGACGAGGAGGACGAGGAGGCCAGCGTCATGAAATTCGTGAACCAGGTGTTTCGTGAGGCGCTGAAGGAGCGCGCCACCGACATCCACGTGGAGCCGCTGGAGGAAGGTTTGCGCATCCGCTACCGCATCGACGGCGCGCTTCAAGAGGTGACCGTGCCGCCGAACATCCGCGTCTTGCAGTCCTCGCTCATTTCGCGGCTCAAGATCATGGCCCAGCTCGACATCGCCGAACGCCGCTTGCCGCAAGACGGGCGGATCAACCTCATGCTCGACGGCGACCCCATCGACGTCCGCGTGGCCACGATTCCCAGCGTCAACGGCGAAAGCGTGAGTTTGCGCCTCCTAACACGACAAAAATTCGAGTTTTCCATGCTGGGCCTCGACGAACAGGCGGAAACGACGATCCGCGAGTTATTGGCCATGCCCAACGGGATCATCCTCGTCACCGGCCCCACGGGATCGGGAAAATCGACCACGCTCTACACGTTTTTGCGCCAATTGAACACGAAGGACCGGCGCATCGTCACCATCGAGGATCCGGTCGAGAACAAGCTGGACGGCGTGGTGCAAATCGCGGTGAAACCGGAAATCGGCCTAACCTTTGCAGCTGGGTTGCGCTCAATTTTGCGCGGCGACCCCAACGTCATCATGGTCGGCGAGATGCGCGACCTCGAAACGACGGAAATTGCCGTGCGCGGAGCCCTAACCGGCCACCTCGTCTTCAGCACCCTCCACACCAACGACGCCGTCGGCGGCATCTCGCGTTTGCTCGACATGGGCGTTGAGCCCTTCCTCATCGCCTCCTCGGTTCGCGCGTTTCTGGCGCAGCGTCTCGTGCGGACACTGTGCGATCGCTGCAAGGAACCGGCGCAATTTGACGCCGCTTACCTGGAGGGCATCGGGTTTCCGCTCGAATTGAAGGATCGCATCCACGCCGCACGCGGTTGCCGGGCCTGCCGGGACACGGGATTTCGCGGCCGCATGGCGATTTTGGAGATTTGCCGCGTTACGCCGGAGATGCAGGAGCTGATCACCCAAAACCGGCCCGTGGCGGAGCTGAAAGCGCAGGCGATCGAGGACGGAATGACGCAACTGCGACCCTACGGGTGGTTGAAAGTGGCCGAGGGGCGGACGACCATCGAGGAGGTGATCACAAACACGGCGGAAGCGGGCTGAAGTAATCAATCCCGGCAGGCCTTGTCGGCCGAATGGAGATTTTCACTTTTGCGCCTTGCCAACAAACGGGTGCGTTCCTAGGATTTGATCACTATGGCAGGAAACAACGCAGAAAATGTGGCAGTGATCGCCGTGCATGGCGTGGCCGATCAAAAACCCAACGAAACCGCCAAAGCGGCCGCCGATTTGCTCATGCACCTGGATGAGGTGCCTGAGGAATACCGCCAAGGGCTATCGGACACGCGCTATCCCGGCTTCGAGCACGAATCACTGCGAATCGCCACCGCGGGGATCAATCTGGATTCGCTCTATCAGCGCGATGAAGCGGGCAACGTCGTCTACGATGACCGAAAGGAGCCGTTGCCCGTTTTGAAGGATGAGGTGAAGGCTCAAGCCGATGGCCCGTGGTTGGACGAAGCGGCGGCGCAGTTGGCGAATTTCAAGCTGGAACGCAGCTCGGAAAACTACGACACCCTGCGTTTGGAAGGTTCCCGGCTTCAGGACGGCCAGGAGACGGGCATCCACGTTTACGAGATGTACTGGGCGGATTTGAGCCGGTTGGGGAACAAGGTTTTCAGCATTTTGATCGCGCTCTACCGGTTGCTTTTTGAGTTGGCTTGGGTGGGCACCCGTGGCCTGGGCCGCTTGAAAGAGGCGGACTACAGCAACAGCAACCGCTTCCTGCACTGGATCCACCGCAGCTACGCGGTGGCCATCAGTTGCACCATCCCGTTGTGCAACATTTTTCTGATGGCGTTGCTCGTCGTGATCGGTTCGGCCGCCCTGGCCTGGTTTGAGGGCGAAAATCTCAATGGCAGCTCCTACCGCATCCTCTTTTCCATCCTCTTTGCGCTGATGACGGTGGGAATTTACGCAGGTTGGCTCAGGCGAAACGTGAAAGTCAAACCGCGCAAGGGAAAGAGAAAGGTCAAAGTGCAGGGCTGGATTCGAGGAAACTGGGAATTTAAGCTGGTTACGGCGGTTTTGCTGGCGCTCGGATCCGGCTGGCTGATGCACCAATGGCTTAGCGAAGAGGGCTGGACGGTCAGATTCGTGCCGCAAGTGGCCAACCGCCAGGTTTGGACGGAATCGCTCCTGGCCGTGTTGCTGTGGTTCTTTTTGCTGGCGCTGATTTGGAGGTCGGTGGTGAAATTGATCGAGCAGCGTCAGGGGAAAGACCGCACCTATTGGGTGGGCGGGCCATTGATCGTGATTTTGACGGCCTTGCTGGCGATCGGCCTCACCGTGCCCACGCCCCTGCCTCGCATGGTGAGCGGAGGAGCCTTCGCCCTGGTCATGGGGGTGGCGATACTGGGCATCGTCTGGATGGTCATCCTTTTCCAGGCCGGTGCGTTCGCCTTTTTGGGGCAATTTCAGATTTGGCGGCTCAAATGGCGCAAGCGTCAGTTTGCGGAGGACACGGAAGACTCGCGTGCCCTGCAGCGGCAAATTCAGACGCTGCAGACGGCGATTTTGGCCATCACCCTGCCCACCATGCTAACCATGCTGCTGAACGTGGGCCTCTGGTGGGCGGCGATCGTTCCGCTCAAGAAAACCGGGCTGCTCGACAATGTCGTGCGCAACTCCATCGAACATCGCGAACGGCAAATGACCAGGGGCGAAATGTTGCAGACCGCTCTGGCGGTAAAATCAAAGTTTCCGGCGCCTGAAGAGGACGGCCAAGACGACACCGCCCCAACCCCCAAAGAGTGGCGCGATCAACTCATGACCGAAAAGGAGGATGAGAAGGTCGTGGAAGAGCTGAGTCGTCTCCTTCAAGCTGCGTCCGCTCAAAACCTGGCCGGCGACGATGCGGCGAAGTTGAGGGAGCAAATCGCCGCGTTTCAGGGCCGCAAGCGTCCCGAGCCCCTTGTGCCGCCCGCTCACTGGGCGCTCAACCTGGAAAAACAGGTCATCCCGATCAGCCAATCCGCGGGCTTTCTCTCGTCATTGGACCTGACCGGGATCAACTTCAGCCGCCACAAATTTTTGATCAAAGACGCCGAGTTCAAGATGCCGAAAAAGGGGCGAAATTTGACGGTTTTGGCCCGCTACGGCGGAAATGTGCACGCTCGGATGTTCGACGCAACCGGCGCCCGCACGGATTTGAAAGGGCTGCGTCTCTATCCCAAGCAGGACGAAGTTGAAGAGCTGGAAAAGCTGCTCAGGTCTCGTTGGGGCGCAGGTGAGTTGGACGAAACCTCCCCGCTGCGCGCGGAACTGATCCCGCTGATGTTTCGATTTTTCGGCCGGAGCGACTTCCAGTTCAGCGCCCTGGTCGACAAGGCCATGAACAACACCGTTCTGCCCTACGTGAATTTGGCATTCGTCCTGGTTTTGCTGTTGATGGTGGCCTCTTGCTGGCTCTTCCTCCCTGCCCTGCTTTCTGAAGGCACGCCTCACTCGGACGTGGAGCGCAAAGTGCAAGGAAAAGTCGTCGATCCCGAGGAGGAAGCCGCCAGGCACGACGTTCTCTCCGGAAAACTGGGCGCCACGCTGCACAACGCCTTCGCGGCCCTGGAAAGAGCCCAAATTCTGCTCGTCGTCTGCATTATCGGCATTCTGGCCGGCACCCTTGTCCGGCAGTTAACCATGGCGCGGCTGGCCAAGGAAAACCTCGAACAAAGAGCCGAAACCGGGCGCACTCAGGTGGATTTACACGTCAGCGGATCGGACCTGCTGTTCCTTGGCATCAGTCGCGACGATGTCCTGCCGCTCGGCATCCTGAAACCCGGTGATAAGGAGTCTGAGCGCAGATTGCCCATTTTTCAGCGCGCGCTCAATCTCCTGCCGCTGGAGAAAATGGAGACGGTATTCACCCTCGGCCTGGAGGACGACGACAGGTTCTACAAGCATGCAGAGTCCCTCTCAAAACTCATCGCCGGCCTGGCGGCCACCGCCTACGTCGGCATCGCCGTGCTGATGCTCTTGGCCAACACCGCGCTCGGCAATTTTGCCCGCCCGTTGTTCGATAGTTTCCGCTCCGGCATGGACGTGGCGCTGGACGTCGTCAACTACATGCGTTTTCGGCCAAATCATCACAACGTCCGCTCGCAAATTCTTTGCCGATTTGCCTCGTTGCTTCGCTTTGTCACCTCGTGGCGCAGTCCTGACACCGGCAAGCCCTACGACCGCATCGTCATTTTGGCACACAGTCAGGGTACGGTCATTACCGCGGACATTTTGAAGCTGCTGAAACACGAGCGCGTGGCCGGCGACAACAACCTGGAACTGTTGACCGCGGCAGACGGCCAAGGAGCTGCGCAGTGCCCGATTCGCGTCTTCACCATGGGCTCCCCGCTCAAGCAGCTTTACGCCCAGCGCTTCCCCGCCACCTACGGCTGGGCTTGCAATCAACTGGGCGGCGCCGGCATCCAAACCACCGAATTCCAGGGCGTGGAAATGTGGTGGAACGCCTATCGCAGCGGTGACTACGTGGGACGCTATTTGTGGCGAACCGATGCAGATTGCTTCGTGCCCTACGCCTTCGACCCGGCGCTGAGCATCTACCCACCATCCAACGAAGACGACTTCCCCACCATTCGCGAGTATTGCCTCTCACCTGGCGCTCATACCCAGTATTGGAACGAAACCGCGCCTGAAGTGATGCGGGATTTGGACCGATTGGTGGGCAACAGCGGAAGGCCGGCGGATTCAACTCCGGCGCAACCATCCAAGTCCGATTCGGCCGAAGTACCCGCACCTACCGCGGCGGCTTTGCCGATTTCCGCTCAGCAGGCGAGTTAGGGCCCATGCTCCACGCCTGGCGTGGAAACGTGCCCTCCAGCAGACGCTGCGCTTGCGCCAAGACGGCTGCGTTCGGAGGTGTGCCGATGACGTTGCGTGTTTCGCCGGGATCGCTTGCGTGATCGTAGAGTTCGCGCGCTTCCACTTGGCCGGTGGCGAAGTTGCGCCACTCGGTGTAGCGCAGGTTTTGGGTTCGCACGGACACGCCCATCACCTCCGGCGCGCCCTTGAAATACGCCGGGCGAGGGTGCTGGGTAAACGCGCCGGCTTTCACCGCGCCTTGCGGATTTTCCAGCAGCGGAACGAGACTCTTGCCCTCCAAATCCGGCGGAGCGGGGACGCCGCACAGCTCGGCAAGCGTCGGATACAAATCCAGCAACTCCACCAGCGCCGCGCTGCGTTTTCCGGCGTTTTTCGCGCTCGGCGTGGCGAGGATGAGCGGTACGCGGGCGTCGCGCTCAAAGTTGGAAGTTTTGCACCACAGCGAGTTTTCGCCCAGGTGAAAGCCATGGTCGCTCCAAAACACGATCGACGTGTTTTCAGCCAAACCCAGGTTTTCGAGCGCTTCGAGCAGTTTGCCGACCTGCGCGTCCAGGTAGCTGACGCCGGCCAGGTAGCCGTGGCGAAGCTCGCGAACCTCGTCATCCGTCAACTTGCCGTTTTTGGTGGCGCGGATGAGTTCCCGGCCATCGTGAAAGGCGATGTCAGGCGCGTTTTCGGGCCGGCCGGGGTGAGCGGGCAAGGAAATTTGGCTGCGCTGGTAGAGGTCCCAATATTTGCGCGGCGGGTTGAAGGGCAGGTGCGGTTTCCAGAAGCCGACGGCGAGGAAAAACGGTTGGTCCGGCTGTTGCGCGCGTTCCTGCAAGGCTTCCACGGCCAGGTTCGCGATTCGCCCGTCAAAGTAGGCCTCGTCCGGAACGTCCAGGTTTTCGCAACGCGGCGCGGTGGCGGAATTTGGCTGATTTTGGTTGGTTAGCGCCTTGTCGTTGCCGTGGCTGTTGTAGTGCATGACCGCCGGCACGCTCCAGCTTTGGGGATCGCCCTTGTAGGCGTCTTGCCGCCAGTTGTGGAATATTTTGCCAATGTTTTGGGCAAAATACCCATGCTGCTTGAACGCCTGCGGCAAGGTGACGATGTTAGGGCGCGCTTGGCGAAAATGGGTCGGCAAATCCCAGATTTTCAGCGTGTCTGGCCGCAGCCCGGTGAGGAGCGAGGCGCGCGAGGGGTTGCACACGGCTTGTTGGCAGTAGGCGCGGTCAAAGGTGATTCCCCGCGCCGCCAGGGCATCCAGGTGCGGGGTTTTTACCTCGGGATGACCGTAGCAACCCAAGTCGTTGCGCAAATCATCCGCGGCGATGAAGAGGACGTTGGGCGCTGCGCCGGCAATGTGCGGCAGCAGGAGGAAAAGTGGCAGGATTTTCATGGTGTGAGGAAGGGACCTAAGGGACAAAAAGGACCAAAGCGACAAAACTCCGAAACGTCGTCCTTTTGGTCCGTTTCGTCCCTTAGGTCTCTTCAAGTCACGGGTCACCGCGTGGTAGCCTGCCACTCCGTCACCTTGCCCTTGGTGAAAACCACCCGCGCATCCGGCTCATCGCGGTAGTAGGGGTCCCCGCCGATGGGAAAATTGACGCCGTAGCCAAAATGTCCACCGCCGCGGCCGTAACCGTAGCCGCCGTAGCCATAGCCGATGTTGACTCGCGGGCCGCCGTAGCGATATCCGCCGCCATAGGTCCAGGTTTCGACCGATCTACCCTCCCTACTGCCCTGAGCCACGTGCTCCGGCGGTCCCCAGGCCAGGAACACGGCGTTTTTGTTCATGCCCTCGGCAATCCGCCCTTCCTGGACGAGCAAGCGATGATTTTCGCCAAGCTGCTCGAACAGCTCCGGATGTTTGGCGATGCGTTTCTGGATGACCTGGGTGGTGGAACAACCCGCCAGCAGAAAAACGGCGGCGAGCACGGGCAGAGGTTTGAGGAGGGTTTTCATTTCGTTGCCTGACACGCTACCCCCGGTTTTGTTCCGTTTCAATCCAACCGGCGCGGCTATTTGCAGATGAAATCGTCGCGATTCATGATGATGCTGGCGATCATCGTCCAGGTGGCCAATTCCGCGGTTTCGAAGTCGGTGGAAACCTCGCTGTCGCCGGTTTCGAGCAGATTTTTGGCTTCCTGCGGCGCGTTTTTGAAGTGCGCGCGAAATTCCGCCGCCGCGGCCGTCAGTTCGTCCAAATCGCGCGAATCAACGGGCCGGGTGAAGACGGTGCGCATCAAGTTGGCCACACGCAACAAATCGTTGTCCACCACACCCATGGCCCCGGTGGCGAGGTGACGCGCGGCTTCCACGAACTGGGGATCGTTCAGCAAAACCAGCGCCTGCATGGGCGTGTTGGTCCGCTCCCGGCGCACCAGGCAGCTTTCGCGCGTGGGGGCGTCAAACGCGGCCATGGACGTGGGCGGCGACGTCTTTTTCCAGAAGGTGTAGAGGCTGCGGCGATAGAGCGCCTCCCCGGCATCTTGCTTGAATTCGCGCGTATTGCTCCCGGCAAAGGCCACCGGTTTCCACACGCCCGCCGGTTGGTAGGGCTTGACGCTGGGACCGCCGATTTTTCGCACCAACAGGCCGCTGGCGGCCAATGCCTGGTCGCGCAAGACCTCGGCGTCCATGCGCACGCGCGGTCCGCGGGCCAGGTAGCGGTTTCCGGGGTCCGCGGCGTATTTTTCGGGCGAAAACCGGGCGCTTTGGCGATAGGCGCCGGAGGTGACCAGCAACTTGACGATGTGATTGACGTCCCAGCCGCTTTCCACGAATTCCGCGGCTAACCAATCGAGCAAAGCCGGGTGCGACGGCGGTGTTCCCATCGCGCCAAAATCCTCCGCCGTGTCCACCAGTCCCGTGCCGAAAATCGACTGCCAGATGCGGTTGACCGTTACCCGCGCCGTCAGCGGGTTGGCGGGATCCACCAGCCATTTGGCCAAACCCAGCCGGTTGCGCGCCAAATCCGCCTTCATCCGCGGCAGCGCCAGCGGAACGTCCGGACCCACCTCCTCGCCGGGCTGGTCGTATTCGCCGCGATTCAACACCCGGGCCCGCGGTTGGGAGCCTGCGCGTTCCTCGGTCACCAGGCTGGTGGTGGAGCGCGCGTAGATGAAGTCGCCCCGCGTCTGAGTTTGCGCCACAATCCGCGCGGACTGGTGAAATTCGTCGTCGATCACCTGGTTGTGGTAGCGCGCCGCCAGTTCGCGTTGGCCGCTTTCCAGCCCGGCCCAGGGGTTGCGCCGGTTCAGAAGCTCGCGCAGCTCGAATTCCCGCGCCAACAGCCGCACTTCGTCGTCGTTGAGCCAGCGCCGGTAGATTCGCACGTCGCTCATCCCGCCGGTGGGGAGTTTGGGCGCGATTTTCAGCGGTTTGCCGGAAAGCGGCACGGCGGCGACGTAGTTTTCGGTGGAATTTCGCAAATTTCGCCGCTCGCCGTCCACCAGGATGGAGATGGCCGAATTCGCTTGCCCGCCGGAATAGCGCACGCACACGTGCGACCAAGCCCGCGGCGTCAACGCCTCCTCACCGGGCAACAACCCGCGGATTTTGCCGCCCAGGCCGTCGTTCAGCTCAAAAGTTAGGGAGCCCTTGGTGGTGGTGGTGATTTTCCAACCCAGCGTCTTCTTGCCGTCGTCGATTTTTTCGGTTTGATCCAGCAGCACCGCACCAACCAGCTTGTCCGGCGTGCGAACCCAGAAACTGATGGTTAGCGGCGCATCCGAGCGCGACGGCCCCACCAGCTCCGCCTCCAGATTTGCGCCCTCCTCAAAGCGCATGCCGCGTTTGCCTGCGGGGTGACCGGTTGCCCACGTCGCCCCTTTGGGCAGCTCCGCCTCTTTTTCGTTGAGCGGCAGCCACAGGCTCAAATTGTCCGAGCGGATCGGCCGATCGAAGGCGCCAACCGACATTCGCCACCACGCCTGGATCGCCTCGGCGTCGGTTTGCATCTTTTTTTCGGCTCCGGCGCGAATTTCGCCGATTTGCTTCCATTCCGCCAAATGCTCCGGTTTCGGCATGACCACGACCGGCGGCGAATCCTTTTGGTTGCCGTCCATGGCCGGTTGGGTTGTGTTGTTGAAGAAGGCGCCCAGGGCGTAAAATTCGGGCTGTGTCAGGGGATCGAATTTGTGATCGTGACAGACCGAGCAACCCGCGGTCAGCCCCAAAAACACCGTCGACACGGTCTCCACGCGATCGACCATGTAGCGCACGTCCAATTCCGCCGGAATCGCCCCGCCTTCGGACGTGGTGATGTTGCAGCGATTGAATCCGGTGGCGATTTTCTGATCCAGCGTCGCATTCGGCAGCAAATCGCCGGCAAGCTGCTCGATCGCGAACCGGTCGAACGGCATGTTGGCGTTGAAAGCGCGGATCACCCAATCGCGGTAGGGCCAAATTTCGCGGTAGTTGTCCAGGTGCATCCCGTGGGTGTCGCCGTAACGCGCCGCGTCCAGCCAGTAGCGCGCGCGGTGTTCCCCGGCGTGCGGCGACTTCAGCAATTCATCCACGTAGCGCTCGTAGGCGTCATCGCGGAGATCCAGGATGAAGCGCTCGACATCGCGCCACGCGGGCGGCAATCCGGTCACATCCAGGGCGGCGCGGCGGGCGAATTCGTGCATCGTCACCTCGGGATTCGGCTCCAGCCCCAGGGCCTCCAATTTGGCGAGGATGAAGTGGTCGATCGGGTTGCGGATTTCGAATTTCGGGCGGCGAATTTCCGGCAAAGCCGGCCGCACGATGGGTTGGAACGCCCAGTGCCCCTCCCATTTCGCACCTTCCTTCACCCAAGCCGCCAACAGCGCTTTTTGGTTCGATTTCAGCGATTTTTCCGACTTCGGCGGCGGCATCACCTCGTCCGGATCGCTGCTGGTGACTCGCGCGAGGATTTCCGCGGCCAATTTGGGCGAAATCTCGGTGTCCAGCCGCAAATCCGCCTTTCGCCCGTGCTCGTCCGGCCCGTGACACCCGAAGCAGTTTTGCGAGAGGATCGGCCGGATTTGCGCATTGAACGCGACTGGCTCGGCCGGGACGGTTGCGAGGGAAATCAGCAACGTGGCGACGCCGATCGCGAGGTTGCGAGACATAAAAGATGTCCTCTGCATAATCCCGCCATTCAAGCACAGCTTCCCCGGCGCCGCCAGCGGCTCCAGCGGTTTTCGCGTTCCGGGCGGCTGGAGGGCCTCCGCTGCGATTTTTTTTTCGGTCAATCCTTCGATGATTTCGGGTCCAACGCATCGCGCAAACCATCGCCGAGGAAATTCAGGCAAAACAGCGTGGCGCTGAAGAACAACGCCGGGAACCAGAGCAGCCAGGGCTCGCTCAGCATCTGGTCGGCCCCTTCCTTGATCAGGGTGCCCCAACTGCTGCGCGGCGGTTGCACGCCCAAACCCAGGAAACTGAGCACCGCTTCCAAACGCATCACCGCCGGCACCGTCAGCGTGGTGTAGACGATGACCGGGCCGATGACGTTCGGCACGAGGTGGCGCAGCATGATCCGCCAGTGGCCGTAACCCAGGCTGACCGCGGCTTCGACGAATTCCTGCTTTTTGAGCGAGAGCACCTGCCCGCGGACGATCCGCGCCATGGTGAGCCATTCCACCGCGCCGATGGCGAGAAAAATCAGCCAAATCGCGCGTCCGAACACCAAGGTTAGCAAAATGACGATGAGCGTGAACGGCAGCGCGTAGCCGATATCGACCACGCGCATCATAAACGCATCGACCCGCCCGCCGACGTAGCCGGAAATGGTGCCGTAGATCACCCCGATCGTCATCGAGACCAACGTGGCCATGAACCCGACCGCCAACGAAATTTGGCCCCCGGCGCGGATTCGCGCAAAAATGTCGCGCCCCAGCGAGTCGGAGCCAAACCAGTAGGTGCCGGTGATGGTTTTTCCGGGATTATTCTCGTCTTCCACCTCGTAGGTTGCGAGCGAGGGCGCTTTGGAGCGGAGTTGAAGTTGGTTGCTGTCCGGATCGTTGGAGAGGTCAAGCGGACGGGTAACCAGCTCGCCGAAGCAAAAAATGGTGATCGCGATGAAGAGGAACAGGCAAATCATCGCCAGCCGGTTTTTGCTCAGCCGAATCCAGGCGTCGCGGCCCAGGGAGCTGCCTTTTTCCAGTTGGTGCGGAGCGGGTGCTGTTTCGAAATCGGCCATGGCGAGGTTAGGATGTGGCTTCCCGGCTTTCGCCGCGCAAACGTGGGTTCATCGCGACCTGGGCCAGGTCGACGAGCAGGTTCATGACCAAAATCAGCACGCCGTAGACCAGCACGCAGGCCATGATCAAAAAATGGTCGCGGTTGAAGATGGCGTTGATGAAGAGGATGCCTTGCCCGGGAATCGCGAAAATTTTCTCGACGACGAAGGAGCCGCCAATCAACCCGGCGATCGCCGGCCCCATGAACGTGACCGAGGGCAGCAGCCCGCCCTTGAGCGTATGGACGACGAGGATGCGCCACTCCGGCAATCCCTTGGCCCGCGCCGTGCGCACAAAGTCCTGGTTGAGGATGTCCAGCATGCCGCCGCGGGTTAACCTGGCAAAGTAGCCAGCGTAGAACAAACCCAGGGTCAGCGCGGGCAACATCCAGCTTGCTGGCCCCCACCAACCGGCGGCGTCAAACCACCCCAGCTTGATACCCAACCACTGGGAGAAAACCGGGCCCAAAACCAGCGTCGGCAGGCAAATCCCGATCAGCGCCAGCGACATGAGCCCGTAGTCCATCGCGCTGTTTTTCCGCGCCGCGGCAATGACCCCGATGGGGATGCCCAAAGCCAATGCGACGACCAACCCGCCCATGGCGATGCGGAAGGAAATGGGAAAGGAACTGGCGATGAGTTCGGGAATTTTGAACCCGGAATTGCTCATCGAGTCCACGTCGTGAAAAAACGTCGCCGCGCGCCAATAATACATGCCCAACTGGACCGGCCAAGGCTTGTCGAGTGCGAATTGCGCCTCCATTTGAGCCAGCAGATGCTCCGGAATTTGCCGGTCGCCGGCCTGGAACGGACTGCCCGGCACCATCTTGATGAGGAAGAAGGTTACCGTGATGATGCACAGCAACACGACAATGGCCTGGAGCAACCGGTTGAGCAAAAATCGCAGCATAACTCAGTTTTTCGGCGCGAAGTAGATTTGCTTGTAGTCGTGCTTGTCCAGCACGAGGGGGTGCCAGTTTCGCACGCGCGGATGCAAGGCGTAAACGCGCGTATACCAATAAATCGGGATAATCGGCAACTCCGCCATCAACACGTCCTCGGCCTCGCGCAAGAGTTTCAGCCGTGCGTCGGGGTTTTTCTCCAACGCGGCTTGTTTCAACAGCGAATCATACTTCGCATTGCTCCAGGTTGTGTTGTTATTGCTGTCCCCGGTTCGCCACATATCCAGAAAAGTCGTGGGATCGACGTAATCAGCGATCCAGCCCGCCCGAGCCATGGTGTATTTCCTCTCGTAGGTGGTCACCTGGAACACTTTCCACTCCTGGTTGTTGATCGTGATGGTGTCAGGGTCGAGATCCAGATTTTTGCGCCACATGTCCTGGATTGCCTCGGCGATTTTGCGGTGTTGCTCGGAGGTGTTGATCAACAACTCGAATTTCGGCAGGTTATTGCCGTATTTCGACTCCGCCAGCAGTTTGCGCGCCTCTTCCGGGTCAAAGCGCACGACGTCCGGCGGTTCGTAGACGCCTTCGATGGGCGGAGTGTATGCGGTTGCCGGCATCTGGCCTCCCCGGGTGACGTATTTCACGATTTCGCGCCGGTCGATTGCCAGGGCCAAGGCGCGTCGGACCTTGGGATCGTCCAACGGCGGCTTTGTAATATTGCAGCGGTAAAAATAGGAGCCGGAATACGGTTCTTCGCGGTAAACCTCCGGGTAGTGCTCTTTGTAGTAATCGATCAACGTCGGCGGCAACACGTAGGTCAAGTGATTGGCCTTATCGCGAAACATCCGCTCGTCGGTATAACTATCCGCCGGGATGAACCATATCTCGTTCAGCTTCACGTCTTCGGCGCCCCAGAAGTGCGGATTTCGTTCTACGATAACCTTGTCGTTGATGCGCCAGGATTTTAGCTGAAACGGGCCGTTCCCCACGTGGTTTCCAGGTTTTTGCCAATCGGTGAACTTGTCGTCAAAATCGCCGAACTTGTCGATCGTGGGCGGATGCACGGGATACCAGGTTTGATGCTTCACCACGCCGGGAAAATAGGCCGTCGGCGAGTGCAGCCGGCACTCCAAGGTAAACTCGTCCAACGCCTTTGCGCCGACTTCCGCGAAGTCCTTGACCTCGCCCTTGTTGAAAGCCTCCGCGTTTTCCAAAAAATACAGCATCGAGGCGTAAACCGATCCGTAACCCGGCGCTAGCGTGCGATGGAACGCGTAGACGAAGTGCTCCGCCGTAACGATATCCCCATTCGACCACCGTGCCGGCTCCAACTTCGGCAAATCCGGGTGATCGCCCCCGCGCAGATAAAACGTCCACACCGTGAAATCCTCGTTCGGCTCCCAAGCCTGCGCCACCCCGGGTTGATGCTGCTTGTCGTCGCTGATGTGGTAGTTCACCAGCCCTTCGAACAGCGCCAGCATAATGTTGCTGTCCCCAACGCTTTGAACTTGGCCGGGATCGAGCGTTTTCGGCTCCGCGCCGTTGCCAAGGATGAGGATCCCGTTGTCAGCGGCATGTTCGGCGCGATCGATTTGGCACGCGGCGTTGCAGGCCAGGACAAAGGCCAGGATGACGGGTTTTAGACGCACGCCGCTAGTTGAGCGAGAACGGGCGGCGAATCAACCAAAACCCAAAGTTGCCAACTTCGCCGGTCCACCTAAACTGGGCGGCGGAATGGCTGCCGCTTCCCGCGAGATTTTCACCATCGGCCACTCGACGCATCCCATCGAGCGCTTCATCGAGTTGCTCCAGGCTCACCAAATTACCGCGCTGGCCGACGTCCGCTCCTCGCCCTACAGCGAGTTCAACCACCAGTTTAACCGTGAGCCGCTCAAAACCGCGCTGGAAGAGGCGGGCATCGCCTACGTGTTTCTGGGGCGCGAGTTAGGCGCGCGCAGTGACGATCCCGCGTGCTATGACGGGAACAGCCAGGTGGTTTACGCCCAAATTGCAGCCGGCGAGCTTTTTCGCAGCGGACTGGAGCGGGTTTGCCAAGGCGCGGAGAGCCATCGCGTTAGCCTGATGTGCGCTGAAAAAGATCCCCTGACCTGTCATCGCAGCATTTTGGTTAGCCGAAAACTGCGCGAAATGAGCGCTGGGCCGGAGGTTAGGCACATTTTGGAGGACGGCAGCCTTGAAAACCACGCTCAGGCCGAAGCGCGGCTCATGGAGATGCTGGGAATCGCGGAGGAAGACCTGTTCCTGCCGCGCGAGGCGCAGGTTGCGCGCGCCTACGAGTTGCAGGAGTCGAAAATCGCTTACCGCCGGCCGGCCGAACCCGCCGAACCATGAATTCTGTCGAGCTATACACCATCGGCTTCACCAAAAAATCCGCCGAAGACTTTTTCACCCGCCTCAAGGCGAGCGGCGTGCGGCGGCTCATCGACGTGCGGCTCAACAACGTCTCCCAACTGGCCGGTTTCGCCAAACGCGACGATCTGCGCTTCTTTTTGGAGTCGTTTTGCGGCATCGACTACATCCACGAGGTCAACCTGGCGCCGGACTCGGCCATCTTGGACGCTTACAAAAAGCAGAAGGGCCCGTGGGAGGATTTCGAGCGCGATTTCAACGCATTGATCGAGCAACGGCGCATCGAGGAGAGCGTTTCGCGGGATTTGATCGACCGCGCCTGCCTGCTATGCAGCGAGGATCTGCCGGCCCACTGTCATCGGCGCCTCATCGCGGAATATCTCGACGCGAAACTTGGCAACGTGACGATCCACCACCTGTAGCGCGAGAAAGCGGCGAGCGGCCGGGTCCTTGATTACTGCACCTCTTTGCGATATTCCCCCGGCGTTTTGCCTGCCACGCGCCGAAAAGCGGCGTGAAAGTTCTCCAGGTAGCGAAATCCGCACTCGCTGGCGATGCGTTTGATCGGCCAGTTGGTGTAGCGCAGGAGTTCGCGGGCGCGGTCGATGCGTAGGCGCGTTAACTCGGCCAGTGGCGTGCGATTTAGCGCTTTTTTGAAGCGGACTTCCAGGGCTTTGCGGGAAATCGGCAACGCCGCCACGACTCCGGCGACGTCGATGCCTTCTCCCAGCCTTTTGCGCATGATTCGCACCGCGCGGATCACCAACTGGTCCTCGGTGGCGACCACGTCGGTGGATTGGCGGGCCATCACGCCCAGGGGCGATACGCGAATGACTTCGCCGGCGAAATTCTGGCCATCCAGCAGGCCGTCGAGCAATTCCGCGCCGCGCCGTCCCATGCCCTCCAGGTTGAGCGCCACGCTGGAGAGGGTGGGCGAGAGCACGCCGCAAAGCACTTCGTCGTTATCGACGCCAATCAGGCCCAAGTCCTCCGGCACGCGAATTCCGGCCAATCGCGCGGCGCCGAGCACGTGGCTGGCGCGCATGTCGTTGCAGGCAAAGATGCCGACGGGTTTGGGCAGCCCCGCAAGCCAGTCCACCAGGTTCGATTGCTCGCGTTTCCACTCGCGCTCCGCTGCCTTGGCCGGCCACTGATAGACGTCAACCGGGCGCCCGACGGCCGCTTCAAAACTGGCCAGCCGCTGGGATTCCCAAACGCCGGCTGAGGGATCGCGCGGGCCCCAGCCGCAGAACGCGAATTTCTGAAAACCGCGCCCCGCCAGGTGCTCGCCCGCCAGTTGCCCCACCTCTTCTTGGTGATTGGAGAGCGACCACGGGAAAAGGTCCGGAATTACGTAGCCCAGGTCTACGGTGGGGATTTTGGCCTGCAAAATCCGGTCCGCCAGGTTCCGGTCGTGAACGCGCACTAACATCCCGTGGGGATCCCAGCGTTTGAGCAGGTGAATGGATTCATCGGCTCCGCTGGGCTCGAAAAAGAGGTCCCAGTTTGAGTTGCTTCGCGCATAGTTGGCGATGCCTTGGAGTAGCCCGCGGCCAAACGAGGTGGACGTCTCGATGAGAAGGGCGATGCGGCGGGTTTGGGCCTCTTTTTGGGTCTCGGGCATCCTGCTGACCTACCCTGCGAGCAAAGCGCAACAAAACGCGCGCTTCGTCCGCGTCTACGATAGCTGCGGCGGCTCCGGAGGCTGTTGGGGCTGTTGCGCGGAATCGATGAACGGCCCTTGCTGGAATTCCGCCAAAATTCCCTTGATGTGGGTGGCGGAAAGCTGCAAGGCGTCGCCAATTTTCATGAGCAGGTCGATTTCCGTGGGATCGACGTGTCCGTCGGCGGCGGCGATGCGGTAGCCGGCCTTCATGGTGATTTCCTTGCCGTTGTCGTTGAGCGTGGGCGCCAAATGGGTGGCTAATTCCAGGCAATCGATCTTTTGGGTCTGGATTTCGGCGATTTCTTCGCGCAGCTCCTGTTCGGGCAATTCGGTGTCGGTCAGTTCCTTGTAAATCTGCTGAACCATGGCCACTTCGCTATCGTCGATGACTCCGTCGGCCAGCAGCATGCCGATCATGACCTGCTTGATGGCGACGTGAAAGAGCGCCTCAATTTGGATCGCTTCGTGGCTGGGATCGTACTCTAAAACGCGGGTGTCAAAGGTGCCCTGACAACTGGGGCACTCGATGTATTCGCCCAGCTTGTCCATGGGGATGACGGGGATAAAGTAGAGAGTGAAAAAGCGCCGCACGCGCTTCCAGTTGTATTGCCGGGTGTCGCCGCATTGCGGGCAGTAGAACTCGCCGCGCTGAGGGGTTGTGGTCACGCCTCGGGTGCCGAAAATGATCATGATGGACGCAGATGTTAGGTTGGGAATTTGAAGGGTAAGCCAAGGCAGGGGCAAAGATCAAGCACAGATGAGCGCGTGATGCAGGGCAAGCGTCCCCTTGCGTTTCAGAGCCCTCCGGAAAAGCCCCCAAACTAGGATTCCGCATCATCCGGGGCGTCTTCCGGCTCTGAAGGCGCCGTCGCGGCGGACAGCAAACCGCGCAGGTTTTCCAGCCACTTGGTTGCGTCAGGGTGGTCGGCGTGCGTGCGGAGCAACTGGATCATGGCGATGGCGCCCTGCTGCTGGGAGGCGTTTTGAAACACGTCGGCGGCTTTGGCCCAGTAAAGGCGCGGGAGGCGCTCGTCCTCAAATTTTTCCAGGGCAACGGTGTCTTCTTCCCGGGTCAACTCCGTGATCCGCTTTTCCAGGGCAATCCGGCGATCCCAAGCTGGGGAGAGGCCGGCGGGCGCTTCGGCGCGAAAATACGGGAACACGCTGTTTTCGTAGACCGACGCCGTGTTGCCGGGCTGATAACTCCAGTTTTTGACCTGCAACGATTGGTTCAGCTCGTAGGCTTCGGCAAAAACCGTGCGATTGACCGCTTCACGCAAGGTGCGCAGCCCGCCGCCTTCCAGGTTTTCGTAATTCGCCACGATGCTGGCGACGAATTTTTCAAGCTCGGGCACGAGAATCTCGCGCTCCACGCCTTCAGCGGCCCGGAGCGTCAAGACCAGGTATTGAAGCTGGAGGCGCATCGCGGCCAAGGTGGCGGGATCCTTGAGCCGGTTCTCATTTTTGTCGCGCCAGTCGCGAAATTCGGAAAATCGCGCGCCGTGGCGGTCGAAGCGCAGTTCCTTCACGCACTTCAGGTAGAACTCGAGCGCGGCTTTGTCGCTGGACGCGGCGGAACGAAACATTTCCACGGCGCTGGAGCGGGTGGAGAGGCGTTTGCCTTCAACGACTTCCTCGATCGACTTGAGTTCCGCGAGGATTTTTTGAAGCTGCTCCGCGGTCAAGGTTTCGGCCGCGTTTAGAGGCAGCAAAGCGCCGAGCGCCAATGCGGCGGCGACAACGGGAAGGGAGGGGAAGGGATGGAACGGTTGCATGGGCAAAGGTAAGACGTGCGCGAAAACCGCGGGTTCTCAACTTTTAACCTGCATTTCTCACGGGTTTTCGTCGCGAGGCGCAGCGAGGACGCGTTCTGCCAAGGCGCGCGCGAAATTTGCCGCCGGGCTGTGTGAGGACATACTGTCCAAGGCAAATTTCGCGCGGAACGCAGGCAGAATACGCCGCAGCAAGCCGCAGCAGAAAACCCGTGAGAAATGCAGGTTAACGGCGCAACTGCTGAAAAACAACCCTCCCCTCGCCGTCCCACCTTCACACCGCAAACAGCTTGCCCTTTGCCGCGAAGATTCCTACACTTGTGGACCCGAACATGAAACTCACCGCCCCTTGCTTCACAATCTTGCTCATTTCCTTGGCCGCTTCCGGAAGTGGTCCTGGCCCAAATTCAGCGAAATCCCACGACAGGTCCGTTCGTGCGCATGGTCAAGCACAACGACGGCAGCCGCACGGTCACTGCCAGCCCCGATTCCACGAAAAAAACCCAGGAAATCACGACTTACGACGCACAGGGCACCCTGCGATTGAAGCGAGTCTATCGGATGAACCAATACGACAAGCCGGACTCCTTCATTATCTCCGATGGCGCCGGCCGTCCGCTGGTGGAGGGAAAATTCAACTACGACATGCATCACCGGCTGCAAACCGAGGAGCTTTTCGAGTTGCCCAGCAGGCAATTGCTGCGCCGCCAGGTGCACAGCTATGACCTGGCCAACCAGGATTCCGTCCGGACCACGAATTACGCCGCGTTGCCGCCCGAGCTGCTGCGCTGGATGGATCCCGATGGCTACGTGGCCGGGATCAAGACCCCGCAAAAAGGGGTGAATGGCCCCATTTGGCACCGCGGAAATTCGCGGCAGGGACGCTCGGGCGCCACCACCGCATCCACCGATTCCTCTCCGCGGAGAACCGAGCAGAAGAAGGGCGTCTTGGGCAGGATGAAGGGGTGGATCGGATTCGGCAAACGCAAAAAATGAGGTCCGGCCCGGGACGGACGCTTGGCGAACTCCTACTCGCGGCGATTGCGCTTGGCGGCGTTTGCTACGGTTTGTATTGGCGGGGGATTGCCTCAAAAGCGGCGCCAAACGTGGACAACGACCGGCAAATCCTGGATTTGTACCGCAAGCTGGAGCAAGTTGAAGCGGTTAACGACAAGCTTTTGGAGCGCATCGCGGAATTGGAGCGTTAGGGGCTGATTAAGCGGAAAAATCGCCCAACGCGGCCCGATTTTCGCCAAAAGGTCAAAAAGCTCACAAAATACCCTTTCCAAGCCACAATTTGGTGCCTAGGTGTGGTCCATGCGCTGGCAGAGCGCACCAGAAACATGAAATCACGACACATTGGAGGAAGTGGCAGACTTGGTCTGTCGAAATCCGGGGAATGGCTGGTGGGAGCCGTTTTACTGGTTGTTGGTTATCTCGCGCTCGAGCCGGTTTCCGCTCAAGGATCCAAAACGCGCTTCGGCTTTTTGGAAGAGCAGCGGCTCGAATCCTACCTGCTCCGGCCGGGGTACGGCGTCTACAGCACCACGGCCTTGCCGCCGGTCAACACCTACGGGTTTAAGCACGCTGGCGGCGCCGTGGAACGCGGGGCGCGCGTTGCTCTGATCCGCCGCGGCTCCTCCGCGCTTCCCTCGGGCGGCTCCAGCATTCCGCCGCCAAATTTGATGGTGGTTTCCGGCTTGCGCCCCGGCACGGCGGCCCCCACCTCCGGCGCGCGCCGGTTGTTTGCGCGGAACAACACCAACCTGGGATTGCGCACCACCAACGACGGCTACTACATCATGCCCCGCACGCGCAATTTGCCCACCAACAGCCGCACAACCGTCCGGCGCAGCAAACCGGCGTCAAAGAAGGCCGCCGCGCCGAAAACCAAGCGCCGCGGGATCGGCCTACGCAGCCTGTTTGGGCGGTCCAAGGCCAGATAGCCTGCCTGACAAATCAATTCGAAGAAACGCGCTGGAAGCGAACCTGACCTTTCACCGTTTCGTTGTTTTGCGAATCGAAAAACTGGATGTCCACGATGTATTCCTCGCCTTCAAAGTGTTGACGCAGCACGACGCGCGCGCCTCCGGATGAGCCGGAGGTCTGGTTGAGAGTGGCGCTCAAATCCGCTTCGTCGATGGAGACCTCATACTCCGCGTCCAGCTTGATGTTGCTGGTGGCGTCGGTGATGAATTTGCCCAAATATTGGCCTTCGATGACGTGGGGCCGAAATTCCCAGCGGTAGGGAACTTCGGTTTGGTCGACCCGCAGCGTGCCTTTCACGGCGAACATGGCGCCATCGTCGGAAAACGCGGCCTGGATGTCGTTTTGGAGCTGGGCGGTTCCCTGCTTGCTGGTTAGCTGGCCCTTGCCGGTCCAGGCGCCGACCATTTTCTGGAAAAAGGCGTTGTCGCTCACGGATTGGCCGGAGACGGGGCCGATGCAGGCCAACGCAGCGCAAACGAGGGTCGGAATCGGGCGAAATTTCACGGTTTTCCTCGTTTCAGGTTCAAAATGGCGGTGGCGGCGTCTGCTCCGGTTTTTTTCAGCTCGATCCGCAGGGTGTCGGCGGCGAGTTTGAAGGTAAATTCGCGTTCCGAGCCCACCACTTTCGCGGAATTGCCGGCGCGATCGATGGTGGCGGTGAGGTTGGCGCTGGCGCCGTCGCTGTTGGCGTAACTCACGGTAATCGCGCCCCGGGCTTCGGCAAAGGTCATGCTGTAGAGGCCCAATTCGCCGCCGATGGTGATGTCGCCTTCCAGCTTGAATTTGCCGTCCGTGGCTTCCGCGCGAATTCGCGCCGGATCGATGGGGGCGGTGTTGCCGCCGGCGGTCATGGAGCCGGTTCCGGACCATTCACCGGCCAGGGCCTGGAAGAACGGTTGGTCCAACTCTCCGGCCGAGGCGATGGGAACGCCGGCCAGGGCGAGAAGTGTGAGAACGGGCAAAAAACGTGGGTTCATTCGGTTTTCTTGCGTTTGAAAGGGGGAACAATGAAAGTCACTCTAGCGCATCCGGGGCGTGTGGCAACCCTCTCAGAACACGAAGGAGACGCCCATCGCCTCAAAGCTGACTTTCCACTCTTTGAGCCATTTGTCGCCCAGCGCCTCGAACTGGCCCGCTTCGCGATAGGCCTTCAAAAACGCGTTGATTTCTTCCAGCAACGCCGCGTTGCCTTTTTGCACGGCGATTCCCCACGCCTCCGAACGCAGCGGATCGAGAATCGCGCGCGTTGTCTCCGGATGCCGCTTCCAGTGCTGGTAGACGGAGACCTGGTCGTAGAGAAACGCCTCGGCCTTCCCTTGGGCCACTTCCATGGCGCAGTTGCCGGCGTCTTCCAGGACGATGAGGCTGGCCTCCGGCAAGTGCTCTTGGGCCCATTCGTGGCCGGTCGTCCCCAGCTTGCAGGCGATTTTTCGCCCCGGCGTTTTCAGGTCGGCGGCGGAGTTCACCGAGCCGTCTTTTTGCACCAGCATGCAGATGCCGTTGCGCACGTAGGGATCGCTGAAATCGACTTTTTTGGCCCGCTTCGAGGTGATGGTCATCGAGGAGATCACGCAGTCGATGCGGTCGCTCTGCAGCGAGGGAATCAGGCCGATCCAGGCGTAATCGCGGATTTCGATCTCCTGGCCCAGGTGTTTGCCCAGCGCCTTGGCTAAATCGACGCTCACCCCCTGCGGGACGCCGTTTTCATCCTTCATTTCAAAGGGCGGGTAGGACAATTCCATGCCGACAACCAGCACGTTGTCCGGATTTCCGTCTCCACAGCCGGACAGGGCGAAAACGGCGGCGATTGGGCCAAGCAAGTTCCAGAATTTCATGAATCGGGCGAGGGTTGAGGCGTTTTCCCGGCGGCGAAGCGTTCCATGACCAAAACGATCGCGGCGCCGGCGAGGATGAGCGCGACCGCCAGCCAGGAAGTCGTGTCGGCGAAGTCCGGCAGACGCCAATTTTCGTAACCGACGATTTTTTCCTTCACCTCGCCGTCGGGTTTCGTGAATTCGACGGTTTTGGGCGATTTCCAGGGCCAAATGATCGCCAGCGAGCCGGCGATGAACCCGGTGATCAGCGCCACGGCCAAATCGTGGTAATTGCGGAAGAGCCAGCTCAAAAATCGGGAGAGAGCCACCAACCCGGCAACGGCGCCGATGCCGACGGGCACGAGCACCTTGAGCGCCTCGGGGTCGAGCGTTTTCAATTGGCTGACGGACTCGATCATGACCAGTTGATAGTTGCCCATGAGCAGCAGCACGAAGGAACCGCTCAAGCCCGGGATGATCATGCTGCAAATGCCGACCACGCCGCAGAGCATGAGGTAGACGAAGCTGTTGTTTTGCTCGGCCTGGCCCAGGAAAGCCATGGAAACCGCGGCGCCGAGCCCGAGGATCGCGGCGATTACCGGTCCGGCGCTCCAAACCTTGACCATTCGGCCCACAGCGGGAATGGATGCGGCGATCAAGCCGAAGAAAAACGCCCAAACCAGGGTGTTGTGATGCTCGAAGGCCCACTTCAGCCCCTCGGCGATCGAAATCACGCTAACCACCGCGCCCAAGCCGAGCCAAAAGAGGAAAACCAGGTCCGTGTGCTTCAAAAACGCGCCAAACTCCCGCCTGGCCAGCAAACGCAACGCATCGAGGTTGAACGACTTCAGCGCCTCGATCATTCGCTCGTAGATTCCTGTGAGGAACGCCACCGTACCGCCGGAAACGCCGGGAATGACGTTCGCCGCGCCCATAGCGGCGCCTTTGAGGAGGAGCGATATGGCGTTGCGTGGCATCATGCAGACCTGTGCGCGTGTCGTGGCATCATGCAAGCCTATGCGCGTGGCGTGAGCGGAGCGCAAGGCAAATCCCCCCCACCGGGAATCACTGGCGCATCGGGAAACTCGGGAAAACCGGGAATTGCTCAGTCCAACGTATCTTTGCCGGCGCCGCCCTTGGTTTCGTTGCCTCCCCCGGATTTGTCGGTGGTCCCTTCTTGTTTGGGCGGTGGCGGGGGCTCGGTGGGGACGGCGGTGAAGGCGCGAAACAGAAAAATGTGGGGGACACTGGGGACCTGGGGCGATACGACGATGGTTTCGCGGCCAACGTCGCGCCCGGCCAGTTTGGGAATGTGGTTGGTCACGTCGCTAACCGGCGAATCGTGACGCCGCGCCCAGATTTCGACCGTGGCTTTCACGTCCGGCTTGGCTTTGGCGATCTCGGCGTTGGCGGCCTCGGCGTGTTTTTCCAGCATGGGCTTGAGTTTCGCGGCGTGGGCCAACAATTTGTCGCGAGGCACGAACGAACCGGCGAAATCGTAGTCGGTAAACTGCCGCTTGATCTTGATGGCTTCCGGAACGGGCGGAAGAAACACCGGAGCCTGTTGGCCGGCGACCGACCAGGGTTTCCAGCCGTTGGGAATTCCGTTTCCGCCGCCAAGAGAGTTGGCCAAATCCCGCGCCGCGATGTAAACGTCAAAACTGTCCGGGGCGACGTGGAACATGAGGTAGTTGCGGTCGATCCCGGTCTGTTTGAACGCGTTCAACATCGAGGAATTGGGCCGGCGAAGCTCATCGATGGTCACCCCGCCGTCTTCGCGCGGAATAAAGCGCAACGTCAGCGTGTCCCGGCCGGTGGGGACGGCCAGCGAGTAGCTGATGTGGCTGTTGCCGAACTTGTCCGGGTTCGCTTTGGCGTAGGCGAGGACCTTTTTCGGGTCGTAGCGGAATTTTTTGAGGTGAAATCGGTCGTCGCGGTCGCGAATGGGCAAAAATCGGCCCTCGCGGTCTTTTTTGTCACTGGAAAAGCCGTGGGTGTAGTAGCCGGGTTCCGGTCCGGAATAGACCAGTTGCTCGAAGGCGGCGTCGATCAGGTCGCGTGTGCGGAAGGCGTGGATGTAGACGTCGCCGACCCAATAAGCCTTGCCGCGGACGCACAGCACGTAGCGCGGTTCGGCGTTGTCAGGCGCGATTCGCGGGTTGGGCAAGCTCACCACGGTCGGCTCCGGCCCGGTGTCTGACATGGCGACGGCCAATTGCTCGCGCAGCTTGCGCAATTCCTCGTTTTTGGCCAAATTTTCGGTGGATTGCTGCTCCTTTTTCTCCTGCTCCTGCTTGATGGCCAACTCCAGCGCTTTCATCTGGTTTTCCAGGTCTTCCACGGAGTTATCGGACTTCAGGCTCTCCAGCTCCAGCTTCAATTGCTTCTGTTGCTCGGCAATCTCATCCATCGACCGGTTTTTCTGCAGGGCGTCCTTCAGGTTGGCCTTGTCTTCCAGGCGTTTGTCTCGCGTCAGAATGTTCGCCTGAAGCTCTTCCGGGCTCACTGGCTTGAGTTCGGAGACGATGCGGTCGACCACATCGCTCATGGTGATGCTGGTGAGAATGAGGACGAGCAGCAAGATGCCGACCACGTTGGTTAGCGCGTCGAGCAGCGAATCCATGTTCGCTTCTTCGTCTCCTTTGTTTCGGCGGGCCATTTTCGTGCGGGGGTGTTTGGATGGTGACTAGTGCCTATCATAACGATGGTGGCGCTGCGATCCAGTCCCAAATGCCGGATTGCTGGACTTTAGGGACGGAAAGGACAAAAGGGACCGAAGGGACAAACGCGGCATCAAATCGCAAAAAACCTGCCCTTTACGCTCCCTTGCGTCCTTTTCGTCTTTTTGGTCCCTTTCGTCCCTTTTGGCGTCAGGAATCAATAAAATGCTCCATCGCCGCGTCGCGGGTCGCGCCGTTGTGGAGGGCTTTTTGGTAGTGTTCCTTGGCCAGGGGCTTGGAAGGCTCGCTGCGCGTGGCGTAGAGCACGGAGAGGTTAAAATGGGCGCCGGCGTGGGAAGGATCGGCGGTGATGGCCTTCTTGAATTCAGATTCCGCGCGGGTTCCCCAGCCTTTTTCGCTGGCGATCAGGCCCACGTAGTTGTGAGCGTTGGCGTTGCTGCCGCCGTGGCGCAGGCACTCGTAAAACGACTCCAACGCACCGTCCAAATCGCCGTTTTTGTAGCCCAACACGCCCAAAAAGTAGTGAGCGTTGGCGCAGGTTTCCTCCACGGAGAGGGCGCGATCCAGATAGCGGCGCGATTGCTCCAAATCGCCCCGGCGCAGGGAAATGACCCCCATGTTGCACAGCGCGTAGAGGTTGTTGTGGTCGATTTTCAGGATGCGTCCGTAAGCCTTCGCCGCGGCGTCGAAATTGCCCTGGCCAAAGTCGTAATTCGCCGCTTTGGCGATTTGGGTGATCTGGTTGTCGCGATCCGCGGCAATCACCCGGTCAGCTTCCAAGTCCCGGTCGCCCTCACCGCCCATCACCGCTCCGGGAGAGGTGGACGCCAGCGCGGAAGGAACTTCGCTGGTTTCCACGGCCTTGATCAGTTGCAAATCTTCGGGCTTTTTGAACATGGCGCGCTCGTCCTCGCTCAATTCCAACTGCTCGCCGGCCATGCCCGCCAGTGCATCGTAGAGGGCCACGGATTGCACGTCCAGCTTGCGCAACTCGTCCAGGACGATGTCGCGCGCCTGCTGGAGGTGGGCCTGCTTCACCAACTGCTTGCGAATCAAGCCGCGCAGCAAGTCGTTTTCCTCTTTGGCGCTGGCTAACATGACCACTTCTTCCCGGCTCTTGGTCAGCTGGCTGGTCAGGGCGTCGAGCTTTTCCTTGGCTTGTGCCAACAGCCCGTCTTTTTGCTTCAACTCGGCCTTGGCGGAGTCCAGCTCCTCTTTAAAGGCGTCACGCTCTTTCACGGCCGTGTCCCGCTGTTTGGTGGTGGAATCCAACTCCGTCAGCATCGTTTTGAGCTTGCCGTTGAGTTCCTCCACCTTCTTGGCGTAGGCTTCGCTGGCTTTTTCCGAGGAAATTCGCTCGCTTTGGATGGTTTGTACTTTTTTGCGCAAACTCTCCAATTCCACGTCGTAATTGGCGCCGGAGCGGGTCAAGGTTTCGATTTCCATTTTGGCGGCGGCCAGCTCTTTTTGCCATTTGAGGTTGGCGTTGACCAGATCCTTGACGTCGCCGTCGATTTGGTCGCTGGCGTTGAGCAAAATCGCCATTTCATCCAGGCTTTGCTGCAACTGGTTGCGTTGTTCCACCAGCAAATTGCGCTCGCGGACCAATCCTTCGTTCTCAAGCTGAAACTTGCGGTTGGAGGTCTCCAGGCTGGCCACTTGCTCGTTGAGTTGGGCGATGGTTTTGCGCGATTCGTCCAGTGCGGCGAGCAATTTGGCGTTGCTCTCGGTTAGTTCCCCGTTTTCGCGAAGGGCGGCTTCCAGTTCTTTGGTGGTTGCGTCGCGCTGGGTTGCGGCTTTTTGGGCGGCGAGTTGGGCCGCTTTCAAGGCTTTGTCGGCCCCGGCCAGTTTTTCTTCGGCCGCCTTCAATTTCGCCTCCATGCTGGGCCCGCCGTTTTGTTTGGCCAGCGCCAGCTCCTCCTTCAGGGCGTCGCGCTCGTCCCGAGCCTCGTCGCGGTCGGCGATGGCGTTGGCCAGGCGTTTGTTGAGCTGGGCATTGGCCTCCATCATGTTGGCCCGGTCTTCAACGACGCCGTCGCGCTCCTTGGATCGCTTGTCGAGTTCGGCCTTGGCCAGCTCCAGCGCTTTGACGATGTTGGCGCTCTCAGCGTTGGCTTTGCGCAGCTCTTCGGTCGCCAGTTGCAGTTGTTTGCGCAATTGCTGCTTCTCCTGGTCGTTCATCGTCCCCGCGCCCTTCAAATCCTGCAACGCTTTGGCCAATTGCGCCTTAATCATCGCCTCTTGTTGCTTGGCTTGCCCCAACTGATTTTGCAGCGATTGCATCCGCTGCTCGCGGTCGGCCAAATCTCGTTCCAGCCGCTGTTTGGCCCCGGTCAGGAAATCCACCCGAGCTTGCATGGAGCTGAATTCCTCCCCCATGTTTTGAATGGGCGGGGCCACGTTCCAATTCGGCCTTTGCGCGCCCGCATTGCCGCGCGGAGCCAATTCTCCGGATCCCGGCTTGATCACCAACGGCTTGGGCCCACTTCCGGGAGCGTCCTGCACGATTGTGGGCCGTGGCAGGGGCCCCAAATCTTCCTTGCCATCCGTTTTCAAGCGCGCCCTCACCTGTTCGATTTTGTCCAGCAACGCTTTGCGGCGAAAATCCATCATGTTCTTCTTCCACGATGGGTGGGTGCGGGAGATGTAGTCGAAGAGCCGGTAGGATTCCCGATAGTCGGCCAGAGCCACCAGGTCGTTGCCCTGCTCCTCCTTGCTCTCGGCTTCGCGCATTTTCATGTAAGCGCGCAACCAAAGGGTGTTGGGCTCCTCAGTGGCCTCGTTTTGGGCGAGTAGACCACCGGTTAGGAGGCTACTCACTACCAACGTAACAACAAGACCGATCAGATTCGGCAACCGAAACTTCATAACACAGGCAGAGCGTTGAATTTTAGAATTGTTAGAGTTGAAAACGCGAATTCGACGAAATTTTCACAGGGTATTCACACAACGCGCCTCTTCTAGCACAGAAAATGAGAAGATTCCCAGCAAAAAATCGCGCTTTTGCGACGATTTTCCCGCAAATGCAAGATTCTCGCGCCTTGGTGCGACGTATTTTTGACTTGATGTCATTCAACCAACCCGTATTTTCCCGGACCTTTTCTGTCCCAAAAACGCGGTGAAAACCACCCTCAACAACCCCGTTTTGGTCCTTAACCGGCTTTGGCAACCGGTCAATATCTGTACGGCCCGGCGCGCCTTTTCGCTGCTCTACCTGGGTCATGCGCAAGTCGTTCACACTGACGCCGATGAGAATTTTTTCACCCACGACATCGACTCCTGGGTTGTGGCAACCCGCGATTCGCCGGATTTGGAGCTGATTCACACCATTTCCTGCAAATTCGGCGTGCCGGAGATCATCGTGCTTTCCGTTTTCGACCGATTGCCGAAAAAAGAGGTCAAATTCACCCGGCAAAACATTTTTGAGCGCGACGAGCACACCTGCCAGTACTGCGGGAACAACTACGATTCGCGCGATTTGAACCTGGATCACGTGGTTCCCCGCGATAAAGGCGGCAAGAACAGTTGGGAGAACATCGTCACCAGTTGCATCCGCTGTAACACGAAGAAAGCGAACAAGTTGCCGCACGAAGCCGGGATGTTTCCGCTGAAAGAGCCCCGAGCGCCCAAATGGCGCCCGTTCATGTGTCTGGCCGAAAAATCCGCCCGCCGCAAATCCCGCGCCAGTTGGCGGCATTTTCTCGACCTCAAGCCCTCCAAGGTGGAAATGAGCGAGTGAGGCGGAAATTTGGAAATTCGAAGCTGGAAATTCGAAATTGGAAGTTGGAGGATCCGGGGTTCTTGTTTTGCCTGGACTGAAACCTGAAAACCTGAAAACCTGAAAACTCTTCGCACCATCGGCATGGATTTTGGCGGCACCTCGGTCAAAATCGGTGTTTGCCAGGGCAAAAAAGTCGTCGAAACCCGCGATCCCATCCCCACCGAGCGCTATCCCGGCGTCGATCCGCTGGTCGAGGCCATGGCGGAGGAAATCGCCAAATTGCGCGAAAATCACGACGTAACCGCGATCGGCGCCGGCGTCCCCGGCTTCGTCGACTTTGAAGCGGGCTACGTCTACAACCTCACCAACGTCCCCGGCTGGCAAAACGTCCCGCTCAAGCACATCCTCCACCAGCGCACGGATTTGCCCGTGGTGGTGGAAAACGACGCCAACGCCATGGCCTACGCGGAGTGGAAATGCGGCGCCGCCCAAGACCTGACCAACGTGGTCTGCATCACCCTCGGCACCGGAGTTGGCGGCGGGCTCATCCTGGACGGCAAACCCTTCCGCGGCAGTGCCTACGGCGCCGGAGAAATCGGCCAAATGAGCATCGATTGCGACGGCCGAAGCGGAAACTACGGCAACATGGGCGCGCTGGAAAAATACATCGGCAACCAACAGATCGAAGAATTGGCCCGCAAGCGCTACGCCAACGTGGGCGAAGACGCCCGGCCGGAAAGTTGCACCCCGCGTCACATCGCCGAGGCCGCGGAAAACGGCGACGACATCGCCCGCCAGATTTGGGGCGACATCGGCCGTTGGCTCGGTTGCGCCCTCACCAGCATCACCTGGATCTTGAACCCCGACGCCATCGTCATCGGCGGCGGCGTGGCCAAAGCCGGCGACCTGCTCTTCGAGCCGCTCAAGCGCCAGATGCAGTATCAGCTCAATCCCGTGTATTGGGAGCACCTCAAAGTCCTGCGCGCCAAATTTGGCAACGAAGCCGGGATGATCGGCGCGGCGGCGTTGGCGGCTGAGGCGGGAAGTTAGTGCCTCAATCGTGAACTTTCGACACCTTTGCGCAACATTTGGTGCATCTGTTAGGACTTAAAACTTGAAACTTAACGCTTAAAACTCCGGCTTGGCCGGTTTAGGTTTTTGCGCCGGCGAGCCTCCGTCCTGCAATCGACCCTAACCGAACGAAAAACGGCTGGACACAGGTTGACATTGGCGCGAACTATGCTCCCGATTGCTCACTGCACCTTGTAGGTTCGTCAGGATCGCCAAGCACGCAAATAGAGCCACAATTGAGGGGTAAAATCACCCCTCCTTCCCCTCAGCACGCACATCATGAAATTCAAAATCACCAAGGAAAAGTTCATCGAGGGCCTTTCGCAGGTGCAGCACGTCGTCAGCACTCGCACAACCTTGCCGATCCTCTCCAACGTGCTGATGGAGGCTAGAGAGGGCGAAATTCGGCTGACGACCACCGATTTGGACGTCGGCGTGCGCGGATCGGTCAGCGCCAACGTCGAAACCGGCGGCGCCACCACGCTTCCGGCGCGAAAACTGGCCACCATCGTCCGCGAATTGCCGACCAGCGAGATCGAGTTTGAAGTGAACGAAAACAACATCGCCCAAATCACCGCGGGACCCAGCTACTTCAAGATTTTGGGGCTCAGTGAGGATGAATTTCCCCCGCTTCCGGATTTCAACGAAGCCAACGTGTTTAACGTCGAGCAAAAACTGCTCAAAGAGGGGCTGAAAAAGACAGCCTACGCCATTTCAACCGATGAAACCCGCTACATGCTCAACGGCATTTTTTGCGTGTTTGAGAAACAGCAATTGACCCTGGTTGCCACCGATGGGCGGCGCCTGGCGGTGGTGGATTGCGACCTGGAATTCCCCGAAGCGCAAGAAACCAGGGCCATCGTGCCAACCAAAGCCGTCAACGAGTTGCAGCGCCTCTTGGCCGACGCCGGCGAGGTAAAAATTACCCTCAGCAAAAACCAGGTCGCCTTCGAGCTGAACGGCTACCTCCTAACCAGCAAGCTCATCGAGGGCAACTACCCGAATTTCCGCCAAGTCATCCCCGGAGAAACCAAGCATCGCGTGACCATGGACCGGGAAACGCTGCGCGAGATCGTGCACCGGGTCTCCTTGCTGACCAGCGACAAATCCCGCTCCATCAAGCTCCATTTCACCGAGGACAACATCGAGGTTATGGCCAACTCACCCGACGTGGGCGAAGCGCGCGAATCGTTGCCCGTCTCCTACAAAGGCGACGAAATGGCCATCGCTTTTGACCCGGAATTTTTGATGGCGCCGCTGCGCAACCTGGAAACCGACGAGGTTCACCTGGATTTGATCGACGAAATGAGCCCGGGCGTCCTCCGCATCAACGAGCCGTTTCTCTACGTGCTAATGCCGATGCGGGTGACGAGCTGAATTCCGGGCCAAAAGGCCGCAACCTCCCCCGCGACTGCGGAGCCTGTTGGATCGGGATCTGCGTTGGCGCGGAATCACGGATTTCGTCCGGAGATTGCTTCTCCGCATCCGGGGTTGGAATCGCATGGGTCGCGTGCAAAGTGCATCCATGATTTCGCACGAACACCGGTGCATCTTCATCCACATCCCGAAAACCGCCGGCACCAGCATCGAGAAAAAACTGGGTCACTTTCACGAGTTGACGGCGGGGGTGCAAGATCATCGCACGATTCTGCAGATCGAGCCGGAAACGGTTCCGGGCACGCTGGATAAAGTAAAAAACTGGCTGAACGCTGCCGAAGAGCCTACCGAGCCTGGCAAAGTCACCGCGCGGCAGTATCGTAGCTATTTTAAGTTCACTTTTGTGCGCAATCCCTGGGCGCGCGCGTTTTCCTGGTATCGCAATATCATGGACGACGAGCGGCATCAAACCAAGCATGGCGTGCCTGCGACTTGTAGTTTTGCGGATTTCTTAGCGCAATACAGCGATCAATGGGCGATGCGCCCGCAAACGCGTTGGATTCTGGACCGTGAAGGGAACAATCCGCTGGATTTCACCGGACGTTTCGAGCGATTGCAGGAAGGCTTCAGCTACGTCTGCGAAAAGCTGGGTTTGGAAGATTCTCAACTGCCAACGCTGATGATGCGCCCCGGTGAACAGCCCAAATATGTAGACGCCTACGACCAATCGTCGATCGATCGAATTGCCAAGCGCTACCGCGAAGAAATCGCGATGTTTGGCTACGAATTTGGCGAATAAGGCGGATAAACGTAGGCGTGGCAGGATTCGAACCTGCAACCGGCCGCTTATCTGGCGCACGGGATATAAGTCCGCTGCTCTACCGTTTGAGCTACACGCCCATTTTTTGGAGAGAGAATGCCCTTGCGGGGATCGCACCCGCCGAACTCTGCTTTGCAGGCAGGCCGGTTCACTAGCTCCGGTCAAGGGCAGAACAAAAACAGGTTGGCCGACGGGATTCGCACCCGCTCCGCGACCTTCACAGGGTCGAATGCTGCTTTTACACCACGGCCAACGTCTTTTGCTAAGGGCCTAAGATAGAAGGCATCCCCGCCAGGATTTGCACCTGATCCGCCACCTTCGCACGGTGACATGCTTCTGTTACACCACGGGGATGAAAAAAGCCCGGCTGTGAAGTCGCAGCCGGGCAGTTCGAAAGTAAAATTGTGGATGCGCGCGGCTAGTTCACCGTTTGCGAGACGCCACGGCCTATGCCCAAGGCGATCTTGTCGCGATAGCTGGATTGTTTCACCTTTTTCGCCTCTGTGGAATTGGTCAGAAACCCGCCTTCTACCAGGATCGCGGGCCGTGTGGACGACCTGATGACGACAAATTTGGCTGTTTTGACGCCGCGATTTTTGGCGCCGGTTGCGCGAATCATTTCCCGCTGCACGTTGTTGGCGAGAGTTCGGGATGCGACGTTTTGATAAAAGGTTTCAATTCCGCTAGCGGATGCACTGTCCGCATAGTTGTAGTGAATGCTCACCAAGATGATGTCTTCGTACTGATTGAGCGCCTCGGGTCGCTGATAAAGATTGAGAGCAGTATCGGCGGCTCGGGTTAACACGGTGTAGTAGCCCGTTTTTTTGAGATATGATTGAAGCCGTTTTGAGGTATCGAGCGCGAGCGATTTTTCCTGAGCGCCGTGGGCGATTGCTCCGCTGTCCGTTCCTCCATGCCCGGGGTCGATCACGACCAACGTCTTTTTGGAAGGAACTTCGATTCCGGAATAGGGAAGGGCCCTGGGAGCCGGTTCCACGATTTTGGCCGAGCCGATTTTTATGGCATGGGATGGCGTGCCGTCCGGCGAGGAGCAACCGAGGAAAAAGAGGACTAACAACGAACATGCAGCGATCGAACAATGCTTCATGGCAGGATGCTAGAACGGGGAATCGGAAAACTCCAACAAAAAAAACGGGATGGGATGGCGGAGGCGGGAGGGATCGAACCTCCACGACCGTTGCAGGCCATCACGATGTTCAAGATCGATAAGCACGCCAGCCTTGCGCGCCTCCGTTTTAAAAAAGGCACCTCCACATGGTTCCGCCCCATGACTACTTCATTAACAGTGAAGCGTGCTGCTGTTACACTACAGAGGTA
>CBDCZR010000002.1:0-39749 GCA_965224535.1 Verrucomicrobiales bacterium
GGCTAACCAGGGATTGAGCGCGGTGCGGACGTGACGATCCGCGATTCGTATGAAGGCGGCACGCCACTGGGCTGGGCGTTTTTCAGCAATCAGAAGGGAGCGCTGGAGTTCCTGGCCGGATGTGAGATCGACATTTTCGACGCCATTCGAGCAAAGCGGCTCGACCGGTTGGTAGCTTTGTTAGAGCAAGACATCGGCCTGCTCGAAACGACGATCGGAGATTGCCGTAGCGAGCACGACGCAACGGAACATCCCCTGGGCTACGACTGGCGAACTCCCCTTGCCCACGCGGTTTTTCTGGAGAATCCGGACGCTGTGCGACTGTTGCTGGATAAGGGGGCCGATCCGGATGTGTGCGGCGCCGATGGCAGGTCGATCGGAAAAATCGCGGTGGAAGAAATCGGCGGCAAGGTGGGGAAGTTGTTTGCCGGATAGACCACACGTTCCGGTTAATTCTGGCAAGCCAAGCAAAGGCGAGCTACAGTGAGGAACAGTGAAGAACGATCCTACCGAGCAAAAACCGGTCCCCCGTTCGTTTCGGTCGTGGAAACAGACCGAATTGCAACGAGTGTTCGGTCTGAAGCGTTTGCGAACCATGCCGGAATTGGAGGACTGGATTTCCGCCAAAGAACCAGTGCCCGATGAATTCGGATTTTTCCTCAAGCATTTGCAGCAGGATCTGGAGTTGCGCGCCGATGCCTGGACGGAGGAGGAATGGAAGCTGTCTTTCATCGGACCGATCGTCGCCATGGTTGATTACAATACGGAGACGACCAGCTTTTTCTCCGGCCGGACGTTGGAAGCTGAAGTTTCGGGCTATTTGCTGAACGGAATGCCGGATGGTATTGTCGCGGAAGGACTGTTGGCCCCGGAAGCGCCGTTTTTTTGCCTTCATGAATATAAGAAAGAAGAAGGGGACCAAGCCGACCCCCGCGGGCAACTCCTCGCAGCCATGTTGGCATGTCAGGCACAAAACGAAGACGGCTCTGTGATCTATGGTGCTTACGTTTTGGGCCGGAACTGGTTTTTTTGCACGCTCAGGGGCAATGAATATGCCTTCAGCCTGGATTATTCCTCCACCAAAGACGAACTGTTTGACATCGTTGGCGTGTTATTGGCGTTAAAGTCAATCATCGCCCGTTGAGAATAGGCGATATCATAAATCATAACATATTCCCTCAGCCGCGAAGGTGGGAGAATGGCTGCACGGGCCGAAAGCTGAGTTCGCTTGGTTGATCTTTTTTCATGGGGCCGACTCCACACCCCGGACGCTGTCGCGCTATTCCGAAACTCACCCCAACACACTCACCAAACGTGATGCTGATACGGATCGAAGTCCAGGGCCGGCTTGGCGTAGTGGGCGCTGGTAGTGGGCAACTTTGCGGCTTCTTCGCGGGGTTTTGGGGCGTAGCCGGGAAGCCATTCCTCCGCGGTGCCCTCTCCGGCGATCGCGTCCAGGCTAACCGGGGATTTGGACCGGATTCCCAGGTTGGTGAGTAGCGTGTTGTAGATGCGCAGGATTTTGCCGCGTTGCCAGGGATCTTCGAAATCTCCCGGCTCGAATTGCACGAAAATGATGCGGCCTTTGCCGTGCGAAATCTGGCCGATCAAGCCGCTATCAGCGATTTGCGCGTTGCTCTTCATCTGCACAGATTCGAAATCCAGGATGCCTTGCCAGTAAAAATCGCTCATGCCGAGGCCGGAGAAAATCGGCGTTGCCGGCGGGGTGGTGCGGAAAATTTGGCGCTTTGTTAGGGGAAGCTGAACCGGCAGCATCCAGGCCCGGGATGCGTCCGCTTTGGGCGCGTTGGTCGCGGCAGTTTCCAGGTTTACTTCGGCCAAAATGTCGTCGCCGCCGGTTGGCTTGGGCTTTTTGCCGAATCCGACGTCGAAGCTGGGAGCGGCCAGCTTGGGTTTGGCCGGGGTCCCGGGTTTTCCGGCCAAAGCCGCCGGCGCCGCGGGTTTGGCCGCTTTTCGGCTGCGGGTGACGAGGACCGTGCCGCCGTTTTTGACGAAGGCGTCGACTTGGCTGGCGAGTTGCGGCGCGGTTCCAGCGGCGAACGCGGCGGGATCCAGAAACACCACGCCCCCGGCTTGGGGAGGCGATTCGACGCGGGCGAAATCCACGCTTAGCTCGTTGAGTAGCTCTTCTTTGCGGCCATCGCCCAGGTAAGCCATCCTGCCTAACATGTGTCCCGCGGGTTGCGAGTATTCGCCTAACAAGCGATGAAAAAGCCGGGTCGCGGCGGGATCAACGCCGTAGTGGTCCACCAAATCCAACTGGGACAGCACGATGCGACCGCGGCCTTGTTGGAACTCGACCAGCGGCGTGTAGAGCAGATCGAACCCGGCGTCCATCAGCACGCGAAAGTTGCCGAGTTGCGGCTTTTCGAAGCAAAAGGTGCTGACCATCCCCTTGTTGGACCAGTGCCAGTAGCGTCCCTGTCCGAAGGAGTTGCGTTGGCCGTGTTTGCTGCCCTGACCGAGCCGCCAGTCGGTGTCCGCGCTCCATTTCGGGTAGGCGGGAAGGTGATTGCTTTCGCCGCGCCAATGAGCGAAATCGGCGTCGGCGGAGTCCGCGAACAGGGGCGAGTCCTTGGCGCGGATGAAGGCCTGTCGCAGATTGAGGTTCTCCAGTCTCTGGCCCATGACGTAGCGGTTGCGCTGCGAGAGGCAGAGGACGTTGAGCCCATCGAGGACCGATTTCGCCGCAGGGAGTTTTTCGCCGAAAACCGCCACCGCCGCGGGGTAGCTGTTCTTGCCGATGACCAGCAGCGGGTAACCAGCCAGCGAAGCCGCATCCGCCCCTTCGTTGACTGACACATACCTCACACCGGCTTTTTTCAGCGCGGCCTCGGTTTCGCCGGTGGAGTCGATCAGCGCGATGGTTTTGTCCGCCGATGCCGGCTTTGGCGCGGGAAAAACGGTCGCTTCAAAGCTGTCTTCGCCGGAATCCTCGCCAGCGCCGGTGAATTTGGCGGTTAGGCGGATTTGCGACCGGGTTTCCACGTTAGGCGCGGAAAATTCCAGCGGCAAGAAGCTGCGCCCTCCCTGTGGAATCGTCACCGGCACGGTCTCGCCGGCGATGCGGGCACCGTCCGCGGTTTTGGCCTCCCAGGTGATTTCGCCGGCCACGTCGTGAAAGGTGTCGTTGATGGAAATGGCGCTTTTGCGAATCGTTTCGCCCGAGGTGAAGTTGTGGTCCTTGGCGACGTGATTTTCCTCCTCGCCGCCGACGTAAAACAGGAACGACGAGTTGTTCGCCTTCACGGTCTGGCCGAAGCGATTCAGCTCGCGGCCTTGATAGAGCGCCGAGATTTTCATCTCCACGTGGAACAGATAGCCGTTGATGCCGAAGGTGCGCCAGGAACGCAGGACGCGGCCGAAGGACTCCGACATCACGTCCATGGCGTGCTCGGATTTGGCCCACGGATTCTTCAGCGGATCGCGCGGCGTCACCTCGTCGGCCAGTTCGCGCGTTAGCTTGCGGTAGGCTGCCTCGCCAAAGTAACCGGCGTGATGCTCCGCCAGGCCGTTCTGCGCGCTACGCCGCGGCCAGAGCTCCAACTCATGGCTGCGCGGGATGGTGATTTGCATCTCCACGGGCACCAGCGGGTCCTGCTTGTGCTTAGCCCAGTGGGATGGCCATTCTTCGATCGTCTGGATCGGCGTTCCCCAGCCTAACGTGGTCATAATTCCGCGGAAATCCCCGCCCACGCCCAGGCGATAGTAGAACACCAGCCGGCCGGTGGGATCCATCTCCCGGAACCTGCGCGCTTGCTGGTAAGCACGCTCGTTCGTCTGCGTTTCCGCTGAAATTTCGCCGCCCACCTGCATGGGATGGCCGTGCGGGCCGTTGACGTGGCCATTGCCGAAAATCTGCCAGGCGATAACCGAGGGATGGTTGCCGATGCGGCTTAGAATGGAGGGAATTTTTTGCGCGCCGCCGGTCACGTGGTAAAAAACCAGCCAGCCTTCTTCATCGGTCACGTCCAGGGATTTCTCGTGCTGCGGCGATGGCGTCAGGGTGCGGTCCGCGTTTTGCCCCGTCGCCTTCAGCATGTCGATCTGCAGCTTGCTGAAGCCGTAGTCGCCCAGATAATTGTGCGATTTTCCGCGTATCGAAAGCCGGCTGCCGTTGAGGTAAATCTCCCCGTTTTCGACCCAAACCTCGCGGTAGCCGAAGCGAACCGGCCAGGCCACGTCGATGGTTTCGCCACCCTCACGAAGCACCAATTCCATGCGATAGAGTTGCGGTGTTTCCGGTGACCAGGTCTCCAGGTTTTGCGCGGGAAAGGTGAACTCGCGCGTGCCATCTGCGCCTTTTTCCAACTGCAGCGGCTTGGAATCCAGCGTTGCGGCCAGCTTGCCAGTCTTCGCGTCCAGAATCCTGGCTTGGGCGGAAATTTGAGCCGCGGCGCCGGATTGGTTCCTAACATGCGTGCGAACTCCCAGCTCATTCTGGCGCACCCGGCTAACCACCAACATGTCCGAAACTGTCACCGCACTTTGAGCGCGCACCTCCAGCTCCGGCACGCTCATGAACCCGGCGGTGGCCACATCCGCCAGCCACGGCCGCCCGTTCAGGATGCTGAGCCGGTTGCTGCCCTCTTCCTCGACCAGGGCGGTCACGTCCAGCGTCTTCTCGCTGTTGAAAATCGTCCCCGCGTATTTGCCATTCACGTAGACATCGCTGGCTCGCGCGACCGAATGCCAGCCGCCGGCCTCAAACGCCGCGCCGAGCGGGAAACGCAGCAAATACTGCCGGTTTTTCGGCCCCGGCGGCACTTGGAAATCGCGCTCGAACCAGGCGCAGGGAAAGCTGCCGAGGGTCAACGCGCCTCCCGCGCCGGCGGCAAGATCATCCACCGAAGGCTTCCAGAAATCCGTCTTTTTCAGGTTCGCGTCCAGCAATTGCGCACCGGGCCGCCACATCGCGGGGAAGCGGACGTAGAACCATTTCTCCGGCTGCGTTTCCACGCGGGGCGACTTGGTGGGCTGAAAACGCCAGATGCCGCCTAACGCGTAAGTTGCGCGTTTTTCGTTGCTTGTCAGGGCCTCGCCGAGCGACCAATCCACGCCCGCCGGCACTGCGGGACGGGGCTTCGAATCGACCGCGAAGGGGTGGAACGTTTTCTCCGGCGCAGCGGCAATCGCGAACGGCCGTTGACCATCCTGGTAAGCCGCGTACGCCTTCCCAACTTCCTCGTCAGACAGCGCGCGGTCCAGCACCACGATCTCGTCCATCGCGCCCGGCATGCGGTAGCCGAAAACGAGCAACTTAGGGTCCACGGGCTTGGTGATTTTGTCCTCCGCCAGCAGCTTGCCGTCGAGAAACTGCTTGCGCGCGCCCTCCGCCAAATCCCAGGTGTAAGCGAAGTGATGCCACGTCTCGTCCTCGTGAATGTGGGCCAGGCGCTTGTCATTCAGCGGCACGATCGCGACCGGGCTAAGCTGGTTTTCGTTGCCGAAACAAATCCAGACGTTGGGGTAGTAGCGGTTGAGGAAAACCGGCTGCGTGCACTTGATCCAGAACGAGATGGTGCCCTTCTGAGCATCCAGGTTATGATGGTTGGGGAAGCAGACGCCGGGATAGTTGTTTTTCCAGGAAAACAGGGCTCCCTCGCCCGCCACGCCCGGCCCGAACTCGAACGGCGTGCCGGTGAAGTTGCCTTTGGAGCGGTAGATATCCGGGAAGGTGAAATCCTGGCTAAAACCGGTGCTGTCGCCGTCGAACGGCACGTGGAAGAGGACCTTTGGCTCTTCAGCCACGGCGAGGCCTAACATTGCGGCGAAGGCGAGGCAAAGGGCGGCGGCTTGGGTTGGGATGGTGTTCATCGTGGTGGTAATGTTTTGGGGGCGAGAGCCGATTGTTGAGGGGAATTTGGGCGGGGTTTTAGTCCATGGCGAACACGAACCGGCGGCGGGTTTGATCCGTTTTTTTCCGCTCCAATTTTTTGCGCTACTCTGCAAAGGAAATGCGCGAACGCTAACGGCGGCGCACCAATAAAACCCGCTGGAAGGCAACTGACCACGGACGGTTTTGCTTTACTCCCGGCATGAAGTGGCCAGAGTGGCCTGCATGAGTCAGAAAATCCTATCTTTTGTTGTTGGTCTGGCCGCTTTGGCGGTTGGAATTTCGTATGCTCAGGTTGGGGGCTGGGTGTCGCTGTTCGATGGGAAGTCCATTGGCACGGATTGGGAGATCAAAAGCGGCTTTGCGACCTATCGCGTGCAAGACGGCGCCATCGTGGGCAAAACCGCCGAGGGTAGCGGCAACACCTTTCTCTGCACGAAAAAGGAGTACGGCGATTTTGAGCTGGAATTTGAGGTCAATGTCGATGACGAGCTCAATTCCGGCGTGCAGATCCGTTCCAAGCTCAAACCGGTGGATCACAAGGGCAAAAACGTCGGCTACGGCGGCCGGGTTTACGGTCCGCAGGTGGAAATCGAGTCCAGCCCGGGCCAGGCCGGTTGGATTTACGGCGAGGCCACGGGGTTAGGCTGGCTTTCGTCAGAACCAAGCCTCCAGCCGGGAACCTGGCTCATCAAACCCGATGGCAGCGTGTCCGTGTTGTCGCCGGGCATCAAATTGGAAGCGGAGCACGAGGTCATGAAAAACGGCGCGTGGAACAAGTTTCGCATCGTGGCTAAGGGGCCGCGAATTCAGACGTGGCTCAACGGCAAATTGGTGGCGGATCTAACCCACGAGGAGATCTACAAGCAGCACAAAAAGGGCGTGATCGGCCTTCAAGTTCATGGCATCAAAAAAGGGACCGGGCCGTATGAAGTCCGCTGGCGCAACCTGCGGGTTAAGGAACTCTGAAGCTGAACAAACGTAGCTCACCCAGCTCCAGTGATTTCAAAAGCCCGATGGACTGACAACGGTTGTCTCCTCCCTTTGGCCTTAGGTTCCAGGGTCAGACTCACGCCTGCGCTCCTTGAGGAGGTAGAGATAAAGATTGGTGCGGACGACGGTCACTTCCCGCAGTTTCACCGCGCTGTCCGAGGAACCGCCCGCGAGGATTTCTCCGTTCGGGTCCTACGTTAGGCTAGACGACGGGGCTATTCCCAAGGCGGCGGCCGATTCTTCTCCAGCCGCTCGCGAAACTCCGGCATCGTGCAGGACAACGCCCCCCCCGGGTCATTTTTGCGATCGGGCGAAACTTCGTCGTGACCAAGAAGTGGATCGACGAATGTAAGGCCAAATAGAGGAAAACCGGCCCGTTGCGGCGTTTTCGCATTTGTCCGGATTTTGGCGCCTGGAAATTGGGATTTGCAGCGGTGGCCCTCCGTGCAAAGAGTGAATTTCCAAAATCCCCCATCCGTCTTCCCCCATGATGTCACACCGCGCCATTTTTTGCTGTTTTTCGCTGTTTTTCGCCGTTTTCGCCAACCCCGCGATTGCGGACAAAGCCACGTCTCAGGCGGCTCGAAAAGTTTACCAGAATCACCAAGACTCGCTGGTGGTCATCACCGCCATTTGCAACCTCAGTTTCACCACTGATGGCGCGAAATTGCCCAACCAGGAGCGCCGCACACAAACCCTGGGCACGATTATCGATTCCAAGGGCTTGGTGATGCTCTCCAACAGCGCGCTGGATCCCAGCGTGGGCATGGAAGGCCAGCGGGGCCGCCCCGTGGGCAGCGACACGAAATTCGTCACCGTGACTAAGGCTTCGGCGCGATTTCCGGAAATTCAGGTCAACCTCTCCGATGGCTCGGAGTATCACGCCGCGCTCATCGACAAGAACAAGGAGCTGGACTTGGCGTTTCTGCAAATCGACAAAAAGCAACTCTCCGAGCGCAAGAGCGCGGTGCCGTTCGTGAACATCAACAACCGCATCACCGAGGGCGACATCAGCATTGCCGACGAGGTCATCGGCCTTTCGCGTTCCTCGCCCGTTTACGCCTACATCCCCTCGGTCATTCCCGGCTACATCACGGCGGTTTCCAAGCGCGATCACACCTATTACATCTCCACGGCGGGCACGGCGCAAGGCATCCCGCTTTTTGCGCTCAACGGCAAATTCATCGGCATCACCGTACAACGCATCGTGGAGGGAAAACGCACCAATTTGCTGGGAACCCTTTCAGCCGGGACCGTGAAAACGATGGCCGATCTGGCGGCGACGCGGCGTTCACGGTAAGGTCACGGCAAAGACCTTGGTGAAGACGAATTCCGCGCCAAATCCGGTCAAAAGCGCCAATTTCGCGAGATTCAGCCGGAATTTCGCCCGCCACCCGGAAATGAGCCCGCCAACGGCGAAAACCATGGCGGAGGAGAGAATCGCAAACGGCAGCCAACCCAGCCAAAGCAACGCCACGTAGCCGGTTAGCCCCAAAAAACAGGCTGCGGCCAGTTTTGGGCGCGGCGTCCAGGTTTTGGCGGCTGAAACGCGACTTTCACGCTCCATGAGCACGAAACCCAGCAACACGGCGACGAGAATTCCCGTCCAGAGCGGAAAATTCGGCAAGCGCGTCTCTTTTGCCGCCACCACGGCCTCGAATCGCGCGATCGTCTCCGCCAACCGCGCCAAAAACGGCTCGCCGCGCATGTAGGTGAGATCCACCCGCAAGCGCTGCAGTTCCTCGCGCACCATTTCGTTACGCATCGCCTGCTCCAACACATCCGCCAGGTAGTTCACGACAGGTCGGGGCGTGCCTTTCGGAGCCCACCAGTAATTCGCGTTGCTCAGCAGCACGGGAATGCCTTGCTCCACGCTCGTGGGCACGTCCGGAATCGATTCGTGACGCTCCGGGCTCAAAACCGCCACCGCCCGAATGTTTCGCGACGCCGGGGTGTCGTCCGGCCGCCGAAAATCCAGGTACTCCGACAGCGAGAAGATGCCCGCGTCCAAATGGCCGCCCAAAATTTTGGTGTTGCGGTCCGCCCCGCCATCGGCCGAAACGATGCTGAATTCCGCGCCGGGAACCTGTTTTTCCAACTGCAAGGTCGTGAGGTAAGCCGGCGAGCCCTTGTTCGCGCCGAAGGTGATTTCGCGAGGGCGGCGGGCGGCTTCCCGCAACATGGCGTCCAGGCCGTTCGGGCCGGCAAAAGGGGAATCCTCGCGAACCAGCACGACCATGGTTAGCTCGCCGGTTAGCGCGATCGGCTCGAAGGCTTCCGGACCGTAGCCGACCACTCCCGAGAGCTTCGTGGCAATGATCGCGTTGTGGTGGCAAAGCAGCGTGTAGCCGTCTGGGCGCGCGTTTTTCACCGCCCGGCTGCCGATGGTACCGCTGCCGCCCGGTTGATTTCTCACCACCAGCGGCTGAGGCAGCAAGTCGTCCTCCACGATGCCGATTTGCAGCTTGCGCACAAACGTGTCCGAGCCCCCGCCCACGGCGTAGGGCACCACGATGGTGATGGGCCGGTTTGGAAAATCGTCGCCGCCGCGGACGTTGGAAATCGCCCGCACCAGCCACCAGCCAATCAACGCTGCGATGACGAGCCAACTGCCGGCGTTCCAAATCATCCGCGCCATGGTCACTCCTCCCCGCCCACGAATTCCAGGCTGCCGTCTTCGCGCAATCGCCGGTAGTAGCAGCCGTGCCGCGCCTTGCCGTCTGCGCCCTTCGTGTGGCAGGAACCCGCGCCGGCCAGGCGCACGCGGTAGAGCAGCGAATTTTGCTCGCAATTGACGCGAACCTCGACCAATTCCAGAAAATCACCGCTGGTTTTGCCCTTGATCCAAAGCTCGTTGCGGCTGGTGCTCCAAAACGTGGCTTTCTTCTCCCGCAACGCCGTTTCCAGCGCCAGTTGATTGGCGTAACCGACGATCAGCACTTCACCGCTGTCGGCATCCTGCGCCACGGCGGGAACGACTTCGGCGCCGGTCTGGGCGATTTTTTGCAGCTTGCCGAAATCCAGGCTCAGCCGCGTTCCTTCTTCGAGTTCTTCGGGTTCGTTGGCCATTTTTCTGAGCTTTTCAGTTTAAGGCGCCCAATTGCAAGCAAATCTAAGCCTCCATGAAATTTGACTTCGTTGTTTTGGGAGGCGGCAGCGCCGGTTACGCCGCCGCCCGCACTGCTGTCGATCTCGGCCTGAAAACCGCGGTCGTCGATGGCGCGGAGGAATTGGGCGGGCTGTGCATCCTGCGTGGTTGCATGCCGAGCAAGACGCTGATCGAATCCGCCAACCGCTTTCGCACGATTCGCCGCGCGGAGGAATTCGGGCTGCGGGCGAAGGAGCCGGAAATTCGCGCGGAGGAGATTATCGCGCGAAAACGCAGGTTGATCGCGGATTTCGCCGAATACCGGCAAAACCAGCTCCAAACCGGCAAATTCGAGCTGATTCGCGGCAACGGCCGGTTTTTGAGCCCAACCGAGATCGAGGTCGAATCGCGCGAAGGCGGTGAAAATCGCAAAATCGAGGCCAAAACCACGCTCATCGCCACTGGTTCCGAGGTTTCGCGCCCGGACATCCCGGGATTGGACGCCGCCGGCTACTTGACCAGCGACGACATCCTGGAATTGGAGAAAATTCCGGAATCGATCGTCGTTTTGGGTGGCGGAGCCATCGCCTTGGAGTTGGCGCACTACCTCAACGCGATTGGCAGCCGGGTGACCCTGATTCAACGCAGTCAGCACGTCCTCAGCGCTCAGGATGCCGACTTGGCGCGCGTGGTGGAGGACGCGCTGCGCGAGCGCGGCATGGAAATCCTGACCGGCACCCAAATCACCGAGGTGCACGCCGCCGATGGCCAAAAAAAGGTCCATTTCAACCACGGCGGCGAACCGAAAACCGCCAACGCGCAGGAAATTTTGCTCGCGTTAGGCCGCTGGCCCCGAACTGGCGGATTGAACCTGAAAATCGCCGGCGTGGAGACCTCTGGCCGCCAAATTCGCGCTGCCGAAACCCAGGCAACCTCCACGCCCAACATTTTCGCCGCCGGCGACGTCTGCGGCCCGCTGGAAGTCGTCCACCTCGCCATCGAGCAAGGGGAAAAAGCCGCGCACAACGCCGCCCTGCACCTCGGCAAGATCAACGGCCGCGAACCGCAAAAATGGACTACCGCCTCCAGCTTTTCGGCGTTTTCACCGACCCGGAAGTCGCCGTCGTCGGTTCGAGCGAGAAGGAATTGCAAAACGCCGGCCGCAGCTTCAAAACGGCCAGCTACCCCTTCGACGATCACGGCAAATCCATGGTCATGGGCGAAACCCACGGCTTCGTCAAGCTCATCGCCGATCCCGCCTCCGGCGTCCTGCTCGGCGCCTCCGTCGTCGGTCCGGAAGCCGTCGATCTCATCCACGAAATCGTCGTCGCCATGCATTTCCGCGCCACCGCTGCGGATTTGGCCTGCATCCCGCACTATCACCCGACGCTGAGCGAAATTTGGACCTACCCGGCCGAGGAATTGGCGGAAGCCTTGTAAAACGGCCCCTGACATCGAGCGACAGCGAAAACCGGGGCGTTTATCCAGGTTGGTTTCACAAACTAAGCGGAAAACAACGCCAACCATCCTCGCCGCATCGTGTTCGTGGCGCGGAGAAGCGTGGTTTTCCCGCTGCCGCTGGGTCCAATCAGGGCGAGCCGCTTGCCGCGGGCGACTTTGAGGGATACGGCGTCCACCGCGGTCAATTCGCCAAACCGGCAGGTCGATGCCCAAAAAATCCCCCGCTCACGCGTTCGAACAACCAGAGCGGTGGTTTAGCGAGCGGATGGAGCGGGAGCTGAAGGATTGAGGCGTTTTCACGACGCAAACTCCGCCAACGCCGCGTCGATCTTGCCCGGATCGCGGTAGACCGAGGCAAAGGTGTGCGCCGGGTAAAAATCCGCCGCCTCGTCCGGCCCGCGATTGACGTGCCAGCCGATGAGGTCTTCGGCCTCGGGCGATGAGGCCTCGAAGTAGCCCTCGGGCGTGAAGAGGATCCACTCCCGGTCCTGCGGCGCGGTATCGGCGGGGCCGTCTTTGAGGTGGATGAAGAGCGCCAGCAGCTCCTCGCCGCTTTCGGCCCGATGCCAGCGAATCGTCCCGTCGCCGTAGGCCGCGACGATGAGTTGACCCTCGCAGGCCAGGTTCACGCCCCAAACGGTGCCGGGCACGTCTTTTTTCCAGAGCGATTGGCCTTCAGAATCGAAGCGCCGCAGGCAAAAATGCGTTCCAAGGACAAAGCTGCCACCATCCGGCGCGATCGCCAGGCTGAACGCGGTTTCGTAGGGCTCGAGCGGCAGGGCACGGCCATTGAGCGTCGGTTCGGTCGTGTTGATCCAGCCCTCAATCGCGAGGCGATCGGTGTTGGCTGGGTCGAGATCGCGCAACGGATCGGGCGCGTCACTCAGTTGGCGCGCCGCGAGGTCGAAGAGGGCGGGTTGGTCACTCCATTGCTCCAGCCCAAAGCGGAGGCGGGTTCCGTTGGGGCTGAGGGTGAAGTGTTCGAAGCGTTTATCGCGCAGATCGGCAATGACGGGGCCGCGGAAGAGGGGGCGCTCGCCCCCGGCAGCGCCCGGCTGAATCAGGCCGAAGGCGGGATCAGCGGCTCCGAAGGCGAGAGCGCCGCCGCCACTTCCCGAGAGGGGAGCCAGGTCCATCACGGTGTTTTCCGGCCCGGGCCAGGTGCTTCGGGCTCCCGCGCCCGCTTCTTTCCAGACGAAAATGGGGGCTTCGGAACCCGGACCGTGGCTTCCGCCCGCCGCAAGCCGGTGTGCCTCGCCGGGCAACGCCGGCGGCAGAAACGCGACCGAATTCAGATCCCCGCCGGAGAGCCCGGCCACGTCGGCCGAGCCGAGGGACTGGAGCGAGGCGGCATCGAGTAGATCGACCCGCGGCGCGTCATCGTAGCCTACCGCGAGGCGGCTTCCGTCCGGGGAAAACGCGATCCCGGAGGGCTGCGAACCGGGGGAAGCATCCGAAACCCGAAGTTCGAAATCCGAAGGGCCATCGTAGAGCCGAATCCAGCCATCCCAGCTTGTGACGGCCAATCGCCCCGCGGCCGGGGTTCCCTCCGGGCCGAAGGCGAGATCGTAGGCGCTGTCCCCGAAATCGGTGTCGACGAAGGCGGGATCGGTCGTTCCTTGCCAAACGCGGCTCAATTCCCAGATCCGCACCCCGTTTTCGCCGCCCAATCCCGCCGCGAGGAATGCGCCGCCCGGGGATACCGCGAGGTCGAAGATCACATTCGGCAGCGGCCCGAGCCGGGCGCGCATCGCTCCGGTTTCGGCATCGAACAGGGTGACGAAACAAGCCAAATTGGTTGGGCTGGCGCCCTTTTCCCATCCACCCGCCGCGACCCACGTTCCCGCGGGATCGAGCGCCACGGCGTAGACCTTGCCCTCGTCGCCGTTTCCAATCGGCGGACGCAGGGTGCGCAAGAGCCGCCCCTCGGGCAAAGACCAGAGCTTGACGGTTTTGTCGTGGCTCGCTGTGGCGAGCAGCTTGCCATCCGCGCTGACGTCGATGCGCTGGATCACTGCGGTATGCATTTCGGGATCGAGGCGCAAAAACACGTCTTCGGGCCGCACGAGCCGGGGTGGTTCGGGCGGAGCGGGCGGCGAAACCGCGACGGCGCTGGAAGCCAAGGCATCGAGCCGCTTCTGCGCCATGCGGCGATACATCGCCAACTGGCCGTATTCCTCGAGAAAGGCCTCGAGCGTATCGCGGTTGTCCCGGTCCATCATGCGCCATTCCTCCTGCGCCGCGTTGCGCAGCGTTTCGGAATCGGTCACCTCGCCCGAAATCCCGCTCGGCCGCACGCCCAAGGCGACCAACGCCTGGCAAATCCCGTCCAAATCCTCCCAAATCGGCACGTGCATGGTGTGGAAAGGCGTGGGAAGCGTTTGGGGATCGACGTCCTCGGTGCGGACGCAGAGGAGCTTCTTCTGATCGAGCGCGCGGGCGCTTTCCGCCGGGACCCACTTCGAGGTGATCGCGGGCGGCGACCAAATCGTGACGACGGCCTGCGCCTTGTCGATGGCGTCGTCGATGACCTTGCCGAAAAACTCGCCGGGGAGCAGGTTGACGTCGTACCAGGGCCGAAACCCGCGCCGCGTCAGGAAATCCGCGACCGCGACCGTGGGTTCCGGGACCTGCTGGGAATAGGAGATGAAAACGTCAGGATCAGATTCCGCCATGCCGGAAGATCATGCAGGCTAAGCGCGGGAATCGCAAGCGTCTTGGCAGGGCAAAAGCTAAAGGGTTGCAAAACGGATCGCATCGTCATCTTGGCTCACAGCCAGGGCACGGTCATACCGCGGACATTTTGAAGCTGCTGAATCACCAGCGCGTTGCCGACAACAACCTGGAACTGTCGACCGCAGCAGACGGCCAAGGCTCTTCACCATGGGCTCCCCGCTCAAGCAACTCTCCGCCCAGCGCTTGCCCGCAACCTTGCAATCCACCGAAGGCAATTCGGCCCAAATTCCCACGGTTGCGATTCTGGTTACTAACATCGAGCGACCGCGAAAACCACGGCTCACCGCAAAATGATCCGCCCTGGCAAAAGGCGGGGTTCCACCATTCATTGAACCACAAACCCATCGCCGGAATGTCGGTAAAAAGTCCCTGTCCGGTGATCAATTTCCGTCCCATAGGGACCGATCATGATAGTCGGGGCGCTTCAGCCCCCGGTAGCATGCAAAATAGACACCGTCGCCGCAGCGACCGGTTAACCGGACAAAACATCGCCGCAGCAAGAACGGTTGCTACGCGAGTTAAGTCGACTTTTGCCCTTCTTCCGTGGGTTGAAATCACGGCTATGATTGCGCTGGCGTTACGCGGCATGTCGAAACATATCCCAAGAATGGCGGTCAACAATTCCCCAAAAAACCGATGGTCATGGGCGAAACCCACGGCTTCGTCAAGCTCATCGCCGATCCGGCCTCCGGCGTCCTGCTCGGCGCCTCCGTCGTCGGCCCGGAAGCCGTCGACCTCATCCACGAAATCGTCGTCGCCATGCATTTCCGCGCCACCGCGGCGGATTTGGCGCGCATCCCGCACTATCACCCCACCCTCAGTGAAATTTGGACCTACCCGGCCGAGGAATTGGCGGAAAAACGATGAAATTCGGCTAGCGAACCAGCCCCGTTGCGTTTTCGCGGCGCTATGGAATGCTGGTCGCCTCCCAACCCCAAAATTTCGAATTTTTCCGCCCTACGCATGGCGATTCCTGACACGATACCCATCGGCCAACTCGGCCAACCGTTCTACACCGGCTCCGTGCAGCGGCTCTACGCAATTGCCGGCCACGATTCGCACATGGTGACGGAAACCACCAGCGCCGGCAGCGTTTTCGACGTCGGCTCGATTTTCGACATCCCGGGCAGCGACGTTTCCCGCGCCGTTTTCCGCCACTCGCTCTACAGCCGGATGGGCACGCCGGAATTGTGGCAGGCCGTGGCGGGATCGATCGCGGAGGCGGCGGAGATCGATGCGGATTTTCGGCAAATGTTAGGGTCGGGACTGTTGGAGGAGCTTTGCGTCCGCGGCGCCGGCACCCATCACGGCGGAATGATCGATGCGCAGAGCGGCCAGGTCGTCTCGGAGGGAATTCCGCAGCATCCCAGCCGCTTTAACGTGGTGCGGCGCTACCAGATCTTGAAACCGGTCATGGTTGACGTGTTAGGGGCCTCGCTCTTCGATTACTCGCGCTTTCCGGCTGAGGACGGATTCGTCGTGCCGCTGGAATACATCGTGCGTTTCGGCATCACCGGCGCGTCGTCGATTTTGCGCAAATATCGCGCCATGAACGAAGGCGAGCGCAAAAGCTACGAGGCGGAGATGGGCGTCTCTCAGCCGCTGAAAGCTTGGCAAATGTTAGACCGCCCGATTGGCGACTGCACCACGAAATTCGAGCCTGAGGATCGCAACCTGACCAAGCAAGAGGCCCTGGCCACGTGCGGGTTGACGGGCGATCGATTCAGCCGAAGCCTCAAACTGGCCGTGCTCGGCGCCTGGGCGGTGCGACACTTGCTTGCGGAAGCCGGCTTGCGGCTCTGGGACATCAAGTGGGAGTTTGCCAAGGACGGCGAGGACCTGGTTTTCGTGGATACGATCGACACCGATTCGTTCCGCGCGACGCGCTTTTTCGAGCACGGCGGCAGGCGAGTCGTGGTCCACTTCAACAAGCAGTCGATGCGCGATTTTTACCGGATCATGCACGGGGATTGGCTGGCAGGGGTCAATGCGGCCAAGTCGCGCGCAAAAACCGAGGGCGCGGCCTTCACCGAGTTGCTCGCCGCCGGCCAAAAAGACGGAACCTATCCGCCGACACCAACTGTTCCCGACGAATTTTTGGCCATCCAGACGCAAAAAATGGAGGTGATCCAGGCTTACATGCTGGGCCGGCAAAACGCCGCCGAAACGGAGGAAAACCTGGAAAACGCCGGTCGCAGGGAGATCGACTTCTACGCCGCGGCGGGGAAAATTGCGCAATTTGCCGAAATCAACGGTTGTCCGCCGTGCTAAGCCAAAAATGCGGTCTCCGGGGTTCATTTGGCGCGTGGCGTGGCTCATGGGCCATGGAAAATTTTTTCCGTATTGACACGCCCGCATCGTCGTTCAAGCTCCTTGGCAAACCCCTATCAAAATCCATGAACCTACGATCTGTCACCATCACCCTCGCTATCGTCGCCCTCCTCGCCGGCTTTGCCGCCACCAACCTCACCGCAAAAATCAAGCAAGGTGAGACGCGCTTGCTCAAGACCAGCCAACTGATGAGCGGCGCGGTTAAAGTGCACTGCACCGCCGTCAAAAAAGGCCTGGAAGCCGGCCCGGCCGATGACGACGCCTGGGCGGACATCGCCACGCACGCCGCCATTCTCAACGAGATCAGCTTCACGCTCATGGACGACAAGCGTTGCCCCGACGCCACTTGGGCTGAAGCCGCATCCAAGGACATGCGCGCTGGCAGCGCCGCCGTGGTTGCCGCCGCCGATGCCAAAGACGCCGATGCCGCCATGGCCGGCTTTAAAGCGATGACCACCTCGTGCAAAAAGTGCCACGACGCCCACAAAGAGTGAGCGGCCCTGCATCCTAGATCTGAGGCGCGCGAGAAGGCGCGCCTCATCGTTTTACCTTCGCGTTCCCGCGCCTCCGAGCGATCGTGCCCAGTGCGACTCGCTTGAAGGGAGGCGTTTTGTGAAAAACAACCGCAAGGCCGGATGGTGATCGGAAAACATGACAAAAACCTGCCTTGCCGCCCTTTTGCCGGCGATCGCTCCGGGGTGGTTGCTCGCCCAACAAGATCCGCTCACCGCGGCTCTTGATGGGGAGCTGAAATCGACGGTCGAGGTGTTCCTCGGCCGGCAGTCCGAGCAGCGCCGCTACAAAAACGGGGATTTCCCGATGCCGGCCGAAAGGTTTGCCGAATTCAAGGCGGATCTCGTTGCTGAGCTAACCAAGGGCCTGGGACTTGAATCCTGGACGGTGCGTAACCCGGATGGTAAGCAAAGCCCGGTCGCCCATTTGTTCGAGGACCGCATCGTGGAGAAAACGATGCTTCACGACGTGGCGGTGGAGATCCACGCGGTTGCGCTGAAGCCGGCCGGGCTGGTCGTTCCCATGGTGCTGTGCCTTCCGCCGGAGGGCGCCGAAAACGCGCCCGTGCCCGGGGTTTGCGTGTATTCCGGCCACACCCAGCACGGGTTGAAGGATCTTGCGCTCAACCTGGACAGCTACCAGCGAGGCATCGCCATCCGGCTGGCGCGGGCGGGCTTTGCGACAATTGCCGTGGAAAAAATCGACACCGGTTACCTCTCGCGTCACGGCGCCAAGGGCGTGGACGAAAAGGAGCTGGCCACGCTGCTGCTGCATCGCGGCGACGTGTTGCGCTCCCACCAAATGCGCGCCTGTCTGGCGGCCACGGAGATTTTGGCGGCGCATCCGCGGGTGGATGAAACGCGGCTGGGCGCGGCCGGCGTTTCGTTAGGCGGCTGGCTCTCGGTGCAGACGGCCATGTTGAACGATCGCATTCGCGCCGTGGCCGATTTTGGCCGCAAAACCCGCTCGGTGTCGCCCGCGATGACCGCGGCGTTGTACCGCGGTCAGGGTGATTTGTGTCACATCATCCCGGGTATGCTCAGCGTGTGCGACCGCAACCTCATGCCGCTGGCACTCGCGCCCATGCCGATGCTGGCCGGGCACGGAATCAACGACAAAGGTTCGCACGCCGAGCACGCGGCGGAATATCGCGAGTTGGGCGAACAGCAGTATCTGGCGCTGGGCGCTCCGGGCGCCTACACCTACCTCGTCCATGGCGGGGGCGACACCATGCCGGACAAGGAAGCCATCGCGTGGTTTGCCAACGTGCTAAGCGATCCCGACAACGCGGCGGCGGCCCGGTTGCTCTTTCAGTCCGGCCACGAGGGATATCCGCGCTATCGAATTCCCAGCTTGGTCGTTGCCAATGGCGGCGATCTTTTGGCCATTTGTGAGGGCCGGGCCGATGGCGGCGGCCTAACCGGCAACGTGGACCTGGTTTTCAAGCGCAGCACGGATTTGGGCGCCACGTGGTCGGGTTTGACCCGAATCGCCGATGCCGGCGACGACACCCTGGGCAACGCCAGCGCGCTGGTCGACCGCGAAAGCGGCGTCATCTGGATCGCGGGAACCATCAGCCCTGGCGAGCATCTTGAGGCAGCCATCGCGAAGGGCGAAACCGAGGAATCGACCCGCGTTTTCGTCGTCTCCAGCCGCGACGAAGGCCAAACCTGGACCCAACCGCGCAACATCACCGCAGCGGTCAAAAAACCTGGCTGGACGTGGTATGGCTGCGGACCGGGCGTGGGAATTCAGCTCAAAAACGGGCGTCTTTTGTTCCCGGCGTATCATCGCGAGGGGCAAAACGGCGAGACCGTCTGCAGCCACGCGATTTTTAGCGACGACGGCGGCCTAACCTGGAATCTGAGCCAAAACGCAGGCGCCGGCAATGGCGAGCCGCAGGCCTTGCAACGCGAAGACGGCTCCATCTACCTGAGCGCGCGAACTTCCGGCGATGGCCCTAACTTGCGCTCCATCGTGGAGAGCACCGACGGCGGCGCGACCTGGGGTGACAAACGATTCGACCAGTCGCTTTACGACGCCCACTGCCAGGCCAGCCTTTTGAAATTGCCTCCCGCCGCCAACAGCAAATCGCGCTGGCTCTACGCTCACCCGGCGGGCCCGGACCGGAACGACCTAACCATCCGGCTCAGCCACGATGAGGGCCGCTCCTGGGACGCCGGCGCCTTGTTGCTGCGCAAGGGCAACAGCCAATATTCCAGCATGGCGCTGCTGCCGGACGGCCGGGTGGGCGTGCTGTTCGATTGCTGGGAAAACGGCAACTATCAGCTCTACTTCACGACGTTTTTGCCGGAGGAAATTCAGGTGTCCGCCCGTGGGTTGAAACCCCGCGGCTAACCCATTTTGCCGCTCCGGGACAAGGCGATTTGCAGTCGCAGATTGAGTAAATCACCAGATTTAGATGATCCGGTTGTTTTCCCAACCGTTCCTCGGGAAGCAACTGCCGATGCGTGCATTGCATCAGCGGTTGAAGCCTTCCGGCAACGGACCCGGCGCGACAGGGGGAGCTTGCTGCCGTGATGGGCCGCTTGAATTCGCGGAACGCGCTCAAACCAGGCGGGCTGGGACCAGGGCGCCGGATCGCCGGAGTCGCGGTTGCGAAATCGGCAATTTGCCGCCCAAACCGCCGGGCTGACCCTGCCGAGGATGAAGCGCTGTCCGGACGGGGTAATGTCCCAGGTTTCCCCGCGCCGGCCGACCTCGCGGACCGTTCCCGGGCCGGTGGCGATGAACTGAAACCGCACGCCGCAGGGCAAGCGAAGCACGATGCCGAGAGGCGTGTCGTGCCAAATTTCCAGCGGAACGTCGAGGACGGGTTTTCCGCGTTTTTGCACGTCGATTACGCGGCCCACGGGGTGATGGGTGCGGCTGTCGAAGACCTGGGCGGTTCGATTCCAGAGATTCGTGCCCGATCCGGAAAAAACCAGCCGCAGGATCGGGGAATTGGGGATGGCAGGCGGTTGGAAGCGCAAAATCTCCTCCGGCGCGGGTTTTGGTCCCCCGGTTGTGGGGTCGAAGAAGCGGAGCTGCGGCGATGCGTCGCCAGGGACCCATAATCCCGCCATTTCCAGCCGAATGGTGTGGCCGGCCGGCAATTTGGCTTCGCCGTTTTCGTTAGCTAACCAACTTGGAGTCACCGCAAAGAACGATTCCAATCCAGGCGACCACCAACACATGCGAGCGAGTCGTGTTGTCGCAAATAGGCTCCATCTTTTCGCAAACCGGAGACCGAATCGCCTTGTGAGAAAATCGGCCGCAGCTAACCTTTTCCCCATCATGACCGCAGCACTCCGATTTCTCGCCCTCCCGCTCGTTTTGGCGTTGCCCATCCTTGGCGCCGATGCGGATCAACCTCCTCCGCTCACCGAGGTGGGCCAAAAACTGGAAGCGCGGTACGCCGAGCAACTGGAGCAGCTTCGCGCTGATCTCACCGCCAAAATCCCGCAGCAGGGCGAGACGCTGGATCGGTTTCTTGCCAGCGACGATCTGGGCGCCCAATTCGCGAAATTCGTCGTGCTGCATGAAGCGACGCCGCGCGGGTTGGCGGAGTTCGCCCAGCAAGGACGAGAGCAGGCGGCGCTGATCGAGCAACTGCTGGCAGGCGCGAACCTCATGAAGCAGATGCTGGTCGCTGACAGTCCTACCGCGAAGAAAGTTGGCCGCAACAACTACGGTCCGGCGCAGTATGGCGCGGCGATGCAGATTTATCGCGACATCCAAGCGGCGAGCGACAAATCCAGTTCCGATGTGTTGCAGCGGCTGGCCCTGGCGATCGCGCTTGAACACGCCGTGCCGATTGCGCAGGCCAATCCGGTGGCGCAAACCGATGGCCCGGCTACCGTTGATCCTGTGAAGCGTTATCTCCACTTCGAGAAGGCTTACCTTGATGGTGAGCTGGACGCGACGTTTCGCCAACTGAGCACTTGGGATCTGCGCATGGTCGTTAACGGCGACGAGCCGGACGAGACGCTCGCTTGGGGCCGCGAGATGCTGCGCAACTATCGGCCCGATCACATTTACAGCTCCAATTTCGGTTGGCGCTATGTGAACATTGTCAGTTCCGACGTCAAATACGGCTCGGAGAACGTGAAGCACGATCGGCCGGAGCTGCAGAAGTATCAAAACATGCTGATGAACGGCGGCGTGTGCGGGCGGCGCGCGTTTTTTGGGCGCTTTATTTTGCGTTCGTTTGGCGTGCCGACGACGGCGAGGCCAAGTCGCGGTCATGCGGCGCTGGCGCATTGGACGCCGAAGGGTTGGTGCGTCAATCTCGGCGGCGGCTGGGGCGCGGGCTGGACCAAGACGCGGTATGAGAAGGACGTCGATTTCCTGGCAAGCACCCAAGCGCGGGCTAACCCGGAAGCTTTCCTCAAGGTGAAACGCGCTCAGTGGGCGGGCGATGTTCTCGGCGAAACGCGGACCTATGGCGAAAACGCCAAAACGCCGCCGGCTTTTTGGAACGCGGTATCGCTGAAAACGCAGCGCGCGATCATCACGGAATCGAAGGCGGAGACGCTCGCGGCGCTTGGCGAGGATCTTGGGGAGGCGAACGAACCGACGGTCGCCGAAAAGGTCATGGCCTCGCCCGTTACCGCGTACGACAAGGAGATCAGCATCGGCGCGGACGGTGTCATCACGATTCCCGCCGCGGCTTACACCAAGCCCAAGGGCAACACGCGCGAGGTCATCGCGATGAAGAGTTTCGGCGGCGGTTTGCAGATTTTCCTACCGCGCTTCTTTCCCCAGGGCAAAACGATCATGCGTGGCGGCACGTGGAAAGGCGATCCGAACGCCCTCGCCTCCGGAAATCGGATGCTCAGCGGCGGCTATGGCCGCTACGAGAACTGGGGCCTGCGCGCGGCCTTGACGCCTCCCGGGAACAGAACGCCGAGTGAGGTGAAGCTGGACCTCGGTAATGGCATAACCATGGAGATGATCTACATCCAGCCCGGCACGTTCGTCATGGGCGGCGAGAGCGAAACGGATGGCCGGTTCCAATGTGTTGAGGTGCCGAAGCACGAGGTACAACTCACCAAGGGGTTCTATATTGGCAAGTACGAGGTCACCCAGGCGCAGTACCAGGCGATCATGGGCAAAAACCCTAGCAAATCGACCAAAAGCCCGGATTGCCCGGTTGATAATGTCGGTGAATCGGACGCGGTCACGTTCTGTGGCAAGGTCGCCGAGCAAACCGGTTTTGATGTCCGTCTGCCGACCGAGGCGGAGTGGGAATACGCCAGCCGCGCCGGCCGCGATACCAAGTGGTTTTTCGGCGACGATCCGTCTCAGATTGGCGAGTATGCCTGGTTCAAGGATAACGCCGGAGGTAAGTCGCATCCCGTCGGTCAGAAGAAACCCAATCCGTGGGGACTCTATGACATCTACGGCAACGTGAACGAGCGAATCTCGGACAAGTATGACCGCAGCTACTATTCCACAAGTCCCAAGGTAGATCCCACCGGCCCCTCGGGGGGCGCCAGATCGCACCTGGATTACCAGCTCACCGTCCCGCGGGCGGGCAACTACGCGCTAACCGCGAAAGTGGTCACCTCCAACTACGGTCAGCGGCTCAACCTCGCGGTAGACGACTCCCAAGTCGCCATCGAGATGCCCTTCACCGTCGGCAAATGGCAAAACTCCGAGCCGGTCACGCTCAGCCTCAAGGCGGGCGAGAACACCTTGCGCTTCTGGCGCGACCAGCCGCCGCAATACGGAATGGCGGTTAAGGACTTCACCCTAACGCCAGTGAGGTGAAATATTTCGCGACAGTCCTTTGTCTCCTTCCGCTGGCCGGAATCGCGGAAGTTCCCGCGCTGCTGGAAACGCACTGCTTTTCCTGCCACGACGCGGACTCTGAAAAAGGCGGCATTCGGCTCGATCATCTCGACACGCTCGCACTTGAGGCGCGGCTGGACCGCTGAGTTGACCGGGGATTCGCGCAACGAGCTGGAATCGCGCCCCTCGTCACCGGAATTCGGGCGCACGGATATTTTGAACCCCGTTTTGGCTAGAAAGCCGTTAGGCGGCCCTTGCAATTTTTCCGCGGCGCGACTCAGTTCCCGCGAAAAAATGCGCAATCTCACCTTCCTCCTCCTCTTGAGCGCCATCGGTTCGGCGCCCGGGCAAGAACCGCCGTATGACAACCCGCCACCGGCCGAGCCGCCTTACTTCCGCGTGCGGTTCGAGGCTTCGGCTGAACCCGGCCAACTCATCTTTCCCGTGCAATACACCGTGTGGATTCCGCCTGACGTGGAAACTCTGCGCGGTGTCGTCGTCCACCAGCACGGATGCGGCGAAGGTTCGTGCAAATCCGGCCAAACCGGCGCGTTTGATCTTCACTGGCAGGCGCTGGCCGGCAAGCACGATTGCGCGTTGCTGGCCCCTTCCTACGAGCAACCGCAAAAGGCCGAGTGCCAGATGTGGTGCGATCCGCGCAACGGTTCGGACGCCGCGTTTCAGCGTGGTTTGTCGGAACTTGGCGAGCAATCCGGGCATCCGGAGTTGGCAACGGTTCCCTGGGCGCTCTGGGGACACAGCGGCGGGGGACATTGGGCCGGCGGGATGGTCATGCTGCATCCACAGCGCGTTGCGGCGGCTTGGCTGCGTTCCGGCGTGCCGCTGGTTGAGCCGAATCCGGATCGGCCCTCGATTCGGCCGCATTCCGTGCCCCAAGCCGCGCTTGGCGTGCCGATCATGTGCAATCCGGGAACCAAGGAAGGCGTCACCGTCAAGGAGGGGCGATTTTCCAAGGTTTGGCCCGCCAACGAGACGTTTTTCACCACGATGCGCGGCAAAGGCGCGCTAATCGGCGTTGCCGTCGATCCGCTGACCAGCCACGAATGCGGCAACCAGCGCTACCTGGCCATTCCTTGGTTGGACGCGTGCCTGACCGCACGTTTGGGCGGCGAAAATCAAGGCGCGCGGCTCAATCCGATGCCCGAGGATGGAGCCTGGCTCGCTCCGCTGCTTGGCGATGAGGCTGCGCCCGCCGCAACTTTCAGCGGGAACGCAAAAGACGCAGTCTGGCTGCCAAACGAGGCAATCGCCCAAGTTTGGAAGCATTACGTGAAGGACACGCGCGTTCCGGACACCACGCCTCCGCCGGCTCCGGCCAACCTCCGCGTCCAAGGCGATGCGTTGACCTGGGACGCGGTGGCCGACCTGGAAAGCGGCTTGGCGCATTTCGTGATCCAGCGCGACGGCCAACCCATCGCCACCGTTCCTGAAAAACCCCAAAATCGCTTCGGCCGCCCCATTTTTCAGGGCCTGCAATACAGCGACACGCCTGCCGCCCCGTTGGTGGAGATGCGCTTCACCGACTCCGGCGCGGATTCCGGCAAAACCCACGATTACCGCGTCATTTCGGTCAACACGGTTGGTTTGAGGTCGGAATAGCTGAGGCCAACACCGTTGCGGCTTTCAATCTTGCATTTTGCCGGTTTTGGCGGGAATGCTAGGGCATGAACGAGCAACCCTTGCGCACCAGCGTCATTGGCTCCTACCCCTTTCCCGCCTGGCTGGAGTTTGCCTCGCAAAATCTGGATCGCTTCGGCTCGGCGGATTTAGCGGAAATGCAGGACGATGCCGCGACCGTGGCCATTCAGGACCAGTTGCAGGCCGGTTTGGACGTGATTACCGACGGCGAACAGACCCGGTTCGACTTTAACCTCAGTTTTTACGGGTTTTTGGAGGGAATCGAGCTGGAACCGGCCTCTCCGCGAAAATTCGGCCCTCCAGCCCACGATCAACGCGGCAAACACGAAATTTCCGGCACGTTGGCGGCTCCGCGCGGATTGGGCACGGTCGAGGAATTCGAGCGTTTGCGCCGAATCGCGCCCGATGACGGTCCGCGGCTCAAAATGAGCGTGCCCGGTCCGTTCACGATGAGCGGCCGCCTCCTGCCAAACGCGCAATATCCCGACCGCTACGCCGTCACCGAGGCGCTTTTGCCGATGATTCGCGACGAACTCGCCGCCCTGGTGGAAGCCGGTTGCGAGGAGATTTGCGTGGATGAGCCCTCCATGAGTTGCTACGGCTATCGGGAGGACACCAAGCGCTTCGTGGACATTTTCAATCGCACGGTGGAGCCGGTGGTGGGCAAGACGCGGCTCTGCACCCATCTCTGTTTCGGCAATTTCAAGGGCCATGCCGTCGGTTTGCGCCGTTACGCGCCGCTTTTCCCGGATTTTCTCGATCTCAAGGTCGATGAGCTGCACCTGGAGATGGCCAGCCGGGAATACTGCGAGTTGGAGGTGATCGCAGAGGTCGCCAAGCGCGGGATGGACGTCGCAGTCGGCATCATTGACGTGAAGAGCTACTTCATCGAGTCGCCGGAATTCATCGCCGGCCGGGTGCGCGAGTGCCTCAAACACGCTCCGGCCGAGCGGCTCGTTTTCGCGCCGGATTGCGGCCTTAGCCAGACTGCGCGCTGGGCCGCGAAGCAAAAACTGGCGAACATGGTCGCGGGAGTGGAAATCGTGCGGCGGGAGCAAGGGTGAAAGCCTCGCCCCTGCCTGTCTGTTGAGCTACGCGCTTGAAGTTTGGCCGCGTTTGTGGCGTATTAGCCCCATGATGCGGAGATTCCCTTCGATCGCCGGCGCCGTTCTCGCGCTGGCCCCGTTTTTGCTGCAAGGTCAGGAAGACGGCGGTCATTTTGCCGAGGTGGAGCGGCTTTATCAGCGGGTGAGCCTGGTTTCTCGCCACCACATCCAAGCGCCGGCCACCCAGCAGATGATTTTGACCCTGGCGCGCGCCATTTACGAGGTGCGGGAGGAAATTCCGCCCGCGGAGTTGGCGAGTCAGGTTGGCTTGTTGACCCGCAGCGAGCAATTTCGCGATTTTCTGCATTCCTGCCTGGCGGGAACCGAAAATCGCGAACGCGCTGCGAATTTCGCGATTCATGCCCTGCTTCGTTCGTTGCCCGGCGATTGCTCGGAGGCGCCCGCGAAAGAATACCTGGTGCGCCAACAACTCGCCGCAAATCGCTACGTCGGCATCGGCATCGTGTTAGGCAAGAGCGACGGCATTCCCACTGCCATGAAAGTCTTCCCCGGCGGCCCGCTGGACCTCGCCGGCGGCAAGGACGGCGTCCAAATCTGGCAAATCGACGGCGAGGACGTGCGAAAGGCGGAATTGAACGTCGTTGTCGACAAATTGCGCGGCGAGCGCGGAACCCAGGTTCGGCTCGGTTTGACGCCCAAAGGCGGCGCCCAGCTCATCGAAAAAACGGTCACCCGGGGCGTCGTCCCGATGCGTGCCTTGAAGGAGCCGGAAATGGTCGATCCCACAGTGGCCTACCTGGCCGTGAGCCAATTTCAGGCGAGCGTGGCGCATGAAATTCGCGGTTTGGAGCCTCAATTGCGCCAACGCGGGGCCAAGGCGGTCATCCTGGATTTGCGAAATTTGCGCCCGGGCCGCGTTCACGACGTGGTTTTGCTGGCCGACGCCCTGTTGCCGGGCGGAACCATCGGCGCGATTGGCGGCCGCGCGCTGGAAGCCGGCGAGGACGCCCTGCTTACCGGGATGCCGTTGGCGATTTTGGTCGATCGAACCACGAACGGGAGCCTGGAATGGCTGGCGGCCTCTTTGCAACGCAACGGCCGCGCCCTGCTCGTCGGCGGTCTTACCACGGGGCGGCCTTGGGGCTACGACGGGTTCGAAATCCCGGGCGAGGAGCGCTATTTACTCGTGCCCAGCCAGATTTTGTCCCTGGAGCCCGGCAAACCGCTCGTTCGGCTCGGCGCAGTGGACGATCTCCCCCCCAACGCGCGGCGAGCCACGCAAAATTGGGGCGTGGCGCCGGATATTTGGGTCGGCGGCGAAATGTTGAACCAATCCATGCGCGCCGGCTTCAAGGCCGAACGCGTCGCCGTGGAGCAAGCCAAGGCCGCCCTGCTCGAAAAACTGGCAACCGCCGGATGATGACAGAACGATGGATTTGATGGATTCCAAAACTCGCAGCCTGTGCATCATTCTGTCCGCCATCGTTCTATCACCGCCAAAGTCCCCGGCGGACGAGCTGCGCATGCCGCTGGCCCTGGAATTGGCCGAAAACCGGGAAACACTCGTCGCCGGCTTTAAAAACGGCGGATTGGCGGCGATCGACGCCCGGCGAAATCGCGTTCGCCAGTTTTTGGAGCTTCCCGGATCGATCACGGACCTGGCGAGGCAGGACGACGCGACCCTGCTGGCCACGGATTTCGCCCGCGGCCGTTTGCTTCGCATCCAGGTTAGCCAGGGCCAGCTCAAAATCGCCGAGGAAGCGGAGGTTGGCCCTTACCCGGTCAGTGTCAGCATCGATCCGTGGAAAAAGCGGGCTTACGTCGCGGCAAAATGGTCGAAAAAGCTCGTTTGCCTGGAAATCGGCAGCCGTTTGCTGGTTGACGCCGCCGTTGAGCTTCCGTTCGCGCCGCGGGAGCAACTTTTGGTCAAAAACGGGGCCAAACTTCTCGTCGCCGACGCTCACGGAGGCCAGTTGGCGGTGATTGACGCCGTTTCCGCGCGATTGGAGTCCGTTCGCGCGATTCCCGCCCACAACATCCGCGGTTTGGCCACAAATCCCGAGGGCGACCAAATTTATCTGAGCCACCAGCGGCTCAATCCCCTGGCGCGGACCTCGTTTGACGACATCCACTGGGGCATGGCCGTCTCCAACGTCATCCGAGCCATCCCGCTCAAGGCGCTGCTCGACCCGGAAGCAAATTTGGCCAAATCCAGCCAAATCTGGAACCTCGGCACGGTCGGGCACGGCGCTGGTGATCCGGATGAAATGGCCGTGCTGGATTCGGGCGAAATCGCCGTGGCCGTCTCCGGGACCGGCCAGATTTTTTTCGGCGAATTCGGAGATTCGGAGATCGTTCGGCTGGAAATCGGCGCCCGGCCGGTAGCCCTGGCGGCCGACGAATTCGGCGAACGGCTCTTCGTCGCCAACGCGCTGGACGACCTGATCTCGGTGGTGGGTCTGAGCCGGCGCAGGCTCGTGGCCACTATCAGCCTGGCGCGGCAAAATTTGATGATTTCAGCCGCCGACCGCGGCGCCCGTCTCTTCTTCAACGCGCGCCTTTCCCACGATGGCTGGTTTAGTTGCCACAGTTGCCACACTAACGGGCACACCAACGACGGCATCGCCGACACCTTTGGCGACGGCTCGTTCGGCACCCCGAAACGCATCCCCTCGTTGCTGGGAAAGGCCAAAACCGCCCCCTTCGGCTGGCTGGGCAACCATCCCACCTTGCGCGATCAAATTCGCTCCTCGCTGCAGACCACCATGCACCATCGCGGCCGCAAATTAGCCCGCGACGAAGCCGGCGACCTGGCCGCCTTTCTCGCTTCCCTCCCTCCCCTTCCGCGCAACGCGCCAACCAGCGCGGCGGCGCGCGGCAAGGCTCTGTTCGCCAAGCTGGAGTGCGCCCGCTGCCACGGCGGCCATGCCTTGACCACCACAAACACCTTCGACGTGGAAACCGCCGATGAAGCCGGCAACGTGGAGTTCAATCCGCCGTCGCTGCGCGGGTTAAGGCATCAACGCACGTTTTTTCACGACGCCAGGTTCGAATCGCTGCCCGCCGTCTTCGAGCAAGGCCGCCACCGTCTGGACAAACCGCTCTCAACCGCCGAATTGGCCGATTTGTTGGCGTATTTGCGCTCGTTGTGATCGGATTTCGAGTTTCGAGTTTCAGTTTGGCAACCTCGCCGAAAATTGCCGATCAAAGCAGCCCCAACGCGTTTTCCCGCGTTTTGAGCGGAAACTCCACCGGCGCACCCGCGCAATGCGAGGCAAACACCGCGTTGATCATCTCCACAGTCAGGCGGCCTTGATAGACGTCGCACTCCGGTTGACGGTCGTCGCGAATCGCCTGGATCAGGTCCGTGCAAGCCGCGATGTTGCCTAACAAACGCGCGTCACCCTGGATCGGCTCCGGTTTGCCGATCCCCGCGCTGGAAACGCGCTGCCATTGCTTGCCGCTGCGCGCCGGGCACCACGACGCATCCTGCAAGATCGACACCTCCGGCAGGTAACCGGTCAAAATCTCGATGACGCCCTTGGATCCCAGGATTTGCAGCGCAAATCGCCACGGACGCGGGGTCCCCGTCCCGCGAACGGAGCCAAACGTGGCTACGCGGCCGCCGTCCAACCCATAGGTCGCTTGGACGTTGTCTCCGGCCAGCGGTCCAAGTCCCTCGTTACCCGGCGCAACGTCCTCTTTCGTCACCGCGTGCCCGTCTTGCTCCATCGTCGCAAAACACCAATTTGGCTCGCCACCCATGGCGTGGATGAGATTCATGATGTGGCTGCCCAGCACCCACAAATCCTCGCCACCGCCGCGGCGGGCGTCTTCCTTGCCCCGGCCGCGAAATTCCATCACCTGGCCGATCGCGCCATCCGCGATCAATCCTGACACGACATCCAAACACGGGCTGTAACGCGTCAAATGGCCCAGCGCGAGCTTCACCCCGTGTTTCTCGCAAGCCGCCGCCATTTCGTCGGCCTCAGCCGGGGTCCGGCACATCGGTTTCTCCATGTAAGCATGGATGCCGCGCTCAGCCGCAGCCAGGAACATGTCGCGATGCTGATCGGGATGCCGCGAGCAGATGGAGACGATGTCCGGCTGGGCTTCGTCCAGCATTTTTCGATAATCGGCGAAGGCCTTGGGCGCGCGCAGCCGGGTTTGAGCCGCGGCACGGCCCGCGTCGTCAGCATCGGCAACGCCGACGATGACGGCCTTGTCCGGCATCTCGCGCCAGCAGACATCGATTCCGTGACCGTAATTTCCGCGGCCAGTGTGGCCGATGATGGCGATTTTGGCTTTGTCAGGCATGATTGTTTGGCAATTGGGAGCTATTGGATCGAGGTTATCCAGACTCGCACAAAGGCACAAAGGCACGAAGGCACAAAGAATCAAAAAAATAGAAGCCCTCGCTTCGTGACTTCGTGCGAGAGAACAGGCATTTCTTAAATCAAGGTGATCCAGACTCGCACAAAGGCACGAAGGCACAAAAGAATCAAAAAAAAATAGGAGCCCTCGCTTCGTGTCTTCGTGGCTTCGTGCGAGAGAACAGGCATTCTTAAATCAAGGTGATCCAGACACGCACAAAGGCACGAAGGCACAACGAATCAAAAAAATAGAAGCCCTCGCTTCGTGTCTTCGTGGCTTCGTGCGAGAGAACAGGCATTTCTTAAATCAAGGTTATCCAGACTCGCACAAAGGCACGAAGGCACAAAAGAATCAAAAAAAATAGGAGCCCTCGCTTCGTGGCTTCGTGGCTTCGTGCGAGAGAACAGGTGACGTAACGCGATGCTCCCAAATCAAATCCTACGAATGCGGCGGATCGAAGCGCGCTACCTCAGCCGGCACGTCTCCGCTCGCGAACGTCGCCGCGGCGTCCTGTTGCGCATCGTCCTCCGATGCGGCCAATTGGCCCTGGGTCATCAATGCAACACCCGCTGCCGCCGCCCCACCTTTTTTGAGCAACTCCATCTTCCGCTTGTTGCTGTGACCGTAGCGCTCGCGGCGAATTTTCAGCGAGTTTTTGTCGTGGATGCGGTAGACCACGTTGCGAACCTCGTCGTCGCGATAAAACTCGGCGCCAGCCTGGAAAAGGCGATACCACAGGTGGTAATCGTCGGCTCCCAGGCCCACGGCGCGTTCCTGGTAATTGCCGGCCTTGAGCACCATCCGCGCCCGCAGCAAAACCGAGGAATGCGGCAGCATGTTGTCGTCGCTGTTGCCGGTAAACATGGTGTCCAGCGGCTTGTTAGGCCAGTGCAGGCGCGGCATGATCTCGCCGTTTTCCAGCGTCATGAGCAGGCAGCCGTAGACGTCCAAATTCCGCTGATCCATCGTCCGCACGGCGCGTTCCAGGTATTCCGGCACCAGCTGATCGTCGTAATCCAGCGGCTTGTAAAATTCCGTGTCGCACTGGGCGACGGCCTGGCGATGCAGCCAACTGCAGTGCGTGATGTCGGCCTCCACGCCGGTGCAAACGAGCGGCAGGCCGAAGCGTTTGGCGAGCCGTTCGCCCATGGCCCAGGGGCCATCGACGAGCAGGACAGTCTTGAATTTGCGGTAGGTTTGCTGCGCGATGGAGTTGATGGCGTCCTCCAGCAATTCTTCGTCCACGCCCTGGTGGATGCGAACGCCGAAGGTGACGCGCGCTTCCTCATTTTGCAGGCTAGTGTGGGTCAATTTGCCCAGCGCGAGGCTGTGGGCGCTGGAATAATTCGCGGCGGTGGAAAGATCGCGCACGCTGGCCAGGCACGCCATGGGATCGAGCTTGGCCGCCTTCAAAATGGCGCTGTGGGCGACTTTAGCCAGCGCTTTGGGGCTATCGTTCCAGTCGATGAGGTAGCCGTTGACCCCGCGCTTGATGTAGGGCGCGATGCCGCAGGTGCGCGTGACGACGACCGGCACGCCGCAACTCAGCGCCTCGGCCGCGGTGAGCAGAAAACCCTCCTTTTTGCTGTTGCCGAGCAAGACGTGGCAGCCTTCCAGCCGGTGGCGGTAGTTGAACGGGTCGAAATCCAGCGGGCGCAGGTCGATCCGGTCCGCGACGCCGAGTTTTTTGGCCAAATTCATGAAATTCTCCATCGCCTCGCCCTGAACCTTGAGCGTGTAGGCCAAGCCGGCCGTTTCCGCGCCGGTCCAGACGCGCAGGACGAAGCGCGGGTCCTCCTTCAGCAGGTAAGGCAGGCTCATGAGCCCCTTGTCCTCCAGCGGACGGCCCATCCAGGCGATGACGATGCGGCCGCGGTGGTCGTAGGTTCCCTTGGCCGGGGTAAATTCGCTGACCGGCGGGGGCAAAATGCCCGCGTTGTGGTGCCCGTTTTCCGCCATCCAGTCTTCGTAGCGGTCCAGCACTTTTTGCGACACGCCGGCGACCGTCAGCCCGCGATAGCCTTCATACGCCTTGGAAAAATAGCGCCAACCTGCCTCGTCCCAACTGTGCAAAACCAGCGACGTGGGCCGCTCCGGCAAGCCTTCCAAGTTTCCGTAGCTTAGAAACCAGCTCGATGGGTTGCCCGGGGCTTGGCGGGTGATGTCGCCACATTCAAAGCCGCCTTCGACGGCTTTTTCCAGCAACGGCATGTCGTCGCTTTGGCAAAACAGCGTGGTGCGGTCGCGAACCCAATCCGGCAATGCCTGGATGTAGCGCAAAACGGCGGTTTGGGCGCCGCCGAGCGCCATATTGTGGGTGACGAAGCAGGGGGCAGTCTGTGGGAGCAGGGAATGGGCCATGGGTCGTGTGTATGGGTGGGCGAATTTAGTTTGGGCAACTAAAGTGTTACCACAAGCCTGGGAAATCAGCAAGCAACGTCCGGCGTCAGAATTTGGCGATTTTTTTTTGACGACGGAACGCGTCCGCAGTCGCATACACGGGCAGAAGCTTGCGAATTTTCAGGCAATCAACGCCGATCCACGAACCGCGCTCATTTTGTCAGTCATCATTTCGTGGTAACGCCGCGCCGCCGCTCAACTTCGGGTTGGCTTGGGTGATGTAGGGTTCGCGGACGTAAACGGGCTCGATCGGGGAAGTTTGCACCGGAAGTTTTGCCGCCAATCGGCCGATTTCCCGCGCTTGAGGCACGCGGCGCGCGATTTCCGGCAACTCCAGCGGAATTTTCGCGTCCATGGTGACGATGGGGACGGCGTTTTGGGCGGATTTCTCGATGCACCCGGCAAATTCGTCGGCGGTAAGCACTTGCGGGGGCGATTTGAGCCGGTGAGCCGCGATTTCCGCGATGAAAAACGAATTTCGGCGCGCGTCGCCCACTACCAGCCCATTTTCCAGCAAAGAGCACAACGTTGGAAAACCGATCGCTTCAACGCCCCGCGCGGCGGCCAATCCGTTGGCCACGGCGATGCCGACGCGCACGCCGCTGTAGGATCCCGGGCCGGTGCCGACCACCACGCGCGTTAGGCTCGATGCCGCCTCCAGCGCCAGCTTCAGCGGCTCGAAAATTCGCGAATTGTGCGCGCGATCGGAGGAAAACTGGGTTTCGAACAGCAAGTCGGCCCCGGCGTCGTTCAAAACGGCCAGACTGGCTTGGGGGGTGGAAGTTTCAATGGCGAGAATTGGCAATTTTTGAGACGAAATTAATTGGCTGGCATGAAAGGGTAAAGTTGGGTTATGATAAACCACGCGAACAATTCGTCACATCCTGCTGAACACCCTACCACCCTCTGCTAAAATGCCCGTTTCTCCGTTTTCACCCCATTTTCGCAACACCGCGCTTTGGACCATCGCCTTCGCCGCCGTCTGCTTTGCGCTCGGGACCGCCCGGGCGGACAAGATTTACCTGAAGAGCGGGGAGGTTCTCAGCGGCCAAATTACCGCGGAAAGCGATGACATCGTCAGGATCGTCATCTCCTCCGGCACCATCAAGGACACCAAAACGGTCAACAAGGTCAGCATCGAGCGCATCGAGCGAACCACGCCGGAGGATTTCGCCTACGAGGAAGCGATGAAGGTCATCCCCACCGCCGCGGGGTTGACGGCCAATGAATACGACCAACTGATTAAGCGCCCCCGGGACTTTTTGGCGAAGTATCCGGAAAGCTCCCGCCGCGCCAGCATCCAAAAGGTTATCGACCAGCTCAACGACGAGAAAAAGAAGGTGGAGCTGGGTTTCCGCAAATTTCGCACGGAGTGGCTGAGCCCGCAGGAACAGCTAACCCACCGGGTGAACATGGAGGCCGACGACGTGCTGGCCCAGATGCGCTCGGTCGTTGCCGGAACCGAGCGCGGTTGGCATCTGATGGCGTTGCGGATGTTCGAGCGGCTGGAAAAGGATTTTCAGGGCACGCTGGCCTTTCCGGAGGCGGTGGAAGTGGCCAAGCAAGTGTTGCCGAAGTACGGCGGTCACTTGCAGAACGAGATTCAATACGCCAGGTACGAGGTGGCCAAACGCCAAAAAGCCCTGGCCAGCCTAACGGACCACAAGAGGGTGGAATACCAGCGAGTTTTAGCCCAGGAAAAGCAGCGCATGGCCCGGCAGCAAAAGCTGGAGAAGGATCGCGGCATCAAATGGACCACCGTGGATATGGTGGATGAATCCAGCCTCAAATCCGGCATCGACCGGGTGCGCAAGGAGATCGCGCGTCTCGCAAAATTGGACCTGGAGCCCTACCGCCAGCAGGCCGACTTGATTTACGAGACGGAAACCCTGTTGGCCGCGGATCAATTGGACGAAGCCAAGGCCAAGCTGGAGGAAGCCATGGATGTCCGCAACGCGGTGAAAAATTCCAAGAAAACGCCCGTAAAAATTCTCGCGGCAATCGATACCAAAGTGGCGCAACTGGATGAAAAAATGCAAAAAGCCAAGGCCCTGGCCGATCGCGGCGACTCTGATGTGGTGAAACTGGCCCAGGCCATGAAAGCCGGGGACACAGCCGCCGCGGACCAATCCGGTGAAACCGAAGGCACGGACGGCGAGCAACCCTTATCCACCGGGGACGCCCTCCAGGAAATGGCGCGCAAACGGGCCGAACAAAAAAAAGCGGCCGAAGCAAAAACCGCCGCAGCCAAGAAAGGACCGACCAAAACCACGAAAAAACCGGCGAAGAAGCCCAGAACCACCTCCAGCACGGCTGCGCGCCGTTCGTCGGGCGGGTTCAACTTTCTCTACGTCCTCCCAGTTATTCTGGTGGCCGCAACCGGCATCATTTACACCCTGGACAAGAAAAAGAAGGCCCAAGATGGCGGTGGCGGCGGAGAGTGAGAATTTGACGATTTGACGGCCGCAGATTTTGCCGATGTCAACACCGCGCACCGCCAGCATCGAACGGGACACCGCCGAGACCCGAATTCGACTCTCGCTCGACCTGGACGGGACGGGGAAGGGAAAAATCGCGACGGGAATCGGCTTTTTCGACCACATGCTCACGCTTTTGGCGCGGCACAGCCTGGTGGACCTGGAAATCGAGGCTCAAGGCGACTTGGAAGTCGATTTTCACCACACCGTGGAGGATGTGGGCATCGTTCTGGGCCAAGCCTTCCGCCAGGCTCTCGGCGAAAAAAAGGGCATCGCGCGCTACGGCTGGGTCTTGCTGCCCATGGACGAAACTCTGGCCCGGGTAGCCCTGGATTTCGGCGGCCGGCCGTTTCTCGTGTTTCAGGCTCCGGACGGGATCGACCCGATCGGCGGAAATTTCCCGTTTTCGCTGGTCGAAGAGTTTTTCCGCGCGTTCGCCTTCAACGCGCTGATGAACCTGCACCTCACCGTCCTGCACGGTGGTGACGGCCATCACATGGCCGAAGCCCTCTTCAAAGGCGTCGCCCGCGCCATCGACCAGGCAACCCGAATCGACGAAAGGATCGCCGGACAAATCCCCAGCACCAAAGAGAAGCTGTGAGTGAGCGTGGGTCGGAAGCCTGGAGCAGCAGGCAAGCAGGATAGCCGTCCAAATTTCGGATTTCGAGTTTCAGATTTCGAGTTTCGGACTCCTCATCGGCTATCGAGCTGAAAAGTCTGTCCGGAGACGTTTTCCATGGAATGGAGAAATTCCACGAACCGGGCCACGTCCTCGCAGGTATTGAACCGGCCCAAAACGTGACTCTCCCGCGCCCGCTCGATGGTTTCGGCCGCCAAACCTTGGGTCATCTTTGTTCGCAAAAATCCGGGCAAAACGCAGTTCACCCGCACATTGCGCCTCCCGGTTTCCTTGGCCAAACTACGCGTTAACGCCATCAAACCGGCCTTCGCCGCGGCATAATTCGCTTGGCCGATTTGGGGCTGAATCGCGGAAAACGAGCCCACGTTGACAATGTGCCCGTTGCGCTGCTTCAGCATCAAGCGCAATGCGCATTGGCAGCAGAAAAACGCCCCTTTCAGGTTGGTGTCCACCACCGTGTCCCAATCCTCCTCCCCCATTTTCGCCAAAAGGCCGTCGCGAGTCGTTCCCGCGTTGTTTACCAGCAAATCCAGCTCCTCCACGTGGTCGCGGAAAAACCTGCGAACCGATTCCCGGCAAGCGACATCCATTTCCGCGCGGCCCGGAGCCAAAACGCGCCACTCGGCCGCCTGCAGCCTGGCGGCGATCGCCCGGGCAAGGTCGCCCTGCCCACCGGTGATGAGTGCGACCGGATGCCGGCTCACGCAAATGGGTCGAAGGGGTCGCCGCTGCTCTTCTTAGCCGGAGATTCCTGCTCGGTCGGAACCAGCATCCGAAACGGCACCGCGGTTATCGCGAATTGCTCGTAGCGAAATTGCGTTCGGCTCATTTCGCCCACGTAACGAATCACCTCGGAAACCGGCACATGGTTGAGCTTAAGGTTGATTCCGCCGGCGTTTTTCTCCTCGGTGGTCCCCTTGAACACAAAATTGGGGCGCACCTTTCCACCGGACAACTCCGCCGTTTTCTGGCTCAGATACGTCATCACGGTTTCCAGGTCCGCATCCTCAAACTCCACGTTTGGGATGATGATCGAGCGCAACTTAGCTTCAAGGGTGGCCCGCGGTTTGCCGGCTTTGATCGCCATCCGCGTCTTGGCGATGTAGTTGCGCACCCGCGGATCGCGCGGGTAATATTTGGCCACGTGCTCGAACGCTTTTAGCGCGGTATCGTAGTCTTTTTGGAGGTAAGCGCGCTTCCCCTTCTCGTAGATATCTTTGACGGAGGACTGACCCTGCGCGTTTAGCACCGGGCAGAGAAGAATGGCGGAAAAAACGGCGGAAAGGACGATTTTCAGGGGCTTCATGGGCATTTGGGATGGGAATTTGGTTGGAATTTCGCTCATCCTACCACAAACGCGGCCAATCTGTAAACCCCTTCGAAAACTCGAAAATTCAGGCAAAGTGCCCAACGCAACTCTACAACCCCCGCGCCTTCAACTCGCCTAGCGTCCATTCATACTCGTTGACGAGTTGGTCGACTACGTCAGCCGAGCGCATGTCCTCGGGCAACACTTCCCAGGTGTAGGTCTCCATTTCCAGGTGCTGGCACAAATCCGGCTCTTTGGCCAGGAGATCTAACGTGGCCAGGATGTGCTCGCTGGTGTCCCCAAACGGGCTAAGCAGACGCGCGTGCAGCGGTACGTGAAAATGAATGCGCCACTCTTCTCCCAAATGCTCGGGCAAATCCGCGGCCATCATCAGCGCTTCGTCCAAATCGCGGTATCGCCTCAGCTCACCGCCGGATTCGCGAACGATGACCTGGTGAAGGTAGACGTCTTCCTCAAAGTCGCGCAACCGCGCCAATGCCGCCTCGCCGGGCTGCAATCGCAGGGCGCTGCTGAGGTGCAGCTTGCTAATTCGCACCCCGGCATTGCGCAATCGGCCCAAGGCGTCCGCGGCGTCCTCAAATTCGACCGCCAAATGGCAGGTGTCGTAGTTCACGCCGATGTTTTGCATCACTTGCGCGTCATCAGCCGCGCGATGGCGCAATTTTGCGAAAAACTCGGCCGTTTCCGCGCTGGTCTCGATCAATCCCAGCGGTTCCGGCTCCAAACCCAGGTGCAGGTCGCGTCCGGTGCGTTGGCGCAGCTCCTCGATGTGCCGGCTACAGGCGATGAGGTTGTCGCAAATGGCTTCCACCTGCGAATCCTCCTCCACGAATTCTTTGAACGAGCCCGGCAAGGTGCTGACGCTGCCCGCCGCGCCTTCAGGAGCCAATTTCGCGATCAAATCGAAGAGCTGGTTGGTGTAGTCCAGCCGCTCGGGCGTCGTCCAGTCCGGCACGTAAACCTGCTCCTTCACGCGCGTGCCGTGGAATTTGCCGTAGGGGAAGCCGTTGATGGTGAAGACGTAGCAATTTTGCGCTTCCAGCCAGGCACGGAAAGCATCCAGGTTAGCCGGTTGGGCCAGGTCCGCGGCCGCATCGGCGCCCAAACGCAGGCCGATTCCGTAGGCCTCCCGCGGGCAGACTTTTTCGCGCACTTTGAGGGTGTAGCGGCGCAAGGAATCGAAGGTCTTTTCCCAGGTTTCACCGCGATGGATGTTGGTGCAGTAGCCGAGGTGGATGTCGTTGGCCAGTTTCATGGGAAAAGATCGTCAATCGCCCATTTCCCAACGGAATCCGTGGCGCAAAAAGTCGTCCTTGCCGTCAGCGGAGACGCAGGCGTCGAGAAACCGGGCCAACAGTTGCTGGTGGCCGGAATTTTTGGCGACGGCGTAGGGCTGGGCGGCGATGGCGTTGGGACGGCCGATTTCAATGAGGTCGTAGTCCTCCAGCGTGCTGGAAATGGCCATGGCGTTGCTTTTGTAGACGATGACGCCGTCCAGCGAGCCGGCTTTGAGCTGGTTGACGAGAAAATCGCCGGTGGGGGAGTCGAGCTTGAGATTTCCGGCATCAACGATGGCTTGGTAGAGCCCTTCATTTTCCAGCAAATGCCGCGTGAGGTAGCCGAGGGCGGATTTATCGGGATGGGCGAAGCCGAGCCGCAATCCGGGCATTTTGAGGTCGGTCAGGCCCTGGATGCCTTTCGGGTTGCCCTTGGCGACGAGGACGACCATCTCGTTGGCGGAAACCACGGTGGAGGCTTCAAAGCGCTCCTCCACCATTTCCATGAATTTGATGTCGCAGGAAAAGTAGGCGTCGGGCTGCTCGCCGGCCTTCATTTGGCTGACCAGCACGCCGCAGCCGTTGTAGACGGGGGTGATGGTGACGCCTTCGCGTTTTTCGAACCGGTCGATGGTTTCCTGAATGGCGGGGCGCAGCATTGCGCCGCTGAAGAGGAGCAATTCGGGTTTTTCGTGCCAAACGTCGCCGCCGCTCAGTTCGTAGCCATCGGCCTCAAATTGCTTCAGCCCCTTGTCGCGGGCGGAGAGATAGCGGCAAAATTTCAGCGCTTCGGTCGATTGATCGGTCGATGTCAGGATGGCGACGGTGACGTCCTTTTTTTCCGCGTCGAATTCGGGCAAATTCACGAAGTCGATCTCCGCGTACTGGTTGGCGATCGCGTCCCAGAGGATGGCCGCATCGATGGAGCCGAGTTTGATCGCGTTGGCCAGCTCATTAACCGTGGGGAAGGTCACCGCGGGCCGAAAACCGTCCCAGGCGCTGTGCTTGGTGAGGACTTTTTTCGTGAATTTGCCGACGGAAGCCGCATCCGGGTTGCCGATGCCGATTTTGAAGTCCGGGTTCGTCAAATCGGCCAGCGAACCGAGATTTTTCGGGTTGCCCGTCGGCACGCCAAATCCCGCGCTCATGAAGCAAACCGGGATGGTTTCCGCGATGAGCCCCTTTTCCTTGCCGATGTTGGTGTAGCTGGAATCTGCGGCTAGGTAGATGTCTCCTGTGCCCGCGGCTTCCAGGCTGGCGAGCAGCGTTCCGGAGCCGGCGAACTGAAGCTGGACCTTTACGCCGTATTCCGCCTCGTACTGCTTGGCGATGGCGGTGACGGGCTTTTTCATGCCCGCGGCGCAGAACATGACCAGGGGCTTGGTGGCGGAATTTTGGCCGCAACCGGAGAAAAACCAAGGGATCAAAAGGACAGAAAGGACGCAAGGGACGCCAAGCTGTCTTTTGGGTCCCTTCCGTCCCTTTGGTCCTATCAAATTTTCGAACATACGTTGCATTGCGGGTCGTGTTTCAAGGTGATGTGCTGAAATTGCATGGTAGCGGTATCAAAGAAAATCATCCGGTTCAAGTTTGAGACGCCCAGGCCGGTGAGCAGCTTGATTCCCTCCATGGCGCCGATGTTGGCGGTTAGGGCGGAAACCGCGCCAATCACGGGAAATCGCCGCTTCCAGCCTGGCGGAATTTCCGGGTAAAGGCAGGCCAGGCAGGCGGATTTTCCCGGCAAAATGGG
>CBDCZR010000003.1:0-401402 GCA_965224535.1 Verrucomicrobiales bacterium
GACCAGAACGAACTTTACGACAGCACTATAGGCAAGCATCTAAAACGGAAGCAAAGAAAGAGGTTAGAAAGGGATTACTCTAACATTAAAGTGGGGGATTTTGTGCTCGTGAACACAGCCAAGAAAACATTTGAAAAGGGGGTGGCCCCAAAATGGACCCGTGAAGTGTTCAAGGTCATCGACGTGGACATGAGCAGTCCTAGGCTAAGCTATAAGCTGGAGGACATGGACGGCGAGGAGGTCAAAGGCATGTTTGTAAGCGACCAGTTACAGAAAGTGACAGACCCGACAAACCAGCACCTTATGATCGAACAAGTGGTTAAAAGGAGAGGCGATCAAGTCCTGGTCAAATACCTAGGCTACGGTGATAAGTTTAACACTTGAGTCCACAAGTCCAAGGTCAAGGACGTGTAAGGTGACCCATATAAGAGGTCTATATAAATGGTCTATATAAGTAAGGGTGACACTTGAAAAGAGTAACAAGTCCCGAGACACGAGTCCAGATGGCATTCTATGACACCGGGAGGGTGGAGATGCCACCGTGGTCTGCTTATAATAGCTATCGGTGTTACCTGGACAACTGCTACCTTTGCTACGACAGCCTAAAAGGAGTATATGTGTGCGTCAAACATAAAACCAATCATGTCTGCGGCTGGGCTACCGACTCTAATGAGCAGGAGGGTGCCTATCAGGGGCCTAAATGTCCAGTGGTGGAAAATGAGGAAGGCTGGCTTGTTTGCGAGATGACAGGGCAGGTGCTGGACTCGCAGCCTAAATATTTGCCTAACCCTACGCCTCAAGATTATGAATGTGATGAAGAAGAGCCTATGATGATACTGACAGACCACGAGATCACAGGGCTGCTACAGAACAAACCGAACGAAAAAAGTTTCTACACTGTAGACAACAAACTGTTTGTGGACTTGCTGAACAAGAAGGGCTCATTGGACCTGCAGCAGAGATATATGGTGTACGCCTGTATGGCCAACCTGTGGAGAAACGACCCTTATTTCACCAGGTTTAACCACAAAAGACGCTACAAGGTCACCAAGGCCCTAATGGCTGCTTGCTGGGACTATGAAAACAGAGATCAAGACAGGCCTACGGGGCTAATCAGGCATACTTATAGGAAACTTAATGATTTGACTAGACACCTTAAATTCATTATTAGATCTGTTACAGGCCAAAGGCAGAGTATCTTTAACAAACGTAAGAAAAAAACTTGTACTAATACTGCTAATGATGATGTGCTGCCTCATATCCTAGTAAATAATTAAATGTTGTTGCTCTTGTAATGTTGAAAATAAATTGTGAAACCAAATAAGACTTGTTTGTCATGGTGTGTGCGGATAGGCAAAAAGTCTTAATGAGCCTACAGTTGCAGGAACCCACACAATTTGGTTAAAAAAAATCTAAGATTAGAGGCACCAAAGATGACCCTGTCGTATTAGACTAATATTAGTTTGGGTAATATGGCTAATTTTAACGAGATCAGGAGGTACATGTTGTTTGTGTGCCAGATGGTGATTATAGTCTCAGTGATATTATGCGCTCTGCTTAATTTATCACTCGACCGAGCAGGTACAAAACGAGAAATATGGATCTCACTATTAGGTACAACTGTGGGCAATATTATGCCTACACCTAAAATTAAAAAACCATTGTCCAACGGAACCATTAGAACCGACAGTACCAGTCTGTAAGGTCAAATAACTAGGTCAAGGTCAACAGCACTATAACTAGGTCAAGGTCAAGATGTCAAGTTTTAATATAATAGTGCCAGGTGACACTTACTCTAAGCTCTACCCTGAGAACACTAGCTCTAGATTCAAGGTCAGGCTGAGTGAACCCATAGAGCTAGACCAAAGGGGTGACTGGGAAGTGGCCCTGGCCGAGCTACAGGTCTCTGCCAAGCTTCCAAAACAAGACTATCAAATGGCGGTTGATAGCACACACCCCGATTCCACTGAGCAGAGAAAAACGACTAACAGAGAAGATTTTCTTACCGATTTACAGAAAGCCATCAACAAAATCAACGTCATGTCATCAATAACTAGAAAAAACATTATTCATTTTAATGTGTTCTCCAGCAACATACAACTGAAAGCCTACAACGGCAATATTGTGAACCCTCCTGTCATAGTGTTTGAGTTCACTGGCAAATGTGACAGCCCCACCCTTCAGAATGTGATGTTCCTGCATGACTCACAAGTCAAGTCCGGACACCTAGGGGATAGTCTGCCTATGAAACTGAAACTGAATAACGTGGCAAGCTTGTTCATGGGCATAAGCAAAACCGCCAGCATAGTGTCCCCGTGGCCTGTGGTGCCCAGGTTTTAACTTTGACCGCAGCATGTTTGACCCTCAGACTAATGAAACTCTGTACTTACCCTTGGACGAAAATCAGGCCAGGATGACAGACTGTTACACGAACACAGGCTACTATATCTACTTTTACCAGCACATCTTTATGATCAAACCCAAAGCAGTATACATCCCCAGAGCTGTGGAGCAAGGGGTGGTAGGCATGTTTCAAGAGTCTCTAAAACAGGTGCTCGATTACAGTGAGACCGTAGACCCCTTCAAACCGATCCACGCCAGCACTGTCAACTTCAGTGTTTCCTCTAGCGACCCCTACAGGTCCAGGCTTAACATCGTGTTGGCAGTCAGGAAATCACCGAACTACTACACCGTGTTCAGAAACTGTAACTCCCTGCTGCAGATCTATATATGTAAAGAACTGGCCTCCACACTCAACATGGCTAACAGCTCTGTGTGGATCTACTTTCCCCAGTGGTATGAGCAGTCCATGCAGCAAAGACTAACCTTCGAACACAGGGACAGGCTGAAAAATGGAGACAAGTTCGATGGCATGGCGTGTGTGCCTGCTACCAAAAAATCAGTGTTACCGAAAAGATTCACATTATCGTCCATCCGGACAGAAAGAAGTCTCCGGGCTCCGAAGCTGAGGACAAATTCGCTGATTTGCTCGATCTCTTTTCAGGAGAAAAGAGGGCTCGCGTCAATATAGGCACAAAAGGGTCCGGAAACATGGTAACATGCTCGATGCTCGAGCAAATCATCACACATGAAAAGCCGGAGCTCATCGGATGGAAGCCGACGTTTCACCCCACCGGCAGAGCCATCGAATTGCTGGCGAACAAAACCCCCGATGATGACGGGAGGATGCTTGACGCCGTCATACTGATAGGTGGCGTTCCTTACCCGGCACTGGAAGAATTTGGATTGAAAGAAACCCGAAAATCGGTCAAGGATGGAATATTCATTAAGAGGGAGAAAATAGAAGTTTCTCTACAACCTCGCTTAGCCTTGTTGCCATTTGGCAAGGCTAGCGATATCTTAAACGGGGAGTCAACAAACTCCCACTATATCGAGACCACGATTGAAAAGGGCGCTTACGACTTTCTTACGGGAAGTGGCGATGAGGAGATCGTAACGCGCGGCGTGACTGCTTGCCTCGTGACACACAAAGAGTTCAGACATGATTCCGATGTCAAGGACGCCGTTCACAAAATTCAATGGGTGAGGCATATTGTCTTTCGTATTCTCTCCAAGCTCGATCCAAATCATGGCTTGGCCAGAGATTTTGGCCTGTCGCGTGCGGGTGAGGATAAGTGGAAAGAGTTGGCATCCATGCTCCAGCGCATTCACACCGGGCAGCTAAATTGGACGGACTTCGGATGGCAGCGGCATGAAGACACCGTAGTCAAGAGTCTGGTGGATCTTTGGGAGACGGGCTATCGCCCCACGATGCCCATCATCGATCCGGATGATGCCTATGACCCCTACCCGTAGCGATTTTTGAAGCCAATACCTCACCTGCCTTGTTTCGCCTTCCTTTTGAAGAAAAAAGAGGCAGGCTAAAGCGGAGGCGCCCCTAACACCGCGCGAATTCCAGTTTGCTTCTTTCGCCCGGCGAGAGCTAGTTTCGTTGATGCCCAAGCCAACGATCGACATCGCTCCTTTGCCATGAGCGCGGCGAATTTTAACCTCGACCTCGTTATCGCCGATTTGCCGGGGGTACCGGAAAAACAGCTGAAGGCGCTGAAAAAGCTGAAGCTGACGACCCTACGCGACTTGATCGCGCATTTTCCGCGGCGATACGAGGACCGGACGGCGTTCGATCAGTGGCCGATGGCGCCGCTGGATGAAGCGGTCTGCATTCACGGAATCGTGACGGATACGCAGACCAAGCGTTTTGGGAGCGGGCCGCGGCAAAACTACTTTGAGGTCAAATTGGAGCCGGAGGAGGACATCGCCTTGGCGCAGCCGATTTTTTTGCGGTGGTTTGGCATGTCGTTCATGCGCAATGTGGTGGCGGCCGGGCATGAGTTGGTCGTGTTTGGCCAGCCTAAGTCGCTGAAAGGCAAGCTGGTCATTTCCCACCCGGATTACGAGATCATCGAGAGCGGGGGCGATGCCGCGGCGCACATGGGGCGGATCGTGCCGATTTATCCGGCCACCAGCGGGTTGCAGCAGCGCTTTTTGCGCGGGTGGGCGTTTCGGGCCATTGCGCGGCTGGATGAGTTGGAAGAGACCGAGGAGCATTCGCCGGTCGACACCGTTTTGCCGGCGGCGGCGCTGGAGGCGATCGACCCCGGTTTTGCGCCGCCCAACCGGCTCTGGGCGCTGAAGCAGGTGCATTTTCCGGATTCGATGGAGGACATGGAGAAAGCGCGGGAGTATTTGGCGCTGGAGGAGTTTGTGGCGATGCAAATCCAGGTTTTGCGGCGAAAATTGGCGATCGAGTCGGAGGTTGGCGTGCCGCATTGTCAGGAAACGCAGCTTTTCGAGGATTTTCTGGGTTTGCTCCCGTTTGAGCCAACCGGCGCCCAAAAACGCACCATCGCCGAAATTCGCGCGGACATGGAGAGCGCGCGGCCGATGAACCGGCTGTTGCAGGGCGACGTTGGCGCGGGAAAGACGATGGTCGCTTTTTCAGCGATGCTTTTTGCCGTGGAGGCCGGATTTCAGGCCGCAATGATGGCGCCGACCCAGATTTTGGCCGAGCAGCATTTCCTGGGCTTCCAAAAATACGCGCAGACGCTGGATTTGAAGCTGAGCCTGCGAACGGGCGCAAAAACCGGCGAAAATTTCGCGGGTGGCGATTTGTTTGGCGACGCCGCTCCGGACATCATCATCGGCACCCACGCATTGATTCACGACAACGTGGAATTCGCCAACCTGGGGTTGGTGGTCGTCGACGAGCAGCACAAATTCGGCGTGGCGCAGCGCAGTAAGTTGGCCGAGCAAGGTCAGCGGCCGGACATTTTGGTGATGACGGCGACGCCCATTCCGCGAACCTTGACGATGACGGCGTATGGCGACCTGGACGTCTCGATTTTGGACGAATTGCCGGCAAATCGCGGCCAAATCATCACCGGCGTGCGCGAAACGACGAAGACCCAGCAGGCGGCGGCGTTTTTGCGCCAACACCTCGAGCAAGGCCGCCAAGCCTACATCGTCTACCCGCTGGTGGAACAGAGCGACAAGCTCAAATCCCAGGCGGCCACGGTCGAGTTCGACGCCTGGCAAGAGCGGCTGCGAAATTTCCGCTGCGCCCTGCTTCACGGCAAAATTCACCCGGACGAAAAAGAGGCGATCATGGCGGATTTTCGCGACGGAAAGATTGACGTGCTCGTAGCCACGACGGTCATCGAGGTTGGCGTGGACGTGCCGAACGCCAACATCATGCTGATTTACAGCGCGGAACGCTTTGGCCTGGCCCAGCTCCACCAGCTTCGCGGGCGCGTCGGCCGGGGCGAGCACAAGAGCTACTGCGTGCTCATGGTCGATCCCAAAAATGAGGAAGCCAAGGAGCGGCTCAAAATTTTGGAGCAAACTCGCGATGGGTTCAAAATTGCCGAGGAAGACCTGAAAATTCGCGGCCCGGGCGACATTTTGGGCACTAAGCAGGCGGGATTGCCGGACCTGCGTTTTGCCGAAAAACTGGGCGACGCCAAGTTCGTCCAAAAATCGCGCGACATCGCCCGGGACATCCTCGAACGCGATCCGGAACTGGCCGATCCCGAGCATTGGGCGCTGCGGGCCAAGATTCAGGGCGCCAAGTTCGAAAAAGCAGCCCAAGTCGCGTAGAACCTTGGAATGCTGCCGCCTTGGGGAGGCTTACAGCCCTTTGGACTGCTGCAGCCCGCTGCCGCTTTGGGGAGGGCGCAGCCTGCTGCGGGCGGCGCGGAGCTTGCGGAGCCTATCAGCCCCGCTTCACGAATACTTAGTATCCTTCCCAGGCTCCATCTCGTAGATCAACTCCTGCGTGGACGAGGTGTAGGGCTTAACGACCTCTTCCTTGAATTTGATGTAAATCGGGTCGTCATGGCACATCTCCATTTTGTCCAGCGATTCAAAGTCGATGGCGACGTAAAACGGCCACGGGGTGTCCTCGGTGATCCGCTTGCCCGAACTCATGTTGAGGACCTCGGGAATTTTCAGCAACTGGCTCCTGCTAGACCGGATCATGTCTTCCAATTGCTCGTCAGTGACATCGGGTTTCAGCTTGTAGAGTGCAATGTAGTGGACCATGGGCGCGGGGGGGGAAGAGCGCGGAGTTAAGGAAAATTGACGATCGCAGGCAGGCTTAAATGCCTCAATTCCGCCCATTTTGCAATTTGTTAGCCTGCATTTCTCACGGGTTTTCGTCGCGAGGCGCCGCAAGGACGCGTTCTGCCAAGGCGCGTGCGCAATTTGCAGCCGGACTTGTGAGGACACACCGTCCAAGGCGAATTTCGCGCGGAACGTAGGCAGAATGCGCCACAGCAAGCCACAGCAGAAAACCCCGAAGAAAATGCAGGCTAGTTGTCCCAACGCAAAGCGCCCTTTTTCAGGGCGTAGAGGTAGGCCACAAACAGGATTCCGGCAAAGCTGCACATGCTCAGAAAAATCGTGCGCCCGTGCTCGGCCACCATCTCGTTGAAAACCACCGCCCAGGGATACATGAACACCACCTCAATGTCGAAAATGACGAAGAGCATGGCCACGAGGTAAAATTTGACGCTGAAGCGCGCCTGACCCTCGCCAACCGGCAACATGCCGCACTCATAGGCGCTGTCCTTGATGGCGTTGCGCCTCCCGCTACGGCCCAAAAGCACGCTGGAAATGAGGATGGCTCCAGCCAAGCCGGCGGCGACGAGAAATTGCAGCAAAACGGGAACGTAATCCTGGAGCATGCGAAGGGGTGTGTACGAGTGAGTGTGGGGCGGGTGAGGGTGGACTGCCGGGCAACGCAGGCTTGTCGCAGGCGGAAACGAAACAAGCGGTGCACGCAGCTTGCACTGCATTGCACCGCTTGTGGTTGAAGACAAGGGAAAATGATTGGGTGCGTTCTTACTCGTAGAAACCAGCCAATCCTCTTCTTCTGTCAATCGGCGTCCGTTTTTTGGGGACGAACCGTTTTTTTCGTAGACAAGGGGTTTTTTGTTGATGGGGAAAACGCGCCTTATTTGGCGGCTGCGGCAGCAGCTGCTGCAGCGGCGGCCTTGGCGGCAGCTGCGGCAACGAATGCGCTCGAAGCTTCCTCAAGACGCTCCAAACCGCGGTATTGCTTGCCTTCCTTCTCAACTAAGCCCCGATTGCACAGATTCTGGAGCTTTTCATACGCCCGAAGGCGAAGCATCTCTTCGCCTCCGCTCACCGCGTTCCGCTGCTTGAGGTTGTCGTAGACCTCTTCAAACAGCTCGTTAAACGCGAACTGCTTGGGAGAGGATAAGACTGCCACAAGTTCATCCGTCACATGGTCCGGAACACGACGAGAGAATCTAGTTCTTCTTGTAGTAGACATAGTGCGCCGACTCTAGCACCATTTTCGCCATTTTGCGAAGCTTTTTGGCGCTCTTCGCGGTTTTGTGACGCACCGTTGAGATGAGCGAAAACGGGTTGACAATCGCGCGAAATTGACGCGATCCGGCGAAGTTGGGGATTTCCGGGCGCGTTTTCGCCAATGGGCCGCGAACGGAGGAGCCGACAGAGAGCAAAAAATTCGCCGGGTGCGACTTTTTCGCCGAAATCCGCCTCCGGCCGTTCCAAAGTCCGATGCCGCCCCGATCACTCCTCCGCGAGCGTGTGCTTGAGCACGAATTCCACGATTGGCGCTGGATCCTCGAGGCTGTGCGGATGGTGACCCACGCCCGGCTTGTGGATGACCTGGATGGATCCGCCCAGCGCGCGAAAACGCCGCTCCAGGATCGCGGTGTTCTCCTCCACCGGCACCACCTCGTCGGCATCGCCCACCACGTGCAGCAGCGCCACCCCGGCCTTCGCCAGCGGCTCCAAACCGTCGATGGGATTGCCGCGAAACTCCAGCGCCTCGGCTTCCGTCAGCCCGTAAGCGCTGAAGCACTGCCGCCAAGCATTTTCGGCTCCCTTGCCCTTGCCTTTTCCGCCGGGCCAGCTTTTGAAGTCGCAAACCGGCGCATCGCCGTAGATGCAACTGACCTTGTCAGGGTTCGCCTTGGCCCAATTGTAGACGATCAAGCTCCCACGGCTCATGCCTTCCAGCGCCACCCGTTTCGCAAGCTGATGCTTGCCGGTCATTTCCGCATAAAATGCGTCCCAATGAGCCACCGCGGCCGGGCTGCCAAACAAACCGCCCACGTCGCAATAGGCCAGGTGAAAGCCGCGCTTCAGCAACTCCACGTCTGCTTGGGGTTCGTGCCCAAAGAAACGTGCCCGCCAAATCCAGGGGCGTCCCGGCGCGGCGGTTTTGGGCTCGACCAGGATGCAGTTTCGGCCATCGACCTGGAAATCCGTCCGGGTGAAGCCGTGGAAATCCGCTGCGGTGGCGGAAGTAGCCACCGCGCAAAGGGCGAGAAGGAGAGAGAGTTTGAGGAGCTTCATCGCAGGAGTGACTCTTCAACGGCTCCGCCATTTCACAACGCAAAATCCGTTCGGCGCGGTTGTAGGATCATTTGGACCGGTTCGCCACGTGTTAGGACAATTTTTTTGGGGAACCTAGACAAATCCTGGATAAGCAGACGATTGGTATCGCACAGGAAGAGGCCGGGCCGATTGGCAGGTTTGGTTGGCGCCTGAAATTGAACTCGAAAACACACCCACATGAGTCGACCTAACACATACACCAACCCCTTCTCGGAACCCTACGAATACCCGAATTGTAGGCTGCTGTTCGAGAATCTTTTGACCGTTTTGCAGGATTCAGCCACCACAAGCACCAACCAAACGGATAACCGGAAGCTGAAGATATGCGCTGTCTATGCGATGGACATTCATACCCGCGGGCTAAGCCTTGACGGATCGCTAATGTTCAAGACCGGGATGTTGTTGGATCGAATTTGCGGAAAACTCGGCATTGAATTGGTTTTTGATTCATTCGCCTCGTGGGAATGCGATGATCTGTTTTATCTCAATGATGCCCTGGTCTTTGAAGGTCTTGCGCCAGATTTCCGAAACGACATTCGCACCTATTTTCCAGATGAAGAGAGCGCGGAAGAGGGATTCAAAGCGCTGGAAGACTATCAAAACAATCTGTATCTCAGGGCAATTCAATCCGGCTTGCAAGATTCCAACCTTATTGTCATAGGCAGCCCAAAGGTCAACAAAGTAGCAACCAACCTGTGCGACATCATGTTCGCAAACTACAACCATTTGGACAATTTTGGAATGTTCGCCTATCCGTCACGGGGAGATAGCCCATTGCTGGTGACTCAGCAATATGTTGCCAACTCAACCGTAAAACAGTTTACGATCAACGAACACGACAAAAATCACCTGGACTTTGGTTGGCTGCAGATGATTAAGAACCCGTGGGCCGAATCTCACCGGTTTTTGATTCAATTTGCCGGCTTTTTCCAACAAGGCACTTTGGCCGCAAACTGGAAGCTCAACAAAATCCTGCAAACCATCGCGGACGAGCTAGACAACGGTAAGGATCACAATACCATCAAAGGAGCTGCCCGTGCGGGCAATGCGGATTTTCGCTTTAGTTTGGATGCAACGATCGGAAACGCGGCTACCGACGAATCAAATTATCGGCCGGCCCACATTGTTCGCCCGATCTACGAACGGCCGAAAAACTGGTTCAACACAACGCCGCGCTACCGGCAACGGCGTTTTCCCGTGCCGCCGGGATACGAGGGAAGCATTTTAGGGTGCGAAGATGTGATTCCATTTTCTCAGAATACGACCCAGATCGTCCAATCATGAAGAGCCCGGACTACAACATCGATTTCGCCTCAGCATGCGAAGATCTCAGCGAAATGCGCCGCTTGCAGGCTGCTCATCTCGATATGGCCGGCGAAACCTTCGAGGAGATCGCCGTTCAGGCCTCCATCCAAGACCGAGAAGCCGATTTGCGGCTAGGCCAATGGCGCTTGCAGAACCTTGGCGGAGGCGCTTCTCCATCCGAGCTGTTTTCCAAGTATACGCTCCTGCTATTTGGCGGACTGCTTGCCATCTATTTTCAGGCATTTATTGAAGGAACGGACGTTGTCTCGGAATCTGTGGAGTTTCGTATTTTAGGAACGATATCTGCCGTATTAGTATTGGTCGTGGTCATCGTAGTGCTACGCCAGGTAAAATCTTCCCATCGAACCGCGTTGGTTCGGCGAGCGCTGGGCCGCGTTGTTCACGATTACTCGAAGCTTAGCGCTGTTAGTGTAACGCTCAAAGAGGTAAAACAGAAACTCATCGCGAAATATGCGCTGCTTCGTCCCTACCATCGTTCCAGTTGGGAGGGAGTGGAAGATATGGCAAGAGTGCGCCGCAATCTCACGGAAGTATCTCGGCTAACCGCCCAAAAAAAGCTGGAAGAACGGGAATTTGAAGAGAGGGGCGGTGAAGCGGCGCTTCAAATTATGCAGGAGTGTATGAGGGGGCGTCTCCCGCCATTTGTCTATGAATTGCACCGTGAAATCAGCGAACCTACGAACATTGCCCATCCACACCGCCGATTAAAAAAATGGCGGGAAGATGCCCGACAGTATTGTGAGTCGCTAAGGTTGTTGGATGAGCATTTTTTGAACGATGAAACGTGCTATCGCCGCTTGAAACAAGCAATCGGCTCGATTCAAGATTACGATCGCGGCCAGCTAGACTACCTGATCAGCGAATGTAAGGCGTGCCTACGATGAATCGCCAGACTCGCTGACTTTTTCGGGTGTGGCTCTCGCTCCTACGAACCCGCGTCGGCGTAGATCCTCGCAATTTCCACAAAAATCGCCTCCAACCGCCGGTAGTACTCTGCGTCGCCCAATTCGCCGCGTTTTTCGCGCAAGTCCTCCGCCTTCAGTTCCAAGGCATTGCGCCGTTGCCGAGCTTCGGCCGTCAATTGCCGGTCCATCTCGCCGGGAATCAAATGCACGTTTCGCGCACGCCGCCCGTCAGGGATCGCTTCCTCCCCGACCTTTCGCGTAACCCGCAATCCCGCGAACCAGTCGCCGCGCGTTCCTTTGCCGTCGCCGTTGTCGTCGATCAGCGCCATTTCCGTCGCCAAACGGCGCTCTTTTTCGTAAAATTCCGCCGTGTGGCTGGATGCGAGCAAAAACGCCTCCAGCACGGAGACCTGACTGTCCTTATTCAGGTCGGCATCGCGGGAAAGCAGCGCTTTGGTCAAAAAACCGCCAAATCGCGTCAAATTCACCTCCGCGCCGCTCTTGGTGGCCGTGATGACCGTGCGATTCGGGCCCTTGAGCGCGGGGATGAAGGGCGCGCTGGCCGAGGCCGTGTTGATCACGACCAATTCGCCCGTTTTCCACGGTTTGAGCCACTCGCCCAACTCCGCCGCCGAAAAATCCTCGCCCTCCACGTTAAATTTGGCCGCTCGGCCGTCGAAAGTGCCGTGCCCGATCATCACGATCCACAATTCCGGAGGCGGCTGGGCCAATTTTTGCTCCAGCGCCGATTTTAGCGCGTTTCGGTTGCGAACCAGCGTCGCCTTCACGTCGCCCGCGGTTTCAGCGGCTTGCACCCAAAGCGTCGCCGCCTCAGCAAACGGCGCCGCGAACTCCAGCGAGCCCTCCGCCCCCACCACCACGAGCAACTCGCGCTTCGCCTCCGCCGCAGCAATCAGCGGTTGGAGGGTCAGGAGCACGGCTGTAGCGAAAAGGCGTTGCATCACGGCCCCACCTCATAGCGCCCCAACCCCGTCTCTGCAAGCGCGCCCACGATTTCGACGATTCCGCGGCGTTTGGTCGGATTTGCGCGATCGGAACACCGGAATTGCGCCAAGGGGACCTTCAGGCTTAATTACCGGCAAAACCCGACTTCGAGTTTCGAGTTTCGAGTTTCGGATTTCGAGTTTTTTCCCAAGCCATGGATTTCAAAGCCGCACAAAAAGGGCCGCTGGACTTCGTTATTTTGAAAGGGAAGCTGGATTACGCGGCTTCCGCCGATTTTGACGCGAAGTTGCGCACGATTCTCGATCAGCCGGGGCGGCGATTTTTCCTCATGGACTTCAGTGAGGTCACCGTTTTGAGCAGCCCCTGCTTGCGCGCGATCCTCACCATGGCGAAGCGTTTGCGGCGCGTGACCGGCCATCTCATCGTGGTTAAGCCCAGCGAAATCGCGTTGGAATGCTTCAAAATCAGCGGATTTTTGAAGCTGAACCTGTTTCAGGTCGAAAACGACCGCGAAACCGCGTTGAAGCAGATGCTGGAGGTTGCCGCCAAGGCGGGAGAACTCCCCCAAGGTCCGCCGCCGTCGCAAACTGGCGAGCAGCAGCAACAACAGCAACAGGCGAAAAAGTCCGCCCCGCCCAGCCCCTTGGGTGCAGCCCTGGCTGAGGCCGGGAAGGAAGGCGGATCCGCGGAACGGCCGCCGAATCCGTTGCTCGCCGGCGACTCAAATCCGGCGCCAGAGCCGGAGCCGAAACCCAAACCGGAGCCAAGTCCAAAATCCGAGCCAAAAGTGACGGCAGAGGCGGAAATTGCCGAATCCAAGCCGAAATCGCCCCCAAAACCGCTCGAGCCGAAGCCTGAACCCAAACCTGAGCCGAGTTCAAAATCCGATCCCGAGCCAAAAGTGACGGCCGAGGCGAAAATTGCTGATTCCAAGCCGAAATCGCCCCCGAAACCGCCCGAGTCGAAGCCTGAACCCAAACCTGAGCCGAGTTCAAAATCCGATCCCGAGCCAAAAATGACGGCCGAGGCGGAAATTGCCGATTCCAAGCCGAAATCCGCCAAGAAAGGCCCCGAAATCGCACCAAACCCTCCGGCAAAGCCAAAATCAGCCGTTGCCGAGGAAAAGCCGCCGGTTGCAGCCGATTCCAAGCCGAAATCGACCCCAAAACCGCCTCAGCCGAAACCTGATTCCAAGCCGAAGCCGAGTCCAAAGCCCAAAACTCAGCCAAAAGTGACGGCCAAAGCGAAAATTGCCGACTCCAAGCCCAAAACTGAGCCAAAAGTGGCGGCCGGCGCGAAAATTGCCGGTTCCAAACCAAATGTGGCCCCAAAATCGGCAACGGCGCCCCCGACGCCCGACAACTCAGGCTCGAAAGCCGGCGAAACCGCGAAGGACGAGCGATTTTTGGCCTCGGCGATCGAGGAAGTCCGCACAACCTCGAAAGAGGAGGGTTTTTGGACCATGATGCTCGGCGAGGTGCGCGAGGCGTGGAATTATTGGTTCGGGAAGGGCGAAAAGTAGAGACAGACATCCATTTCATCGATTTCAGGCCCTATTTTCGGCTTCGGGTCCGCTGATGGAGGATGGTTGGATTTTGTCATTTTTCGCAACTCATTCATTCCGAGGAAATTGAGGCAAACCTCGAAAAAGTTGGCACGCAGGCTGCTCTAAAGCCATCCGTCAGCACAAACCCGCTGACGACCAACTCAAAACCAACTAACCAAAAACCAAACCTAAACCAACCTACCAAAATGAAAGAAATGAACGAAAAAGAACTCGAAACTATCGCTGGCGGCATCAAAGACCTCTTGATCGGCGGAGACGCCGGAATTGTGCTCGATGCAAGCACCAACGATTCCTTCAACACCAACACGCTGACGCAAGTTGACGCCAGCACCGACATCTTCGGCAGCTTCAACCAGTCCTACAGCTCCTACGGCGGCTACTGGAGCTAAGCCAATCGGCGTCCCCAACCATGAACAAACACCTCACCGACCACGAACTGGCAGCCCACTCGGGCGGCGCTCACGGCGGACCGCACTCGGAAACCCAACCCATGCTTGAACCGACGGTTTACCACCGTGAGCCAGCCATGCCAAGCGACCCAGCGCACCTGGGCGGCTACATCGAAGCCCTCGCGGCCTACCATTTGCAAAACGCACACATCCCGGGACAAGTCCGCATCCAATAACCCAAAAAACCGACTCCGTCCCTCTCGGATCCCCAACTTTGCGCATCGCGGCCTCGGAAGATGACTTCTCCGGGGCCGCTTTGCGCCCGGGCGCGGGAGGAAGCGTTTGACGGCGGGCAAGCCAAATCTAGGTTGGTGGGGAGAAGCAAAAAATCCACCGAGCAAACAAAAACATCATCATGTCAGCGCAGAGCCTATCCAGATTTCGTGAAGAACTCGCCATCGATGCGGATTTGTTGGAGCGCGTTGCCCGAACGCGAACCGCGGAGGAGTTGGTTTCCCTGGCCAACGACTACGGATTCACCATCGACATCGGCGACATTCGCGGATTGCGCCCGGCAGGCGAGATGTCCGAGGAAGAACTGGAAGCCGTGGCGGGTGGGACGACGTTTTTGAGTTGGCTGGGCTTGTCGGGGCCGAGTTAGTCGCCTTCTTCCTTCGCGGAGGTGACCACCATGAAAAGTCCCGTCAGGTAGCCCGGTTTGTTCCGCAGCCGATCCATGGTGGTGATGGACCGGCCTCGTAACGGTTCGCCGACGACGACCTGATCCCCGGTTTGTTCCAAAATCGCGATGAAATGCCCGAGGCTACCGATCCGCACTCCGGCGATGGAGGGAACCGGGACGGGATCGGGCAACTCACCGCCGCGCCAAACCTGAAAATCCACGTGTAAGCCGTGATTTCGCAGAATTCGCGCCAGATACCAGCACTCCGTCCCGCCCGAGTAGGTGAAGGCCTGCTCGGCAACGGCTCCCTCCGTGGTTTCGACACCGAAGTGGCGCAAAATCGTCGCCGTGCAAGCTGGGCCGCAGGTTGCCGGCGTGGTTTGGCGGCAAACACCGTCCGACCAGCGGTCGGTGGTGACGTAGTAGCGCTCAAGCGGCGAAAGCACCGGTTTGGCGAAGGGGACGAACGCGCCGAACAGGGACGCGGCCGCGAAAATCGTCCTCAGCAGCCAAAATTTCCCGGCCAAGAACCGGGCGGGCAGGGTGATGAGCGCGATGAGAAATTCCGCGCCGCGCCACGATCTCCATTCGTAGAGCCATTGCCAGTGGTCGAACCAATGGGCGTAGTAACGCACGAACGCCGCACCGGGAAGGGCGACCAGCGAAGAGGCGCCCAAAAGCAGCAACCACGCCTTTTTCGAGCGAATTCGGACATTCGCCCAATTCCCCGCGGCAAAGAATCCCAAGGCGAGAAGGAGTACCGGAACCATCAACGGGTTGACGTTGGCGTTGGTCATCGATTTTGGTTAGCCTAGCACACCTTCTAGGAAAATTTTGGGGACGCAAGGGACTGAAAGGACCCAAGGGACGTGGGGGTGCGCCCCGCAGCTACATGCGGTGAAATCTCCGCAGTGCGATTGGCGGCCCATTTATCCACGCGGGTTCACGCCGGCACGATGTTCGCCACGTTTTCGGCGATTTTCGCGAAAACGGCGCTGGTTGCGTTTTCCGCCGGATCTCGCAAAGCGATTGGCTCGCCTTCATCCGCGGCTTTTCGGGCTTCGATGTCGATCGGGACTTCGCCGAGCAGGGGAACGCCCATTTTCTTTGCCTCCACCGCTCCGCCGCCGCTTCCAAAAATGGCGTACTCATTGCCGTCGTTCGGGCAGATGAAGTGGCTCATGTTCTCGATGACGCCGAGAACTTCGACGTTCACCTTGGCAAACATCGCCGCGGCCTTGCGGGCGTCGATCAAGGCCACTTCTTGCGGAGTGGTGACGATGACCGCTCCATCCAGCGCCACGTTTTGCACCACGGTCAGTTGAATGTCGCCGGTGCCGGGCGGGAGATCCAGAATCAGGTAATCCAGCTCGTCCCAGGCTACGTTTCGCAAAAATTGTTGGGTGTAGCGATTGGCCATGGGGCCCCTCACGATGACCGGCGAATCGTCGCCAAGCATGAACCCCATGGACATGAGTTGCAGCCCGTGAGCGCGAATCGGGATGATTTGGTCGGCTTGGTTCGCCATCGGCTGGTCGTCACTGCCGAACATTAGCGCGATGCTGGGCCCGTAGAGGTCGCAATCGCACAATCCGACCCGCGCACCGGATTTTTGCAGCGCCACGGCCAAATTCGCGGAGATGGTGGACTTGCCCACGCCGCCTTTGCCGCTGGCGACGGCGATGATTCGCTTGACGCCGGGAATTTTCGTTGGCGTCGGGAGATTGCCGCCGCCTCCGGGTTGCTCGGGAGGCGGTTCCTTGATGTCGAACTCCAGCCGCACTTCTTCCACGCCGTCCATCGCTTCCAACGCGGCGCGCGCTTCCTTGTCGATCTGCTCCGGGACCTTGGCGTCGCGCGTGGCGAAGGAGATGAGCACCTCCACCCGGCCGCCATCGACGTTGATTTGCTCGATCAGACCAAAAGAGACGATGTCTCGCGAAAAACCGGGGTATTTGACGGTGCTGAGGGTCTGGCGGACGGATTGTTCGTCGGGCATCAGGCTGGGATCACGGTTACTTTTTCGGTCGCCTTGCGCTCGCCAATTTTTACCGCGGCAATGCTGATATCGTCCGAAAACGGCATGTCGAAGGATTGCTGGCAAATCGCATCGACCCACTCCTGGTTGAATCCGTGCCGGTCCAGGGTTCCGGCCAAATCCTGGCCGTCGTAAGCCATGCCGTCGCTGACGGCAATGACGATGTCGCCGTTTTTCACCGCAAAACCTGCTTGCTTGACCTTGAATGGCGTCAGGCCGCTAAAACAGTCGGTAAGGGCGCCGGTAAACGGGTCTTTGTCCGCGATTGTCAGGGTGCGCGCCTTGAATCGGGCGCCGTTGGGGCTGAGGAGGTGAATCGGCGAATCTCCGGCCCAAAATGCGGCGCCTTTGTCGCCAAAAATCAGGGCAGCCGCGAACGTGCACCCGCTTTCCTGGATGTCTGGCTGGCTGGCGAATTCATCGATGAAGCGCGCCCGCAAGGCCTCGGTGTAGTCGTGAAATTGGCGGGCCAAGTCGCCTTCGCCGTCATCGGCAAACACTTCGTCGCTTTCCACCTGGCGCAACAGCCATTCGGCCACGGCGCCTCCATCGGCACAACGGCTCACGCCATCGGCCACGGCCACGAGTACGGCGGGATGCTCGCATTTGGTCTGTTGCGTGCTGAATTCGCGAACCAGCACGCGATCCTCATTTTCCGTGCGCTCGGTGTGCTCCCGCTTTCCGCCAGGGCGAGTGAGACTCAGCGTTTGGTAATTGGTTGACACAGCCATAACGGGGGAAGGGGAAAAATTCGCCAGCGCGGCACTTTTCGCGCCATTTTTGGCTCAAATCCAACGATTTTCGCGAAGTTAGCGTCCGCGTGGGTATCCCCGCGCCATACGCAGGCGGTTGCTTACGCCGCCGGCCGTTTTTTTGGGTTGTTTTCGGGCGAATCCGGGTGTTTGCAGTGGGCCGAATTTTATCACGCTAGATGCCGGATTTCACTCCAACGCCATTTCAACGCAAAACCGCTTGGGCGGCGCTTACGGCGTTGTGCGTGGTGGTTTTGGGCGCCATCGCGGTTGGAGCCGTTTTTCTGGTTAGTTGGGGATTGGGCTACCTGCAACCGGTGCTGGTGCCTGTGGCGGTGGCGGCGATTTTGGCGTATTTGCTGGAACCGGTCATTTTGATGCTCATCAAGCGTGGATTGAGCCGAAAACGCGCGTTTTTGACGGTTTTTGGGGGATTTTTAGCCTTCATCCTGATTCTGGCCTTTTTGGTGATTTATCCCACCGTCCGGCAGGCCCGCAAATTCGCCGCGGAGTATCTCACGGAGCTGCCGCAAAGCGAGCAAACGCTTGCGCCGGAACCCCTGGCCGCGGACGGGCAAGTGCCTGAGGAAAAAGCCTGGCTGGCCAACACTAAACTCGGGCTGAGCGTGGCGAATTTGCTCGACATGCTCGACCAACGCCTCGGGCACCTGGCTTTCGTCAAGCAGTTCAAGACGGATGACGATCACTGGAACGTGGCGGAGTTGACCAACTGGGTTTGGGGGCATGTCAGCGGATTTTTGGACGAAGTGGCGGCGTTTTTCGGCCGCGGTTTCGCCAGTGCGGCGTCAATTCTCGGCTACGTGCTCGGTTTTTTTCTCGTCCCGATCTACCTCTTCTTTTTCCTGCGGGAAAGCACCAGCATCGCCCAACATTGGAGCGACTACGTGCCGTTGCGGGAATCGAAGCTGAAAGACGAGGTGGTGGACGTGCTCAAGGAGGTGAACCAGTACCTCATCGCCTATTTTCGCGGGCAAATGCTGGTGAGCATGATCGACGCCTTGCTGGTGACCATTGCCCTGAGCCTGATGGGTTTGCCTTACGCGCTGCTTTTAGGCGTTTTTCTCGCGATTTTGGGGCTCATCCCCTACGTCGGCTCGCTCATCGTGCTCCTTCCCACGGTCATCATCGCGCTGGTCCATTTTGGCTCGAAAACCGTCGTCCCCGCGGCGCAAATCGCCGGCAAGGAGCATCGCATCCACGAAACGGTGACCGATGCGGCGGGAACCCCGATCAAGTACGAAATTTTCACGAACACCTGGGATTGGCTCCCCACGCAGGTGGGTGCTTACGCCATCATCGTGGTTGCCCTCTTCGTTACGTTGCAACAAATCAACGGTTTGGTCACCGCGCCGAAAATCGTGGGCGACAGCGTCGGCTTGCACCCGCTCACCGTCATTTTTTCCATGGTTTTCTGGGGATTGCTCCTCGGCGGACTTCTGGGGGCATTGCTCGCGGTGCCGCTCACAGCGTCGGTGAAGGTGCTCTTTCGCCGCTACATTTGGGAGCGCCGGCTGCAACCTGGCATGAATCAACGTTTGGCCGAAGCTGAGGCGAATCAACCGCCCAATGGCGACGTCGAAACGCCAGATGACGCCGAAGCCGCGGAAGAAGCCGAAGCCGATCCGGAGGAAACCTGACCCTCCATGCTTGAACTTTTCCGCGGATTCGGCATTCTAGCGATTCCTCACTCATGTCCACACTCCCACCCTCACCGAGCGTCCCGGTCGATTCCGCGGCGCTGAGCCAGCAAATCCAGCAGCAAGCCGTTTGGGTGCAGGCGGTCAGGGACGAGATGAGCCGGGTGTTGATCGGCCAGCAACAACTCGTCGACCGCTTGTTGATCGGGTTGCTCACCAACGGGCACGTTTTGCTGGAAGGCGTTCCCGGTTTGGCCAAAACGCTGACGATTAAGGCGCTGAGCGGCTGTCTCCACGTCGATTTTCAGCGATTTCAGTTCACGCCCGACCTTTTGCCCGCGGATTTGATCGGCACGATGATCTACAACCAGCAGGCGGGCGAGTTTTCCGCGAAATTGGGCCCGATTTTCGCCAATCTCATCCTGGCGGACGAAATCAACCGGGCGCCGGCCAAGGTGCAAAGCGCGCTGCTGGAAGCCATGCAGGAGCGCCAGGTAACCATCGGCGACAAGACTTATCCGCTGCCGGATCCGTTCCTCGTCCTCGCCACGCAAAACCCCATCGATCAGGAAGGCACCTACCAGCTTCCCGAGGCCCAACTCGACCGGTTTTTACTCAAGGTCAACGTTGATTACCCCAGCCGCGAAGAGGAACGCCAAATCCTGGATTTGATGGCGACCAGCTCAAAACCGCCGGAAACGCGCCAAATCGTCGATCCGCCGACCATCATCGCCAGCCGCGATTTGGTGAACCAGGTTTACATCGACGATTCGATGAAAAACTACATCGTGGAGCTGATTGACGCCACGCGAAACCCCGGGCGCATCCACGAGAACCTGAAACCGCTGATTCGCGCCGGATCTTCACCGCGCGGCACCATTAATTTGACGCTGGCTTCCCGGGCGCGGGCCTATCTGAACGGACGGGGAAGCGTTTGGCCGGAGGACGTCAAGGATCTGGCCAAAGACGTGCTCCGGCACCGGATTTTGCTCACCTACGAGGCTGAAGCCGAAGGAATCTCGACCGAGCAGATCATCCAGGAAATTCTCACGCACCTGCCCGTTCCCTGACGCTCAAAAAAAGGCACGGGAGGTTAAAAATCATCGACAGCGGATAATTTCCATTGCCATCTAATCCGCGGATGCTTAAGTCTCGCGATCTCAAATCCGCGAATCAATCCTGCGATTCGATTGCGATGCCTCCTGCTCCTTGCCCCTTCCTCCTTCACGATCTCTCCGCCTCCGAGACGGAAACCGGCGTGATTCACTGCGTGGACGCGCGCACGTCTCGCGAAATGGCGCTCCACGTCTTACCGTCCGCCGCCGTTTTGGGGCCGGAGCGGCAACAACGGCTGGAAACGGCCTGGAAACGCTGCCGCGGCGCCCACAAACCGTTCACGGAAATCAGCGGCCGATGGTTGGCGGGCGATCGCCAGGTTTTTGCCGAAGAATTGCCCCAAAACAGCCTCCGGCTCCAGGAAATCCTGGATGACCGGGACGAGCTTCCCGGCGAATTGGCGCTTTCCGTCGGCAGGCAGGTGCATCGTGCCCTAAAGCGGGCAACGCGCCAGGGAATGGCGATTTCATCCCTCCACCCGACGGACGTCTTTTTGGAAAAAACGCAGCTTTCCGGCGAAAATCGGGCTCCGGGAGGAATTCGTCTGCGAGCGCTGCCGGGAATTCTCGATCCCGCGCCAAAACACGGCTTTGCCGAGCTGATAGCTCGGATTTTGGGTGATTTGCCGGAGTCAGCGCACCGGATTGCACGAAATCTCCGCGAATCCGGCGCCGAACGCGGATGCGACGCTGAAATTCGCAGCCAATTGCTCCAATCCCTCTCCCATGCCTTCAAAAACCGCGTCCAAAGCAGCGCGGAAGCCAAAATCGTGGAAATGCCGCAGGAACCCGCCGTTCGCGCCCGTCTCATCGCCGGCGCCTCCAGATAGCGATTGGCCGAATTGGCTGCAACATCGTGGGCGGAGATTTTTCGCAGCCGATGGAGTTTCCCGCCAAATCCTGGACTTCATCAGCCAAATCCCACCTCGGGCGAGCGCGACCGCCACATCAATCCTTCAATTTGCCTTTGATCCGTGAAATCTCAGCCTTTGCATCGGCTACCAAGCGCTGGCGGGCTTCTTTGGGGAGAATGCCATCGGCCGTCATCTCATTGTATTTGGCCAATTCGGCTTCCAATCGCTTCAATTCGGCCTCCATTTCTTCTCTCACTCCTTTTTTTATTCCCTCTTCCATCCCTTCCTTCTTTCCCTTATCGCGATAGATCGCGATGAGTTCTTTTCCCCACTTCGTTTCTTCGACGGGTGGTAGGTCTTTCAGGAGCATTTTTTGAACTTGTTCGAAGTTAATTTCCAAGGCTCGCATGAGCCAGAGTTGAAACACGTCGCGCCACTTTTCGCGCGCTTTGGTTGGTAATCCGGGTGCTTTTTCCAGATTATCGTAGTGCTCTTGAAATTTCACCAACAATTTCGCCTTGTCGCGCTCCAGAAGCGGAAAAAAGACCGAAACCAGCGGATTGTCAGGGTCGGTCTTGGCGATTTCGCGGATTCGTTCGTCCAGGTAGTGGACGTGCGGCTTGAAATTGGCGCAGGGCCTTGGTTTTGGGTTCTTACGCTTCCTGCCGGATGACGTCGTGAGGCTGTAGGGATCCAGCGTGCGGGTCAGGTAAATTAGGTGAACTTCGCACTCCCGATCGGGATAGCGATCCAGAAACAACCCGCTGGAAACCAACGCCCGGCTGTGCAGATTTTCGGCTCGGTATCCCTGGTTTTCGACGATCAGCCCCCTTTCATTGGGGTCGTTTGTCTGCAATTTGGGCTCGCAAATGGTCGATCCGGTCCTTCGCCTTGGCGACTTGGAAGGCTCGCAACAGTTCCGCGGCCTCGTCCAGCGCGGTATTGGTCTTCGCATCGCCCGTGCAAACTTTTCGCAACCGATACAGATCCCCGGGCAATTCCAGGTCTTTTGCAGCAAACCCGTCAATGCCGGAACCCGCTTGCACCATTTCCAGGTAGCGGTAACCAAATTCGCGGGTTGGCTCGATGGCCGTTCCCTCGCCGTGGTCGTTCCAGGTGGCGACTTGGATCAACGTGCAGCCACTCTCCCGCGCCTGTTTGAGTGTCTCGGCAAACGTCCGGCCGTCGCGATGGGCGATGTGGCCGTAGCTTTCGTGCAAACCGGCCTTCTGGTAGATGTCGTGAAACCCCGGGAAGGCGACGGCGATTGCGGATTCATTTTCCGGGTGTTTGGCGTAGAGCTTGGACAACGTCGCGCGCCACTCAGCCGGCAAGAGCGTTTTTCCGCCCGCAACCGGTGGCCAGCCAAACGGTCCCGCGGCGCCAAATTTCCGGGAAAGATGCGGCAGGGCGAAAATTCGCGGCTTCGTCTCGAATTCGGCGCACGCTTCCTTCCATTGCCCGGGGGAAAAGTGCTGGGGACCGAAGCAAAGGAGGACGGGCCGGCCATCGATCTTGAGGTAGGCCTCGTCAGCGAACCAATGCTGCTCCAGCCACCGAAAAACTTCCCGGGCATGGGAAATCGCCTCGTTCGCGTTCAGGGCCTGGCCGCGAATCATGTGACCGATGGATTGATCTTCGTAGCAAATCGCAAACTCGAGCCCTGCCTTTTTCAGGTGCGGAATCAGCTTGGAGGTGTTGCGGTGAACGACGGCGTAGTCGCGAAAATCGCGAATGCCGTACCAGTCGATGATTACGCCGTCGATCCCCGAAATTTTCAGGAGCAGCGCGTGATATTCCAGCACGTGCGCGTCGCCGGAATCGTAGGGACCGATGAGTGGATAGGCGTGGGAGGCGATTTTGCGCCGTCCATCATCCAGCGTCTCATCCGGATCGAAGTGATTCATGGTCCAGTGCCATCCCCACTGGCCGCTCACGGGTTTGGAAGCATACCACGGCATGTAGTGGGCTAGGATCGTGGGGGAGTTCCGGTCTTCCCCAGCCGCCGAGAGGCAAAGAGTCAGCCAAACCGAAAAAAGGCCGATTTTGGAGAAGTTCATGGCGAAAAACACGGGAGCGAGGGTCACCCACCCGAAAAAGGCGGAATGACCCTCTGTATGCACGCAAAAAACCAAGTGGCGGCGGCCGATGCGCGGACGGGCGCTAGCTGGTGGCAGCTAGGAAGCAATCGCAAACATCATGGCTTGAATCCACGGGCGCGACCTGTGCGACATCGTACGGCGCGGAACTTCTCCCGTTGCTCCCGATCGTCAACCGCCCCGCGACCAACGCCGCGGGGCGGGAGTGGAAAAAACCGGGGAAAATTAGCCCTTGGCGGAATTCAACGCCGCGGCGACGGATTTGGCGACGTTTTCGATCTTCGTCACCTTGGCTTGGGCGTCAGCGGCGGCTTTAGCCTTGGCTGTGGCTGCTGCCTCGGAAGGGGCGATTGCTGCTGTTGCGGCTTTGGCGGCTTTGTCGGCCGCATCGGCCTTGGCTTTGCCATCGGCCAGAAGTTTCTGGGCCTCCTTCAAATTTGCATCGAGCTGTTTGGCCAATGCCGCCAGGGTTGGCTTGCTCTTGGTCGATTCCAGAGCGGTGTTGATGGCCTGCACCGCGCTTTCGAGATCCTTGATCTGCGTGACGGCCAGTTCGGCGGCTTTTTGCTTGGCGGCAGCGTCTTTTTTCAATTTGTCCACCTCAGCTTTGGCGGCGTCGGCGACCTTTTTGGCGCTTACCAGGGCGGCGGTGGCGCCGGTGCGCAATTTGCCGATTTCCGCGTTGGCAGCGTTCAAATGGTTCTGAAGCGCGGCCAGCGTCACCGCGGGAGCGGCTGCCGGGGGCTTGGGAGCCGGTTTTGGCGCTGGAGCCGGCTTCGGCGCGGGTTTGGGAGCCGGTTTCGGCGCGGGTTTGGCCGATGCCACCTGCACGGCGGCGACTTTGGCTTCGTGCTCCCAACCCAGGTTGATCACCAGCTTGGGCAGCGTCTTGTTCAAGGCTTCAGCGCCCTTTGGCGTTGCCTTGGATTGCCAGAGGTAGAGGCGGCTCAGCTTGGCCAGTCCGTTCAGGGCCGGCAACCCGGCGTCAGTGACTTTGGTGCCGTAGAGATTGAGGTATTCCAGGTTTTTCAATGCCGCGAGGTGCTTCAGACCGGCGTCGGAAATCCCGGTCTTTTCCAGCCGCAAACGGCGCAAATTCGCCATTTTGCCAACCACGGCCAAACCGGCGTCGGTAATCTTGGTTTGGGCCAGATCCAAGTCGGCAATTTGATCGGCAACGGGTTCCAGGCCCTTGAGTTGCGCGTCACCGAATTCCTTCACCACATTGAGGGCGGAAAATCGCAGTTCGGAGGTGTTTTGCGCGACCGGCATGAGGGTTGCGCCGGTGGCGTTGACCTTGGTCATGGTTTGCTCGGCCAGCTTCTTTTTGGCCTCGGACGCTTGTTTTTCGTCGGCTGTCGGCGCTTTGGCGGCGGGTTTGGCCTTCAGAGCGGCCAAAATCGCGGTGACGCTGCCTTTCAGCTCGTTGGGCAGGCCCAGTTGGCTGGCTTTGGCTGTGGGATTGGCGCCTTTTTCGATCCAGAAGGTGAGGAGCTTGATTTCGTGGTCGCTCAGTTGCTCCTTGTCCTCCGGCGGCATGTGCTCGTCATCGTCCTTGGGCAGGGCAATGCGGACCAGCGACAAGCTTTCCTCGACCTTGCCCGGGACGATGGAAGGACCTTCGCTGCCCCCTTTTTTGAGAAAATCGATCGAATCGACGCGCAGCTTGCCCTTCTGTTTTTCTTCGCCGTGACATCCGGCGCATTTTGCTTTCAGGACCGGAGCGATTAGCTCTTGGTAAACGGCGGGATCCTGGGCTCGAACGAAGCCGTTGGCCAAAAAGAAGGCGACGGCGATGGAGGGGAGGAGACTAAGTCGGGTTTTCATAAAACTTTGTTTTTAAGTTTTCTAGACTTTTAACTTAAGTCAACAAAAAATACAAACTCTGTGGATTTCCATAATCCGGCCACCCTCTCACGTGTCAACGGATAACTTCCTTTCGCTCCTTTCGGCTCTTCCAAGTTGCCAATCGGCAGGGCTTCGGTATCGGTGAAATCCAACGTTTTTCCCAATCCTGCCATGTCCCTAAAACTCCGCCCTCCGTTCGACTGCCAGTTCGATTGCATCTCTCTCGGCGAGGTGATGTTGCGTCTGGACCCCGGTGAAGGCCGCATTCACACCGCCCGAAATTTCGCGGCTTGGGAGGGCGGGGGCGAATACAATGTGACGCGCGGTTTGCGGCGCTGTTTTGGCCAAAAAGCCGCCGTGGTGACCAGTTTTGCGGACAATCCCGTGGGGCGGTTGATCGAAGATTTCATCCTGCAGGGCGGCGTGGACACGCGTTTCATCCAATGGCGCGATTACGACGGAATTGGCCGCGAAGTTCGCAACGGGCTCAATTTCACCGAGCGCGGATTCGGGATTCGCGGAGCGGTGGGATGCCCGGATCGCGGAAACACCGCCGCATCACGCATGAAGCCGGGAGACGTTGATTGGGACGAGATTTTTGGCAAAATTGGCGCGCGCTGGTTCCACACCGGCGGGATTTTCGCCGCGTTGTCGGAAACTGCCGCGGAAGTGACGATCGAAGCCTGCCAAGCCGCCCAAAAACACGGCACAATCGTCAGCTACGACCTGAATTATCGCCCCTCGCTCTGGAAATCGATCGGCGGGCAAAAAAAGGCGCAGGAAGTGAACCGGGAGATTGCGAAAAACGTCGACGTCATGATCGGCAACGAGGAAGATTTTACCGCGAGCCTGGGTTTTGAGGTCGAAGGCGTGGATGAGAACATCAGCGGCATCGACGTGGCGAATTTCAAGAAAATGATCGAGACTGCGACGCAGGAATTTCCGAATTTCAAGGCCACGGCGACGACCTTGCGCGAGGTCCACACCGCGACCGTTAACGACTGGGGCGCAGTTTGCTGGCACGACGGAAAATTCTACGAAGCCGTGCAGCGCGACCGGTTGGAGATCCTGGATCGCGTCGGCGGCGGCGATAGTTTCGCTTCCGGGCTAATTTACGGCTTTTTGGAGCACAACGACCCGGAAAAAGCCGTCAACTACGGCGCGGCACACGGAGCTTTGGCCATGACCACGCCCGGAGACACGACGATGGCCGGCCTGGCGGAAGTCGAAAAAATCCTGGCCGGGGGAGGAGCCCGCGTCGTTCGTTAATTTTCGCCATGAACCCGCTGAAAAGTCAAAACGCCATCGTCACCGGAGGAGGAAGCGGAATTGGGCTGGGAATCGCCCAAGCCCTGGCCGCCGCCGGTTGCCGAACCGTCATCACCGGCCGCAACGAGGCCAAACTCGCCTCCGCGGCGGAAACTTGCCCCGAAAATCCGCCCCTCGTCCGCGCCTGCGACGTTTCGGATCGCGCTGCCGTCGATGCGCTGTTCGCTTGGGCCGAAAAAGAGCTGGGTTCCGTCGGAATAGTCGCCAACAGCGCGGGCGTGAACGTCGCCAAACGCCGGATGGACGTGCTCGACCCCGCGGATTTCGACAAAATCGTCGCCATCAACTGCACCGGCTTTTTCAACGTACTGCACGCCGCGTTGACGCAAATGCGCGCGCGCCAAGACGGCCTGGTTTTCAACGTTTCCTCGATTGCTGGCAAACGCGCCCTCCCGCTCGCCGGTCCCGCCTACGCCGCCTCGAAATTCGCCGCCACCGCGCTGGGAACCGAGGTCGGCGCTGAGGAAGCGGAAAACGGCATCCGCATCACCAACATCTACCCCGGCGAGGTCGACACGCCCCTGCTCGACGACCGGCCCGAACCCGTCCCCGAAGCGCTAAAAGCGCGCATGGTTCACCCGGAAGACATCGGCGCCATGGTCGTCGCCATCGCGCAATTACCGGCGCACGTCGTCGTCCCGGAAATCATCATCAAGCCGCTCTACCAGGAGTTTTTGTGAGGCGGACGCCTACCCGGCGCCCTGTACCAGGTAATCGAGGATGAGGTTGCGTAGGAGCCTGGAAATCGGGAACAGCACCCCGGCCACAAGCGGCGTGAGCAGGGCAAGGACCCAGCGTTTCCACCCATCCAGATCGAACAACAGACGGTAAGCCCAACCGCCGATCGCCGCGGCGAAAACGCAGGCTAACCCAAGCCCCAGCCAGCCGTTTTGCCGGATGAGCGCGTAGCCGATCATGAGCGGGACAATGCTGCCTAGGAGGCTGTCGGACTTAGCCCGCCCGGCGTCGAAAATCGAGATTCGGCCCAAATTTCCCTTCGTTTTCGTCCCTTATGTCCTCATAAAGTCCTCAAACTCATGAAAATTTTGGCTCGAACCTCGAATTTCGCCGCCAGACGTTCTAAGTCTGACAGCCTCCTAGGCCGATGACGACCACCCGCCAAGCCTCCAGATCCACTTCATGCCGGGCAAAAAGCCAGATGAGCGCGTAAATGCAGCAAAACGCGAGGAGGGCGAAGATGTAGACGGCCGGATCGCGCGGGATGACGATTGCGGCTCCCAAAAACGACGTGACATCCAGAATTCGGCTCATGCCGTTGCTTAAAACGGGAAATTACCCGGCGCCAATGCAAAATGAAGCGCCACGCCGGCTACGGTCCGGGAGTTGATTTCCGCGGCGTGGCCAGCTTTAGCACAGAAACCCGGTTAATTTTGCTGCGAGTCGATTTCTCCGATCCATTCATCGCGCTGTCGATCGCGCTCAGAGTAGATTTCTTCAACGACATCGGCAATGAGCGGGTCGCTCGCGCCCTTTCCGGCGCATTGATGGCGGCTTCGCGAGTATCGCGTTGGGCGGAAATCTCCGGTTTTCCCAGCAGCGAGGCGACGAAGACGCCGTCGTGTTGTTTGATGGTGCCGGAGAGGGACATGGTTCAGTTTCGCAGGAGAGTGGCGACTGGTCAAGGTGGTGGCTTGCCGATCAATTCACGATGCGGTAGGTGACCTTCTTGTCATTCGGGACGAAGAAGCTGCTCCACACGTAGTCGAAGCGGAATTCCACCTTTTCATCGGCGGCCCAGGCCAATTGGAGCCGATTGGCGGCGAGCGCTTTCCAACTGGCGTTGCGCGAGATGCCGGGACCGGTGAGCAGGCCGTTTTCCTGGAACTGGATCTCGCGTTTTTCGCCCGCCCACCGCGTGCCGGCCAGCCAGCGGGTTAGCTCGCCCGCGTCCTGGGGACCGTAGAAACTCTCCGGCAAAATGTGCTCGTTTTCGTTGCGGCGTTGTTCCCGGCGCACGCCGTCCTTGTAGTAGACGATGTGGAGGCCCTTGTTCCAGTACGGGTTCGGGTCGGCGCCAAGATGGCCCGGATTCGCGGCGAAGAATTTGCGCTCGACCTCGACGAGTTGCTTCACTCGCGCGGTGACGTCCGCGTTTTTGCCGCCCGTGCCGTAAATGGCGGAGATGACCTGGATCGGCCTGCGTTTCGGCTGCAAAATCGCCAACCGCGCGGGAGTTGATTTCCGCGGCGTGGCCAACTTTGGCACAGAATCCCGGGTAGGGGTGGGAATCGTGATTCTTGGGCCGGATTTCCCGCCTGGGGCCACGAATTTGATCCAGGTGGACGCTTCCTTGCCCCAAAGCGGCGCGCCGGGAAAGTCCGCCCCGCCGTATTGCCGCATGAACTTCGCGCCTTCCTCCCAGGCCTTACCAATCGGATAAGCCGGACGCTCGACCCCTGCCGCGGAATCCCGAAACTGGGAAGAATCCGGATGCGCGATAAATTCGGCAACGTTGGCGGGGTCATCACAACTGCTCCACGCTCTGGAAGTTGGGTTGCTGGCGAAACCGAACTCGTTTTGATCCAGATTCCCGGCCACGGCGAAAAACCTCGTCCCACCGTGGCGCAGCCGATTGTGGGCAACGTGGAAAACCAGCCAATCGCCGCGCCGAACCTGGATATCGACGCGCTCGACACTGGCGCCGAACCGGTCGAGCAACAGCTTCCGTTTCCGATCCGCAATCCGCTCGCCGTTGTGGTAGATCTCCGTCACGAAGTCCTTGGCGACGATGGTCAGCCAATTCGCCATCAAGCCGTCGCCGCGGTGCACGAGCCGGCCGGGCGGTATGGCGCTGAGTTCCCGCTGCCCCGGCGGCCGCCACTGCACGGTCACACCCGATGCGCCTCGCCCTAACACGTATCCCACCGACGCGATCGGCACTAGCCCTTTCTTGAGTCGCACGGTCACGACCTTGTCCGCCCCATCGCAATAGCCGCAGACCACCTTCCCATCGATCATCAGCAAATTCCGGTCGTAAAAGCTGGTTGTCGTGAACGCGTAGTCGCCATCCGCATCGATTTTCAGGAATCCGCGGGCAACGGCGTTGCGCTCGGTTTTGTGGCGCCACGGGCTGATGGACTTCGTGACGTAGCGGCGCCCGATCGGTTCGCCCAGTTGCTCGAGCGGCACCTCGACGTGAGCTTCCTGGTCTTGCGCGGCAAGTCGGGGGTATTCGGTGACGAGCAGCCCGAGTTCGAGGGAATTCGCGAAGGTGGAAATGGGCAGCAGAGCGAAAAGAAGGAGGCGAGCGGTGTTCATGCGGAAAGAGACACGGGATTCCCGATTTCCTTAGCAAGCCGAGGAAAGTGTGAGGAAAAATCACGGGCCAGAAATCGTGGCCTGACTTTCGGCGCCGCCAAATCCTCGCCTGTTGAAAAGTCCGCCCCCGTCCATCCGTGAGTAGGGGACCCATGCTCACAATCCTAGGTACCTCCACTTCCCGCCTCTGCGATGGCGTTTCCCGGCGCGATGTTTTGCGCATCGGCGCGCTGGGGCTCGGCGGGCTCAGCTTGCCCCAACTGCTTCAAGCCGAGTCGCAAATGAATCTCGGGAACTCGAACAAGGCGATCATCATGATCTACATGGCGGGCGCACCTTCGCATCAGGAGATGTACGACATCAAGCCCGACGCACCATCGAACATCCGGAGTCAATTCGCCTCCATGCCGACCAGTGTGCCGGGAATCCGGATCAGCGAGCTTTTGCCGGGATTGGCGCGGAATGCGGGCAAGGTGACGTTTCTCCGATCCCTCTACGGTGCTCCGAACGGGAGCCACGATTCGTTCATGTGCTACACGGGCAAAGTCGGGTCCACGTTAAACCAGAATGGTCAGCCGCCGGGTGGTTGGCCTTCGATCGGCGCCGTTACCTCCAAGCTAATGGGGCCAAAAACTGCTGCGATGCCAGCGTTTGTGGGTTTGGCGCCGCAAGCCGGCCATCCGCCTTATGGATCGAGCGGCAAACCTGGTTTTCTCGGCGCTTCATACGGTCCCTTCAAACCAAATGGTGAGGCGATGAAGGACATGAAACTGGGAATCCCGGAATCCCGGCTCGATGCCCGGAAGGGGTTGTTGAACGCGTTCGATCAATTTCGGCGCGAAACCGATTCCAACGGATTAATGGAAGGGATGGACGATTTCGGCCAGCAAGCCATGGGCTTGCTAACCTCCAGCAAGCTGGCTGAGGCTCTAAACCTGGAAAACGAAGATCCCAAGCTGCGCGAACGTTACGGCAAGGGTGATCCCAAGCGGGTTGGTGACGGCGCGCCGCGAAATCTGGAACATTTCCTGATGGCGCGCCGATTGGTGGAAGCCGGAGCGCGTTGCGTCACCCTGAACTTCGGGCGCTGGGATTTTCACAGCAATCACGCCGCCGGAATGCGCTCACACGCGCCACTCTTCGATCAAGGACTCAGCACGTTGATCGAAGATCTGGAGGAACGCGGGATGCTCGACGACGTCACCGTGGTGGCCTGGGGCGAGTTCGGCCGGACGCCGATCATCAACAAAACCGGTGGCCGCGACCACTGGCCTCGAGTCGGTGGAGCGCTTTTGGCCGGAGGCGGGATGACGTGCGGCCAGGTCATCGGCGCGACCGACAAAACCGGCGGTGACATCGCAGAACGGCCGGTGCACTTCGGCGAAGTTTTTGCAACGATTTACCAGAACCTGGGAATCGATCCGCACAAAACGACAATCGCGGATTTCACCGGCCGTCCACATTACCTCGTGGACGGGCACCGGGCGTTGTCGGAGCTGGTGTAAGCCTTCGGCCACGGGCGGAATTCCCCAAATCGCCCGCGTTACCGACGGAAGCTGGGCGCAATCGCCGAAGTTACCGTTTTCCCCTTGCCTGGTTTCCCTAGCCTCGTTAGCCTAACCGGCTATCCACCGAGGCATGGACTCCACCATCAACACCGATCCGACTGCGCTCTGGTTCCACGACCAGAGCCTCGACCCGATCCCTCTCGCCCAACTGCAACGCCTGGCCCGCGAACGCGGGATCGAGCCGAACGCCGATACCTGGCCGGCCGATGGCGAGGTCTCCTTCAAGGCTTACTGGCACCTCGACCTCTGGTTCACCAATCCCGTTCTGCCTAGCGCCGAGCCGCGCAGCCTGCTCCAGGTCTACCTCGAGACCGAAGCCGGCGCCTTCGCGGGCCGCGAGCACGAGACGCTCATCTGGATGAAGGACGCCGAGTTTTCGAGCCATTTCGACGAATTCGATTGGTTCGTCCCCGAGGAACTCTGGCCGAAACGCGCCGATCAGGTGCTCGAAGAACGCGGGCTCGCCGCCGGGATCGATTTTCGCTACGACGTGTTCATCTCCTACCGACGCGCCGATGAGGCGATCGCGATCGATTTCGAGCGCGAACTGACCAAACGCGGCCTCAAGGTCTGGCGCGATGACCGGCTTCACGATACCGCGGGCGAATCCTACCAACGCGAGATCAACCAGGCCCTGACCGACTCCGCCAAGGTCGTGACGCTCTTCTCGCGGAATGTCGTCGATCCGGACGAAGGCGCGTTCACCTCCGCGTGGGTCGAATCCGAGGCCACGCGCGCCTTCAACCGCAAGCGCCTCATCCCGATTCTGGTCGATCCAGTCGAGCTGCCCGCGCCCTTCACCGTTCTCCACGGGATTCAGCTCGAGAAAATCCGGGCCGATTTCAACCTCCTCCTCCGCGCCCTCGGGGCGAGCGAGGACCACGGCAATCCCGGCACTTGGACCATCGGCGAGCCGCGCGTCGAGGACGACAAATTGCCGCTCACCTTCGCGAAGCAACTCTACGGCCGCGATCGCGAAATGGCGCAACTGGTCGATGCCTGGGACGATGGCGAAACCCGCGTCGCCGCGTTCGATGCCATGGGTGGCGCGGGCAAAACCGCGTTGATCGTGCACTTCGTCCAGCAGCTCAAACGAGGGCACTGGCGCGGGGCGCGGGCCGTGTTTGCCTGGAGTTTTTACTCCCAGGGCTCGAACGAAGATCGCCAGGTTGGCGCGGACGATTTCTTTCGCGCCGCGTTCCGCTTTTTCGGCGGGAAAGATTACAAAATCCCGGACAAGGCGCGCGAAAAAGGCGTCGAGCTGGCCGCATTGGTGCAAAAACAACGCAGCCTCCTCATTCTCGATGGGCTCGAGCCGTTGCAATACGCCGCGGGCCGCGATGGCCGTCGCGATACCATTTCAAGGCGCGAGGAGGGAGCTGAGCGGGCTCATGTCCGACGAGCAACGCAGAAATTGGGAACTTGGGAATGCACTTAGGAACTTAGGAACGGCGCAGGAATAAATTCAGATGAAGTTGCGCCGCAATTTTTCTCAGCACCAAGGCGGAATCGAGCGGAGCCTAGTGATCGGGTCCGGGTGAACTGTTCGTCCCGCCGAGCCTCAGCGACGGCGTGACCGGCGTACCTGTGACGACTTTCCAAACAACACAGAACGGTGCCCTACGAAAATCTCCGGCATTGACGAACGGGTAGCAAAACGCTACTTTTCGGCATGAGTCAACCCGTTAAGCTCAAGGACGATCTCGTGCTGGAAGCGCGATTGGTTGCGAAGATTGCCGAGCGCTCAATCGCGGGCCAAATCGAATACTGGGCGCAGCTTGGCCGCGCCATTGAGCCACTTCTGCGAGGAGATCAGGCTCTCGCGCTCAAAAAAGCCGGGGAAGCGCGTTCGCTGGCCGACGCGATTTCCGAAGTGGACTCGGACGCAGGACGGAAACGGGTTCGGGACTACCTGGACCAAACGCCGTTCCCGCATTTCGAAGCTTCGACCGAGAATCCCGGCTTGATTGTGAAAATCGACGAAGACGGAACAAGAACGCTCGGTCGATTTGTGAATCGCAAATTTGTTGAAGCGGACTCGAAATAGAGGGGATGAATTGGAAAGCTAACCTCGAGGCGAGACCCATCGTCGTCGCAATCGCGGGATCGAACGGCGCCGGGAAAACAACGTTTTTCCAGGCTCACCTCGCCGAAACCGGTCTGCGATACATCAACGCTGACGAACTGGCGTCGGAGCTGAAACTCGGAGCCTACGAGGCCGCCGAATTTGCCGACGCCCTTCGCCGGAGTTTGGTCGAACGCGGGGAAAGCTTCATCTTCGAGACCGTCTTTTCGGATCCGGTCGGCGCCAAGATTCAGTTTCTCGATGACGCCAGCCAGCGGGGATTTCAGGTGGCTCTCATCTTCATTCGGCTGGATGAAATCGAAACCTCGAAACAGCGCGTTTCGATGAGAGTCCTGAAGGGCGGACATGATGTGCCAGACGAAAAACTGGAGCAGCGTTTTCAGCGAACATTGACGAAACTGGACCGAGCGATCAAAACCTTGCCGCTCGTTTTCGTGTTCGACAACTCGGACCTCGCCCATCCCTTCCGGCTGGAGGCGGTTTATGGGGATGGTGAGGAGCAAGCGGGTTAACTGCTTGCCTAGCTGAGGATCTTCTGAGCTTCCTGAAGAAGTTCTCGCTGTCCGCCCGAGACCATTTCGAAACCTCGTCCCGCTCAACGGTATCGCGCTAAGCCAAGCTACAACCCGACTAAACAAGAATCGGCCGCGAACCTAACCGAACACAAAAAGGGGCATATTTTCATTGCTCGGAAATTCTAGAAAGCTTAAACTACCCGGGATTCCTGACTCTCTCGATCATTTGTGGTCGACAATCCGCGTCGACGGACGTATCAACCAAGCCCGAAATGAGCGAAACCACTCTCGAGCCCACTCCGAAAACTCAACCCACCGACTCAAAAACCAGCCACCTTCAGTTGCTGAAAGCTGAAGTCACAGTCGATCAAATGGTGGAAAGTGCAGACGCCTTGGATCGCTATCACACGTGCCTGGATTCGATGCGAGACGTGCGCCCGGAGACGCTCAAAAAGCGCTTTGGAGTCAACAACGGCTGAAGGTGGGGGAGGAATCCGCATTTCGCGTCTGCGCATTTTCCGCCGAGGAATTTCAGTGCTGCTTGGAGAATCAAGGGTTGTTCGCCCGGGAACAAGCGGAGTTACATTTTGTCGCCAACTATCTGGCGCAATATCTACAGGATTTGGGGGCAGCTACCATTGTCGTTGAAATCGACTACGTGGATGGTGACTTTCTGGACGACTACGCCAGCTACTACGTGCGCTGTTTCGATGGATACCGGCGATTCTGTCGCCGCCTCCATTTTTTCCGCCAGGAGATCGATGCCGATCAATTTGGCCAGTGGCTGGGCGACCCGAGTTGGGTGGAACCTGCCCCCGATCTCGACGCGGGTTACCTCGGTTTTATCGTCGTGAAACCCCTCGGATCTTCCATCATTGGCCGAACTGATTTGGCCCCGTTGGTTGGGGAAGATGATGGTGAAGTTACCAAGCATTTTCCCGGTTACCCGCACCTATCAGCCTCATCTCTTTGGCAAACCGCTTACGATTGATTGGGCTCGCCTTCCAAGAGCAGGACTCGGTCGTAGCAAAATGCGCGACCGTGGCGCTTTGGAGCGCTTTTCAGAAGACCTCCGTCTTGTTCGGCTCCCACGCTCCCCGCCCAGCGGAAATCACCAACGCGGCTACCGAGTATTTTGCCAAATCCCGCTCAATTCCTTCGCGTGGTCTCAGTGTAGAACAGATGTGCCAAGCCGTGGGCCGAGTCGGTCTGGAACAAGAGATTTTCGAACTCAACGATCGATTTCCGATCCCGTTTGCTTCGCTGCTGCGCGCCTACCTTGATTTTGGGCTTCCAGTTATTTTGTGCGGAGCCATTAGAGAGAGGAACAATGAGTTTCACGCCATCACGGTCCTTGCTTACGCCGATTCCGATACTCCCAACGCGGACAGCGAGTTCCTGACGAACCAAACCCGCGTGCCGATGAGCGGTGTTACGCATCAGCCGCTTTTACGCGCATGACGATCAGGTGGGTCCCTACTGCCGGTACGACCTACACCGCGAGACCACCGAAAAATTCAATCCGCCAGAGCAAGCTCCGGTCCCACGCATGAACATTGAGCTTTCGCGAAACCACCGAGAAGAAAACTGGACCATGGTCCCGGACATCGTCGTCGTTCCGCTTTACCACAAAATTCGGATCACATTCGTGGAGGCTCAGCGCTGGCTTGCCGCAGTTCACTACTTCATCTATCCGCCCGGCGTTGAGGTCGATGTCGAGTGGGATCTGTGCCTGATCAGCAACACCGAGTACAAAAAGCGAGTGGCCACTTTGGCCGAGAAATTGCCGGATGGTCATTTGGCAAGGTTGTTCGCCACTCAAATGCCGCGATTCCTGTGGAAAGCCACGCTTTGCTTCGAAAAGAAGCCGCTGGTCGATCTCGTGATGGATGCAACCGGAGTTGCGGATTCGATGCCCCTGCGATGGCTGGCTTGGTTCGACGAGGAAGTGCGCGAAGCCTGGAAAAGCAGCGTCGATCAGCAGTTGGCAGTCCTCAAAAATCCCAGTGAAGAGGACTTGAAGAAATTGCAACGATTCAAGCGGAAATTTGTGCCGGCGCTTCGTGAATTCTTGAGTGTGGGAAGTGATCATCCCGGGTTTGTGGATGCGAGCGCAATGAAAACGAATCCGAGCCCGATGGGCTGAGCACTACGTTACCAGATGATTTTGCGCTGCTGACAACAACTCCTCCACTTTCGAAGGATCACCCCCCGCGCCACGTGCGAATTCCGGCTTCCCACCGCCTTTTCCCCCCACGATCGGCGCAAGCTCTCGCATCAAATCGCCGGCTTTGAATTTGTCTGTCGCCGATTTCGCCACGGAGATCCCGATGTGGGCTTTGCCGCCGTCGATGAGCGTGAAAACAGCCACACCGCCGAATTGCCGCTTTTTCAGGACGTTCATCGCTTCTTGGAGCAGGCCAGGGTCGGCTTCGCCCAGGTTTTGGACGATGAACGCGACGCCGCTCTTGCCGGTTTCCGCGTTTTCGAGCAAATCGCCGAGCACTTGCTCCGCTTGAGCCGCGGCGGCGCCGGCGTTGGCTTTTTTGGCGCGTTTTCCAGCGTTTTGGACGGCGTTTTGGAAGCGGTCGCGTTCCTGGCGGAGATTTTCGAGCGCGACGTTGACGTCGTGAATCGGGGCGTGGGGCGTGATTTCGCCTTCCCAACGATCCGGAGCCGGCTCGGCGGGTTGATCCAGCTTGGCCAACTCGGCGTTTGCCGTTTTGAGCCGCGATTCCAGCTCCCCGATCTCGGCGCGCAGCGAATCCTGGGTTTGCGCGACCAAATCGCGGCCGGCGCTCCCACACATCGCCTCAATCCGGCGAATCCCAGCGGCAATCGCGCCTTCGCTGCCGATCTTGAAAAACTCGATCTCGCCGGTCTGCCGAACGTGGGTGCCGCCGCAGAGTTCCATCGAGTATCCGTCGAGTTTTTCCGCGTTTCCGCCGATTTGCACAACCCGCACCTCATCGCCGTATTTGTCGCCAAAAAACTGCATGATGTCGTCGCGATCCTTGATGTCAGCGTGGGGCACTTCGGTCCAGGAAACCGGGTCGCCGGCGTCGATCCGCGCATTGACGCGTTCCTCGATTTCGCGGATTTGCTCTGCGCTCAGCGCTTTGCTGTTGAAGTCGAATCGCAGCCGGTCGGGGCCGACGAAGGAGCCTTGTTGGGTCGCGTCGGGATCGACGATTTCGTGCAGCGCCCAGTGCATAATGTGGGTCGCAGTGTGGTGCTTCTCGATGTCGCGGCGGCGGGGGCGATCGATGCGAATCTTGGCTTTACCGGTCGATTTTGGGGCTTCCGCGAGGTGGAGGCAGAGGGCTTCGCCGGCGCTGCTCGTGGCGAGAATCGGGAACTCGTCGCTGTCGGCGATGAGCGTGCCCAAATCACCGAGTTGGCCGCCTTTTTCCACGTAAAGCGGCGATTTATCGACGATCGCGACGAAGTTTTCGCCGTCGTCAATGATCTCGAGAATCTCGGCCTCGGTCTCATCGGCATCGAAGCCGACGAACTCGGATTTGGCGTCGGTTTCGATGTCGACGGCGGAAACGACGCTGGTTTCGTGGCCTTCGGAGCCGGTTTCCTTGTGTTTTTCGATGAGTTTTTCGACCTCCGCGCCGTCCGTCTTCAGCCCTCGTTCCTGAAGCAGCACGCTGGTTAGTTCGAGCGGGAATCCATACGTTTCCCAGAGCTTCACGATGGTCGGCGGCGGGAATTTCGCGCCGGAATCCAGCTTTCCGGCCGCGTCGCCGAACATCCGCAACCCGCGGTCGAGCGTCTTGTTGAACTGCGCCTCCTCGCCGGTGATGATCTCGGTGATTTTCGTCTGCCGCTCGACGATTTCCGGAAACGCGCCGCCCATCTCGCTAACCAGCACCGGGACGAGTTCGTGCAAGAACGGCCGATCGCCCCCCAGGCCCAATTCGCGGCCAAATCTGACGGCCCGGCGCAAAATCGCCCGCACCGTCGAATTCCGCCCCTTGTTGCCCGGCAAAATCCCGTCCGCGATCGAAAAACTGACCGTGCGGATGTGATCGCCGATGACGCGGAAGGCGACGTCGGTCTGTTCCTGCTCGCTGAGGCCCTCGCGGGTTTTCGGGACCGTTCCGGCGTAGGTTTTGCCGGTGATCTCGCTCAATTTCGCGAAAATTGGGGTAAAAACGTCGGTGTCGTAATTCGAGCTGAGCTTCGAGAAATCGGTGAAACCCTTGGTGCACTGGTGGATCGCGCAAGCCCGCTCGAAACCCATCCCGGTATCGACGTGCTGCGCCGGGAGCGGCCGATACGAGCCGTCCTCATCGTGATTGAACTGGATGAAAACCAGGTTCCAAATCTCGATGCAACGCGGGTCGTCGGCATTCACCAACTTCCCGCCCGTGTCGCCTTTTTTGGTCAAATCGACGTGCAGCTCCGAGCACGGCCCGCAAGGCCCGGTGTCGCCCATCGCCCAAAAATTGTCCTTCGCGTTTCCGTCAACAATGTGAACCTGGGGATCGAGCCCAGCCTTTTTGAACAGGGCTGCCCAATGATCGTAAGCCTCTTGGTCGAACTCCGCCGGGTCGCCTTCTTCCGGCGCGTAAACCGTGGCGTAAAGCCGCTCCGGCGGAAAACCCCAGCGCTCGACGAACAATTCCCAAGCCCAAGCAATTGCCTCGTCCTTAAAGTAATCGCCGAAACTCCAATTCCCCAGCATCTCGAAAAAGGTGTGGTGATAGGTGTCATAGCCCACATCTTCCAAATCGTTGTGCTTCCCGCCCGCGCGGATGCACTTCTGGGTATCCGCAGCGCGCGGCGGATCAAAATGCGCCTTCTCCGTGCCCAGGAAAAACGGGACAAACTGGTTCATCCCCGCGTTGGTGAAGAGGAGGTTCGGCGAAGTCGGCATGAGGCTGGCCGAGGGGACGATGGTGTGCTGCTTTTCAGCGAAAAAATCGAGGAAGGATTGGCGGAGTTCGTTAGCGGTCATGGATGAGGATCTAAATAATGGAGCCGCCGTCCGAAGACGGCGGAGCACGGAGTGTTTTGGAGTTAACACTCATCTGGGACTACTTCAATGGAGCCTGCTTGAACGTTGGTATCGCCATTCGCGGTTGGCAACTCTCGCCGACCGATGAAATTTGGCCGTGATTACATCTAGGACTAAACCGAACGTTTTTCCTGGACATCGTTTCTAAGTCGGCTAGGCTGCGATTCATGAATACGAAAATTGAACAAGAATGCCCGTTGGATGCGCAACGATTCAGAAGGTTTTCGATCCGAGTTGAAGATAAAAGTGTGGATTTGGCGAGCATTACGGCAATCCAGGAAATGCGGGGAAGGGGATTCCGGGTCGGATGCAAAATCGTAGTGACGCCTCACACGACGTTTGAGCCAAAACCAGACTTCCGGCAGAACTAAGTTGGGAGCAAATTGATGCAAGATGCTAGTCCATATTGCGCGAACGCCACGCTTCCAGGCTTGGACGGCGAGAGGAGCGTGGGGGCAAAATCCCTACCCGGACCTGGGATTAACGTGTTGGCTATGTCACCGTTAACTGTTGGTATTTCGATAAGTTCCTGAGTATTAGCGTCTTAGGAATTGCGCGGTCATTTTTCAGAACATGCTTACAATCAACGTCTTATGCTCCCGAGTCCTGCGATTTCAACAACTAACGGTGACATAGCCAACGTGTTCGATCCCAACCTGATCGTTTTCGCGAAAGCTGACGGGCCCAACTTGAGTTTGAAATCGACCCTTCAACTGACGCAAACGCTCCGCGCCGCTCTGATGAGCGAGTGCCCAGAGCCCGTTCCCAACTGGCTCAGCGGCCATGCCGGAGAAGGCGGAAGACGTGGTGAATCCCCGCATTTGGCGTTCGTTCCTCTGCCTTTTGTGGGCGGCGAACACGCGGATGGTCATCTGATGGGCTGTGCCATCGCGGCTCCTCAGCGAGCGTTCGCGCGGGGGATTACTGCGGCGGAGTTGCACCGATGCCTGGGGCCGGTTTTATCCGATGGCGGTGGTGACGATCGCGTGGTGGGTCTTTTCCCTCCCAAATCCGGCAAATCCCAGCCATGGGCATGGACCATCCAACATGAGCGACGCCCGAATCCGCCGCAGCGCGCGTTGCGGTCCCAAACCTGGACTCGCCCGAGCAGCGTTTGGGCCAGCGTTACCCCCGTGGTGTTGCCGCGCTATCCCAAGAGAAACCCCAAAACGCAGCGTGCCGAGTGGGAGCGTGAGGTGGCGCAAATTGTGGCGATTGCCTGCGAACAATCGGCTTTGCCGCGCCCAGAGCGGATCGAAGTTAGCGGCACTTCCTGGTTGGCAGGTGTGCCGGACAGTCGGCTTTTTTCGCCGTTGCCAACTCGGAAAAACGGCTCCTCGGACTCGTGCCGGTTGCAAACCCATGCGGCGCTGGTTTTTGAGGAGGAGGTTCGCGGTCCCGTGCTGATTGGTTCCGGCAGATATGCAGGGTACGGCTTCTTTAAACCCTTGGAGGAGGAATGACCACAAATCCGCCCAGCTTCGAAGCGCTTTTCGCGAAAGCGTTTGGCCGAAAGCCCAGCGAAATGTCGCCCCATGCTTACCAGCTCGCCATTGCAACGGAACGGGAGTTGCCGGACTTGGTGGCGGTCCCTACCGGTGGAGGGAAGACGGCGGCGATGGTACTGGGCTGGCTTTGGCGGCGGTTTTATCACGGAAACCAGGCGATCCGATCCGCAACGCCGCGAAGGTTGGTGCTTTGCCTTCCGATGCGCTCGCTGGTGGAGCAAGTCCGCTCGGAGACGACCGGCTGGCTCGAACGATTGGCGCAGCTCGCGAGCGAAAACGGACGCCCTTCGTGGGATGCCGATGGAATCCCGGTTTTCACGCTGATGGGCGGCGAAATTCCCGAGGATTGGGAGGCTTATCCAGAACGCGAAGCCGTTCTCATCGGCACCCAGGATATGTTGCTATCGCGGGCGCTGAATCGGGGGTTTGGGATGGTTCCGTCCCAATGGCCGATGAGTTTCGGGCTGATCAACACGGACGCGCTTTGGGTAATGGACGAGATCCAGCTGATGGGGACAGGGCGAACCACCAGCGCACAATTGCAGCGGTTTTTCGAGGGGGAAAGCGAGCACATGACCGTGCCTGCTCGGCGGACGATTTGGATGAGCGCGACGCTGGGCGTCGAAGGAGTGAAGCTTCCGGACAGCGGTCGGGTGGAAATCGACGCGCCCGAATGGATGCGCACCCCGGAGCGTCGGGAGGATTCGAGAAAAATGGTGCTCCAGACGCTTTCCGCGGAGGAGCGGGCGGCGCCAGAAGCGGGCGAACCGGCGAACCGCCTTCAATCGGTGATCCATGCGGCCAAACCACTAACTTACCGCGCAAAGTGGGATTTTCGAAGTCCCCAGTTGTTGTCCGAAATCCTGACGAATTCAGAAAATCAGCTAACCGTGGTCATCGCCAACACGGTGGCGAGGGCGCGCGCCTTGTGGGAGGCGATTCGTGCTTCCAACCCCGCTGCAGAGGTCATTTTGCTGCACTCCCGCTTCCGCCCGAAGGACCGGGCCGAGGAGTTGCGCAAGCTGGAGGAGCCGACACCCCCGTCCGGGCGCATCGTGGTCTCGACCCAGGTTTTGGAGGCGGGTATCGACATCCCGAATTGCGCGCGGCTTTTCACCGAAGTCGCCCCCTGGCCGTCCCTGGTGCAACGATTTGGCCGATTGAATCGTCGCGGCGACCAGACTGCTCACGCCGTTATTTTTGAAGTTCCGCTGGATCTGGCGAAAGTCGAATCCGCCAAAAAGAAGGATAAACGCGAAGAGGCGCTCGCCCAGGCTCGGTCTGCGGCCGCGCGGCCCTATGATTGGGAGCAACTGGAAGAAGCTCGCACGCGAGTCCGGAACCTGAAGGGCAACTTCCCGACCCTCGACCAACTTCCCGATGCGCCGATGGGTCGCCCCGAGGGACCGGTTTTGCGGCGATTTCATGTGGAAGACGTCTTCGACACGGACACGGATTTGTCCGGCGGGCACACGGATGTTTCCCGTTTCATTCGCGGTATCGAAGCGGATCGCGATGTCTTCGTTTTTTGGCGCAACCTGGACTCCAAAGATCCCGCGCCGGGCGACGAAGTTCCGTTCCATCCCGACGAAATTTGCCGTGTGTCGATTTACGATCTGACTGAAGCGCTCGGCGGAAAACGGGCGTTTCGGCTCTCGTTCGACAAGAAAAAGCGTCAGGAATTATGGACTTCAGTCTCGATCCTCCGAGACAACTTGCGAGTTGGCGACACGCTCATGCTCGACCGCGAACTGGGTGGATACGCCGAAGATCGTGGCTGGACTGGGAAGGCCGAACATCGTCCGGAAACGGTCGTTGGGCGCGCTGGAGATCGGCGGGTTTGGTTGCGGGTCGAATCCGGCCAAACCGAAGCGGACCTGGACGGAAAAATCACCGGCAGGGGCGGGAAAGAGCGCGACCAACGCAGTTTTGCCAAAAGCTGGATGACGCTGGAGAAGCATCTGGATGACGCCGGAAAATGCGCGGCTAAAGTCTGCGGGGGCTTGGTGACGCCGGAGTTGCTCGGGAGGATCGAGATCGCGGCCCGATGGCACGATGTCGGCAAAGCCATCGAACGCAAATCGGCGTTTCCCTTCCAGGATATGCTCCTGTCTGCCGGCACACCAGAGGACGGCCACCCAAAACCAGCCGTTTTTTACGCGAAATCCAACGGGCGAGGCGGAACACCTTCACGTCTTCGTCACGAAGTCGCCTCCGCCTTGGCCTACCTCGCGGTGGAGGCGCCCGACGACCTGGTGGCTTACCTCATCTTCGCCCATCACGGAAAAGCCCGGCTCATGGCGGAATCTTGGGACGCCGACAACACAGACGCCTGTGGAGTCCGGCGCGAAGACCGGATTCCCGCCGAAGTTCTGAAAGGGCTGGACGACGCCACGGATCCGGTTTGCTGCGATCCGGAAAAGCTGCTTTCCGCCAAGGATTGGCCGAGTTGGCAGCGCCGAGTCGCGCGATTGCTGGACGAACATGGCCCGCGGGAGCTGGCATACCTGGAAGCGCTCTTGCGAGCAATCGATTGGAGGGCCGGCTGATGTCGAACGCTGTAATTCTTGAAAGCGTATCGGGCGCGTCCCTCGGCCAAATGCTAAAGGGGTACGGAGTGCTGTCGGTGGTGGGCGAGGCGCATCCCGACGCGGAATTCTGGTGGACTGAGGGCACGCACCTCGCCATCGGCGGCGTGACTCGCGACGAAGTGGTGGACGCAATCCTGGAGCAATTGCCGGATTGGGCGATCCAGGTTGGCGAGCATTTTGGCAAGGCGCGCGGCGTCGCGGGCAGCGAATCCCCGCTGAAATCGGCCGGCGGCCAGGATGAGTTGGAGGAAGAACTGGCTCCCTGGGCGAGCGCGGCGGCCGTCTTCGCAAAGGGAGAAACTGCTTCGAATCACCCGCTGTTCCCCGGTTTTGGCCAAGATGGAAGCGCGAGCTACTTCGGCACCCTGTTGAGCGAAGCCAAGAAAGCCGCCAATCCCAACCAAGCCGCCAAACAACGCGCAAACCTGGAAATCGCCCTCTTCGGCGGGCAATCGCCTCCCAAATCCCGGCTCAGCAAAGGTGGCGGCCTCTTCTTTCCGGAGGCGATCAAGCGTTACGCTACGGGAGGAAGTTGGATTCACGACAATGATTCGTCCCTCACGGCTTGGGACTTTTTGCTCGCCATTCGCGGGGCTCTATTGCTCCGGGGAACGGCGCGGTCCTTCCGGGGTTCCCGCAGAAGTTATCCCGCTTTCCCCTTCGTGTTTCGCGGCTCAACCGTGATAGCGGGAGGTAAATCGTTCACCACCGACGAAATTTTTCTGCCGGTTTGGAGCGAAGAACGCCCGCGCGGTTTGAGCGAATTCCGGCTCCAAATTCGGCAATTCCAGGCTCGCGTGGGTGGTGGCGAGTTGGCCGCTTCCGCCGCGGATTTCCGGCGCGCGGTCCAGGGCCGGGGCGTGGCGGGTGGATTCCTTGAATTTCACCGCTTTGCGCTGGAACGCCGCAAACCCAGCCAACGGGAGCCCTCCATCCAGGCGATTTCCCGCGGCGTGACCCGAGTCGGAGCCGGAGCGGAGGATTTGCGGTTTCTGTTGGCTCCCCTGGACGAAACCGGCTGGTTGGACCAGTTGGAGGGCCGGGGCAAACCGGATGATTTTCTCCTCGCCGCGCGCCGGATTCAAGACGCCATCCACGCCTGCGCGGACGAACCGACCGCCGAGCGCCATTTCGACATTTTGCGCGTTCTTTGGGCCGGAAACGCACTGCTCTTCCGAAAAGGCGACGCCAATCGAGTCCGGCCTTTGCCCGCACTTCCCGGTAAGAAGTGGGAAGAGGCGATGCGGGAACTCTTCAACGGTTCCGCTGAGGCGTGCATCGCACGCGGCTTGGCTTCCATCGGCTGGGAAAAGCCCGAAAACGTGAATGAAAACGACGAGAAAAAGTGGGCTCCTTGGCCGCTGGCCTGCCAGATTCTTCCGGTGGAATTCGCGGATCGAAGTTGGATCATCCCGGATGAGGAACGCAAGAAGCTCGGCCTGAAACTACCCTGGCCCGGGCTGCAGCCGGAACTCGAGTTCGGGCGCCTGTTTTGGCGTCGTTGGCTGGCAGCCGGCACCCGGGAAGGCTGTGATCGGCTGCCCTTCGACGCAACGCGTACCGTACCCTTGCGCGATGCGCTCGATCTGGTGGAAGGCCGGCTCGATCTTCGGAGGATTCATCGCTGTTTCAGCGCCTTTCTCACGCTGAATTGGTCCGCGGGCGCCATCACTGACGACGATGCCACGGAACTGCCCGTTCCTCGACCCTACGCGGCCCTGCGATCATGGTTGGAACGCGGGATGCACCCTCTTCCGGGAGAGCAGCCCAACTGGGACGGCACCATCGTCCAAAACCTCCGCCGAGGTAGCAGTGCGGCCATCGACGCAGCCTGCCGCCAAGCTCTCGCGCGCCTCCGCATCATCGGTCTGCCCGGCGGAACTGAGAAAGACCGCCGAGCCGGAAAAGCCGTAGCGTGCCCCGCCTTGCGCTGCCAACCCGAGCAGGCTCGCAAGATGGCCATCGCAGCGTTCGTCCCCCTGCATCCCGATGCCACCGAACACCTCGCCCAACAATTTTTAATCCCAGCCAAACAAGACTAACATGTCAAAAACACTTATCGACAACTTCTTCGCGGAAGACCGCGTCGTAATCACCGCCGAGCTTGAACCCACCACCGGCAATTTCATCCAGCCCACCGGATTCCCGGACATCGGAGCCTGCGTCTACGTTGGGCCGGATGGCCGCCGCCATTGCCTGGTGGAAAGCGAGCAAAGCATGTCCAATCGGCTGGAGGCAGTTTGTATGGAAGCCGGAGGGGGCTGGCGGGTGCCGTTGGCGGGAAAATTGCCGATCATCAAGGTCATGGACAAGGATGACAATCTGGTTGCAACAAACCTGACCGAACCGCACCGAATAGCGTCTTCATACATTTTGGAAGGAACCTGGAAGATCAAGGCGGCAAATGGAGATGCGAAGGCAGATCAGAACAGCTACAAACCCGACTCGTTGGAAAAAATCCTGGGGAATAAACTTGGACTCGCCGACAAGAAGCAAAAGACCTGGGCCTTGGACAAGCGATCGGATCTGACTAAGTGGGTCTTCGCGCTCGATCCCGCCGCGATATTGCACGGCTTTCAATTCATGCAATGGAGCGCGGTAGGGCTGCGCCAACAGCGACTGCTCCACGCCCGCTTGGAGGCGGATTTGGCGGGTGATTCCGATGTTCACTACGGTATGGTCAAAACCGATTGGACTGGCGAAAAGCCGTCCGGAGACCACAACAACAGAGGGCAAAGCATCGCGGCCAAAGAACGCCTCGTCCCCGAATCCATCACCGCCACTTTCGAAATCGACATCCTGGGTTTGCGGGAAAAATCCCTGGCTGCTGAAAACAACGACGGCGCACAAAAGTTCCTCCTCGGTCTGGCGCTGTGGAAAATCCGGCAATTTCTGGCCGATCAACCCGCCTTCGACGCCCGAACCGGCCAATCCGAACGAGCGCTCCGGCTGCGGAGCGATTGCGCGCTGAAGCTGAAATATAAGGAACAGAAGCCCGAGCTTTCCTACCAAACCCAGAGCGGAGGGGCGGATTTCGGTGACGCGGAGGATCTGACGTTGGACCAGTTAGTGGGTGAAAAAAACGCGTTGCTCGTCAGTCCTCCCAAGTTCGGCCCTCTACTCCAAGCAACCGTTGGGAAAACCGATCTCAACATCGCCGTCACCTACAAAAAATAGCCCGGCGATGAGCACAACCGTCATCCGGGTAGAGTTGCTCTCCCGCCGTTACCACGCCCACGTTTGGGGTCAGGCGCAGCACGCCATGGGCGAGCCGGAGTGGCCCCCTTCTCCCTGGCGGCTCCTCCGCACCATTGCGGCCTGCTGGTTCGAGGCGGAAAACCCGCCCTGCTCCGCCGCCGAGCGGGACGAAATTCTCATCACGCTCGGTCGATCCGGTCCGCCGACCCTGTGGCTGCCCACCGTCTGCTTTAGCGAAATTCCGTTCTACCAGCCTATCCTCAAAGATAAGGCTCCCAACTCCCGCGTGCTCCATTTCGACCACTTCGCGATCTTGGCTGAGCCAGACGTTTTCTTCGTTTTCGCAACCGAACTCTCCACCCAACAACGCACTGCTTTGCAGAAGTTGCTCGCCCGGGCACGCTACTTCGGGCGTGCCGAATCTCGAGCCAGAATTCAGCTCAGTTCCGGCGATTTTTCCAAGTCCGCCCACTGCGAGGCCCGTCCCGGCACGTCCGCGACAACGCACGAACGCAGGGTTATGGTCTCCACACCCGATTTCCAGCCGACGGATTTGTGGCAAAACCGCGGAACCACCCTACCCGCCACCGATGTTCCGCCCCATCTCGTCGAATCGCTCATCACTGCGCGTAAAGCATTGCCCGATGGCACGAAATGGCAGCGCTACGAACTGCCCCGCGAAGCGATCGTCCCCCAGCTCTCTGCGAAGCCAAGGTCTCGCGAGAAAGTGCCGCCGCATCCCGTCGCGGAAATCGTCTTTGGGCTCTATCGCCGGATACCGATCTCAATCCGGGACGCCGTCATTGTCGCCCGCCGGTTCCGCGACCAAGCGGTGAAATCTTGCGGCGATCCCCTGCTCAGCGGCAAGGATGAATTCGGCAATCCCGCCAAGGGCCACCAACACGCCTACTACCTACCCCGGCCAACCAGACATCGTGAACATATCAATCAACTGATCGTCCGCCTACCCGGTGGAGAGGACGGAGTCAGTCAACGGACAATCGATGCCCTGCTTGCCGTGAAGAACCTCCACCTTCGGGATCGGAGCAGGGATCCTTACCCCATCCTGGTGGTTCCCGGAGAAGTCCGCCAATCCGCCGAACCGATCAGTAGTTCCAAGATTTGGCGAAGTGTTACGCCGTGGCTCGCACCCACCTGGTACCGACCTAACTCTCTGTCGGCGGACCTGCCCGGCCCACTTCTCTCAGCCTGCCGGGTAGAAGCTGGTTCCGAGCCCAAACGGCTCGCGAGCACTGGCGACCAACGCATGCCAGTCTATAGCCACGACTACACCCGAACTACTGCCCATCACCCATTCTGCTTTGCCCGCCACACGGGGACGATGCTCCACCTGGAATTCTCCCAACCCGTTCGGCTGCCTTGTGCCATCGGCATCGACGCTCATTTTGGTCTGGGCCAGTTCGAAGCGGTCACGGCTTCATCAACCCCCTGATTTCCGAAAACGAACTCCAATTACCTTCGGGACGAACTCCTCATCCAAGGCGCTATTGTGGCGCTGGTCGCATTTCGGCGCATACTGGGCAGACTTAGCGGCCTCCTTCGCCAACGAAGCCTGCCTCGACAAAGTCGAACTGGTGGAAAACACTCCCAAGCCCCGACGTCAAGTTCGTCGTTGCGGCCGGGAACTTGGCGATCCAGTAGTCGCCGATGGCGCGCCGCGTGCCCATCAAATGCGGTTGGCCCAACTCCACCCAATCGGCGTAGACGAAGATTTCGCGATCCATTAGCTTTTGGGTATCGGCGAACTGCGGCGGCTCATACGGCGCCTTCACCGTGTCCAGGAAATACGGCACAAACTGGTTCATCCCCGCGTGGTGAAGAGGAGGTTCGGCGAAGTCGGCATGAGGCTGGCCGAGGGCACGATGGTGTGCTGCTTTTCAGCGAAAAAATCGAGGAAGGATTGGCGGAGTTCGTTGGCGGTCATGTCACGGTTTCTTGAAATTGCCGTAGGCTTGTTGAGGATGTCGCGGTCGATTCGGGAATTTGGGCTGCAATTTTTTCTGCTTAAGCAGGGGACGAACGTAGCTGGAAATGGTGTGTCGAGTTCGATCGAGCAGTGAAGCAAGTTGTGACACGGTCAACCATCGTTCTTCGCAAAGGGCAAGAACGAGGTTACTCATTTCATTTGGATTTAGCCGTTTGTTTTCTCTCGCTAATCCAGCCAGCTTTTCGAGTTCATCGGGTTCGTTATCTACCATGCTCGGGCCGTTATCCACTATGCTTGGGCCGTTATCCACTATGCTCGGGCCGTTATCCACCATGCTTAGGCCGTTACCTACCGAGCTATCCACTAAGCTCGAAGGCAGCCGATACCGCGTCCAACGCCCCCGATTCAGCGGTTCAAGATAGCCGTCGGAAACCAATCGTTGCAGCATTTTGGTCAAATCCGCCGGATGTTTGGCCGTGATTTCCCGCAGGCGCTCGTTGGATACCTCTCCCTCCACGTGGGCGGTAACCAAAGCCTGGATGGAATCTTGGTCGAGGCCGCGAAAATCCGTGCCAAAATGGCGTTCGAGAATCTCGAGCGAACGCTCGGGCAAGAGGCTAACCATCGGCATGGTGCAGATGAACCGATCCGGGCTGTTGCTCGTGACAAACGAGGGCAGGCGCCAATGCTGCGAGCGCCATCCCGCTCGGATCTTGTCGATCCCCGAGCCCATTTTCTCCCCACCGCCAATCAGTTGAAACATCTTTTGGAGCGACTCGTTGCGACAATCGCTCACTCCGCCCATCAGGAGTTGATCGAACGAAATGAGCAACGTCCCGGGGTTCGAAAACACCAGCCGGTCCGGATGCTTTTCGACAATTATTCTATCCCGCCTCCAAGCACCGAGTTTTTCCAGAAACGGAGAAGTTTCCAAGGATAGCCATGGATGATCCGGATCGCGGGCGGAGAAACGTTGCCGAAACTGACTGATCGTGTCAGCGTCGAAATCCCCGAGCTCGATATTTGGAACAATTTGGCTGTCCGCGGGCTCTTCCGCTTGATCAGCCAACATCCGGCCGACCTGATCGGGTGTACATCGGTAATCGCCTTCGTGGTTGCGTTTAAATGTGCCACCGATCGGATTCTGACCAACATAGACTGGGCGCTGGCGGCGCGAAGCACGAGGAACGTGAATCACAAGAACGGACGCACCACCAATGTCCTGGATTCTGGAATCAGAGTCCTCCAAAAGGTTAACACTTACCTTCTCCCGATTGTTGATCAGATTCCAGAAGTCCCTCAGGGTCTTGCGTGGGTTGTCGAGGCCATCGACTCGGAAAACCTCGCCCTTTTGAGAAATGCCCAACACGATTACTCCACCTTCCGTGTTCGCCATGGCGCTGTAGGAGTCCCACAAATTTGAAGGAATCCCGCCCTTCGCGGATTTGAATTCCCAATCCGCGTTTTCCCCAAGTTGAAGTGCACTGAGGATCTCTGACGTTTCAATTGGCATTAGCCTCGAATATCAGCTACTCCCGAGCATTCTCAACTTGTCCGACCAATACGGCACAAACTGGTTCATCCCCACGCTGGTGAACTGCAAATTCGGCGAAGTCGGAATGAGACTGGCGGAGGGCACAATGCTGTGCTGCTTTTCAGCGAAAAGGTCGAGGAAGCCCTCCCAAAAGGCAGTGGAGCAGGAATGAGAAGAGGCTGGCCGAGGTCATGAAAACAATTCCCCAAAACACCCAATCCCTGATTCTGCTAAGAGGCTGGGCGCTTCGGAAGTTTTACCTTCATGAAGGTATTGTTCCGCTACGTGATTCCGGTCTTGGGGTTGTCAATTGCCGGATGTTTCCTGGTTTTGGCCTGGTTTGACAACAGATTCACGGATTTGGAGGTGAGATACGCCGAGCAACTGCATGCGCGCGACCACGCGGATTTGGCCAAGCGGGAGGAACTTCGGCAAAAAATTCTGGCGGAAAACGAGGCCCGCACAAAAACGGCTCAGAAGCTGGATGCTTTGGAAATGGAACGATCCAATCAAGAGACGACGATCCGCGAACTGAAGCGGCAACTTGTGGAATCCACGGAAAAAGCTGAACACTTTCAGGAAGCGATCGAAGAACTAACCGTTCTCGAAAGGCTCGGCCTTCAAACGACGCCGCCCGGCGGGCAATCCTTGAACCGGGAGCGCGCTACGAGCCCTTGCGCGACAACCGCTTTCTCAACCCGCGAAACCATCCGCTTTCAACCTTTTCGATCGACGTTGACACCGCATCGTTCACGAACCTTCGCCGATTGCTTGCTGAAGGCCGGCCCATTCCACCGGATGCCATTCGCATCGAAGAAATGGTAAACTACTTCGATTACGGCTACGCACAGCCAAAAGGGCCTCACCCAATCGCAGTGCACTTGGAGCACTTCGATTGTCCGTGGGCGGAAGGCCATTCGTTGGTGCGCATCGGCCTAAAAGCGCGGGAAATGGAAAAAAACACGCGTCCGGCGGCAAATCTGGTGCTCCTGATCGATGTGTCCGGCTCCATGAATCAGTTCGACAAGTTGCCCTGGGTTAAGGCATCACTCCACGCGTTGGTCAGGCAGCTTGAGGCACAGGATCGCGTTGCCGTGGTGGTTTACGCCGGTGCGAGTGGCCTGGCCTTGCCCTCCACCGCAGCCGGTCCCCCGAATCGCGAAGCTATCCTCACCGCGATCGATCGCCTCCAGGCCGGTGGTACTACCAACGGCGCAGCGGGAATTCAAACGGCCTACCGGATCGCCCGCGAGAACTTCATCGATGGCGGGATTAATCGCGTCGTCTTGGCCACTGACGGGGATTTCAACGTGGGCGTAACCAGCGGCGGCGAGCTAACGGAACTGGTTTCATCCCGGGCTAAATCGGGCGTCTTTTTGAGCGTTTTAGGCTTTGGCCGCGGCAATTTGAACGATGCCATGATGGAGAGAATTACCAACCGCGGAAACGGCGGCTACTTTTACATCGACAACCTCGCCGAAGCGAAACGGGTGCTTTGCGAGGAAATGACCGAGACCCTGGTCACCGTGGCGGGCGACGTCAAAATCCAGGTCGAGTTTAATCCTGCCAAGATCGCGCGATTTCGGCTCATCGCTTACTCCAACCGTCAGTTGGAAGCCGAGGACTTCTCAGACGACGAGGTCGATGCGGGCGAAATTGGGGCTGGTGGCGAAGTCACCGCCCTCTATCAGATCGAGCTGGGTCCAGCCGCGGCGGAGGACGCCGGATTGCGCTACCAGGCTCGCACCGATTTAGTGCCGAGCGAGGAGTGGGGCTTCGTCTCGTTGCGCTACCAACCCCCTGCCGGCGGAAAAAGCCACCTGATCCAGACGCCCATTCTTGGCGATTCCAAACAATGGAACCAGGCCACCGAGGCTTCCCAATTTGCATCAGCTGTTGCGCTTTTTGGAATGCTTCTTCGCAAATCCGAGCACGCGGGGACGGGAAATCTGGAGTTGGTCGATCTTCTGGCTCGAGCGGGCGCCCAAACCGAGGCACAGCGGGATTTTCTCAGGATGACAGAGGGTTTTCCTCATTCAATGCAATGAACGCCCCGTCGGTCGGAGTTTACTCGGGAACGGGCCGGTCCCGTTTTACGCTGCCTCCAAAAACGCCGTCCGGCTGAGCTTAGCGTATTGGCCGTCGTTGGCCAGGAGTTCGTCGTGCGTGCCTTGTTCGATGATTCGACCCCGGTCCAGCACGTAGATGCAGTCGGCGTTGCGCACCGTGCTGAGCCGGTGGGCGATGACGAAGCTGGTTCGGCTAACCATCAACTTCTCCAACGCTTGCTGGATGAGTCGCTCGGTTTCGGTATCGACGCTGGCGGTGGCTTCGTCCAAAAGGAGGATGGGCGGGTTCTTCAGCAGCGCCCGCGCGATGGAAATGCGCTGTTTTTCGCCGACGCTCAGCTTCACGCCGCGCTCGCCCACGTTGGTCTCCAGTACCTCGGGTAGGCGGCGAACGAATTCGGCGGCGTTGGCGATTTCCAGCGCATTCCAAAATTCTTCGTCCGTTCCGTCGCGCTTGGCGATGAGCAGGTTGTCGCGCACCGTGCCGTTGAAGAGGAAGCTCTCCTGGGTGACGTAGCCGATTTTCGAGCGCAACGAGCGCTTGCTCAAGGTGCGGATGTCCGCGCCGTCGATGGAGATGACGCCGGTGTCGGGCTCGTAAAATCGCGCCAGCAGATTGATGATGGTCGATTTTCCGGCGCCGGTGGGGCCAACCAGGGCGATGGTCTGCCCGGGGCGCGCTTCCAGGCTAACGCCGGTGAGCGTGGCCTGACGCCCGGTGTAGGAAAAACCGACGTTTTCGTAGGCCACGTGGCCTTTCACCTCCGTCAATTCCGCGCCGGTTTCCAGGCTGACTTCCGGCTCGCTGTCCAAAACGCCGAAAACGCGGTCGCCGGCGGCCATCCCGGCCTGAACCAGTTGGTTGAGCTGGTGCAGCCGGGTGATGGGTTCGTAAAAATAGAGGGTGACCAGGTAGAGAAAAGCCGCCAACTCGCCGACCGCCATTTTTCCGTCAAAAACCAAAAAAGCACCGAAACCGAGGACAATGACGCGGCCTAACGAGTTGAGAAAAGCCATGCCGGGCTTGTAAATCGCCCACGCGCGCATCACCCGCATCGTCGCCTGGCGCACGGCTTCGCTGGCCGTGTTAAACGCGCGATGCTCGCTCTCTTCCAGCGCGTAGGCCTTGATTTGGCGAATGCCGGCAATGTTGTCGTGCAACAGGCTGTTCATCTCTCCGGTAACCTTGCGCACGATGCTGTAGCGCTTGCGGCCGCGAGTGTAGATAATGGCGCCGACGATGAGCAACGGCAGCGGGATGAGCGTGGCCCAGGCCAATTGCGCGTTGGTGAAAAAGAGCATCGCGCCGACGATGAGAATCTGGAGGATGGAGATGAGCCCCTGCTCGATGCCGTCGATGAGCACGCGTTCCATGCTCTGCACGTCTTCGCTCACGCAGGTCATGGTGTCGCCGGTAGGATGGTCGTCGAACCATTGCAGCGGCAACTGCTGGATGTGGGCGTAAAGGTCGCTGCGCAGGTCGAATATAACCCGCTGCTCGAACGTATTGTTCAACTGAATGCGCAGCGAATCGAACACCTCGCGCAAGAGAAACGACCCCGCGGCGATGGCGATCATCGGCCAAAGCATCTCGCGTTTTTCGTTGGCGATCACGTCGTCGATGATGATGGCGATGATGCCCGGAAACACGACCACCATCAACGTGGCCAACACCGCGCACACCAACTGCGCGCTGGCCAGCCCCGGGTAGCTTTTGAGGTAACTGAAGATGCGGACGACGGTTTTCACGAGCCTCTTAGACGCCGCGCATTTGCGCGTGACAACGCCTGAATTTCACCGATTTTTTGGATGCACGAGTTTGATCTCCGTTCACAGCCCTTTTCCCCACCGAGCTTCGGAATTCCCGACTCGGTTTTCGACCTTGTGGCCAAGAAAAACAAAAAACGCCGAAAACGTGGAAAGATGGTGATGTTCGTCGCCATCCCGGTCCTGTTGTTGGCGGGTTTCGTGGTGTTTTGCAACCTGCTGGTGTCGATTTCTGCGAAAAATCAGGTGTTTCAGGCCTCTGACGATTTGCCCGCGAACATGGTGGGCGTGGTGTTGGGCACCTCCAAAAACGTCGCGCCAAATCGGCCCAACGCGCACTTCATCACGCGGGTGGAAGCCGCCGCGGAGTTGTTTCGCACCGGCAAAGTTCAGCACCTGTTGGTCAGCGGCTCATCGGAGGCCTACTACAACGAGCCCAAGGACATGCTGCAAGCCCTCAACCGGCTGGGAGTGCCGAAAACCGCCATCACCCAGGACGCCTCCGGCTTTCGCACGCTGGATTCCGTCGTCCGAGCCAAGAAGATTTTCGGCCAGCACCGATACACCATCATCACCGACGATTTTCACGTAACGCGCGCCGTGTTTCTGGCCGAGCGTCACGGACAAGACGTGATTGGTTTCGCCGCGCCGGGGGTGAACCTGCAACAATCCGCCAAAAGCCGGGTGCGCGAGGTTTTCGCGCGGGTCAAAGCAGTGCTGGACATCTACGTCTTCGACACCCAGCCGAAAGAACTCGGCGATCCGGAGCCGATTCGGGTGGCGGTGACGCGGGATTCCTGAGGGCGGATCGGCACGGAACGAACGGCGTCGCTTGTGTCCCTTCTGTCCCTTAGTTTTTAACCCAACGCCCCATTTTCGCCATGACTCGCATTTTCCTCGCCCTTCTCTCGCTCCTCGCCACACAAACCCACAACGCGGTGGCTGACGGCGACGGCTCGATGGCCAATTGGCGCTCGGACGTCAAAATTCGCCCGGTTTTGGACGCCAACGCACCGTTTCACAGCATCCACACCTACTACACCACCTGTCCCGAAAGCCCGGACGGCAGCCGCATTTTGTTTTTCCGCTCCACCATGGCCGATGCGCGGGTAGGGGAGGTTTGCGTGCTCGATCGCCAAAGCGGCGAGGTGCGCGTTTTGGCTCGCTGCGTGGAGACCGAAGATGCCCATCGCGCCGCTTGCCAGCAGTGGATTCTCGGCGGCCAAGCCGTGGTGTTCCACGAATTTCGCGATGGCGCCTGGCAGGTGGTCACGGCCGATCTCGCGACGGGCGAAACCAAGGTGCAAGCGCCTGGCCGGCAGGCTGGGTTTTGCCAGCCTAACGCTGAAGTTGTGCCAATCTACGGTTCGCACGGCGATCCTGGCATGTATCCCAATTTTGAGTTGCTCGACGTCCGCACCGGCAAAATCACCGAGGTCGTTCGCGCTCGCGACATGCCCGCGGTTTGGGCGAATAGCGGCGCGGGCGGCGACTACCTGGAAGCTCAGTTCGGCGGCAAACCCACCTCGATCTGCTTCCCCATGATGAGCCCGGACGGGAAGCGTGCCTTCTTCAAATTGGCCACGCCGGGCTTGAGCCGCGATTTCCGCAGCCACGCCTTCAGCAAGCGCAAGGGCGTGTTTTTCTACGACCTGACCACCAGAGATTTCCTCTATTTTCACCCAAAATGGGGCCACCCGGCCTGGCAGCCCGGCTCCAGCAGCATCATCAACATGTGGAGCAACGGCCCGGTCTTGCTGGACCTGGAAGAGCCGCGGGTGGTGAAGCAAGTTCCCATGCCGAGCTTCATGGTTAGCGGCGGACATCCGTCCATGGCGCCGGATGGGGGCTTGTTCGTGACGGACGGCCGGATTTCGGGGAAAAAGGGTTGGTGGGGCGTGGCGTTGGGCGATTTCGACAGCGGTGAGTGGCATTTGCTGACGCAGTTCGACAACTCCAAGGGCGCCACCACCTGGCGGAAAAATCATCCGCACCCGGTTTTCAGCGCCGATGGCCGCCGGCTGTATTTTAACGTGAATTCGGATGCGCGGACCCGACTTTTCGTCGCGGAACCGGAAAATTGAGCCCGTTGGTGATGTTGTTAGGCCCAGGCAATCAGCAGCTACCCATGAAAACGCCGCTCGTGCTTAGGATCGTGGGATACGCCGCCGTTTTCGGCGTGACGACGGTCTTGACCCAGGTTGGCGGCGTCATTTTCGTCGGTGCGTGGCTCATTTTCCGGCGTCGCGTCTTTGCCGGCTACCGGCGCCCGCGATTGGCTGGGCTCGGCGCCGCCACGCTAACCTACATCTTCTGCATCCTGACCCTTGTTCCGCTTTTGGCGAAATTTGCCGGCCGGCGGCCGTTGCCTTGGGTTTCCAGCCCGGAATTGCCCCTGGCGCCGCGTTCCATCGTCTAACTGGACATCCTAAGCTTCGCTTCCAGCAATGTAACGCCGCCCGCCACGACGATCACATCCATTTTCAAGTTCGGTGAGCAGCCCAGTCCTGCGTCAGTCTGCGCCCTCGGCGAGTTTCGCTAGCTCCGATCGAAGGCGCTCCAATTCCATGTCCTTCGCGGCCAACTCCTGTTCCTTCTCCTCCAGCGCTTGGTGGGATTCCTCCAAGGCGTGGCTCTTCTCTTCCAGGGCCTGGTTGGACTCTTCCAAGGCGTGGCTTTTCTCCTCCAGCGCGTGGTTGGACTCGTCCAAGGCATGGCTTTTCTCCTCCAGCGCTTGGTTGGACTCTTCCAGAGCCTGGTTGGACTCGTCCAAAGCATGACTTTTTTCCTCCAGCGCGTGGTTGGACTCGTCCAAGGCATGGCTTTTCTCCTCCAGCGCTTGGTTGGACTCATCCAAGGCATGGCTTTTCTCCTCCAGCGCCCGAGCCTTTTCTTGGATTTCTTGCTGGATCCGGATCCCAGTTTTCCCGGATGTGATCGGGAATCCAGGCGGGACGGTCCAGAACTGAGACATCGCTCATGCGCGCAGCCTAGCACCAATCACCGGTTTCGGCAATCCGGCAGTATTTTGCGGTTTTTCGGTGGACGATCTCGATGGTTTGGTGGCTGGATTTTGTGGCCTCCTCGGCGGTGGTGAAGCAGTGATGATTCTTGACGAAGAAGGTTGCGGGAGTTCAATGCGCCGGGCCAAGTAGTTCAGCTACGCACAAATTTTTAAGGATCAATCCACGAATCCATTCGTGGTATCCCGCAACAGCAGCCAGAATCACCCCTCATGCACTTCACCCGCGGATCAAAACAATCCCAAGAACGCGACCTGGTTCAGGCGGGTTTCTGTTTTGCGCTTTCCCTGACAAATCACCCGGAAGAAGCCGAGGACCTCGTCCAACAAGCCTGCTTCCGCGTGATCGCAAAGAAAGGCCAGCTCCATTCGCGGAGCTACCTTTTTAAGGCCATTCGAAATCTCTTCTACGATCATGAGCGACGAAAAAAGATCATTGCATTCGAACCTATTGAGGACTCGCCATCGCTTTCGGCGTCAAACCCAACTCCTTGCGTGACGATGGATTTGGAAAGCGAATTGAACAAGCTTCCATCCGAGGAGCGCGAAGTTCTCTACCTGAATTGCGTCGAAGGCTACACCGCCGCGGAGTTGGCGACGATGCTTGGAAAGCCACGGAGCACGGTGTTGAATATATTATCCCGAGCCAAAAACAAGTTGTTCGATAAAGGCTCAAAACCAACGGAAAGGCGGCGCTGTGAGTGAAATTGACGAAATCCTGAAGAGTCATTACCAAGGCCGGCGATTGCCGGACGATCGTGTGGACCGAATCCTGGAATCCTGCGACCCTGCTCGCCGGATTCGGCTGTGGAAATCGCTCGCCCTGACTTCTTTTGGCGCAGCGGCGGCCGCGATTCTGGCTCTTTTGTTCGTTTTAGCTGCTCATTCGCACCAACCTGAAAATGAGCCGCCTCTGGCGAATGGTGAAGAGAGTGAAATCACGCTGGATGCGCTTTCCCAGCCGGAGCGCTTCCGTCTCATTGCGGTAAAGATCCATGCGGACCCTTGCGGCAGGTGCAAACGAATCGCTCCCGTTTTTGCGGATCTCCAGAACGAATTCTCGGATGATTCCGTTCTCTTCTTAACGTTTGATCTAACCACGGAAGGATCGCGGCGTCAGGCCGAGTTTCTCAGCAAGATCATTGGCATCGAAGAGATCTTCAAAAAACAGCGCTACACCGGTGTGATCGTGGTGGCGACCCCGGACGGAGAGGTCCGTGAAGTCGTCGATAGCTCAGCGAGCCTGGCTGGAGCAACGGAGGTTTTGGCGCGTAATCTGAATCCAAGTTGACATGAAAATCGTTTCAATATTCGCACTGTTGGTTGTTGGTATAGCGAATGCGCAACTTTCGCATCCGCCACTTCAAACGATTCCCGAGCCGGTCAATCGGAAACTGCCGGCCGGCCCCATCTACTACGTCGATTCTGCAAAGGGAAGCGATGCAAACCCGGGTTCTGAGACCGAGCCGTGGCAAACGATCAATCATGGCCTGAGCCAACTTCAGGCAGGAGACACATTGGCGATTCGCGAGGGTATCTACTTCGAAAATCTCTATTGCGCGGTCGCCGGAACGCCGGAGAAGCCGATCACGGTCAGAGCCTATCCCGGAGAGCAGGTCATCATTGACGGAAGCCTTCCTGAATTCCAGAACTCTCCCGAGTCCTGTTGGGAAAGCCTGGAAAACGGGGAGTATCGCAGCGCGAAAACGTATCGAAATATCCGCGATGTCCTTGGTGCGTTTGCGGACTCGAATATTGGATTGCAGACCTATTGGGCGCGCTCCGATTTGATGGCCGAAAACGAGCTTTGGATTCGCGATAAGGAAACGAGGGCGATCGAGCCCGTCTATTGCGGTCCGGGACTCTGGTATAACAAACAGACTGGCCGGATTCACTGCCGGTTCGCGCATACCCACATCGACAATCCTGAGGTGGCAAACTATCAAGGCGAAACGGATCCTCGAAAGCTGCCCCTGGCCATTGCGCCCTTCGCGTCGCTTCCCCTGTTCGTCGATCAGGCCAAACATGTCCGCTTTCAAGATCTGGTCATTCGCGGCGGGGGATTCGATACTATCGAACTCAATTTTGGAATAGATATAGCCTTTGAGAACGTCACGGTCTTCTGCGCGACCTACGGCATCCGCGCGCGGGCGACGGGGCCCCTGAAGATGACGCACTGCGGGGTGCATGGAGGAATCCCGCCGTGGGGGTTTCGCGACGAAAACAGCCTTCACACCAATTCATCCCATCATTACGATCCCTTCATTCCCGAGCCCGAAAACAAGGGACGCAACATTGCCCGGATGAACACGCACGCGCTGCTGGTGACGGAAGGTTCCTATGAGTTCGAAGTGTTCTTCTTTCCTCGCAACCACGATTGGGAAATCTCGCACAGTACCTTCACGGACGGGCACGACGGCGTCTACCTGAGCGGACACGGAATCCGATTCCATCACAATCACGTCGACAACATTCAGGACGACGCGATTTATCTCAGCAGCCCGGCGAACTACTCGACCGGCGATATTCATATCTATCAGAATTTAATCACGCGCTCTCTGATGGCTTTTGGATGCCATTCACGCGGCGGGCCGGTGGGCAACATTTATGTATACAGAAATATCGCAGATTTGAGGCAGGGAGTGAATCTCGGACGTCCCACGCCTGACAATCTACAAGGTCGAATCGGCAGCTATCATATCTTCCTGGTTCATGGGCGAAATTGCTTGGGATAGAGTCAATGTTCTTCTATCAGAACACGTTAGTCAGCCCCGCGTCGCCTGATGCCTACGCGCATCGGCTCGTCACACAAACAACGCCGGAGACGCAACGCCGCGTATTCAATAATATTTGCGTCTATCTCAATCGCTACGGATGGCTGCGACCCAACCGGGAAGTTGATAACGATATTCAGGTCGATGGCAATTTGCATTGGTGTTCCGACCCCTCCGTAGAGCCACCCGCGGATTTTCTCGAGAAAGTGACGAACGATCCACGTTCCGTCGCCAACAAGCCCAACTATCCATCGGGTTGGGAGGCAAATTCGATTGTCGCCGACCCCAAGTTCGTGGAAGGCTTTGATCCCAAACCCGCGTCTACCAACGACTATCGGCTGGGAGACAGTAGCCCCGGGATCGAGGCCGGAATTGTCCTTCCAGCCGAGTGGGAAGACCCGTTTCGCCCGGAAAACGGAGAGAAACCTGATATCGGCGCCTTGCCACTGGGGAGCGCGCTGTTTTCTGCGGGAAGAAATCCATCACAAATCGAAAGTTCACTTCCATGAAAGCATTCTTCGTTTCAATCCTCTTCACCACCTCTCTCTGCGCGCAGGAATCGCCGCTCCAGATCGTCACGGATGGCAAGCCAGACGCAGTCATCGTGTTGTCGGCCAATCCTTCGAACGCGGCAACTCAGGGCGCCAAAATCCTCAGCGATCATCTGTTTCAGATTTCCGGCGCGCGTCTCCAAACGCTGCGGGAAGATCAGCTCGATCAGGTGGCGGTTGCTGGAAGGATTCTCGTCGGTCAGAGCGAGATGGCGACGAACCTGGGCGCAGAAATCGAGGATCTCGGACCAGGCGGAATCTTGATTCGAACCTATCCCAAGGCCAACGCACTCGTCTTGTTAGGAACGGATCGTTCCACTCCGTCCGATTCTGGTGGCACTCGCTACGCCGTGACGACCTTTTTGGAGGATGAGCTGGGGGTTCGGTTTCTCTGGCCCGGGGAATTGGGCAAGGTCGTGCCGAAACAAAACACGGTCGCGATCGGAGATATAGATATACGGAGAACGCCAATGATTCGGCAACGCCGGATTCGAAGCGCATACGGCTTTGGGGAGCGGAAAGCCAAGGGCGGGGAGCGGCTTGGAATCACGGAGGAGGACTATTGGCGTATCAACAAGGCGGTTTCCGCGACGAAATCCGAGGATGGCGGCTGGTTTGGGTGGCATCGTCAGGGTGGCACGTTGCGGCTGGCCTCGGGACACGCCTTTGGGCACATGTGGGAGAAATACAAGGACCAGCACCCGGAGTGGTTTGCTATGGGGCCGGATGGCTCGCGCGATCAGAGCCGCAGCCGGGATCGTTCTCGATTGTGTGTTTCCAATCAGGAACTGATCGCAGCGATCGCCGCCGAGAAGATCGAGCAGTCGAACCGATCCGATGTGAAAAGCGTTTCGATCGGGCCGAACGACGGAGGCCAGACTCCGTTCTGCACCTGTCAGGAGTGCCGGAAATTTGATCCTGATGTTGAACTCGGGCCGGGCGAACGAGTTTCGCTGACCGATCGCTATGTCCATTTCTGGAATGGGATCGCCGAACGAGTTGTGGAGGTTCATCCGGAGGCGTGGCTGGGCGCCGACGCCTATAGCGTTTACGCAGCGCCGCCAGTGAAGGCGAAGCTTCACCCTAACATTGCCATCCGCTACGTAGGGATCAGCTATATCAACGAAGAAAAGCGTCTCTCCGGGCTAGAGGCATGGGATGGTTGGGCGGATGCGGCCAGCAAGCTCTATTTGCGATCGAATCTATTACTCGCCGGACGTCGGCAAGGAACTCCGGCCATCTATCCGCATAAACTCGCCGAAGATTTTCGCCGGGTTGCCTACAACAAAATGCTTGGGACCGATTTCGATTCTTGTTGTCATAACTGGGCGACACAGGGCCTGAACTACTATGTTCTGGCGAAGCTGCTCTGGGATCCCGATCAGGATGTTGACGAGATCATCGACGACTATTGCCGGGCGGGATTCGGTAATGGCGCGGATGCAATCAAACGCTATTTTTTGCGGCTCGAGGCGCTCACCAACCAAGTCGCTTTGGATCCCGAGAGTGGCATCACCGCACCGTACACCGTTGAGGTGATCGAAGAACTCGGTGCGATTCTCGACGAAGCTGAAGAGGCGACTGAAAAAGAGCGGGATGCTCGCGCCCGGGTGGCCTTTTTGCGAAGCGGACTCGACTACACGGACGCCTTCGCGGCCTTCTTCCGGTTGGAGCGCGAACACCGGGAGTCAGGAGGCGGCCGGCTCTCACCCGAGATGAAACAGAGAATGCGCGACGCGCTGGATCGCAATTGGCAGGTATCTCGATACACCTTCGAGAACCACCATCTCGCCGTCAATGTCTGCACGGTTGCATGGGGTACATGGGGCTATTTCGTGAGATTCGGGTGGAGCGAGCCGTCAACGGAAGCTCGCAATTCTTGGTCGCGGAAAGCCAACCGGTGAAGCGCCCGGTCAATTGCCCTTCACCTTCACCTCCAGCACAAAGCGACTCGCCGGCACGCCATCGGAAACACGCCATGGCCATCGTGGGAGCCGCTACGGAGCCTAAGTAACTAACTAACTATAACTAGCTCCCTAGGCCAGCCCGTTCCAGCGCCGTAAGCCCCACTCGCCGGCAAAAAGCAGCAGCACCAGCAGAAAAACCCAGGGCTGATGCCACAACGGACGAACCTGCGTCTCCATGCGCGGCACTTCCATTTCCGGCAGGGATTTCGCGAAGTCGGCCAAATCAGCCATCGCCAAAACGCGGCCCCCGGATTGTTCGGCCAGGCTGGTCAGCAGGGCGCGATTGGGCTCCAGGCGGGCGAATTCTTCCATGGCCGGGTTCCACGTCCAACCGGATTCGGCTTCGCCCAGGCGGATTCCTTCGGCATCATCGACGATCGCCTTCACGTGGTAGGCGCCCGGCTCCGCGCAGGAAAATTCGGCGGTAAACAAGCCCGGCTCGTCCAAGCTGGGCTCGGCGAAGAGTTTGTCTTCCGTGCGTTGCTCTTTGTGCTTTGTGCTTGGTTCTTGGTGCGTTGTGTTTTGACCTTTGGCCTCGGTTTCGGCAGTTTTTTCCTCCGCAAACGCCACCCGGCTCACCTGCAATTCCACGGTCGCGTTCTCTTCCGGCCGAAAAGCGCCGTTGCGGATGCGCACCTGAATGTTGCGCTTGGCGAAGCCGCCGGAATCCACGCTCCATTCGGTGGAAATCCGGATAAACTCGGGCACGTCCACTACCATCCAGCGCACCAGTTGACGCCACCATTTGTTCATGTCCTCGTGCAGCGATTCGTCGGCCATCCCCCACCGCCACAGGTCCGCCACCGTCATCACCGCCACGCGGCCTTCGCCAAAGCGGTGGGTCACCAGCGCCGGGTATTCGCGGCGATTTTCGTCGATCGCCGTCGCCACCGGGCTGGCGCCGGGCTTGATCGCTTTCAACTCGTTGAGCGCCTGGAACGCGGGCATGTGCGCCAGGCGAATTTCCTCCTCTTCCTCGGTCAATCGCAGCCGCGCCCACGGCTCCAGCCAACCCTCGCGCGTCAGCTTCAGCATGGCGGTGGCGGCAACCTGGGTTTGGCCGAGTTTATCCAGGTAAACCGGCAACATCTGCCCGATCGGCTTCGCTTTGTAACCGCCCCACTGCATCGACTCCTGGCCGCCTAACATCAGCACCGATCCGCCGCGCAAAGAGACAAATTTTTCCACGAGCAGTTGCTGGTCTTCGGTGAAAAAGTCCGCCTCCAGGTCGTCGATGATGATGGCGTGGTAATCGGCGAAAAGTTGCTCCCGTTCCTTGGGGAAACCGTTGCGCAATTCCGCCGCATCGCGCGTGTTCAGCCGAATCAGCACCGGTTGATCGTAGGCCCGTTCCTCTTCGGTGCGATTATCCTGAAAACCGCGAAACAGCGGGTTGCTCGATTCCCCCCGCCGCCCGCGCCAGACAAATTTGGGCTCGCGTTTGGCCACGCGAACCAGCCCCACCAGATCCAACTCGTCATCCGGCTCCAACGCGCGGCGCAGGAATTTGTACTCCCAGTTCGGCCGCCCCGTCAGGTAAAGCACGCGATACGGCCCGCGCCCACGATCGATGGCGATGGTCCGCGAATTGTTGCGCAACGTCGTTTCGCCGCCGTCCGCCCCGTTTTTCGGCTTGGCGCCCTCCGTTTCCCGCTCCAGCGCCACCTGGTAGAACGAGACCCCCGGCTTCGTCGGCCGAAACCGGACGCGAAACGGGTGCTCCTCGGTTTCCGCCTCGATTTTGTGCGATTCGCGCAACACCTCCTTGCCATCGGTATCGACCACGCTCAGCGCCGCGGATTCTTCGCGCATGCCCACGATTTTCGCAGTTGCCGCCACTGAAATCGGCGCATCCTCGAACGCGCTCTCGGTGATTCCCACGGCGCCCAACGCCAAGTCGCGCAACTCCCGGCCGCCCTCCACCACCACGGGAAAAATCGGGATTTCCAGCTTCAACGCCTCCAGCTTCGCCGCATCCGTCGCATTGCCGTCGGTGAAAACCAGCATCCCAGCCAGGGGACGCTTGGCATAGCGCTGCGTCAGGCTCTCGATCGCATGGATGAGGTCGGAACGCTGGCCGGTTAGATCCAGATTCTCGAACCCGCCGCTCTTTCGCAGCCGGGTATCGAACGTGAAGCTCTCCACGCGAAAAAGCTCGTCCAACTGGCCATACCACGAGGAGGGTTCCTCCCGCGCCGTTCGCAACTTTTCGGCCAAAACCTGGCCATCCTGAATTTGCATGCCCTCCCCGTTATCGGCCAGGATGAGGAAATCGTTCGACCCCGGCTTCGCCGTCTCCTTCGTCCACATTGGCTCCAGCAGCATGAGCAACAGCAGCGCCACGGCAATGAATTTGAGACTCATGCAGGCCAGCTTAACCCCCGGCGTGAGCGGCTGGCGCCGATACCCCAGCCAAAGCAGCGCCAACAACCCAACCGAGCCCAAACCCAGCGCCCACCGCCAACCAGCGGCGATTTCCGGCAAATAAAGCGTGTCGGCAAGGATCATGAGTCTGAGTTTGGTCCCAGCCCCACCCTTAGCGCGTCTTTCACGATTCGCCAACGGTCGAATGCCGAATGTCCGCCCTCGAAGCGTCTCGGCCGAAGGGCCTGCCAAGGCTGGAGAACCCTGATCCCGCATCGGACGAAATCAATCTTGCATCACGCGACGCCAATCCGGAAAATGAACCCACAAGCCAACCAATAGCAAGGTATGCCAACCCGCTATTTGCAAAGATTTTAGTCAATTTAGCTTCTCGGTGCCAACCCGCTATTTGCAAAGATTTTAGTCAATTTAGCTTCTCGGTGGTCGAACTCCTCTTTTTTCGTGCGGCCTCGACAGCCTTCAAATCCCAATCGAACTTCGCTGATCCGCAGGTTCTTTGGCGGAACTGAGGCTGTTTATCCGACTTACTTCATAACGAGGAAAAGCTAACCTACATCTTACTGAACATACAAACAGCTTGCCCACCGCTGTGCTGCTGTCCCGGTCAACCAATCGCGAGCCATCCGCAATTTCTTTCAATCTCGGCCCGGTTCGAAGACTTCGGTAATGCATGCGACCAAATTGGCGATGTCGCTAACAAAGTGGCTCAAAACTTTTCGCTTGCCAATCCCACGCATCTACAATCTGCACTGACGCGGTAACGTGACGGTGACCACCAAAGTTGAATTTTCACCCAAAACTGGCAATCGCGCTGGTTGTGACTTGTTCCTGGGCCTGACTCCACTCATGGCCGTTGCAGCGGGCCATGCGCGCATCTCAACATCTCAACGATCTTGGGGAAACCATTACCAACCCGCTGAACGGGCAGGGTTCGGCCACCTATTCCGGAGCGGATGGCGCTCGCGCCCTGGATCCCATTCAAGAAAACGATGACTATTTTGCCGGCGTGGAGGCCGGCGATTTGATGCCTGATGATTGGGAAACCTTCCACAATGTCAGCGATCCCGCCGGTGATGAGGACGGCGACGGCTTGGCTAACCTGGGCGAATACATCCATTTCACCGATCCGAACGATCCCTATGCGGATGACGACGGCGATGGAATTCCCAATGACGATGAGGAGTTCATCTATGGGACCAATCCGCTCCTTACTGACAGCGATTTTGACGGCCTAAGCGACGCGGAGGAGATTGGCGGCGTTGAGGTTTATGAGGTTTATCAACATACCGATTGGGTGGATGATGGGTTTGGCAACATCACCGAGGAAACCGTCTACATGTATTGGTCCACCTCGATTTATACAACGATGCTGGACCCGACAAACCCGGACAGCGACGGCGACCAACTCCCCGATGGATTCGAGCGCGATTACGGCACAAACCCAGAGGATCCTGCCGATGCCGAATATCCTTCTCCCACCACCGGCCTCAGCTTTCTCTTGGAATATTGGGCCGGTACCGAATATCCGTACGATTCTGACGGCGATGGTCACCTCGATCACAATGAAATTTTTGGTAATTCTAGTGCCCACGATCCGAATGATGTGCCTGCTGACACCACCACGGACGATTCCTCGACCACGGAGGACGACGGTTCGGCGTCGAGCGATGGCTCCGGCAGCGGCGACGGCGATGCGACAACCGATCCCGGCGATGGAACCAATCCTGACGGCGATTCTACCGATACAACGACTTCGGACACGGACACCCCCTCGGATACAACCACCGAGGAAGAGACCGACGATTGGGAGTTGGATACCGATACCGACGGAATTCCGGACTTATGGGAGGCGCTTCTCGGTCTGGATCCGAACGATCCCAACGACGCTGCGTTAAATTCCGATGACGATGAGTTGCCAAACTGGGCCGAGGATCTGATCGGCACGGATAAGTTGCTTGGCGATACCGATGGCGATTCTTATAGCGATAGCGAGGAATGGTATGGAATCGAAAAAACCATCTTTGTGGTGGATGAGACCACCGGCGACACCGTCGAGCAAATCGAAACGTATTTTACCGATCCGCTTTTGGCGGATACCGATGGCGATCTGTTGCCGGACAACGTGGAAATCGACGAGCTGGAGAATTTTGATCCCACGGATTCCGCTGATGGCGATGCCGATAACGATAACGACTTGGCCAGCAACGGGCGCGAGTATCAATTAGGCACGTTGTGGGATGTGGCCGATACCGATGGCGGGGGTGTTTTGGATGGTATCGAGGACTTGGTCGGCACCGATCCTTTGAACGATCCGCTGGATGACACCCAGGCGCAGGAATTGGCCGATCAACAAGGAATCTCGCCGCCTTCCGAAGGGGGAAGCGGCGGTGGTGGTGGAGGAGGCGGCAGCGACGGAACCAATGTGGCGGAAGCGCTGTTGGATAGCGATGGAGACGGCATCGACAATGCGACCGAAATCGCCAACGGCACGGACCCGAACGATCCCAACAGCACCGTGCCTGCTCCAAGGTGTCCGGCATAGACAAGTTTTCAGTTTTAAGGGTTAAGTTTTAAGTTCCCGGTCCGCACAAGGAACAAAACACAAGGAACAAAACACAAGGAACAAAACACAAGGAACAAGGAACAAGGAACAAGGAACAGGACAAAACATGCGCCTCATCACCTGCATCATCAGCTTTGCCGCTACCGCAATTGTCGGTTTGGCGGCCCCGGTCGATTTAAGTCCGCCGGCGACGATGTTGGGTCATGCTGACGAACGCGGCCAGTTGCGCTATGTCATTAACCTGGGTTCGATCTATTTCTCGGATGGTGGCGCGTTGCCCTTGCGGCTGGATTTTTCCAGCGCCCGCGCCGGGGAAGAAAAGTCGCCCGCGGGTTGGGATGGCTGGTTTTGCGGCGCGTTGCAGGCGCGCGCGGAGTTTTATGGCGGCAACGAGTATCTGCGCGTGACCTTGCTTTGCGCCAAGCAGTTATATATGAAGCGCGATTCAAAAAATGCCGCCCGTTATGTCAGCCAGGACGGCAGTTGGATCGCCACCATCACCGGCAACGTTATTTTGGTGGAGCGCGTCGATAGCTGGCAGTTGCGCTTTGTGGATGGCGACATCGTCAGTCTTCGCACGGATGCCGGTGGGGAGTTTGCTTGGGTGCGTCAAAACGGCAAACTGTTTGCCATTCGCGAAAAAGGCTCGGAAGCCGTCCCGGCAAAGATTGAATGGAAGGATGGCCGCATCGCTGCCATTCAAACCGTGGAACGGCGCTATACGTTTACCTACGCGAACGAAGACGGTAAGGAAGAGGACGGCGGTTTCCTCTCCCAAATCCAGTGGCCCCGGTCATCCGCCGCCCAAGCACAATATAGTTTCGTGCAATCCGCAAATTCCCTTCGGGTGCAACGCGACGCCCTGCGTCCGCTTCAATTCACCTGGGACGCCGAAACCAAGCGCCTCACTACCGATGGCCTCCACATCTACAAACTGGAGCAACCAAACACAAAAAACAAAGAACAAGGCACAAAGAACAAGGAACCAAGCACAAAGAACCCAAAACTCCTCCTCATGACCGACTCCCGGGGCGAAACCATCGGGCGTTCCGTCGATAGCCAAAGCGGCCGCACCCGCATCCGTTACGCCGATGGTCACGAAATGATCATTTATCGCATTACCCGGCATGGAAGCATGTTTGGCGCGATTGGACGCGTCGATTATCTTGCCGGGGAGGAGAAATTCACGCTCTTGCGCAATCACTTCGACTCCATCGGAAGAGTCAGCAAGCGAACCTGGCTCGGCTCGCCTTTTATGCTGAAGGGTTACGCCGGCGGCCGCTATGACGCCGCCTTCAACCCGCAAAAATCCTTCGAGCCCTCCCGCCCTACCGCAACTATCGATCGATTGCGCGAAAAGAAGCCGGTGGAGATCCAATTTGCCTACTCAGGCTTGGGGCTATTGCGCTCCATCCGCGTGGGCGATGAGGAAGTGGTGAAAACGGAGCATGATGCAAAGGGAAATGTCACGCGCCGATGGGTAAAAGGGCGGTTTGAGGAGAAGGTGAGCGTTGGAAATTTGAAATTGGAAAATGGAGAAGAGAAACTGGAAAATCGAAACTCGAAATCGGGCGACGGCAAGGGGCCGCGAGTTCGGGAAGTTTGGCTTTTGGCGGGCGAAGTTTCGCCATCCCGGGAATTGTCAAAATCCGAGAGAACGCTGCTCTTGCGCGAGGAGTTGGATAGCAACGGAAACGTCTTGGAACGCTCTGCCGCGGATGGCCGGCGCACAGAACGGCGCTATGATGATAACGGGCGGCTGGTTTACGAAAAAATCTGGGCGCCGGATGGCAAATCCGGCATTTCCGAGCGCCGCCTCAGTTATGACGACACAAACCGTCGCGCCACCGAAACCATCACCAATCTGCTGACGACGCGTTCCGAACATTTTGGCTATATCCTCACCCCGGGCGGCGAATTGACCGCGCGGCAAAAAATCGCCGAGCAACAAGCCAAAACCCAAACTTCTCCCTCATCCCAACAGAACGAAGAATCATAAGCCCAACAAAGCACAATTTGGAACAAGGCACAAGGCACAAGGCACAAAGCACAAGGAACAAAGCACAAAAAAAGAACATGAAACCACCCACCCCCATCATTCATTCAACGTTCCTTTCCCTTTTCGTTTTAGCAATAGCGTCCGTTGGTGTCAGTTTCGCCCAAACGTCCTTTGTCGAGACCGGAAACATCCGCCAGGTTTATTCCGTATCGACCAACGACGGACATTATTACGAGGCCGACTCCGAGGGAGACCTCATGATGCAGATTTTGCAAGATTTTCCCAATGCGGAAACTCGTCCCGACATTGGCGTTAGCGGAGTTGAAATGCAGACCATTGAAATGGTGGAAATGGCCGAAATTGACGAATACACGCAAGAAGTCATTTACACCTGGGAAGAGCAAAGGGCGGTTACGATTTCGGGAACCTCCTTCATTCATTTCAACGATGCCTCAAATTCCTCGGTCTACGATTGCCACGAAACCATCACAACCGGCCTGCGTGAGTATCGTGCGGAAGGCCATGATGATGTCGTCTTCCAACACTCAGAAGAAGGCACGTCGACAGTTGGTCCCAACCCCAGCGATCTGTTTGCCTCCATTAGCCTGGAGCACGGCGCATTGGCCTTGGCGGAAGAAATCTTTGGCGCCAGCGGCCGCGTTTCTACTCAAGACGGCGGCGAAGGTTACTATGCCGTCAACTACTCGGACCAAACGGCAACCCGCTGCACGTTTGACGGCGGACCATGCGATGAAAACACCACCGCTTCGCAGTTTAGCGGCTACTATATTTACGAGGCCGAGACTTTTACCGCGCACTACAAATGCACGTTGGTTGACGATTCGAGCAACACCGATACTGAAAGCGAACGAAAAGTTGATATCACAGCCGTATTGCGCTCCTCCAAGGGGTCTGAGCCCGATTCGACCGAAACTGCCGAATCTGTGGATCAGGCCTATGCAATGGATTTCATCAACGGTAATCCGTTCAACTGGACCTACCAGCGACTCGAAATCGAAGGCGAATGCGAACCGTGCGGCTGTGATCTGTGCGGGGCTACCGAGGGAACGGGAAGCCTGCGTATTACATTCCCAACCGGCCCCGCAGCCCGGAACGCACGCAGTGGCGAATTGCGCATCTACCAGCGCGAGCCCGGGCCGCACCTCTTTTCACCGCGCGTCTTGGAAAATCACACCAGCCCGGGAACCGAGGTAATTCGCGCTAATGACCATTCGCTGCGTCAAGTCGCCACCATGGACCAGATTTTCGATATTCAAGCTCTAACTCCTCACGCCTTTCAAGTGCGTAGCTTTGCCCGGCATGCCCGGAATTTGAAGCGGGATCCCGAAACCGGCCTCTACGATCTCAATACCGTCGATCCGTTGCGCACGGTTACCATCTCCAATCCCGCTCCGGATGCCAAGGAAATCACCCGCTTGAAGATGATCAAGAATTTCAACGGTAAGGAAACCGAGGTTACCTTTCATTGGGATGTGGAGTTGGGCCGCTGGGAGTTGCATCGCGCCAACGGGCAGCAGGTTGAGATCCTGGTGGAAGGGGAAGACCCGGCCACGGGCAACTATGTTAAAACGCGCACCATCCAGGGCCCTAACGGCGAGGACCCGCGCACCACGCGCGAAGAATACCGGCATTTTGGCGCGGAACGCTGGCTGGTGAAACGCGTCCAGGATCCCGGCGGCGTCGCTTTGACCGAGACCATCGAATACTACGACGATCCGGCCGACCGCGCACGTTACGGCAAAGTGCGTCAGATCATCAAACCGGACGGAAGCTGGTTGCGGCACGAATATAACGATCGCGGCCGCACGATTGCCACCATCCGGCCCTGGAAAGACTCGCCCGCCGGTTCCCAGCCGCAAGAAGCCAAAACCGAGCGCTACGCCAGTCGTCGTCTCCAGATCGGCGAGCCCTTCTATGATCCGCGCGCGAAATTGAACGAAACCTGGACCACCGTCCTCGGCGTCGAAACCAGCCGCACCTTTAGCGTCACCAGTTATGATAACGACGGCGGCAAAATCACCATCTCCGAGCGCGCCCACTCGCCCGACGCGAAATTCGGCGACGAAAAGAACCTGCGCACCGTAAGCCGCTACTATCCCAACACCGCCGGTCCCGCTTCCCGCAATAAACTGCGCGAAACCACCAGCCAAACCGGTGAAGTCACGCGTTATACCTATACGTATGGCGACTACCTCGGCCTCGAAGCCGTCCCCGGCGACTTCCAACCCGCAGAAGACGCCCCCTTGCGCGACTGGTTGCTCGGAACCATGGACCTGCGCACCGAGCGCATCGAAAAAGACACCAAAACCGTCACCATCACCGCTCCCGACGGTAAAACGCTCCTCAGCCAGATGTTTCGCAGAAGTGGCGCGGCGCTTCCAGCCCGCGATGCGCAGCCTCCAAACAAAGAACAAAGCACAAAAAACAAAGCACAAGCGCAGCGCAACAAAGCACAAAAGTGGTCCGAAATTTCCTGGACAGCCCATGCCTACGACTTCCTGGGCCGTAAAACACTAAGCCGCAACAGCAACCGCGGCATCACCGGCGAATGGCGTTACAATCCCTGCTGCAACCGCGTCGAGTGGGGACGCCGCGCCGACGGGACCGAAGTCACCTACCAATACGACGACTTCGGCCGCGTCATTTTGCAAGCCACGCGCACGAAGCGCCCAAGGAGCGCGGACACTCCTGTCCGCCCCGGAGCCCAAGCGGAAAACCAGGTGATTGAGACCTGGACAACCTACAACGTCCACGGCCAAACCATCGAACAACGCACCATCGCCGGCGAAATCGTCCAAATCGCCACCACAACCTACGATTCTCTGGGCCACGTTCTCGAACAGAAAGACCGCTCCGAGTATAGAACCCAATACCAGCACGCCCACACCCCCGGTGCGCCGGAAACGGCCATCCTCCCCGGCGGCGCAACGCGTATCAGCGCCAGCTACCTCGACGGCCGCCAAAAAAGCCTCACCGGAACCAGCGCCGTCCACGCCTATTATGATTACGGCGTTGAAGCTGAAACCCACCAAACCTGGAGCGAAACCCGCCAGGTTAAGAAGGACGGCCTCAGATGGAGTCGCAACTACACCAACTTCCTCGGTCAATCCGCCAAAAGCCTGCGCCCCGACGTCGGCGAGAACATTGAAATCGCCAGTCTGCAAACCTACGACAGTATCGGCCGCCTCATCGCTTCCCATTCTGAGTTCCGCACTCCGAATTCCGACTCTGAACCCCTCGGCGCGCCGAATCGAGTGATTTACGACGAAAACGGCGAGGTATCCTTGGGCGGCTTGGACATCGACCAAAACGGCGCGTTGGAGGAAGGCAGCAACGACCGCCTGTCCAGGTCGGAAAAAACCCACGAACAAGACGAACACGGCCACTGGTGGCGCATCACAAAAACCTGGACCTGGCCAAAAACCAACGACGCCACCAAAGTCTTGCTCGGCCAGACGAAAAGCCGCATCACCGGCTTCGCGGACAAAAACGACGAAAAGCACGGCCGGCTAATCAGCGAGACCATCCAACGTAGCGCAGGTTTGCAATCTGCGACCACCCTAACGTATATCAATCGCGAAACCGGCCAAACCACCACCATCCAGCGCAAACCCAACTTCGAGGTTATATCGATAAGCGTAGCCGGCCTGGTTCGCTCCGTCACCGAGCGCCAAACGATAGAGAACAAAGAACAAAGCACAAAGAACAACGAACGCATCGTCCGCCACGAGTATGACTCGTTGGGACGAAGAGTGGCCACCATCGACCCCCTAACCGGCAGAACTACCGTGGAGTACGACGCCAAAACCGGCCAAATCGCCAAAACCACCGACGCCGCCGGCAACGCAACAACCTATGCGTATTACGGGCCCGAAGAACCCAACGCCGGTAAGTTGAAAAGCACCACCAACGCCCTCGGCAAAACCCAGAGCTACACCTACAACTCCCGCGGCCAGAAAATCACCTCCAGCGGCGAAACCGACTATCCCACTTGCCACGAATACGACGACTACGGCCAACTCATCAAGCTCATCACCTTCCGCGAAGAACCGCTCAAGGAGACGAAACAGGGCACTGCCGGCGGCCCGCCAACCCGAGGCGAAATGCTCGCCAGCATCGCCAGACCCGACGTCACCATCTGGGTTTACGATGAAGCCACTGGCGTGCTCCTGAAGAAAATCTACGCCGACGGCAAAGGCCCGAAATACGAATACCACCCCGACGGCCGATTGAAGAAGAGAACCTGGGCCCGCGGCCTCCAAACCCACTATGAATACGACCCAACGACACTCGCCCAAATCAAAACCTGGTATGCCGACGCCGAAGGCAACGCGATCGAAGAAAATCATTCTGCACCCATCATTCTGCAACACAACCGCAGCGGCCAAGTCATCGCCGTGGACGACGCCACCGGCCGCCGCACCTTCGAGCGCGACGAATTCGGGCGTGAAACCGCGGAAGTTTTGCCGAACGGGCAACGAATTGAGCGTGATTATGCGGATGACAGTGGACAGCTGAGTGTGGTAAGGTTGTTGAATCCCAACGGACAGAACGTGTATCAGACCGATTACAGCTATAACCCAAACGGAACCCTCGCTTCCGTGGACTCCAGCAAGGACCGCTTCGAATACGGCTACGCCGATGGCGCGCCAAACTTGTTGGCATCCGTGACCGGTCCCGTTACTCACACGACCTACCAGTACGAACCCAACCGCAACCTAATCACCCAAGTTCACAATCAACGCCGCGTTGGTTTGGCCAATGCGCAAAGCACAACAAACCAAGAACAAAATCGAACAATCTCCTCGTTCGATTACAAAAACGACGAAATCGGCCGCCGCGTTGAAGTTGCCATGGCGGGCGAGGGCCTGGAAAACCCCGGTTGGGATTGGGGCTACAACGACCGCAGTGAACTGCTCCGCGCGGAGCCCAAACTTAAAACTGAAAACTTAAAACTTCACACTTATTCCTACAACGGCCTCGGCAACCGTGAAACCGCCACCGAAGGCCACGTCACGACCACCTACCAAACCAACGCGCTCAATCAATACACCGCGATTGCGAAAGGGGAGCGAGAACAAAAGTCCGAATATGATCCGAACGGAAACCTGATCGAGGACGAAAACGCCACCTACATCTGGAACGCAAACAATCGCCTCGTTCGCGTCGAAAAGAACTCCGGCATTGTGGCGACCTACCAATACGACTATATGGGCCGCCGCACTCGGAAAACGGTTCGTCAGCCCGATGGTTCCACGACCCAAAGCGAATTCGTTTACGACGGTTGGAACGTGATTGCCGAGTTCGAAACGAAAACAACCAAGCACAAAGAACAAAACACAAAGAACAGCGCCGCGCGCTACTACACCTGGGGACGCGATCTCAGCGGAACTTTACAGGGCGCTGGTGGTGTAGGCGGATTGTTGAGCATTCGGATCGAAAGTGACGACTCCAAGGGCGAGCTACTGTATCCGAGCTACGATGCGAACGGGAACATTTCGGAGGTGGTTGACAGCAACGGGATGGTCCGTGCTGCGTTTCAATATGGACCGTTTGGGAATTTAATCAGCGGAAGCGGCGATTTGGCGGAGGAGATTCCGTTCCGGTTCAGCACGAAGTATTTTGATGATGAGACCGGGTTTAATTATTACGGCTTCAGGTACTATGTGCCGGAAATTGGTCGCTGGCTTAGCCGGGATCCCATCAGGGAAAGAGGTGGGGCGAATCTGTATGCATTTGTACAAAATTCACCGACAATTTCGTTCGATCTGCTTGGATTGGCTGTTCCCCAGGACAACGATCTTGATGCTCAAAAAGTGTGTAAGTGCCTAAATTTCTACCTCGAAACCGAAGATCTGAATTCCGGTAGAGGTGGCATAAAATACAAATTGCCAGCCGATGGTGGCACGATCCCCGTCAAAACACCCAAGAGGAAACTAGGGCCGATTGGGCTTGGCGGTGGCGCTGATATTAATTGGATGATTCTTTCTGAATGGATTGAATCAGATTGTTGTAAATCGGTCAGAGGGAAGGGTGCAGTCTTGCAAGTGAAGTTACGCAAAATCAAGCCTGACCACTCAAACCTGAATGATCCATACAAAGGTCCTGGCGATCTGGTGAAAGAGGACAAGATTGGGGCAGGAGGTCAAACGGTTCAGGCTGTCGGATTTGAAGACCAACGACCGATCAACCATCTTCCCGCCTTTAAAATGGATCAATTGGGAGGGATTGATGCTCCTCCTGCTATACCCGATGAACTTTTGGAATACAATGATCGAAAGATTAAGTATTCAATTAACATCACTTTCCAAGAAACGCTTTGTGCTGATTTCACCTTCTTTCTCGACATGTCCGGAAAACCTGATGATCTAACACCAGGTGTGGGACAGGAAGAACACGATGAATAACGGTTCTTACGATGATTAAGATTCGATACGCGATTGGTGCAGTTTTTGGTTTGTTGTGTATTGGCGTATTTCTCTTAGGCCAGAAGTCACATAGAATTCCAGAAGGATTCGTACCACGGTATTACCTGGAAGAACAGAAAGTGTCATATCGATACATCAATAGTCGAGGCCATGAGTTGATTGCCGGGCCTACTAAGCTCCAGAATTTTCCAAACTTGAGCGAAGTAGAGAAGTTTAAGGGTCGAAAGCACCGTTTCCATGTGGAGGCGAAAACTGATAAGCCTTATGATTACCCGATCGCATTGGCCGTTTGGTGCAACGGAAAACTGGAACTTGTTTCGATGAGAAAAACTGGAGAACGATCTTGGATTTCGGCGCCTTTCCTCTTTGTGGGCGATATTGGTAGTGACAATTTTGAAAGTACGACTTGGGCGGGTATAAAATTATGTAGCGTACATCACTTTGCGAAGAGGGTCGTCAGCACCCACGATTTCGATGGGGCTGGAAAGAGGTTTAGTGCACAATCAACGGCAGGCGATGCGTCAGAAAACTTAGCCCGATGACTTTTTAGCTTCCCAGGCACCGCCCTCGTCCACCAGTATTATTCGCAGTTTGCAGCGTTCCCCCAACTCCCGGGGCGCGTGTGGCCCACCACGGGGCGTGGGTGAGCTAAGCAGGTAGGCCTTGGGAGCCCCTTGGGAGCCCGTAGTGTCAAAAAAACAAACAGCCCGATGAATGATTGCGTAGCTTAGAAGTTATTTTGGTTAAGAGATAAGAGATGGCGATTACCATGGCGCGCACAACACAAGCAGAACCCGTCTTGCAACGAATGGATTCTGGAATCTCCCTAAACGGTGGAGAAGATTGGGGAGAAGATTGGGGGAGAAGATTGGGGAAGATTGGGGACAGGGTAAATCTACGTAAGAAATCGCCACAATCAGATTTTTCACAATTTCAGCTTGCCTATTCTCGACACCTGCTCATTCTCAGATATGAGAATCGCCCGAATCCTTGGTCCGAGCACTTACGGTAGCAATTGTTACCACGTCATGTCGCGCGCCATTGAGGGCGCATGATCTTCGATGACGTCGCCAAGGAGAAATTCCGCGCATTGCTCGACGTTCACCTGCGTTTTGCCCAGATTCGCAGCATCACTTTCTGCATCATGGGCAACCACTTTCATCTGCTTGTGGAAGTGCCCCATCCCGATGAAAATCCGCTGCGCGATGCGCCGGATTCCGCGTTTCTCGATCATCTGGAGATATTATACAGCAAGAAGACCGTCGAGATGATCGCGACGCAGTTGGAGGACTATCGCGATAGCGGAATGCACTCGCAAGCCGAGGCGTTGCGGGAACGTTATCTATCGCGGATGCGCGATCTCTCCATCTTTATGCGCGAGCTGAAACAACGCTTCACCCAATGGCATAACAAGCGCGCCAAACGTAAGGGACCGCTCTGGCAAGATCGCGTCAAGAGCGTGGTGGTGCAGAACAGCGAATCGGCGTTGAGAACAATGGCAGCGTATATCGATTTGAATCCGGTGCGCGCGAAACTGGTAGCCGATCCGAAGGATTATCGCTGGAGCGGGTATGCCGAGGCGGTCGCGGGAAAAGCGGCGGCGCGCGGGGGCCTGAAGGCGCTGGTCGGTGAGGTGATACAGGGCGATTTCGAGGCGGATTCGTGGCCGGCGGTGCAGCGAATGTATCGCTGTTGGCTGTATGAAGACGGTCGGGAGCGGGAAGATGAAGAGGGCAACGTGACGAAGCGCGGTTTCGCAGCGGAGATTGCCGATGACGTTCAGGCGCGGGAAGGAGCGTTGGCGCGGAGGGTTTTGGTGAGGGCGCGGGTGCGTTACTTCAGCGATGGTGTGGCGCTGGGAACCAAGGCGTTCGTTGAGGAGTTGTTCGATGTGCGGCGGCGAGCTTTCGGAGTCAAACGGTTGGATGGAGCCCGCAAGATGAAGGACGTGGATTGGGGTGGATTGATGAATTTGCGGGATCTACGCGGCGAGGTGTGAGGTGGCCCATATTGCGCTGCTAGGTTTTGCGGAATGCGGAATGACGATCAGAGCGATCCAATAGGGCAATTTTGCCCGGAGCCGACGGATTTGGCCCTCCAGGATAACGGAATTTCACGTTAGCGAGGTTTTGGCCGGTTTGTGTGCCGGTATGCGTTGCGCATCGACCAACGCGACTTAGATTTCAGGAATGCACGATGTCTCATGCAAATATAGACCGTCCCCATTTCTGGTCCTGCAAATATAGACCGTCCCCATTTCTGGTCCGTCCCCATTTCTGGTCCCGTCCCCATTTCTGGTCCCTGGACGAGGCGTTGCCGATGAATGGTCGCGCTCAAATCACCGTCGTCTTCCAAAACGAGGGCGAGCAGACCATCTCGCAGCCCGTGGAGCTGAAGCCGCGCACACGATACACGCTGGGCTGCTGGATCAGGGGGCACGCGGCGCGGGGTAACGCTTGGGCACGGGTGCGAACCGATGCCGACGAGGCCAAACCGGCGGGTTGGGAAACGAATCGTGCCTTGCAGGGCCATTCGGAGTGGACGCTCTACCAAACGACCTTCACGACGCCTGACAAACCCACCAAAATCACCGGCCAGGTCGAAGTGGTTTGGCATTTGTCAGGGCAGGGCATCTTCCGATTCGATTTCGTTAGCCTGGTCGAAGGCGACGCGCCGCCCGAGCCGCCAAATACCGCGCCTCGCCTTCGCAGCGATCGCTTCGAAGTGAAAAAAGACGCCGTTTTCGGCATCGCTGGTCCCGGTTTGCTGCGCAACGACGACGATCCGGAGCGCGACGAACTCAAGCTTGTCTCCGCGACCGAGCCGAGCCACGGCACGGTGCGAATTTCGCCCGATGGCGGGTTTACCTATCGTCCTCAGCCGGGGTTTGCCGGTGACGATGCGTTTTTCTACGAAGTCGAGGACGCGCGCGGCGCCCGGGCTCGCGCCGAGGTCCGCCTAACCATCGCCGACTTCCCGCCGCCGCCCGGTTTGATCGCTAACGAGTCGTTTGAGAACGGCACGGAGCGCTGGACGATCGCCGAACCCTATCACTTTGCCCAAAGCGAAACTACCGCGCGGTCGGGGACGCACTCGCTGCGCGTGGACAGCCGGGATTCGCCCCAATTCGCGGGGTTGGAGAAGCTTCCGTTTCGCTCCGGCAAACGCTATCGGCTCAGCGCCTGGGTTCGCGGCGAAAACGTGCATGGCGGCGGGATCGGCCTGCAATACGTCGAGCCAGATGGACGCCGCCGTTGGGCGACGCAACCGGTTAGCGGCACTTTTGACTGGCGCAAGGTCTCGGTCGAAATCGGATCGGCCCGCGAACCGGTCGATGGCGGCTCGCTCGACATTTTGGCCAGTTTTACCGCGGGCAAGGCTTGGATCGACGACGTGACGGTGGTGGAAACGGCCCTACCCATCAAGCTGTTCATCGACGGCCACAGCGTCACCGGCGGGGTGATCCCGATTTTGGAGGAGTTCGGCCGTGACGCGGTCGAGAAGGGCATCATCGAGCGCAGCATCGAGGTTACGCGTTCGCCGAACACCGAAAAGCAGGCATTTCTCACCGGCGCGCCGTTCGATTTCGCCGCGATTTGCACCTGGTCGCAGCCGCCCTACGACGAAGACCTACCCGCCGAGCTGTCCCGCAAAACGGAGTGGAAACGCTGGTTCGCCGAACGGGAATCGCCGCCGCAAATGGTGCTCTACAACTGGCAGCCGTGGGGATTGCACCATTGGCCGGAGGGTTTCGAGCGGCTCGAACGCGATTACCGCGGCATTGCGAAAAAAGCAGGCCTGCCGATCGCGCCGGGGACCCTAGCATTCACAAAATACGTGCGCCGCGCCAGCCCGGAAGATCCGATGATCGCGCTGCGCCAGCTCTACCACGCCGATTTTCATCACGCCGGCCGCGAGGGCAATTACCTGAAGGCGTGTTGCCTGTTCGCCGCGATCACCGGCAAGAGTCCGGTCGGGCTAACGCACGTGTTCCCCATGGATCAACCCTTCGGCTGGCCGCCGGAGACGCTTACCGCGGCGGATGCCAAGCTGATGCAAACCGTGGCCTGGGAAGCGTGGCGCGAGGCGAATGGGGAGTAGTCCCGGCTCCGTTTATTTGGCCTCTTGCGGCTTTTCGGAAAGCACTTTTTGCACCTCCGTTTCAGAAAAATCGGTCAGATCGGCGATTTCCGCTGGTGAGAGGCCCTTGTCCGCCATTCGCCAAATGACGGCGTGTTGGATTTCTTCGCGGCCCTTCACAAGGCCCTCTTCAATAAATAGGTCGTAAGCAGTCTTCATTTTTTTCTCGGATTTTCGCCCCAAATCGGCGAGCTTCGGCGGTTGATTGACCGACTCCGTCTATTTGGCCTCTTGAGGCTTTTCGGAAAGCACTTTTTGCACCTCCGTTTCAGAAAAATCGGTCAGATCGGCGATTTCCGCTGGTGAAAGGCCCTTGTCCGTCATCCGCCAAATGACGGCGTGTTGGATTTCCTCACGGCCCCTTTCCAGGCCTTCTTCGCGGCCCTTCACAAGGCCTTCTTCAATAAATAGGTCGTAAGCTGTCTTCATTTTTTTCTCGGATTTTCGCCCCAAATCGGCGAGTTTCTCAGTTAGTTTCGGCGATTGATCGACCGTAATCGACACGCTGATGTAGGTCAGCAGCATCAGGAAACTATCCCCAACTCCGCTTTCTTTCAACACCTCAGTCAAGATCGCCTCCTTGTCATCGAGCCACTCAAAGATCTCACCCCGCGCCACGGCTTGCATCAGTGTTAGGCCCAGAAAACACAGCTTCGACTGCGGCAACTCCTCCTCCGGGATCTTGTCCAGCGGCACGGGAATGATCTCGAAACTGGGCGTCAGATCGCCAAAATCCTCCTTCGCGCCCGGCGAAAAATCGACCATCGCGGTAAAATTCAGCGGCTGAGTCCACTCCTGCGTTCCTTGATAAAGCACCAACGCCACGGCCGGCGGCAGCTTCTCGCCGCGCTCGCGATCGGCCGATTTGACCCAATCCATCCACGCCCCAGTCAGATAACGCAACGTGCGCAGCGGCATGAACGCATCGGGATTTTTCTGATGCTCCCACAAGTTATAGAACCAGCCTCCAGGGCCTTCAGCGGCGTTGTTGCCCTTCACTTTCCACAACAGATCCGAGGCGAAGGGACGCAGATCCTTGTCGATATAGGAATTGGGCGCCAACTCCAAATCGCCCAGCCCGCCGTAAGCGGAAATGACCGCGGGAGGAACCTTCCACTCCAGCAGGGGACGGGAAACGGCCTCTTGCTTGAAGTAGCCGCGGTAGAACGAATCGTTGCGCTGATGATAGAGCCGTTCCTCATCCGGCTCGTCGTCGTGGGTTTGGGCATCATCTTCGGCCATGTCGTCATCGTTAGGCGACCCGCGCTTTCATGGCAACCCCCAACCTGCTGAGGTGCAATTCCGGCGTTCGTCTGCACGTGTTCCTGAAAACCCCACGTTTCGATGAAACTCTTTTCCCTCTTCCTTTTCCTCAGCGCCGCAACCCTCCACGCGCAGCAAAACCCGCCGACTACCGTCGAAAACGACGTCGAAATCCCAATGCGCGACGGAACCATCCTGCGCGCCGACGTTTTCCGGCCGGCTAAGCCAGGCACCTACCCCGTCCTTATGGCCCGCACCGCTTACGGACGAAAGCGCTTCCACAAAGACGCGCGATACTTTGCCGGCCACGGCTACATCGTTGTTTGTCAGGATGCGCGCGGCCGCCATGGCTCCGATGGAGTCTGGGACGGCTGGTGGGATGCCGACAAAACCAACGACGACGAGGATGGTTACGACACCGTTCAGTGGTGCGCCGATCCTAACATGCTCCCTAAAGCTAACGGTAAAGTTGGGACCTTCGGCGGTTCCTACAACGCGTTCCTGCAATGGCGAACCGCCGCCGCCGCGCCTCCCGCACTGGTGTGCATGGCCGCGCAGAGCATCCCGGCGAAGTACACCCAACTCGAAGGCCCCGGCTCGATCCGCCCCGGCCGACGGCTGCAATGGTGGGCGTCGATGACCAACGACGTCAGAAAACGCAATGGCGATCCCGCATGGATGTACCAGCGCGAAAAGTGGCTGAAGTTCGTTCCGCTGGGCGAATTACCGCGTCAGCAGTGGGAGCACAACTTCGACGCCATGCACGCGTGGCTGCGCGAGCCGCATCACAACCCGTGGGCGCTGGAAAAAGGCGTGCCCAACGTGACTGTGCCGAATTTCGACGTCATCGGCTGGCACGATCATTGCAACGGCGACGTTCTGCTGCATCGCACCATAATCGAGCAGGCAGCGACCGAGGTCGCGCGGACCAAATCGCAGACCGTGATCGGTCCGTGGAGCCACACAGGGCGCGGCGGGCGCAGGGTGGGGCAGCTCGACTTTGGCGAGCGTGCGCGTTATGCCATTACCGCGCAAACGCTGCGTTGGTTCGACTACTGGCTGAAGGGCGAAAACAACGGCGTCGATCAAAAAGCGCCGTTTCGCATTTTCGTCATGGGCGACAACCGTTGGCGCAACGAACAAGAGTGGCCGCCCAAGCGCGCGGTAACCAAGACGCTGTTCCTCACCAGCGGCGGCAACGCGAACACACCCGCGGGCGACGGCCGTCTGGTGGCTGAGAATCCCGGTCAGGCTGGCAAGGACGTTTACACCTACGACCCGGCCGATCCCGTGCCGACGTTGTATGGCAAAGGCGCGTTCACCGTCCCCGCCGACCAAGCTCCTTTGGCGCAACGTCAGGACATCCTCGTTTTCCAGACCGAACCGCTGGAAGAACGTCTCGAAGTCACCGGAAACGCCGTAGTCGCCTTCCACGCCGCCACGAGCGCGGGCGACACGGACTTTTTCGCGCGCTTGATCGACGTCGCGCCGGACGGAACGGCAGTCGATGTCGCCATGGGCTTAGTTCGCGCGAAATACCGCCACGGCCGCACCGAGCCGCCCGATCCAATCACGCCCGGCGAGCCGGTGCGTTATGAAATTCGCCTGCGGCCGACTTCGAACGTGTTTTTGCCCGGTCACCGCATCCGGCTCGACATCACCAGCAGCGATTTTCCCAACTACAACCGCAACCACAACATCGCGGGCAACCCGAATTTCGATCCAACGTTTGTTGTCGCCGAAAACACGGTTTTTCACGGCGGCGAGCGTCCGGCGGAGTTGCGCTTGCCGGTTATTGCGAACCAGTCCGCGCAAGGCGAACAACAATAGGACGCCTTAGGTGCTCATCATAGAAGGAAACGGCAAGCCTAACGAACGGCACGAGAAGCCTTCCGAAGCCGTGACTCGGTTTTATGGAGGCGGCTGACGTTATGCCTCGAACCAACTCACCCCGGCGTAAAGCTCGGCCAATGGAAACTCCAAGCCGATGGAATCCAGCTTCAACGTCCCGTTCTCGTCCTCCAGCATCTCCACCCGCCAATCGCCTTCGCTGCGCCGCGCGATACGGCCACCAACTCGATCCTGGTAAAGCAGCAGAATCTCTTGGACCGCGGGGTTGAAGCGGTAGATGAACCATTTTTCCCGGGTATCGACGCGTTCGGTGCTCGGGGAGAGTACTTCGGCGAGAATTTTGGGCGATTCGATCGTGTCGCCGGCATCGTCTTCCTCGTCGCAGGTGACCAGAACGTCCGGGTAGTAGAAATAGTGCTCGGCGTCGGGAGTTTCGACGTGGGCCTTCACACCCGAAGTCAATGCCTCACAGGGAGGAGTCAGGTGAGCATCCAGCTTTTTGTAGAGATTGTTTTGAATGCGCACATGATTCATGGTCGTGTTTTGCACCATCGGATACACGTAACCGCCCAGGTACTCATGACGCTCCTCCCGCGCGGCTTCGGCCCGGAGGTATTCGCCCACGGAAATCAAGGGGCTGCTTTTGGGAATGGCGCTCATGAGGCAGTGTAGCTGAAATTGGCGGTGTTGTCGGCGAAAAAAATCCTGGAACCTGGCCGGCATTCCAAGATGTAACCGCCAACCCCGCCGGCGGAGTTACGAGTTACTACCCACACCATGAGACCCTTCGTCTGCATCACGCTTTTCGCCCTCGCAACGATCACTTTCATCCACGCTGAGGACGCGATCGACTTCGGCACCCAGATCCGTCCCATTCTCAACCGAAACTGCACCAGTTGCCACGGCAGCATCAAGCAGGCGGGGGATCTATCGTTCATTTACCGCGAGCAAGCCCTGGCCGCGATCACGCCGGGCAAGCCTAACGAATCGGAGCTGATCGCCCGGATCACAACCAATGATTCGGACGATAAAATGCCTCCGGCCGACGAGCATCCGGAGGGGCTCGAACCCCACGAAATTGAGTTGCTCACCCGCTGGATCGAGCAGGGCGCAAAGTGGTCGGATCACTGGGCGTTCGTGAAACCTCAACTTCAACAGCCACCGCCGGCCAAGTCCGAAAGCTGGCCAAAACGGCGGGTGGATCGCTTTATTCTCCCCAAACTGGAGGCCGCTAGCCTCACCCCAGCACGCCCCGCAGGCGCGGCGCAATGGTTGCGCCGCGCCTGTTTGGATCTGACTGGCTTACCTCCGTCGTTATCGGATCTGGATGCGTTTCTCGCCGACCACGCAGTAGATCCCAATGGCGCGTTCGAGCGGCAGGTGGAGCGGTTGCTCGCCAGTCCACATTTTGGCGAACGCTGGGCACAGATGTGGCTCGATCTGGTTCGTTATGCCGACACGATGGGCTACGAAAACGACTTTCCGCGCACCGTCTGGCCGTACCGCGATTGGCTTGTTCGCGCGTTCAATGACGACATGCCGTTTGACGAGTTCACGATCAAACAAATCGCGGGTGACTTGTTGCCGGAGCGCACGATCGACGATCTCGTGGCCACGATTTGTCATCGCAATTCGCAGACGAACATCGAGGGTGGGACTGACGATGAGGAATTCCGGGTTGCCGCGGTAATCGACCGAATCAACACAACGTGGACGGTCTGGCACGGCCTCACATTCGGCTGCGTGCAATGTCATAGCCATCCCTACGATCCGTTTCGGCACGAGGACTACTACCGCTTCATGTCGTTTTTCAACAACACGGAAGATTGCGACCTAACGACTGAATTTCCGTTGCTGGAGTATCCGAAAGATCCTGACCAAACCAGCGAGGCCTTCAAGTTGCGCGAGACACTTACCGCGGTGCGGCGGGAATTGAACGAGGACGGCCGGAAATTGGCTGTGGCGGAGGATTTGGAGTGGCACAAACCGACGAATCCGACCCTAACAACGACACGAGGCAAGGTCTGGCAGGCGAAGGACGGCCGCATTCGCACCGGTGGCACGCCGGCGGCCGATATGGTGCTCGGCGTCGAGTTTCCCGCAGTCGCCACGACCGCGATACGAGTTCAGATCTTTCCGGAACAAGACGATCCCGCTAAGTTGCCCGAACGCGGCTCGGTCCTCACGCGCTTGACCCTGACATTGATCGAAAATGAAGGCACAGAGCGCGAGTTACCGCTAACCGACGTCGTCGCCGACACGCTCTCCGGGCCCTACGATCCGATTGAATCGACACGCGACGGCGCGAAGGGTTTTGGCGCGTATCCAAAGCTGTTTCGCCAGCGCTGGGCGGTGTTTTTGCTGGAGGAACCGCTCTCACCGCCGGCTGGCTCGAGGTTGCGCGTTTCGCTTCGGAACTCCGCGACAACCACCGGCGCCCAGCTCACTCCGGTGCGTCGATTCACCCTCGAAACCTGTGCCGATTCACGCTGGACGGCCTTGGCTACCGCGCAAAAGCGCAAGGCCAAGTGGCAGCGGTTTGGCGAACTGGAAAAGCAGCTCAAGGCGATTCCGACCGTCGGAATTCCGGTGATGGTCGAGCGCCCGCCGGAGAATGCGCGCGAAACGCGGCTCTTCGTTCGCGGTAACTGGGTGGACAAAGACGTCGTCGTTTCGCCCGCCACACCGGGGAACCTCCACGCGCCCGGCGCCAAGCTAACCTCGCGCCTGGATTTGGCGAGGTGGATCGTGCACCCTGACAATCCGCTTACCGCGCGCGTTTTCGCCAATCGCATCTGGGCGCAGCTCTTTGGCATCGGCATTGTGGAAACGTTAGAGGATTTTGGTTCGTCCGGAGAACTACCCAGCCATCCTGAGTTGCTCGACGATCTGGCCCACCGGTTTCAGACGGAGATGGGCTGGAGCCTCAAGGCGCTGTTGCGAGAGCTCGTGCTGTCTGCGACCTACCGGCAGGACAACCGCGTTACCCAGCAGCTGCTGGCGGCTGATCCGCGCAATCGGCTGCTCTCGCGCGGCCCGCGAACGAGGCTAACCGCGGAAATGGTCCGCGATCAAGCACTTACCGCGTCCGGCCTCCTGACACGCACCCAGTTCGGCCCGCCCGTCATGCCGCCGCAGCCCGATGGTGTTTGGGAAGGAGCTTTTACCGGCGCGAACAAGACTCGCAAATGGATCGAATCCGAGGGCCCTGACCGCTACCGCCGCGCGCTCTACACCTATTGGAAACGCACGGCGCCCTACCCAAGCTTCGTCACCTTCGATGCGCCGGCGCGTGAGGTTTGTTCGCCGCGCCGGATTTCGACCAACACACCGTTGCAGGCGTTGGTGACGCTGAACGATCCGGTTTACCTTGAAGTAGCCCAAGCGCTGGCGACGCAGATGGACGAGTTGGGCATTGCTGTCGGATACCGCGCGGTGATGCTTGCTGATCCTGACAAAGCCACACTGGGCGAGTTGGAGCGCCTTCACGAAGGCGCGTTGGCGGAGTTGGAGACGGATTTCGACGCGGAAAGCCAGTCGCTCGGCGTAACCCCGCGGGAGGCAGCGCTGACAATCGTCGCCAACGCGATCTTCAATCTGGATGCGGCATTAACGAAGTGAGTCTGGCCAACGCGGTTGACCAAATTTTGCAATCGGCTATCTTGCAGGACGGTGAAAATCTCAGTACAAGCCAATCGGGAAGCACGCGCCGCCGCCAAGGCCGCGTCGCGCAAGGCTGATGTCGAGCGTCTGGCAAATGGCGAGAAACCCGAGGTGCTTCAGCGCGAGAATTCCATCTTCCCGAAGGATTTTTTCAAGAAGGGGCGGATCAGGAATCGAGCGCAAACCGTGGGACGTAGTTGAATGGCAGATGAGATCGGGATTGAAGAGTTTGTGCCTTTGCTCAAGGAAATCGGTGACTCGGGTTGCAACTATTTTCTGGAGGGAGGTCAGGCGGTAAATTTCTGGGCAGCCTACTTTACCAGCCGATCGGACGACCCGTGTCACAAGCTGCACAGATATTTGCCGTTCACTTCCAAAGACTGCGATATTTGAGTGGACCACCAGGTAACCGAATACCTCGCCACTCGATCTGACGGCGAACTGTTAAAAGGGCAATCCCCAGCAGATGGACAGTTGGCAATCTTTCGAACCAAAGGGCTAATTCTCGATCTTCTAATAGGAGTCTACGGAATTCGTCCTGATTCCGTTTCTGTAGTTCGCGAACGTGCATCGGATTTTGAGGGGATTTTCGTCATGGATCCAATTTATCTTTTCGTCAGCAAGTGCCATTGCCTACTGGAATTGGATCAATCAACCCGGCAAGATCGCAAGCATGTGGAGATGCTGGCTCTGATTCTTCTCGAACTTTTTTTGGAGTTGATTGCTGACACCCAAGGCGGCGAAATCACCGAGCGGCAACTCATCAAGGAAGCGAAGTTGCTTCTCAAAGTCTGCAAGACGTTCCAAGTGCGGCGGGTTCTGAAAGACATCGGCATGGAACCGATTCAGTTACTTCCGGTGGATGCATTCCTCGCAACCGAGTTGGAAATTGTTAGGCGGTTTGCGCAGAGTTCGCTCTGTGGCGATGGATCTCCAAATTAGCTGGCCGGTTTTGCCGCCTCGAAAGCGCGTTGGCGGAGCTGGAGACGAATTTCGGCGCGGAAAGCCAGTTGCTCGGCGCAACGCCGCGCGAGGCAGCGCTGACAATCGTCGCCAACGCGATATTCAATCTGGATGCGGCGTTGACGAAGTAGGTATTGTTAAAGACCAAACGAATAGAGGCAAGCGAATGATCAAATCTAGGAAGGGCGGAGGCGGATCATCAGACACCCAATTGATTGCCTTTTGGCCGCACAGCGCAGACGAAGTCAGGTTTAGAACTCGAAATCTTGGTGGATTCAAACGTGTGCGAAATTCGCAAAATCTGTTAGAATTGCTGAATGACAGCCGAAGAAATCAGAACCAGTGCGCTGGAACTGCCTCAGGATCAGCGGGCTGTGCTTGCTGCGAGCCTGCTCGGGTCGCTTCCTGCCGTTCTCGATGAGGATGACGAGGGGGTCCATGAGGCTCTCCGAAGATCGAGAGAAATGGATGAGGATCCTAGTGTCGAAATGACCTGGGATGAGGTCAAGGCAGGTATTCGGCAAAGCCAATGAAGGTCGCTTTCCATCGCCTCTTTCAAAAGGACATCAACTCCGCGATGAAATACTATGATCAAGAAGGAGGTGAAGAACTGGGTGATCGGTTCTTTGCTGAAGTCGAGCGATCAGTCCAAAAGGTAATTGAGAATCCAAAGGGAACACACTTTATAAAGGGACGAACTGATTTGAGACGAGCAGCCCTCGAGACCTTTCCATATCACATCATCTATGAAGAAAATGAAGTCCGGTTACGGTTTCTCATTCTCCGGCATGATCGCCGTCACCCATCCTATGGTCTTTACCGGAAATACACCTGACATCGGGTGCCATCATGCCAACGGAACTAAGGACTGGTGGCACGCGGACTCGGAACTCCAGCAGATTTATATCCTCAGGTCTCATCAACGAATGGGTATTGGGACGGAACTCTTTTCCATGATCGTTGATTGGTTGAGAGAGCTGGAATCAACAGCCTTGGCGTTGGCTCTCACGCGAACAATCCCTATCGCTCGTTCTACCTGAAAATGGGCGGCGAATCTCCTGAGCCAGGCGTGTGCTACTGGCATGACTTGAGCCAGTGGAAGGCGCCGGCGAAGGTGGATATTTGACGTTGCCGCAGAAATGTTATGACCAAATCCGATCCTCAATCGTTGAATCAAAGATGTGCCGATGCATGCCGGCATGGCGACATTGCGAGGGTGAAAGAATGCTTTGCCTCCAGAATCGACCCGAACGAAACCGACGCGGTATCCGGTCGAAACTGGCTGCATCTCTCCATTTGGTACCCGGATGGAGTGGGGTTGCTGAATTGGTTACTGGAACAGGGAGTCACGGTACGCGCTGAGGGGTGAGGCCGGAGTTAAATGTAGTGTAACTTAGTTGATGAGTTAACAGGTCAACGATCTTCACATGAGAGTTGATTTAGGCTTTGGAGGAAGATGTGAGTCCAAATTTGGTGAGTTTCTCCCAGAATTCCGCCCAACGTGATGGTGTCAATGCCAGGGCACGCAAAGTCAGGACGGTATCCGAACCTGATTGGCCCCACTTCATACCTGAACCGCACATTCTGGTTTTGACCAAAGTCTTACAAGCCGCCTCAGTCACACCCGAACCGATTGGTAAGTGGCTCTTGCGATAACTTGCGTAGTTCATTCGCTCGAGATTGTTCGAAAAGTAGGAAATGGCGGAATCAAGATCACTCTGGATCTTTTTTGAATGATTCTTGGTATAGGCCAGCTCCAACTCTGCCAAGATTTCTCTTGCGGCACCATGATTGTGCTTGAGGGCGTGACAAGCATCTTCAATCCAAGCCTCACGCTCCGACTTCTTGCGATGAATTGCTCCGGCCGCCGCGTTGATATATTCACTCACGTGCCAAAAGTCGAGAACCTGCGTTGTCGTGTGCTTTTTTAGCCACGGCAGGTAGTCAGTTGCCCCATCGCTAATGCCCACATAACGCACATCTGTGAATTTGGATTTGATTCGTGCAATTTCTTCGTCCATGCGATCTAAAAACGTGGCTTTCCCGTGTTCGGGCGCTGAGCCGACGTAGTTGGTATGCAGGCGTTCACCGGCTGCATCGTAGAATGCAATCGTTCCCACCATGGCTTGGCGGTGCCCTTCGTCGCAAAACAACAGGCAAGTGCCATCGATACCAAGAGAGATGAAGGCTACTTCTCCAGCGAGGGGCTCGCTGGCTTCGTAGTTCCAGTAACGACTTTTTTGATCGACTTGATTGGCAACCAGTTGCGAAAGATCCTGAATGTAGCATCTCGATACGTCCCGATGGAGAATCTGCAGGAGGTTGGATCGCACCACACCAGCATTGTTGTGAGCATAATTGAAGCCTACGATCTTGGCAAACCGTGGTGTCGTTCCACCAATGATTCTCGCATCCAGCTCCATTGGGATATGCACACTGCCTCCACTTGAATCTTGATAGATGTATCGTTCAACACTCGCCACCCCGAAAGGAGTTTCATAATTTTTGGCGATTTTTGTCTTTTTGGCCGTCAACTTTTTGCCCGCTACGATAATGGGCGAGCCATCGGAGTCGAAATCTTCAAGGCATTTGCTCGTAGCCAATTTTCCGACCTGATTTAAGGCGTCTTGGATGTCCTCTTCGCATTGCAGAAATTCCCTGGATTTGGAAACGGTCACTTGGATCACTAATTCATTGTCCGTTTCGCTGATTAATGTGGCAGACATATAGGCACCTAACCACACAATAAAATTTGTACAAATTATAAAATACCGCCCGATTTGCCCACTTTATGCTGAAAAATTTTACATTTAACTCAGGTCTCACCCGCGCTGAGGAAGTTGTGGCCGCGGCGGCCTGTTGCAAACCCGATTGTTTGACAGCGCTGCTGAACAACGGGGCTGATCCCGATTCGGTGATCCCGCACACCAGGGAGTCCGGCCTCCACATGGCGGCTTCGTTCGGGTTTCAGCAAACGGCAACGGAATGTGTCCGGCGGCTACTCGACGCGGGCGCTGATCCAAACGTCCATACTGCAACTCGTGTCGAATCAGGAACGTGGGCCACCGGCGTCTACACGATGGGCGAAACGCCCCTGCACCTGGCGGTGACCTTTGGCGACGAAACGATGGTTCGCCTTTTGGTCGATGCCGGTGCTGACATTCATGCTGAAGACGCATATGGTCACACGCCGATGGTTTGGTGCGCCCGGGCAAGACGCTCTGAGAAGCACAAACAGGTCTCTGCGGATCGCCTGATTTCAATTCTGCGAGGTCATCCGTATGACGATTGGCGATTCACAGAGTTTCCACCGCTGATAGCCGACGATGAAAAACAAATCGCAGATCTCAGGGCAGAAATTGAGCGTCTCCGGAAACTCTTGGCAACCAACGGAAGCAGCGACGGACCATCCATTCATGACATCGAACACTGATGAAATCGCTGAGGTTCAGCGCAGAGCATTGTGGCTCGTTGAAAGGCAACAGTCTTCCGATCCGTCCTTCAATTTTGATGGGTGCAAATCCTCTCATTCCATCATTTTTCTGGGAGTTGCGCAGGGAGGTTTGTTCGAATCTGAACAGCTCTTAGTTCGTCATGCTGAGTTTTGGCAATCTTGTCGCGAGCCCATCGAAAGAACCTCTCCCATTCTCCGTTGAGTTCGATGCATCTCAGATGTAAGAGCATCTCAGCACGTCCTTCGATCCAGCGCATGCCCGAACAATCCATTCTTTCGCCGATCACATAACGCACCGCACCCTCGATCACGCCGCTGGCGATGACCAAATCCTGTTCGATCAGTCGGCCGTAGGCCAGTAGGTGTTGGCGCTTGTCGCAAATAGGCGATGGTTTTTCTTATTCTTAGTTTCTCTCGCTTAGTCTTGGTTCCTGGCCCTGTTGAGGCAATAAAAGAGTTTTCTCCATCGCTTACAATATGCACGTTGGTCCCGGTTGGATCGAATCCGCGACGTTTGACCTCAGCTTCGGCCCAATCCATCATCACTGAGCGCGGAGCATAACTTCCCCAGATTCTCTTGTTTATCGGGCCATGGAGCAAGCCGTCTTTTCCTCGCTTCAAGGTGTAGATTGCAACCAGGGTTATACTACGTCCGTTCTTGCTCTTATCCCCTTTCTTACGGCGCTTGCGTTTGCCTTTTTTGTTTCGGCAGGCTTTGCCGCGATGGCGTTGGCAACCACACTTGCAGCGCCCGGCGCCTTTGGGTTTGCGCGAGAATCCCTGGCCCTTTTTCTTATTCTTGGGTTCGATGTAACTTCTCCAATAGGCCACCTTGCCAAACCCCGTGCGCAGGATTCGCCGAGCGGCTGTCTTGAGGCGGCCGCCGGTGCGCTTGAGATAACTGTCAGGATCGAACGATTGGTGCTGAATGCGCAGGAACAAAGCCACAAAGAGGCATCCCAAAGACATTAGCATGGAAAACAAGGTGGCCTCGAATTCAGCGAACGAGGGCGAGTGGGCGCTTCTGCATAATGTCAGCATCTCCTCGAATTGGGACTGAAGTTTGGCTTCAACTTCATCAACGTCATATTCATCTTGAGGGGTGAATTTTGCCGGCTTATGATCCGATTGCTGTGGTAACGTAGGTTGTCCTGCTTCAGTCGGAATCGGACAACAGCCGCTTTGAATTAAGGGAATGCTCCGGACATCCAAACCATCCACATGTCCAAACAAAAGCGTAAACGATACAGCCCCGAAGACAAAGTCCGAATCCTGCGCCTTCACCTCCTCGAAAAGAAACCGATCTCCGAAGTCTGCACTGAACACGGCATCGCGCCCTCCCAGTTTTACACCTGGCAGAACCAGTTCTTTGAGAAAGGCAGCGTCGCCTTCGCCCCGGTCGGGAACAAACGTGGCATTGATGCCCAAAAAGCCAGAATCGAGCAACTCGAAGCCAAGCTCGCCAAGAAAAACGAGGTTTTGAGCGAAGCCGTCGAAGCGCTCATCGAGGCAAAAAAGCTCTCTGGGGATCGCTGAACACCGGCTGGGTCGCCCCGAGGTTGCGCGACGAAATCGTCGACTTCATCGGGCATTGGCACCAGCGGGCCGAGTTGAGCGTGAGCCGGCTCGTCCGCTGGTGCGGCATCACTCGTTCCCGGTATTATGATTGGAAAGAGCGCCGTGGCCTGCCCAACTATCATAACTCAACGATCCCCCGCGAACACTGGCTGCTTAGTTGGGAAAAGCAGGCCGTTATCGACTACGCCGGCCAACATCCCGGCGAAGGCTACCGTCGCCTGAGCTACATGATGCTGGATGCGGACATCGTCGCCGTTAGTCCATCCAGCGTCTATCGCGTGCTCAAAGCGGCAGGTATAATGCGCGTTCGCGGCTTTAAGGCGAGCAAGAAAGGTAGTGGTTTCGATCAGCCCCTGGAGCCGCACGATCACTGGCACACCGACTTTGCTTACCTTAAACTGGCAGGCACGTTCTACTTCCTGGTCAGTGTGTTGGACGGCTGCAGCCGGGCGATTTTGAGCTGGAACATCGGCGAAACAATGAGCGAGGCCGACGCCGAAATTGTATCACAACAAGCGCGGGAACAATACCCAAAAGCCAAGCCGCGAATCATTAGTGATAACGGCCCTCAATTCGCGGCCAAGGAGTTCAAAGAATTCGTGCGCCTATGCGAAATGACGCATGTGAGGACCTCGCCCTACTATCCACAGTCCAACGGCAAGATCGAACGCTGGCATCGCAACCTGAAGGAGGAGTGTGTTCGCCCAACCTCGCCGCAGAGCCAGGAAGATGCCAATCGAGTGGTGGGCGATTTTGTGCATGCTTACAACAGCGAGCGCCTGCACGGAGCGATCGGCTACATCACGCCGTACGACCGGTTGGCGGGCCATCACAAGGCGATTTTCGCCGAACGCAAGGTGAAGTTGGCGACCGCGCGCAAGAATCGGATGGCCGAGTTTGCGAAAATGGGTGAGTTGGCTCAAGCGGCCTGAGAAAAGGAAAAGGTCAGCGAGCACGTGCCCGCCGACCAGGGGCAACCGTCGGTCGCCTCGCCCGATTATCCCTCGGAAGGTTGCTCTCCAGCAGCGCCCTCGTCCGTTTCACCGGGTAAGCGAACATGGCATCAAACCGAGGAGAGGACAACTAGAGGGAGCCTCCCATGCCTCAAAAAACTCATGCGCAGCCCGTGCACGGAGCCCGGAAATTGCTCCGGACAGAATGCGTGCTTGACGGGGCAACGCCTCTCGGCGAGTCAGATGGTTCAACCAAAACTAACCACCGAAGATTCTCTTAACTCGGACTCTCGATTGTCCGATTCACGCTGAACCAGTACAAGGTGGGGTTGAGTTTGTTGGTAGCAAGCATCAATCCTACCTCGTTATCCCAGCTTTGATGGAAAAATCCTAACAAAACCGAAATATTTGCTCGACTGAACCAAAAAATTCCCGTTTTATCGGGGGAAAATGGGGATTTGCACCCAAAATAATACTGCATCCAAGAGACCCGTTCGCCCTCTGAAGTTGATGATCGCCCGATCACGATACTCTTGTCACATAGTTCTCCATTTTGGACATACATCCCATGGTTCTCAAACTCCCCGTCGAGGCTTCTAATTGGCGCCTCTGCAAAAAATGCGGCACCGAATCACTCCGGACTTACAGATTCCGATCCGGCCGCTCCAAATCGCTCGATTGATCACGAAGCGCCGTCTTTGCCTTCCACAATGCGGATGACCCGGGTGGCGTGGAAGACGCGTCCGTACATGTCGTCGGATTGCACGAAAATTCGGTGGATTCCGGGTTTTAGCCCGGTGGGGAGCTTCGCCTTCCAAAGATGGCCGCTGTCTGTGATTTTGCCCAAGGTCCGGTGGCCGAGGTTGTCTTCGCCGATGGCTTTTTCGGCTTCTTTTAAGGCCAAAAACACGGGATCCGGCTCGACGGTCTTGGTCATTTCCCGCCATTCGCCGTCTTCGCCGACGCGGAAGCGAACCTTGGACTTTTCCGAGCCGTTGAACACGTTGGCCCAAACGGTGTGCGAAGCCGCCTCCGCTGCGGTAACGAATTCCGGCGCATGCACGCGAATTTGGTAGCTGGCCGGGCGCCGCGCCGCTTTGAAATCGACGATGGCCTGTTGGCCGTTGAAGGTCACGAGCAGGTAGCCGTTGGGGGCGCCGTCGCGCATCATGGTGTGAGGGACGCCGGTCTCATCGGGCTCGCCGCCCCACCAACTGCCGGAGACGGTCACGGCCACCACGTGTTGGTGTCGGGTGGTTCCGCGCCAGCCGTCGTTGGCATCGAGAAACTGATGCTCCTGCCAGTGGGTGTGGCCGGCCAGCGAGAGGGTGTAGGGCCGTTGCTCGATGAGGCGGAACAATTCTTCGCGGTCCTTGGTTGAGCGCAGCGGAATGTGTATCAGCAACACCAGCATCTCGTCTTCCGGCAGGTGGGGAAGGAGGTTGCGCACGAAGGTTAGCTGGCTCTCGCCCAGGCGGCCGTCGTAGCTGTTGCCGGCGCCGCGGTAGTTGACGTTGTCCAGCACGATGAAGTTTACCGGGCCATAGGAGTAGGCGTAGTAGGAGGGGCCGAACACGCGCTCGAAGGTCTCGTCGGAGAGCTGGTCGTTGGGCGCGTCGAAATTCAGGTCGTGGTTGCCGATGACGTTGTACCAGGGCACGCCAACCAGGGCCACCAGGGCGTTGTGGTTGTCGTAGAGCGCCAAATCATCGAACAAAATGTCGCCCAGCGTCACTCCAAAACGGCCTTGCGTTCCCATCAATTCCTCGATGACGTCATGCGCCATGTAGTTTAGCTCCTTTTGGTCGCGGCATTGGGGATCGGCCAGAAAAATGGCCTGAAATTTCCCCGGTTCGGCCTGACGGGTCAGGGGAAAGTCGACCGAGGCCGGCAACGGGCCGGTTGGCGCGACTCCAGCGAATTCGGACGGCGGGGAGCCCTTGGGTTTGTGGATGTGGTAGAAGCGCGGGAGCATGCGCTCGTCCACCGGCGTCATCCAGCCGCTGGGTTTGTTGACGAAGAAGATGCAATCCTCGCGCGCCGCCAGTTGCCAGTTCCCATCCGGCCCGGTTTTGACGACTTCGCGCTGGTTGGAGACCAATACGCCGCCGATTCCCGGTTCGCCGGCATCGCGCTGGCCGTTTTGGTTCAAATCGTGGAAAACGACGCCTTTGGCGGTGGTTGGCGTTATCGGGGTTTGAGCCGCCACGGCTCCGGCGCAGACCAGCAGAAGGAGGGGACAAAGCAACAAATTTGGCACGATCATGACGAAGGTTAGACTCCCTTGCTCGCCGGCGCCAGCGTGCGATTTGGTTTCCGTCGCCAATCCGCGCCAATCCGCGCCAATCGCGCTGGCGCTCGCGGAGAAGGCGGTCTAGGCTGCGAAATGAAACTCCTGCGTCACGGCATTTTTGCCGCAATGTTGTTCGCGCCGTTGTTGGCACAGTCTCAGTCGCTTCGCGCCTTGCCGGAGGGGCAATTGCCCGAGGATTCGCGCTACGCCAAGCCCGTTACCTTGCACGACTACCACCCGTTCCGAAAAGTCGGCTCGAAGGAGGAATGGGCGGAGCGTCAGGCGCACATCCAGCGCCGCGTCCAGGCGGGCGCCGGGCTTTGGCCGGAACCGACGAAAACGCCGCTCAAGACGGTGATTCACGGCGAAGTGATCATGGGCGACTACACGGTGGAGAAGGTGTTTTTCGAATCGTTTCCCGGCCACTTTGTCACCGGAAATCTCTACCGGCCGGCGGGGCATTCGCTCACGTTGGCGGAAAACAACGGGAAGCGCCCGGGCATCCTTTGCCCGCACGGTCACTGGAGCAACGCGCGGTTTTACGATGCTGGCGAAATGGCGGCGAAACGGCTCATTTCCATCGGCGCGGAACGCTTCATGAACGCGGCGCGCAACCACATTCAGGCCCGCTGCGTGCAACTGGCGCGGATGGGCTGCGTGGTGTTCCACTACGACATGCTGGGCAATTCGGACTCGATCCAGTTCCTCGAACATCGCCGCGGTCCGCGCGAGCATCTCATCGGTCCCAAGCGTGGAAATTGGGGTTTGGTTAGTCCTCAAGCCGCAGCGCGCTTGCAAACGAATTTCGGCATTCAAACCTGGAACAGTGTCAGGGCGCTGGACTTTCTCACCAGCCTGTCGGAAGTCGATTCCACGCGGCTCATGATCACCGGCGCGAGCGGCGGAGGCACCCAAACCCAAATGCTCGCGGCGATCGACGACCGGATCGACGCCTCGTTTCCCTGCGTTATGCCGTCCACGGCCATGCAAGGCGGTTGCACCTGCGAAAACACCTATTTTTTGCGCATCGGTCAGGGTAACATCGACATCGCGGCGGCGGTTGCTCCGCGGCCCCAGGGAATGACGGCGGCCGATGACTGGACCATCGAGCTGAAGACGAAAGGCGCGCCGGATTTGTTCGCGCTTTACGAGATGGTGGGGGCGAAAGGCAACTTTCAGGCGCATTACGATGTGCACTTCAAGCACAACTACAACCACGTCTCGCGCACGCACATGTACGGCTTCGTTAACCGGCATTTTAAGATCGGTTTGCCCACGCCGGTGCTGGAGCGCGATTTTCAACTGCTGGGCAAGGAGGACCTGAGCGTGTGGAATGCGCAACATCCCGCTCCCAGCGGAAAACAGGTCGGTGACGAGCACGAAAAGGCGCTGCTGCGCTGGTGGACGGAGGATGTGGAGCGGCAACTGAGCGATCCGGCTAAAACGCGCGAAATTTTGCAAGGCGCGGTGCCGGTTTTGATCGGCCGGCGGCTTCCAGCCGCGGAGGACGTCGAATTTGAGCTGGTTGCCAAGGAGGAGCGCGAAAACGGCCTGCTCGCCATGTCCGGCGTCGTTCGAAACAAGCGCTTCGGCGAGGTGACGCCGGCGCAATTCCTTCATCCGAAAAATTGGAACGGCAGCGTCGCGATTTGGGTCTTTCCGGGCGGCAAGAGCGGCCTTTACGCGGGCGGAAAACTGTTGGCGGACGCCAAAAAGCTGCTGGAGGCCGGAACGGCGGTCATGAGCCCGGATTTGTGGCGGCAGGGCGAATTTTTGAAGGCCGGCGAGGACGAATCCGAGAATCCGCGCACGCAATATCCTGGCGACACCAGCAAGCCGGGTTCGCGGTGGCGGCTCTCCAGCGTCTACTACTACGGCTACAACCACTCCACCTTCGCCCGGCGCGTTCACGACATCCTCAACTGCGTGACGTTCGTGCGCCATCACCCGAAGTGGGAGGTGGAAAACGTTGCGTTGATCGGCCCGAAAGGCGCGGGACACTGGGCGGCGGCGGCGCGCGCCGTGAGCGGTGAGGCGATCGACCGCGCGGCTGTGGTGACCGATGGATTTCGCTTCGCGGAGTTGGAGTCGGACTGGGACGCGGATTTCCTTCCCGGCGGCGCAAAATACGGCGATGTCGGCGGTTGGTTAGCGCTTTCCGCTCCGCACAGTCTGTGGGTGCAAGATGGCGACGCGAAACTGAAGAAATCGCTGCAAACCGCCTACGCCAAGCATCCCAAGAACCTAAGCCTCGGCGATGCGGCGCTCATCAACTACGTGCTTGGCTCGGAGCGCTGACCTCCGGGTGTGACCGAAGCGACAAAGTATGTTAGCCGTGGGTTTGAACCCACGGAAAGGCCGGCCGATGATGCGTCGCGTAGCGACCGCTTAGGCTTGGGTCTGTCCAATTTTCCCCGCGTAACCGGTCGCTACGCGACGGATAAGCACTGGTACGTCGCATCCGTGGGTTGAAACCCACGGCTAACCTATTTTGTCGCTACGCGACATTTAGCTCCGGTCACACCCTGACTTCCTTGGCCGCGCGCACTAACGGCTCCACAAAACGGCCGACTTTGGCCACCAAATCCGGCGAATCCAGGTTTTCGGCGATGGTGTTGACGATCGCGCTGCCAACCACCACTCCATCGGCGGTTTTGGCCACGGCGGCGGCATGCTCCGGGCGCGAAATCCCGAATCCGACGACAACCGGCACGGGCGAGGCCTCGCGGACCTTGGCCACCTGCTCTTCCAGCCCCTCCGCCAGCGAATCCCGCACGCCAGTCACGCCCACGCGCGACACGTAGTAGATGAACCCCTCGGCTTGGCTCGCAATTTCGCGAATCCGCGCCTGAGGCGTCGTCGGCGCAACCAAGCGGATGCACTGCAAGCCCTGGACCCCCGACAGTTCCGCGTTTGCCGCTTGTTCTTCCGGCGGCAAATCCAGCAGCAAAATACCGTCGGCGCCCGCCCCGGCCGCGTCGGCAAAAAATCGCTCGAAGCCATAGGTGTACATGGGATTCAGGTAGGCGTAGAGAACGATGGGAATCTGCGATTTTTCGCGAATCGCGCGAATGGCGTCAAAAACGCCGGAGACGGTCGTTCCGGCGGCAAGCGCGCGTTCGGCGGCCGCCTGATTCACCTTGCCATCGGCCATGGGATCGGAAAACGGCACGCCTAGCTCCAAAATATCGACGCCAACGCTCTCCAACTCCAGCGCAAGCTCCACCGTTGTTTGCAGGTTAGGGTCGCCCGCAGAGATGTAGGCGACAAAAGCCGCTTGGCCGGCTGCCTGCAACTTGGCGAAGGCTGCATCGATTCGGGATTCCGGATTTTCCATCGTTCGTGGCGGCAGTAGATGGCGGATCTCGCGCTGGCGCAAGCTCGATCCTGATTGGGAGCGCGCTTTCGTCTCCCACTTGCCCCAACGCCCAATCTCGGCAACAAAACGCGTCGCTATTTCAACGAAAATCGCCCAAATTGGAGGATTTTTCAGGAATCCTAACCCATGACCCCAAAATTCGCACCCCGCCTGGCCGCCGCTTTTCTGAGCTTGTTGGTTACCGTCGCCGCCACGGCCAAAACCCCGAACGTCCTCCTAATCCTCGCTGATGACCTGGGTTACTCGGACTTGGGCTGCTACGGCGGAGAAATCGCCACGCCCAATCTCGACCGCCTTGCCGCAAACGGCCTGCGCTTCACCCAATTTTACAACACCGCGCGCTGCTGGCCGACCCGCGGCGCGATGTTGACTGGCTACTACGCCCAGCAAATTAGGCGCGACAAAATCCCTGGCGTCCCGAGCGGCGGAAATCGCGGGAATCGGCCGAAATGGGCCCCGCTTTTGCCGAAATTGCTCGCTCCGCTGGGTTACCGCTCCTATCACATCGGCAAATGGCACATCGATGGGATGCCGGTGGAGCAAGGGTTCGACCGCTCGTATTACCTCAGGGATCAGGGGCGCTTTTTTCACCCCAACAAGCATTGGCTGGACGACAAGCCGCTGCCGCCGGTGAAGAAAAACAGCGGGTTCTACGCCACGACCGAACTGGCCGACCGCGCGATCGAGTTTCTCGGTCAGCATGAGGCGGAACACGCGGAAAAGCCGTTTTTTTGTTACCTGGCCTTTGCCGCGCCGCATTTTCCGCTGCATGCCTTGCCTGAAGACATTGCCAAGTACCGGGATCGCTACCGCGATGGTTGGGATTCGGTTAGGGCCAAGCGGTTCGCCAAGCTGAAAGCGCTGGGAATTTACGATGGCGCGCTTTCCGAGGTCGAGACCGATTTGGGCCCGCCGTATCACTTTCCGGATCACCTGAAAATTCTGGGCGATGCGGAGGTAAACCGGCCGTTAGCGTGGGAATCGCTGAATGCGGCGCAAAAAGACTTTCAAGCCGCCAAAATGGCGATCCACGCGGCCATGATCGATCGCATGGACGTGGAAATCGGCCGCGTTCTCGAGCGAATTCGAGAAAATGGGCCGTTTTGACGACACGCTCGTGCTTTTTCTCTCCGACAACGGCGCCAGCGCGGAGATTATGGTGCGCGACGACGGTCATGATCCCGAGGCGCCGATGGGCAGCGCCGCCACCTACCTTTGTCTCGGGCCCGGTTGGTCGACCACGTGCAACACGCCGTTTCGCCGCCACAAAACCTGGACCCACGAAGGCGGTTGCGCGACGCCGCTGGTCGCCTCCTGGCCCGCCGGGATCTCGGCCCGTGGCGAGCTGCGCGCCAACCCCGGCCACGTCATCGACATGGTGCCCACCATCCTGGAAATCGCCGGTGCGCAAGCGCCGAAAACCTGGGAATCGGTCCGTGTCCCACCGCCGCCCGGCAAGAGCTTGGCGCCGGTTTTCCAACGAGACGGAACGGTCGCGCGCGATGATTTTTGGTGGTTCCACGACGGTCACAAAGCCGTCCGCATGGGCGATTGGAAGCTGGTGGCGGCCAAGGGTCAGCCGTGGGAGTTGTTCGACCTCTCCCGCGACCGAGCCGAATCCAACGACCTGAGCCGCAAGTTTCCCGAACGCGCCCGCGAGCTGGAAGCAGCCTGGAACCGGCGGATGGAGGAGTTTTGGGAGCTGGCCAAGCGCGATTTGTGATTTCGCGGGGGCCCTCAGCAGTCCTCAGGAGTGGTGGTCGCGAATTCCGCCGCTCAGGGCAAATTGCAGGTGCGGGGAGTAAAGTCCCGGCTCCAGCAAAAACGAATCGTGACCCTTTTCCGAGTGCACGGTGATGTGCATGTAAGGCACGTCGGCTTCGCGCAGGGATCGGGCGAGGTCCAGTTGCTGATCCGGGTAAAAACAGACGTCAGAGTCGATGCTGAAGATGAGCCATTGCTGCCCTTTGCACTGGGCGAACAGCTCGCGGGCGGTCGTCGCGCCGCTATCGCGAAAGGGATCGAATTTTTGCCAAACCTCCAGGATGCGCAGGTAGGTGTTGGCGTCGAAGCGGTTCACGAATTTGAGCCCGTGGTGCAGCAGGTAGCTTTCCAGCGGGCTCTCGACGCGATACCACGTAAGCGCCTCGTCGAATTTGGCGATTTCGCGCCGGGCGCGGCGTTCCATCGTTTTCAGGCTCACAAACGTCTTGTGGCTGATCATTCTGGCCAGGGCCAGGCCGCGATTTGGGGGATCGCCGTCGTAGTAGTGGCCGCCGCGGAAATTTTCGTCATTTTCGATCGCCAAAACCTGCTCGAAGATGACGATTTTTTGCAAAAGTGAGGTTTCCAGCGAGCTGGCCAGCGAAACGACGATTCCCACGCGCTCCGGGAACAACGTGGCGAAACTGAGGCACAGCAAACCGCCGATCGAGGAGCCCACCACCGCTTTGAGCCGGCCAATGCCCAACGCATCGAGGATTTGCGCTTGCGAGCGAACGATGTCTGCCGCGCCGATGTTGGGGAAGTCGCCCCCGTAGGGTTTGCCGGTTTCCGGCGACAGGGAGGAGGGACCGGTGGAACCGTAGCAACCGCCCAAATAGTTGGCGCAAATCACGAAATTTTCGTCGGTGTCAATGGCGCGTCCCGGTCCGACGAAGGCGTCCCACCAGCCGGCGTGGCATTCCCCGTTCCACCACGGGCAATCCTCGCCGGGGCCGCTTTTGTTGACGCCGGTGAGGTGAGGCGTGCCGGAAAGAGCGTGAAAAACGAGGATGGCGTTGTCCTTGGCCGCGTTGAGCTGTCCGTAGGTTTCGTAGGCGATTTTTGCGCCGGCGATCGACTGGCCAGACGCCAATTCGAACGGCTCGCCGTCATGAAGTTGGTGGAATTTGGTTTGGCTTTCTTTTGCGCTCATGTCGGGTTCGCGGCGCAAGGTTAGGGGCAATGAGCGCGGTTGCCAAGCCTTTCGGGTGTCATACGTTTTGGCTGCAAATCCACGAAAAGCGCGGGATTGCATGAAGCCGCCCGAAAGGGTAAACATGGGCTGCCTAACCCGGTTTCAGCGATGAAATCCGCCTCAACAATCATCACTCCCGCCGAAAATCGCGGCTGGGAGGTGTGGAGTTGGTCCGGCCGCCGGTCCAAACGGCGCAAAGCCGTGGAAATGCTGGATGAGCTGCCCGGAGCCGGCAAGGGAGCCATCGTGGGAGTGCCGGCGCAAGAGTGCACCTCGTTTTCCGTCACCGTGCCCACCGCGGATCAGGACCTGTTTGGCGACATGGTCTTTGCCCAGGTGGAAAAACGCGGATTGGCGCAAGGCGGGCCCGAGCAGGTGTCCGTGGCCTGGCACAGCATTGAGCGCGAACCCGGCGGCAGCCTGATTGGCGTGGACGTGTTGCCGCCGGATTTTAGCGAGGACCTTTGTCTGGCGCACGCTGCCGGCTACACCGCGGCTGGGAGGCTCTACCGCATCCCGGATCACACCGCGGCGGTAATTCGCGAGCACGGCAGGTTGGTTCTGTTGGCCGGCAAACACGGAAAAATGACCTTCAGCCAGATTTTGACCGCCGGCACGGAAATCAACGCGGCGCTGGCGCAGGAGGTGAACCTGGCCCTGCTGAGCTTGCAGGGCGCCGGCCAATTGCCGGAGCGCGTCACCCTGGAAATCTGGTGCGATGCGCCCGAATCGGCGCGCGACCTGCTGAAGGGCAGCCTCACCATCCCGGTGGAATTCGTGTCCCGGCCCGCTCCGGACGCCCGGTTGGTTCGCGGCGCTTCCGGCCCCATGTTGCCGCTTCTCGTCCGGGCTACGTTGGACCGCGAACGGCGCCGCCAGAAGGTTCGCACCGGAATTTTGGCCTTGATCGCGATTTACGTGACCCTGGCCATGGGGCTCTACATCTGGTTCCAGGATCGCGAGAAAAAGGCGCGCGAAATGGAGGCCCGCATCGCCAACCGGCGTCCGGAGGTGGAATTTATCCGCCAATCGATGAGCCGGGCGCGATTGTTGGCGCCGGCCATCGACAAGCGGTTTTATCCCATGCGCCAGCTCAGTCAAGTGACCGCGCTCATGCCGCCGGGCGGGATCAAGGTCCACAAATTCAGCAGCCAAGGCCAAAACCTGCGGTTGGAGGGCTTGGCGCGCGATTCCCAGATGGTCTACCAGCTGAAGGAGGACCTGGAGAAAAGCGACGAGTTTCGCGGTTATTCCTGGGACATGGCCCCGCCGCAGGTCAACAGCCAGAACAACACCACGTCATTTCGGCTGGAGGGCAAATTTGCCACCGGCGCGCCGTAATTTTCGGGTAAATTGGCGAAAATTGCCACATTTTCGTCCGGCGGATGAGAATCACGGCTGCTGCTTGAGAAAACGGTGGTCGCCGCGCCGAATCGTCACTCCCTCCGCGTCCAATCGCTCCAGCAGCGGCATGAGGATGCGGCGCGAGGTGCCGATGACCTGGCGCAGCTCGCTAGCGGTCGCTTTTTGGTGCTGCTCCAGGTGGGCGACGACGGTGGATTTGATGCGCTCGTAGCCTGAGGCGGCGATGACCGTTTTGGGGTCGAGTTCCAGCGCTTCGCCGGATTGGACGAGAAATTTGAGCGCCTTTTCTTCGGCGGGATTGGTCGCCGTTTCGCCGCGGTTGGGAGGCTGGATTGGGTCGGCTTCCAGCGCGGTGCGCACTTTTTCGCCCGCAGCCTGGAGTTCCGGCGGCAATTCGGGCAAATGCTTGCGGTGGCGAATCGTAGGGCCGGCCTTGGCGTAATCTCCGGCCAGCAGACCGTCCAGCAGCACCTCGAACAGCCGTTTTTGCGGCAATTCCGGCTCCAATTCGGCGCGCAAGTCGCGAATCGGCAATCCGGGCAGTTCCGGGTGTTCGCGGTGGATTTCCCGAATGCGCGCCGCGGCTTTGTCGGAGACGCGCGCCCACCATTCCACGTCGAAGATCCAACCCCCGCTTTGGGCCAATTTTCCCGCGTGGATCAATTTTTCGGCCGTTTCGCGAATTTCCGCCTCGCTGAAGCGCGATTTTCGCAGCAAACCGGCCCGCGAGACGGCTTGATCGCGGCTAACGCGCGTGGTGATCAGCATTTCCAGATTTTCGCGGTTTTCGGCCCGCGCGCGCAAAAATTCGCCCTGCCAGGGTTTGCGAAACATGCGCCGATTTGCGTCCTCATCCAGCACCACGCCGCCGGCCAGGGTCATCCCCAGCGAGGCGTCGCGTAGCACGAACCGGTCGCCGACAAACACGAAAACCGGCTCCTCGAAACGCAATTCCGCGATGGCGCTGGCGCCGGGTTCCAGCGTCTTGCCCTCCAGCAGTTGAACCCGCGCGTCGTAGCTGGCGCTGCCGTAGTGAAAGCGCGCCTGGCGGCCGGTTTTGAGCGGTTTGGCGGCAATTGGCTGGCCGTGGACTTCGCGGGTGGTTTTCTCCAGCAGCACGTCGATGGTTCTAACCGCCTGGCCTAACTTTGGGTCGGTCACCACGCAGCCGCGGCCCACGCCTTCCACCCCGCGCTGGGCGATGCTGACGCCGGTCAGGTTCAAGGCCGTTCGCGTGCCGGGAACGACGGTGTCCCGATCGGTGAAGTGCGATTGCACGTTGCGCACGTGCGCGGTTAGGCCGGCCGGTTGGATGACCACTTCCGCGCCGGTGGAAATTGCGCCGTCGCCCAGCGTGCCCGTGACCACCGTGCCGACGCCCTTGGGCGAAAACGCGCGATCCACCGGCAAACGGGGCTTGCCGCAATCGCGCACCGGCGGCGCGGCGCTCAAGATTTCGGAAATTCGCTCGCGCAACTCGTCGATGCCCTGGCCGGTGTGTGAGGAGGTCGGCACGACGGGGATGTCCTTCCAGCCGCCGCCGTCCAGGTGCTCGTTCAGGTCATCCAGCACCAACTCCAGATCGTCGACCAGGTCCACCTTGGTCAGCGCCACGATGGCCTGCGGAACGCGCAGGTAGTTCAAAATTTGGTAGTGCTCCTCTGTCTGCGGCATCCAGCCGTCGTCGGCGGCGACGATGAAGAGCGCCAGGTCAATGGAACCGACGCCGGCGACCATGTTTTTGACAAAATCGGCGTGTCCGGGCACATCCACCACGCCGATGGCCAATTCGCCGTCCGGCTCGCCACTAACCGGCAGGCTAAGATTCGCGAATCCCAGCTCGATGGTCATTCCGCGCGCTTTTTCCTCCGGCAAGCGGTCGGGATCGATTCCGGTCAAGGCCTGAACCAGCGAGCTTTTCCCGTGATCGATGTGACCGGCGGTGCCGAGGATGAAATGGCGGCGATTTGGCATTTTTGGCAGAATTTCGGCTCAATAGCACGCCATCCCGCCCTCTAACAAGCTCACCAAAATGCGCCCGCCGGAATCGACGATCAATCCGCCGGGCAGCGGCTCGGCCGGAAGATCTGCCTGGAACATTTGGGCGCCGTTTTCCGCGTTCATCGCGGTGAGGATCCACTGTTTGCGGGCGCGGCGCAAATCCTGGTAACGCGCCACGGAGAGGACCGCGTTTGGCGCAACTACCAGGCTCAGCGGCTCGAAACCCTGGTTGTCGCCGAAATTCGCCTGCCACTTTTCTTCCGCGCGCGACGCCATTTTGTGCACCACCGTGTTGGTGAGGTAGCTGCGGCGGTTTTGCTGGCCTTCAAACCCGCTGGCGATGCGCCCGGCGAGTTTTTCGGCCTCAAACGCGGTGATTTTGCCGAATTTGAAGTTCGCCACGGCCATCATCTCACCATTCCACGCCGGCGGGATGCCGCCGAAGTTGAGGGTCAATTTTTTGCGCTCGGCCGACCAAATGTCGAACGAGCCCTTGGTGGAAACGTTGCGCGGCGAGGAGTACAAAATGCGGCCGCCCTGGATGACGGTCTTGCCGCCAAAAACGCCGACGAATTTGCCGCCGTTGTTCTGCGGATTGCCATTTTCGCGCGGAGTTTCCAGGCATGCGCCGGTTTCCAGATCGAAGGCGGCGGGGGAGACGACGTTGCCGCCGGAAAGCAGCAGCGTGTTGCCCGTGATGCCAAGATTTCCCTGCGCGCTGACGCCTTTGCGAAGCTCCGCGTTGAGGTGGCCGCTGGTGTTGTTGACCCACTTTACCTGGCCGGAAGCGGCATCCAGCGCGTAGACGTAGGTTCCGTCGTGATCGACGATTCCCGCCGCAAAGTAGGCCGTGCCGCCCTCAACCAGCACGCCGGTGTTGACCGGCCAGGTGGAGCTGAGCGCGCCGTAAATCATGATGTGGCGCTCGGTTGGTGACGCGCGGAAACGCCAGAGCAACCGGCCGGAAGCGGCTTCCACGCAGTAGACGTGGCCGTCGCCGCTGCCGAACCAAGCCCGGCCATCAGCGATGGTGGGCGGATACTTGACCACGCCGCCGGTGGCGAATTTCCAGCGTTGTTCGCCGGTTTTCGCGTCCAGCGCGCGAACGCGTCCATCGCTGCCGCCAAAGTAGATCAACCCGTAAGCTGAGGTGGATTCGGTAGGCGAAAAAGTGCGTTCCGGCTGCCAAATCCAGGCCTGGCTAACGCGATTCCTCAGCTTCGCCGGCGTCGAGCTGGATCGCGCGCTATCGCTACGATACGTCGGCCAATCCGCCTCAGCCACGGCGTCGGCCTCCACGTTCGCCTGGTCCGCCACGTGCAACTGCCGACTCGCCTCAACGGCGCGATCGAAGCGAAAATCTCCCGCGGAACATCGCGCGACATTGCCGATGAGCGAGAGGTTGCAATCGCAAGCCCAGGGCCCCAGGTAAAGCAGGCCGTTGGCGGGAATGACGCCGTCGTTGCAGGCCGGCCGCACCGCGCCATCCACGGTTACCCGGCCGGTCGCGCGGTCGATGCGCTGCATGCCCTCGCCGCGGGTGAAAAAGGAGTCCGGGCTGGCCGTGAGCCGGGTGCAGGCGCGCTTGTAGAAGCGCAAATCGCGGCTTACGGTGCCGGTTAGGGGATCGATGGCCAGATGGCTGCCGCTGGGTCCCACGCCCAGGATTACCTCGCCATCCACGAAGATGGCGTTCGGGTTGTTAGTGACCTTGGATTTGTGCCACAGCATCGATCCGTCCCCGGTCGAGAGGCCCAGCACGTTCATCCGCGTTTGACCCTGAACCACGAGAACCTCCGGCGTGGCCACGATGATGCTCTGGGTGCGCCAGCCGGGCGTGGAGGTGAGCCCTTTGCCAGGTTCTTCGATGAGGCTCAAATCCAGCTCCTTGGCGTTGGTCCAGCGGATTTCGCCGGACTGCCGGTCCAGGCATCTGAGGTGTTTGTCAGGGCAGTAGAGGTAAAAATTTTCGTCCTGAATCGCCAGGCCGCGCGCATCGATGAGCGACTCTTCCCGGTGCATCCACAGCACCTCTTCATCGGCCACGTGGTAGGCCGCAATTTGGTCGCCAAAGCCGTGCGGAATGCGCTTGCCGTAGTAGCCCTTGCTCAAATCTCCCCAACTCCAGCCGCCAAGCGCGCGATTTCCCTTCACCGTCTCCACGCCCGGCCCGGGTTCGCCCGCCAACGCGTAGAGCACGCCATCGACCATGCCGATCCACTTCCAAGCGCCCTCCAGCGCCGGAATTTCCAGCTTGCCCTGTTCCTCGCCGGTGCGGGCGTCCAGCTTGAGCACGTGGTCTCCGTCAATCATGAAAAACGTGTCCTTGGTGGCGACGAACGCGGATCGATGCACCAGGTAGTCGTCCGGCAACTTTCGCTCCCACAGGATTTGGCCGTTGTAGCCGTTGCGCGCAATGAGGCGGTTGAGCATCTCCCACTCGCGCTCGTGGTGGGCAATGTGGCCCATGGCCAAAAAGGTGCGTCCGCCGGCCACGGTGGTGATCGCCGGCATGCCGATGTAGTAGGGCTCGGCCATGAACTGGGTCATGTAGGGCGCCTTGATGTGCTGGTCGCGGCTAACCGGGTTGTTGGCCGGCGATTTCTCCCAGTGCGACCACTCGTCGGCCCCTTCCAGCGGCGGTTTGCGCCATTCCATCCAGGCCAGCCCCTCGCCGGTGAACGTTTTGGTGGCAGCGTGCGACCACATCTCCAGCAACTCGTTTTGCGTCGCCGCGCCAATCAACGCGATGCCCTTGGGGCGCAGAACGCGGCGAATTTCGCCCACTGGCGTCGCGCCCAGAGTGACGAGCAAATCGACGCTGTTGGTGGCGTAAGGCAAGGTTTCCAAATTTCCCTGTTCCGCGGCCAGGCGCTGAATGTCGAGCCCGGCCTCATCGGCGGCTTGCCGCAGTTGTTCGACCACGGCCAGATCCGGGTGGCGAACGTGGACGAGCAGCTCGCTGGCTTTGGCAAATTCCAGCGCCAGGTCATTCGGTGCGCCGGCCACCGCGCAAAGGCCGCGATTGAGTTCGGCGCGCTCCAGCAACTGCTTCGCCAAATCCGCCGGACCCGCAAAAATCCGCAGGGCGAGCAGTGGGAAGAGGGTTAGGACGAAAAACGGAGTTTTCATGCCGCAAAACCTGGGAGCCATCGCCCATCCTGGCAAGAGAAACCGCGGATTAACGCTCCAGGGAGCTTCAGCTTGACTGCCACGCGTCGCTGCGGCGACGACTTTTTCCAAACCAGCACGAATCCTGCCGCCATCTTTATCTTCGCGCATCTCAAAACCTTGGAAACGCAGAAAAACATCGACCTTCGGGCCGAAGAAAAAGTGAAGTTGTTCGAGCGCATGGCGGAGTTGGAATTGAACCGGGATCAATTCTACAAGCTGCTGAGACTGGTGTCAGGGTTGATGAAGTTACCCGAGTTACACTTCTACACTTAACTACACTTACTACACTTACGCCGGACTGGACAGGTATCCAAAAATCGAGTATCCTGAGTCCAGCGTGGAACTCACCTACATCAAAGATGCCGCTCAACCGGTCAGCGATGCCGGTGACGATTACATCCAATACGGCTACAACCGGGCTTCCAACCGTACCTACCGGTATGACGGTCGAACTACCAAGACGGCGAGCGGCGTGACCCGGCACAGTTACTACTCGAATCTGTGGAAACCGCTCAAGGAGCGGATCGATGCTTCAACCGATGCCGAGCGGCAGCATCTTTGGGGAGCGCGGCCCAATTACCGTGACGAATTGATTTTGCGTGATCGCAAGACGGACGCCTTGCCGGTCCTCGATGAGCGGCTCTACTGCGCCATGGATTGCTTCAGCCCGTCGGCGGTGTTCGACAAGCTTGGCGTTGTTCAGGAGCGCTATTTAGTGGTTTTGGCGTTCGGCGCATCATGGCGGCAGATTTTTGTGAGAGAATAGGGAGCAGCTTTGATGTGGCGTTTGGGTTTCAGGGGCAGTTCCTGGATGCGGAAACAGGGTGGTATGACTATGGATTTCGCTACTACTCTCCCCGAATTGGACCTCCAACCGAACCATGAAGGGTGGGAAACTTTGGGCCAAAAAGGTAGCCACTGGAACTGATTTTTCGACCATTAACGATGCAAAAAATGACACATCCGCCGATTTTTTTTTCGTTACTCCTTCTAACAAGCATTTTCGTTTCTTGTTCGCGCTATGAAATCACATCTTCCGCGATGGAGCCTTCCTTTTCAAAAGGGGACGTAGTGCATGTGACGCCACTCAAAGGCGCGACACCTAACCGATGGGATGTCGTCGTATTTGAACCTCCATCTGACGCCGGCGTAGAAGGCAAATTTGCAATGAGGGTAGTGTGTTTGCCCGGAGAGAGCTTGAAATTCGATGGATTCGGTGAACTAACAGTCGATGGCAAAACTGTAGTAAAACCTGTGGAGCTAACACATGTGAAATATTTCCAAAGTGAGCAGGGCTGTCATTCGAAGGGGATAAACATTGTCCCTTCTGGGTGCTATTTCATTTTAGGAGATAACAGCCACAATGCTTTCGATAGCCGCCATTTCGGCACTGTTGATTTGAGCCGTATTACTCACGTCTTTCGAGCCGGAAAGTGAACCCACACGCCAACAGGATCAGAAATGAACGGACAAAAAAAGATGCTGTGGGAAGTTTAGATTAAACAGTATGACTGCTGAAAAGAGCCCTCACCAACGATCCCACGGGAAACTGGCAAGCCTACGTGCGCAAGAGCGACGGCGCGGTAGATCTCGACCAAATTTCGAAAACTAAAAGCGCCTTCGGCTGAGACATCAGGCCACGATAAATACCGAGAGGCTGTGATCGATGGCTTTGAAGAGGCGATCAAGCGAGTAAAGGAAAAATGCAAATCATTCAGAGGATGAAAGAGCGCCTCCATCGCAACAGTTTTGAAATTTTGCTAGCTATCATAGTTCTAACATATTTTGGTGGGACTGCTTTCTTTCTTGTTATGAATGCAAGGCTATCGGAATGCGAAGCCAATAGTTCGATGAGGCTGGCAGCTCTAAATTCACATGCGGAGTTGCTGGAACTCTATAGGCATTCATTGAACTGCCCATCGAAAATTTCGATTGAAGATAAAATTGAGTTTAGCAATGCTGCTGGCAGTGAGATTACCTACGTTGTTGAGATCCGTGTTACATTTGAAGCGACAGACAAAAGGCAACAGGTAGGAGAGCACTTTGAATCGTTTAGATCTATTTTTGGAGCACAACTAAAAGAGATAGAAAGCTCTTCCTTATCGTTAAGCTATCGATTGTATGGGATTGTAGGAAAATCTTGCCCGCCGGTTCCAAGGCGGATGAAGCGAAAGCCGAGCGCTACGCCAACCGCCGTCTCCAGATCGGCGAGCCATTCTATGATCCGCGCTTGATCAGCGGCAACAGCGTCCACGGGGCGGAGGTCATCAGCGCTTGTTGCATCACTTCGCGCTTCATCTCTCCGTTCCCCCACCATTCCTGCAACCGGCTGATGGTTTTCTCCGGCTCGGTGTGGAATCGCGAATCGCGCCGTGTTGGCGTATCCATGCTGCGTTGCCCGACGCGGCTCGTTGGTGAATGATCTGGAAGGCTACGGAATTGGTTTGGTGGACGCCTTACATGTTCGTCACCTCGTCAATGGCGGGCGGCTGGGACTGAGTTTCGAATGCCCCTAAAAAAGTCTCCGGTTCTCTTCCGAGCGCCTCGATCACCCGGCGGCGAAGGTCCGCGTTTTCAAACGATGTCGCCCGAAATCGCTCGGCCAATTTGCGCAACCGCCGGACGCGATCGATCTTCGGCGGCGTGGTTGGAGAATCCTCCAACGCGTAGAACAGCGCTGCGGCAAAACAGGCCAGTTGCGGCTCTAACGAAGCAACCAAAGTTTCGACCGGTTCGTGAATTTCATCGCTCCACTCGCCGTTCACTTTCAGCCTGGGACCCAAGGCCTCGATGCATCGTTTGAGCGCGTCCAGCCGTCCGCTCTGCAGCAGACGGACGGCCATCTCCGGATGAGCCGCAACGCCCTGCTTCAGCAGCCGATCCATTTGGCCGGTGTCTCCCAGCAGGGCGCAAAGCTCCAAAAAACTGGATCGATTGTCCTTGACCCTGCCGTTGGCCGAAACCGACGCGTGAACGGCCCGCGCATCCTTCAGCCATTGCGGGTCGTCCCGCTTCCACTGGGAAATCAGCCCTTCGCGGAGGTTCAGGTCCCCAAATCGCAGTTTCCCGGCCTCATAGCCGGGCACTTGAAACAAGAGCGTCCGCCGCGCGATTTCGAGCGGGAGTACGGGAAATTTTCCGGTCTCGCTTCTCGGGATTCGGATGCAGTTGGCGATGGCCAGGCGCAGTTGGGGAGAAATCGCCTCGTCGTCCAGGTAGGGCTCAAACCACCGGATGTGGGGTGCCTTTTCCGGGTCAAAACCCAGCGCCAGCAGGTGATACACGTCGTTGAAGAGGTCCCTGGCCTGCGCTTCCAATTCCTCGCGCTAGGCCTGCTGAATCCAGGTTTCCATCTCCGCATCCCAGCCAAAACGCAGGCGGCGGGCCAGCATCTCCGCGATGGGCGCCTGCTGGGAGAGCGGTAGTTCTTTGAGTCGGGCCAGGTAGCGTTTCACCCCTTTTTCGAAGTCGTAGCCGCCGATGCACCAGCGGAAAAAGTGGCTCCCGAACGTGTCCGGACCATTGGCGTGAATGTGGTCGTGCAAGGCCTTGCGCTGCTTCGGTTTCAGGGCCTGGCCTTTCCAAACCATGGTGCGGAACGCGGAGGATCGTTCGATTTGGTTGGGGAACTGAAAATCGATGGGGACGGGATCGAATTGGTCCAACGAGCGAAAAAACGGCGCGCTGAGCAATTTCTCGCCGACCTGATTCACATCGGCCAAGTCCCAGTTTTCGAGTCGTCCCCACCTTTCATTCAGCCGCCCGCGTTGGTTGTCATCCAGGTGGGGGCTGTATTTGACCAGGGTCCAAAACAACGCGTCAAATTCCTCGTCTGTGGCCAAGGTCCGGAACAATCGGGCCAGAATCTGCCGTGGGTTTGGTTCGCGCGGCAAAACCTCCAGGTAGGCGGATTTTGCCTGGTCCATCTGGCCCAATAAATCCGCCGCGGCGCCGTAAAACGCCAATTTCCGCGCATCCGAGCCATCGGGCTGCAACAACGCTAGCGCCTGCGTCGTCATTTGGCCGGCCTCATCCCCAAAAGCTTGTTGGAAGCGCTCTTCCAGCCCCGGCGCCGCATACTCGCGAACCCCAAGCCTCATGCGGCCGGCCAAATTGGCGTAGGCGGCGAGATTTCGCACCGCCACGTCGATTCGTTGCTCCCCGGTCAGTTGGATGGCGCGTAGTGCCAGCGAATTGGAGGATTGACCCCAGCGCGGAATCGGGTTTGACACGAACTGTGCTCTGGGGCTGAGGCTCCTAACAATCCGCGCAAAAGCCGGTTCCCCGATGATTCCCAACTCCCTGGCAAACACGTAGATTGCTGCGGCGTCGGCAGGTGGCGGCAGGCCGGCCGCAGCCTGGCGCAAGAGCTCTCGGAGCCGGTCTCTTTGCGCCTCGCCGCCAGCGGTTGGCATCCCCACCGCCACTGCCAGCATGGCCGCCTGGCGTTGCGCGTCCGCGTTCAGGTCCATTGCCCGGAGACGCTCGAAATAAGCCGAAAAATCGACTTTAGCGCCAGAATTGAACTGGTGGCGAAGCGCTGCGAGAATCGCCAAGGGCTCGGTTTGAGAGGCATCCAGCATTTTTGGCAAAAGTTCGGCAATCCGCGCTTCATCCCGGAGCCGGACGGCAATTTCCAGCGTGAAATCCAGCCGATTGAAGTCATGGCGGAGGAGCTTCGCCAAAGTGTCCTCGGCATTGGCTTGCCGCGGTTGTAGCAGGCAAACCAACGAATCGGACAGATGCACAGGAATCCAACCGCTGCCGAACACTTCTCCCAATGCCAGGCGCCTCACCGGATGATCCAGCTCGTGCTGAATCAATTTGGTTAGGTCGGCCAAATCTTCTTTCCGCGAAAACGCCGCCCAAACCGACGGCGCAGTTTTCGGGGGAATCGCGCCGCGTTTTTGCCATTGCGCCACCTTGGCCCGCAACCTCGCCCGGGCGTTTCCATCGGCCGGCTCTAACAATTCGCGAACGGCCTGCAACACACCTGCTCTGGGCCGGTCCACGGCAGCAAGAAGCGGCAAAACGCTTGCCTCCAACGCGGATGCGGGATACTGGCGCTGAACGATTCCCCGGGTGAGCAAATGGATGGCCAATTGGGGGTGATGGGCGCCAAAATGCGTTCGATTTCGGCAACGCTGAGCTTCACACGCGCCCTGGCAGCCACCCACGCCAAAAGGACGGCGTCATCGGGAAATCTTTCCGCCAGGACGGGGTAGGGCATACACCCCGTTACCCTCAGGGCGCGAGTCAGTGGCAGTGGGACGCCGCGTTTCGCCAGTTCTGCTGCCAGCCGGTGGCGGGATTTCTCTTCGGCTTTCGCGGCCAGTACCTGGACGATCGCCAGGGCCTGATGCACCGCGGCGCGATCGTCCGCTGCTTGCGGAAAATCGCGATTTGGAGGGAGGTAGAGCGCCCTGTCCGTGATGCGCTCCAGCACGGGCTCCACCATTTGCCGGCGCGCGTCGGATTGGAGCAACAGTTGCGTCATTTCCGGAAAATCAAACCGGCTGAAGGTCCCCAGCCTCGGTTCGTCCCAAACCTCCGGGACGTGTTTTCCGCATTCAACCGCCGCCAAAAATTGCTCCAGGGCGCGGTGCCGCTCGGCGCGATAAAGCGCGATTTTTCCGCCCAACAGCCGCCATTTCGCCGAATCCGGGGCAGTCATCGCGAGCGCCTCCACGATCCGCTGTGCCTGCGCGAATTCGCCCGCGGCCACCAGTCTCCGCGCTGAGCTTTCCGCGCGTTTCACGGTCATGCTTCCCGCTTCCAGGCTGCGCATCACGTGCTGCGCCATTCCTGCGAAATCGCCGCTGAAAAAGCGCAATTTCGCGATTTGCTCCGCTGCGCCCGGCGCGTTGACGTCCTCCAGCTTGCCGATCGCCTCCTCCCATCGCCCCTCTTCCTCCAGCGCCCTGGCCAGTTGAAGACGCAACGCCGCGTTTTCCGGATCCAGGTTTGAGACGTCGGTTAGGGCCTCCAGCCACTTCTCCGTATCGCCGGCCAGTTGGTAAATCTCCGCCAGCGCCAAAACCGGGCCGATCGATCGGCGGTTGCCATCGCGTCGTTGCTGGAAACGGCGGATCAACGCTTGCCGTCCGCCCGCCAGGCGCTCGCAAATCTCGAAAAGTTGCGTCACCGTGCGAGTCCGGGCCACAGCGGCTTCCTGCTGATGCTGAAGATCGTAGATTTCCCAAAAAACCGGTTCCGCCAGCTCGAATTGCCCGAAATCGAGGTAGGTTTGGCCCAGCTCGTGCAGCAAGCGCAAATCGCCCTCAAATTGGCGCGACGCCTCGCGCAAAACCTTGGCCGCGGCGGGAAAATCGCCCAGTTTCTTCAAAATCGACGCCTCCGTTCTCCAGGCCGAAATCTGGCCGGGCAGGCGCTTCTTCCACGCTTGAGCCCACTTCAGCGCTTCCTCCCAATTTTCCGCCTGTCGGTGCAGCGCGACCATTTGGCCGATCCACTCGATTTTGCCGCCGCCGTCCTCGGTCATGAGCGTTTCCAGCGTTTTGGCCGCCTCCGCCCAATCGCGGCCGCGGCGCTGCAGGCGCATTTTTTGGAACAGGGCGAACTGTCGCGTCCGAGCGGCCGGTGAGGCCTCCAGCTTCGCCAAAACCCGCATCGCGCCCGCCCGGTCGCCCATCGCATCCAGCAACTCGGCTTGCAGCACCTGCTGATTTGGCCCCTCGAACGAGAAATCCGCGAGCTGGGACTGGAAGAGGCTCTTGGCGCGAATCAGCGCGGGTTCCAGCTCGCGCACCGTCGTGGCCAAATCGATGAGGGCCCGCGATTTTTCGAACGCGAGCGCGGTTTGGCCCGCCAATCTCGCGGAATCGGCCAACTGGCTCAGCAAGCCTCGATGATCCGGAAAATCGGCCTCGCGGGAGCGGAGAATTTCGACCGCTTTTGGCGCAAAATCGCGATTCGTGAGGATTTGCGCGGAATGCACGACGCGCTCGGCCTGATTCGCGGTTTTTGCCAGGTTCGCGTGGATTTCCGCTGCTTCTTCCTCCTTGCCGACCGCGAACAAGTGCGTGGCCAGCATCTCGCGAGCAACCGGTTCATCAGGAAAATTCGCCACCGCTTCGCGCAACACCGCTTCCGCCTTGCCTAACGCCTCAAACTCAGCCAAAACGTCCGCCGCTTGGCGAAAACTGCCGAGTTGCGCCGGGGCTGCGTCCAAAAACCGGCGAACCTGCGCAATCGCCGCGTCTCGTTGCCCGCGCCGATGCTCCAACCTGGCCAAACGCAGGATGAGCCCGGCGTCATCGGGATGCAACGCCAGCAAACTCTGGCATTCGCGCGCGGCCAGGTCCCACTTGCGCGCAACCTGGAGCAAATCCAGGAATCGCTCGCGCAATTCTCGCCGGCCCGGAGATTTTGCGAGAATTTCGCGCCATTGGCCGATGGCCTCCTCCACGCGGTCCAGGCGCACCAGCGTGGCCGCGTAGCGTTCGCGCAATCGTCGGCGGCCAGGCTCGCGCTCCAACAACCGCTCTAACTCCTCAGCTAACCCGGGAAAATCATCCCGGCGGCCGAACATCGCGTTCAATCGATCCAAAATCGACAGTGCCACCCAACTGTCCCGCCCACTCGCGCCCAGCGCTTCTCGCAGCATCTCCAGCGCGCCCCCGCGATCGTCGGTTCGCTCCAAAAAACTGGCCAAACGCAGCCGCCTCTGCGTCGAATCGTAAGGATCCTGCGTTTTGGCGATTAACTCGCGCATCCGGCCAATCGCCTCGTCCGTCTGCCCGCCGTCCCAGAGCAACTCAGCCACATCCTCGCGCAATTCCTCGTCCTGCGGCGCTTTGGCGATCGCTTCGTCCCAAATTCTCAGCGCCTCCTCCGTTTGTCCGGCAGCGATCGACGCGCGGCCTAACCAACGCAGCGTTTTCGCCGCCAAATCCGCATCGGCCGGGTTCAACTCGCGCACGCGGCGAAACGCCTCCACCGCTGCGGGCGCATCTCCGCGCTCCATCGCCGCCCGGCCGCGCCAAAACTGGGTTTGCGGAGATTTCGGGGCCAACTCCGCCGCTTTGTCGAACGATTCGCGAGCATGGCCGGCGTCGCCGTGACGCTGCCGGACGAAACCCAGGATCATCCAATCTTCCGCCGTTCCAGCCTCCGCTTGCGCCTCCAAAAATGCGGTCAACTCCGCGCGGCTCCCCGTTTCGAACCAAGCCGCGTGAAAGCGATCCAAAATCACGCCGGGGCGCGGATTTTCGCGCAAGCGCTCCAGATATTTCCGCGCCGTTTCACTCGGCTCAGCCGCCGGAGCCCAGCTTCCGCCGAAGCCTGACAAAACCGCCAAAACAAGCAACAACCGGAGGCAAGTCATGCCCCTGGTTCTACCAAAATTACTCCGGCCAATCAAGTCTATGCCAGCTTGGTTCATGCGGCCGAAAGCGCGTTCAGTTGGCTTAGCAGGTGAGGCTCCAATCGTTCGGAAAACTCTCGCACGCCGGTGGTCTCGCCGGTCTCACCTTCTACCGAGGTCATCTCCACGCCGGAGATGCCGCAGGGCACGATTGCGTCGAATCCGGACACATCCCGCGTCACGTTGATGGCGAATCCGTGCATGCTCACCCATTTGCGGACACCGACGCCGATCGAGGCGATTTTCCGCGTTTCAATCCAGACGCCGGTGAGCCCTTCGCGCCGAATTGCGTCGATCCCGGAAGCTTGGCAGACGCCGATGAGCGCCTCCTCGATCGCGCGCAAAAAAACGTGGAGATCGCGGCCCATCGCAGCCAAATCCGCGATGACGTAGCCGACCAGTTGACCCGGCCCGTGGTAGGTCGCCTGGCCGCCGCGATTGATCTCGAAAACCGGGATTCCGCGCGTTTCGGTGTCGAGAAGGCTGGTTCGATCGCGAGTTCGGCCGATGGTGTAGACCGGCTCGTGCTCCAGAAACAGCACGGTGTCCGCGATTTCGCCGGATTGGCGCCGGGCGACGAGTTTTTCCTGGATGGCGAGCGCGTCGGCGAAGGAAATGCGGCCGAGCCACTGGATGTCGATGGGGGTCATGTTAGGCTGGCGCAGTTTCGAATTTCGAGTTTCAGATTTCGAGTTTCACCTTTTGCCAAGCTTCCTCCATTTCCTCCAGGCTCGCCTCTTGCAGCGGCTTTCCGCATCGTTCCAAAGCCGTTTCCATCCGGTGAAATCGATCGATAAACTTGTCGTTCGCCGCTGCCAACAGCGATTCCGCGTCCAATCCCTCCTTCCGCGCCAAATTCACCACCGCGAAGAGCAAATCGCCGATTTCTTCGCCAATTCGGCCGTGATTTTCCGCGTTCGCCAGCTCGGCCGCGACTTCATCGACCTCCTCGCGCACCTTGGCCAACACCTCGTGACTCTCATCCCAATCAAATCCCACTTTTGCCGCTTTTTTCTGGATTTCCCGCGCCCGCAACAGTGCCGGAAACTCTTGCCCGACGTCATCCAGGCAACGCGCAGCCTCAGCCGCGGCGCCCTTTTCCGCGGCCTTGATTTCGTCCCACTGCCGCAGCACCCCATCCGTCGTTTTCACCGCGCTTTCGGCGAACACGTGAGGGTGCCGGCGGATCAGTTTTTCGCAAATAACCTCACAAATGCCGTCGAAGTCGAACGCGCCGCTCTCCGAGGCCAATTCCGCGTGAAAAACCACCTGCAGCAGATAATCGCCCAGTTCCTCCTCCATCTGCGACGCATCACCGGATCGAATCGCCGCGGCTGTCTCGTAGGCTTCCTCGATGAGGTTGGGGATGAGGCTTTCGTGTGATTGCTCCTGGTCCCACGGGCATCCTCCGGGCGAACGCAAGACGTGCACGATGGCGCGGAGGCGGGAGATGGGATCTTTGGCGGTGGGGACGGCTTGCGGCATGCCGGCAAAGAGAGGGTAGGCCGGCTTGGAATGCAACCCGCCTACCGTGGACCTTTCATGGACGGGATGGAGGCGCGAATCCCGGTCCATCCAAAAAATGCTGGAAAAATGCGTAGATGACAGCGTTGGATTCCCAGGTTGGGCCATGCTTGGGCCGGCTGGTCATGCCAACGCGCGCTTGGTGGTCTAGCACCTCGTTGATGCGCACGAGGTGGTTCAGCGCCCGCCAGCGTTCCGGCGGATCTTCGCTGCCGCCGCTGAGCAAAAACGGCCGCGGCGCCAGCAGGGCGTGCAATTCGTGCAAATCGCGGCCTTGTTCGACTAACCTGGGGTATAAGCCGCGAGCTGGGTTTTCATCCGTGGGAACGCCGCGTTTGCGCCAGGGCCGCGGATGCCAACCCAGGTACCACGGTTCCCAGTAGTTGACGCTCGGGTTCGGCTTGGGCCGGGAATCGAGCACAATTCCGGGGTCCGAGACGGCCACGGCGGCGAATTTTTCGAACAGGCACGCCGCGAACATCGACCACTTGCCGCCGTAGGAATGGCCGACGATGCCGATGCGCTGCGGATCGACTTCCGGCCGGTTTGCCAGCACGTGCCAGCAAATTGCCGCGGCGCATCCCAGCATGGAAAGCGGCTGCACGGTGGCGTTGTCGATGTCCGGGTAGTAGGTGGCGTAGGTGCGCGCGTTGGTCGTGCCCGTGGATCCGACGGACAGGGCTACGAAGCCGCGTTTGGCCATTTGGTAGGCAAAATCGCGCAACTCGCCTTTGAGGCCCACGGCCGTCTCCGGCTCGTAGTAGACGGTCACCACCGCCGGGCGCTTGCCATCGCCATCGGGGATGAGCAGGTAACCGGTGGTCTCTTCCACCGGCGTCCAGAGAAAGCGGACCTTGTGCTGGGCGAAGTTTTCGCGCCGGGTGGTTTCCAGGATCTCGACTTTCGGCTCGGAAATGAGCGGAGGCCACTGGCCGAGGAGATCCTGCCATTGCGCCAAAATTTCCGCCCGGCGCCGCTTCCAATCTTCCGCCGTTTTAACCTGGGAACCGTCTTCGAAAACGAGCGGCGAGCGAAAATCGCCGAAATCGCCCGCAAATTCGTCCGGGACGCGAAAATGCGGCTCCAGCAGTTTCCAGGGATCGGCGGCGGCGAGGCTAACGGAGCTAAATAAGCCGAAAAGTGCGAAAAAAGTGCGTTTCATGGCCACGGGTATCACCAAAATGCGCATCCTTCACGCCAAACCGGCTTTCGGCATCAGGTAAACCTGGCAAACACCTGCTCCGGCGACATCCCGCTTTGGCGCATGGCATGCAATGTCTGGCTCTGGTCGCGCTTGGCGAAGCGGCGACCGGATTCGTCGGTGAGGAGGCGATGGTGCTCGTAACGCGGCGTTGGCAGGTCCAGCAGGGCTTGAAGCACGCGATGAACGTGCGTGGCGTGGAACAAATCTTGCCCGCGGGTCACCAGGCTGATGTCTTGCAACGCGTCGTCCACGGTGACGGCCAGGTGATAGCTGGTGCCGATGTCTTTGCGAGCCAAAACGACGTCGCCCAACTCCCGCGGCGCGGCGGGAATCTCGCCCGCGGCGGCGTCGCGCCAGGTTAGGGGCCCGGTTTCGGCCAAGGCGGCGTCCGCGTCCAAACGCAGGGCGAACGCGTCGCCATTTTCGCGCTTTGCCTGGCATTCGGCCTCGGTCAGGCGTTTGCACGTGCCAGGGTAGACCGGTCCCTCAGCTCCGTGAGGCGCTCCGCCGGCTGCGGCGATTTCATCCAAAATTTCGCGCCGCGTGCAGAAGCAGGGGTAGATGAATCCGCGTTTTTCCAGGTTGGCGAGCGCTTCCGCGTAATCATCCAGGTGCTGCGATTGCACCCGCACGGGTTCCTCCCAGCTCAAACCCAGCCATGCCAGGTCTTCCAGGATTCCGTCGGTAAATTCCGGTTTGCAGCGCGTTGAATCGATGTCCTCGATCCGGAGCAAAAAGCGTCCCCCGGCCTCGCGAGACCGGTTCCAGGCAAACCAGGCGGAGTAGGCGTGGCCCAGATGCAGCCGCCCGGTTGGGCTCGGAGCAAAACGCGTCGTCAGCATGGCGAATCAGTCGATGATCCCGGCGCGTTGTTCGAGCGGAATCGGCCGGGATCTCGAAAAAGAATCGAAAACACTTGCTTCCCGCGAAATCGCCGCGAGGATCGCCTTAACCTGTCCGAGGCCTTTTCTCCGTTTCTGTGGTTTGATCCTTTCGATGTTTCCCCGGTTTCAGTGCAATTCGTGTCGGGAAACAATCAGGTTTTTAGAAAGGATAGATCAACTCTATGAAATTATACATCGGGAACATACCCTACTCGGCCACGGAAGCTGACTTGCGCCAAGCGCTTGCCGACTTCGAGCCGCTGGAGGATTTCTACTTCCCTCTCGATCGAAATAGCGGCAAACCACGTGGTTTTGCCTTTGTAACACTTTCATCCCGTGAAATCGGCGAGGAAGTGATTAGACGCCTGGATGGCGCCGATCTCGGGGGGAGGGCTCTTAAAGTGAATGAGGCGCGCGAGCGCAACTGACACAGGCTCAATCCAGAAAATTATCGCCAAAACCAAGTGGTTTCGAGCCACTTACTTGGTTTCCTGCGAGGGGCGTGACTCCCCTCAATCATGCTGCCGAGCAGTTGAACTGCTCGTATGCGCGATGCTGCCCTGAAATTGCTCCATAACTCCCCGCCTGGAACCAGGCGGGCCTCAAAATCGCCCAAAAATTTTGGCGATCCTTTCTTTTCCAAGCGTCCGGCGGGTAGAGATTTGTAAGACTACCGGACCTGAAAAGATATGACCAACACTGCAAGCGCACCCCGTGCGCCCCAAAACCATTGCGGCCTGGAGCCGCCAACAACGAACGCAACGAACGCACCAATTCCGCCAGGTGCATTCTCTCACCTCCACCCAAAAATCCAGCGGGCGCTGAGCCAGCACGGTTACGCCGAGCCAACGCCGATCCAGGAGCAATGCATCCCGCATTTCCTGCGCGGCCGCGATATCCTGGGCACAGCCCAAACGGGAACCGGCAAGACCGCGGCATTCACCCTGCCGATGCTGCATCACTTGGCGAAAATCGGGGGTCGTCCTGGGAGGGGAACGCCACGCGCGCTCATCCTGGCGCCAACCCGCGAACTGGCCGCCCAGATTGGTGAAAGCATCCGGACTTACGGCCGGTTTTTGCGCCTCAGCCACACCGTCGTCTTTGGCGGGGTCAACCAGTCCCGGCAAGTCAGAGCGATGGACCGTGGCGTCGATATTCTCGTCGCGACGCCCGGCCGCTTGCTCGATTTGATGCAGCAGGGCGTGATTCACCTGGATGAGATCGAGTTTTTCGTGCTCGACGAAGTGGATCGCATGCTGGACATGGGGTTCATCCCGGACATCAAGCGCGTCCTCGCCAAAATCCCGGCCGAGCGCCAAACGGCCTTCTTTTCCGCCACTATGTCCGGAAAAATCGAGGCTTTGGCGAAGACGATGGTCCGCAATCCCGTGCGCGTGACGATTGCGCCGGGCAAGCCCGCGGTGGAGCGAATCGACCAGAAAGTGTTCTTTGTTGGCAAACGCGACAAGAATTCGCTGCTGGTGTCGTTGTTAGGCGACCGCGAGATGAGTAAGGTCCTCGTTTTCACCCAGATGAAGCACATGGCGAACAAGGTGGTGAAAAAACTGGATGCGGCAGGAATTCGCGGCACGGCCATCCACGGAAACAAAACGCAGGCAGCGCGAACCAAGGCGCTGGACGGCTTTAAACGCGGGAGATGCCGCGTGCTTGTGGCTACCGACGTGGCTGCGCGCGGGCTGGATGTGGACGGCATCACCCACGTCATCAATTACGATTTGCCGACCGAGCCCGAAACCTACGTGCACCGCATCGGGCGCACCGCGCGGGCAGGCTCGGGGGGCGATGCTATCTCCTTTTGCTCTGCAGAAGAACGCGGATTACTCGGCGCCATCGAGCGCCTCTTGGGCAAATCCGTGCCTACCGATGTCGAGCACGATTTTCACTGCGAAGAATCCTTCCGCTCCAAGCAAAGCGCATCGCGATCCACTCCGAATTCTAACGGGTGCAAATCCTGATTTTCCAGGCAAAAACTCCTGTTTCTTCGGAAATTTTGCTTAAAAATGCCGAATATTTCGGTTTTGTTAGGATTTTTTCAGGTGCAGCCGGGATAACGAGCTAGAATTAGCGGGTGAGTCTAACAGAACCAAAACCACCCACGTTACCCCAGCAGCCTAACACTACGCTCGCAACTTTTGTTCCTCAAGAAGAATTTGAGCTCAAGAGCCTCCACACAAAACTTCGCTCCCAGTTTGATGAAGTCTTAGAATTTTGTAGTAGCACCGAAACGACCTCATTTGCAGAGTTTGAAGACAAGTTGTTTGTGTTGCTCAACACCCTTGGCTGTATGTTGGTCGCGCTCTTTCTGCGCTCTCATCATGAAGCATTTGATCTGGAGGACTATCTAAGAGATTGTCCGGACGGGCGCCTAAAATCCGCCTGCCGCCACACTCTGGTTACCAGATTTGGCAAAGTTGCTTACTGGAGAAGGTATGTAGAAACCAAAACCGGCCGGGGGTTTTATCCATTGGACATTCATCTACAGCTCTTCGCTGACAGTTTTAGCCCAACTATCGTTAGTTTTGTTACAAGACTGGCTACACGGGTTAGTCTAAAGACCGCCACGCTTATCTGCTCGGCATTTCTCAACTGGTCGCCATCTCAAAGAACCATCGGAGAACTCGTTCTTGGGCTGGGCCGGCATGCCGGTCCCTTTATGGAACAACCGCCGGCGTTCGAAGGTCCTGAGGGCGACATCATCGTTATCGAAATAGACGGCAAAGCAACTCCGACGGCGACCGCCGAAGAGTTGGAAAAACGACGCGGACCACGCCAGCCCAAGAAATCTTGCCCTTGTGGCTGCCAACGCCACCGAGGCAAACAATGCCGCCTAACAAAGGGCAAACGCAAACGGCGTAAAAAAGGCGACAAGAGCAAGAACGGGCGAAGTATTACTCTGGTTGCTGTCTACACCTTGAGAAGGGGGGACGACGGACTTTTGCACGGGCCTCTCAACAAACGAGTCTGGGGCAGCTATGCTCCCAGAGCGGTGATGATGGATTGGGCCAAGAAGGAAGTGGAGCGCAGGGGATTTGATCCCAATAGCAATTGCGTGCACATTGTAAGTGATGGAGAACTCAGTTTCGACAAAGGGATTGCTGAGCGTTTTCCCAATTCAACGCATGCATTAGACATTCGTCACGTGGAGGAAAAACTGTGGGAGTTTGGACGTCTTTTCTATCCGGAAAATAGCGAGGAATTGACCCAGTGGGTGGAGAAACAGCGAGAAGCTCTTTACCAGGGCAAAATTGCACGATTGCTTAAAAAACTCCGGCAGCACCAGCAAACGATCGCCGCCAGAGGGCCGGGTACAAAGGCAAAACGCGAGAAGACGAAGAAGATTATTGGTTATCTGGAAAAGAGGCAAGAAATGATGGCTTATGGCCGCTTGCTCGAGGAGGATTTGGTAATCGCCAGCGGAGTGATTGAGGGAGCAGCACGCTACGTCATAGGAGAGCGGATGGATTGTTCGGGAATGCGGTGGATCAGGGAGCGAGCTGAAATGCTATTACATTTGCGATGCATCGAGCTAAACGGAGAGTGGAAGCGCTTTTTTCGTTCGGCTCGCGATGGAATCGCTCAGAAGCAACGCGATGAATTGATCAACTTTCGAATACGAACGAGCCAGCCGCCGACGCTGCCTGAAAAATAACTGGAATGAGAGGATTTGCACCCAATTCTAACCAAAACGGAAGACGCAGGGGAAATCGGTCCCGAGGCGGCAGAACCTCATTCACCGGCCGCAGTCGCCGCCGCGGCAGACGCTAACCATATAGCTTTGCCGCGTATTATCCTAACCGACTCAGTTTTTTGAAATGAATTCCTCCAATCCTCACCCATCCAAGGCAAAGTGAAAAGCCATTGTGGCCGAACACCAGAAACCCAACGCCTTGCGGGCAAGTTGGCAACTCGTAAACACGGTTGGCTCCTATCTAGCGCTCTGGGCGATCAAGTCCTTCACTCTTTCCATCTCCTGGTGGCTTACCATTCCCCTGGCGATCCTGGCTGGCGGCTTGCTGGTTCGGGTTTTCATCATTTTCCATGATTGCGGTCACGGCTCCTTCTTCAAATCGAGCCGCGCCAACAACTTTTGGGGCTTCGTCACCGGACTCTTGAGCCTAACGCCCTACTATCATTGGAAATGGGAACACAGCGTGCATCATGCCACAACCGGTCACCTGGACAAACGCGGCGTGGGCGACATCTGGACCATGACCGTCCAGGAATACCTCCAATCCTCGAGCTGGAGGCGATTTTCTTACCGTTTGGCGCGCAACCCCTTTGTTCTCTTCATCATCGCGCCCCTCTACGTCTTCTTCATCCACCACCGCTTTCCATTACCCCAAGCAAAGCTCCGCGCCAAGGCTTCGGTCTGGATCATGAACCTGGCGTTGGTCGGCATGGCATTTGGCATGAGCGCCATTTTCGGGTTTCTCCCCTGGCTCTTTATCCAACTCACAATCACCGCGGTGGCCGGCTCGGTTGGTGTCTGGCTGTTCTATGTTCAGCACCAGTTTGAAGACGCCTACTGGGAGCGCGGAGACGACTGGAACTATGTAGATGCCGCCATGAAAGGCAGCTCTTTCTACAAACTGCCCAAGGTGCTGCAATGGTTCACCGGCAACATTGGCTACCACCACATTCACCACCTCAGCTCGCGAATTCCCAACTACAATCTGGAGCGCTGCCACCGCTCCGATCTCATGTTTCAGACGATCACACAGCTTACGATGTGGAGTAGTTTGAAGACCCTGACCTATCGCCTTTGGGATGAAAACGCCAAAAAGCTGATCAGTTTTCGGCAGCTCAGGAGGCAAATGAAGTTGGCTGAAACGGGAGGAACCTGCTGAGAGAGGCGAGTTTTCGCCATAAATCCCGATTCGCGAAATTTCGGCCTGGATCTGGCGGATTGGAGCCCAAATCACCCGGATTTGACCCCGGATCTCTCATATTTGGGTAATATTGTTGGCGAATAGTACGGTCAAAAGGTCAAAACCAGGACGCCGCCTAACTAACTAACCAAACGGACAAAGCCAGGTTTGGCTGCCAAAGTCGCGAACGTGCGGGTTTTTGACCTCCCTTCACGACGGTGTTTGCGCGGTCGATGGCCAAAGGGCGTAGAGTTTGTTCCGAAACGGAAATCATTTCGCCAGCTAAACGGGATTCCGCATCTCAAACGGTCAATTTTCGCACGCGGGCGGCTATTTTCCAGGTTTCGCCGGTAAAGTCGCCATCGCGCAGGATTTGCGCCTCCTCGTGGAGGGCGACGGTTGGGCAAATGTGCCAGGGCACGGCGTAAATCGGGTCGCCAACGTTCACAGCTTCCCGGTTAGCCTCTTCCAACTCCAGCACCAGGTGTTCCTCGCTCTGCATCACCGGTGTTGCGCCTTCCAAATTCAGAAATCGGACCCGGTTTCCCATCGGATTTTCCGCGGCAATGGCCTTGTGGCCCAGGTCGAGACAAACGCGGTTTTTGCCGGGTTTGCTGGCGACGCGCGTGAGGAGCACGGCCGCCAATTCAAAGCCTAGATCCGGGAATTTCGTGCCGTAGCCGGCGTCCCACAGCAAGGTGGTGCCGGGGCTGCATTGCCAGGTTTTTTCGCCGTGCAGGGCAAAGGTGGGCGAGCCGCCGCCAACGACTTCGGGGGGCTCGGTTTCGGCCACGAGCTTGCGAACGGGCTCCATCGCGGCCTCAAACGCGGCCCGCCGATCTTCGGGGTTGGGATGGTGGACGTGGCCGTCGTAGGCGTGGATTCCCGCGAAGCTCACACCGCTGGTTTCGCGAATTTTTTGGCAAAGGGCGGGGGCGTCTTCCGCGGCGATTCCCGTCCGGCCCATGCCGCAGTCGATATCGACGAACAGGGCAAAATCGCCGCCCAATTTCGCGAATTCATCCACGATTTGCGGCGAATCCACGATGGCGCTGAAGCGCGTTTTCGGTTGTGCGGCGGTTAGCGCGGCAAAACGGGCGATGTTGGGCCCAACCGGCTGGTAGGCCAGCAAAACGTCGCCGGCGCCGGCTTGCGCGGTCATTTCAGCCTCGGCGATGGTGGCGCACTTGAATTTGCCGATGCCGGCCTCGATTTGCAGCCGCACGACCTCGGGCATTTTGTGCGTTTTCACGTGCGGACGCAGTCGAGCCACATCGCCGTCAACGAGTTCGAGCATGCGGCGGATATTCGCCTGGACGCGGTCCGGATAAACCAGCAGCGCCGGGGAGTTCAGGTCCGCGACGTTGGCGGCTTCAAACCAATTTTCGGTATTCACGCGATTTCGATGATGGCTTCAATTTCGACCGGGATATCGCCAGGCAACGAGCTGGTGCCGATGGCGCTGCGGGCTCCGACGCCGTCCTCGCCAAACACGTCGCGAAACAGCTCGCTGCAGCCGTTGATGACCTGGGGCTGCTCGTCAAATTCCGGCGTGCACTGCACCAGGCCCAGCAACTTCACCACCCGCGTGACCTTGTCCAGGGTGCCGAGGTGATTTTGCATGGTGCGCAGCAGGACCAACCCCGTTTGGCGGGCCGCCACGTAGCCGGCGTCGAGGTTTAAATCATCCCCCACGCGGCCGGTGAGGTATTTCCCGTTGTCCCACGGGCCATGACCGGAAAGGTAAGCCAGGTTTCCCACGACGACGAAGGGCTTGTAGACGCCGCCGGGCGGTGGAGCTTCGGGCAGGACGATATCGAGTTCTTTGAGTTTGGCTTCGGCGTTCATGCAAAGGTGTGAGTTTTGGGAAACCCATCGAACCGGCCCTCATTTCGCGCAAGCGGGAAAACGGCGGAATCGCTCAGCTTTCGGCGGCGGTTGCGGACGCTCTGGTCAATTCCGCCATCGTCGCGGCCACGTCGCCGCTGCGCATCAGCGTCTCGCCCACCAAAATGGCGTCCGCGCCCCACGCGGCGACTTTTTGGGCGTCGGCGCCGGATTTGATGCCGCTTTCGCTCACCAAAATCAGGTCCGGCGGCATTTCCTGGCTCAACTGCTCGGTGGTGGCGAGATTCACCTCAAACGTCTTCAAATTCCGGTTGTTCACCCCAATAATTTTGGCGTCGGTATCCAGGGCTCGCTCCATTTCCTCCAGGTCATGCACCTCCACCAGCGCATCCAACTGATGGGTGTGAGCGAGGTCCAAAAGCTGGATCAGGCGCTCCTGCTCCAGAGCCGCGACGATGAGCAAAACCGCATCGGCCCCGGCGACCACGGCTTCGTAAATTTGGCACTCGTCGATGATGAAATCCTTCCGCAAAACGGGGACCGAAACCGCCTGGCGCACGTTGGTGAGGTAGCTGAGATGCCCCTGAAAATACGTCTCATCGCTCAGCACGGAAATCGCGCTCGCGCCAGCCCCATCGTAGGCTGTGGCAATGCGAACGGGATCGAAATCCTCGCAAATCACCCCAGCGGACGGCGACGCCTTCTTCACCTCCGCGATGATGGAAAGCTGCTCCCGGTTTGCCGACAACGCCGCGAACAGCGAGCGAAAATCGTTGCGCTCCACCGCGGCCAATCGCAAGTGCTCGGCCTTTGGTTTGAGGCGCTCGACTTCCAGGCGCTTGGTTTCCAGGATTTGCGTCAATTGATCGTTCATCGGGCTGGCACACTTAGTAGCGCGAAAACTTGGGCGTGGAAACTTTTTCCGCGGGTGTGACTTGGGTCGAATTCAAAATCGGGCCGGCTGATCTGGAGCGCGTCTCTTCGCTGGCGTATCGGGAGCTTGTTGCAATTCGGACAATGTGTTAGACCTGTGTCCATGAAACGCAAGGCCGTGGTTTGCACTGGATTGATTGCGATGACGCTTTTGGGTTGTTCGCAAAGTCACAACAGCCTTAGCACGGAGACGACGCAGGCATTCGAGTGGTTCGATTCGCTAGGTTACCCTAGCTTTACCGAGCGAAAACTTGTTCGTGTGACGACCGGTTGGTGGAGTCAGCGCGACGACGATTCGCCGGTCAACCGGGAAATCCTGGCATTTTTGTTAGAAGAGGATGGCAGCCAGTTCACCGTGCTGCGGTTAAACCTGACGGAGCTGACCTTCCAAAAATCACCGGAAACTACGGCGAAACACGAACGGGTTGATTTTGAAATTCTATACCTGGAACAAGGCGCCAGGGATCACCTCAGTTCCGCCAAAGCCGCTGCCAAGGAAGACGACGACTGGCCGCGGCGTTGGGGTGAGATGCTTGCCGAGCGGGCGGAACTTTTCGTGCTGGCCCGCGCTTGCCATGCCGCCGGACACACCGGTTTGGCGAATGATTTGATCGACCACGCAAAAACCCTGCGCGAAGACTCGCGAGGCGGGCCGGTCCCGAACGGACCACTCCAAGAGGTTTTGGCCCAAGACTTCAGCCACGCGGATATGTGGGCTGCCGTTCTGCATTTCGGCCAACCCAAAACCAGTCGCCCGGAGTTGCTGGAGCGTTTCCGCAAAATCACCGAACGATTTCCAAACAGCCCTCACGCCGAGCGCGCCCACGAAACGGCCGAACTCCTGAAATCCATGGTAAAGGAGGACGAAGCCCACAAGGCCGCACAGCGGAAGGCGCCGGCTGAAATGACGACAGAAGAACGCGTGGCGGAGCTGATCTTCCAGCTTCGCGATCAAAACGGAGCGCAAATCAGCCAACCCGGCTCTTGCAACATATTCATGGACCCGCGCGGCGAGCAAAGCCCGGCTCATCAACTGGTGAAGCTGGGATTCGACGCCGTTCCCCAGCTCATCGAGGCGCTCGACGCGATCGCCCGGGGAGCCGCCGCCGCGAAACGGCCCTGGACGCGGACTTACCTGGTGGAAGCGGCGGCGCAACTTGAGGGTGAGGCGCCCGTCCCGTTTTTGCGCCAGGAAATGAAGGACGCGCCGGCGTTGCCAACCCGGGTGGCCGCGGCGGAGGCTTTGTTAGGGCGGAAATCTCCGGATGCCATCCCCGCAATGATCGCGGAATGGAAGAAATTCGACGGAAAACGCCTGCGCCGCACCTCCGAGACGGATTTGGACGATCTGGATTACGAAAAAGGCGGCGCAGCGAGGTTGATCTTGTTTCTTGCAAACTGCGGGGATCCGGCGGCCGTCACCGCGTTGGCAACCGGCTACGACGAGCGTGCTTTGGCAAGCCGGATAGGAATCGTTTCCGCCTTTGAGGCTGGCGGTCACTTCACGGCGTTCGGCTTCGGCCCGGCGAGCCCCATCAAGCCTGGTGACGAAGGCAAACCGATGAACTTGGAAGTTCGCCAGGCGGCCGAGAAACTCCTCATCGGCGCGCTGGATGATTTGGAAGAGCGTGAAGGTTCTGGTGGAACCTGGAATGGCAAAACCTTCTCCGATCCGCGGGTTTGCGACATCGCCGGTCACGTTTTGAACGCCCGCTGGCCGGAGAAGTACGCGTTTGACCTTTCCGCCAGCCTGGCCGGTCGCGACCGCCAACGCATCGCAGCCATCAACCTCTGGCGCGCCGAACAGAACCTGCCGCCGTTGCCCGTTCCGCCGCGAAAAACAGTTCCACGCGTGCCTGACGAAACCACCAAACCGTTGCTGCGGGCCATCTTCGAGGCCAAGGACGAATCCGAGCGAAACCTGGCAGTTCAGGCTTACGAAAACCTGGGTTTGGGGGCGCTTCCCGCGTTAAACGAAGCATTGGCGGCGAATCCCGCCGAAGACGCAACTTCTGTGCTCGCAGCCCGCCTGGCCTGCATCGTCAACGAAATCGAATTCGCCCAGCGCGACTCCGCGAAGCCTGACGAAGCATTGACGGAGCGGCTCGAAGCCTTGCGAGGCAAGTCGCTCACTTCGGCGGCGTTTCTCGGCGTCATCCTGGAGACCGCCAGGCAATTGCCGGCGGGCGCCGAAGGCATCAAACTCAAAGCGCATCGCCACGGAGACGGCTCGGGAATCACCCTGACCGTTGCCTTGCCGACGTAGCGCGTGTTTCAGTTTGGCGTGCAAAAAGGCTGGGATTCATCCGAGCGCGTGCAAGTGGGAAATCGAAGCCTGCTGAATTCCAGCGGAGGCTCTAGCTTGGAACACGGGGTGAAAGTTGAGGCCCATGCGGATTTATCCGAAGCGCTCGACCGTGCGTTTGCGGCTCCTGCCAGTGAGGAACTCAAAATTCGGGTGAGCTTGGTTCGCGAAGAATGACGCTTGTCTCAAACCAAGGCGGCGAACAATCGGGCTCAGAATATTGATTGTTGGCCGATCTTCGCCAAGTTGTGCGATTGGCAAAAATTGATGCCCGATTTTCTTCATCCCGACGTCGCCGGACTTGGATCGCCCTGCGATGGATCTTTGCAAACGCAAACCTCACCGGTTACGATGGCGCGAATGCGAAAACCCGTCACAGCTTCGAGACTGATGGAGTTTCTTAAAAAACTGGGAAAAGCATCAACCGGGCCCGGGCATGTTTATCTGACGGGTGGCGCAAGCGCGGTGTTGATCGGTTGGCGCTCGACGACCATCGATATTGACCTGAAATTTGAACCAGCACCCCCAGGGGGCTTCCAGGCAATCGCCCAGCTCAAAGATGAACTCGAAATTAACGTCGAATTGGCTGCGCCGGACGAGTTTATTCCTGCGCTGCAAGGGTGGAAGGATCGTAGCCGTTGGATTGAGACCTACGGCCAAGTCAGTTTTTATCACTACGACTTCTACGCGCAAGCACTGGCCAAAATCGAACGCGGCCTCGCCAAGGACCTTGGCGACGTTCGCGAGATGGTGGCTGCCGGCCTGGTTGTGCCTTCGCGGCTGTTGCAACTGTTTGAAAACGCGAAGGAGGATTTGTTGAAATACCCTGCCATTGACGCGGAGTCTTTCGAAGCTGAAGTTGTTGCCTTCGTTAACCTCCATGCAACCGATCCCTGAAGACTACGACGACCTGCCGGGAGCGGAGTTCGTGTTGCCCGGTTTGGCGGATTTGGCGGCTGGGCGTCAGACGCCCGAAGCAATGCTGGTGGCGGCCGGATCACCGCGTTTGCGCAAATTTGGCATCGACGTTCGCGGCGAAATTCCTGATTCGCCGGAGCACAAGCTCTACGAATTGCTCGCCAAGGAACTGGGCAATCGCGCGCACAGCCGCTACAACGCCATGATTCGCCGGTTGGTGAGTTTTCAGCGCGCACTGGCCAAAATTTCAGCCGGGCGGGACCAAAATCGGGCGAACTGAGGCGTGCCCGATTTTCTTCATCCCGATGTCGCTGCTTGGGTCGAATCCGAGTTCGGTGAGCTGACCCCGGCGCAGGCACAATGCGTGCCGAAGATCGTGGCGCGCGAGTCCGTGCTGCTCTCTTCGCCGACCGGCACGGGCAAGACGCTGGCCGGGTTTCTGGGCGTCATCGACCGGCTTTACCGCGAGCACCTCACCAAAAAACTGCGCGTCAATCGCATCCGCGCGGTTTACGTCTCGCCGCTGCGGGCACTGACCTACGACATCCGCAAAAACCTGGAAATCCCGCTGCAAGGGCTAGGTTTGGCTGAGGTCATTCGAGTAGCCTCGCGAACCGGCGACACCAGCCAGCACGAACGCGCCAAGCAACGCCGATCGCCCCCGCACATTTTCCTAACAACACCGGAAAGCCTGGCCATCGTGCTGTGCCAGAAGCCTTACCGCGAGGCGCTGCGTTTTTGCGAAACGGTCATCGTCGACGAACTTCACGCTCTGGTTCCCAACAAACGCGGTAGCCATCTCATGCTCTCGCTGGAGCGGTTGGAGGAGTTGGCGGAAAAGCCGCTTTGCCGCGTGGGACTCTCCGCCACGGTCGCGCCGCTCGATCTGGTGGCCAACTTTTTGAGCGGCGGGCGCGGCTGCCACATCGTGGAGCCGGATTTCGAGCGCAAGAGCTTGGTGGAGGTCCTAACACCGCTCCGAAAAACCGCTTACCCGCCCAGCGGTTGGACCGGTTCGCGCGTAATTCGCGATATCGCGCGAATCGTCGAAAAAAACCGCTCGACCATCATTTTTTGCAACACGCGTAGCGCCACCGAGAACATCAGCATGCGGCTGAAGCAGGTTTTGCCGCATTGCGCGCACCAGATCGAGACGCACCACTCCAGCCTGGATCGCGACGTTCGGCTGGAAACCGAGGATCGGCTCAAGGACGGCGAATTGCGCGCGGTGGTTTGCTCGACGAGCCTGGAATTGGGCATCGACATCGGCTCGATCGACACCGTCATCATGATGAGCACGCCGAAGGGGATTTCGCGCGCGTTGCAGCGGATTGGGCGCAGTGGGCACAGTGTTAGGGCGATGAGCCACGGCGTGCTCGTCGCCACAAACATCAACGACCTCATCGAATGCGTCGTTTGCGCGGAGATGGTCAAGCGCAAGCGGTTGGACCCGGTAAAACCGCTGGAGAGCGGCTACGACGTGATCGCGCAACACATCGTGGGCATGGCCATGGGCGGCGGGGTCACGCGAAAGCAGGCTTGGACGCTGGTTAGGCGCAGTTGGCCGTTTCGGAGCCTAACACGCGCAGAATTCGACTGCGTCCTGCGCTACCTGGAAGGCGGCGGAGAGGCGCTGGAAGGGCAGTATCGCGACACGTTTGGCAAAATCGTGGAAAAAGACGGCATTTACGTCACGCCATCAAAAAAAGTGGAGCGCGACTACCTGGTCAACGTGGGAACCATCGCCGCGGAGGGCATGGTGAGTGTGATGTTCGGGCACAAACGGCTCGGCGGCGTGGAGGAGGGCTTCGTCAAAGGATTGGCGTTAGGCGACGTCTTCGTCATTGCCGGGCGCACCGTGAAATTGGAGGAAATCGGCGTCATGGAAATCAGCGTGAGCGCTGCCGACGGCCGTCAACCGACCATTCCCACCTGGAACGCGAACAAAATGCCGCTCGCCAGCGGCTTAGCCGAAGAAGTTACGCGATTTCGCACGGCAATGCACGAGCGGCTCGGGCAGACAAAACGGGAGACCACCCTGGATTGGCTCGTGGAAACCTGGAACATCTCCACGCTCAACGCCGAAGCCGTCCTGGAACACTTCCAAAACCAGCAGAAACTCAGCGAAATTCCGCGCGACAACTTCGTGCTCATCGAGCGCTTCGTCGATGAACAAACCGATCCTGACAGAGTCCACTTTTTCTTCCACACCCTCATCGGCCGCGCCGCCAACGACGCGCTCTCGCGCATCATCGCCTACCGGCTCAAGGAAGCCGCCGGCGGCAACGCCATGGTCACGATCGACGATTACGGCTTCCTGCTCAGCATCCGCGCGTTTCAGACGCTGGACCTGGAAAGCTGGCGCGAACTCTTCCGCCCGCAACACGCCGAGCGCGACCTGCGCAAGGCGCTGGAAACCTCCTCGCTGGTGCAATACAACTTCCGCGGCGTGGCGCAAACCGGCCTCATGGTTCCGCGCAACATCCCCGGCCAGGAGCGTCGCCTCAAGCAATTGCGCTGGAGTGCGGAGATCCTCTTCCGCGTGTTGCGCGAGCACGAACCCGATCACCCGCTCATCGAGCAAGCCATCCGCGAAGCGCTGCACACCTACCTGGACACCGAGCGCGCCACCGCCTTCCTAACCGACGCACTAAGCTACGACTGGCGGCTCATCGACGTGCCCGCGGTCACGCCGTTCAGCTTTGGGATTTTTGTCAGCGGGATCAAGGAAGGGATGATGCTCGAGGACCCGGATGAGGCGATCGAGCGGCTGTTTTATGAGATGAACCGGAAAATCGCGGAATTGGGATGAGGATGGCTGTAGATTCGATTGGCAATCGAATCCTGGGGCAATGGGCTTCGATTGCCAATCGAAGCTACGGGTCATTGCGGCAAAACGTGGGCCAGCGCTGCGGCCAAGTCCAGCCTGGCGAAGCGCGATTTGGTGGCCGAATCTTCGATGCTAACGCCGGTGTTGTGAAAAATCGCCATCATCGCCTCCGGCAGCGTTTTGCCGTCCGCGCTCCAGTCGTAGCCGCCTTTTTCGATCGCCTCGCGCAGGATCATTGCCGCGCCGCAGGCGATGGCGTTGGAGGAGCTGGTGGCGCGTGCGGGGACTAGCAGAGCCACCTTGGCGTGGCGGTCCAGGTGAATTTTGTCTTTGCCCGGCGTTACCGCGCCGATGGCGAAGCAGTGCGGCTGGCACGCGGGCCAGGAGATGCCGCCGGTGAAGTGGTGATTGCCCGCCGGGGCGCTAACCCAGATGTTGGCCTTGCGCAGCTCGGCTAGCTTGGCGTCGATCTCCGTCGGCACGGGCTCGGCGTGCTCTTTGTCGTCAACCGGGGCTAAATTTACCGTGGTAATGGCGTGTTGCTCGTGGTGGTCCAGCACCCATTGCAGGGCCGCGGCCAGGGTGGCTCGGCTGTCGGCGATTGTGCAGTGGCAGCACTCATTGCCGCGAATCACGGCTAACTGGTTGTTGTAAGCCACGCCGCGTTTTCCGCCATGATTGACCGATGAAGGGATGCCGATGGTCGAGCCGTGATAGCCGCGGCCCTCGTGCTTGGGATCGTCGTCGCCATCCACCGCATCGTGGGCAACGCGCACCTTGGGAAGGCCGTTTTCCATCACCGCGGTCCATTCGGGCATGTTCAGCCGGCAACCGTCGTCGATGAGCGCCAATGTTTGCCCGCCGCCGAAGCTAAGCCGGCCGGCGTAGGTTTCCCAGGCGCTGAGGATGCCGGCGTGGCGAAATTCCGTGGGTTGAGCCGGATCCGCGGCGAAAGCCGGCAAAACGACGCCGAAAAGCAGGAAAAAACCGCGAAAAACCGGGTTCATGGCACGATCATGATGCACGCCGGCTTGGGGACCTCAACCGGCTCGCCACTCTTGATTAACGCGCCGGATTCGGGATCGATGGCGAAGACCACGACGTTGTTGCCGGGCATGTTCGCGCAGAGCAAGTGGCCCCCGTCCGGGGTGATGGCGAGGTTTTGCGGTCCCTTGCCCAGGCTGGGCTCGATGGCGAGCAAGGTTAGCTTGCCGTCCTCGCCAATCTGGTAGGTCGCGATGCTATCGTGGCCGCGGTTGGTGCCGTAGAGAAACAGGCCATTTGGCGTGATTTTCAGGTCGGCGGTGTAGCTGCGGCCCTCAAAGTCATCCGGCAAGGTGGAGATGTTTTGCAGTTCGGTTAGGCTGCCGTTTTCCGCGGCGTAGGCGAAAACGGAGAGGGTGTTGGCCATCTCATTGATGACGTAGACGAACTTGCCGTTGGGGTGAAAGGTGAGGTGACGCGGGCCGGAAGCCGGAGGCAATTTCGCGAACGGCGGGTCGTTGGGCGTCAACTTGGCCGAGGCCGCGTCGAGCCGGTAGCTCATGACCTTGTCGATCCCCAAATCCGCGGCGAAGGCGAATCGGTTGTCCGGGCTGATGACGAAGCAGTGGGCGTTGGGCCCCTTTTGCCGTTTGGGATCGCCGCCCGTGCCTTCGTGCGCGAAATACGAGACGGGCTCGCCTAACGAACCGTCCTCTTTGACGGGCAGAGAGGCCACGTCGCCGCTGGTGTAGTTGGCCACCAGCACGCTCTTGCCGGTCGCGTCCACATCCAGGTAGCACGAGGCCGAACCGCGCGTCGATTGCCGGTTGAGCAGCTTCATGCGGCCGGTGCGGCCTTCCAGAGCGTAGGCGGCGACCTCCTCATTTTCCTTGCCGCCAAAGGCCTTGGCATGGATGGCGTAGAGGAAGCGGTGATCTGGAGCTAGCGCGAGGAAAAACGGGTTTTCCACGTCATCGGTTTGCGCCAGGGGTTGCAACGCGCCTTTGGCGGAATCGAACGTGAAAGCGTGGATCGCGCCTTTTTCGCCGGAAGCGAACGCGGAGACGAACACGAGCGGCTCTTCGGCGTGGGTTTCGGTGGCGGTTAGGATTGCGGCGGCGGCCATCAGAAGAATTCTCATAGGTTGGAGTACGCGGCAACGCGCGGGGCGGAAAGTCAACCGAATTTCAAATTTCAAATTCCGATTTTCAGCGAAGATTGCCGCGTGGCTTCTCCCAACCCCGAACAATTCGAAACCCGTGCAATTCACGCCGGCCGCGATTTTGCGAGCGACACCGGCGCAGTCATTCCGCCGGTTTACCTGACCTCCACCTTCGAGCACGGCAACCCCGGCGGATTTGACTACACGCGCTCTGGAAATCCAAATTTTCGCAACCTGGACGCGACTTTGGCCGAGCTGGAGGGCGCGCAATTTTGCACGAGCTTCGCCAGCGGGGTGTCCGCAATCACGGCGGTGGTTTCCACGTTGAAAACCGGCGATTTGGTCCTGGCGGAGGAGAACATCTACGGCTGCACGTTTCGGCTTTTCGCCCAGGTTTTCGCGAAATTCGGCGTGAGCGTGGAGTACCTGGATTTTACGCAAAAAGTCGCGCCCGGCGCGGTTTTAGACCTCTCTCCGGCCCTGGTTTGGATCGAATCGCCGACCAATCCGCTGCTCAAAATCATCGACATCGCCAAAGTCGCGCAGGCGTCGAAATCGGCGGGAAGCACGCTGGTGGTTGACAATACGTTCGCCTCCAGCTACCTGCAGCGTCCGATCGAGCTGGGCGCGGATTTGTCGCTGCTTAGCACCACAAAGTACTCCAACGGCCACTCCGATTGCCTGGGCGGCGCGGTTTGCACGAATTCCGAGGCGTGGCAGGAAAAGCTGATTTTCGCGCAAAAAGCGTTGGGTTTGCAGCCCTCGCCGTTCGATTGCTGGCTGGTTTCGCGCGGGTTGAAGACGGAGGCGGTGCGGATGGAGCGGCATTGCGAAAACGCGCTGCGGGTGGCCCGGTTTTTGGAGGAAAAAACGCCGGCTAAGCTGGTGCGCTACCCATTCTTGAAGTCGCACCCGCAGTATCGCATCGCCAAAAAACAGATGCGCGGCGGTTCGGGTATCGTCACCGCGGATTTGGGGCTAAGCCTGGCCAAAACGCAGAAATTTCTGAAAAATCTGCGGCTGTTCCCCAAGGCGGAGAGCCTGGGCGGGATCGAGTCGCTGTGTTGTCACCCGGCCAGCATGACCCACGCCGCCGTTCCCAAAAAAACGCGCGAAGCGGTGGGAATTTCCGACTCGCTGGTGCGTTTTTCGGTCGGAATCGAGCACATCGATGACCTGCTCCAGGATTTGCACGATGCGGTTGTGAATGCGTACTGAGCTATTGGGCCGCCGATCATTTGCTGCGAAACACCTGGCTTTGCACCACGCGGTGGAGCAGCGATCGCAGGCCGTAGCCGTCTGATTTCGCGGAATCGACGATTTCCTGCACGGCGCGGCGGTCGAGCGGGCCGGAGGGTTCGCCGGTGGCGTAGGTGACGAGGTTCCAGGTTACGCCCCAGGCTAACTTTTCCGGCTGAACCGCGAGCCAGTCGCGCAATCCGGCCAACCCCTCGAACGTTACGCCGTCGGGCGTCACTCCGCTGGCATCGACTGGCAAACCGTCCATCCACTGGCGCCTGTTTTTGCGCTTGTGCCAGGGTAGTTTGGCCACCTCGGGATCAAACACGCGGTAACTGGTGCGAAACTGGCCCATGACGTCAAAACTCTCCAGCGCCAGGCCGTAGGGATCGAACTTCTGGTGGCACCCGGCGCAACTACCCTCAGAGCTGTGCAACTCAATCTGCTGGCGGACGGTTTTCGCGCCGCTAATGTCTGGGGTGATGGGTTCAATGTTAGGGGGCGGCGGAGAAATGTAGGCTCCCAGCAACCGGCGCGCCATCCACACCCCGCGCTTGACCGGCGAGGTGCTGGTGCCATCGGCGGTAACCTTGAGAATTGCGGGTTGGGTCCAAAAACCGCCCCAGCGCGAATTTGCGGGCAAAGGCACTGGGCGCAACTGGCCGCCGTGGACGTCCGGCAACCCGTAGTGCTCGGCCAAGCGGCCATTGGCCAGCACCCAGCCCGGAGCGGCGAATTCGCGGACGCTGCGGTTTTCGGCCAGAATGCGGGCAAAGGTTCCGCGGGTTTCCAGGAGGCTGCTGAACTTTAAATCGTCGCCGTACTCCGGATAAAGCCGGCCATTTGGGGTGGTGTCGTTGATGGCGTGCAGTTCGAGCCATTGATCGAGAAAATCGGTCACAAACCGGGCGGAACGCGGGTCGTCGAGCAAGCGGTCGGTTTGTTTTCGCAGTGTGTCAGGATCGCGCAGCTTAGCTTCGCGCGCCAGGCCGAGGAGACGTTCGTCCGGCGCCGAATTCCACAAAAAATAGGCCAGGCGCGACGCCAGGGCAAAATCGTCCAATTCGCCCGGTTTTTCGATGACGCAGAGGAAATCTGGCGCGGTTAGGGCCGCGGAAATCGCGTCCAGCCACACCTCGTGGATCAAGTCGCCCGCATCGATTCGCGCCGCCGCTTCGGAGAGGAAAGCGTTGATCTCGCCTGGCCGTGGATCGCGTCGAAATAGCCGCGGGAGGATGCGTTGGAGCGTTTGGCGCAGCGTGGCGAGAAAATCCTCGCGCGTGGTGGATTTGTAGCGGGAAATGTCCGCCTTCAGCTTGGGATTGTGCCGCGCCTGCGATTTGTAGCGGATCAACTCGGTCCGCAACTCGGGGCTTAAGTCCTCGGTTAGCCAAGCAAAGCCGCGCACGGGCAATTTGGGCGTGGTCACCTCCACGTATTGCATCGCCAGGCCCGGCCCCTTGCACTTGCTGGCTTGCGAATTCTTGGGCACCTGCTCGCCTAGGCCGAAGGGGATGAGCCGAATGCGGTTGGCGCCGGAGTGGTGGTTGCCCAGGTAAATCTCGGTCTCGATGAGCGCGGGTTCGCCCGGCGGAGCTTCGATCAGGCCAACCAGGTCGATGATTTGTGGGTAGGCCGCGGTGTGCCCGGTGTAGATGCCGACCATGAGCGGTTTTTCGCTTTGATAGGCGTAAATGTGCGCCTTCAGCTTGTGCATGCCGGGGATGCGGGCGCTGCTAAACCGATTGTCCGGCCCCATGCGCCCGCCCTTGCCGTGGATGAGCCGGCCGGAGGTGTCGTTGGTGTTGAACGAGACGTACCAACCGTCCGGCAACACCAACGTGTGCCCCGGCGATTGTCCGCTTTCGCAAGCTGCGAGCCGGTGGGTGCGCGCCTCCAGAGTTTGGGTCTCCGGCTTGGGCTCGTTGACCAGGATCCATTTTTCCAGCAACTCGCGCGCTGCACGGTAGTAGCCGTAAGCGCCGTCGGTGGACATGGGCAGGGCGGTGCTCACTTTCGTGAAACCCTCAACGCGGGCGTCTTCCGGCAGCTCGCTAACATTGATGCGAACGCCGAAGAGATCCTCGATGGTGTTGGAATATTCCGCGCGGGTGAGGCGGCGAATGGTGGCGCGGCCCTCGATTTGGCGCTTTTCGGCGAGTTTGTCGGTTAGCTCCCCGCGAATCCACTCGATCAGGTTGGCGCGGTCGGAATCGGACAACTCGGCAGCGTCTTCCGGCGGCATTTCGCCAAATTCAAGCTGATCGAGGACGCGGTACCAAAGGTGCGGATCGAGCTTCAGGGCATCGAGCCTAACCTCAGCCTTCTGCCGTTTTTCGCCGTGACACTTGGTGCAACGAGATTCCAGCACCGGCAGGATTTTGGATTCAAACGTGGCCGTCGCGTCCTCAGCGCGAAGCCCGGGAAGCAGCGTAGAAAACGCGAAAAAAGTGAGGAAATGGGGCAAGCGTAGGCTCATCGGCGGAAATTGTGGAAGCCGGCGATGGCGTTGTCCACTGAAAGGATGAAACCCCAAAAAACCGTCTCAATCCAACTGCTCCACCCGCACATTGTCCAGGTGCCTGGGTGAGTTGGGCCCGCCACCGAGGTGAAATCGCACCTTCGTCCGGTCTAGCCCGGGAGCCGGCACCCATTCCGTCTGCAAGGTGTTGCGGTAGGTCTTGAACTCCAGGCGCAACCTGCCGTTTTTGTGGGTGAGCGTCGCCCGGCCCTTGTTCGGGTGATCTGGCCGAGTGTAGGCGGCTTTTTGATCCGCGCCCACGGTGTTGAGCACGATCACGTCCATGCTTTCCGTATCAAACCGGAAGAAACAATCGATGCCCGTTCCCACCAACTCGATGCGGAAATCCCACTCCGGGTGGTTGAAATCGCCCTCCTTCTCAAGGTCCGCTTCAATCTTGAAGTCTCCGCGAAATTCTTTGGTGGTGGTGAGTGTTTTGAAGCTTTCCAGGGATGTCACGCGGCCGTCCTTCAGCTCGGCGCCGTCCACTTGCCATTCGCGCCCGAAATCGCGCCGCTCAAAGTTGTCGACCAGCAAATCGGAGCCGTTCACGCTCACTCCCGCTTCCACCAGCATGCGATCGACTTTTTCCAGCTCGTTGCGCGTGGATTCGATCTCCTCGCTCAGCGCTTTCAGTCCCGGATCCTCCGCCCGCGACATTTTTTGCTGCATCTCCTCCAGCTTGGTCAGGTAGGCCTTCGTCAGCGGGAACATTTTGCGCTCCACGCTGATTTTGAGCGGCGCGCTCTGCCGGTCGAAGAGTTCGCGCGTTTCCTTGAGTTGCCGGGGCGAACCGGGCACGGGACCGGGATTTTCCCCAACGTGGGCCGCGATTTCCGCGCGAACGGCGCCGGCGGCCAGTTCGTTGCCCTGGTTGGCGAATTGGCTGGCTAAACGACGCAGTTGGCCCAAAAACTTGTCCCGCAAATCGTCGAGCGGGCGGCTGAATTCCTTGCGTTTGCGTTCCAGCCCGCTTTTCAGCGTCAGTGCTTGCTTGAAATCCGCGCTTTGGGCGAACGCTTGCGATCCGGCCAAACCGGTGGGCGCCGAGGCCCGGATTTGCGCGATTTTCGCCTCCAGTGGCTCGATTAGCGTGCCGATGTAGCCGGCGGCCGCCAAGCCACCGCGCGAGGCGTACTGATTGCGCAGCTCCTGCAGCGCGTTGACGTAAGCGGTGTGGGCTGGCAGGTTGGCGGCCAGTTTGTTGCGTTCCAGCTTGGCCATCTCCGTCCGAAACACTGCGCGCACTTTTTGCACTTCGCCAGGCATGTTGGGCGGGTCCTCGGCTTCCATCGGTTCGCCGGCTTCCAAGCGGTCGAGTTCCTGCTGCGCCGCGGCTTTGGCAGGGGCGGAATTTCCGGCTACCAGACGGTTGAGCGCGCCGCGGTAGTTTTTGAGCAGATTGTCGATTTTTGCCTGCAAACCGGGATCGGCGACCTGGCTGATTTTCGCTTCAAACTCGCTCTTCAGCGGCCCTAACTGGTCGTTGAGCTTCACCATGGCTTCCTTGCTCAAAACGGTGGCGTCTCGGAGCCGAATTTCGGAAAAACGGGCGGGCGCCATCGCTCCGAGGCCGATTTTCCCGGTATCGCGCATGGTCCAGCGGGAGCGGTCGGGCAACCGGTCGATCGTGCCGGTCCAGTCCGCCATCAACTGGCCGTTCACGCCCACGGCCAAGCGAACGTTCGAATCCAGCCGGCGCACCTGGATTTCCACCGCAGTGTCGCGATCCGACCGAATTGGGCTGGGTTTGCGCGTGCGATTTGCCGGGTCTGAGGGCAAGACGCCATCCAGCGGGAAGCCGAAAAACTGGCCCCCGCCAATCGCGAAGTGAAGCGGGATGAATCGCTCGCCCAAGGGCAGGATAACCACGATGTTCTCCCGAGCGTCGCCAATCCAACGCAGCTTCAGCTTCAAATCGTAGGCCGTCCCCGGTTTTTGCGGCAGTTCGAACAAACAAAACGCCGCGTCGAAAAAGCGGCGTTCCAGGCCTTGCGAGGTCAGGCGCCAATCTCCGCGCACGATGCCCGCGGGCACGTCCAGGCCCTCCAGAGCGTCGATCCAGCCTTCTTGCGGTGAGGATTGGCCGGAATCCATCGGCGTCGTTGGCGCCGCGATGCTCCCCGCTTCGTTGCGAACCTGCACCATGCCGAAGTGGGTGTCTGATTGCGCGCCGATAACCAGCTTGGTTTTGTCCGCCGGCTGCCACAATCCTGCGGTGGGCAGTTGATCCGTGGTTCCGGTCCAGCGGAAGAGTTGCTGGCCATCCAGTTCCGCCGAAACGCGGGCGCGCGATCCGTTGAGGTGCACTTTTACCTGCGCCAGATGGCTGCGGCCCGTCTCCACCGGGCTGGGAACGCGGGTGGGGTTCTGCGCGTCATCCAGCGGCCGGCCATCGATCCCGGCGATGCCGGAAAATTCGCCGGAACCGTGAAAATGCAGGGGCGCGTAACGCTCGCCGTCGATGGGCAGCAGCATGACGATGTCGCCCGCGCCTTCCTTGCGCAAAAACGACGCCTTGATGGTGTAGGAGCCGCTCATCTCCGCGGTTAGCGCCTGTTTTGGGCGTGGCCCGCCGGTTTTCGCGTCGAGGTGGAGGCCGTCTGGCCGAAACGTCCAGCCCGGCGCCTCTTGCAGGTCGCGAAATGCGCCGATCCAGCCTTCGGGCACCGGTTCGCGCAGGGCAGCCGCGATTGGCCGGGGATTGGGCGGAGAGGGGTCCGGATCGTCCGAAGTTTGAGGCAAAACGCGTCCCGGGCGTTTGCCGCCGGGCCCCGGACGTTGGTCCGGCCTGCGGTCACCCTTGGCTCCGCCGCCGCCTTTTCCGCGTCGCTTTGCCAAATCCGCGGCCGCAGGCGAATCATCCGCCGCAACATCGCCAGGCTGCTTCTTCGTTTGCTGGTGGGTGAGGATCGCGGCCAAAGCGCCGATCAGCAGCAACACGCCAATCGCGGTTGCGGCGATCAAACCGCCGCTCAGGCCCCGTTTTTCCGGCGTTTGACGCTCGCTCTTCACCGAAACCGGGCCGGTGTTGCCCACGTTCAACTGCTTGGGCCCGGCTTCCGCTCCCGCAGGTGTGGAGGCGATTTTTTCCAACGCTTCGGACATTTGCGCCACCGTTTGGTAGCGTTGATCGCGATCCGGCAACATCGCCTTGACGATGACCTGGTCGAACCGCGGATCCACGTCCACCAGGTTGGAAGGCGCTTGCCAGGCGCCGCGCGGGACCTTGCCGGTGAGCAACTCGTAGGCCAGCACGCCAAGCGAGTAGACATCCCCGCGATGATCCACCTCCACGCCGTCTTCCAGCGCCTCCGGCGGAGCGTAATCCGGGGTGCCCATGGAGACGTTGGTCACCGTCAGGCTGGTTTCCTGACGCCCGCCGCCAATCTTGGCCAAGCCAAAATCGCCCACCTTCACCTCGCCCTCGTTGCTGATGAAAATGTTGGCCGGCTTGATGTCGCGATGCACCAGGCCGCGTTCGTGGGCGTACTGCAGCGCGCTGCAAATTTGCGGGATCCACGCCAGGGCGTGCCGGACGTTCAACTTGCCGGTCTGGATGGCGCCGTGCAAATCCGCGCCGTCCACGTACTCCATCACGATGTAGCGCATCCCGCTCTCCGTTTCGCCAAAGTCGTGGACCATGACGATGTTGGGGTGGTGGAGCTGCGCCATCACCTGGGCTTCGCGCTCAAACCGCTCGGCAAAGTTGTGCTCGTCGGGCCCATCAAACGAGGGCAGCAGTTTGATGGCGACAAGGCGGTTGAGTTTTGGCTGGCGCGCCTTGTAAACCGCGCCCATGCCGCCTTGGCCCAGGATTTCCAGGATTTCGAACTGCGGCAGTTGTTCGTTCAGGTCCTCCGGCGTGGGCGCGACGAACATGCCGAGGCCGGGGGCCTGGGAATTGGGAAGAGATTCGGGTGCTGGATCGGGGGACCCCATTTTGGCTGAGGAGTTGGACAGTGGATGAGACCGAGCGTTCGGTGAGGTGGTCGAAAAGTTGGAAAAAACGCGCCCCATCGTGAACCAACCCGCGGTTTGCGCCAACCCTTAATTTTTTCAGCGCCGTTTTGCGCAAGTGGTGGGCGGGTTTGCGTCTGCCTCCTTTGTTTTAACCCTAAACAACCATAAACGCCCAAAAAATGACAATGCCCAAACCTCTTCGACTCCTTGGCTTGATGGCCATTCTATCAACGCCTGCACTTTTCACCTCCTGCGAAACCTACGCCCAAAATGGCGCCCTAACCGGTGGTCTTCTGGGCGCAGGCGTGGGCGCGGCCGTTTCCCACTACCCGGAACGAGGCGCCGTTGTGGGAGGAACCCTTGGCGCCATTGCCGGCGCGGCGATTGGAGGCCAAAAAGACCGCCGTTATGGTTACGGCGGCTACTACGGCAACCGCAACCCGTATGGCTACGGCGGGGGACGCTATGGCGGCGGCAGTTGCCGGCACAACGGATACCGCTACGGCTACTAAGCCGGAAATTCCCTAAATTTAACCCAACGCCCGGCGTGGTTGCCGTTCAGCATCCGCCGGGCTTCTTTTTGCCCAACCGCGGTTGGCCAGCCACGTTTCGCCCAGCAAAACGAACACCGCGGCGAGAACGAGCCACTTCCAGAACTTTTGCTGAGCTTCCAGTTCCACCGTCTCCAAGCGAATTTTCTCCGCTTCGGTCACAGGTGGGGCGCCCTGGCCGTTTTCACCCGCCAACGTGATGCCGCGGGTGACGAAAACCTCGGGCAACAACGGCTCCAGCCGGCTTTCCTCGAAAGGGACGTTTACCGCGCAGGTCAGCGTTTCTCCTCCGTGGCGGATGGTGTAAAACGCCCGGCAAATCCGCCGTGGAGGGGCCGGTGGATGTGGTTTTGTCAGGATGGGTGACTTCCGCCTCCGGAGTCGGGATGGGGACGGGATCGCCGGCGTAAAACTGGCGTCGGGCGTCACTTTCAAACCCCGCCGCGCGCATCATCGAGTAAATGAGCGGGACGAATTTTGAGGACAGCGCCAGTTGGCTCTCCTGCGGCACCCAATTTGAGGTGAAGAGGAAAATGCGGCCGCGTTCGACGCGAATTTCCAGCCACGCCGGATCACCGGAATCAAAACTGGCCATGACGCGGACGGTTTCGGGCGCGGGATCCGGCAATTCCAGGCTGCGATAGCGCCAGAAGTGGATTTTGGTGAAATCCCGCAGCCCCGGAGCGGAAAATGGCCGCAAAACCGGGTGCTCGAAGTCGATTTTCTCCAGCATCGCGTAGTCGTCGATCTCGGCCTCGCGCAGCCGAATTCCCGCTGCATCGAGCAGTTCGGGGGTGTCGCCGCCCTCCCACAGCGCCAAGAGCACCAGGCCGCCGTCGCGGAGAAATTCCGTGAGCCACGGGTTTTGGGTGGGTTTGGGTTGGGTGGCCAAGACGATGACATCGGCGGTGCGGACCTGATTTTGCGTCAATTCCGCCGGCGTGGCCCATTTCAGCGTTGGCGCGAGCGTTGCGGTGGGGCTGAGAGCGCGTTGCAGGTAAAACAGGGGCGAATTCGTGTCGCCGGCGTCGATGCGGCCGCCAACGTAGAGAACCTGGACGGGCCGCGCTTCGGGCGGGGCAACATAGACCCGATTGTCGAACATTTCCGAGTCGCCGCGAAGCTCCAGAAATTGGCTCGTCGGCGCCGGCCGCGGCGGAGCGACAACCACCCGGGTGGCTCCCGCTGGCAGGCGGACGTCCACCGCATTTTTGGGATCGCCGTCCCAAGCCAGGGTAAATGCCTCCGTTTCGGAGGAAGCGGCGTTCGTCACCCGAATTCGCAACGCGGCTGTCTCGGATTCCTCCTCCTCATCCTCGTTTTCGGCCCTGGCAACCAGGTGAGCGGCGGCGTTGCCGGCGTTTTCCGGTGTTAGCTGATTCAGGCGCAGTTCCACGTCCTCCGGCCAGGCAAAATTGTCCAAACCCGTCCGCGTTGCGCCGTCTTGCAGGTCGCTGATGAGGACGATCTCCTTTTCGCCCGCGGCGCCCTTGGTTTCGTCTTCGATGAGTCCGATGGACTCGATCAATGCCGCGTCGAGCGCCGTTTTTCTCCAGCCGGCGCCGGATTTTTCCAAATTTTCTCTGGCGGCGGCCTGGCGGCTGATTGGCGGCAACTCGCGCCACTGGTCGAAACCCAGCAATGTCTCCGTGGTGGCGTCGAAAGCCAAAAGCGCGAGCTGATCTTCGGGTTTTGCGGACGTTAACACGGTCTTTGCTTGCTCCACGGCCGCCTCCCACATCCCGCCGCGTTGCATCGATGCGCTGCGATCGACCAAAACCACCCGGACCGTCCCTTGGTTTGCGCCCGCCAAGGCGTCGGGATCGCGGAAAAAGGGCCGGGAAAAGAGCAGCGCCAGCAACAGCAACGCCAAACACCGCAGCGCGAGCAAAATCAGGTTCTCCAGCTTGTTGCGCCGCTTTCGTTGCGGCGTTTGCGGGTCCAGGAACATGAGCGAGCTGAAAACCACCCGGTCCTTCGGCGGCCGCCGGCGCAAATGCAGCAAAACCGGGATGGCCAAGGCCAGCGCGCCGAGCAGATAGAGTGGAAAAAGCAGGCCCATGGGTCAGGACCAGAAGTACTTGGTGGGAAGCTTGAACCCCTTGAGCACGGGATCGCCGGAGATGGTTTTCGGGTTCTTCAGCACCTTGACGCTTCCGTCGTTGCGGTAGATGTGGACCTCTTTTTTGGGCGGATTGATGAGCCAGCCGAGATCGACGCCGTTATCGCGGTATTCCTCCATTTTTTTCTTCAAGCTGGCGAGGGTGTTGGAGGGTGAGCGAAGCTCGATCACGAATTCCGGGACAATGCGGGGGAACGCCTTCTTTTGCTCCGCCTCGCTAAGCGCGTTCCAGCGTTCGTGGCTGTACCACGTGGCGTCGGGACCGCGAATGGCGCCGTTGGGGAGGGTAAAACCGCCGCTGGAATCCAGACAAACGCCAGTCCCGTCTTGCCGGGCCCAAATTCCAAGGTCGATGGTAATGTCAGCGTTTCTGTTCGAAGTGATGGGTTCGCAAGGAGGCATGATGGTGAGGTTTCCGTCCGGTTCGCGTTCGATTTGCCAAGGCTTGTTTTCGCGGCAAAAGCGCAAAAACTCGTCATCGCTTAACATCCTGCCAGGATCCAACTGAAGCGCCCGGGGCTTCGCCTTGCGGAAGAGGAGTTCTACGCTGATGGTCATGATTGGCAGTCTAGCAGGCCCGCGCGCTCATTCAATCTCCGCGTAGTCCGCCGGATCGAAATCCGGCTCCGGGTAGCTCATTTCCAGGCTCTCCAGCGCGTTGGTCACGGCGTCGGCCACGGCCAGGTTGCGGTGCCACTTGCGGTTGGCGGGGATGACGAACCAGGGCGCAAATTCCGTGTTGGTGCGATTGATGACGTCCTCGTAAGCGGCCATGAATTCGTCCCAGCGCGCACGATCCTCCAAATCAGCCGGGTTGAACTTCCAGCGTTTGTCCGGACGGTCGACGCGTTTTTGAAAACGGGCGCGTTGCTCGTCTTTGCTGATGCAGAGGAAGAATTTCAGGATCAACGTGCCTTCGGCGGCGAGCATTTTTTCGAAATTGACCAGGTGCTCGTAGCGCTTGTCCCAAATTTCCTGCGGTAGAATGTTTTTCACGCGCACCGCAACGATATCCTCGTAGTGGCTGCGGTTGAAAACCACGATTTGTCCGCGTTGCGGCGTTTCTTTGTGGATGCGCCAGAGATAGTCGTGGCTCAGCTCCAGCGTGCTGGGCGCCTTGAATGAAACGACGCGAAAATGCATGGGATCCAGCGGCCCAAAGACTTCGCGGATGGTTCCATCCTTACCGCCGGCGTCAATGGTCTGCACCACAATCAAGACGCGATGTTTGTTTTGCGCGTATAATAGGCGGTGCAGTTCCACGAGGCGTTTAGCGGCCTTGGGCAGCATTTTTTCGCCGGTTTTTTTAGACACGTCAAACTGGCTTTTGTCGTCGGGATCGACGTTGCCGATGGCAAACGTCGCGTTGGGATCAATTTGGTAAGGACTGAAGGTTTTCATCGAATGGTGAGGCTAAGTTTTTGCCACAATAACACAAGAAAATAACAGAACGCGGCCAGAAGAATAATCGTAGGTCCGGCCGGAAGTTCGCGCACATAACTCAGGCCAACGCCGCTGCTCGTGCAGGCCATCGCCAATCCCACGGCCACCGCCATGGCATGCCAGAGTTTCTTCATGACGCGCAGGCCGGTTGCAGCCGGTAATACGATGAGCGCGATCGCCAAAATGATGCCAGCCAGTTGTACCAGCAAAACTACACTCAGGCCGGTGATGATCAGCAGCATGAAGAAGAAAAGCGTCGCGTTTACCCCGCGCAACCTCGCAAATTCGTCGTCAAAACACACCGCCAGGAGCTGGTTGTAGAAAAACACGCTCAATCCGGTTACAACCACGCCCAAACCGAGCATGATCCAGACATCGCGCGGCGAAATATACAAAATATTGCCGAGCAGGAAGCTTTCCAGATTTCCCTTAAAACCCGGCGTAAAATAGAGAAAAAGGAAGCCTGCGCTCATCCCGATAGACCATACCGCGCTAATGATCGTATCCTCCCGCTCGCTCCAATGCAGGCTAACCCAGCCAATCACCAAAGCTGATAAAATTGCCGCCAAAACGGCGCCCAACGTAGGATGAAACCAGGCCCAACCCAGCTTGTGCTGCAAATACACAGCGGCGCCGATTCCGCCCAGGACACTATGCGCGATGGCCGCCGCTATATAACTGATGCGCCGCGCAACGACATAAGTGCCAACGACCCCGAAACTGACGCTCGCGATCGCCCCCGCTAACACCGCGAGTTGTACGATGGAGCCGGCGCTGAAGAGCTGTTCGAAAAATTCACGCACGATCGTTATCCAATCACCGAGCTTCCTCTAACTGATCCAAAAACGCCACCAAATCCAACAACTGCGCCTCGGTCATGGCGTTTTCCAAACCCAGCGGCATGAACGAAACGGGCGCGGGGGTCATGGAGGCGACTTCTGCGCGCGAAATCCGCGTTTCCGCGCCTCCGGCGAGCACGAGCGTTAGGGCGTCTTCGCTCTCGCTGCGGACCAACCCGGTGTGAACCTGCCCGGCGCGCGTTTTCACCGAAAACGCCTCGAAATCCCGCGCGATGCTGGCCCCGGGGAAAAGGATCGATTCCAGCAAATCGCGCGCGGTGCGGATGCGGCCGATTTGCGTGAGGTCAGGACCGACATCGAACCCAGTTTCGCCGATTTTGTGGCAGGTGATGCACGCGCCGAGCCCAGCGGTGAAAACCTGGCTGCCGCGAACGGCGTCCCCTTCTTTGGCGACGCGAGAGGCGAGTTGCTCCAGCTTGAGTTGCCGCTGTTTGGCGCCGGATTCCAGCTCGGTGATGCGCGTTTCGGCGATTTGGCGCGCTTCGTCGGGAAACCGGTTGATGAGGCGGCGCAGCTCCATCGGCGCGACGTTGGCGGCGGCAGGAGCGGTGGAAATGCCGCGGGCGATGGCTTGGCCGACCTCTCCGTCGCGGGTGCGGTTGAACGCGGCCAAAATGCCACGAAAATCGATGGCGCTGGCTTGCGGCAGCAATTTGGCGAGGGCGAGGAGTTGTGGCTTGGTTAGGCGAAATTCGCCAAGCAACGCAACGGCCTCGGCGCGTTCGGCGGGCGTGCTTTTTGGGCTCAGCAGGTGGGTTAGGAGGCTAAATCCTTCGTCGCTGAGCTTAGCATCTCTGGCCAGGGCGCGGAGGGCCAGAAACCGGCGTCGTTCCGGCAGATCCGCGTTGGCCGCGACCTTTTCCAGATCCGCGCGCAGCGGGCCGGGTTGCAGCTTGGCGGCGGCGCGAAGGGCTGCGTTTTCGCCGAGCGACGCCCGAAACGGCGCGATCCAGCTCTCCGGCATCGTCATGCGTCCGGGCGCATCTGCGATCACGCCAAACGCAAATTCGCGCTGGCCGGAATTGGCGAGCAAATCGCCGAAAAACGCCTGCATCGCGGGATCGCCGAGCATTTTCGGCCCCAGCACGGCGAGTTGATCGCGCCAGGCCTCGTCACCGCTGGTTTTGGCGAATTTGGCGAAGTAACCGGCGAAATCCGGCGCCCATTCCGGATGTCCGGCGGCGATCTCCAGCGCAGCTTCGTTCGTGCCGGCATCGCGCAAAAATCCGGCCAAATCGTTCATCGTCAGCTTGGACGATCGCATCTGGTCCAGCGCCCACAAGACGCCGCTCAAGCCCTCGCCGTCCACGGGTGACTCAAAGGCGGTTTTGTCGTAGTCGCCGATCTCGATGAGTGCGAAAATCGCCGCGTGACGCGTGGCGCGATCGATCGGTTGGCTGAGCAATTTGGTCAGGTGCGGGATCGCCGCGGCGTTTCCGGTTCGGCCCAGCGCAGTGGCGGCGGCGCGGCGCAAATTCGGGTCCGGGCTGGTCAGCGGCGTGGCCAAAAATTCCACCGCGCCGGGATCGCCGGTGGCCACCACGCTGTTGCAGGCGGCGTGGGCCACGCTGGGGCTTTTGTCCTCCACCGCCTGGCGGATGAGGGCGTGAGCGTCGGGCGAATGGATGCGTGTTAGGGCCCAAACCGCGTTGCGGCGCACCACCTCGTTTTTGGCCGAAAGCGCCGCGTCCAGCGTGTCCAGCGCCTCATCGCCACGCAGCGCAAACTCGCGAATGGCGCGCTCCTGGACGGGCAATCGTTCGTCGGCCAAGCGCGCGGAAAGCTGCTCGTTGCTGGCGTTGGACCAGTCCAGCTTGGCGCCGCGAAAATCCGTTGCGCGGTCGCGAACGCCGGCTTTGCGGATGCGGTAGATGGCGCCCGGGATTTCCGGCTTGGCAAGCTGGGAAGTGGGGCAGCCGATCCGGAACCAGCCGCCGGTATCGACCACTAACACGCTGCCGTCGGCGTCTTCCAGCACGTCGGTCAGGTGAACGTCGGGATCGCGGATTTTGAGCCAGGATTCGCTCATTTTCGAGGTTAGGGTCGCGCCTTCCCAGCGCAGGGTGGTGCGCTCGATGTGCTGGGTGTTGAACATCGCGGTTAGCACGCTGATTTCGCCAGGTTTGGCCGCGTTTCGCTCGATCGTCATCCCGCTGACCGCCACGTGGCCGAAATTGTGCGCCTCCCGCAAAATCGGCCCGGTTTTCGCGAATTCCTCCAGCACTGCGCCCTGATCCAGCCGCGGGTAACGCCCGCCGTAGAGCCAGTGCACTAACACATCACCACGCGGCCGGCCGTAGAACAGATTGATCGAGCCGATGATCTCGCCTTCCGGCGTGAAGTCGATTTCCACCGGGTTGTCCATCCCGCCGCCGGCGTGGACGCGGATGTCGCTTCCGTCCGGCAGCATCGACCAAATTCGCGCACCCTTGGCCTCGCTCACCAACGTCTTGCCGTCGCGCTGGTAGACCTTGTGCCCCTTGCGGCCGTGGCACCAAAAGATGCGCCCGCTGGGATGGAGAAACGGACCGTGAACGTCGGCTGCGTTGCCGGTGTAATCGAACCCGCCGGCGAGTTGCGCGCGGTAATCGGCCACGCCGTCCTCGTCGGTATCCAGCAGCATCCAGATTCCCGGCGGGCTGGCGACATAAAGCGCCCCGTTGAGCCACAACGCGCCCTGGGGGAAGGTCATGTCGTCGGCGAAAATCGTGGATTTGTCGAAAATGCCGTCGTTGTTCGTATCTTCCAGCAAACGGATGCGATTCGGCAATTGCGCGGCCAGTTCCTCCTTTTTCAGGTTTACGCCCGCGGCTTCAGCGACAAAGAGCCGGCCACGATCGTCGAAGGTAGCCATCATGGGGTGTTCTATGATTGGACGCGCAGCCACAACCTCGGCTATATAGCCAGGCGGAAGCTCGAATTCCGGCGGATTCCAGGATAAATCGAACGTCGTTGGCATAATACCGCGCCGGGCGAAATTCGCGCGCAATTGGGCGGAATCTCTCCCCCACAAAATCGTGCGCGGCTGCGATTTTCCGCCATTCCACAAATCGTACTTCGGCAGCGTGTTTTTGGCGAAAAATTGATCCAGGCGCTCTTGCAATTGCGGCAAAACATCCGGCTTGGTTTCGATGAGATTTGTGAGTTCGTCAGGATCTTCCGCCAAGTGATACAGCTCGTTGTAGCTGTCTTCATATCGCTGGATATATTTCCAATCGCGCGTGCGGATACAACGCAGGTTTTCGTATTCGTAAAAAACCTCATCCTTCCAATCGGCGATTTTCTCCCCACGCAGCACGGGCGAGTAATCGCGACCCGGCGAAAGCGGCTTTTTCGCCATTTTATCGCTCAAACCCAGGTAACCGAGCACGCTGGGCAAAAAATCGTAATTGCTGGTGAAAATTCCCGGCGTTTGTCCGGATTTAATCCCGCCCGGATGCCGAAAAATCAGCGGAATCCGCATCGAATACTCGAACGCGTTCAATGGCCGCGTGTGATCGCCCATGCCCCAAAAACCGTGCTGCCCACCGGCCCAACCCTGATCGGCGGCAAACACGACCAACGTGTTTTCATCCAAACCCAGTGCCTTCAGCTTGCCTAACACCGCGCCCACACCATCGTCGACCGCGCTCAACTCCGCCGCGTAGCGACGTTGCGCCGTGATATTCCCGAAATACTCGCGGTTGTTATATTCCCACGGGTGAATCACCCCGCCGGGAAAGCTTTTCATCTCCGCGTCCGCATAATCGTGGGCGCGCGGGCCACGCAACGGCTCGATTTGAAATCGGCTAAGACCATAAGGCCCGTTGTAGGATAAAAAGAGGAAAAACGGATCGCTTTTCTGCTCGTCGATAAAGCGCAACGCATGCTTGGTCCAAAACGTCGTCAAATGCTCCTCCTCGGTGCGAATTTCGCCGTTTTCGATGATCTTCGCGTTATGAAACGTAGACGTCCCGCCATGCGGCATCGTAATCCAATAATCGTCCAAACTTTCCTGTGGCGATTCATTCGCTCCCAGGTGCCATTTCCCCACCAACCCGCACTTATATCCCGCCTCGGTTAGAATCTCCGGCAAACTGCGAAATTCCGCCAGCGTATTGCGAGCATCCGGACCCGTCTGCAACCGTCCCCCGCCCAAAAAGTTATGCACCCCGTGCTGGCTGGGCATCAACCCGGTTAGATACGTAGCCCGCGTCGGCGAACACACCGCGTTGTTGCAAAACGCGTTGGTAAACCGCACCCCCTCCGCCGCCATTTTATCGATGTGCGGCGTTTTGATATCCGGGTTTCCGTAGCAGCCCAGCGTCCAGGCCCCGTGGTTATCGGTTAGGATAAAAACCACGTTCGGCGGCCGCGCGTCCTCTTGGGCAAAAATCAAGCCCGGAGCGAGCAGGAGCAACGATAACGATAGCAGCGGCGGAAGTTTCATGCTGGTAAGCATTACCGCCGGTTGCCTCTGGCGCAAGGAGCGAGAACGATGAACCAAAACGCTATCCGCTACCGCAAAACCCAGCGCAGCGTCCCCGCCTGCACCGTCCCCTTGCCGGTAATCCGCGCCCCGCCTAGGTTGCCGCCGGCGATCAATCCGCCGCCGCTGATGCGAATGGACCCTCCACCGCGCATTTGGAAGGATTGCGCCGATGCAAAATCCGCCTGGCCGCTTCCCCGCAGGTCGATCTCCAGCCCCTTGGTCGAGGTCCGCCGCTGCTTGTGCTCGTCCTGAAATTCGTAGTCGCCGCCCTCAGCTTTCGCGAAATAAAACGGCCGGGTCGACCAACCCACGTTGCCGCCCGCCCCGGACGGGATCTCGATCCAAACCAGCGCCCCCTCCGGCAGCAAAACCGCGGAAACCAGGCCGGTTGGGTCGCTCTGCGCATCCACCACCCCTTTTTGCGTCCCTTTGCGGAAAAAAATGCGCGCCTTTTTACCTCCCGCCGGCTCACCCTCCACCAAAACGCGAAATTCCAGGCTTCCCGCGACCTTTTTCGCTTTTCCCTCCGTTTCAGCCGACATCACCGCCACCGGCAACGCGATCGCCAGCGCTGCGGCCAACACCCCGGCAATCGCCCATCGGCCCGCCCGCCGGCGCGGGGTTTCGCCGTCCAAAATCGCCCGAATCCGCCGCTCCACCCGGCTCGTCCGCGCCATTGCCAAGGCCGACGCCGGAGCCGGCTCGCGCAACTGCGCCACCACCTCCAGCAAATCGTGCGCGTAGCCCGGCCCGCCCTCGCCGGCGGCCAAAACCAGGTCGTCGCAGGCGCTTTCCCGCTCCCGCACCAATTCGCGCTTCGCCAGCCACGCCAGCGGGTTGAGCCAAAGCAACGCATGCACCAATTCCACGAAAATCTGGATCGGCACGTCCCGCCGCGCCACGTGCGCCAGCTCATGCAGAAAGATCGACCGCAACCGCGCCTGGCTCCACTCCCGAGCCGCCTCCGGCAACAGCAGCGTGGGCCGAAACCAGCCGCAAACCAGCGGAACCTGGACCAAACGGGAAAATCGCGGTTCAACGGGGATTTTTAGCGAAAATCGCGCCGCGGCAGCCTCTAAACCCTCCACCGGGGCAGGCGCTGCATTTCGGACGATTCGCCGCAAACGCAGGTAAGCCGCTCCCAACCGCAGAAGGAAGAAAATCACGCCGCCAAGCCAAATCAACGCCAAAACGGACGGGCCGGGAAGGAGGGGCAAACCCCGCGCGTTCGCCACTTTTGGCGCAAAACCTGGATTTGGCTCCAAAACCGCGCCCGCCGCCAAAATCGGCTCTACAACCGGCAAACCAACGGGAATTTCCACCGGCGGAGCTACGCTCGAAAGGATCGGCATCGCCAGCGCAGCCGCCAATCCTGCCAACCACACCAAATGCTTGAGCGAGGCGCTGCCGTGCCGCCGCAGCAACCCGCGATTCACGGCCCAAGCCGCGGCCAAAATTAGCCCCGCTTTCAGACCCCAATCGATGAGAAGTAGATCGTTCATGAGTTCGTTTTTTCGTGCCGCGCCGCATCAATCAATCCGCGCAATCGAGCCAAATCGGCGCCCGAAAGCGTCTCCTCCGGCTGTTCCAGGTGGGCCGCCACGGCGCTTTCCAGCGACCCACCAAAAAAAGTTCGCAAAACGCCGCGCAACGCGCTGACCCCCGCTTTTTCCCGAGCCTCAGCCGGGCGATAAACCATCTCGCGGCCAGCTTTTCGCCGCAAAACCTCGCCTTTTTCCTCCAAAATGCTCACCATCCGGCGAATCGCCATCACCGTGGGCGGCTCCGGCAACTGCTGCTGAATTTCGCGGACGGTAGCCTCGCCTTGGGCAAAAAGGATCTCCATGATCTGGCGTTCGCGGCGAGAAAGCTGGGAAAAATCCGGCATGAGCTAATTTTTTAGCGCATCCGCGAAATTTGCGCAAGCAAAAAAAAATCCGCCCATCGAAATACCCCATCCTCTGATTGAATCCTCGCAACCCTGTGTCACCCATGTCCCGACCATGCGAAAAATCACCTACCGCCAGGCTTTGAACGAAGCGCTCGCCGAAGAAATCGAGCGTGACGAGAATGTTGTGATCATCGGTGAAGAAGTGGCCCAGTACAACGGCGCCTACAAGGTGACCGAGGGGTTGTGGAAGAAGTATGGCGACAAACGCGTCGTCGATGCGCCCATCAGCGAGGCGGGGTTCATTGGCATGGGCGTGGGCGCCTCGATGCTGGGCCTGCGCCCGGTGATGGAGCTGATGTTCTGGAGCTTCGCCTACGTCGCCTTCGACCAAATGGTCAACAACGCGGCGATGGTCCGCTACATGTCCGGCGGGCTCACCCACTGCCCCATCGTGGTGCGCGGACCGGCCAACGGCGGGACCAACGTCGGCGCCACCCACAGCCACACGCCGGAAAATCTCTTCGCCAACATGCCGGGGCTGAAAGTTTGCTGCCCGGCCACGGCTTACGATGCCAAGGGCCTGCTGAAAACGGCCATTCGCGACAACGACCCGGTTTACGTGATGGAAAACACCCTGCTTTACGGCGAAAGTTGGCCCGCGCCGGAGGAGGAATACACCATCCCGTTGGGCGTGGCCGACGTGAAGCGGCATGGTGCGGATGTTAGCCTCATCGCCCATGGACGCGCGGTGTTGACTTGCCTGGCCGCGGCCGAAATTCTCGCCGCGGAGCACGAAATCGACGCTGAAGTGGTCGATTTGCGCTCGATTCGGCCCCTGGACGAGCGGACGATCCTGGAAAGCGTGCGCAAGACGAATCGCGTCGTCGTTGTCGAGGAAAACAAGCCGTTTTGCGGCGTCGGCGCGCAAATTGCGGCGACGATCGGCGAAAAAGCGTTCGACGATCTGGATGCGCCGGTGACGCGGCTTTCCGCGATCGACGCCCCGGCGATTTACAGCCCCAAGCTGGAGGAAGCGCAACTGCCCCGCCCATCGGACGTGGTGACGAAGGTGCTGGGAATCGCGTGAGGGCGGTTTTTGGGCCCGGCCAACGTCGCTTTCGTCTCTTTTGTCCTTTTGGTCCCTTCCGCCGCGTAGCATGAAATTTAGGCTGGAACTTCGGTTGCCGGCGGGCTGATGGTCGCAATTTTGCACCCAGCGATGAAAACGCCCCACGTCCCCATTTTAGCCGCGCTCCTTGCCACCCTAACCTGCGCCCAAGCTCAAGAAACCGGCGAATCGTTCGATCCCGGCCGCCTCGAGCGCGAAATTCTCGTTCCCGCGGCGCGCGATGCGATCCAACTGGAGGTGCTGGCTGACGGCGACGTCTTGTTCGTCGAGTTTTGGGGCACGGTGAAGCGCTGGAACGCGAAAACCGGCAGCGTCCGGACTTTGGGCAAAATCGCCACCCACGCCAAGGGCGAGGTGGGTCTGTTAGGAATGGCGGCGGCGAGGGATTTCCTGGAAACGGGCCACTTTTTCGCGCTCTTTTGCCCGGCGGAAAAGCCGGACACCATGCGCGTTAGCCGCTTTACCGCGCAAGGGGCCAAACTGGCGCCGGAGTCCGAGTTGGAGCTGCTGAGCTGGCCCTACGATACCGAGCACGTCTACCACATGGGCGGTGCGATGTGGATGGATGCGGACGGGTTGCTCTACATCGGCAATGGCGACAACTGCCACTGGAACCCCGGTTTGCCGGTCGATTTTCGCGAAGGCCGCGCCAGTTGGGACGCCTACCGCTCGGCGGCGAATTCGCGCGATTTTCGCGGCAAAATTCTGCGGATTCGCCCCACGGCCGATGGCTACGAAATTCCGGACGGCAACCTTTTTCCCGGCGGCGGGGACGGTCTGGCCGAGATCTTCGTGATGGGCGTGCGCAACCCGTTTCGCATCTCCGTCGACGATTTGACGAAGACGCTCTACATCGGCGACGTGGGCCCTAACGTGTTGCCCGAACTCGGGGTGACGCCGGTGGGCTACGAGGAGATCAACGCCACCCGCGAGGCCGCGAATTTCGGCTGGCCGTCGTTTATCGGGCCCAACGAACCCTTGCCGCTCTTTGACTTCGACAAAAACGCGGAAACCGGGCGAATGGACCCTGACAAGCCCACCAATCCCTCGCCGAACAACACCGGCATCACCAACCTGCCGCCGGCCAAACCGGCGCTGATTTGGTACGACAACCTGATTTCCGCGCGGTTCCCGGAATTGGGCAGCGGCGGGCGCTCGGTCATGGCCGGGCCGGTTTACCGCTACGATGCGGACGCCTCCTCGCCGGTAAAATTGCCCCGCGCTCTGGACGGGCGGCTTTTCGTCTACGAGTGGATGCGCAATTTCATCCTAACCGCGAAATTGGGAACCGAGCGGCCGGATTTGGAGCCCTTCGTGCCAAATTGGAACCTGCGCCGGCCCATCGACCTGAAAATCGGCCCGGACGGAGCGCTCTACCTCATCGAGTACGGCGACCGGTGGTGGGAAAACGCCGACAGCCGGATCGTGCGCGTGGTTTATCGCCGCGGCAACCGGGCGCCGAGGCCGAAAATCGCCGCGAACCTGGATGCCGGTCTCCCGGCGATCGCCGGCAAGCAGCCGCTGAGCGTTCGCTTCGACGCGGGCGAGTCGACCGACCCGGATGGCGACGCGCTGGAGTTTGCTTGGTCGCTCTCAGGTCGCGCGTTAGGCCGGGAAACCACGTTCGAGCACACGTTTCGCGAATCCGGCGCCTACGAGGTGGTCCTGACCGCTACCGATCCCGCCGGGGCCAGCAAAACCGCGAAACGCAGCGTCATCGTGGGTAACGCGAGACCTCAGCTGCGATTCGCCGAGCCGGCTCACGGCTCCTTCTTCGATTGGGGCGAAAAAATCGCCTACCGCGTGGAAATTCGCGATGCCGACTCGGCCGAGCTAACGCCGGAACTTGCCTCCGTGCAGGGCCGCTTTCAGCCGCGCCGATTTTTGGGCGATGGCGAGGAATTCGTCGATCCCGGCTTGGCCAAAATGCGGCAAAGCACGTGTTTTGCCTGTCACCTTTCCGATGCTCCCTCCGCGGGGCCGCCTTACGAACAAGTGGCGCTGAAATACGCGGAAGACGAGGCCGCGGCGGAGATTTTGGCGCAAAAAGTCATCGCTGGCGGCGCGGGCGTGTGGGGTGAGTTGCCGATGCCGCCCCACCCGCAGCACGACCTGAACGAGGCGCGCCAAATGATCGCCTGGATTCTATCGCTCAAGGACGAAAGCTCCCGCGCGCCGCGTCCCGGAGCGGTGGGCACCTGGACCGCTCCTCCCAAGCCGAAGGAGGGCGCGCGGGCCGATCAAGGCGTGTTGCTGCTAACCGCCGGTTACACCGATACCGGTGCCGACAATGCCCCGCCGCTGCGAGGGGAGAGGACGGTGGTTCTGCACTCGCGCCGCAAAAAAGCCGCGCTTTACGACGAGGCCAACGGGATGGAATACGTGGAGCAAGTGGAGGGCGAGAAGGGGATTTTGGGGCATTTTAAGCACGGCGACTCCATCGTGTGGCGCGAACTGAATTTGACCGGGATTTCCGGCTTTGTCGTGCGCGCCGGCGGTCTCGGCCAACGCCCTGGCAGGGTGGAATTGCGCGCCGGTTCGGCGGAAGGCGAGTTGCTCGCGCGGGTGGACGTGCCGGTGACGGGCGAGGGCGAATTCGCGGAAATTTCGGCGAGGATTCAAGGTAGCCCCGGTTTGGTGGACGTTTGCCTGGTGGCGCGTTTTGAGGAAGCCGAAGGGCAAGTGTTAGGGGTCAATTGGGTGGAATTTCGCGAAAAATGACGAAAATTACCGCCGAAACGCTCCGAACTTCCTCCCGCGCCCTCATCGACGAGGTCGTGGCGGAGGTGTGCGCCGATCCCAAAAAATTCCGCCAGCTTTGGAGCCTTGCCACCGGCGATGACGACGGCCGAATCCGCATGCGCGCGGCGTGGGCCATGGATCACGCGGCCAAAATTGAGCCCGGCCTCGCCATGCCCTATCGCCAGCGTATCATCGCGCATTTGCCGGAGGCGAAGGTGGATGGCGTGAGGCGCGGATTTCTCCACATTTTGACCAGAATCCCGATTCAGCCCTCGCAGGCCGGCGCGTTGCTCGACCTGGCGCTGGGGCATCTGGCCGATCCCGGCGAAGCCAAAGCGATCCGGTTTTATTCGCTGCAAATTTGCGAGCAACTTGCCTGCGGCGATCCGGATTTGAGCCGCGAGTTGGCGCTGGTGCTGGAGGAGACGATGCGTCACGAAACGGGGTGGTTCCGCAAGCGCTGCCGGATGACGCGCGACGCTCTGGGCTGGGCAGACCGGCCGGAGGATTGGTGAAGCGTCGAACGAGCGGTGCTCGGCAGCTATTTCTCAACGGCGCGAATTTGGTAGGTGACTCGAGGTTCGTCGCCGTCGAGCAGATCGATCATCACGTTGCGGCACGTTGCCTTGGTGAGGTAGGGATCAGGCCAGACCTCCGGCGAAAGCCTCACGCGGCGCGGCCGGCCGAAATCGATCCTGACAGAGCCGTCAAAACGGTGGAGCAGCACGGCGGTTACGCCATCGGCGAAGTCTGAGGTAGCCGGCGCGGGCTCGTCTCCGATCGTCCACTCGATGTTGGTGGGCTCAGATTTGGCTTGCCGCCGCGCATCGCGTAGGTAGACCGGCAAGGTCTCGTAAAGCTCGGTCAATTTGTCGTTTCCATCCGGCGTGGCGGCGCTTTCGATTCGAAGGAACTCGGGCCCAATCGAAAAGGTCCGGTGATACTTGATTTCGCCCTTCAACGTTAGCCGTTGCTCGAATTTTACGGCGGGAATGGCGCCCTCGACCGCGTAGCGTCCCTCGCCCTGGGTGCTGAATGTTGGACGCACGTTTCGCGCCGAGGTGATGACGGCGCCCTCGGCGGTTTGGCCGGCGATGGCGTGGTGCGGCCATTGCCGCCAGGAATCCAGCGAGTCCCAGTTTTTGTCGATTCGCGTCGCGATGCGCCGGCCGAGAATGACCGAGCCGGTTTCCGGCGTCCAAAATGCCGAGAGTTGTCCGCCGCCGAACCCAAGCGGCCCCGGATATTCGCGTTTTCCGTCGGCGGCCGGTTGTTCGCCAACCGGGCCGGTGTGAAGAATCGCGCCGTAGTTTTTTTGCCGGCTAACGACGAAGGTGTCCGCGAAATTTCGCAGAAAACCGCCGCCCCGCTCGAACGGCGTTTCGAGCATCGGCGAGGCGGATTTTTGAAGCCCGACGAGACGCGCGTAGGAGCCGCCGCGATAGAATTGCTGGCCGATGTTGATCCCGATCGGGAAGTTGTAAGTCTGCCGCAGCCGCCAGGTCCAGGTTTTGCCGCGCAAGTCTTCGTTGGCCCAATATCCCGTTCTTTTTGCGCTTTTCCGGCCGAGCGTATCCGGCCGGACCGGGTTTTGCTTGATTTGGAAATTGAACCACGCAACGCGGTTGGCCGCGGCGCCGGCTAACTCCTCGGCAGCCGGCGGATGGATGAAACAAGCCGCCTCATCGGTCACCATCGCAGCCGCGTGATCGCGCGCGCCGTCCCAATGCCACTGATCGGCGGATGCTGGAGTTCCGAGCCGGCTGTTGAAGTGGCTCGGCCCCGTCAGAAAGCCGTCCGGATCGCGCAACGAGAGGTGCGCGCGAAGCCGGTAAGCCCGCTCGGCGGTTTCCTTCGCAAACGGCCAATCCGTCATCAATGCCGCCCAAACCGCGTAAAAATTCGCGCCGCCGCCGAATCCAACGTCGATTCCGCCGCCGCGCTCGATCCAGTAACCGGCGGGATGAAAGGAATCCGGGTCGCTCATCAGCCAACGCGCGTATTCTTCGACTTTTTTGGCAAATTCCGCGTTATCGCACGCCTTGGCGACAACCCAAAGGCCAATCGGGACGCACATGTCTTTGTTGCGTTCCTCGCCCCAAACTCCCCACGAAAGCAGTTGGCTGCCCAGCCGCATGAGCCCGGTTTCAAAGGCCTCCCGGACCTTCGGCGGAAGCAGATCCTTCGCACCGAGATACGTGCTGGCGTAGTTAAACAACTTGTAGCCGTTCAAGTCGGTGCGGCGAGCATCGGGATTTTGCTCGAAGTAGTCGTCGAGCATGATCATCTTCACCGCTGCCGTCACCAACGCGCGCATTTTCAGCCCGGGATTGTTGTGATAGGGGTTGCCCGCGTAGTCCCACTGCGTAAACGCGATGAGCGACTCCGGCCACACTGGCGGAACCACGATTCCCGCCGGCTTTCGCACCGGAATCGGGATTGCTTCGTCCGTTGCAGCGGGTTTTGGCGCTGGATTGGTGGGTTTGTCAGGCTCTTCGGGTGTCGGCGGTGTCGGCGGCGGGCCTTCGATGGTTGACAGCAAAAACAACCACGATGGCGCGTTGATCGCGGGCGCGCCGCGTTTTGAGCCGACCAACGGCTGATGCATCATCGTCATCACGAACAGCCGGTACTGCTCCTCCAGGCTAAGGCTCGATTCGGTTTCGGTGAGCGGCTCAGTTACGCCGTGATCGAAGTCCGCTTCGGTCAAGGAGCCCAAAAATTCGCGCAATTGCTGCTGGTAAGGGTGGGTTTGCGGAAGCGTGGTGCGTTTTGCCGGATCGCCGAGCAAAACGCCGATGCTCAGCAGAAAAATCGCCGCCCGGATCGAATTTGAGGTCATGCGTTCGACAAAACGTTACCGGCGAAAATCTGGGCGGCCTGGGCGAGGTGTTTTTCGCGTCTTCGCTTTTGCGTTTCCGCGTTTCCGCCGGTTCAAATTCCGTCCAGAAAACCACCGGCGTCCCCATCCATATCCTCGCCCCCTTCACCATCCTCGCCCACGGAATCGGGAACCACCAGGGCGCCAACTTGCAGGACGACGGGTTTTCCACCTGCTGCCTGGATGGTCGCTTCTTTTTCAGTTACGGACACCAGCTTGTAGGGCTTGCCCGGCTCCAGGTTGAGGACAAAATTTTCACCCTCGCGCACGTAAATCTGGCTTTGCTCCGGGGCGAGCGTGAAGTTGAATTCCGCGAAGTAGGTGGGCCAGTTCTTTTTCTGGCGGCGCACCAGGATAAACTTGCGCTCGGTCATGGTGTCCATCACCTCGATTTCAGATACGTCGTCTCGAATGCCGACGCTGTTCATGGCCTCCTTCTCTTCGTATTTGAGCAGCGTGAACCGCCCTTTTGGTCCGAACGAATCTCCGATTTTGTAAAAATCGCTGTCTCTGTTCCCAGTCCGATTCACGGTATTGATTTGGTACTGGGGAGGGTTGCTCGCCGTAAAGGTGATGAAGTAGTTTTGCTGCTTGCGGCCGACGAACATGAGCTTGTCGGTGTAAGGCGGGTGACTGGCGGAATCGACGGGGTTGGTTTGCGGTTTTGCCTGGTATTCTTCCAGGTTGCTGAAGCCATCGCCATCGGGATCCTGGGTGAGGATGGACTCGCTCATTAAATCCAACTGGTGGCCCAGCAACCAATCGTTTTCGACCGGTGGGCGCAGTTGATCTTCGCTGGGATTGGTAAGGTCGTAGAGCTTGTCGGCGTGCTCGATGATCCACACCGAGCGAAGCAACGTGACTTCTTTTTCCACGCCTTCGGCGATTCGAACCGCGCGGTTTTGCCAGTGCGACGACCCGTTCAAAATGGCCGTAGACAGGTCCATTTTGTAGGTTTCATCCTCAGGCATCTTCTCTCCAACCGAGCCGGATTCGCGCACGAATTGTTCCGGAAAGGTTTTCGCGCTGAGGATGTGTTTGGCGCCAAAAATCAGGCAAACCAGGGCAACGGCCCCCAGGACCACTTTTTCGTAGTTTTGTTCCAGCCAGCTATTTTTTTTCATGAGGAGAAAACGGGGTTTCGGGTAGGGCGGATTGCTAGGATTCAGGCACTTCGGGAAAGCGGCACAAATCGATGACGGCGGTGATTCGCAGCCGTTCGTCGCCAAAAATGACCCTGGCGTCTTCCGCGGCTTCTTCGTCACCAATATCCACGATCTCTGAATCAATCGTGGGGCCGTCTTTTTCTTCGTTATCGACGCGAAGCACCCTGACGATGAAAAAATAATCCTTGTCGTTGCTGACCTGATTGAGAAAATCCTGGAAGCCCTTGTGGGTGGTTTGAAAACCCAGTTTGAAGGTGTATTTCACCACCCGTTCGGTCAATTCAGGGTTGGGTTGGCCCACCTCCACCGCGGTTTGTTCCCGCGCCAGCGAATAAATCTCATCGGCCCCACTATCGATGACCAGTTTCAGGACTTGCTGGATGGCGCCGAGCTGAAAAGCCAGGATTCCCGTGGCTTCCGGCCGGGGGAGCTGAAATTGGTAGGCGTCCATGCCGAGATAGAAGTCTGTGGGCGTCGTGACCTCCTTTCCGAGCGCGTAGGCTTCGAATTCCTCCTTGGCCGCGCGCAACTGGGGCGGAAATTCCTGGTCGGAGACGGAAGGCAGCGGTTTTTGGAAGGCCTTGAGCTGGTCGTGCACCTTGTTGACTTCAATTTCAAAAGCGCTGATCTGGTCCGTCAGTTTTTTGAGGTTTTTCTCGTTGGGATAGAGTTCCGCGCTTTCCAGCTTGCGAATACGCAGCGCCTTCTGCTTGAAGTCGCCCTGGGAGTTGTTGTAAACGCCTAACGAAGTGACCAGGTAATAGATCGCTCCGCCCACCAGCAGGAGGGTGACGAGCAGGAAGCCTATCCAGAACGATTGTTCTTTGGATCCTTTCATACAAAAATGGCAGCTATTTGGTGTATTGAATCTTGTAGCCTTCAGCGAGCGGCAGCCTCAGGGTAAACGGCCAGGCGTGGCGGTCTCCGGCGGTCCCCATGTTCAGGTAGGGCAGCAACTCGGTGTCGACGTATTTTTTCACGATGAGCCCTTCTTCATCCACTTTTGGACTGCCGTCCGCATTGCGTTCCACAATGTCAAAGCGTCCGCTCTTGGATTTGCGCAATTCGTCCAAATACCGATAAACCACGCGGCTTTGCAGGTCGTCATTGTCGCGCCACAGCCCTTTGAGTTGAATCCAGTCGATCTCGTGCTTGCCGGGCAAGGCTTCTTCTTGCAGGCCGGGCTCGATGGCGCTGTCCAGCTCGCCAGTGGCGCCCATCAGCGTTTTTTCGCTGGCCATGGGCTGTAATTCCACAAACCAGACCATATCATCGACCATGGCATCGTTGAGCGTGCGAAAGGTTTCGATCCAGTAAACGCGGTCGAAAACGGCGGTGGAGTAGGGGTCGCTGCGCTGTTTGATCGACGCCAGGCGGCTCACTTGCTCGTCGATCTTTCCGGACATCTCTTCCAGTTCCTCCACCTCGCTGGTGATGTTGTTTGCCTGCTGGGCGGAGTAGTCCGCGGCACGCTGGAACCAGTAACCGGTGGCGGCGATCATGATGGCGGCGCTAAAGGCGGCCAGCCACAAAAACGGCGCGCGTTTGGCGATGTCGCGCTCGCGCTGGACGATTGGCGGGACCAAATCCAGCTCCGTGGGGCAATTTCCCAAGCCGCGCAGGCCCAACCCCACCAACTCGCCCAAAGCGTGGGCGTTGTGAGTCACGGTGGGCTCATCCACGCGCTTGCCCAGCTTCACGTTGCGCAACGCGTTGAAGTATTCGACCGGGATTTTCAGCTTTTCCTGGAAAAACTCGTTCAGGTAGGGCAAACCGGCCCCCGCGCCGCATAGAAACGCCATCGCCGGCGCGCTACCGCCTTGATTGCTGCGGTAAAAGTTGTTGGTCCGCACCACCTCGGAATGCAGCCGGGTCGAGGCATTGCGGATGACCTTGGACATGGCGGCAATCTCGGGATCGTCGTGGTCGGCATAACCGCCGCCCAACGCCACGAAGCCGTCCTGAATCTTGCGCTGTTCGGCGTCCTGAAAGGAAATGTCGAACTCCTTGGCGATGGCTTGGGTGATTTCGCGGCCGCCTACGTTGATGCTGCGCACGAACACCTTGTCGCTCTCCGCGTAAATCAGGTTGGTCGTGCGCGCCCCAATGTCGATCAACACCACCGGGTGATCCACGTCCGGGTAATTGTAGCGAAAGGCGTTGTAGAGGGCGAACGGCGCCAAATCCACCGTCCCCGTTTCCAATCCGTTGCCGCGCACCGCGTTGTTGATGGAGGTCAGCTCGTTGGCCTTGATCGCGACCAAAACCACCTCAACCTCGATGTCATCCTCGCTGCCCAGCGTCTGGTAGTCCCAAACGGCGTCCTCCAGCGGAAACGGCACCTGTTGCTGGGCCTCGAACCCGACGATTTGGTCGATTTGTTCGTGTTCCAGCGGGGGTAGCGTCACGAATCGCGTGAAAACCGATTGCGTGGACAGGGCGTAGCGCACCGATTGCTTGCGAATCTTCAGCGCTTTGACGATCTGGCCGATCGACACTTTTGTTTGATCCAGCCGGGCGCTGTCCGCTGCGGGATCGGCCAAAAGTTCTTCGCTGACGAATTTTTCCAGGATCAGTTGATCCTTGGCTCCGCGGCTAAAGACGGCCGCGCTGACCGATTGCGCTCCGAGGTCGATAGCGATGTGATTATCCGATGCCATGTTGAGTTGAGGGACTTAGCAGGGGGGGCACCCGCGGGTTGGGGGGAATTTTTTCTGGATTTTCCTACCGGTTGAGAATCGCTTCAGCGTGGCGGTCGATCCAGAGAAGTTGAAAGGGAGTGCGTTCCTTGGGCATTAACAGGCCGGGCGTCCGGGTGGCCTGGGTTTGGTTCCACCACGCATTATTGCTAGCGCTGGAAGCGGTTGCCACCACTCGCCCCTTGTAAAGCAACTCCACCCCCCAGGCGACCACGTCGCTCTCCTTAAATTTGCCCATTTCACCGGCCACTTGCGTTAGGGCCGTGGGGGAGACGTAAATGATGGCGAAGGATTCCTCCTTATCCACGATGTTGCGATAGGTGTAGGAATCGGCCAGGACCTGCTGCTGCACGCCTTTCACGCCCAGGTAGTACTGAATCATCAAGTCCGGCACGATGCCGATTTTGGAATCTGAGCGCGTTTCAAATTCCACCTCCACTTCCAGCCATTCGCGCCGTTTGCCGTCTTTTTTGTTGTCCGAGACGTTGGCGTTAAACTCGGGCGTCTTCTGCATGATGATTTTTACGTCCTTAACCTCGGCTTCCACCCGCGTTGGCGCCCAGGCTTGCGCCGAAACGAAACCGGCCAATGCCAGCCAAACGGCAGCGGCGGCCAAAACGTGTGCGGAGGGATTTCGCAGTGGATTTTTCATGAATTGTTGGTGTTTTTGAAGGGTTTCTGTGGTTGAAATCACGCCGTTTTAAGGGCAATGGGGGCAGAAAGGCAACACTATTCTGGCGGGAAATCAGTTGAAATTTTCACCCTCGGCTCAGGAATCCTCAGCAGCGAGGTAATTCCTGAAGTATTCGACGGTCTTTTCAATCCCTTCTTCAAATGCCACTTTTGGCTCCCATCCCAGCCGTTCTTTGGCCAGGGTGATGTTCGGCTGGCGGATTTTTGGGTCGTCCGCCGGCAAAGGCTTGAACTCGATCTCCGATTTCGTCTCCACCGTCTCCAAAATGCGCTCGGCAAACTGCAAAATCGTCATTTCGCGCGGGTTGCCGATGTTGACCGGGTCGTGCCCTTCGTGCCTGGACAAGCGCACGATTCCATCGATCAAATCGCTCACGAAGCAAAAACTGCGCGTTTGCGAGCCATCGCCAAAAACGGTCAAATTTTCGCCGCGCAAGGCCTGACCGATGAACGCCGGCACCACGCGGCCGTCTTCCAGCCGCATCCGCGGCCCGTAAGTGTTGAAAATGCGCACGATTTTAGTGTCGACGCCGTGGAAGCGGTGGTAGGCCATGGTCATGGCCTCGGCAAAGCGCTTGGCCTCATCGTAAACGCCGCGCGGGCCGATCGGGTTCACATTACCCCAATAATCCTCCGTTTGCGGGTGAACCAGCGGATCGCCATAGACCTCGGAGGTGGATGCGAGCAAAAATTTGGCCCCCTTTTCCTTGGCCAGGCCCAACGCGTTGTGCGTCCCCAGCGCGCCCACTTTCAGCGTCGGAATCGGAAAATTCAGGTAATCGATAGGGCTGGCCGGCGAAGCAAAATGGAACACGACGTCCACCTTGCCCGGCAAAAACATGAAACGCGTCACATCGTGCTTGATGAACTCAAAGCGCTCGTTGCCCGCCAAATGCTCGATGTTGGCCAGATTTCCGGTAATGAGGTTGTCGATTCCGATCACGTGGTAACCATCGGCCAGCAGGCGGTCGGTCAGGTGAGAGCCGAGAAATCCAGCCGAACCGGTAACAACGGCGACGGGAGCGTTTGGGGGCGTTTGTGTCATGCGGGTCACCTCACCTCACGCGAAGATTGCGCGGCTGGCCAGTGGAAAATTGGCCCGAGCGCCGAAATTTTGGGCAAACTTGAAATTCGGCACTTACGTGGCTACAATGCAACCTTTATGAGTGATCGAGAGACACCCGGGCGCCGCGACGAGAGGTGGATCGTGGTTGGCATCGCCGTGGCCGTATTCTACGTCCTGTCGCCGGGCCCGGTTGCCTGGTTGGAGATGAACTATGGCATTCCGCAGTGGGTGAACCCCATCCTTGACGTGGCATACCTGCCATTGGAATTTCTCTACGATAAGATCGGCTTTGTCCGAGTTGCCTACGACGCTTATTTTGGTCTTTTGGGGCTAATTTAACCGGGACGCTCGTCCGTGTGGGGATTGGCCGTGATCGACTGGAACCGCCGGTGCCACTCTTCCCGGGTTATCCCGTACAAGACATGTCGGCACAACCTGTTTCCCTTAGGAACGCTCGGATGATCGAATTCCGAACCACGATCCGAGAGCCCCAATTCGTTGCATTACCGCAACTGATCTCTCGTTCGCCGCGGCTGTGAACGAAAGCACCTCATCGACCTCAAGTTCTTCAAATGCGAATCTGAGGCAGACCCGGGCAGCTTCGGTCGCATAGCCATGACCCCAAAACTCCTTGGCAAGCCTCCAGCCCGCCTCAATCGCTGGAGCAAAGGGAAGCTCGTCTCGGACGGATTGGAGTCCGACGTACCCGATGAATCTGCGGTCCGCCCTTCGTTCAGCCGCCCATAACCCCCACCCATTTTCCTCGATTGATTGACCAATCCTACGTGCCATCGCATCGCTCTCGCTTTGGTCAAGTGTGGAGGGAAAAAACTTCATAACCACCGGATCCGAATTCATCGCAAAAAATGGCGGGAAATCCGTGTCGCGCCACCGGCGCAGAGTAAGCCTCTCTGTTTGTATCTGGCTCAATTTTCAAGCGAGACGTTTGAGTCCAACCACGCCCTGCCGAAAGCGCGCTCCGAATTCTGAGTTATAGTTTGAATGTTCATGAAAAATCTTGACTCGCGGCGGGGCGGCAGTTGCTCTTCATGCGCTTGTTCTGCTTTGTGTTGTTTGGCGACTCATGACTCCTCCAGGGCAAACGATCCATCTGATTCCAGACGCCCGGAATCCTTGTAGCGGAGTCTTCGAGCATCCTTGAAGTCGAGGATTTCGATTGCCTCATTGATCTCGCCGTCGATCTCATCCATCAGCGTATTCTCGATGTAATAAACCGCGTCCTCTTGATTGAACCACGTTTTCGCAGTGAGTTTCGTAGGATCTACATCGCGACGAATAATCGCGTATCGGGATGCACTGTGGCGATCGAATCCCGCTGGCACGAAGATCCTGTGCTTATCGCAATAGGCTCTAATCTTTTTCTTGTTCGTCGTAGCCACGGTATTTCTTAGCAGAATGTTTGAGGGCTGCCGCCCGCTACTGGGGGCGCGGCTCCGATTCACGTTTAGGTTTCTCTCCGCTTTTCGACTTTGACTCCAGAGCGGTAGCGGGCTGGTCAGCGCCGACTTGTTCAGTGCCTGTTGAACTATAGCTGGGGGCCAACAGGGAAACCGTCAACCGGCTTGCTGGGGGAACGTATCGGGGCGATTTCTGCCACGTCAAGGTCCGAGCGCCGGGAAATCGCCCCGGAGGCGGGCGCCGCGGCTCCGGGGGATTCGGCCCGGCCGGCTCGGTGCGGGACGACCCGAGTGGGCCCCCAAACTGGGAACGGGATGCTGATTTTCGTGGCCGGGTGGGCACGGCGGGGCGTCGCCGCGACACGGTCCAATTCGGTTGGGGGCGGTTTAATCCGACAGCACTCTGGAATAGCTTCGGGGCCATGCCCGAAGCTATCTTTGGGGCCTGTTCCAAAGCCAAGGCTGAAGGTCTTGCGGAACGTTCGGATCGCCTTCAGCGATCAGTTTCAAGTGCCTGTTGATCCCCGGGGTAGGCGTCGCTTCGCGCCACCAACCGCGGGCTTTGGGACAGAACGGTGTTATCGTTCTTGAGCCCAACCATCGCTTGAGTAGAGATACGCCCAAGTGGGCATGCCCTACATATTTCAATTCATCGCTATCACCACTGGTCACATGCCTCTGGTGGTTGTAGCCGGCGTTCTCTAGCTCTAGCCCTTTGTATGCCAAGAGTCCGCCAGTCACGAGGGGTTGCGCCAGGAGCAACATAGTCTCTAACAAATTGCAGCAGGCAGTTCTATTAGGCAGACTCTACGCAGCGAAAACGCACTCTTTGTGGCGCGTTCTTCTGGCCTTCAACAGCAATTTATTATCGGATATGCCCAACTTGACCACAACATATTGTGTCACTTGAATGAATCAGCCACCCATATTCTTCTTTGATCCCGAATCGCCTGATTCGGATACTGCGTTTCGCATTCTATTTACCGGTCGCAAACCGCGTTCTGCCCCTCCCGTTAGCCGCCGCCGTATCTATTGCACCGCCGGTTTCATCCAATACAGGCAGGTAGTCGCCTCGAACGCGTAGGTTAGGTGCATGCGCTTTCGTTCGTGCCCGGCGCCCCAGGAATCGGTGAAAATGATCTCGCGACGCTCGGCGTTGTAGCCGGAAATCAGGCGCATATGGCCGCCGGTCTGCCTCGGCCGCCTTTCCCCGCTTTCCGGGTGGATTCCTAGCTTCAATCCCCAAAAAAGCGGCACGCCTTTGTCGATGGAACGCTGCACCAACTGCAAAAACCGGTCCTCATCGGCCACTTTATGACGGCTGGTAGATACATCCAGCTTCTCCCCGCGCGCCTTGCCAACGAGCAGACGTTTGAAGCGCGTTCTGAAGCGGTAGTCGATCTTGTTGAGCGCTTCCGCCATCACTTTGGGGGCCGTGCCGCTCGATGCCTCCGCACCGACGATTTGCGCGAGCTGATGCTGGTCGCAGGGGATGCCGTAGTACTCGAAAAGCCGCTGGCAACAGGCTACCACGCAATACCCCTTGGGCCCCTGATCGACCATGGGGATGCCTTCGATCCTGACATCGCCATCCTCCTCTCGAACCAGGTGTTCCTTCAATTCGAGCATCCGCACGGCCGAATGACGCTCGCGCATGGCCGCGGCGACGCTGCCGGTGGCGTCGCGGGGCGCCAGACGCACGCGGAGAAACTCCGGATGGCCTTCCACCGCTTCGGGATTCGTCTCGATCGTGGCCTTGCCAGCCTCCGAAGTCCATAGCCAACCGCTCACCAGCAGTCCCTGCGAGGGGTTGGCTTTGCGCTCAAACGGACGAACCTCAAGGACGCCGCTCAAATGCCGGAAGCACGTTTCCACGTGGCGGGAAAAGTCTGGCTGGCTGATTTTTCCCGAATCTCCCCGGTTGAAGATCGAAAGCGTGATCCCTTGAATCCGGCCATCCTCAAAATCGACGATCGCCTCTTCCACGGGAACCGTTCCCTCCAGCACCGAGAGCACGACCCGCAAGTCCGAAAACCGGCGCCGGCTGAAATGGGCGCGTTTCCGGTCGGTGGTGAGCCAGGCGAAGTAGGGGTTGACCTCGGTAGGCGCCTCTTTCGGCAATTTGAAGGTCGCTTCGAGCTTGTCCGGCGTCATTTCCCAAATTTCCGGCGCGTTGAGAAACGCATCCAACCGGCAAGTTAGCTCTCCAGCGCGCAATTGCTCCAAAACCGCACGAGCCTGCGCATCGATCGCGTAGCCGGGAAGCGCCCCCGGCAAAAACAGCGCAGTCAGAAGCCAAAACCAGGCCCGTTGGCAGAAACAAATTCTCATCGCAGGAATTTGAGGATTCTACCAGGGGAAGCGGGAATTGGTGAAGCCAAAAAAACGACGTCAACGGCAGGGGTGGCGTTTTGACCGGACCCTCGCCAAATCTACCCGCCTCGGCCGCCGAAAACCTTCTTCAACAAGGGCTGCGGCTTGGATTGGGCGCGGGTGGCGGGTTTGGGGACTCGCGAGGGCTTTTCCGCGGCGTTCACGCGCTTTGGCTCCCGTTCTTTGGATGCCTTGGTCGCCTTGGCCGCTGAAACGCCGCTTACCGGCAAGAGCTTGCGTTCCGGCGCTGGAGCCGGTTCGACGATGGCCACCTCGTTTTCCGATCGAGGCTTCCTGGTCCACGCCGTCGGACGGCCTTTGACGGTCACTTCTTTGTCTGTGGCGACGGCCCGTGCTTCGGCTTCCAGTTGTTCCTTGAACGTCAACTGCGGGCGCGCGATTCTCCGGCGCTTGAGCAGCGGCATCGGCTTGGCGTCGAAGTTGACCTCCACCGGATCGATGGGCGGCGAGGGCAAGGCGCTCCAGTTTGGAATTCGCGTCAAATTCGCGGAATTGAAGCTGACGCGGCCCGGCGTGTATTCGGCGGAGGTGTCCAGCAGCGTGCCGGATTCAAAGCGAAGCCGCGAAACGGCAACGGCATGGCTCAAGCGGGCGATGATCAGGTTGCGCTGGCTGAAGGTGAATTGCTCTTCCAGTTGGATGGAGTCGAGCAGCGTGGATTCGCCGGCGTTGTATTTGGCGCGCTCGGCTTCCAGGGCCCGGCCGGAATAGTCGGAGGCCCGTTCGGCGGCGGCTACCTGCTGCCGGCTGCTAAGCGCCTCTGCCATGGCCAAATTTACTCCCGAGGCGATGAAGCGCTCCAGATCCAGCGCGGAAATTCGGCGCTGGCGGAAGATTGCGGCGCTTTGTTGGTAGGCCGCGCGGGCGGCGCTGAGTTTTAGCGGCCATTGCATGGTAATTCCGCCAAACGCGCCGGCGCCGGTCGTTTCGTCGCCAAACGCGGAAAAATTGTCGGAAAAATGGGTGCCTTCGTTCACGCCGGTGAAGGCGAATTGAAAAAACAGGTCGACGATGGGTTTTTGGTCAAATTTCGCGGCCGTGGCCAGGATTTTTCCGCTTCGGACCAATTGCACGGCTGCGCGTTGGTCGTCGCGCAAAAGCAACGCCTTGCGCCGCACCGAGTCGTGATCGACGCCGGCGAGATTCCCCATGCCGGTGGCGGTGGGCAGATCTCCCGCGGCAAACGGCGGGTCGTCCAGCTCGCCGTCCTCCAGGCCCATGGCCAGCGCCAATTGCTGGCGCGCGTTGTAGACGCCAAATTCCGCGATGATGCGCTGGGTTGTGGAATTCGCCAACCGCGAGCGTGCGATCGCGGCCTCGCCTTCGGAAATTTCCTCCTCTTGCAGGCGCATCGCGGACAAATCGTCGAACGTGCGGGCGAGAGATTCGGACGAGCGCAACAACGCGAAATCCTGCTGCGCGGCGACCAGATTCCAGTAGGCGATGGCGGTGTTGACCAGCGCGTTGGAGATTTCGTGCCGCAGCGACCATTTGGAGGCCTCCATGTCGATAATCGCGGCATCTTCAGCCGCGCGCTGGGTGATGGCCCCGCGGCCTTGGCCGAGCGGTATGTTCAAATCCAGGTTCACCGAGCCGGTGTTCTCGATTTCGTTGCGGTTGAAGTCCAGGCGAGGGTTGAGGATGATGCCGCTGCGGGTCAGCTTGGAGGCGCCCACCGAGTAGTTGGTTTGGTCGATCCGTTGCCGCGTGGCCAGGGGAGGGTCGACGCGGTTGGCCAGTTGATTTTGCAGCTCGGCCAGCTTCACTTGCTGGGCGGTGAGGAGTCCCTGCGCGCCTGCGCCTGAGGTCGCGGCGGGAAGGGTCAGGGCCGGAAACGTTCCACCCAAAATGTCGAGCAACAGGGCCTGGTTGGTCAAATTTGTGGCATTTGCCAGGCTAACCGCCGATTGCGCGACCTCGGACTGCTGATCCTGCACCCGCCGCTGGGCATCCAACTGCGCCTGCATGCGTTGGGCGATTTCCTGGCGAAGTTGGGCCGGCGTGCGCGGTAGATAGGTTCGGCCGTGGCTCAGGTCCGCCAGCGCGGTGAGGTCGAACGGCGCCGCCGCCAGCAAAACCGCTGCTTTGGCGATTTCCAGGTCCTCCTCACTCAGCCGAATGGATGGTTGACGCGCCAGGGTAATGCGCAAGGCTTCATCCAAGGTGATGACTTTTCCCGCGACGTAGGAATGGATCTGCTGCGCTTGGCGGAAGGCGGCGTCGAACCGTTGGTCGATGTCTTCGCTGGTAGATGGCGATTTTTTCTCCCCTTCCTTTTTTTCGTCTTGGGCCGGCAAGGATGGAATGCAAAGAAGCGCGGTGGCAGCGCAACAGGCGACTCGCAGCAGCAGGGATCGGGTGTGGGTGATGGCAATCATCGGTGGATTTGGTAGGATTTTGTGGGTGGCGGTTTGGCGGTTTGGCGATTAGGCGAGTGGTTAGAACAGCAATCGAATTCCCAGCCGGAAGCGGGTGGAGGAGTCGCCATCCTCCGGTTCGGCGTATCTGGCGTCGAAAAAGCCGCTGGTTTTGTCCAGCAGGCGCACGTCGATCCCTCCCCCGATTTCGAAGCCCCACTCCTCCGCGTCGCCAAAGGAATAGCCCGTCCCCACCAAGCCGTAGAGAGCAAATGCGGCGTGATCGACCGGAATGCGGAACAGGGCCGAGGTCGAAAGCGTGAATTCGTCGCCGGCGTCCTCACCCAGCACGAATCCCTCCACCATGCAGCCCAAATGCCGGGTAAAATAGTGGCCCAGGCCAACGCCGCCCCCGTGTTCGGAGCCGCTGCCGCCGTCGCGGTCCCGGATGCCGTAAAATCCGTCCACAGAGAACTCCTTGGCTCGAAAAAGATGCCAATCCTCGTCCATTTCGAAATCAGTGCGATAATCCTCCTCGTAGACCCCAAAACCCAGGTTTGGAGATTGAAATTGGGGCTCGGCGTCATTGGCCGAGAGCCCGGTTAGGCCGAAAAGGGAGAGCAACGTCAGGTATAACAGTGGTTTCATTTTGAAGTGCGCGATGACAAAGAAGGAAAATTAAAGTTATGTAAAATATTGTCAAACCTTAACTAACAAATCCTCGAATTTTCTCACTTTTTGGAGGCTTGACCCCGCGCCGCTTTCCTTCATCATTCCCAACAAAATGTGGCCGAACCGTTGGGGTTGGATCGTTTTGAGCGTCCCGCTGACAATCTGGATTTGCGGGGCCGCGGTGCTGTATGGCGGCGCATGGCTGAGCCAGCAGCGCTACGAAGAACTTGTGCGCGCCCACCAGGAAGAAATGCGCCGGCGCAGCTTCCCGGTTTTCGTCTCCGATGGCGGAACACGCTACCATCGCGAATCTCACCGGGTGCATCCTCCCACACGGCGGATCGAGCACCCGGTTGCCGTGGAGCGCGGCTACACGCCGTGCAAAATCTGCCGCCCCGTGCCCATTCGCAAGTATCCGCCGGCGCCGGTGCGAGATCCCTCCATCGATCGCCGGATTCACCGCGCGAATTGGTCCTTTGGACTGGTGGTGCTGAGTTGGGTGGGATTTTGCTACCTGCCGGAAATCCTCAAAAGCCGGCTAATGCGCTATTGAGCCGCCCTTTCAATCGCCGGTCTCCAGCAATCCCTTCACCTCATCCTCGCAGAAACCGGAAACCTTGGCGATTTCCGAGATTGAAAGGCCGCTTTTCTGGAGATTCGCCAAAACCTCCTTCCGTCCCTCCTCGATTCCCACTTCCACCCCCATTTCCATCCCCTTTTCCATCCCCTTTTCAATTCCCAATTCCACGCCCTCCTCCATTCCCTCCCGATGCGCGGTGTTCATGATGTCCAACTCGCGCACATAGTCGCGCATGAAGCGGTCGTGGCGTTGGCGCTCTTTTTCGCTCATTTTCAGATACGCCAGCTTCTCGCGCGCCGATTCCATTCCGGGCGCGTCAAAATCACCGCGAATTTCGCTTTGTTTGAAGAGGTAGATCCATTGATCGAGCATCTCCAGGTCCTCCTCATCCATCTTGGAAAAGCGCTCCACGTTGATGACGTAGTATTCCGGGAAGACGTCCTTGGGCTTGTAGGCGTTGGCGCCTTCCGGCGTGGTGAATCGCTCGGAAACCAGCAGCGGCTCGTCGGTGTGCACGCCGCGCAATTCCGTTGTGCCGGAGTAAACGTAGTCGGTGCCCTGGCCGAGGTTGAAGTAGAGGATGTGGACGGAGATGACCTTGGGGATGTCGCCGTAGGGCTGGCCCTTGTCGATGGAGTCAACCACCAGTTTGGACGTGCCAAAGAGCATCCGCTCGATGTAGTCGCTCTCGCGTTCGTTTTGGATCTCCACCAGCACCCGGCGTCCCTCGGAGTCCTTGGCCAAGATGTCCACGCAGTTGAATTTCGAGGTTTCCGATTCCGAGTTGCCCTCGCTTTCCACGATTTCCTCGATTTTGAGTTCCTCGCCGAGCAACGAGCGCAAAAAGCCCTCCAAAATCGAGAAATTGGCCTTGTTGCGCAGCAAAAACTTCATCGCCCAGTCGAACCGGACGACGCGGATAGTTTCAGGCTTCTTTTTGGCGGCCATCGCGGACAAATCTAGGCCGCCGAATGCCGGGTTGCAAATTCCTGAAGTTCAATCTCCGCTCCCCCGCTGAAAGCGCCGTTGCCTTTTGCGCGTGAAAGGATTCATGCTGCGAATCCTTTCCAACCGCCTTTCTCCAACCTGCGAAGATCCCTCGCGCCGCGAATTGCTGCGCATTGGCGCCCTTGGTGCGAGCGGCCTCTCGCTGCCCAGCCTCCTCGCCGCCGGGGAAGCCGGCTCCGGCATTTTAACCGGCAAATCGGTCGTCATGCTCAACCTGCAGGGCGGCCCCACGCACATCGAAACCTTCGATCCGCACATGGAGGCACCCTCAGGCACTCGCGCCATGTTTGGCGAGGTCAAGACCACGTTGCCGGGAGTGACATTTGGCAGCCACTTTCCGTTGCTGGGCCAGCAAGCGCATCGCATGGCAGTGGTGAGGAGCTTTGCGCACGGCAACGGCAGCCACGGCTCCGCAGCGGCGTTGGTCGCAGCCGGCGGCAACCCGTCCGAAGCGTGTATGGGCTCGCTGTTTTCGCGACTTGCCGGGGTAACCAACCCGCTCACCGGAATTCCCAACCACACCCTCGTCGTTCCCGCCGTGATGGGCGAGCGCTACAAAAACCTCAACGCCGTGGCCAGCCGCATCACCGGCACCGGCGATCTTTCGCCAACCTACGCCGCGTTCGACCCCAGCAAAGGCAGCGACACCCTCAGCGACATGCGCTTAAACGTGGGTGGCGACCGGTTCATGGATCGCAAGGGCCTGCTTACCTCCTTGGACGACGTCAAACGTTGGGCCGACGGTTCGGAGATCGTTGCCAGCGCCGGACAATTTTCCCGTCAAGCGTTTGAGGTGATTTTGAACGGCGTATCGCGCGCCTTCGACATTTCCGATGAAGATCCGCGCACCATCGCCCGCTACGACACCAGTGCCTTCACCATCCCGCGCGGTCTGGCCAAAAAGAAGAAAAACGGCAAGGCGATTCCCGGTTTCGCACCCGTGGCGCTCGGCAAGCAAATGCTCCTGGCGCGCCGGCTTTGCGAAACGGGCTGCGGATTCGTCACCGTGACCTGCACGGGCTGGGACATGCACGGAAACGCGTTTGGCATCGATGACGGCATGCCGATTTTGGGTCCCGCGGTCGACAAAGCCGCCAGCGCCTTCATTGAAGACTGCGCCGAGCGTGGTTTGAGCGAAGAAATCCTGCTCATCATCACCGGCGAATTTGGCCGCACCCCAAAAATCAACAGCAAAGGCGGGCGCGATCACTGGGGTCGGCTCTGCACGCTGGCATTGTCTGGAGGCGGGCTGAAAATGGGCCAGGTCATCGGCGAATCCGACCGCTACGCCGGTGAGCCCAACGCCGACCCCGTTGCCCCGAAGCACTTGCTCGGCACGGTGATGAACACCCTGCTAAACGTCCCCAATTTGCGCCTACGCGCCGATTTTCCGCCAGAATTGATCCGCGCCATCGCCGACGCCAAGCCCATTCCGCACACGTAGCCGAAAACGCTGGCCAAGCGCCGTGGAGTGCGTGCAGCCTGCTGCCGCTTTGGGGTTGGCGCAGCCTGCTGCGTGGGGCGGTGCGTCGGTCCGGCTCCGGATCGAAGCCTGTGCCGGGCTTGGGGCCGATTCGAAGGGGGCAGGTAGTTCGGGCACACCCTGTGCCGATTCGGCAGCAGGCTGCCTGTCGGAAAGCGGCAGCAGGCTGCAAGCAGTCCAAGGCGATCTCGGCGGCGATGGATGGCGCGTTTCCAGCCATCGCGTTCCGCATCGGTCCATTGCGCCTGCCGCGCGCCGCGTTCCAGGTTCCACTCGGCGCGGGCGAGTTAGCCGCGAGTCTGAAATTCTTCGGGGTTGGCTTGCTGGAGGAGGATTTTGACGTCCCAAGCTCATGCAATTCGGGGCCCAACAACTACCGCTGGAAATCCCGGCCAATCCTGGGTATTTTCCGTAGACTCTATCAGAAATTCAAACTGGAGGGCATTGAATTGAAATGCCATGACCCGTCTCGTCTGCCTGGCCAATTCCAAAAAGCATGGTGCACACTGCGTGGCGGGGATCGACCTGGCGACCAATCAGTGGATTCGTCCCGTCAGCGACCTGGATGATGGGCGGATTTTGCGCGAAACCCGCCTGGTGGATGGCCGCGAGCCCAAGTTGCTGGAAATTTTGGAAATCCCGCTGGCCGAAACCGGGCCGGACTTCGGCTACGAGCCGGAAAATCGCAGCTTGGAACCAGGCGCGTGGAAGCTGGCCGGCTGCGTTTTCATCGACTGGTTGCACGGCTTCGCCTCGCAGGAAACCGCCGTCATGCTCTCCACCGAGCCATTCGTCACGCTGGAGTGGCTGCGCGATCTCCCGCCGGATCGCCGCCGCAGCCTGGATTTGGTGGAAGCGAGCGATTTCCGGATCGTCAACCGCGGTCCCAGCGTCCAGGGCGGGCACAAGTGGAACGGCGTTTTCACCCGCGGCGGCGTCACCTACAGTTTCCCGATCAGCGACCCGTTTTTTACCGAAAAGCTGGAACGCGGCTACGAACCCGCGGCACACGTCCTGCTAACCATCAGCCTAAGCATGCCCTACTTCCCGCGCAGTTGGAACGGCGAAGGAACGCCCTGCTGGAAGCTGATCGCGGCGGTCATCGAGATGGAACCTGGCAGGGGGCGCCCCGATCGCGAAACGCCGGCAGCCGCCCCCAAACCGACGACGGGGCCGAAACGCGACCCCCTCCAGGTTTTGCGCGAAGACTTCGGTTTTAGCGAATTTCGCGGCCGCCAAGAAGAGGTGATTCGCGCGATCCTGGCCGGACGGGACACATTGGCGGTAATGCCGACCGGCGCGGGGAAGTCGCTCTGCTACCAACTCCCCTCGCGCTTGCTCCCTGGCGCGGTGGTCGTGGTCAGCCCGCTCATCGCGCTGATGAAGGATCAAGTCGAAGCCGCCCGGCGCTTCAAACTGCGCGTCGCCCGCTTTGACTGCACCGTGGACGAAACCGAGCGCATCGCCGTGCTTGGCGCCGTGCAGAGCGGCCAACTCGACCTGCTTCTCGTCTCGCCGGAGCGGCTGGTCATGGAAAATTTTCTCAACCACCTGAAGCGCTCGCCGATTGCCCTGCTTGCCATCGATGAGGCCCATTGCATCAGCGAATGGGGCCACGATTTTCGGCCCGACTACCTGTTTCTGCACGAATTGCACGATCATTTTCCGGGCGCGCCCATTGCCGCATTCACCGCCACGGCGACACCGGATGTCCAGGCTGAAATCGCGGAAAAACTGGCCCTGCGCGATCCCTTTATCGCGCGCGACAGCTTCGACCGGCCGAACCTCAACTACACCGTGCGGCGCGATCCGGAACGCGACGAAGCGATCCTGGCTTACCTGCAAAATCGTCCGAACGAGAGCGGCATCGTCTATTGCGCTACGAAAAAGCGGGTGAACGCCCTGGCCGAGTTTTTGAGCGAATTTGGCGCTCCGGCATTGCCTTATCACGCCGGCCTGGACCCGGCTACGCGCCGCGCCAACCAGGACGCGTTTCTCTCCAGCCGAGCGCGGATCATCGTCGCCACCGTGGCGTTCGGCATGGGCATTGACAAGCCGGATGTTCGCTTCGTAATTCACGCCAGCCTTCCCAAAAATCTCGAGTCCTTCTACCAGGAAACCGGCCGGGCGGGACGCGACGGGAAACCGGCGGATTGCGTGCTGTTCTTTGACGAAAGCGACCTGGCTCGCCGCCGCCGAATCGTCAAAACCAGCGCCGAACGCAGCCGGTTGGAAGCCATGGCGCATTTTGCCACGTCCGGCGAGATTTGCCGCCGCCGGCTGATTTTGGCCTACTTTGGCGAGGAATTTCGCGCCCAAAACTGCGGCCGCTGCGATGTTTGCGCGCCGGGCGGAGGCCTCGTCCAAGCCGCGGCAGACGCCATGAGCCACGGCGACGCAATTGGCGCTTCCCTGCAAAAAACCTGGAATTACGCGCGCCGCGGCTGGAGCGCCACGCAAATTGCCGAAAGGCGCGGTTTGGCGGAATCGACGATCCTTGGCCACTTCGTGAAGCTCATCGACAGCGGGCGAAAAATCGACATCGCGCCCTACGTTACCGCTGAAACGCGGGACGAAGCGCGGCGGCTGTTGGCGGAAATTGGGGCGGATAAACTGAAGCCGGTGGTGGAGGCTTCCGGCGGACGGGTGAGCTACGAGCAAGCGCGGTTGGTGCGCGCAGAGTTGGCCGCAGAGAAGTAGTCTAAGGAGGAACGGGCAGAAATAACGCAATGTTTTCCAAAGAGACAGGCTGAGAAACACAAGGCCCACCGGGACGGTCAGATTCGCAGGATTCGGCCCAAATTTCCCTCCGTTTTCGTCCCTTAAGTAGAAACACTGACCCGTTTGGCTTCGGAATCCCGCCCTGTCCGCCAAAGCCGCATTTGCAATGCGATTAAAATGAATCGCGGTCGTTTTTCTGGCCCGTTGGTGGCTACGTTTGGGGCTTTGGCAGGTTCTTTTCCCAGTCCGACGATGGACGGGCAAAGGAAATTTATCAATCTGTTAGTATTTGTTGTTTTCATGTGCTGAAAGCTTTGCCATACGTCACCCGCGAAATTCCAATGCTTCAGCACGATGTTTCTATTCCTTGAAATCTTAGGTAGCCTCGGCGTCTTCCTCTACGGGATGAAGATCCTGAGTGAGGCGATCCAGAAAGTCGCGGGGCAGCGGATGCGCCAAGTCATGGCCTCGATGACGAAAAGCCGCTTTTCCGGCTTGGCCACCGGGTTCGGGATTACCGCGCTGCTCCAGTCCTCCTCAGCGACGACCGTCATCGTCGTATCGTTCGTCAACGCGGGCTGCTGACACTGGTTGAGTCGATCGGCGTGATCATGGGTGCGAATCTGGGGACGACACTGACGGCCTGGATCATCGCGGCGGTTGGCAAGTTCAGCATCTCAAAGATCGCGATCCCAATCATCGGGATCGGTCTGCCAATCTTTTTCATCGGTAAGGATCGGCTCAAGAACTTCGGCGAGGCGTTGATCGGTTTTGGGCTGCTGTTCTTCGGGCTTTCGCTGTTGAAGGATTCCGTTCCGGACGCGGACACGGTTACGGCTCAGGCGGCGCGGTTCAAAGACCTGATCCAAGGGCTCAGCGGTTATGGCTACGGTTCGTATCTGATCTTCCTGTTGATCGGAATCGTCCTCACCCTGATCGTGCAGTCCTCCTCAGCGGCGATGGCGATCACAGTCACCTTCGCGATCCAGGGCTGGATCGGTTTCGAAGAGTCGGCCTTCATCGTGCTCGGCGAAAACATAGGCACCACGGTGACGGCATGGCTTGCTTCGTTAGGTTAGGCGCCAATTACCATGGGAAGCGCGCAGCCCGGGGGCACTTTTTGTTCAACGCCCTCGGCGTATTGTGGATGCTGGCGGCGTTTTCGCTCTTCTCCCAACTGGTTGAATGGCTCGCCTTGAGCTTGCCGGATTCGCTCCGAACCGAGAAGCACACCAGCGACATCGGCTTCAAGCTCGCGATCTTTCACACCACGTTCAACCTCCTGAACATCTGCCTCTTGATCGCCTTCGTTCCCACGATCGCCAAGATCGTGACGCGCTGGGTTAAGGCGCCGCCGGAAACCGATTTACCGCGCCGCCGGCTGACCTACATCCAGCAGAGCCTCGTCGCCACTGGAGAGATGAATCTGCCCGCTGCGGAAAAGGCGGTGGTCGAACTGGCGGAACTGACGAAAGAGATGTTTGAGGGCTTTGTCGATGTCTTCAACCGGCCGGACGAAGATCTCTCGGACAGGGTCCAGCAACTGCGGTCCATGGAGGACGAAGCTGACGAAATGACCGAAGAGATCACCGAGTATCTGGTGCAGTGTTCAGCTGGCGAAATCGGGCATCAAAACGCGACCGAAGTGTCGCAGATGATCCGGATTGTGGCGGAGCTGGAGACGATTACCGACATGATCTACCGGCTCGTGAAATTCGCCCGGCGCCGTTATCGCAAGGAGCACGAGTTGACGGAGGAAGCGGTGCGGAATTGCGCGAATTTGCGGAACTCGTGGGGCGTTTCATCCACTTTTACAACGAGCAGTTGTTCGGGCCGGTCGATGCCAAAATCATGGAGAAGGCGCAGGGATTTGAAGACAAGATTGACGCAGTTCGCAAACGGCTCAACCGCGCCGCGATGTTGCGGATGGGCGAGCCGGAACCGGACCTCCAAACCGAGATTCTCAACATTGAAATCAACAATCACCTCGAAAAGATCGGCAACTATGCGCTGAACGTCATGGAAACCCTTTACCTGATGGCGACCGGTGCGACGAATCCTGAGGAGATCGCTGCTGAAGTCAAAAAGATGACCGGGCAACCCGACCCCTAACCTTGGCTAATCCAGGCTAATCCGGCTGCTGTCCGAATTCTGGTTTGAAAATCCAAAATCGCGATGGAGTTGACATCGCTACGCACTAGCATATCATCAATGATGCTTAATTAATTCGCGGCTCTTTTTTGATGCCCTTCTCCCAAAAGCAATTTCTCAAGGGAATGACCGGCCGGGCTCGAACTCGAGTCCAGGAGCCTACTGGGCCCGGTCTGTCGGAGATTTTGCGCTCTCAGTTGCCCGAAGACGGCGGCAGCGCTTGGATCAATCCGGTCGCCGCGGAGGTCATCCAGGAAATGGGCTCAGATTCAACCGGGGTCGATCTGGAACATGCTGAAAGCGAGAAAATCGCGGAAAAACCGCCGCAACGCGATTTGGTGGCCGTCAGCGCAATCGTGGAAGAGGCGCTCGGGCTCAATCGCAAGCGAATCGAGGGCATCAACGTGGCCGTCAACGTTTCCAAGGAGTTGCAGTGGCCGGTCGAGCCCCTGGTGGCGCAGGGGGTCCTAACCAGCTTGATCAGCCACGCCGCGGATGTCGCGCTTGAGGACGCCGGCGTCATCGTGATTCGCGACCGCAACGGTTGTCTGAGCCTGAATTTCAACGGGCCCGCCGACGAATTGCTCGCCGTTTTTGGCGACAGCCCGGGACGATTGGTCGACTCCATGGGCCGGTTGTTGGTGAAACCGGGGTTGGTGGCGACCTGGGAAGCAATCGTGGCAAACCACGGCACGGCTGCGGTGGAGCGCCTGAAAGGTTGGGGAACAAACGTGTGGTTCACTTTCGGCGAAGAAGGATTGCCGGAGCGATTGGATGGTTGACCGGGGCGAGAATGGTTATAATTTTCATAACCCATGAAAACTCAACTTCTTAGCGCTCCGTCGGCGAATGATTTCGACGCCAGTGAGCCGATCAATCCGATTGCGGCCAGTTGCCTGAAAGTCTACCAACCCGTGCCCCAGGACTCGCCCAGCGCAAGCGAGCCGGAAAACAGCAAGCGCACCCGCCACTCTTTGCGCGAAATGGTGGACGAAGTGTTGGCCGCGCTAAAACCCCGAATCGAAAAAACCAGCGTCTGGGTGGAGGTGGACGAGGAAAGCGGTTGGTACTGCGACCACGCCGAAATTCGCACCGTTCTGCTCAGCCTGATCGGCCGGGCCCTCGATGAGCTTCCCACCGGCAACGCGCATCTTTGCATTCGCAGCGTGGCCGATGGTCCGGCTCATACCCGGCTGGAAATCATCGACAACGGCCCCGGCATCCCGACGGATCAACTTCGCTCCATTTTCAAGCCCGGCTCGAAGGTGGTGGAGGACACCAACGGCTGCGCCATCGTCAAACCCAGCCTGTTTTCGGTGCGCAACCTCGTGGAACTGCACGGCGGCGCCATTTCGGTGGAAAGCTTCCCCGGTGAAGGCACGACCTTCAGCCTAACGCTGCAATCCGCCCTTCCGGCTGAGTTGGTGGCTTAAACTTAAACATCCCCTCACCCAAACAACTCCTTCACCGGTTTCCCGGTGGAAAACTGCGGACGGGAGAGGCCGCTGTTCAGGGTGTTGTCGAACAGGGGAACGCCCAAGGCGTGCAAAACCGTCGCGTGGATGTCCTGGGGCGTGACCGGGTCGCTCTTGGGCACCGCGCCAATCTTGTCGGACTCCCCGTAAACGGCTCCTCCGGCAATTCCGCCACCGGCCAGGATCGCCGAAAAGCATTGCGGCCAGTGGACGCGGCCGGGAGGGCCCTTGGTCTGAATTTTCGGCGAACGCCCAAATTCGCCCATCGCGACGACGAGGGTATCGTCGAGGAGGCCGCGATCCTTCAGATCCGTCAACAAAGCGGAGAGAGCTTCATCCAAACGCGGCAGGCACCAGCCCATGCCGTAGGATCCTGCGCCAAAGGCGTTGCCCATGCCCATGTGCCCGCCGTGCATGTCCCAACTGGAACTGGGCGGCCCTTTCACCGGGCCGGGCGCGGCGCCGGTCCAACCGTTGACGGTCACAAATCGCACGCCGGCCTCCACCATGCGCCGGGCCAGGAGCAGGTTTTGACCCAGCGGATGCATGCCGTAATGCTCGCGAACGGATCTCGGCTCGCGGTCCAGTTCAAAGGCTTGGCGCCCCTCCGGCCGCGTCATCCCGTCGAAGGCCATTTCGCGCAATTCATCCCAATCCTTGCCCACGGGATGCTCCCGCAAGGTTCCGGACTCCAAGTTGGAGAGAAGCTTTCGCCGGCGATCCAACACCGCGGGTTCGATCTCGTCGTAAACGCCGGGCGGTTTGAAATCCGGCATGGCGGGATGATTTGTGGCCGATCCCACGAAAACCGGGGCGTAGGTGGAACCGAGGTAGCCGCCTGAGCCAATGTTAGGCGCACAAAACACCGGCGGACCCACGCATTTAATCAGCCAGGCGTTGGACACCAGATTTCGCTGGCTGGGGAGGTGCTTGGCCACGACGGAGCCGATGTAGGGCGAGCCATCGGGCACGCCTTGCTTCACGCGCTCCACGTATTGGCCGCTCAGCAGGTTGTGCATGGCGTCAAAGTGGTTGCTGATGGGGCCGGGATGATGCACGGAACGCACCAGGGTGAACAAATCGCTCGCCTGGGCCAGCTTGGGGTGCAACTCGCTGAGGTGCATGCCCGGGACTTTGCTGCGGATGGGGTTGTAGGGGCCCCGAATCTCAGACGGCGCGTCCGGCTTCAGGTCCCAAGAGTCCAGGTGGCTGGGGCCGCCGCACAGCAGCAAAAAGATGCACGATTTTTTCGAGGCTACGGCCTGGCCGGAGGCGTTGGTTTGGTCCGAACCCATCACGAGGCCGGGCACACCCAGGTTTAGCGCGCTAAGGGTTCCCATTTGCAGCAGTTGGCGGCGAGAAATTGCGGGGTCGTTCATGGCGTAGGGCTTGGTAGGGATTTTTTCGGAGAATTCAGCGTTGCAACGCACGCATCGTTCGCAGGTTAGGGCGACAACCATCGGGAATTTCGCCGCGTTCGTCAATTCCCCTTTTTTCGGTGGACGATGTTGTCCTTCACCACGCTGGATTCGTCCGTGGGCCGGTCGATTGCGCCGCTCACCTCGGTTCGCCTCCCAAAATCGCTGACGACGTTGCCGGTGATCGCGATTCGCTTGCTTTCGGCGTAACCCCGCGATTTTGCGGCCGGCGCGCGTTTCCCTTGTTTTCGCCCAAATCACGGCTCAGAATTTGGCATGGACCCAGAATTTCAGACGATCGCTCCCGGCCCCTACTCGCTCGGCGAAGGCTCCATGTGGGACGCGCGCTGCAACCGGCTGAGTTGGATCGACATCAACGCAAAAAAGCTGGCAATTCGTGAAATCGGCGAAAAAAACAGCGAAAACGGCCAGATTCGCGAGTTCGAGCTGGACGGGATGCCCGGAACGGCGGTGCTAACCGGCGATCCTAACCGCATGCTTCTTGCCTCGGACAACGGCGTGGCCACTTTCTACCTCGAATCCGGCCAAACCACGCCAAAACTCGATTTTCCCGGCAATTCGCCGGATTTGCGCTTCAACGACGGAAAATGCGATCCCGCGGGCCGATTTTGGGTGGGCACGATGCATCGCCAAGCCCGCGAAGGCGCCGGCACGCTCTATCGCATCGACCCGGATTTTTCGATTCGCCCGATGCTCGACAATCTGACCATCCCCAACGGCATCTGCTGGAGCGCCGACGCCGGCCGCATGTTTTTCATCGACAGCGCGACCCGAGCCATCGCGGCTTTCGACTTCGACAACGCCACCGGCGCAGTCAGCAACCGCTCCATTGCCGCTAAAGTCCCCGATGGCTGGGGTTATCCGGACGGGATGACGATCGACGCGGAGGGCAAACTTTGGGTCGCGCATTGGGATGGCGGTTGCGTGGGCCGCTACGATCCGGAAAGCGGCCAAGCCATGCAACGGATCAACCTGCCCGCGCCCAAGGTCACAAGCTGCTGGTTTGGCGGCGAGGACCTGGCGACGCTTTTCGTCACCACCGCGCTTGGTTCGCAGGACGGTGGTTGGGCCGATACCGAGCAATTTCCGCTCAGCGGCGCGGTTTTTGCCGGAAATGTGGGCGTAAACGGGGTTTCCGCGGCGATTTTTGCTGGATAACCCCCTCAGCCGCCTCTTCAAGTCACCAATTTCCAAATTCCACACCCAAAATGACCGTTGGCATCATCACAGTTTCCGACCGCGCTAGCGCAGGTGAGTACGAAGATCACGGTGGCCCGGCTTTGCGCGCCGAAGCGGAAAAACGCGGCTGGACGGTCGCGGCAGAGGCAGTCGTGCCGGACGATTTGCCGAAAATCCAGGCGACGATCCGCTCGTTTTGCGATCAAGGCTGCGGGCTCATTTTGACCACGGGCGGCACCGGCATTGCCGAACGCGACGTCACGCCGGAGGCCATTCGCGGCATCATGCGCGTGGAAATCCCCGGTTTTGGCGAGCTGATGCGGATGCGCTCGGCGGAAATCACGCCGAACGGGATTCTCTCGCGCAGTCTGGCGGCCGTGGTGGAAACCGCGTTGGTCATCGCCCTGCCCGGAAAACCCAGCGGCGCGGTTGAGTGCCTCGGTTTCGTGGAAGGCGCCATCCCGCATTCGGTGAAGCTGGCCCAAAAGATTCCGACTTCGTGCTAAAAAGTCCGCAATCAACCCATTGGCAACAAGCATGCCAAATGCTTTTACCAGGGTAAAAATGGGCCTTGAGAGCTTCTTGGGAAGAGGCCTTACAACGGAGCTTCGATAATGCTATGGCAGGTGCCCTTCCTTGTATCCATCCGGACGTTCCAACACATGTACCGCCCACTTCCAGTGCTTTCCCCGGCAACCGACAGGATCCCCGCGCCAATGCCGGAAGGAATCCGGACCGGCAGATCAATGAAACAGTCTCGGTGAAGATCGTCTTTCACGAAAAGGGTAGGAACGCGACTCCTCAAGGTTCTGTCAGCGTTGCTCCAAAATCTTGGCGCGCACCCAAAGCGGCGCAACTCATTTCCCAGTTCGCCGTTCGCCATGACTCTAGCGACGGCGCGAATTTGGGCCTCGCCGCAAATAACGACGGGTTCACCAACCATCAGGAGATGTCTCTTTTCGTAAGGCCTCGATAGCCTCAAATCGGAATCTTACTTTGGTGATCACCAAATTGGCGATGACTCCAACAAGGTGCCCCAAAATTTTTCGCTTGCCAGCCTCACGCATTTGCAATGACGCTGGGAACGTGCCTGTGGCAGCTAAAAAACTAAAAAAGCTGAATTTTTGCTCAAAACCGGCAATCGCGCTGGTTATGACCTTGTTCCTGGGCTTGGCGCCCTCAAACGGTTCGCTGCCGAATGACGCCCATGCGCCTCCAAAATTGCGTCCAACGCCGTCGGTCAGTTGGAATCCATCACCGATGCCGCCGGCAATGTGGAGAGCTTCGGTTATTATGATTCGGCGCACGTTAATGCCGGGCAATTGCAATGGCGCGAGAACGGTTTGGGTAAGCGCGTCTATTATGCTTACGACACGGCCGGGCGCCGCACGCATCAATGGGGCTCGGCGGATTATCCCCTGCGCCATGTCTATGATGATTACGGGCAAATGACCGAGTTGCACACCTATCGCGACGACGCGCCCGGCATGTGGGTCGGCGTGACCCCGCCCGGAGCGTTCGACACGGCCACGCCATCGGTCACCCAGTGGATTTACGATGCGGGAAGCGGTGTTTTGACCCAAAAACTCTATGCCGATAACCAGGGACCGAGCTACACCTATCACGATAACGGAAAAGTCGCCACGCGCACCTGGGCCCGCGGCATCGTCACCACCTATGCGTATAACGGCGCAGGTGAGCTGACGGGCGTCGATTACAGCGATGCCACGCCGGACGTCGCCCACACCTACCATCGCGATGGCCGGCGCAAAACCACGCTCGACGCCGCCGGCCTGCACACCTATCACTACGACAACCCCGGCAGCCTTCCCAGCGGCGAGAGCATCACCGGCGGCCTGCTCGATGGCGTCGGCTACCGTTACCCGAACGACGATCTCGGCCGCCGCCGCTCCTTCAGCGCCGCCAAGAGCGGCCAGCAACTCATCGGCGTCGCCTACGGGTATGACAGCGTGAACCGGCTGCAAACCGTCACCGCCGGTCCCCTGGTCAACACGTATGCCTACGAGCCCAACTCCGACCTCATCGCCACCATCACCGGCTCGCGGACCGGCACGGGCGCAGGAACCATGCTGACAAGCACGCGAATTTATGATAATGTGGGTCGCTTGGACGTGATCTCCAACGTCACCGCAACCGGAGAAATCTTGAGTTCGCACGACTACACCTACGACGCCGCCCATCGCCGCACCCGGGCCGACCGGGAAAACGGCGACTATTGGGCCTATGCGTATAACGATCGGAATGAGGTGACTGGAGGAGCGAAATTCCGCAGCAACGGCGACCTTTACGCCGGCATGGACTACAACTACCTCTTCGACGCCATCGGCAACCGCATTAGCTCCAATATCCAATATCCGAACTCCAATCTCCAAACGACCTACACCTCCAACGTGTTGAACCAATACACCGCCATCGGCAACCCCGGCTCCGTCGTCATCAACGGCCAAGCCAACGAAAACGCCTCGGTGACGGTCAACGGCAACACCGCCACCCGCCAAGGCGCCTACTGGCACAAAAAGGTCGACGCCGACAACAGCACCGGCCCCGTTTGGGCCAACGTAGACGTCGAAGCCGACCTGACCGGCCAAATCAGCACTGGAGGTGGTGCTCGCGACATCCCCGGCGCGGCCGTCGCGCCGACTCACGACGCCGACGGCAACCAAACCTTTGACGGGCGCTGGAATTACACCTGGAACGGCGAAAACCGGCTCATCGCGGCGGAAACGAGCGCAATTGCGGAAGCTGCGGGAGCGCCGAAGCAGCGGGTGGAGTTTGTGTATGATTCGCAGGGACGGCGAATTAGCCGTACGAATTAGCCGTAAACAGTTTGACTGGGATGAGAATGCGGCGGAATGGACGTTGGTGAAGGAAAGCGCCTATCTCTACGACGAATGGAATTGTGTTGGTGTCCTCGATGGTACTGATGCATTGACTGAGGCCTACGTTTGGGGAACGGATTTGTCGGCAACCGTTGAAGGATCGCCGACAGGGCCGTCCCAAGGTGCTGGCGGTGTGGGAGGATTGCTTGCCGCCTGGTTGCTAAACGGAAACGGCGGCCTGACAAGCGCATTTTATACTTTCGACGGAAATGGTAACGTCACGGGGTTGACAGGCAGCTCATCTGGATTGGCTTTGGCCAACTACGACTACACACCATTTGGTCAAACGTCGGGCCGGAGTGGAGTTTTAGCCGAAACGAACACTTTGCGCTTTTCCACAAAGCCTGAGGATGCGGAGTTGGAATTGGTGTACTACGGCTTTAGATTCTATTCGTCACTAACCGGACAATGGAAATCAAGGGACCCAATGGAGGAAGAAGGTGGGGTGAATTTGTTTGCGGGAGCTGGCAACAATTTTATCAATTACACCGACATGTTGGGGATGGACTATCATCATTGGTACACCACCCAATCCGAAGCCGGAGTAGGCAATCTTTGCAAAAAATTTATTATTGATCGGTACACCACGTTTATTGGGGGAATTACCCCAGTCGGTGCTCTCTATGATAATACCCCTCACGGGTGGCTGCACCATAAGTGGAGATATCACATTAAATATGCTGCCCTTGTAAAATACGTAACCTCTGCATCCTTCATACCGGCCGAACGAAAATGCTGTGCTTTAATGGCGGGCACCACAGTGTTTATGATTCGATCGTGGCGTGCTCTTCGGAAAATGCTAGACCAAGGCCAGTTTTCTGTTCATCCGGAGCTTACTGATAAATTCGAGTTCACGGGCACTAGGCCCCACATCAAGTTGGAAACTTACACTAAAAATATACCCGGGCCTCGAGTCGATACGACAGTTGAGCACATGAATCGCCTTTCAGCGGAATGCCACTGTAGTTTTCGCCCCACCGGAAAGTACATACCGATTCCACGGGATGGTTATGGGCTTAGTCAAAAGGATAGGGAAATATTAGTGCGCGTCGTGAAGGAAGCAGTTCGCTTGACACCATTGCCTCCTCGTTATCCTCACCAAATTTACCCAGTTAAGCCATTTCCGCCGCTTTATACCCCCCCCTCCAGTGATTCCTCTGAAAATTGATCCAAAAATACCTCGGGTGAACCCGAGGATTCTTCCAAAAATTCTTCCCCGACTTCCGATTCTCCCTATTTTTCCTCCTATCTTCTTTCCTCCCATGTACATTCCCGAAGAATTTAGACAATACTTGGAGCCGCAAGGCCCGCAGCTGGCATAATTTTAATTTCGATCTAAACGTAAAGCTTCATGAAGAAGGCATACCCGTATATTTTCGACATTGATGAGTGGCGTGAACGAATCACCATTTCCGATGATCCGGAAATAAAGATCCGATGGATGTCAGGACCTTATGATGTTATATCGTTGGATTCATTCACAGGACACTCAGATATAGTAAACGATCCAGTTGATCTGTTTGTGTGGGAGTTAGGGGAACCGGATGTTCGATGGGCGACAAAGATTGGCGGATTGCCATATAGACCGGCAGGAATGTCTTGGCCGACTTTCAGGTCATCTTCGGGCGATAAGCCTATGGTTTTTCTTGCGCAATTTTGCTTTGTCAACCAACCATCCATTTTTGGAAGCTTGCCTGGGGATGTCTTGTTGATTTTTACCGAGGGGGGGACATTTTGTTCCAAGGTACATTTTGAATGGTATGATCTAGGAATAATAGATCTGATAAGTAGCGAGGAGATTCCAGATACCGAAGGCCTTTCCGATCCTTTTGTAACCTGTTTTGGTCACGTATATAGAACCGACGATCGCGGTTGTGGCTGCAACTCCGGAATAGGTTGCTCGAAAATTGGCGGCAGGACGCCCCGCGTTACAGTGGAGAATCCCTATTCAAAAAACAAGATTGGTGACAAGTTTCTGTGCCAACTTTCTTCAATGCAGCCAACATTTGGTAGTATTTACCCATGGTTGAACACGCCTGAACCAATTTCGATTGCTAACTTTTTTTCTGAAATTGACGTAGAAGAACAATTCGCCAGCCAACTCTCTCTCGGGGATATGGGAGCACTTCAGGTATTTTTGACTGAAGAAGGAGAGTGTGTTCCATTCTTTTTTAGTCATTAAGTTATATTCGCTCCGCCAATTTTAACCCACAAGACCAACCAATAGCAAGGTATGCCAACCCGCTATTTGCAAAGCATTTAGCCAATTTAGCTTCTCGGTGGTCGAACTCCTCTTTTTCGACGGCCTCGACAACCTCAAGTCCCAATCGAACTTCGCTGATCCGGCCGGAGGTTCTTGTTTTGGGAACTGAGACTTTCTATCCGACTTACTTCATTACGAGGAAAAGTTCACCTACATCTGACTGAACATTCAAACAGCCGGAAAGTTTCAGGTTTGCAGTTTTAGGTGTTAAGAAGCATCGAACATCAGCCGGGGCCCGGTTCGAAAACTTCGGTAATGCATGCGGCCAAATTGGCGATGTCGCCAACAAGATGGCCCAAAACTTTTCGCTTGCCAACCACACGAACCTGCAATGACGTGGTAACGTGACGGTGGCTGCTAAAAAGTTAAATTTCAGCCCGAAGCTGGCAATCGCGCTGGTTGCGGCCTTGCTCCTTCGCTTGGGTACGCCGCCGCTTGGATTGGCGCAAGAACCGAACCAGGAATTTCTGCCCAAGATGCCTCCCAAAGAGCGTTACCTGGCGGTGTGGGAAAACTCGCCATTCGAATTGGAGGCGCCGCCACCGCCTCCGACCGAGCAGCCGGAGGTGAAGTCGTTTGCCGAGGAGATGGCGCTGGCGGGGATTTTTGAGATGGGCGATACGGCTTTGATCACGGTGCTGGATCGGGCGACGGGCGAGTATTTTGAAGTCGGGATGCAGGCTGGTGAAAATGGGATTCGGCTGGTGGAGGTGGCGAATAATCCCGATCCAACCTCGGCCAGTGCGAAAATCGCGAAGGGGGAGGAGGAGGCGACGATTCGATACGACCAAAAATTGTTGGCTGCAGCCCCGCAGCCGGCGCGGCGCCTGCCTTCTGCGCCTGCGGCGGTGAATCGAAATTCGCGCCTTCGATCGCCGATTCGCCCGGCGACACCGCCGCCACGGTCGGTACCGCCTCGACTTGGATCGCCACCTGCAATCAGCAACAACCCGGCTCCTTCGCCTCGGGCGGTTCAACCGGCGAACAACGGCCATTTTTCGCCCCAACTACCGGGAAGCGCTGGGGCGCCGCCGGCAACCCAACCTCAGGAGTTGCGATCCCCGCCAACAGCGACGCAGCGCCGGCGGGTGGTGGTGCCAGTTGCGCGGCCGCGTTCCTAAACCGGCCAAGCCGGAGTTTTAAGTGTTAAGTTTGAAGTTTTAAGTCCTGACAGATGCACCAATTCTTGCTAGAACGTGTCAAACGTTCAAGATTGAGGCGCTAATTTCGAGGTAGCGGATTTTGTGACGAATTTGGGTAGTTTGTCAGCGCATATTCTGTTAAAAACCTGGGAACAAGCTCCAAAAAGGTATGTTGCTCTCCCGATTTCGCCCGATCTCCCTCTTTCTTGGCCTCGCTTTGGCGCTGGTTTCGCTAGAACCCCTAGCTTGCCAGGAGGCGCCCCCGTTGCCGGAAGGCGAGGATGAACTGGTGGGCATCCAGTGGCCGAATTTTCCGCTCTCGCGAATCCTGGTCTACTACGAGACGATGACGGGCACCAACGTCATTCAGGATGCGGCGATCCAAACGGCGACGCTCACCATCCAAACCACCAAAAAAATGCCCAAGGATGAGGCGGCGCGATTTATCGAGAAAAGTCTGCTCCTCAACGGTTTCGCGTTGATCCCGGCCGGGGAGGACACGCTCAAAATCTCGAAGGTAACAAGCAACAAAATTGCGGGGAAGAGACTATGAGTAACCCAATCAGCAATAGATTCTGGCCTTTCCGCCCAAGGGCTAGCATCCTTTTGACGGCAGTCATTTTGGCAACTTCTATGGTTGGATTGCTGTTTACTCAAAATTGGAAAGACTGGCCCAGCGAGAACGCGGAAAACACTGTCCTCATAGGCATCGGGCTCATCTCGCTCCTCCCGATCCTACTCGCTGTGATGGATGTATTGATCGAACGCGGGGGAGCGTTCGAGTTTCAAGGAGTCAAGATTGATTTTAGTAAAGCTAACGTGAGAGAGATGACCGGCATCACTGTTCCGGTCAACATTGGTTTCACAGGCCAAGCCGTTACAGACAGCAGCACCACGGAGATACTCGACACTTTACGGGATGCTACCTCCTGCAACGCTGCAATCATTGACTTGGCAGATGGGCAAGCTTGGTGGGAGACGAGGCTGTTCGTATTGGTAGCTGGCGCTGCGCGGATTGGAAAACCGGGAAAAGTGATTTTTCTGGCAACGGACGGGGGAGCCAAGAGCCAGTTTCAAGGGTGGGCCCATACTGGTGAACTTCTGGATTCATTGCTAAGGGCGCACCCTCAGTATGAGCGGATCTACCATGCCGTCAAATCAGCGGAACATCAATGGAGAATGGTGGAACCAAGTTTAGTCGATTCGCCGCCGCAGAATCGGGAATGGATGAGTGAACTGGCAAGGAGATATTCATGGATGGTTGCGGACTCGGTAAGCGGAATCCCAAAGACCCATTTTCCGGAACAGATGCTGGCGTCGGAGTTAGGCGAGCAGATCGAAAGCCAGAATGAAGTGAAAATGGTCACTTTGCGGCAATTGGAAGAATTGTTCCGCCCCGTTTTACACCGCGAAAGCCTCTGCGAAGACTGGCCGCCCGATGACCAACTCCGGTGGTTTTTCAAATACGACGACCCCTATTTGGCGGTGACGCGTGATGGCAAATATATTCGAATGGTTTCAAGGATGAGCGTCATGAACGCTTTGATGAAGCAAGTGGTTACTCCTGGAAAGGCGCCCGGAAAAGACGGCAAATAGATGCGAAGATTGACCTGTATCTGAATGATGAGTGCACTGCAAAAGGAAGAGACTGAGTTCCAACTTTCCCAGTCGGTGAACAACGCGCTGGAAGGTGTCGGCGGCAAGCACTCGAGTATCTGTGCAACAAAATTTGCGGAGGCCATTTTTGCGCTTCACCCGGAATACGCCAAGGGCAAGGTGTCGCTGCCCCTGGAAACGGGAGCCATTGGCACTAGGACTGCCGGGGAATGGCTTAAAAACATCGAAGAGTTGTTCGATTTAGACCGTATCCGGTCGATTTCCAGTTCCGGCCAAACAGCTTGGCTTGACGGGAGGTACGTCATCTATGGACTTAGCCTTCTCGAACCAAAACTTCGCGGAGTGTTGGAAAAGTTGGGCGCCTTTTCCGCCCTGGAAAAGGACATCGAACACAGCCTCGGCGCCCCGCCCACCGGGATACTGACCGCCCATGGCCGTGATCTCTACGAATCTTCGCGCTCGCCGGAGGCGTCGAAACAGGAAGGCGGCCCAACCAACCCGATCTATCGGACACCGTTCCCAACTGGGCGGACGATCCTTTAGGTAGAGCTGAGGACGACCTGTTGGGGAGGGCCGCTTTCGCCGAATTTCTGGCTGCACGAATCCGGCAGATCGAGCCGAAGAGCCTTGCCTATGCCATGCATGTCTTTGGGCCTTGGGGCGCTGGTAAGACCAGTTTGCTGAATCTCTTGAACGGGGCGTTGCAGGAAACCGCCGGATCAGAGGAAGAATGGCTCGTAGTCCATTTCAATGCATGGCGCAACCAGCACATCGACCCGCCGTGGTGGTCGCTGATGGAAGCGATCTTCAAGGTAACGCGGGAGGCACTGACTCCTTGGCAACGGCTGCAGGAAACTTGCTGGAGGCTTTTCTCTGGGCGTCTCGTTTATCTGTTGGCGCTGGTCATGCTTGCCTGGCTACTGGCCTTGGGGTTGCTGTTCGTTCGCCCCGGCGAAGAAGAGAACTGGGTGACGGTCTTGGCCGGCTGGGCAAAGGAGGTATCCACGATCCTGGCCCTCGCCACCACGCTGTGGGGAGGAATCATGGCGATGAACCGTTCTCTTCTTCTAGGGTCTGCGCGTGCCGCCAAAAACTATGCGGAGGTCACCAACGATCCCACCAATACCATCAAGGAGCATTTCGAAGTCTATATCGGCAAGCTCTTGCTCAAACAAAGGCGCGTCGCCGTCCTCATTGACGACATGGACCGCTGCCGCAGCGGCTACGTGGTTGAACTTCTGGAGAGCATCCAGACCATGTTTCGGGAGGCGCCGGTCATTTTCGTCGTCGCGGCGGACCGTCATTGGTTAAACGCTTGTTACGAGCAGGAATACAAGGAAGTGGCTCTTCAAATTCATGAACCCGGCAAACCGTTGGGCACCCTCTTCCTGGAAAAAGCTTTCCGGTTTTCCACGCCCATGCCGGGACTGACCGATCGCCTGAAAAAGTCGTACTGGGGTTATCTCTTGAACCTCCAATCCAAGGACAAGGACGTAGAGGTCGATCGCAAAGCTCTTCGAAAAGAGGCCGACAAAGAAGTGAGCCAGGTTGGGACGGATAACAGCGTAACCAACCTGGTAGACACAAGCGGCGGCCGCTCCTTTCCCGAGCAGCGCGCTCTCCGAGAAGCCGCGGCCGTTCGAATGGCCGCGCCCAAAGTGCTCGAACGTCTCGAACACACTTTGAAGCCCTACGTCCATCTTCTCGACCCGAATCCTCGGGCCATGAAACTGCTGGTTAACAGCTACAGCGCCAATCGGGCGCTCACGATCTTGTCGGAACTCGAGATCGACCAGCATCAACTGGCCTTGTGGACCATCCTCCGCGCCCGCTGGCCGCGGTTTGCCGAATATCTGTGCGAACATCCGGAACTGCTCGAAACCATCAAAAGCCAACAGATCGGAGAGGGCGCCATGCCTTCAGGAATGGAAGAACTCTGCGAGTGCCAGGAGGTCCTGGAGGTAATCGGCGGCGGTGCGGTTGGCGAACCGTTTAGCAACGAGACTTTGAAACAATGTGCCGGAATCCTGGCTTAGGATTGCGAAGTGAGTCAACCCTGAAAATAACCATGAACAAATTAGTTCTTGATTGGTTGGAGCCGGTTACGTTAGCCTGCACCAATGATCGATGTTGTGATCTTATTTGGCTCGGGAGTGCCAGCCGCGGAGTTTGTCCATTTTTTGGTGGGACACGAGCAACCTCCAATCTCTGTGTCAATTCAGACCAATCCGTCGGACGCGCAGGTTAGTTGTGAATTGCTCCCGGACGGCACCCATAGCGGAACGGTTACCCCTTCGGTTGTGACCGAGAAGAATTTTTCCTTTTTGTCTGATGTAAGTGCAGCTGGAGTGCGTCTGACGACGGGTTCACGAGAGCCAAACCCGCCGGTTGGCTACACCATCAGGGTTAGGGCGACCCACCCAGATCATCAGGATTTGGAAGTTAACTTTCCAATTAGTCAGACAATTTCAGCGGTAGTTCGGCAGGAGTATGTCGATTTTGGCCTGGACGTGCCAGCGCTGGAAAGAGTCGGCGTGGCAGAAAGCACGGCGAATTTTACGGCGGTCGAATTTAGCCAATTCTGCAATTATCATGCAGATCAAATTGTCGTAAATGGCGGAATGCAGGATGTCGCTCAAGGGGTGAGAGACGGATATTAATCCGAAAATTAAATAGCCGACACTTCACGCGGCACAGAATTTTACTTTTGGGCTGTTGAAATACTGGATTACTCTGCTTGGGGATTTCTGAAGCATTCTCAGGAAGCTTATGACATTAGCCTTCAATTCAGCGAGGGTCCTTGGCGCCTTCTTCCCGTGGACGTTCTTCTTGATATCGCGATTCAGATATTCATCTGGATTGAGTTCAGGGGAGTACGCGGGAATGTAGAAGAGCTCTATCTCGGACTCGTTCGCCTTGGCCCACGCTTTGACTTTTTTGCCATGATGCACAGAAAGATTGTCTGCAATAAAGAACACTTTTCGATCGTGGCTCTGAATCAATCTACCCAGAAAGAGGATGTACTTGAGTTGGGTCATTCGAGCTGTGTAGGTCATGAATCGCATTTCTCCCTTGTTGGTGACAGCCGAAATGTGGTTGAGCTTCAGCTTTTTGCCGCTCTCGCGAACTTCGGGAGTCTTGCCCTTCTTCGAATAACTTCGTCCAGCGTGAACTTCGTTAGTGGTTTTGCCTTCATCGCCCCAAAATATGGTTGCGCCCTCTTCCTTGGCTCGCTTTTCAATAGCTGGATACTCCTCCTCACGCCAGCGCCGGACAGACTCGCTATTCTGTTGGTAGGCCTTGCGAATTGGAACTTGAGGAGTCATACCCCAGCGCTTTAAATAGTTTCCCATTGTAATTAGACTCAAGGTGATCCCAAACTTTTCTTCGATCAAATCTCTAACCGCAGCCCTCGTCCAAAGGACAAATGGCAATTTCAATTGATCGGGCATATTATCGGTGATCAGATTAACAATCGTGGCGCACTGCCAAGGCAATAGTAACCGTTTTTCGCCGACCTTACGACCCCGCTTCACTGCTCGAAGTGCGTCCCACCCTCTCTTTTCATACTTACGACACCACCGGTTTACTTCTTGCCGACTTACTCCAAGCGCACGAGCTGTTTCCCGTTGGGTGTAGCCTTCTTCAACAACCATACGCACCGCAGTCATTCGGAGGTGCTCTTGCTGGTCAGGCGAAAGCTTTCTGGCGTCTCTCTTCATCCCTAACAATACCACATCATTAGGTGTCGGCTATTTAATTTTCGGATTAATATGGTCGGGGCATTCGCTTGAGTAGCGGTTTTCGGAATCCAAGGCGCAATGAAGAGGTTGGGGGTGCCGAAGCATCCATCAGTTCGGCGGAGCTGTAGATATGGTGCCAGTAGCTGGAGATATTGGAACCGAGTTTTTAAGAATTACTCGATTTGTGCAGCTTTATCGGGCAGCGGTTGAGCTCAGGCCAGGGCTGGTGCTTTTGGAACGAGGTCCCAGGCAACTCCTACCAGGAAACTGGGCCGTGCCGCCGGCAGCTTTTGTCATACGCCGGGGAAATGCTCGAATTCTCCTGGAGGATCGGAACGAAGATGGCTTGCCGTTCAGAGTTCGCCAAATTGAAAACCAGCCAGTCGGTGGAATACCTGCTAACACAGTGTTTCACTACAATGGAGGAGCAAATCATAATCCCCATTTTAGAATAGCCACCGCTGATGGTCGGACCACGATTGGCCCGGGAGACACTTTGGAGCTAGTGCATCCGATTCGCGATGTGGCCGGGACGCGACACCCGCTCCGGAGATATTTTGAGGAAACCACTCACGTTCACGGCGACAATCGCGGTAACGTGCCTCCAGCGCCAGGTGGTGGCGGTGGAGGAAATGGAAGTGTGGCTAAGGACCGAATCATTCAACTCTACGAAGGAATTCAAGGCATTCCGCCCATCGTTCGCGGAGACTCGGACAAGGTGGCGGTCGGGATGATTCAGGATTTGCTCAGGGGGCACGGTTTCACGAACCCAAAGAATGACCAACGGTGGAAACACTACGGAACCTTCGGTCCGAACACCGAAAAGCAACTGCGGGCTTTTTTGAAGAAGGCAAAAATGCCGGCTCCATCGCCACTTGCCGTGGGTTCGGCTATCGTAAAGGCATTGGTGGATGTGCCGATGCCAAGAGCTACCGCCAATTTGCTCTATCTTCACAAAGGGCTTGGCTTCGAGCTGACGGATTGGCTTAGGAGCTTGGTTTTTACCACGGGTTGGGAGGCGTGGAACTTTTTCGACGTAGCGGTGCATAGTAAAAACACCAAAGCCGACAGAGCCGGCCTTTCTTTCGGCATCATCCATTGGGCACAACGTCCAAAACGGATGGCGGAACTGGCTGACGCAATGCACGCGGCGTCTTCCGTTCAATTTCGAAAAGTATTCGGAAATCTGTCCGATGATTTACGTATTTTCCTCAATCTGACGGATGGCGGACTCCATCCGAGAAACAGCTCGACGCCTCACGATTCCACTGACGATCGATTTAAGTTGGAGAGTTCGGTGTGGTTGAAGCGGTTTAAACTTTCGGCGCGAAAGAAAGCTTTCCAGAAGGTCCAGGTTGAAGAGGCCATCGATGCCAGAAAGTCTGAGGCCGCTCAGTAAGCAAGTGGCACGAGTTCACAAATTTGGGAGCGGATCACTTCTTTTCGGGGAGTGAGTTTTATGCTGGATATGTCCAACCAGCGTGGAGTCGGAGGGGCAAGGACAAAATTCAATTCGGCGGTGGCCAATTTAGGTGCGTCTGCCTCCGAACAGCAATTGCTCGACGAAATGGTGCGCCTGGATACCGCGCACCGACCAAGGCGGCGCTTTTTTGCGGAATCGCCGCTTTTGAGTGCAGCGCGGTCCTTTGACTTCGGCTCCGATGATTGATCTAGATCTAACCAAACCAGGAGAATCGTGCCAGCAGCAACTATCTTTCTAGGCGGAACGGGAACCAATGCGGTCCTCTTGAGCGGCGATCTTACTGCGGGGGTGTTCACACTTTCCGGGCTGGAGGTCGCGGGAACGAATTATACGATGGATGAATCGGTGGAGATTCCCGAAGTCCTCAACGGAGACGCGCTGCTCACAAACGACGGGAGCGGAACGGTCTATCGATTTGTTCGTCCGAACGACGACGCAGTATTTGCCTTCCGCGTTGGGTTTTCCGCGGAAGCCGGAGCGGCATCCTTTTCGTTCCTGGGCCAGGATTTTGACACAAATTTGGGGATGGACGCAGAGTTGGAAATCCGAATTGGACCCCGGGTGGGAGTGGATGGATCGCCTTGCGCCATCATCCGGGTTCGCGGCGTCCTCCAGGCGACCAGTGGGGGCTCGGCGCTGGAGCTGGAGTCAATTTGGTACGAAATCACCATTAACCGCCTTCCCGAGGCGCTTGACACGGGGGAAATTCCGTCATTTCGGCTTGGGCTGCCGGATTTGGGATTCGCTTGGCCGCGGCTGCGGTTACCGTTTAGTTGGCCCTCGTTTCCAGACTTCCCGTTTCGCGGAGGGGCGAGGAATTCGGCTGACGAGGAAGGTGGGTTTCCCCTGCGCATCGGCTGGGAACAAATTGGGATCGATACCGATGAGGTCAGTGGGGAGAAGATCCTCAAAATCGAGTTGCTGGGCTTTTTTATCGCGGGGGCGGGCGAGGCTTTGATCGAGGCCGACTTGACCATCGCGCTGGACCGCGAAGGCCTCCGGACGGATGAATGCAAGATCGAGTTTCACTGCCCGGAATTCGCCCGGCGTCTCAGTACTGCGATCGAGGATTTTGCCTTTGAGGACGATTGTCTGGCGGTGAAGCTAACCGAAACCCCGCTCAATTCGTTGTTGGCCTCTTTCGGCTCGGAAATCGGCTTAGGTTCAGGCGCGGACGAGGTCTTGCCGGTGGTGGTTCACGTAGGGACTGCAGGAGGCGGGATTGAGTCGTTGCGGATTGATTGGTTGGGAACCGGCGGGAACACCCGTTGGTTTGGGCTCTTTGGCTTTGAGGTCGGGGTGCCAGCGGCGCAGATGTTTTCCTTCCTGATCCATCGGGACGAGGAGCGTGGCGGCGGCGCGGCACTCAAGGCGTTGGTTACCCTGGCGGGGCGCCGAGTTGGTGGCGCGGACCACGTTTGGGTTGGGATTGACACAGGACGATAGCAATCCCGAAGGCCACCGGGAGGTTTTTCAAAATGAAAAAGAGGAACAGGAGCCCCTGTTGAAGCTTACCGCAGACATCGCGGGGGATCGGAGCATTGCGCTGGTGGATTACACGATTGGGCAGGCCGGATTGCCCCAACTTTTCCGTAAGCTGAACGAGCCGCTGGCGTTGCCGGAATTTGATCCCTACCGCTGCCGCAATACGGGTTACGAGACTTCAGCACTGGAAACAAGTGACATCACTGAAGCCGATTTGGCGCTCAGTCCCGATTTGGAAGAATTTTTGCTCTCGTTTCTGAGACGTGACGACTCGGATCCCGGACTATCGCAGTTTCTCAGCATCAGGCCCACCGACGGACCGTTTGAATATTTGCCTGACGAGCGAGCTTTCTCCGGCGGCGTGGATGTAACGGCCAAAATTGGAACGATCCAGTTGGGCAGCACAGTCGGCCTGAAATTCCGGCTCAATACGTTCTCTTTTGAGGCCAATCCGGATGGAATCAAGTTCTTCTCGACCAAAGACGAAGCCGAGTTTCTCGGGCTAACCTTTAAGTTTGCCAAAAAAGGAGATGAGGAGTCGGAAGAGCCCTTCCACCTTTTCACGTTGCAAGTTAAAAACAGCAACTATGCGTTGGAACTTGCCGAAGGGGCCTCAGTGAAGGCCGAATTTGGCGAGGCGACTGAAAAAGGGAGCCCGATCGTCTTCGAAGTGGAGAAATTCCGCGTGGGGCCGCGCGGACTCAGCCTAACCGCCAACGTATCTCAGAGCCCGGCCAAGCTCAACGGAGTTGGCGAAAAATTCCGGTTCCGTGGCGGGACGCTGAGCATTGTCGATAACCGGATCGAGGATTTTTCAATGTCGGGTGATGGAGCGCTGCCGCCCGATCTGGTGGGGCCTTCGCGAGCCAAAGTTACCCTGAGTTTTGGACAACGAGACGGAGCGTTGCGTCTTTTGGCGGGGGAAGCCAAGCTGGAGGGGAACAAGCTGCTGAAATGTACTGCGACGCGTTTCCACTTTCAGTTGGACGGGATTGGGTTGCGCTTCGTCTACGACAACGGCTACCATTTTTGGTTCACCCTCACGGGGATGGCTCGCTACGTTCCCTTGGCTAACGACGATGGGAGTGGACCTTTGGCCTGGTTGCCTGGAATTGAGTTGCAACTGATCGATTGCCCGCTCACAAAAGATGTTAGCGTACTTAAAAAGCACGTGAAGTTCCTGATCGAGCTGCCGGAGAAAAAAGTCTTCCCGTTTCTCGGGTGTTTCGAGTTCGAGCTGCGCGGTATCGGGTTTGTGCCCTCGGCGGAGCCGTTTGACGGGGACGGCGCGATGGAGCTTTCCGGCCAAATCAAATTTTCGGATGCGGGGGACGATGTGGTGGACGTGAAGGTCGATTTTCACCGGTTGCTGGTGGGGCTGCCGGAGCCGGGCAGTCTGATTCCGCGAATTTACGCCCGGGGGCTTGGCATCACCATCCGGTCGGGCGGAGCCCTGGAAGTTTCCGGATTTCTGGACTACGTCGATGGGAAGGACGGCGATGGCTTGGAGGCGCGGGGGTTCCGCGGGAAGGGCAGCATCATGATTCAAGGGCTGCCGAAAATTGCGGTATCCTTCGCCTTTTTGCGGGTTTCGGCTGATGAAGGGATCACCTGGCAGCGGGCGTGGTTTTTGTATGTGGAAGCGCGGCGGCTTAGCTTGAAGATTCCCGTGTTGGAGATCTACCTGCGCGAGGTGGGGCTGGGATTTGGGTATCGTTACACTTTGGTTAGCATCAAAAAGGCCGATGAGGAGGACGATGTGGGCAATTTGATCAAGGAATTGAAAGTCTTATCGCGGAGTCAGGGCGAGTTGCACGATTTCAAGCAATGGACCGTGGATTTGGATTCCTCTGGGAAGACGCGTTGGACTCTCGTGGCGCGCGCGATGTTGGCGCAATCGACTTCAAGCCCCAGCGATCCGGTAGGCTGGGATGAGAAGAAGGAAAAGGACCTACCATGCTTTTTCCTGTTGGACGGGGTCTTTGCGCTGCGGAGCGATCTGACTTTTTTGTTCACCTCGCGAGCTTGGGTAAACACCAATTACTACGATTTCGATTCCGATGTGCGCGGATTGCGCACCAAGCCGCTTTTCAGCGGGTTTGTGCTGCTTTCGCCGCGCAAAAAGCGCTTTTTAGCTCATTTGGCCTCGAATCCCAACGCGGAGTTTGGCGATCACCCGCCAATGCCGAACTTTCTCAAACGCGCCATTAAAAACAGCCGGTTCAGCGCGACGCTCCTGTTGGAACCGGGTCTTTTTCACAGTGAGTTGGGTTGGCCGAACATGCTCCAGTGGAAGGATAAGCTGGGACCGGTCGAAGCGGAGTTCCGCGGCGGCTGCATATTTCGGGTTTCGAGTACTGAACTCGTAGTAGGCAATAGTTTTTTGGCCAAAGGGAAGCTGCACTTTCGGGCTGGGCTCAGTTTTGGAATTGGCGGCGCCAGTCTCTCCGCCACAGCGCATGTGGCCTACGGCGCGCGCTACATTGGAGTGCTCGGTTTGGAGAAACCGGTGGACCGTTCGGCGCTCTACGGCGGGGTGGGCCTGGATGTCCGGGTGGCGGTGGCTTTGCACGTTTGGCTGCGTTTCCGGCTAAGCCGCTGGATCAAGATTTCGCTCGATTTCAGATTTCGCTTTGAGCTGGGGATTACCGCGATGCTGGAAGTCGGGGTGACCGGAACCAATTTCCTGGGCGCCCGGGGACGAGCCACCATTGCGATTCGGGCGGCGGGACGTCATTTGCACTTCCGGGTTCATGTGGGAATCAACGAAGGTGCGGTAAATCGGGCCTACGCGATCACCCAAGAGTATTTGCACATTGGGTTGGAGGCCACCGAGGTGGAAGCGCTGCCTGGAACGGCTCCGGCGATCGAAGAACACGGTAACGCTGGTGGAGGTGGCGGAGCTTCTCCCGAATTCGCGCCTATGGCCTTGGCCGGAGAGGAGCCACCGCCGCTGGATATCGACGCCGAACGGGCGGAGCGTACCTTCGTCTGTCCCAACTATTCGTGGGTCGCGGTTGCGTTGGAGCCAGAAGGCGATGCGACGGATGATTCCGCAGCCGAGCCGGACCTGAGTCAGCCCAACGCGGTAGCCACTCTAACACTACAACGCGACCAACTGGCCAGCTCCAGCGATCCTGGCATCATCGGTTTTCACGAACTGAATCTGGTGATCTTCCGCAACGCGGCTGAGACGGGGCCTAACTCTGGAATCCACCTTCCCTGCACGGTTTTTGCCCGCTGGGGTGGAGACAGCCTCCCCGCGCTGGACTTCACCATGCCCCATCGCCTCATGGGAGAACCCGATATCTCCAGGGCCGAGGCGAAGTTGATTTCCGGTGTCGAATGGAGACTGGATGTGCCGGAGGCAGAGCAAGGCCTCGCCAACTCACGTGCGATTCAAATTGCCTGGCAGAAGCTGGACCGGGATGAGAGCCATCAGATGGAACTGTTTCCCGGGATGGCCGCGAGACGGGATGGGTCGGCACTTGAGGTCGAGCTTTCCGGGCATGCGACACTGGTCTTTTCAATCCACACCGAAGGCGCGGTCTCACGAGTTGAGAGTTCGACCGGCCTCTTGGAAGCGATTCTGCCATTGTGAATGGGGGAGTTCGCTGCACGCAGACTTGGACGAAGGTACCGTTTTTGGCTCGTCCAGCGGCACGATATTTGCCAACTACATGTTGGATCTGGACCAGGACAAACACTGGCAAGCGGAACTGCTCCTCAACGGCTTTCTCGAGGTCACAAACTTGATTTCTTGGCCTAACCGGATTGCAGATTCTCCGGCGGACTTGCCTGAGCCAGCCTCGCTGTTGTTTGAAGAAGACAGCGATGAAGTGGACGACTTCCCGGCCAATTTGGCCGTGATTCAGGAAGCAGCCGATTTTCTGGAAAACCATCCCGCTTGGATCGTGCGGCTGCACGGTCATGCCAGCACCACGGGGACTGACGCAGCCAACCGCGATCTATCCCACCGCCGCGCAGTAGCCGCCAGCATGGCCATCCGAAGCAAAGGTGCTAGCAAAAACCAGATCGATTTTGCCGGATTTGGCGAAACCCAGCTCCTCGATGGGGTTCCGCCTGAAGACCCCGCCCAGCGCCGGGTCGAGTTGGAGTGGATCTCTCCGTTTGTCCTCCCCCGCACCGATCCGGCGGACTCGTTGGATCACCGGCGTCACACCCTGCGATTTTTACTCCACCAGCACCGCCTCACCACAGGACAACTGCAAAGAGCCGCTACGGGTTCGGCTTGGCTCTTTGGTTTGGCCGAGGGGCAAGCCTCTTTCATCGTTGTGGCCGAGCACATGTTGGCGGACTTAGCGTTCACCCCAGGCACCCCCATTTCCCGGTCCTCCACGCGCCGGTTAACGGCGGTTCAGCGGCTCACGTTGATCGATCCGGAAACCTTTGGCGAGGTAATGGATCAGGTTTCCAACAGAAAAGCTCTCACCTATCTCGATTCCGGCCTTGGACGCAAGTACCGGTTGATTGATTCCGGAGAGGCTCACATCGGCTGGCACAACGACGAGGTTCGCTCCATGTTTGCCGCAGATTTTGACCATTTTTCCGGTCTGCTAGTGGAATCCTCCGCGCCCCTGTGGATTCGTCTGGATCACGATTTGGATCCGATTGATCCCGCAATACAGCTTCAGTTTCTGCCCTCAGGCCGGCAGTTTGCCGCGCCAAGCGGCGCGGAAGATTTCAAGGCGGCCCTCAAGGGATCGGAAGCTTGGCAACTTTGCGCGTTTCCGTTCCTCGGCCGCCTTCAGCCCCTCAGCGACGATTTGGTTTTGGCCCCAACCGACTCGAATTTGCAAGTCGATCCCATCCTGGCCCTGAGCCGAGGTCAATCCGATCCCCGCCTCCTCGCCCTAACTTCCAGGGCAGGCAACGAGGATTGTTTTCTAGCCCTGCCGCCATTCGATCTCGGGATCGGCGCAGGGTTTGACCGGCTCGACCCCGCTGCGCGCGAGGAGGCGCTACGTCGTATCACCTTGGCGGGTGATCCCACAGTACTGGAGACGTCACCTTCGGCGGTCGCCGCGGTAATGGACACCCTCCGCTCAGATGGCAACGGTGAATTGGGCAGGCCGAAGGCGCTGCAGGTCCTTTTTCTGCGCGAGTCCGACCTTGACGACTCCGCCGGTTTCCAAACTTTCGGGGAATCTCCCGTTTTGGTGGCCCAGGCAGTTCCGCAACTGCTCGGTGCCACTCCAGCACCGGAGGCGGCTTTGGGATTCGCCACTTTTGGGGCTCGATTGGCCCACCTTCTGCCCCTGGGCGAGATCAGCGATGAGCGAATTGCCGCTGCCGGGGTTCTTTCGCCCAGGTTTCCTGTGGCCGATTCAGGCCCAGTCGTCTATCCCGCCCAAGCCAACCTGATTTTTCCGCCATATCGCCAGTTTTCCTTTGAGCTTGCGGAGGAAGGAACCGCTGTAACTTCCGCTGTCTTCGCCGAAATGTTAGCCCTACCGGATGTTGGCCACGAATTTCAAAGCGTGGCTCGCGGCGCTTGGCATGGCGCGGATGCTCAGTCGGGTCAGCTTGAAGAACATCTCCAAACCTGGACCACCCGGATTCGGCGGCAACTCTTCCCGGAGTCTCCCGCCGCGGTTCGGAGGCTGCGCTTCGTGCGGACTGTAGGTGAATCCGACGTAACCGTCTCATACCGGTTCGAACTCGTCGCGATTCCGGACGAAGCCGGGTTCGTCTCTCGTTCCCGCCCCCTCCGAACGGAATTGGAGCAACTACACTTCGCTGAAGGCCAGTTCGGCGGCCCGCTTCTACCCGCCCATCCCTACGGCGCACCGCTGCGCGTGTTTGAAGTCGTTGCTTCCCAAATTCGCGGTACGTTACCGGTTCACCTCAGCGAATCTCGGGAAACGCTGGGCGGAAGCGGACTCTGGTTGCGGGTTAGGAACGCCGCTAACGGCGTTGCCGGGCCACCTATCGAGGGGGATGAATCGGAGATAAGGCTGTGGTGGAGTCTGCATCAAATGCGCGTGCAATTTGCCCTGCCGGAAACGGCTGAGCCTCAACTCCTGCCTCCCAACTTCCGGACCCGCGCTGTCGGTCATTGGCTTCCCGCGCCATCCCACGTCCCTTTGCCTGAATTTGAAATGGCTCGTTTTCTTCCGGCTGACCGTGCTAAAAGCGAACTCCCTCATGGCACCGCCTCTTGGCAGGTGGCGCTGGATTCGGAGTATGATTTCTGGACCATCGGCGCCCGAGCAGGCGCTCCTCTGATTCTGCGCAATCACCTGTTGACCCAAGTGGAATCGTTGGAGCAGGGCGAAACGGCAGTTCGAGTCAACAGCGGCTCCACCCCTGTGATGCATCGTTTTCCCCCGCCCGGCGTTGTTGCCGGAAAACGATTTTGCCACGTCCAGGCCCCCGGTTAGGTTAGGAGATCAGCCCCAGCTTGCCCATTGTGGATACGTGTGGCGATCTCTTGAGCGAGCAATTTTGCCTCTTCCAGACTAGCGCGACGGGTTCTCTTTCGCTGGGAACCCTCGTACCATTCGATCGTTGGAGCACCTTTGGGAAAGAAAATTTTTACCTCAGCTGACCCGACTTTTACGCGCTTTGGTTTGCGTTTCGAAGTTGCCAAAACGTCACATATCTGTCACATCTGACCAACCTCCTCAAATGCAATAAGTCATAACTCCCTCAGGTTGAACTGATTACATTGGCGACCCGTACGGGACTCGAACCCGTGTTGCCGCCGTGAAAGGGCGGAGTCCTAACCGCTAGACGAACGGGTCGGCTTTAGGACAAACCCGGCAAAACCGGGAGGCGTAGTTTGTTCATCTTCCGCCGCGCCGCAAGCAAAATCTTGGGCTTTGTCAGCCCCGCAGCACCTCCAAAATCAACGCCGCGCTGCGTTGGGCGGCTCCCTGGTCGGGGTGGCAGGACTTCGCGGACGTTGGAGACGAGTGATTCCCGTTCCTCCGGGGCGCTGATGAGCTGCTTTAGCCGATCCGGCAGTTGGCTGGGCGTCGTTGAGCTGGATGCAGGCGCCGGCAGCAACCATTCTTTCGACGAATTCGGCGAAATTTTGCATGTTGGGCCCCATGATTACGGGCTTGCCGGCGGCGAGGGCTTCGACGGGATTTTGCCCGCCTTCGGCCAGAAAACTCTTCCCGATCAGCACGATGTCGGCCAGGTGATACCAGGAGCGGAGTTCGCCGGTGGTGTTGACGACGAGGGCAGGTTTCAGCGTCGGCGGTTGGGGAGATCGCGCTTCCGTTCAGCTCCGTTTTGAGCAGCGGTTTCATCCCAAGACGGCGGAGATCGCCAACCACGGCGGGGGCGCGTTCGGCGTGGCGGGGGGACCACGACGAGATAGGCGTTGGGGTGGTGGGGTTTGAGGTTTAGGTAGGCTTGGGCGATGGCTTTTTCCTCTCCATCGTGGGTGCTGCCTGCCAGGATCACTTCGCCGGTTTTGCCGTCTCGAAGGCGATCGAGCAGGTGGCGAAATTCCGCAACTTGGGGGGCTGGGTCGGGCAGTCCTTCCTGGTCGAATTTGATGCTCCCGGTGTGGACGATGCGATCGCGTTTCACGCCCAATCCCGCGATTCGAGCGACATCGGCTCGCGTTTGCGCCATGGCCAGGTTCAGGCGCTGGAACAGGGGGCGCGTTAGGCCGGAAAAACGGCGAAATCGCCGCTCTGAGCGGGGCGAAAGCCGGGCGTTGGCCAAGACGATGGGGACGTCTTCGCGTTTGGCTTGCCAAAGCAGGTTGGGCCAGATTTCCGCTTCGATCAAGACGATGAGCCGGGGGCGGATTTGCCGAAACGCGCGCCGCACGGGGCCGGGGAGGTCGAAGGGGTTGTAGATCGCGGTGTAGCCGAGTTGGACGTTTTTTTGGGCCAACGCTTGGGCGGTTGAGGTGGTGCAGCTTAGCACGATGGGTTGCCCGGGGGCTTGCTGGCGAAGGGCGCGGATGAGCTTGTGGGCGAGCAAGATTTCTCCGACGCTGACGGCGTGAATCCAGATTGGCGGATCGAGAAAAAGCTGGCGTTGAGCCTGTCGCGAGTAGATTCCGAAGCGCTGGCCGAAATTGCCGCAAAAAATTCCCGCGCCGCGCCATTTTTAGCAGGTAGCCCGGCGCGGAAAGCAGGAACGCGCTGGGCATGAGGAGGTTGTAGAGGGCTACGACGGCGCGAAAACTCATGTTTCGGGTCAAATTGAGCGAAGATCGGCAAAATCAAGCCGTTGGCGGCGATTTTCGGAGAAATTGCAAGGCGGTGGCACCGTAGCGTCGCTCGTCAAAAACCGTCCAACGGGTAGATGCCGGCATTCGGGCAGAGGAGGAGACTTCGAGCACCAAAATACCGCCAGCGCCGAGAAAATTCGGCAATCGTGGGTTTTCCAGCAACGCGGTGGCCAGGTTTTCGGCCTCCGGATTGTTGGCATAGGGTGGATCGGCGAAAATGAGGTCAAATTCGCCGCCACCGTCGCGTTGGAGGAAGCGCCTCACCTCGCTTTGCACGACGATTCCGCCGCTCAGCTTTGCTTTTTCCAGGTTCGAGCGAATGGCTTCGCAAGCGCCGCGACGTTGCTCCACAAACGTGGCGGCGGCCGCGCCCCGGCTGAGCGCTTCGATCCCCAAAGCGCCGGAGCCGGCGAAAAGGTCCAGGACGCGCGCTTCGGCCAGGTGTTGGGCCAAAATCGAAAACAGCGCCTCGCGAACTCGGTCGCTGGTTGGCCGCATATTGGTTTTGGGCGCCAGCAAGGGCGTGCCGCCGGCGATTCCGGCGATGATTCGCATCGGGTCAGGTGTTGTTCCGCTGCTTGATGGATTCGCTGGCGCGTTCCAGGATTTCGCGCTCCTCGGGCGTCAGCGAGCCGATCCCCTCGCGGTTGATTTTGTCCAGCACATCGTTGTAATCCGGCCGTTTGTCGGTGAATTGCGCATCGATGATGTTGGGATTCTCTCCGCGCGGCGGAATACGGAACCGTCGATGGCCGGCGCCGCGGTTTTCGGCGGAAGTTGCCAGGGTTGAGGAAGAATTTTCCGTGCAAAAGCCGTAGAGCGTGCCCCCGGCGTGCGCCATCCAGGCGACGCCAGCACTGCCGATCGCCAGCAAAACCACTCCGAGCACCACGTTGAGGATGACCCATCCCCAGGCCAGTTTCATGACCGTGCCGCGCACGGGAATCACGAAAACAGCAGCACGCTAACCACCTGGTTCGGCAAGAGCATTGCAAAAACTCCGAGCAACGCCGAAACCGATCCGGACGCGCCAACCATCGATGGCGATACGCCCGTCAACAGCCCGAAGGCCATTTCAAACATCGCGGCGACCACTCCGCCAACCAAATAGACCAGCGCAAACCCCAAGGCGCCCAACCGGACGGCCACCTCCTTGCCCAGGTAAAAGAGCATCAGCATGTTTGCCGCCAGATGCAAAATGGAGCCGTGGACGAACTGGTGGGAGATGAGCCGCCAAATTTCGCCGTCAAGCACGTTTGGCAGTGAAACGCTTCCGGCGTGGACGATCTCGCGCACGGTCTGCCCGCCGACCTGAACGATCCGTTCGGTTTTCAGGCCCATTGGCCCCGCCAGCGCGTAGAGAGTCACGGAAATCGCGATGAAAATCCACACGATCATCGGTGCTCCTCCGGGGCCGATGGCGCCGCCGGCGTGTCGGGGAGATTCGTCGCGCATGTAGTCTCGATCGTGGATGCCCATGTGTGTGGGGTTGGGTGTGAGGACAATGATGCACCGAAAACCCGATTTTCGAAGCGCGAAATTCGAAATTCCACCCCGTTGGCGGCGGGGGGAGAAGAAGTGGCTGAAAATCCGCCGCGAAACCGGATCTCAACTTAACCGCAGGTAAATTCCGTTGTCTGATGGGGACTTCAGCCTAACATTGCGGAGATCATGCGGAGTCCCTTTCCCGGCCTAGATCCTTACGTCGAGCCATTTTGGAGGGGTGTTCACACGCGATGATGGTGAGCTTGTGCGATCAGCTAACAGATCAGTTGCTGGAAGGGCTTTGGCCGATGTAGAGGAAACCGTGGTGGTGGAGGATTGCCTGGAAAAAATGGACCGGGAAATCTTGATCGTCGATACCACCACAGGGGACTCCGTGGTGACCGCCATCGAACTGTTGAGCCCGGCCAACAAGTTGGGAACGGATAACCGGGCCCGCTACATCGCCAAGCGCAATGCCTACCGCGCCGGGGGCGCCAATTGGGTCGAAATCGACTTAATCCGCTCAGGCCAGCACATCGTAGGCGCTCCGGAGCACAGCATCCCCGCTAGCCGGCGGCAAGACTGCATCGTTTCGATCCACCGTCATTGCGCACTAAAGTGGGAGATTTACCCCATTTCTCTGCCTGAGGCGCTGCCCGCGTTTCGCCTACCCCTGCGGCCCTGGGATCGGGACGTGATTTTGCAATTGCAGCCAGCGTTCGAGGAGGTTTTTGAGAAGGGTGGCTATTTTGGCAGGATCGACTATCGCCAAGAGCCCGAACCGCGGTTGTCCGAAACCGACGCAGCATGGGCGGACGAATTGTTGCGCGAACACGGGATTCGGACAGAATAATAGCCGCCTTGTAGGCAAAAACCCCAAATCCCAGCCTAACCGAACCAACCTTCATGAATCGCCGCCATTTTCTTGCAACTACCGGCCTTGCCGCCGCTTCCACCGCGAATGCCGCGGAAAAGGAGTTCATCATCGATATCCACCAGCACGTCAATTTCCACGCCCGGCTCAACGACGACTTTGTGAAGCACCAGGACACCATGGGCATCAGCAAAACTGTTTTGCTCCCGTCAGGATCCCGGGTTCGCGGGGATCGACCCATCTGGGCAAGTCCAACGGCCTCGCTGCGCGGGTTTACGGACGGAAGCTTCGGCTCGGCTTGCGGCGAAGTATCCGGAGCGCTTCGTTTACTTTTGCAACGAAGTTTCGGACCTGGATGGGGCCAAAGATGAGCTGGAAAAGTGGCTGAAACGCGATGCGCGGGGCATCGGCGAGCAAAAATTCGGGCTGGATTGCGATTCCAAGGAAATGCAGCTGATCTACGAAATCGCCCGCGAGTTTGAAGTGCCGGTTTTGCTCCATTTCCAGCACGGGCGCTACAACACCGCCTTCGAGCGGCTCCCCAAAATGCTGGAAAAATTTCCCACGGTCAACTTCATCGGCCACGCGCAAACGTGGTGGGGCAATATCGACAAAAACCACGATCAAGCGGTGATGTATCCCAAGACCAAGGTTACGCCCGGAGGCCTGACCGACCGCTATTTGGCCGATTATCCCAACATCTTCGGCGATCTCTCCGCCGGTTCGGGCCAAAATTCGCTAACCCGCGACGAGGAGCACGCCGCCGCGTTTTTGGAGCGCCATCAGGACAAACTTTGCCTCGGCACGGATTGCGCGGATCCCGATGGGCAGGGCGCGAAGTGTTCCGGGGCCGGCACCATCGCGATTGTCCGCCGTTTGGTCCCGGATGCGAAGGTTCGGGCGAAAATTTTCGCCGGCAACGCGCAGCGAATCATCCGGTTTTGAGCGGTCGAAGGCTCGCTCGCGGCTTGAACCCTAACCTTTGCCTCAACTCTTGCTCGGGCGCCGTCTCGCGGCTTCCGGTTTGGGCGTGGGCGGCCGGTCCATGGCCAAAACCGCGGTTCCGGTGGAATCGCAGACCCGAAGCTGAAATTCCCACTGCACCGTCCAATCGCGCTCCTGCTCGTTTTGGCAGCACTTCACCAAAATCTCGTTCTTTCCTTCGCGCAGGTTCGCTTGCATCCGATACTGGTCGATTCGCGAGCCGCGGTGATACTCGTCGCGGCCGAAGAGCAGCTCGCCGTTGAGCCAGACTTTCCACGCGTTCTTTCCGCCCAAGCGAAATTCCACCGACTGCGCTTCGCCGGCGTTGAACTCAGTGTAGCCGTAGGCGACGACCTCCTTGAGCAGGCCGTAAGGCTTGTTGAAATCCAGTTTTCCGTACTCGTCGGTGGTGACGTAAGGCTGCCACTTCACTTCCTGGTCTTCCTTGCCCGGGTAAGCCGCGTTGAGGTCGATTTTAGCCTCCGGAGGGTAGGCTTTGTCGAATCCGGCGCGCTCGGAGTTGTCGAACGGGCCGATGATGTGCCAGTGCATCAAAAAGCCGAAGTGACGGGGCAAATCCACCTCTTGATCGCGTTCGCGCAGCGCTTTGGCGATGGTTTGGACCTGATCGGCGCTGCGGGCCGCCTCCAAAGCTTGGGCGTAGATCAGCACCGCGCCATCGCCCTTCAGCGCCTTGGCTTGATCGATCAAGCGTTGCACGGCGTGCCGGCGGAGATTCGCGCTGGGGTCGCCGAGCAGGCCGGGAACGAGTTTTTCAGCGGTATCGGGATCGGTGCGCTGAATCAGCTCGAAGGCGAAATCCCGCGCTTGCGTCGGTTGGCGCGTATCGAGCAAAATTTGGCCCAACTCCGCCATGGGCAGCGATTTTCCGGCGGCAGTTTCCCGCGCTACGATGGCATCGACCGCGCCGCGGAGGTAATTGGCAGCCAGCGGATTTGCGCCCTCCATTTCGGCCAAAATCGTGGGAATTTGCTCGATCCCGGCGTTGCTGACCTCTTGCCAGGCCGCACCGGCTTCGGCGTTGCCTTTGCCCCCGTTGCTCACCTGGAGAATCGTGGCGATGGCTTCGTCGATGGCGGCGGGGAGCGCGGCAACGGGAACAAGGGCGAGAACGGCGGCGAGAAGCAGAGTTTTCATCGGCGCTTAGCCTGAAATGGGGCGGGTGCTCTGTCAACCGGCGAGCGGCGCCGATGGCGGGAAATTGTGGCGAAAGCCGCTTAGCGCTCAGTGATTGAAGACGAATTCCACCGAATTGAGGAGCGACCAGGTCAAGTCTTCCACGGCTTTGCGCCGAATTTGGCTTCGTTCGTCCAGGTAGCTGACGGCGTTGGCTTTCTCCGACTCGGTGGGGTAACGGCTGAAGCAGGAGAGGTAGAGTTCCTCCACCAGGGGCCCATTTTCGGGAAATCGGCCGGTCAGCGCCGCCATTCGCCCGCCTTCGTGGCTGAGTTTTGCCTGGAGCTGCGGCGAATTCATGAGGTGCAGGGCTTGGGACATGGTCGCGCCGGAGATGCGCTCGCACTCACACGCCGTAACCCGCGAAGGCCGGCCGAAGAGCTTGAGAAAATAGTGCTGCGCCTGGCTGTCCCACAGCTGCACCGCGCGGTAGCCGGCCGGCACACCGGTGAATTTTTCGGGCACGCCGGTTACGTCGCAAACGGCGTCGAGCAAGACCTCCGCCGGGAGCCGGCGAAACAGCGAGCGGGAGAAATTTCGCTCGTCCACCGCGTTGGCGTCGTTTGGCGTGGAGGAAAGCTGGTAGGTGCGCGAGGCGGTGATGAGCCGGATGAGCGCCTTGGCGTCAAAATCGCGTTCGACGAGGTAGGCGGCGAGCGCGTCGAGCAATTCCGGGTTGCTGGGCGGGTTGGTGTCGCGCAGGTCGTCAACCGGCTCGATTAAGCCGCGGCCTAACAAATGCGCCCAAATGCGGTTGGCCAGGTTTCGCGCGAACCAGCGGTTTTCCGGATCGATCATCCAGTCTGCCAATTCGCGGCGGGGATCGCCCTCGGGCTCGGTTTCCGGCATGGGCTCGGCCAAGGGATGGGCCACGACTAATTCGCCGGTGCGCGGATGTTTCACGCTCGGTTTGCCGTTCGTCAGCACCGCAAATTGGGTGGCGCCGATCGATTTAGCCTTCACCGGCTGGAAAAAGGCGCGCAACCCGTGGTAATCCTGCTGGGTCCAGCGGTCGAAGGGATGCTGGTGGCACTCCGCGCAGGTGATTCGCACGCCCAGGAACACCTGCGCCGCCATGGCCGCGGTTTCGCCCGGTTTTTTGGTGATGCGGAAGAAGTGGCCGGCGGGCTGCTCGGCCAACGGACCGGATGCCGTCAAAACGGTGCGGGCAAATTCGTCCAGCGGCAGGTTTTCCGCCAAGGCCTGGCGAATCCACGCGTAGTAGGCGAAGGCGTCGCGGTGACCCAACGCCTCGCGATCGACCCGAAGCAGGTCCGCCCAGCGCAACGCGGCAAAATCCGCGAATTCCGTGCGCTCCAGCAGGTCGTTCACCAAGCGTCCGCGATCCGGTTTGGCGAGGAAATCGCGAACCTCGGCGGGCGCCGGCAACCGGCCGATCAAATCCAGGGAAACCCGGCGCAAGAACGTGGCGTCATCGGCCAATTCAGACGGATGCAGGTTGAGCCGCTGCAAATTGGCGTCCACCAGCTCGTCGATGAAATTGTGCACCGGCCGTTGCGGAAATTCGCCGAAATCTCCGGGTTGCGGCGCCATGGCTTGAAAAACGGCGACTTTTCCCGAAAAACGCGCCATAACCGCGGTTTGGCCGACTTTTTGGCCGATTTTCACCAACCCGCGTTCGTCGACCTCGGCCATGCTAACGTCGTTGCTGAGAAATTCCGCCAACCAGCTCACGTCTTCCTCCCGTCCGCCGGCAAATTTCGCGATCGCGCGCAACTCCACTTCTTCGCCGAATTTCATGACGCGGCGGGCCGGCTCCAGCCGCAAATCCACGATGTCGCGTTCTTCCCCGGCGGAAAATGGGGCGCCGGCCTCGATCCAGCGCAGCAGTTGCAGGTATTCGCGCGAACCGATTTCCAACTGAACCCCGCCCTCGTGCGGCATTTCCCCGCTGGATTTCAGCAAAAGCAGGCTCTGCTCGGGCGCAGCCGTGAAAACGCGCCGGCCGCGGGCCTGATGCACCAGCGCCGCGTAGTCGCCCTGTGGATCGTTGCCGAAAACGGAGAGTTTGAACCCGTTTTGGCCTTCGGCCTTGCCGTGGCAGGACGAAGCGTTGCAGCCAAAGCGGCTCATCACCGGCGCAACGTCGTGAACGTAGTCCAGCGGCTCGCCGGCGCGGGCAAGCGTGGAAATTGAGGCGAAAATCAGGATGAAAGGTCGGATCGAGGTGGCCACCTCGTGTTCACGGCGCCCGGGGAGGATTTTTTGCTTCCAATTCGCGATGCAGTGCCCCCAACGCTTCGTCGTTTTGCCGCAAATACTCCTGCTGGGCGCGGTAAGCCGCGGCGCGCTCGTCCCGGGCTTGTTTGAAGGCGGGGTCGTTTTTTGCGCGTTCGTGGGCGGCCCGCTTTTGCGCGTTGATTTCCTGGTCGGAGACGAAAAGGCGCGGGTAGGCGGCTTCCAGCATGGCCTGCGCTTCGCGGGCGGCGTTCACCAGCTTGCCATGCTCCCCTTCATCGGCGAATTTTTGGCGCAAGCGCTCGATTTCCGCTTCCTTGCGGCTGCGCGGCCAATCCGCGATTTCCGGCTTTTGCGCGATCAAAAACGCCTCGATGGCGCGATTTGCCCGAAAAGTGGCGAACAGCGCGTTTTTATACTCCGGATCGGATTCGTGGAGCTTTTTGCGTTCCGCCGCGATGCCTTTCCGGATCTCCTTGTGAGTGCGGTAGGCCTCCGGGAAGCGTTGCTTGTTGCGCGCGTCCAATTCGTCGACTCGATCCACCAGCGCGCGGTATTTTTCGTCGTTTTGGTAGTGCCACTCGTGCGCGTTGGTTTGTTGGATTCGCAAGCGTTCGTGGAGCGGTTTTTCGACCGGATATTTGCCGATCGCCGAGGCGAGACGGCCGCGGTCGGCGTCTTTTTTGGCTGCGGCGGCGAAAATTTGCACGTTGTCGAATTCGGCCGGATTTTCGTCGGCTTGCAGCGCAAAATAGCTCCGCGTGCGGTCGAAAATCGGGTGTTTTCCGTAAGCCACGCGATCGGGATCGATGTGGGCGAGCACCTCGTCGCCGATGAACTCCACCGTCATCGTGTACCAGCGCTCCGGCTCGAAATCGTAGGCGCACTCGCCGTGGCGATAGGAAAAATACGGCACGGAGGCGTCCTTGGCCGATTGGATGAAAAAGTGGTCCGGGCGCAGGTGAATCACCGCGTTGTAGCCGCCGCCGCTGCCGGTCATGAGGCGGACGTCCTTGGCCTGGCCGAGGCGAAAATCAAAGCGGACGACGGCGTTTTTGAATTCCGCATCGCGCAGAAAAATCCGGGTGTTTTCCGTGCCAGTGCTCAGGCGCTTGAGGATGCCGTCCTCAGCCACCCAGTCGCGCGAATACCACAGCCGCTCGCTCACCAGGCCGGCCTTGAAATGGTCGCCAAAATAGAGGCTGCGGGTTTCGGTCAGGATGGGCGGGGACGGAACCCGGGCGCCGAGCGAATTTCGCCACGCGGCGAGTTTTTGCTGCAAATCCGCGGCGATTTTCGGCTTTGCCGCGGCGAGATTCCGCGTTTCCGACGGATCCGCGGCTAACGCGAAAAGCTCGGTCTCGCCCGAGTCAAAAAACTCGATCAGCTTCCAATCGCCGGCCTGAATCGCGCCCGCGGACACGCCGCCGAGGAAGTGCGGGCGGTCCAGCGGGTAATGCCAGGCGAGAAACTCGCGATTCGGCTGGATTTCCGGATTTTTCCACGTTGCCAGGGTCGAAATTCCGTCGAGCGCCCGATCGGGATTCGGCTCGATTCCGGCGGCTTCGAGCAGGGTGGGGTAAAAGTCGGTGTTGACGGTGGGGAGGTCGCAAACCGCGCCGTTCGCCACTTTTCCCGGCCAACGGACAATCAGCGGAACGCGGATGCCGCCTTCGTAAAGCTGGCTCTTGCCGCCGCGCAACGGCGCGTTGGAGGTAACGTTCGTCTCGCCGCCGTTGTCGCTGGAAAAAATCAGGATCGTGTCGCCGGCCAGGCCCAATTCCGCCAATTTCGCCGCGATTTTGCCGATTCCATCGTCGATCGACTCTAACATGGCCGCCAAATGCGGATTGTGGCCGGCAGCCCAGTGATTTCCGGGATCGCCCTTGCCCAAACCCGCGTCCTCACACAGGTAGCACCGCTCTCGTCCCGATTTCCCGGGTGGATGCTTTTTGCGGTATTTTTCCACCAGGTCCGGCCGGCCGTTCAAAATGGAGTGCGGCGCGTAGTGGCTGAGGTAGAGGAAAAACGGGCGGTCCTTGTTGCGCTGGATAAAATCGGCCGCTTCCAGGTTGAGGCGGTCGGTGAGGTATTCGTCCTCGCCCAGGCGCTGGTCCGGGATGTCGATCCAGCGAATCGGCTGATCGCGAAAGACGTAAGGCCAGAAATTCGCGCCGTTGCCGACTCCCTTGAGTTCGCCGCCGAAATCCCACGCAAATCCGCGATCGGTGGGCTTGATCTCGAATTCCGCCCCGCGGTAGCGATAGCCGGAGAGGTGCCATTTGCCGATTTTTCCCGTGGCGTAGCCGTTGCGGCTCAGCATCTCGGGCAGGGTGAGTTGATCCGCCGACAGTGCGTTGGCGGAATTTGGACGCAAGTAGTCCAAAATGCCCGTCCTCGCCGGATGTTGTCCGGTTAAAAGCGCCGCGCGATACGGCGAACAAACCGGCGCCGCGGCGTAAGCCCGGGTGAAGCGCATCCCTTCGTTGGCGAGCCGATCCAGGTGCGGCGTTTCGTGAAACGTGTTGCCGTAGCAGCCCAGCTCAGCCCAACCAAGATCGTCGGCGAGCACGAAGATGATGTTCGGCGGCCGCTCGGCGAAAGCGAGGCGCACGGTCAGGATGCCGAGGATGAGGATGGATCGAACGAAGCGCATGATTTGCGTTACCGGATGATTCCGCGCTCGCTGTTTCGCACGAACGCCGCCAAATCCGCCAAAACGCCCTCGGGCGCATCGTCCATCGCCTCGATTTCGTCCAATGCCTGGGTCACGTTGAGCTTTTTGCGGTAGAGCAGCTTGTGCGCCTGTTTCAGGGCGGAAACGGCTTCCTCGCTGAAATCGCGCCGCTGCAAGCCCACCACGTTCACTGCGCGAACCTGTGCCGGATTTCCGTCGGCAACCATGAACGGCGGCACGTCCTGGACGATCTTCGTGCAACCGCCAACGATCGAATGCCGCCCCAACCGGCAAAACTGGTGAACCGCGCTCAAACCGCTCAAAATCGCGAAATCCTGGCATTCCACGTGCCCGCCCAGCGTCCCGTTGTTCGACAAAATCGCGTCGTCGCCCACCACGCATTCGTGGGCCACGTGACTGTAGGCCAGGAAGTTGTTGCGGCTGCCAATTCGCGTGGCGTTCTCGGCTCCCGTGCTGCGGTGGATGGTGACGAACTCCCGGAAGATGTTGCCGTCGCCAATCTCGCAAAACGTCGGCTCACCCGCGTATTTCAGGTCCTGCGTCTGCTGACCGATCGAGCCGAATGCGAAAAACCGGTTGTTCGCGCCAATTTTCACCGGTCCGGCGATGGTGACGTGATTTTGCAGCCAGCAACCGGGGCCGATCTCCACGTTTTCGTGGATCACGCAGTAGGGGCCGACTTCGACGTCGTCCGCCAGCTTCGCGGATTTGTGGATGATCGCGGTGGGATGAATCTTGGACATCGCAACGGCCTAACCAAGCCCTAAAATCGCGGCAATGCGAGTGATTCTTGCGGCGAGATCTGCGCACCGCGAAAAGTCGGCCACAGCCCTCAAAAAGTGGCCGTTTTTCTTGCGCAGGTGCCTCTGGCCGTGTTTGCCTGGCTCATGCTCAGACTCCTCCTCGCAATCTCAGCCGCAGGATTCGCCGCCGCCGCGGAAACCGACGTTTGGCCGGAAATCGTTGGCCCGGCTCAAGGCGAAATTCCCCCTCCGGCGTCTGGAGCCGTCAACTGGCGCACCGACTTTCCCGCCGCCCTGGGCGAAGCAAAATCCGCGAACCGGCCGCTGCTGGTGACCTGGCGCTGCCTGCCCTGCAAACAATGCGCGGACTTCGACAAAACCGTCCTCGGCGGCACCCCGCAACTCACCCCGCTGCTGCAGGGCTTCATCACCGTCCGCATGACCGACGCCTCCATGCTGGATCAGCGCTTTTTCCCTTACCGCGGCTACCAGGACCTGGATCTATCCTGGTGGGCCTACTTCATGAGCCCCGAAGGCCGGATTTACGGGATTTTCGGCGGCAAAGACCACGTTTCCGACGCCACCCGCATCAGCGAGACCGCGTTGGCCAACAGTTTGCGCCGCGTTTTGGCTCACCACCACGATCCGCGCCGCGAAAGCTGGAACATCGACGGGCCGGCGCCGAATTTGACCGCACCGGTTGCCGGTCCGCGCGAAAATCCTGCGTTTTCCCGGTTCACCGACAGCAAACCCTGGTTCGCCAAGCAAACCTGCCTGCACTGCCACCAGGTGGGCGATTTGGAGAATTTTGCTGCGATGGAAGACGGCACGTTCGACCTCAACGCGTTCACCCAGCCCTGGCCCTTGCCGGAAAACGTCGGAGTCGTGCTGGACCGCGACGATGGCTTGCGCGTAACCAAGGTGCTCGCCGGCAGCGCTGCGGAAACGGCGGGAATCCGGCCCGGCGACTCCCTGGCCATGGCTCAAGAGCGCAAACTTTTCGGGCAAGCGGATTTTCGCGGCGTTTTGCATCGCGCGCCGCTGGGCGACGCGGAAATCGTCGTTGGCTGGCTGCGAGGCGGAGCCTACCACACCGCTCCGCTGCGGCTTCGCGAGGGTTGGCGTCAGGCGGAAAACTGGTGGCGAAAAACGGTTTACGAAGGCGTGTACGGTCCGGGATTCGGTTTTTTCCCGATCAAAGGGCCCAACCACGGCAAGGGCCGCATGTCCTTCCGCCCGTTCATGGGTCCCCCGGACAAACGCACGCAAAATCCGTGGTGGCCGCTGGGTTTGCGCCCCAACATGGAGATTGTGGCTGTGAACGGCCGCAACGACGACTGGAACAGCCGCCAGCTTCTGGCCTGGTTTCGGCTAAATCACGAACCCGGCGACAAAGTGACGCTTCAAGTCCGCCAAGGCGGCAAAACGCGCGATTTCACCCGGACTTTGCCGGAAAAATCGCGGTGACGCAAGCCGAAGGTAACCGATCGGTAACATTGCGGGGGAATCATCGCAGGCATGACCAAAAAGCAGATGATTCGCCTGAGCGCGATTGCTGTAGCCACCGTCGTGGCATGGATCGCGTTCACGCTGCCGATTTGCCAGTCACCGGATGGGAACCGGGTTCGCCGGTTGCAAAGCGCAGGAATTTTGTCTCAGATCGCGATTGCGGTCGCCTTTTATCCCGAGGACAACAACGGAGAATTGCCTCCGAATTTGGCGGCATTGCAGCTAAAAAGGGAAGGAAAGGGCCAGAAATTCGAGCATCTTGGAGTGAATCGGACCTCGCTCCGGCAGTTTGGCCGCATGCTGACGGAGTTCCTGGCCGCCGAATAGTGGCGCAAGCGTCCCCGCGGCGAATTGCGCATCCCCAACGAGCGGATCGATTGCGTTGGGCGAAAATCTGGGTTTGCGTGGCTCCATGAACACCAAGCCCAGCCGACGTCATTTTCTCGCCACAACCGGCATCGCCGCAGTTTCCGCGATCGGAGCCAAAACCAGCGTGGGAGGCGAATTTACCGGCAAAATCCGCAAAGCCGTCAAATACCACATGATCGGCGAAGATCTCAGCGTTGCCGACAAATTCAAGCTGGTCAAAGACCTGGGATTCGACGGCACGGAAATTGCCACGCGCGAAAAAATCGATCCCGTGGAGGTGGAAAAAGCCATCGAAACGGCGGGATTGCCGGTTCACGGCGTCGTTCACAGTTCATCGCCGAATATTCCCGGCGCGATCGATCTTTCCAAGCGTTTCGGCGGCGAATCCGTGCTCGTGGTGGCGCGCTACGACAAAAAACTCTCGTTGCAGCAAAATTGGGACCGCGATGTCGCCAATCTGCGCGAAGCGGCTCCCCACGCGGAAAAACAGGGGATCAAGGTGTGCGTGGAAAACGTCTGGGCCAGCTACATGATCAGCGCCTTCGATTATCGCACGTTTTTGAACGAAATCGGCAGCGACTGGGTTCAGCTCTACTTCGACGTGGGCAACAACGTGCGCTGGGGCGTGCCGGAGCACTGGGTTACGCTTTTGGGCGACAAAATCGCGAAACTGGACATCAAGGAATACAGCACCAAGCTACAGAACGAAAAAGGTCTCCGGCACGGATTTGGCGTGCCGATCGGCGAAGGCAGCGTCAATTGGGCCAACGTCCGCGCGGAACTGGCGAAAATCGGCTTTCAAGGCTGGGCAACGGCCGAAGTGAAGGGCGGCGACCGGGCGCGCCTGGCTGAAATTGCCAAGGAAATGGACCAGGCGCTGGATTTGTAGGGCCCAGCGGTTTTCAGGGTCTAACACGGCAACACGCGCTCCGCCGGCGCGCCGGACTCGAACTTGCCGAGGCCAAACTGGAGCTGGGAGCCCTCCACCCGGGTTTACCCCGGTGGAGGCCCGTCCATCTGCCAGAAAGCCCTTCCAATCCTCTCGCCCCAACCGGCCTTGCGCCAGTTGAGCGCTGTCCCCCCCCGAGTGGAAAGGCTCCAAGCAAGGAGACACCGCTCGACCGGGACAAGCCCGGGACAAGCCCGGCCGGGGCGATGAAATGTTCGGCGAGCGTTCTGGTGGGTGGACTTGGTTCCACGGGGGTAAACCCCGGTGGAGACCGTTTGCCGTTCGTCGATAGATAACGGCCGGATCGATCGACGTTCGGCCTAACACGGCAATCGGCCTAACTACCTACCTAAACCGCACTCCAACTTGCCTGAATCATGCCAAAATAGGCATCTGGTGCTGTGACATGCGAAGGGCTGACTTGGAGAATATGTACACCTCGAGTCGCGATTAGGCTCAACAACTCAATGCGTTTCCGCCCGGTTTGCGCGACTTGTAGCAGTGCCCGCAGTGTGGCCCATTTTTGAAACTGGCCAACCGGCCCTGTTGTCATAGCGTACTGCGCCTTTGCAACAGTTTCGCCCTGAAAGCGGATGGCGATCGCCCCCGCTGGTAGTTCCCACTCGCAGCCCTGCGCGTCTCCGCGTTTGCAGCGAGTTTCCGGGCAAGAGCAACGCGCTCATGGCCGTGTAAAGCGGCGAACGTCGGACTTGCCGAGCCCCACCGGCGAAAACCGCTCAATTTCCGTGCGCATTTTCGCGAAAACCATGTTCTTCTTCATCATGAAACACCTCAACCGACGCCAATTCCTCACCACGACTACCGCGGCCGCGGCGGGACTCACCTCCCCACTCCTCGCAGAAAAGAGCGCAGACCTACGCGAACGCTTCCAAATCGGCATCCAGGAATACACCTTTCATCGCTGGATCAATGCCGGGAAGCTCGATCACGTCGACTACCCGGCGTTGGCGAAGGAGAAGCTCGGCATCGAGTACATCGAATACTGGAATCGCCCCTTCGGCGGCAAGCACACGGACAAAACCTACGTCGGCGAGCTGGTGAAACGCACCACGGGCGAGGGCCTGACGAATGTGCTCATCCTGGTCGATGCGAAAAACCAGCTCGATGCCAAGGACCAGGCGCAGCGCGATCGCGCGGTCGAGGAGCACAAGGGCTGGATCGATTGCGCGGCGCAGTTGGGGTGTAAGGCGGTGCGGGTCAATTGCCGTTCGGGCGGGGATCGCGAGGCGAATCTGGAGCAGATGGCCGATGGGCTGGGCCGGTTGTGTGCGTATGCCGATGGGACGGGGGTGAAGGCGGTGATCGAGCCGCACGGCGGCAATTCGCAGGATCCGGATTGGCTGTTGGCGGCGATGGCGCGGCTGGACTCGCCGAACGCGGGGTTGTTGCCGGATTTCAACAATTTCGGGAGCTACGATCGTTACGAGGCGGTGACGAAGACGTTGCCGCACGCGGTCGCGGTATGTGCCAAGGCGTTTGGGTTCGGGGAGGACGGCAATGAGTCGCGCACGGATTATTTGCGCATGCTGAAGATCGTGCACGAGTCGGATTTTTCCGGCGTGATCACGGTGGAGTTCGAGGGGCGCGATATGGATCCTATTGAGGGGGCGTTGAAGACGAAGGAGCTGATCTGGCGGGGGTTGGATTCGGTGAACAGTGAACAGTGAACCGTCTGAAGTCTGAAGTCTGTTACACTATCGTTCCGTCATTTTCGCGCGGAGTTGCCGGAGTGCGGGTTTGCGTGGATCCTCGGCCGGGAGATTTGCGAGGGCTGCGTCGAGATAATCGAGCGCTGATTTCCCGGCGGCGTCTTTGGACTGCGAATCGCAGCCCAAGGCGAGCATCATCTCGAGATGAACGGGGGCGAAATCTCCTCCGGCAGCGGCCTGAGCCAGCGCCGCGGCGAGTGGGTTGCGGCCCTGGGAATTGCTGCCGTTGGGATCAATTTGCGGGACTTTGGCAAAGATGCTGGTTTCTAAATTGAAGCGATCGCCCGAGCAGCTTTCGCGAACGAATCGGTGAAAAAGCGATTCGCCACGTTCCATCGGGACATGCATCACGTGAGGGCGTGCTTGGAGCGCGGTAAGGAAATTTTCCGTGTCATCCCCGCGTTTGGTGTTGATGAATTGAGTGGTGAGGTTGTTGTCATTGGTCGCAAGATGGTGGGTAAACTGACGCGCTGCGGCATCAAAGCGGCTAGCGCCAAAGCTGTGCAACACCCAAAATGCGCCGCTCTCTCCCGCTGCCAAATATTGAAAAATTCGCAACCTCACCTGGCTGGGCTCAGGCATGGTTTCATCGTCAAAGCCGCGTTCCCGGGCAAAGGCTTGCCGCACGTCATGTTCCCGATGTCTCAGCTGGGTGAGGTAGGGCGCCAGGGGGATTACCGCGCTGCTCTCGCGATGAAAGAGCAGGGGCCGGGTGGACGCGAACACCAGGCCGTAGTCGCCGCTGAAGACGAAGGATTCTGCGCTGAGCAGGTCGGTGGTGGAAAAGCGCTCATCATCCTTGGCAGGCGGTGGCACGCTAACCTGCTGGCTAGTCCATTCGCCCGATTCGGTGTCGAGAATGTTGAACTGCAGCGGATCGCGATTGTTGGTGAGGTAGAGCCAACGCCCTCGCGCGATTGCGATGCCGCGCTGGGTGTTGTCGAGCAATTTGCCGAGTTTCGGCGTGTGGTCGCGCACTTCGGGTTCGCCTGCCCGGCATTCGACGATGCCCCCGTTGTTCCAGCAGAAATACCGCGAGCCGTCGGGCGTGGCGATTCCGCGTTTTCCGTTGGTAAAGGGCGCTGCGAGGGGAAGAACCGGGGCAATCCGGTCAAATTGGCGCTTCCCCTGGGTCTCCTCGATCAACTTGGCGTGCCCCTGCGCCAGATCCAGGGCATAGTCCACGGCGTGCAGATCGCGATCCGCCGGGTGGCCGCCCCCGCCATAACGAAAAAACTCGGCCTGAATCCGCAAGAGCTCAGGGCCAATCCACTTGAGACCGCGAATCGCGACTTTTCCGTAGCCCGGCCGGGAAACTTCCTCCAGCGGCGGTAACATCTCCAGCTCAGCCGGTGGCAATTGTTTGGCGACGGTGAAATCGCGGTAGACGTCGTCCGGAAAAATCAACCTGATCCGGTCGCCAGCCTTGGTCGAACCGGGGAGTGGGGGAGGGGAGGAAGAGGCGGCTACCGCTTTGCGCTCCTGCAGGACGATGGCAGGCGGTGCGGTGACGATTTTCATCATTTCCTCCCGGCCAATTTGCCGAGCGACGCGGCGCAGCTCGCTATGGCGGTGACGCAGGTACCACTCGCGGGAAACGCCCGGCAGCGCGTCAAACAGAGCGGCAAAACAGGCGGTTCGGCTCTCTGGGGGCAAATCGTGGCCGTAGCCGATTTGCTGGATCCAATTTTCGGCGGCCCGGATCCGTGCGCGAAGCCGCTCGCCCTGCCAAATTTCGCGCTGGTGCTCGCTGAGATAAGCCGAGCCGCGTTGCAGGGCGCGTTGGTAGCGTGTCAGGATGGGAGCCCCCTGCGCCATGCGCTCAGGCCGCTCGTAGTAAGGGGAGCGGCCCCATTCTACCGGCGGGTGGGCCACCAGGGTGGACAACATTGTCGCGATGTGATCGCCAAATACCGCGTCGTGACGCCCGATGGTCACCTTGTCGATCCAACTGATGCACTCGGCGTGGAAAGCATCGCGCAGCACGGGGTGCTCCGGCACCTTGGCGCCGAGCAAGCGGATGGCTTCCTTGTCAGGATCCGCCGGGTCAAAAAAGCAGGCTGTGGTAACCAACCGTGCGAGGTAGGAATCCGCGGGGATCAAGGCGTCTCCCCTGCGGCGCACTTCGCCCCCGATGTGGCGCGCGCGGCTGTCTTCATCCCGCCCGGTGGCTTCTTCCAGCTCGTCAGGCAGAAACGCCAGGGCACGGGCAAAAAGCTCGTCGCTCACTTGCTTGGCGATCTCCGGAGCATCCTCCACCAGGGGCGCAGGTTTGGCGTTAGCCAGGATGTTGACGAATTGCACCTGAATCGCCGTTTCCAGGCCGCTGACCGTGGTTTCGCCAACGAATTTCTCGTGCATCCCGGTCGGGGTGAGCCATTCCAGGTGAATCCGCACCGGCAGGTCATCCAACGCGGTAGGGCGCTGCACCGGAATTTCTTCGTAGGAGCCCCAGACGTAAAGATCGGCGACCCGCAGCCATGCCTTGGGATCGGCCCGCGATAGGCCGAGAATGGCGAGCGACATTTCCTCCTGTGCCTGGTCCGCCCCGCCAAACTGCAGCGCCTCGACCCCATTCATCTGACCAGCAACCCTGGCAAACCACTCGAATGCCGGTGCCTCGTAGCGGCTAAGCCGGGAATTCGCCGCCCGGTTGCGGAAAAACAGCGGCACCACGCGCGCGCCCTTGCGCAAGGCCTCGTAGCGCAAAATCGCCCGGGACATCAGCTTAGGTCCGCGGTCCATGATTTGCTCGCGACCGGCTTCTTTCGCCTTGGAATATCGATCCGCCTGAGGAAATATCGAGCTGCTCGCTGGCGAGGACGCTCCCGGTCATGGCATCGACGATTCGCAGGTCGAAGGGATTCCTCGCGCCGCGGCGTTCCCGCCAGTTTCCATGCACGATGATGTCCGCCTTGAGCCAATGGCCCATGCGCAGGGCGCTCGCGGCATTGGGCCCGGAAAAAGCGGCTAGCTCCAACTCATCCCAAAGCGCGGGACTCTGGCCGCGTTCCACCAGATCCGTCCCGGGAAAATCACCGAGGTGTGCCGAGAGGATGTCCGCCAGTTCCTTGCCCCAGAGGTGGTCGCGATAATCGTTGCCATCTTCGTAGAAATCCAGCACCGCCACCCGGGGCTTTCCGTTGGGTTCATTTCCTGGGCTGACTTGCTGCGCCAGCGCAAAATTCGCCGCGCAACTTGCGACCATCAGAATCATTCTCCGCATTGATGTCATCCTGGCTAACTTGCGCAGGAACTCCGCCAGCGGGAGCGAAAAATCACCAATCGCGGATCCAATCCACCCACCTTTGACCTAACCACTGCCGCTGAACCAGCGCGCGCTCCCGGTGGTCGATCTCCCAGTCCGGGTAACGATCGATCCGCTCGTGGAAAATCTGCCGAGCAGTGGCGTTGCGATACACTCGAGGGCGCGATAACGCCTCCGATGGTCCCTTCGCCAAGTTCCACTTCAAGCCGACGGCGCTTTCAAGCACGCTTCCCAGTCGTAGTCGTCATGCACCACCGCGTAGGGCACGCGGGTGTCGAACAAATTTTCGAGCACTCCCAATCATTCGGCGCACCGGGAATTTTTGGGATTGGATGAAAAAAAACGCGCCTTGGTCCGGGTTGAGGCAGTTGCTCCACGGTGAATCGTAGGGTCGCGCGGTATTGGTGCAGCCACTGGTGCGGCAGCGTCAACTTCGCGTCGCCCGTGCCTGACCAGGTGGCCGAATTTGGCGCGGAAATCACCCCATTTGTCTGGAGCGGCTACGCCACGCCGCTCACCATTCGCGTTTCCGCGAGCCAAGCCGGTGGGGGAGCGCCACGACCAAAATCAAGACGCTCAACTACGCCTTCGACCCGGAATCCATCGCAAATTCGCCGGAAACCCGTGGAATCGTGGGTCGCGTCTTGCGGCCGGAGTAGGGCCTGAATTTTGCGCCCCTGCATTTCCCTGAATGCCGCTCACTTTGGGTGGAAACCCGCGCCGACCTGCCTAATTTAGCGGGCCATGGATGCTCCACTGCGATTTCAACACTTTGAGGTGCTAACCCGGCCGGATGGCACCCCGCACGTTCTGGGCAAGGGCGCGATGGGGGTGACTTACAAGGCGTTCGACACGAATTTGCACAAAATGGTGGTGATTAAGGTCATTAATCCCAGCTTTTTGGCGGAGCCGACCGCGCGGCAGCGGTTTTTGCAGGAGGCTCAGGCGATGGCCCAGGTTCGGCACCCCAACGTGGCCGATGTCTTTCACTTTGGCGAGTCGCCCACGGGGTTGTTCTACGCCATGGAATTTTGCGACGGCCCCACGCTGGATGAATACGTCCGCCAGACCCAACCGCTGAACGCAAACAATGCGCTGGCGCTGTGCAAACAGGCCGCGGGCGCGTTGCAGGCGCTGGAGAGCGCGGAATTGATCCATCGCGACATCAAGCCGTCCAACCTCATCCTGGCCCGCGACGTTCAAGGCGCAACGCAGATCAAACTCATCGATTTTGGCTTGGCGCGGGGCGATGCCGAGACCGAGATCGATCCGGACCTGACGCAGGGCGGATTTGTCGGCACGCCCAGCTACGCCAGCCCGGAGCAGTTGCTGGAGCAGGAGGGTCTGGACATCCGCAGCGATATCTACAGCCTGGGCGGCAGTTTGTGGTTTGCGCTGACCGGCGCGGCCATGTTCAAGGGCTCGCAGGTGGAGGTCATGTTTCACCACGTCAACTCGCCGCCGCCGTGGGACGAACTCCCGCCGCTGAGCAAGCCGGTCCGGCAAATCCTGGAATCCATGCTCAAAAAGTCGCGCGACGAACGTTTCGCAACCGCCGCCGAGCTTTGGGACGCCATCGACGATTGTTTGCGCCAGGAAGCCGCCGGTGAGATGAGCACCGTGCGCCTGGCTCCGCTCGCCGCGGGGGAGCACAAGGGCTCGATCCTGGGCCAGAGCAACTACGAGATTTTGGCCGAAATCGGCGAAGACCGCCAAAACGTCATCTACCGGGGGCGCGACGTGGTTCGCGGCCGGGTGGTGCGCCTTTGCTACCTGAACAAGGAATTCACCAGCGATGCCGCGCGGCTAAATCGCATGCGATCGGAAGCGGCCCGGCTCAAAACGCTGCCGCACCCGAATCAGGTGGCGATTCTGGATTTTTTGACCGGCAGCGAGGGCGCGCAACTGGTCAGCGAGTGGGTGAGCGGCGCAAGTTTGCTCAACGCGTTGAAGGCGCGCGAACGCATCCCGCTGGCGGAATTGGCGCCGTTAGCCTCCCAACTCGCCGCGGGGTTCGATCACGCCGTCCGCCATCACATGCACCGGCTGGAAACCGAGCTTCACCAGATCACCATCCAGTTCAGCGAGTCAAAAAGCGACGAAACCTCACCATCGGCGCTGGTTCGCGAGCCGGTCCCGGAGTGGGGCGGATTTACCGTCAAACTCATGCCGCTGGGGCTGGGAGGCGAGACCGGGAGCGACGATCCCGAGGTGATTCAGCGGCGAATTTTCGGGGAATTTCTCCAACTCATCCACCGGTTGCTGGGCGGCGTGAGCGGCAGTCAGACGCGGGCCTTCGACTACTCCACGGTGCCGTTTCTTAGCGCGGAAGCCAACGAAGTTTTGGAAGGTCACGTCATGGCCAAGCAGTTGCCGGGCGCAGCTCCGTGCCGCCTGGCCCTGGGAGAGTTGCTGAAGACGGAGAAGGTCGATTTTGACCTGGGTCCCGAGCCCGAAGAGCCGGCAGCCAAGGAAAAATCGCCGCCCGGGGCCGATGCCGACGCCGATTTGACGGTGATCGCCGACGTGGACGGCCCCATGGACTGGACCGGAGGAATGCCGGCGTCGTGGACGGATGGCACCAGCGGCAGCCAGGGTTCGTCCGCGGATTATCGGCTGAAGCGGCTGGAATTGGAGCATCAGCGCCGGCAATTGGAAGCGGAAGCCGAGCGTCTGGAAGCGCAGGAGCAAATCGAGGCCGAACGCGGCATGTTGGCCCAGGAACGCGCGCTTTTGGAGCAGGAACGCGATCAATTGCGCCGCCGGGAGTCCCAACGCGCCAAAGCGGCCGACGAAGAGCGCAAAAAGCTGGAAACCGAGCGCCAGCGGCTGGAAGAAAGCAGCGCCGAGTTGCAATCCAAGCGCCAGGAGCAGGAACGCCTGGCCCAGGAGCTGAATTTGCGCTCCCAGCTGGAATTTCAGAAGCTTCAGGAAGAACGCGAGAAATTGGAAAGCGAGTGGCAGAAACGCAGCCAGGCCACCGAGAAGCTCTTGCGCGAAAAGGAGGAGCAATTCCTGCTGCGCGAGCAAGAGAGCCTCAAGCGCATCCGCCAGGAACGCGAGGAATTGGAGCAGGTGGGCCAGGAACTGGAGGAGCGCGGCCGGACGCAGGTGCAGGAAGAGCAATCCAAGCTGGAAAGCGAGCGCACCGAGTTGCAGGAGCAGCGCAAGGAGCTGGAGGAACAGCTCGCCAAGGCCGACCAGGAGCTGCTGAACGCCCGCGAAGAACTCCAGGCGCGCACCGATTCTTTCGAAGAGCGGCGCAAGGCGTTGGAAGAAGAAAAACAGCGTCTGGCGGAAAAAACCCACGCTCCGGGGACGGAAGCCGAAGAACTTCCGCGAACGCGAGGCGGAGCTGGAAAAAGAGTGGCAGAAGCTGGAGGAAGCCAAGCAACGCGCCCGCAGCGACCTGGGGATGGCCGTGGACGAAGAGCGCCGCAAATTGCTCGAAACCCGCAACGGTTTGGCCGAAAAAGCGGCGCAATTCGACGCTCGGGCCAAGGAATTCCAGGCCAAAGCCCGCCAGGAGCGGGAAGCGATCGAAGCCGAGCGGCGCGAGTTGAAGGAGCGCAACGAAAAGCTGGACGACGAGCACCAAAAGCTGCGCGCCGAGCTGGAAACCGAAAAACAGCGCCTGCTCTCCGAGGGCCAAAGACAGCGCGAGAAGGAGGAAAAGGCGCATCGCGCGGAAATGGAAAAACGGGCCCGGGAATTCGCCAAGGCGGAGGAAGATCAGCAGCAGCGCCTCCAGCAGTTGCAGGCGGAAATTGCCGAAGCGGAGGACAAATTGAGCGACGAGCGCGAGAAGGTCTACACCAAGGTGCTGGCCCACGAAGCCGATTTGCGCGAAGCCTCGGAAGTGGACGAAATTCTCGCCCAGCGCATTGAAGTGGCCCAGCAGCGCCTCAACGATCAGCATCGCGAGTTGGACGAAAAACTGGTGGAGCTGAAGCGCGGCCAAAAACAGCGAATCGTCACCCTGGTTGCCGGAATCATCCTCGCCGCCATCGTCGCGGCCACCGCCGGCCACCTGGTCAAGGCCAAGCTCATCGACACGCGCAACATGGCCCACGCCGAAGCCTGGGAAACGCTCGAAACCAAGCGCGACGCCCTCCGGCAAGCCGAAAATTGGCCGGAACTGCTCAACTGGACCGTCTCCACTCACGAACGCTTCACCGCGCCGGAAAACTTTGAGCGCGACAGAGACCGGGAGAGCGCGGCCGAGTTTTACAGCGAAAAACGCGGCCAAGTGCTCGAAGACGCGCGCAATTCCGTCGGCAACTTGCTCGCGATCACCCAAGCCGGAAATTTGCCCCCGGATTTCAACCGGGCCCGCCTTGCGGAGAACCTCAACGCGATCCGCGATTGGGAGGTGACCCCGGAGCGCCTCCTGCTTCGCGCGTTGATCAGCATGCCGCAGGATCGCGAGCGCAACGATCCCGCGGCGGCGCTGAAAACCTGGCAAGACGCTGTGACTTTGGATCCGAATTTCGCCAAACCGCTCGCCGATGAGCTGCAAGCCACCGCGGAGCTGGCTTGGAGCGACTTGAAGGAGGATTGGACGGTGGATCAGCCCGCCAAACTGTCGGCAGCGATCGCGGATTTGCCGCAAACCGCCCACGCCGAGTGCCCGCGGCTCGGCCAAATTCACCAGGTGCTGAACGCCGACCGAATTCGCCGCAACGGCAATCCCGCGGAGGCGATGCGCAAATTGCTGGCGGATTTGCAAACGCAGCCGGCCTGGTTCAGCGAAGCCACGCCTTACCTGGACGTGCTAACCTCTGAGCTAACCAGCCAGCCGATCGCCACCGTGATGGAGGGCGCAAAGGCGCTGAGTGCCGGTTTTCGCGCCCAAACCGACTGGCGCATTGCCTTGGGCGAGGACATCGTGAAAATGTTCCAATTTCTCACCGGCACCCGCTCGCAAAATCCCGGTTTGGTCCTTCAACTGGCCAACCACGTGGCCGTGGAAAATCAGGAGCTGAACCAGGCGCTGGAACCCTCCGTTTCCGCGCTCTTTGCCCAGTTTGAGGCCGGCGACCCCGCGGTGGTGGTGGATTCCGGCGCCGAGCTGATCAAAGCGGGCGATCTTTGGCAAAATCCGCGACCGTTCGCGCTGTTGGCCGATTTGGCGCCGGAACAAAAACGGTTCGACTTTTACCGCCGCGCCTCGGAGCTGGGAGACTTGGACGCCAGGGCCGAAGTTGGCCGCAGCTACATCGCCTACGCGCACGAAAACAACTCTGCCGAGCACTTCGACCAAGGATTTGAGCTGCTGAAAGACGCCGCGGAAAACGACAGCCAGGCTGCCCCTCTTTTGCTCTGCAACCTCTACTTTCAGGGCGACCACGTGCGGCCCGGCGAAGGTGAGCGCGTGCCAAATCCCGGTTTGGCGGTGGTTTGGGGAGAACGCGCCGTTGCCGCCGGTCACCCGCGCGGAAAACTGGCCCTGGGCCGCGCGCAACTGCTCCAAGCCGAGCAAAAGAAGAGCCGGGATCACTACGAGCAGGCGATCTCCTCCTTGCGCGAAGTCAGCGAATCATTCCCGGAAGCCTGGTTTGCCCTCTACCAGGCCTACTGGAACGACACCATGGCGCTGAAGGCCTCCAATTCGCAGGAAATTGACGCCCAAACCGCCAAAAACGCCGCCGACGCCCTGCAAAGCGGCGCGTCCAAGGATGAGCCGAATTGTCTGCACATGCTGGGCGAGTGGTACAACCGCGGCAACCCGCCGATCGAGCAAAACGTCTCCATCGCCCGCGTCCACTACGCGCGCGCCGCGAAATTGGGCCACGCCGGCGCCCGCGCCTGGTGCCAGCAGTATCAGGCCAAAATCGCCCGGGAAGGCAGCGCCAAAGACAAGGCCTGGGTGCAGGAAAACCAGGCCGCGTGGAAGTAAGGGCAGAGAGCTATTTGCGCCGCGCGATCAACCACGAGGCGATCGAAAACCCGAGCTCGGAAACCTGCAAATTCCGCGTGTCCAGCCCGGCGTTGCTCAAAATAACGATGTTGACCCGTTTTCCCACTAACCGGCCCACAAAGGTGTCGAAGCCGACCCAACTCCCGTTGTGCCACGCCAGTTTTTCGCCGTTCAGCCGCTCGATGATCCAGCCGTAGCCGTATTGAAATTGCTCGCCTCGTTTGGCCGGAACGGGGCTTAAAGCCAGCTTCACCGATTTTTTGGAAACGAGCCGATTGCTGAAAAACGCGGTCAACCACTGGTCCAAATCCGCGGCTGAGGCGTAGACCCCGCCATCGCCGACCACGCCGTTCAGGAAATCCGCGTCGTCCTTGAGGTATTGGCGCAGCACCCGGTTGTAACCCACGGCGCGGTTGGGCACGGACTCCCAGTTTAGGCCGGGCACGGACGCGGTTTTCATCCCGGCAGCCTCAAAAATCTCGCGTTGCATGTAATCCGGGAACGATTTGCCGGTTACCGACTCAATGACCGAAGCCAGCATCGCGTAGCCGGTGTTGCTGTATCTTCGCTCGGTTCCGGGCGTGAAACGCAGCTTCTTGCCCTCCATGTAGTTCAAAATGTCGGTGTTGGTGGCGTTTGACTTCAAAAACTGGAAGCTGGTGTATTCCGGCGGGCCGGCGGTGTGGCTCAGGAGATGATGCAGGGTGATGTCGTCCCAAGGCGTTGTCGGCAAAAATCGCCGCACGGGCGCTTTCAGGTTCAGTTTGCCGCGTTCGGCCAGTTGCAGGATCGCGGTGGCGGTCATGGTCTTGGAAACGGAGGCGATTCTGAACGGCGTTTGGGCGCCAATCTCGGTTTTCGCACGCAAATCGGCCTGACCGATGGAAAATTGGAGCAACATGCGGCGGTTGGCCGTGTCGTTGACTAAAACCGCTAAGCCGGGAGTGTTGTCGGTAATTCCCGCGCGGTTGATGAATTTGCTAACGGCGCTGGCGATGGATTCCGGAACCTCAACCCCCGCTGACGCCGCCGCCGTGGCGAAAAGGAGGTTGGTTAGAATCACCGGATGCGCGAACATGGTTGACTTCAATCGGGATTGGACGCGCCGGCGGGGCGTGTGTTCACCCGTGTGGCCCTCAGCTTTCGGGTTTGGCGGCCACCGTGGCGGCCGCCTTCTCTTCCCCGTCAGGGCCGGCGACCTCCTCGTTGGTGAGCGGGAATTTGCCGAAAAGGTTCAATTTCGCCGGCGGAGTCATCACGATTTCCGTCCCCGCCGGAGTTTGATGCTTGCCGTAGACGATCGGCACCGCGGTGAAACAGAGCCGGTCTTCGTCCACGCGCGAAACGTTGATGACCGCGGCGCAGGTTGAGGAGGTTTCCACCTGAAGCAGGCGATTTAGCTGCAAATCGTAGTGCGCGTCCGGAATTTGCGCGGAGGGGATGACGAATTCGATCACCACGTTAGGAAAGTCTTCGGATTGCCCGCGCAACGCCAGGCCGGAGGGAAAAACGTCCTTCGGGCCCAGTTGGCGGATGTTGTAAATTTTGTAGTTGCCGCGGATGTAGGTTACGCGCTCCACCCCGTTGAAATTCGTGACGTATTCCCGGCGCAAAACGGAGCTGATCGACTTCAATCCGCCGGGAGTCTGGTTGTAGTAGAGGTTGTAGAGATCGCGCGGCGTGTTGAATTTGCCCGGAGGCGCGTTGGAGGGGGCATAATCCCTCAACCCGTCGATTTTCTCCAGTTTGACCAGCAAATTGTAGCTGAACGCCTTTTCCGGGTGGCCGAAGACGTACATGCAAAAAATCCACGAAAACGCCGTCAGCGCCGTCAACACCACGATCAACACCGACCAGAGAAACAAGCCGTCGTCCTCCCCTTTTTTGTTTGTGCCAAGCCGAACCTGGCGGGAAAAGGTGCTGCGGTCGCTGCTGAAAAAGTCCATCGGCTTGGTGGGGATGTCAGGGAAAATTTAGCTTCCGCACGCGGATTCGTCAATCGGCTCGCCGGCTGATTCCGCGCCCTCCGGCTCGAACGAAGTTCCGCAGCCGCAACTGCGCGCGGCCAGCGGATTTTGGATTTTAAACCCGGCGTCGTTGAGCGATTCTTCGTAATCCACCTGGCTGCCGCGCAAGAAATCCAGGCTGTCGCCGGCAACGAAAAAGCGAACTCCGCCGGCTTCCACAATTTCGTCTTCCTCCCGCGGTTCGGCCAGTTGCATGGTGTATTGCATCCCGGCGCATCCACCGCGTTCCACGCCCAAACGCAGGCCTTTTTCGGCTGGTGAAGCGCCTTTTTCGGCCAGAAGTTGGCGCAATTGCGTTGCGGCGTGCTCGGTGACGGTGATCATGGGTGCTTGGACGCAACGTAGCTCCCAAACCTGCATTTTTCCAGGATGAAAACCGTTTGGCCGCCATGACTCCACCCACCCGCATTCTCCTCACCGGCGCCGCCGGAATCGTTGGATCGTTGCTCCGTCCGCTCCTGGCCCGGCGCTACGAATCGATCCTGCTCACCGACATCGTGGAAATCGCGGATTTGGCGCAAAACGAGGCGTTTGAACCGGGAGACATCGCCGACCTCGGTTTTGCGGCTAAAATCGCCTCCGGCGTGGACGGGATCGTGCATCTGGCTGGTAAAGTTGGCGCACAATTCAGTTTCGATGACGTGCTCGCTCCCAACATCATCGGCACGCACAACATTTTCCAAGCCGCCAAGGCCAACGGGGTCGGCCACGTGGTCTACGCCAGCAGCCATCACGTGGTTGGGTTCATCCGCCGGGGCGAAAAAATCGATGAAACCACCGCGCACCGGCCGGACAGCGCTTACGGCCTGAGCAAAGCCTTCGGCGAGTCCGCCGCGGCTTATTTTGCCGACAAATTCGGGCTCAACATCCTCTCCATCCGCATTGGCTACGTGGGCACGGAGGTCGCCAACGAGCGCCGGCTCCGCACCTTCATCAGCGCGCGAGATTTGGCCCAACTCATCGAAATTGGCCTCACCACGCCGAATTTGGGGCACCAGATCGTCTACGGGGTTAGTGAAGCGCCGGCTCCGCCGTTTTTCGACAACCGAAACGCCGAGCGCCTCGGTTACCGGCCGCACGACAAGAGCGCGGACTTCGTCACCGATCCCGCGATTTTGGAAATGGAGCCGGACTTGAGCACCATCGAGGGAAGCGTGGTTGGCGGAGGTTTCGCCGCCGTTTTGGCCGAATCCTGATGCCAAGCCATGCGCCGGTGCGGCACGGCGTGTTTCAGACCGGTGCGAGGTTGAGGATGACCCAGATTTTCTTCGACAATCCGCGCCTCTCGGCTACGAATTGCTCGCATCATGTCACACGTCAAACTCTTCATCCCCGGGCCGGTGGAAATTGCGCCGGAAACCTACGAAGCCATGGCCGCGCCGATGATCGGGCACCGCGGGAAGGAATTTCAGGCGCTCTACGGCGAAATTCAGCCGAAATTGCAGCGTCTCTTTGGCACGAAAACGCCCGTTTACCTCAGCACCTCGTCGGCTTGGGGCGTGATGGAGGGCGCCATTCGCAACACCGTGGCCAAAAAGGTGCTCAACTGCTGCTGCGGCGCGTTTTCGGACAAATGGCTGGATGTTTCGCGGCGTTGCGGTAAGCAAGCCGAAGCGCTCCAGGTGGACTGGGGCCAGCCGATTCGTCCCGAGGAGGTCGATGCCAAGCTGGCCACGGGCGAATTCGACTCGGTGACGCTGGTGCACAACGAAACCTCGACCGGCGTCATGAACCCGCTGGCGGAAATCGCCGCGGTGGTGCGAAAATACGACGATGTGGTGCTCATCGTGGACACGGTTTCGTCGTTTTCGGTCGTGCCGATGGATTTCGATGCGCTGGGGGTGGACGTGTTGCTGACCGGCAGCCAAAAAGCGCTGGCGTTGCCGCCGGGATTGGCGCTGTTCGCGGTTTCGGAGCGCGCGATGACTCGCGCGGAGACGATGCCCGACCGCGGCTATTACTTCGATTTTTTGGAATTTCGCAAAAATCAGGCCAAAGACATGACGCCGAGCACTCCGTGCATCCACACCATCTTCGGCTTGCGCCAAAAACTCGCCGAAATCGAGGCTGAAGGCGCGAAAAACCGCTTTGCGCGCTTTGCCCGGCTCAACGCGTTGGCTCACGAGTGGATCCGCGGCTCTGGGTTCGAATTTTTCGCGCCGGAAGGCTTTCGCTCCAAATCGCTGACCTGCGTGGCCAACAACCGGCAAATCGACGTGGCAAAATTGCAGGCGCTGCTGCGCGAGAACCACAAAATCGCCCTGGACGGCGGCTACGGCAAAATCAAGGGCCAAACCTTCCGCATCTCCAACATGGGCAACGAAACGGAGCAAACCATGCGCGCGCTGTTCGATGCGTTGGACGACAGCCTGGCCAAGTTGTGAAAACTTTCGGTTGAATCGCCCAACAATCTCCAGCGTCATTCCTACCTCGATCGATGTTTAAACCCAAATACCTCAAAGAGGGCGAACTCCTGCTCAAAGGCGTCAAACGCTTTGTCAACTACCGGCGCGACGTGCTGAAACCCGCGGAATTGGAGAAAATCGAGAATTTGCGCGATGAATTCGCCGGCGCGCTGAAATCCCGCGACCGCGAGCAAATCAAGACACTGGCCGAAGAGTTGACCGAAGTTTGTGAAGGCGCGGGATCCGACTATCGCAGCTCCGCCTTTGCCGAAAACGTGGAAGTCATCTTCGTCGCCATCGCCATCGCGCTGGGCATTCGCGCCTACATCGCTCAACCGTTCAAAATCCCCACCGGTTCCATGCAACCGACGCTCAACGGGATCGTTTCCCACCAAACCGAGCACAAACCGCCCAACATCCTCGTTCGCGCCATCGATTTCGTCAGACTGGGACGCACCTGGGAGAATGAAGTCGCCAAGCAAGATGAGACGATCGACCGGTTCGTAGAAAAGACGCGGGCCAAGTTTTTCACCTGGACCAACGTGGTGATGGACAGCGGCAACGTCTACACCGTTTTCGCGCCCAGGGCGAATGTGGAGGTCAAAAACTCGGAGGGCACGTTTGGGCTCTACCAGGGACAATTTTTTAAAAAAGGCGACGTCATTGCCCGCGGCCACGTCGATACCGGCGATCAGGTCATCGTCGACAAGATGTCCTACCATTTTGTGCCCCCGCGCCGGGGAGAAGTCTTCGTGTTCACCACCAAGAACATTCGCGGAATTCGCCTCGACAACCCTAACATGGGCAGCATTCACTACATCAAGCGCCTGGGTGGCGTTCCGGGTGACGTGCTGGACGTCAAGGAGCCGGAACTCTACGTGAATGGCGAGTTAGCCAAACGGCGGGGGTTCCGCAGAGTCATGTCGCTGGAAGGCGGCTACCGCGGTTACCAGGAAAAAGACCGGCGACACTTTGACGTGCCGGAGGACTGCTACGTGGCCTTGGGCGACAACAGCTTCAACAGCTACGACAGCCGCGGTTGGGGCTACGTGCCCGAGGAAAACCTGGTGGGGCGCGCGTTTTTGGTTTATTGGCCGTTTAACCGGCACTGGGGCCTCATTCGGTAGGGCGAGAAATTACCGCGACATCGCCACTTTTCGGCCGGAATCCACGCATTGGCGCAGTTTTGACAGCATTTTGGGCAGGTCCTTGTGGATGCTCTTGCGCGCGAACCCGGGCGGCACCAAGCCACCGGGATCCAGGTAAATTTGGTAGACGACCACCGTCCCTTTCCCCAAACCCAGGTCGGAAGCGTCGATCAATTGCCAGTGCCCCTCAAATTCGCGCAAATCGCCCTCGATCATCTTGAAATGGATCCTCCGTTTGCCGGAATAGTTGGCTTGGTAGCGGTATTTCACCGTCACCGGCAAAAACGCCAATTTTACCTCGTGCGCGATGATTTGCGAGCGGCTGGTGTGCTTGAGAGAGACGGATTTGCGCACGTTTTTGAGGTAACGCGGCATGGCTTTGGCGTTCGTGATCAGCTTCCAAACCTCGTCGGCAGAAGACTTCACCAACACCGCTCCGGCCAGATGACCGCCGCGACTTTCCGAAGCCGGGCTAAAGGTAACCACCTCGCCGCCGCCAAGTCGCTTGAGAGCGCTGGGGCTCCACTTCGGGGTGATTTTTTGCGGTGATCCCGCGAACAGAGGCGCCGGAGGCAAAGAACAGAAAGAGGACAGAGAGGCGTAGCGTTTTCATAAGTGTTAGATGCGTTGCGACAAATAGAGGACAGAGACGGAGTGCAGCAATCATAAAATTTAAAATTTTCCAAATCACGAGTTGGGGCGCAAATTTGGTCGGAAAGTGAGGATTTTGCGCGGAATTTACCTAATTTTAGGTGATTTTACGGAAAATTAACATTTTTCGCCAAAGAAGTCTAACCTTTTTCCCAAATCGCACTTGGCGGACTACGACCCGGGCCGAAGTGCTTGCCCTCGTACAACTGGCCGAGCGAGCCAAGACGCAATTCGATCAATTGGCAGATCGGAATCTGAAAAAATTCTTCCTGGCATGTTTGATGACATGGAGAACTCTGGGGCGACGTTTGAGAGAAGCCAAAATCCGCGCAATCTCCGCCCCATTCCGGCGAGCCAACCGGTAGCAATCGTGTTACTCTAACGTATGAATCCCAAACTCCTGGCGCGCCTTGAAGATCTGGATTGCTATCCGGGTTCGCCGGCTGACGTCCAGATTCGCCAGACGCATTTGTCAGTGGTTTGCCTGGCGGGGGATTTTGCCTACAAATTGAAAAAGCCGGTCCGGTTTTCCTTCGTGGATTTTGCCACGCCTGAGTTGCGGGAGCATTTTTGCCAGGAAGAGTTGCGGCTGAATCGCCGGTTATGCCCGGAGGTTTACCTCAATGTTGTGCCGCTGTTCCGGATTCCGGACGGCTTCGTGGTCGTTTCGCGAAAACGGAGGCGAAATCGTGGAATACGCCGTGCTCATGAAACGGCTGCCGGAGGAGTTGATGATGGACCGGTTGCTTGCGGAGGATGACGTCTCGATCGAACAAACGCAAGAGGTGGCGCGAATCGTAGCGCGGTTTCACCAGCAAGCCGAACCCACGGCGGAGGTGCAGGAAGCGGGGTCGCCGGCTAACCAGCGCACTGCGATTTTGGATAATTTTAACGTGGCGAAGGAAGTCTTCGACCCCGGGTTGCATGACGCGGTCGAAAAACGCGCGAGAAGCGATGCGGACGCTCTGCTGGCCCAACTCTCAAAACGGGCGGCCCGCGGGCTGGTGGTAGATGGACACGGCGACTTGCACTCTCGCAACATTTGCCTAACCAATCCACCTGCAATCTTCGACTGCATCGAGTTCAGTCCGAAATTGCGCTGCGGAGATGTGGCCGTGGAAAACGCCTTTTTGATGATGGATCTAATCTATCGAGGTCATCGCGAATTGGCCTGCGCCTATCTGGATACTTATATAGCAGAGAGCGGGGACGAAGAGCAGCGCCGTTTGATGCCCGCGTTCGTAAGCTACCGCGCCATGGTTCGGGCCAAAGTCGCCGCGCTCACCGCGTCTGACCCAAATGTTTGCGAAACGGAACGGGCCCATGCCAGCGAATCCGCCGCTCGGCATCTGCAATTCTCCGCCGCGGCTGCGCTAAACGGTCAGCCATTGCTCATCATCACTTGCGGCCTGCCCGGGACCGGCAAGTCGTACATCTGTCAGGCTCTGGCGGAACGCTCCGCCTGGCCGCTGATCGTGAGCGATGTGGTTCGCAAAGAACTCGCCGGCTTCGACGCTAAGGACCGGCTACCCGCTGAGTTCTATCGCCCTGAGTTCTCCACCCGCACCTATGGGGAGGTGATTCGGCGCGCTTGCGAAGAATTGCCGCAAACCTGCGTTGTTGTGGATGCTAATTTTCCCACCGCTGAAATTCGCGCCCTCGCCGCAACGGCCGCCGAAGACGCTCATGCCCGGCCGGCAATCGTTTGGGTGACGGCGCCGGAACCGGTTGTCCTGAAGCGAATCGCCGCGCGCTCCAAAGACAAATCGACCATTAGCGACGCGGACGTGACTGATTACGAAAAACTGAAAACTGCCTTCGAACCGCCCTCAGGGTCGGAAGGTCTTCCGATCGTCGAAGTTGATGGCGCCGGGCGGTTGGAAGCGAATCTAAACCACATTCTCACGGCCCTGCATCAGCTGCGATGAAGTCCATTGCCTACATTTCGATCGTCGTATTGCTCGAAATCATTTTGGGCATCGCACCCAAGGCCGATCGCCTAACCTGGGCGCTGGAAAACTTCCCCGTCTGGATAGGAGTGGTTTGGATCGCCCTAACATGCAAACAGTTTTCCCTCACCCACCTTTGCCTGGGCTTGCTCACCGTTCACGCAGCCGTGCTCGCGATTGGCGGCCACTATACCTACTCGCAAGTTCCCATCGGCTTTCGGATGCAGGAATGGTTCGGCTTTTCGCGCAATCATTACGATCGCATTGGCCATCTTATGCAAGGCTTTGCCCCGGCAATTTTGCTGCGCGAACTTTTGGTTCGCCGCGCTCAGATGCCGAAAACTTGGTGGCTGCCGTTCGTTGTCATTTTGGCCTGTTTGGGATTCAGCGCGCTCTACGAACTGATCGAATGGTGGACCGCGGAGATTGCCGGCGCAGCCTCTCATGACTTTCTGGGTGCGCAGGGCGATGTTTGGGACGCTCAGTGGGATATGTTTTTAGCCGGCATAGGCGCCACCACCTCGCTCCTGTTTCTGAGCCGGCTGCACGATCGCCACATCTCGCGCGAAAACGAGCAATGCGTGCGCGGTTAGCTTCTTTCTGTTTCGCGCCGGCAACAGCAGGGCAGAGAACGCCAAATAACGCAAAGCGATATCAAGTCGCCGATGGCAGGCTAGGATTCATTCGATCCACACATTGGGAGGGATCGGGCTGTTTCTTTTTGGAATGGCCACGATGACCTCGGGTTTGCGCAAGTTGGCCGGCGGCCGGCTTCGCGAATGGCTGGCTCGTTCCACACGCAACACCCTGTCTGGCGTGGTCACGGGCGCTACCGTAACCGCGCTGATTCAAAGCTCCAGCGCTACCACGGTTGCTGCGATCGGGTTCGTTGGCGCCAGGCTCCTGACGTTTAGCCAGTCTCTCGGCATTATCTTTGGCGCGAATATTGGAACTACAATCACCGGCTGGATGGTGGCACTGATCGGGTTCAAACTAAAGCTCACCGCCGCTGCTCTTCCGCTGCTATTTATCGCCGCGCTTTGCTACCTATTCAACGCAAATAGATTCCTCCGCGGCTTCGGAAAGGCGTTGGCGGGGTTTTGCCTGATTTTCATCGGCATCAGCTATCTCAAGGACGGACTCTCTCAGTTTGAAGGGTCGTTCGACCTGGTCCAGTGGCGGGCCGCAAGCTTTGGCGGAAGGTTTCTGCTAATGCTGGTAGGTATATTGCTGACTCTGATCACCCAATCCTCCAGCGCCACGGTGGCGACCGCTATCACCGCTCTAAATGCTTCATTGATCGACCTTCCGCAAGCTGCCGCGATTATCATAGGCGCGGATATTGGCACAACGGGAACGGCCGCTCTTGCCACCATTGGAGGCTCTACCGCAAGCAGGCGCACGGGCTTCGCTCACGTTATCTACAACCTCATGACGGGCGTAACCGCTTTCCTGGTGTTGCCGGCCTATTTTTGGGTCTGGAACCAGTTCGCGCCCGTTTCCGTTGCGGATTCTCCGGAGGTGGTTGCGGTTTCATTTCACAGTGTGTTCAATATCCTCGGTGTGATCTTGATCCTTCCATTCACCCGGCAATTTGCCGCCCTCATCCAGAGCATCTTCCCGGAACGGACCGCCAAGCTCGGCGCATCCTTTGACCGCGGACTTTTGCAAGACGCTCCCGCGGCATTGGCGGGGCTCGAATATGGCGTCCGCGAAGTTGCCGCCGAAACCCTGCGTCATGCAGCAACCACCATGGCAACTGGAAGAGACGCGGCCGAGCATTCGCTCGACGAAGTCCAAAACAGCATCTCGGCCGGAAGGGAATTTGCGATTCGCCTGGGAAGCGGAGCGGGAGGAGCGGGGATAGACGCGTCCCGCATTTTTGCATGTATCCACACCCTCGATCACGTTCAGCGTCTGGCTGACCGGGTGCGTGATGAAGAACGATCGGAAACCACCCGGAAACACCCGGAATTGGCCCGTCAAGCCAATGAGATCGCTAAGATCCTGGCCCGATTGGCTATCGACATATCACAAGGAGGCGAGTTGAGCTCTCTTGGCGAGATCAGGGAGGCGGCCTCGGATCTGGAGCAGGACAAGGCACATTTTCGCAATCATACAATAGCCCGAACGGCCAAGGAGGAACTCACCGGCGACCAATTGAGCGCTGCTTTGGACGCTCGACGCTGGCTTCGCCGAATCAGTTATCATGCTTGGCGAATCGCATACCATACACAGCCTCATCATGACCGAAAGTGACCTAACCAAACTTCAAAAGGAGCACACGCCCACCAGAATTCGCCAACGCTTGGCTGAAGGTCCGCGCCAGAGTTTTCTGAAGGACTTCATCTATGGCGCGATCGACGGCGCAGTGACGACTTTTGCCATCGTGGCAGGGGTTGCCGGCGCCGGGCTCTCCGCCGGGGTGGTGATTGTGTTAGGAGTCGCGAACCTGGTCGCGGACGGATTCAGCATGGCAGTGAGCAACTATCTAGGATCGCGGGCTGAAGCCCAGGAAGGACAGAAGGCTCGCCAGGAAGAAGAACTCCACATCAAGCTCTACCCCGAAGGCGAGCGCGAAGAGATTCGCCAGATCTTCGCCGCCAAAGGTTTTGAAGGTGATGAGTTGGAGCATGTCGTCGACGTCATTACATCCGATCCAAAACGTTGGGTGGATACGATGATCCGGGAAGAAATTGGACTGACGCTCTCCACGCCTCCAGCCTGGAAAGCGGGCCTGGTGACGTTCGGCGCATTTGCGTTGGTCGGTTCCATCCCGCTTTTACCATACCTGCTGAACGCCATAGCGGATGCCGGATTGCGGGCGTTTCCCCTGAGTGCAATTCTGACGGCAATCGCATTTTTTAGCGTAGGTGCGTTGAAAAGCCGATTCGTGCATCAAAACTGGCTCGTTGCCGGGGCCGAGACGCTTGGAATCGGTGGGGCCGCGGCCGGCATCGCTTACGGAATTGGGGCGTTGTTGGCGGGAGTTGCGTGATGGGCCAAATTCAGGGGAATTGAGGTGGAATTCCACGCCAAACTTGGAAATGAACGGGCAATTTCTAGCGCAGAGGATTAGGATGGGTAGGACGAACTTCGAGGCTAGCAAGAAACAACGAAATTTCCGTATGCAAGCGCACGAAGCTCAGGAAAAAGAGAACAAAGCCATCAAATAAAGGCTCGGAATCACCTAGTCTCGGCGATGGACAATGAGGAGCCCTCCACAGGCAGACGTACGCAATCTCACTATCCTACATTGCAGGAACGGCGCGAATTAAATCCACGACGCCACCAATTTATCGCGCTTTGGATTTCGCTAAACTGTTAGTCGAATCATCGAATTCTTATTGATGAACGATCTCTTGCCATATCAGGATCGAACCCAAGCAGGCCGCGTTCTTGCCGAGAATCTGGAAGCTTATCGCGAGATCCGGGATTTGCTGGTTTTGGGCCTTCCGCGGGGAGGAGTTCCGGTAGCATTCGAGGTAGCCCAAGCCCTCGGCGCGGAACTGGATGTACTAACGGTTCGCAAACTCGGCGTGCCTGAATGCGAAGAGTTGGCGATGGGTGCAATCGCTGATGGAGGGGTGACGTTACGAAACGAGAACGTCTTGGCCGGCAATGCAAGTCTGGTGAGCAGTTTCCCCTGTGTCGAACGCCGCGAACGGGAAGAATTGCTTCGCCGTGAGAGAGACTATCGTGGGGCGCGTCCAATCGCAGAGATAGCAAGCCGCTGCGTCATCCTGGTGGATGACGGACTAGCTACGGGTTCCACCATGCGGGCTGCGATCGAGGCAAGTCGGCGCCTGGGTGCGAGGCAGATTGTCGTAGCCGTTCCGGTTGCTCCGTCAGACACCGTCGAGCAATTGAGAGACGTTGTGGACGATATCGTGTGCCCTGCGGTCCCTTTGCAGTTCCGGGCCATCGGTTGGTTTTACCGGGATTTCTCCCAAGTCAGCGACCGAGAGGTCCGCTCATTGTTGCGATTGGCTGGCGAGCGGGGGACGCTGTGAAGTGATTTTCTATCCAAGATTACAACAAACTCCAACACACAAACTACATAGCAACCATGCGAACCTCGCTGTTACCCCAAACCTCAAGCCTGTTACGCGGAATCTGGGATTTTTTCCTGAAAATGAGCGATCCGCAGAACCGGATGACATCGCTGTTGGCCGGTAGCACGATCCGGCATCCCAAAAACATGAATTCGCGCTATTTTCTGACTCTGGCGGTCGTGCTTCTTACCTTCGGCTGTTCCCCTCAGCCCAAGCCAGTGAGGGGCCTATACTTACCAAAAGGCGACATCGGCCTGGGAAAAACGGCTTTTGTCGAACTGAACTGCAATCGCTGCCACACCGTTTCGGGAGTCAACATCCCGAAGCATGAAGACGGCTGGGAAGAACCGTTGCAACTTGGAGGCGAAATTGTCAGGGTCAAGACCTACGGAGAATTGATCACGGCGATCATCTATCCGGATCACACGATCTCCGAAGAATATAAGAAACGGCTCAAAAATGGCGATCCGGACTTTTCACCGATGTCGGTTCTGGCCGAAGAAATGACTGTGAGCCAGTTGATTGATTTGGTGGCGTTTCTGCATTCCCGCTACATCAAATTGGAGCCGGATTACACCTATGATTTCTACTACCACTAGCACTCAAATTATGGAATCGCTTGCCTCAGTCTGAGTAATGCCCGGCCAATCTATCTGCCCTGCGTTTAAGACATGCGCACCGTTGGCCAACCCACGCGAAGAAATCCCTCGCACTCGTGGCAAGATCGAACATGAACTTCGCACACATCGTTGCTGCGATCGACTTCTCGGAGCCGTCACGGGTCGCCCTTCGTGAGGCGGGCCAACTCGCCTCAAAAACCGGAGCGAAGCTACTGACCGCTTTCCACATTGTGGACGGCGATACTGCCGAGCTTTACGAAAAGCACCTCCTTGGCGATGCGGACTCACTGACGGAGGCGCTAACGGAAAAGATGACAAGCTGGCTGGCCGCCGAAATTCCGGAAGCCGTTCCCACCCGCATTAAACTCGTCACAGGTAGCCCTTCGCAAGATTTGAGCATCGAGTCCGATCTTTTGGGAGGCGACCTTCTTGTACTCGGCGCCCACGGACATGGAGGCGAGTCAAAAGGCCGGCTTGGCGTCGTGGCGGGAAATCTCGTGCGCAAGGCGAGCGCGCCGGCTTTCCTCGTCAGCCGCGGCGATTCCATACCGGAGACGATCGTCGCCTGCATAGACTACTCTGATTTGTCGGACGAGGTTATGAGGCAGGCGCTGGACGTGGCGCGGTTGCAATCGGCGAATCTGGAGGTGGTGCACGCGATCACTCCTCCGCAAACTTACATCGCGAACCTGGCGGTGAGTGGATTCGAGCCATTCGGTTCCCTTGGGATCGAGCCGGATCAGCTTGAGAAGCTGCGCCGCGGTCACGAATGCCAGTTGCAGCAGTTTGCCAGGCGCCACGAAAGTGAAGCCGGAGGTATTGATACAACGCAGCGCATCCTGGAAGACCCGAGCCCGGCCCGCGCGATCCTGGATCACCTGCAAACACTCAGCGCGCCGTTTCTGGTGCTTGGCGCGCACGGGCGCAGCGGCTTCAAAGAGTTTCTCTTGGGAACCGCCGCCGAGCGCATCCTCCATGAGGCGTCTTGCTCCGCACTTTTTATCCGCGAACCAAACCTCACGGACTGATGAATCCGTTTCCGTCCATTGTCTGCGGCGTTGATTATTCGGAATCCAGCGCAGCTGCTTTGGCCGAAGCCTACCGAATCGCCGCCGCCCTGGATAGTCACCTCACGGTGGCGCACATCTTGCCGGACGATCATCTGGCCGCGGCGCAAAAATGGAGTGGCCTGGAACGCGGCGCTATTCTTTCCAGACGCCGATTGCGGCTGGACCGGTTTTGTCTGGAAACACTGGAAACGACCTCTTTGCCCAGCCTGAAGCTGGAATTGATCGTCGGATACCCATTTATCGAAATAATACGCCTGTGCGAGCGCGAAGAGGCGAACTTGTTAGTGCTCGGAACCCACGGAGAATCCCATCCGCGCCCATCCACGACCGGTTCGCTGGCAGTGCGCTGCGTTCGTATGGCGCCTACTGAAGTTCTCCTGGTTCGCGAAGCTCAGCATGGCGGTTTCAAGCGAATCGTAGCCGCGGTGGATTTTTCGGAGGGTTCTCACCGGGCTATGCGCCAGGCAGCTGCGCTGGCCAAGGCCGATGGGGCCGAACTCCACATGCTGCATATCTTCGCCCCGGCGTGGAAGAGTTCCGCGATTGAGTTCGGCGAAACTCACGTTTCGGACGAAGGGGTCCAACGCTACCTGGAAGACGTCAACCGGCGAGCGGCGGAGTTTGTATGCGAAGGGCTCGACGACTTTGAAGGTTTGCCCGCCACCATCGTCGTGCGCGAACACTTCAGCGTGGGCGGCGGCATGGTGAATTATCTCAACGAAGTGGGCGCGGATTTGGTTGTGTTAGGTGCGCGCGCCCACAATCGCCCGGAAATCATGGCATTGGGCTCGACGGCTGAGTTTATCATCCACGACGCACCGTGTTCTGTGCTTACCGTGCAGCCGGAGGGGGAAATTTTTCACCCATAGGCAAGGGGAATGTGACCTTTTAACTCGTACGCAATCCGCGTACGTCTCATACACTGTTCGCGAATGCAAGATGACGCCCGGCGCCAATTTCCGAACGGATTTACCAATCCTAGGATGGCGAAAATCAACCAAAACCAAACTTGATTGCCGCCATGAAACCCTCATCTCAATCGACAACCGCCGAAGCCCGTGCGTTCCGCAAATTGGCCGAATCCGCTCTCTACCAAACTTACCGAAACGCTTTTCAAGTGGCCACCGGGCTGGAACTGGAACTCTGTCCCGCCGACGAGGACGCGCCCAATTTCAACGATCTCCAACTCCGGGGAAACGAGTTTTGCGTTCTGCTCAACAATGACGGAGGCGACTCTTGCCTGGCACCACACGGCCGCCCTGAAAGCGAGGATACCGGGCAGGACAAGTCCGATCCAAGCGGAGTGGATCTGAGAGAAAGCGTCGTCCCGGTCCGGTCCGGAAATTCTCTCATGGCATACTTGAAAGTTCGCCCAGCCTCAATGGATGAACCCCAACGTTACCCGGGATACTTGACAATTCTGGCCGCCTTTGCCCTGCAACTCTCTGAAGAGTTCAACCGGCTCATCATGGCCGAAGAAAACTGCGACCCTCCTCTTGTAACCAAAGCCAAGCAATATATTAACGCTCATCTTGATGAGAAAATCTGCCTGGATGCGGTGGCGGCTTACGTTCACGTCAGTCCATACTATTTCTGCAAGATCTTCAAGCGGTCGACTGGAATGACCCTGACGGAATACGTCAACCGCCGCAGGGTCGAACGGGCCAAGCGCAAGCTGCTCAATCCCCAAATGCGCGTGACCGAGGTAGCTTATGACGTGGGTTACCAGTCGCTCTCGCAATTTAATCGTAGTTTTCTCAAATATGCCGGCCAATCGCCGACCGAATATCGCAAAGGTGTCCCCCACCACCGCCCAACCTTGGCGGCTGCATAACAACATCTCACAAGTGACGAAGTAATGAGCGCACCTCCACCCTTGCGGCAGGAACCGTTGGAAGTCGTTCCATGCCGGATTCTCGACGCCGACATCGAACTGATGGACTATTTCCTCAATGAAACACCCATGTCTGATACTACAGCTCAGAACGCGATTTGTTTCGCGCTACAGCGTCTTCTTCGTCCGGGGCTGATGGTTAGACTCTCGCGCGAACCGGAAGGCGGGCTCTCCGCTGTTCTTGACTCCAGCCATAGTATTCCACTATCTAAGAACCTTGCCCAATGGTTCGATAAGGCGCTGCGTGGAGAGGACGTCCAGCCGATCTGTAAACCGGTGGCTATTCCCCGGACATTTCTTTCCAGAAAACTCATGGCCGCGTTGCATCAGCGAGGTTCCGGTTCAAATTCGGCGCAACCAATGGCAACGGCTGCTTAGTTTTCAATCGGGATGCGGATACGTTCGTAAGATCAACTATTCCACACCCTAACCTCAAACCAAACATACCCAATGAAGACACAACTAACAACGTGGGAACCCATGCGGGAACTAAACGAACTACAAAACCAACTTGCTTCCCTCTTCCACCGGCGGGCTGGGGAAGGCGATGCATTCGCGGAAGCCGCCCTGAAGGCCGATTGGGCTTCGGCGGTGGACATCGCGGAAGATGACGAAGAGTTTCTCATCGCCGCGGACCTGCCGGAATTGAAGAAAGAGGACGTTCAAGTGGCAGTCAAAGACGGAGTGCTCAGCATCTCCGGCGAACGAAAGCATGAGTCTGAGGAGACGGACAAAAAGAAGAAGTTCCACCGTATCGAGCGCAGTTTCGGGCGTTACGTCCGGAGTTTTCGCCTGCCCGATAACGTCGATCCGGAAAAGGTGAAAGCCAAGTTTGAGGACGGCGTTCTCAGGGTGCGCTTGCCCAAGTGCGAACAACTGGAATCCAGCCAGCACTCCATACCCATCGAGTAAAGGCCTAAACCGGCCAAGCCGGAGTTTTAAGTGTTAAGTTTCAAGTTTTAAGTCCTGACAGATGCACCAAATTTTGCACAAACCTGTCGAAAGTTCACGATTGAGGTACTAAGCCAGCCCAAGTTGGAGCGTTTAGTTTTTAGCCCTTACAACAGCTGACTGCTCAGCGTACGGCGTCATGCTTTACAAATTCCTGGCTATGCACTCAACTCCAGTGATTACAAAGTGCACACCGCCGAGCTTGCCTCGGTGGTTAGCGAGTTTAAGAACCAGATTCGATCCGAACAAAAGAGATTCCACCATCGGGTTTATCCCGATGGTGGAATGTCCCTTTCCTGAGATTTGGGCATTTTCGGCGGCCTCTCGCGATGGGAACAGCGCTCGACCGAAACAAGCCCGTCCCGGCCGGGACGGTTTCGTGAGGCGAAAATTCTGGTGGTTGAACGTGGCTCCACTGGGGCAAGCGCTGTCCTTTACACATAAAAATGTCCTGGCAAATGGGCACTCCCCCGCCAGCTTGCTCTGAACCTTACCCCACATTTCTTCGGGGCTGAAAGCCCCACAGATTATAGCCCAGGGCTTCAGCCCTGGGTAGAGGAGCAAGTCAATGGGTGCCCTGAAGGGGCACGAGAAAACTGCCAAGACGCTGCGGCTTGCCTTAACCTTACTGATTACGACCTTCCAAACCTGCATTCAGGTTTGGGATCGCCTGAGTTCGACTTCTCGTGCCCCTTCAGGGCACCCTTTCTCCGGCTTGCGTACCCAGGGCTGAAGCCCTGGGCTATGATCTGTGGGGCTTTCAGCCCCAGGCCAAAGAAATTGGTAAAAACCAGAGCAAGCTGGCGGGGAGTGCCCATTTGCCCGGCCAGATTTATGTGTAAAGGACAGGGCAAGCGCAGATGGAGACCTAGAAAATTGTAATCACTGGACCTAACTGCATGCCGGGTACAAATTTCAAATTTCTCACCGGCAAGGAGCCCAAAGGCATGTTCCAGGCCGCCACCCAAGGCGTCAAAGCGTGCCGAACCTGGACTCGCGCTACAGACCTGGTCATCGCCCGCGCGCTCCAGCCGAATCCGCAGCGGAGTTTTCGCGCCGAGCTGGAACGCCATCGTCAGCCAGCCCATTCCCGTGGCGAAGGAAAAAGCGCAGTCGACCGGCGTGGTGATGAAAAAGCGGCCCAAGCTGAAAATCGTCGCGGGCGGGGTAGAGGCAGGCGTGCCCAAGCAATTCCACAGGATGCCGACGACCAGTTGGCAACTGCTGGGACGCACGATTTCCTTCTGAAATGTGCCCGTGGCGCGAAGGCTTTTTCCCACAATACCGGCTCCAGGCGAATGAAGTTCCAGTATCGCGCCTGGAGTTTTTCGATGACTTTGCCAACAATTTGCCGTTCGGCCCGGACGTCGCCGGGTGAGGAGACGAAGAGGGTGAGTTTTTATGCCTTGCGTTGTGATGAGATGAGATGCGAGCACTCCAGCGCTACTCGTAAGCTCATCCAAGACAGATCGCTCGAACCGAGGCTTTGGCAACTGCTGCAACGTGGAGGAAATCGCCTCCAGCCGTTGGCTGCCGGCGTCGTCCAAAGCGCCGGAGGCGTCAGCTTGGGTGAGGATGCGCTGGCCAACGGTGAGGAGCACGCGGGCCAGGGTTTGGCGATTGGAATCGGGCGAACCGGCCAGCAAACCGGTGGCCAAATCGTGGGAGGCACGGGCGACGGCCAGTTGCTCGGGGCTGACGCCTTGGGCCAGGAAATTCGGGGGTGCCGCGCGGCAGGCTTGTTCGTAAGCGGTCCATTGATTGGCCAGTTCGTTGGGCGGAAAGGCGTGACGCAGGAACTGGGCGGTCAATTCGACCTTCTTGTTCCAGTAACCGGGCACGAAGTGGGGTTCCGCCAACAGGCCTTGTTGCAATAGGCTATCGCGGGTAAGCCAGAGCCCGTGTTCCAACAGGCCGAGTTGCTGCCAGAGACCGCGGATTCCCGCTTCGGTTTCGGCGGGATCGTTCGACTGCATGCCAGAGAAGAGTTGCTTGGTGGCCGAGTTGAGGAGGATGCTCTGCTCGTTGTCCAGGCCTCGGAGACTCGGTCCGCTGATGTTGCGCAGCCGTTCGCGATACCGTGCCGCCAAGTCGTTGGCGCGTTGTTGGCGGTTGGAATCACCCATGCGGAGGTAGGCGCGCCCGATGTTCTCCAGGACCGAGGCGATGCCCTCGATGGCTTGCTGGTTTGACGGGTTTGCCTTTAGGAGCGCTTCGAAATGGGATACCGCGTCACGTCCGCTGGTCAATGCCGGCTCGTCTTTCTGAAGTTGCCCTTGAATCACGGACAACGTGCTCAGGGACTTGGCCAGGGCGAGTTGTGAGGCTTCATCTGCTGCCTTGTCATAGGCTTTTCGGTACAACTCAACTGCCTTCTGTTGCTGAACTTCGGCTTGATCCGGCGTCTCCATCAAGCCCTCCGCAAGACCTTCGTAGTTGCCAGCGAGAGCGTTCAAAAACGTGGGTTTCAGCACATCGGCGTATTCTGCGGAGATCTGATCGCGCAGTTTGGCCGCCTTTGAAAAGAACGGCTCCGCCCGCTGGGGCTCCATCAAGTTTTGGTAAAAAGTCGCCATCCGATCGTAGGTCTCCGCGAGATGACCCAGCGACTCGGCTTTCCGATCCGGGTCGATCTCACCTAACTCGGTGAACGCTTCAACTGCCCGACTGTGGTATGCCAGGATCTCTTCTTCGTCGGAAGCCAGGAACTGAACCCTCAAATTTGCCGCGGTACCCGCCCTCCAGCGCAAATCGGCATCTTTGGGAAAGAGTGGAAGCAACCTGGCGAACATGTCCAAAGCGCGTTGGTTCTTTTCGTTGGCGGCTTGGAGTTGATCCGAGGCGGCAAAGTGTGCGGCTTGGGCCTTGCGCAGCAGTTGGTTGAGATTGTCCCAGGATTTGTCGGGCCCTTTCTGCATTTCCTCTACCAGCGGCGCCATTGCGGCCATCACTCCGGGGTCCAACTGCAACTCCGGATTGTTCATCGGATTCGCTTCTTGCAGATCCTGCGCGGAGCGAAGCGAAAGGGCAATGGCTTCAACGCGCTCGTAGTCTCGATCGCGTTCCGATTCGGGGATCTCAGCAACCGTTTTCTCCAAGATCTCGATGAATTTCGAGCGGCGCTCTTCCTCTTCCGGCCCGGCATCGACAGTCAGAGGAATGGCATCATCGGCGAGTCTATTGAGCGCTCCAAGGCCGGCGGTTTTCGCTGTCCCCGCCTTTTTCCGTTGGTCATACGCAATCACTGCGGCTACGACTGCCGCGACTGCCAAAACGCCCACGGCAGCCAGCCAGAGGCGGAGCGTGCGCGCCTTTTTCCGGGCCAACTCAAGCTGGTAGGCCTTATCGCGGTCGCGCAGCGTCTCTAACGGCACACCCAAAATCCCCGCAATGATTTTGAGCTTCATGAGCTGCAACTGCTCGCCGTAGGCTTCGGCCCGCTTCTTGATTTCGCGTTTGGGGAGTTTGCCCGTTTTGGTGAGGTGCAACCGGTAAGCCTCGGCGGAGGTAAAGCCCTCACTTCCGTCTTGGAGGCGAAAATTCGCTGCAATGGGTTCTTCCTCGACGGTGGTGTCGAGCGAACCGTCCTCGCGCACGGGATGGCGCAGCGATTCTGGGAAACATTCACGGGTCGAGTCGCCCGGCTCGCCATCGAGAATGGCCGCGATAATCCGGTCACCCTTGTCACTCTTTTTGAAGTGGAGGATTTCTTGGGCGACGTATTGGCTCTCAACAGCCCGCGGAGAGCAGAGGACGACGAGGAAGCGGGAGCGATCCAGTGCGTTGGCAATAGAAGAGCCCAGATCGGCGTCGGCGGGAAGCGATTCTTCGTCGCGGAAGACGGGATAGATGCGCTCTGGAATGGTATCGCCACGCGCGTTTTCAGTGCCTACCAGTTCGGCAGGGATTTCGTAGCGTTCGATTTCCTGGTGCAACCAACTGGCCCAGCCACGGTCGTTTTCGACGTCGTTATCGCGGTGCCGATAGCTGATGAAACACCAGTATTCTTGAGTGGTGTTAGGGGGAGTTGTTTCCTGGCTCATGTTCAAATAGATAGGTTAGGGCTGATTCCAAGGCAAGCACCGCCTGGGCGAAGATCCGCTGATTGGAGTTGCTTCCTCACGATTCCCCGTAGGCCAATCGTGCGCATGACATCCGTTATTTGCCAGCGATCATTGTGGCATGACGGCTGACAAGCAGATTTATCCGCCATTCCCGCCCTGTTGCTGACTGTGGGCGAGGCGCAGTTCCAACTCAAACCCAACAATGACAACGTCAATTGTCAGATCGGCCTACGCCAAGTTGGCAACGATTTGACGCACCACGGGCTTGGCATTGGTGAATGCGTCGTGCAACTCCGGGATGTCCGGGAGTCGGGCGGATTGAAATGCGGCTTCGATCTGCTTGGAGGTGATGCAGTCGTGTTGGGCGAGAAAGGCGACGTCCTTCATGTCCTGCTCGTCGTCACCACGCATCATCTTGGTCAGAATCAAATCGACGGTAGCGGGCCGTGACAGCTTCAAATACCGGGTTTGGGGACGTCCGATGGGGACGATGTCTTGCTCCCAGGTTTCGCGAAGAAACACCTGATTCTCCTGGAAGAGGTGGGTGATGTAGAGGCCTTCATCCTCGAACTTCTCATTCACGGCATCCTTTGCATCCCAAAAGCCGTCGTCATGCACCAGTTCATCCAATTGAGAAAGCTGAATAATTGCGTCAACGTCGAGCGTTTCGTGGACAGTTTGCGGTGGGTTGGAGAAGCCAAGTGCAATCGCAGCACGACCGTAGATCACGAGGTGAACGGTGTGTGTGATCCAGTTCGGCGTCCAACGCCAAGATGAGTCGCTCGGGATTGGATGAGGCCATGGCTAGGTTTCGGCGACTGGACTCGGGCGAATCCAACGTTTTTGAATGCCAACCCGGCCCCGCGTGATTCCCGTCATTTCCATCAACCGGGTGATATGCGGAGTTTTTTTCGGGGGACTCACCTTGGGAAGGCGCGCCAACAACACATCCCAAAACTCGTTGTCCGCCTCGACCTCGCGGCCGCATTTGGCGATGTAACGGACCAGACCAGCGCACTCTTCGACAACAGCCATTTCAGCCAGAACGCGTGGATCCACATCGGGCGCACTCAGCATCGCCGAGCCGAGGCGTTGGCGGTAGAGGGAAGGAGGAAACCGGGGCGAAAGCAGGGCAATGGCCAACTCTGCGTTGGAAAATTCTGGCGTTTCGATCCGGAACCACGCCTCGCGGCGCAGGTGCTCCCCCTCATTGCGGGAGTCGTAGTAGCGGCAACCACGCGCGATCGCTAGCTTTTCCAAGTCCGTGGGAAGGTGAAGGCCGAGGCGTCCGGCTTTTTCCAGGAGCTTAGCCCGACTTTCACGATTCACCAGCGCTCGAAAAAAATTTCCCCGTAGAAATCCGGCGGCCAGGGCGCGATTTACCCGATGGCGCCGGGCAAAGCGCCTTGTAGTGAAGACCCTGCCCCTTTCCCAGACGTTTTTGGTGGAATGTTAGGGCGTGTTCCTTCGCTGCCATAAACGCAAAAAAGATGGTAAAGAACATCGCTACTGGAGCGTGGTGGAATGCCACCGCCTGCCCGATGGCAAGGTCGCCCAGCGCCAAGTGCTCTACCTGGGTGAAATCAACGACTCCCAAAAGGCCGGCTGGTGCAAGATGATCGAGGCATTGGAGCAGGGAAGTCCCCAGCCCAAACAAGTCGCGCTCTTTCCCTGCGACCGCGAACCGCCCGAGCAACTGCCCGAGGAGGTCAGCACCCTGCGCGTCAAGCTCAACGAACTCACCCTGCACCGGCCCCGCCAATGGGGCGCCTGTTGGCTGGTCTTGCAGGTGTGGAAGCTGCTCGGCATGGACCGCTTTTGGGCGAAGCGCCTCCCGGATGGCCGCAAAGGGACACCCTGGTTCAAGCTGCTCCAGGTCCATCTCTGCAACCGCATGATCGAGCCAGGCGCCGAATGGTTCATCCACCGGCACTGGTATCGCACCACCGCCTTGGCCGACTTGTTAGGGCTGCCCGCCGAGGTTCTGCCCAAAAACGCACTCTATCATACCCTCGACCGCTTGCTCGAACACAAGGACGATCTCTGCACCCACCTGCGCGAGCGCTGGGAGAGTGGCGAAATCTACGTCCTGGCCCGAAGCGACAGACGCGTCGGCAAAGAACGTTCGATGCGGCGGCGCAAGCTCAAAAAACTGTGGAAACGCTTGGGCGAAATCGCCGCCATCACGCAGCAAAGCCGCGATGAGTTGGCGCTTGCGCTTGGGCGCGGCGAAGAAGGACGCCGGCCGGGTTTGGGGCCTAGTTGAGGTCACGATGCCTCAAGGCAACGGCCCCTTCGGACCGGGCAGTTTAACCTACAAGCTCAAGCGCGAAAATCTGCGCGCGCAAATTCGGCGGGAAGGGCGCTACCTGCTGCGTGCCTACATGGGCAAGAAGTGCAAATACACGCCCGAGAAGCTCTGGCAGTTCTACATTCAACTCACCGAGATCGAAGAGAGCTTCAAGACGCTCAAGGGCGACCTCTCGATCCGGCCGATTCACCACCAGCGCGAGGAGCGAATCGAGGCGCACATCTTCGTGGCGTTTTTGGCCTACTGCCATCACGTCACCCTGCGTCAGTTGCTGCGCAAGCTCGGTCCCGGCCTGACGCCGCGTGCGGTGTTGGAAAAATTCGCGACGATGGAGATGGTGGACGTTCATCTGCCGGTGGAAGGTGGGGGGTTGCTCGAAATGCCGCGCTACACGCAGCCGGACAAGGATCTGAAACTGCTACTGGCCTCGATGGGCATTGAGTTGCCGCTGCAGCCCGCGCCCCGGATTTCGTCGTCTGGGGCGATGTAGTGAAGACTTTTGGGCTCATGGGCCGGATTTTACGGGGCGGAGGCAATTTCGAGCGCGCGAATCGTGAAAGTCGGGCTAAGCTAGGCCAAGCTTCGCAGGTGGGCCTGAAATTCGTTCACCCACTTGCTAACAAAGCGGTAGGGATTCCACATCATCGCGATCGTTCGAGTGGGTTTTTCACCGTCAAACTTCCGGTAAACGCGGCGGTTGGTCCGATCGAGGTTCACTGCCATCTCCGGCACCATGGAAACGCCGTGACCGAGCGAAACCAATTCCTGGACGGTGGCCAGCTGACTGGTCCGCTCGATCGAAACCGGCTGAACCGATTGTTTGCGGCAGAAGGCGGAAATGTTCTCCGAGAGGCAATGCGCCTCATTCAGCATCACGAATGGCAGGGGTTTTACATCGCTTAGGTTGATCTCGGCCTTCGCCTCAAGCGGATGGCCGATCGGGACAACCAGGAAGAGCTCCTCGGTGAACAGTGGCTCGATTTCGAGGTAGTTCGCACTCACCGGCAAAGCGAGGATTGCCAAGTCGATCTCACCGTGGCTGCAGCGTTTGATGAGATTGTCCGTGGTGTCTTCTTGTACGACGATTGACACATTTGGCTGGGCTGCCGCGAACGTGCGCAGCACTTCGGGTAGAAAAAACGGGGCGATGGTGGGAATGACGCCAAGCCGTAATCGACCCTTTGCGCCAAAGTCGGAGATTTCCGAAAACGTATCCTCGACCAGGTTCATGATCCGTTGAGCACGCTCAAGGAACCACTCGCCCAGGTCGGTGAGCGCCACTTCTCGCGGCTTTCGCTCGAAGAGGGGCTGGCCGATTTGTTCTTCGAGCCGTTGAATCGCTCGACTCAGAGCCGACTGAGACATTCCCAGCTCCTCGGCGGCGCGGGTGAAGTTTTTGGCGCGAGCTACCGCGATGAAGGAGTCCAATTGGTGGAATTCCAGGTCTGGTTTCATGCGGAGAATCTTCCATGCAGCCGGCGCATCGCAAGCATCTCGAAAACGCATTGGAAGGTTGGTTTGGAAACAGAGATTCTTGCCAAGCCGCGAAATTCGCGGTGACAAACTCAAACCTCCATACAGCGTCATGAGAACCATCAAACTTATCTTGGCCGCCGTCTTTGCCTGTGTTGCAGTAGCGACTGCTCAGGACAAAGCCAGGGTCGAATCCAAACCTCAAATTCAATCAATGGATACTAACAAATGCCCGGTTATGGGCAATCCCGCGGGCCCGTCTCGCCACACCGTCGCCGGTGCCTTGTCCTATCGGGACTGGTGGCCGAATCAGTTGAACCTCGACCTTCTTCACCAGAATTCCGCCAAGGCGAATCCGATGGGTGAGGATTTCAATTACGCCGAGGAATTCGCGAAACTCGATTACGATGCCTTGAAGAAGGACATCGAGGAATTGCTAACGACGTCACAGGACTGGTGGCCGGCCGACTATGGTCACTACGGCCCCCTGATGATACGCATGGCTTGGCACAGTGCCGGAACCTATCGCGTCGCCGACGGGCGCGGCGGCGCTTCGGATGGCACCCAGCGCTTTGCGCCGCTCAACAGCTGGCCGGACAATGCGAACCTTGACAAGGCGCGGCGATTGCTTTGGCCGATCAAGCAGAAATACGGCAACAAGATCTCCTGGGCCGATCTCATGATCCTAACCGGAAACGTGGCCCTCGAGTCGATGGGGTTCAAAACGTTCGGTTTTGGCGGAGGCCGCGAAGACGTCTGGGAGCCTCAGAAAGATGTCTATTGGGGGCCCGAGAGCGAATGGCTTGGCGATGAGCGATTCAGCGGTGAGGATGAACTTGAGAATCCGCTCGCCGCAGTTCAGATGGGCCTGATCTACGTGAACCCGGAGGGACCGGGTGGCAATCCCGATCCCCTGGCCGCCGCCAAACGCATCCGGGAAACCTTTGGCCGCATGGCGATGAATGATGAAGAAACTGTGGCGCTTATCGCCGGTGGTCACACATTTGGCAAAGCTCATGGCGCCGCCAGTGCGGACAACGTCGGGCCTGACCCCGAAGGAGCCAGCCTTGAAGAGCAAGGGCTTGGCTGGAAGAACCTGCATGGGAAGGGCAACGCGGAAGACACCATCACCAGCGGCCTCGAAGGTGCGTGGACCAGTGCTCCGGCCAGATGGTCGCACATGTATCTTTCCAACTTGTTCGCCTACGAATGGGAACTGACCAAGAGCCCGGCCGGCGCCCAGCAGTGGGTTCCCAAGGATGGTGCGGGACTGGGAACCGTGCCGGATGCTCACGTTCCGGGCAAGAGCCACGCGCCGATCATGTTCACGACGGACTTGGCGCTGAAGATGGACCCGATCTACGGACCGATTTCCAGGCGGTTCTTCGAGAATCCGAAGGAGTTTGAAGATGCCTTTGCCAGGGCTTGGTACAAGCTGACCCATCGCGACATGGGACCGGTTTCCCGCTACCTCGGTCCAGAGGTTCCCCGGGAGCAGTTGATTTGGCAGGATGTTGTCCCGGCAGTCGATCATGAACTGGTTGATGAGCAGGGCATCGCGAGCTTGAAGAAGACGATACTCGATTCCGGACTGTCGATTTCCGAGTTGGTCTCGACCGCCTGGGCCTCCGCCTCAACCTTCCGTGGCTCCGACATGCGCGGAGGAGCAAACGGAGCTCGCATTCGCCTCTCACCGCAAAAGGACTGGGAAGTCAACAAGCCCAAACAGCTTGCGAAGGTGCTTGGAGCCCTCGAAAAAATCCAAGAGGACTTCAACGGTTCTCAGTCGGGCGGCAAAAAAGTCTCGCTGGCGGATTTGATCGTTCTTGGCGGCGGCGCGGCGATTGAAGCAGCCGCGAAGAAGGCGGGGCACGCCATCGAAGTTCCATTCTCGCCCGGGCGCACCGATACAACCCCGGAGATGACCGACGTGGAATCCTTTGCCGTCCTCGAGCCGAAGCAAGACGGCTTTCGCAACTTCCTCGGCCACGAACTGGACCGGCCGGCGCCAGAAACCCTGATCGACCGCGCCCAACTGCTGACGCTCACGGCTCCGGAGATGACCGTTCTGATCGGCGGACTGCGGGTTCTCGACACCAATGTAGATGACTTTAAACTTGGAGTCTTCACCGAACGACCGGAGACCCTAACGAACGACTTTTTCGTCAACCTGCTGGATATGAGCACAGAGTGGAAAGTGTCTCCAATGTGCGAGCACTTTTTACGAAGGGCACGACCGCAAGACCGGCGAACTGAAGTGGAGGGCGACTTCCGTCGATCTCGTCTTTGGTTCAAATTCCCAACTTCGTGCCATCGCCGAAGTGTATGGCAGCGCTGATGCGGAGAAGAAATTCATTGATCGCTTCGTCTCAGCGTGGACGAAGGTGATGAACTTGGACCGATTCGATCTGGATAGCTGATCTCAACGCAAAACCCGCCGCTCATTGCGCGGCCATCAGTAGCGGCCTGCTTGGAGACTTCTTCTTCGAGCAGGCCGCTGATACTCTTTCATGCCGCAACCGCTGCAGTCTTTGCGGGATCACGGAAGTTGCCCGAAAAATTGGGGGCGGGGCGTAGCTTTTCATGCGCCAAGTTCGATGAATGAATGAAAGTTTCCGAGGTGGTAGACCGACTGACCGGGCATCACACCGAATCCCTGGCGATCACTTGGCGTGAGGCTACTTCGTTACTTCGCCAGGTCCTGAAGCTTTTGGTTCAACTCTTCAAGCTGCTGTCGCAGCTTCTCGATCGCTTCCTTGTTTTTGCGCACTTCAACGCCCACTCCGCCATCGGCTGTAACCGGAGACGGCACGACACTGGCTCCAGACATCACGATTCGGTCCGAGTGATTGAGCGCGTCGAGGACGGTCACCGAAACCGCCGCGGCAGTCTGCTGCTTGGCAGGAGTAATCGCCATCTCGACCTCGCCCTCCTCGCGCCGCAAGCTGAGTTTTACCGCCTTTCCCGCCTCGCCTGCAGCCGCCACTTCATCGGCAAGTTGTTGCAACTCGCTCACCGGTTTACCGTTGGCCTTGAGGACAATGTCCTGTTTGGAGAGCCCGGCTTTTTGAGCAGGCGTGCCTTCGTGGACTCGAGTGATCAAGAGACCGCCGGGAACATCGAACGCCTTCGCCAGGTGGCTGGCTAGCGGTTCGGCGCTGATACCGATCATATGGCGAGCCTCAGCAGAGTTGGAAGCGTTCAGCGGCACCAGTTTGCCTTCCGCATCGACGGTGAAGATCTCGATCGCGCTGGCTTCGATCTCGATTTGGTCTTGGGCGAAAGCGAACGCGGTAAGCGTGAAGAGGAGGAGAGTTAGGGTGGTTTTCATTGGATTTGGGTCATTTGGGGTTGAGATATTCATGCGCAAAGTTAGAGCGAAGGGCGGATTTCGAGTTTGTGGAATGGCAACAGACGAACGGAGCCGTCTTTAGCGGTGGCGCGGACCAGGGTAGAGCGGACAGTGATGTCGTGGCCCAGTGCGACTGGTGTAGCCGTCGGAATCGTATCCGCGGCGGCCGGCGGCGGCTGCGACTCCTCCGCCGTGCGGTTCGATTGGCCGATCCCGATGCCGAGAACCAGTGCCAAGGCGGCGGCGATGGTGGTTGGGGCCACGAATGGGACGATGCGTGGGCGCCGTTTCGGCTGCTGCGCGGCAAGGTTGCGGCGCAGTTCGGAGGCCTCGATCATCGCCAGAGCGAGGGTGCGCCAACTGTCATCATCGCGGACGTCCAGTTCGAGAAAAAGCTCGTCCTGAGCCTCGCGAGAGAGTTCACCATCGGCAAAGCGCTGGATTTGTTGGGAGAGATTCGGTTTCATTGTTCGATTAGGAGCGCCCGAAGCGATTGTCGGGCTTTGTGAAGACGGTATTCGATGGTTTTGACGCTGACCTGATGCGTCTCGGCTAGTTGGGCGTAGCTTTGTTGATGGAGGTATTTCGCAGTAAGCAGTTCGCGTTGGTCCGCTGGAAGTTGGGCAAGCGCTTCGTGCAAACGGGCGCGGGATTCTTTAGCTAACAGACCGTCGATCGGCGACTCGACCAAGCCTTCCGGCTTGGCGTCGTCGCTCGATTCAGCTCGGCTGCGGCGCTGGACCTTGCGCCAGTGATCTTTGACCTTATTGGCCGCTAGTCGTAGTGATCCACGAGCGCCCGTTTCGTAATGAAATCGAACAATTCCGGAATCGAAATCGAAGCAGTCAGACCTTCCTCCCATTCTTCGTGGTCGGTCCACTGATAGAGCAAATCTCCAGGGTCGTTCTCAAGAAGCTCTCGGATTCGTGTCTTCATCTGGTCGAGTTCAGCCTCTCCCGCCGATCCGAGTTCCACCTGAAATCTCTTTATCGGATTGTAGCAAACGTGAGCTAGGAATCTCTGGAATTCAGATATTTGAGGTTCAGGCGTGACACCAACGATCTGGAATACATTACCCTCGCGGTCGTAAAACCGCCGGGAACTGCTGAAGCATCCGCGCATGATCGCAAGGTGGTTGCACAGACCCATTTGATCCGGGGATTCATATAGCTCAATCGAAGACTTGGCAGCAGAAAATCCATCGCCCAGATCGATCAGCGGATATGTGATGGAGTTCATGATTCTGAGGCAAACGTTCGAGTCATCTCATACCTGACCGAGGGTGAACTCCGATTTCTGGTTTGATGATTGAAAGATCATGAAACTTTCGACCCGCCACGGGTCAGGCGTTAGGATCGACGCCTTGTGTTTGCCCAGCATGGGCGTTGTTTTAGCGGGGTGCAAGTCCCTGTGTGCGTTTTCCAAGATTCGCTCGATGAAGACGCCTACTTTCCCTGGCCACGTTTTTCTCCGTCATTTGGCTATTTTTTAGCGAAGCAAAGACCTTGCAAAGGTTTACCGGTTCGGGGCTCCATCGCGCCTGGTGGGAATGGTGGCCCGCGGTAACTTGGGGCTATGCCGTTTTTTTTCTTTCTTCCGTTTACGCGCAAATATTGGGAACCACCTGGACCGAATTTCGCCGCTCGCCAGTGGACGTCTTGCTAGGCTAGGAGCGATCCTCGTCGGCGCCGGAATCGCCTTTGGGCGAGTCTTTACGATGAACCGGCGCAGCTCCGATTCGCTGGTCGCGTGGGGTGGTCAGACCGCCTCGATCGGCCTTGGCGCAGTGGCGGCTTCGCTGACGATTCGCAGCGTGGAGGATCTCTTGATTTCGCAAATTTCGGTCTAGCCTGCCTTATTCATGAAGATTGAAGCCGGGACGCGCCAAACCGTGGTGATTTTGGTGGCAAGTTGGTGGCAGCTTGGGTCATGACGGGACCCTGATTTCCTTTAACGCCATATTGTTAGTATTTAAGTTCTGGAAATTATAACAATCGCAAAGAATAAAACCCTCGCATTTGCGAGGGTCGCCGCATTCTGGATGCGGTTTGGGAGTCGGGCTGGCGGGATTCGAACCCACGACCTCTGCAACCCCATTGCAGCGCGCTACCAAACTGCGCCACAGCCCGATGGTTGGGTTGGTGATGCTAGACTCTTTGGCGAAAATTGGCTAATTGCAAGCACTGAAGCACTGAAGATCGTAGGAACAGGGCCGGGTGCTGTTTTTCAGCCTGACAATCTGGTGACGGCCCAAGCCCGAAATTCAGTTGTTGACTCCGGGCAACGCGCTTTCCACACCGGGGGCGGATTCAGTTTCGCCGCCGTTTTCTCCTTCTTCGGGCTCTTTCATCAGCTCGGAACGGTTTTTGTTGATGCTGTCGGCCACGTAGCTGCGCACTTTGTAAATGTGGCCGACGAGGGCTCTCTCCGCCTTCAATTTTTTGGCCCATTCTTTCTGTTGATCTTTGAATTCTTTGTCTTTTTTCTCCTTGTCGTCCTCGCTCTCGTCTTCGGTGGTTTGGCGCTCTTTGGGCAGGTCCGCGGAAAGGTTTGCCAGGATCAGTAGATACTCGTTTTCGTCGTTTTTCTCGTTCAACTTCACCTCGTACTTGAAGCCGTCGAACGTCTCGATTTTGAAGATCACTTTGTCAGGCTTTTCGACGTCACCGCCAATGACGATGTCTTCAAATGCGGGTGAGGCGAAGGCTCGTTTCATGCTGCTGACCTTGGTGGAATCGATCTCCTCCCCTTCTTTGGCGTCGGCCAGGGTCAAATCGCCGTCCTCGTCCTCGCGCGTCAGTTTCCAGGCTTCATCCGCGGCTTCGGCGGGAATTCGCTCGATGCTCCGGAGTTTTTCGACCTTGAAAAAATCGTCGCTCAACCATTCCTCGGGCTCAATCTTCACGTTGCTGAATTTTTCGTCCACCACGTAGACGTCATTGGCGTTGCCACGTTTTACGTAGCGGCCGGTGGTGGTTTGCACGGGACCAAATTGGCCGCTTTCCGTCTTTTGATACTCCTTGCCGACCCACAATTCGCCGACTTTGTCCTCACCCTTGGAGAAAGTAAGGATCGTGGCCAGGGTCTCGGCTTTTTCGTCGTCGCCGCCTCCGCCGGTTTCAGCCTCGGCGGGGTTCAATAGCCCGACGCGGCCGAATTTCGATTCCCCGACGGGGACGGATTGTACGATGCCTAAATCGTAGATTGATGAGAGCAATTCGGCAACTTTCTCGACGTCGGCCGGGTAACCCTTGCGCTCAGCCACCGTCCATCCGGATTCTTTGCGTTCGAGGCTCAATTGGCCTTCCTGGCCCACGATTTCCACGTTGCTGACGTCGTTTACCGGGAAATTTTTGAAGATCCGATCCTTGCCGACGGTTGTGCCGGGTTTTTCAATATTGCCCTCGCGAGCTGCGTTAAAAACGAGCACGAGCAAGGCGAGAACGCCGAGAACAGCGGCAAGTTTGACGAGTTGGTTCGAATTCACGATTTCGGGTCGTTGGTTGAGAAGAGTCCAGGTTTAAGGTTAGCGGGCGGCCATGCGGCTTTGGCGCTTGCCGTAGACGATGAGGCCCAAGAGAATGACCACTAGCGGCATAACCGCGATGTTGAGAAGCTTGACTACGTTGACGAAGCTGTCTTTGCGCCGTTTGAGTTGCTTGCGCAGTTCTCGCACCTCGACGCTGGCCTTGTACTCTTCCGCACGCAGTTTTTCGATCATGCCCTCGTCGATATTGCTTTGGTCGATGACGATTTGGGCGCTGCCGTCACCGGCGTCCACGAATTTCATGGCCTCTTGCAGTTTTTTGCTCACTTCGTCGCGCTGTTTCTCCAATTCCTGGATGCGGTCGATCATTTGGGACTCCGCCGCGGCTTGCATGTCGTTGAGCCGGGTGAAGGGGCGGCGGGTGGAGTGGCGGCTGCGCAGGCTGGCGAGATTTAGCTCCTGGTTGGCCAGCGTTTCGATGAGATTCTGCAGCATGCCCAGGTTTTGGTTCCGCGGTTGGGCGTAACCGGGAATTGGGAGTTGTTGAACGGCAAATTGATCGAAAAACATGTCTACGTCAGCGATGAGGTAGACGACGCCTTCTTTGGTGGATTCTTTTAGCGCTTTGCCATTTTGCGCGGCGTCGTCGGCTTTCTCACCATCCTCGCCCTTCTCGCCTTCGTCGCCGTTTTCGCCCTCGTCGTCATTTTGAGCTTCGTCCACATTTTCAGCCCCAGGTTCGGTTGGTTTGTCGGCCTCGCCGGGTTTCTCAGTTTCGGCAGCTCCTTCGGCTTCGTCGGAGTTCTCGCTTTCCGCAGGCGCGGGGGCTTCGGTTTTGGTTTCTTCCGCGGGGGCATCCTCGGGCTCCGCTTTGTTTTCGTCGCCGCCGCCGGTCTCCATTTCGATTTCGGCGTTGGGGTCTCCGTCAGGGAAAGCGCTCTTGAATTTGCCGCTCAATTTGGCCACTAGGTGGTATTTTTCCTTGGTAGGGCGAAAATTCCTCTCCAACTGCTCGAGGGCTTGAGGCTCGGCCTCGAAGGAGTTGACGAGTTGGGTCTTCTCCGAGGATTCAATGAGCCCGACCGGGGTGAGCCCGGCTTTTTGGGAGATTTTGAGCCCTCCGGGAAAGGGCATGTAGATATCGACCATCTCCGCGGTAATGGCGTCCTCCTTGTTCATCGCCTCCTGTCCCAGGGACAGCAATGTCGGTAGGGAGCCGCCCTGGATTTCCGTGCGGAAGGCTGCATCGGCCAAAACCTGGCTGCTTTGGTACTCCACGCCCCAAGCTTCGAACAGCGTCGGCAGGTCGGACGATGGCAATGGCCCACCCGCGGCGGGAGGCATGCCGCCACCGAAGGGATTTTGCGGTTGGCGCGGAGTGAGGGCGCGGGCGGAATAAAAGAGCGGATCGACCACGGCAACCACGGAGCCACCCCCCAGCAGATACTGATCGATGGCGAACTCGCCGGTTTCGGTGATGTCGTAGGGATGAAGAACGACCAGCACGTCGGCGTCCGCATCGATTTCCTTGGTGCTGGTGGGAACAGTTTCCACATCGTAGTCGGCCTCAAGCTGGCGGTAGAAAAACCACGCTGGCGCGGGGCCGGCCTGGAAATTGCCGCCCGCAAATCCGCCGCCCACGTTCATGGGCGTCATGACCTTGACTTTGGGCTTTTCATCGCGGTAAACACGGTTGATGGCGGTGGTAACGTCGTATTCCAGCAACTCTTCGCGATTTGGGTCGATGTAAGGGATGACCTCCTTTTGATCGAGACACTCGACTACCACGCCCATGTAAATTTGGCCCTCCTGACCGCGCAACGGCTGCAATCCAGCCATTTCGGCGGCGTCCTCGGCGTTGGTGTCCGGCTCAGGGTTGAGTTTTTCGAAGATGATGTTGCCGCGGCCCAGTTTTTTGTATTCCAGCAAGCGATCTTCTATGGTCCGGGAAATATTGCGCTCGTCCGGGCTCATCATGTCCCGGTCGTCGGTGACGAAGTAGCGGATTTTGACCGGTGCATCCAGGCTCTTCACCAGTTTCTTGGTGCCCGGAGAGAGGGTGTAGATGCTGTGCTGGGTCAAATCGAAGCGAATTGGCAAGAAGCCGAGCAACAGGTTCAAAACCAGCACGATGGCCAGGACGATGAAGATGCCGCTGAAGGACAGAACCTCGTCGCGTTTGGGATTTCCGAGAGCGGCTTGGATATTCTTCCAAATTTCGTTCATAATTGCGAAAAAGTTGGTGTTAGGCCCGCTGAAGCCGCAAAACGACCGCGGTGGTGAAGAGACAGAAGGCGATGATCGAGACGAAGTAGACCAGGTCGCTGCCCAGGACGATGCCCTTGTTCATCTCGCGGAAATGGTTCCAGAAACCCAGGTTGGTGAGGCCGCCGGCGACCAAATCGCCCAACGTGGGGAACCAACTGAAGATGGCCCCGCCAAATTCGGCCACGGGCGGGAAGCCGACGAACATCATCATCCCGCAAACCAGGACTGCGATGAGGAAGGCGATGACTTGGCTGCGGGTAAACGCGCTAACCGCGGAAGTGATTGCCAAACAACTGGTGGCCAGCAGGAAACTGGCCAGGTAACCGCTCCAAATCGGCCCCCAATCGGGATCGCCCAGGTATTCCATGGTCAGCGCGGCGGGGAACGTGCAAAGCAGCGCTACCCAGATGACGCAGACCGCGGCGAGGAACTTGCCCACGATGGCGTGCCAGGTTGCGATGGGCATGGTGGTGAGCAACTCGATGGTTCCCTGACGATGTTCTTCCGACCACAGACGCATCCCGATGGCCGGCGCGACGAAGATGAAAATCCACGGGTGAAAGGTGAAAAACGAGTCGGTTAGCGAGGCGTCGCCGCGTTCGATAAACCCGCCCAGGGTGAAACTCAGCACCATTGCCAGGATTGAGAAGACGAAGACGCAAACGTAGGCGATGGGTGAGTAGAAAAAGCTCTGCAACTCCCGCACGAACGTGGTTTTGATCCCTCGCGGCACGACGTGCCAGATGAGGTAGTAGCAGATGAGCGGGAAGCCAAAATAGAGGAGAAGAAACAACCATTTCATGGCAAAAAATCGGTTTGGTCAGATTTTGTTAGCGTTAGTCATCGTCTTTGGTTGTGAGACTCCGGAAAACCTCGTCCAACTGGCCTCGCTCGACCGTCAATTCGTCAACCGTGAGCGATTTTTCCACGCAGAGTTGAAACAGCGCCGGCGGCAGTTGCCCGTTGCTTTTGGCCCTGGGATGAACGCGGACGGCCAGCGAGTCGTCCTTGCTTTCCAGCACGTCCACCGAATCCGCTTCCTTAAGCCGCTGAATTCCGTCGCGCAGTCCGTCGGTCCCTTTGCCTCGCGCGCGCAACACCACGGCGCCGGCGTTGGCGGAGCGGCCTTTCAGCTCGCTGGGAGTGCCGTTGGCGATGATTTTGCCGCGGTCGATGATAATGGCGCGGGTGCAAGCGGCTTCCACCTCTTCCAAAATGTGGGTGGAGAAGATGATGGCCTTGTCTTCGCCCAAACGCTTGAGCAAGGCGCGGACTTCGTGTTTTTGGTTGGGATCCAGGCCGTCGGTCGGCTCGTCCAGCACCAGAATGGGCGGATCGTGGATGAGCGATTGCGCCAGGCAAGTGCGATGGCGGTAGCCTTTGGACAGGGTGTCGATGCTTTGGTGCAGAACCGGTTGCAGGAAGCAAAGATCGACCACGTGATCGATGGCTTTGGACTGCTCGTTGCCTTCCATCCCGCGAATTTCGGCGGAGTAGGCCAAAAAATCGCGCACGGACATGTCGTTGTAGAGCGGGGCAGCTTCGGGCAGGTAGCCGATCTGCGATTTCGCGCCAATTTCGTCGTCGAGCAGGTTAGCGCCGGCGATTTTGATGTCGCCGTCAGTGGGTGGGATGAATCCGGTCACCATGCGCATGGTGGTCGATTTTCCGGCGCCGTTAGGCCCCAGAAAACCCAGCACTTCTCCTTTGCGCACTTCGAACGAGACGTTATCAACGGCGACTTTTGAGCCGAACCGCTTGGTAAGGTTTTTGACTTCAATCATTCTAGCAAAACGCAGGTTTCACGGTGGGGTGAAAGGGGAATTTGCCAAAACTCAGGATTTATCAAGCAGGTTGAGGATCAATATTGATCCCTGCCACGATTTCAAGCAAAAAAATCCCCTCTGCTGGCACTTGCGTTAAACGCAAGTCCAGCGGACAGAGGGACCCATGCGCTTGGTTTCCTGGAACGTCAACGGTATTCGCTCAGCGATGGACAAAGGGTTTCGCGATTTCGTGGAATCCAGCCGTCCGGAAGTGCTGTGCCTGCAAGAGACCAAGGCCCGGCCGGAGCAGGTGGACCTGGATTGGGCCGATGATCTTGGCTACCACCGCATTTGGAACAGCGCGGAGAAAAAAGGCTACAGCGGGACGTCAATTTGGACGCTGAGCGAGGTTGCCAAGCATTCGTTGGGGATGAAAATCGAGGAGCACGACCAGGAAGGGCGGGTGATTTGCGCGGATTTTGGCGATTTTCAACTGCTCACGGTTTACACGCCCAATTCTCAGCGCGGCCTGACGCGGCTGGAGTATCGCCAACGCTGGGACGAGGATTTTCGCGCTTACCTGAAAAAGCTAAACAAACGCAAGCCGGTGATTTTTTGCGGCGATCTGAATTGCGCGCACACCGAAATCGACCTGGCCAACCCAAAATCCAACAAAAAAAACGCCGGATTCACGGTCGAGGAGCGCGAGGGCTTGAGCAAAACCCTGGCCAGCGGCTTCATCGACTCATTTCGCGAATTGCACCCGGATGAGCCCGGCCATTACTCCTGGTGGACCTTTCGCAGCAACGCGCGCGAGCGAAACATCGGGTGGCGCATCGACTATTTTTGCGTGGCGGAGAAATTTTGGGACCAAGTGAGTGGCGCGGCGATTTTGAGCGACGTTTTCGGCTCCGACCATTGCCCGGTGGAGTTGACGTTGCGATAAAATTCGCCCGGCGAGCACCTTGCGACCGGAATCTTGCAGGTTTCGTCCACGCCGGCACCCGCGCCCTGCCGTTGAGCGAACCGTGGATGATTTTCATGAGGATGGTCAACGGTGATGGCGACGATTCGCTATGAAATTCCGTAACGGATCTACGAATCCCCGCAACCCGAAAAAATGTGCCGGGTCGAAGTTGGGCGGATGAGGTTGTCCTACGGCCGAATCCACGCAACTTGTGCTTCGACGATGCACACGAAAACTCCCGCCGAAGTGCGAGCAGCCAATCCATGGGTGTGGCGCGGCATGGCCGTGCTAACCTGGATGCTCATCACAGAATCCTGGGCGGCGAACGATTCCCAGGGCGTGGCTTTTTTCGAAAATCGCATCCGGCCCGTCCTGGCCGAGCATTGTCTGCGTTGCCACGGTGAGGAGCCCGCGAAGCTTAAGGGCGGGCTGTTTCTCACCTCACGCCCCGGGATTTTGCGCGGTGGCGATAGCGGTCCTGCGTTGACGCCCGGTAAGCCGGCTGAAAGCCTGATTTTGTCTGCGTTGCGCTGGCAAGGCGAGCTGGAAATGCCGCCGAAAGAAAAGCTGCCCGATTCGGTCGTGGCGGACTTCGAGCGTTGGATCGCGATGGGCGCGCCGGATCCGCGTTTGGAAGAAAAAGTCGCCGCCGGCGCGGGAGTTGACCTCTCCACCGGGCGCAAGCATTGGGCGTTTCAGCCGTTGCGCGAGTTTGCTCCCGAGGAGTCGATCGACAGCTTGTTGGGCGAAAAATTACGTTCGGCGGGAATTCGGCAGAACCCGGAGGCGAGCGGGCGGACGCTGATTCGGCGCGTTTTTCTGGATTTGTTAGGGTTACCGCCAAATCGTGACGAGCTTAGCCGTTATGACGCCACGCCCTTCGCGCAAATGGTCGATGAGTTGCTGGAGTCTCGTCATTTTGGCGAGCGGTGGGCGCGTCACTGGCTGGACGTCGCGCGATTTGCCGAGAGCAATGGCTACGAGTTGGATGGCGGCCGGCGTGGGGCGTTTCAATATCGCGACTGGGTCATCCGCGCCTTCAATGCGGACCTGCCCTACGATCGGTTCGTGCGCTGGCAAATCGCCGGGGATCAGCTTGCGCCGAACCTGACCGATGCCCTGATTGCGACCGGATTCATCGTCGCAGGGCCGTTCAGTTTTCCCAAGCCAAAGGCGGAAATCACCCAGGGCCGCTACGATGAGCTCGACGACATGGTTAGCACGCTGGGAAGCGCGTTTTTGGCGCAAACCGTCGGCTGCGCGCGTTGCCACGATCACAAGTTCGAGCCGATTCCGCAGGAGGACTACTATGCGCTGGCGGCAGCGTTCGCGCCAACCGACCGGAAACGCGCAACCCTGACGCCGGGGGAAAACGGTGCCTTGGAAATCCAGCTTTTTAGCGAAAAATCCGGCAACAAGGAGCCCTTGCCGAACGCGCCCGCGATGGCTGCCTACGTGGCCCGTGATTTCCGAAGCGAGCCCGTGCACTTCCTGGTGCGCGGCGATCCCAAGCACGCCAAATTCGCTGCAACGCCAGGTTTTCTCCAGGTTTTGCCCAACCCGGAAGCTGAGGACCATGGCGTGAAAGTGCATCCCCGCGTGGCGTTGGCAAATTGGCTTACCAACGTGGAAAACGGCGCCGGAGCGCTTGTCGCGCAGGTCATCGTCAACCGGCTCTGGCACCATCACTTCGGTCGCGGATTGGTGGCGACGCCCAACGATTTCGGCTTCCGGGGCGCGCAACCGACCCATCCGCGGTTGCTCGATTTTCTCGCCACCCGTCTCATCGAAAACGGCTGGCGGCTCAAACCTGTCCACCGGCTCATCCTTACCAGCGCAGCCTGGCGACAGAGCTCAGCCGCGGACGGGCGGCGGACGGCTCTGGACCCTGACAATCGCCTCATTTGGCGGCAAAACGTGCGCAGACTCGAAGCCGAGCCGCTGCGCGATTCCCTTCTCGCAGTGGCGGGCATGTTAGACCGCTCGGCGTTCGGCAAGGGCGCGTTGAGCGCATCCATGAAGCGGCGCGCGATCTATTTCGAAACCAAACGCACGCGATTGACGCCGTTTTTGCAAATGTTCGACGCGCCGGACGCCCTAACCAGCATCGGTAAGCGGAACTCTGCGACAGCCGTCCCGCAAGCGTTGCTTTTGCTAAACGATCCAATGGTGCGCGCATGTGCCGCCGCGTTCGCCAGCCGGGTTCGCGCTGCCGCGGATCCGTTGGCCTCGGCCTACGAATTGGCACTCGGCAGATTGCCGAGCGAAATCGAACGCATGGATGGCGAGGATTTCATTGCGGCGGCGTCACTTGAAGAGTTTTGTCAGGCTTTGCTCATCTCCAACGAGTTTTTTTATGTCCGGTAGGCCAAGCGCGGAAATCATCGGCAATCGCCGCCATTTCCTGCGCCGCGCGGGTTGCGGGTTGGGTTCGCTGGCGATGGCAGACTTACTGGCGGAAGCCAATCCGCTCGCCACGCGTCCGCCGCATTTTCCGGCGCGGGCCAGGCACGTCATCTGGCTGTTCATGGGCGGGGGACCCAGCCAGGTGGACACCTTCGACCCCAAACCCGAGCTAACCAAACGGCATGGACAAAAACTGGAGGGCTACGACCCCACAACGGGATTTTTCGACTCTCGAGCCGGGGCCTTGTTGAAATCGCCCTTCGCCTTTGCGCAGCACGGAGAGTGTGGCGCGTGGGTCTCCGAGTTGTTCCCTAACATTGCCACCCATGTGGATAAACTCGCCTTCGTCCGCAGTTGCTTCACCGAGTCCAACAACCACGCGCCGGCCATTTTTCAGCTCAACTCTGGCATCCCGCGCGCAGGTTTCCCGGCCATGGGATCCTGGGTAACTTACGGGCTGGGATCGCCAAACGCGGATTTGCCGGGTTTCGTCGTCATGACCGATCCCACGCGGCTGCGTCCGCCAAAAGGTGGATCGCCGGCCTGGAGTGCTGGTTATTTGCCCGGAGCCCATGCCGCCACGGCGATCAACCCTAACGGAGCCCCCATCAATCATCTGTCGCCGGCCGGTCGCACACTGGATCAGCAACGCCGGCAGCTCGATTTTCTCCAGCGGCAGAACCGGCGCCTGCAAGAGCGATTCGACCTGGAAGCCGAACTGGCCGCACGCATTGAAAGCTTCGAGCTGGCCTACCGAATGCAGCTCTCCGCGCCGGAAGCCTTCGACATCTCCGGCGAGTCTGCGGCGACCCGGCAGCTCTACGGGCTGGACCGTCCGCATTGCGCGAAATTCGCCCGGCAGTGCTTGCTGGCGCGCCGCTTGGTGGAGCGCGGCGTGCGTTTCATCCAGATTTACTCCGGCGGCAACACCAACCCAACAAGCTGGGACGCACACAACAAGTTGGTGGAAAATCACACCACCTTTGCCGGCGAAACGGACCAACCAATCGGCGCTTTGCTTGCGGATCTGGATAAACGCGGCTTGCTCCAGGAGACGCTGGTGATTTGGGGCGGAGAATTTGGCCGAACCCCGGTTAGCGAGGGCAAGGACGGCCGCGATCACAATCCGTTCGCCTTCACCACATGGCTGGCCGGTGGCGGAATTCGCGGCGGGACGATTTACGGCGAGACCGACGAATTCGGCTGGAAAGCGGTGAAAGACCGGGTTTCGGTCCACGATTTGCACGCCACGGTTTTGCACCTGTTAGGGCTGAATCATGAGGCGCTGACCTACCGTTTTAACGGCCGCGATTACCGCCTAACCGACGTGTATGGCAACGTGATGCGCGAGATTTTGGCTGGGTGATTCGCCAAGGTAGAGGGCTGGCTTGCATCGGATGAGGCACCGGGGTTCAAGAAACCGCTCAGGTTTACCGATGCGGCCCGCACCATCCCGGCTAACATCTCCGCGGTGAACCCAACTCCGCAAGCACTTGCCGATCTCGCGGCCAGAGATCCCGCCCTGGGCCGGGCGATGGCCGGCGTCCCCCCTTTTCCCGGCTTCCCAATCGGAGTAAACGCACGAGGCAGCCATTTCGGCGCCATCGCTCGATCGATCGTCTACCAACAGCTCGCGTCTGGAGCGGCGAGCAGCATCTTCCGGCGCACCTGTCGGCTTACACCGGGACGGGCCTTCCCCAGGGTGGAAGAAGTCCTGAGCACGCCGGAGGAGGAGTTTCGGGCGGCCGGGTTGTCCGCGGCAAAGACCCGCGCCATCGTGGATTTGGCGGCCAAGTGCGCCGATGGAACGGTGAATTTGCGAACCGTGTCACGAATGTCTGACGACGAGGTAACGCAGATGCTCACCCAGGTTTGGGGAGTCGGTGAGTGGACCGCGCAGATGTTTCTCCTCTTCCGCCTGGGACGGCTTGATGTCATGCCGTGCGGGGATCTGGCAGTCCGCGTGGGATTAATGCGCCTGGACGGCAGGAGCCAACGGCCCAACGCGGATGAGGTTTTGGCCCGCGCCGAACCTTGGAGGCCGCTTCGCTCCGTGGCTACCTGGGTCCTCTACCGGTTGTGCGATGCCGACTAAATTTGGCCGGCGTAGCGGGGCCAAATCAAAAACCCCTCGCCTCCTTGCGGCCTTGGTTTCCTCCCGCCACATTGCCGGATGATCGCCCGCGTCTTCGTCGCCATTTTATGCTTATCCCTCACTGCCGTATCGAAGGAACGCCCGCCTAACATTGTGCTCATCAACTGCGATAACCCGGGCTACGGCGACCTGGGTTGCTACGGCTCCAAAATCCACCGCACGCCGAAAATCGACCAACTGGCTGGCGAGGGCATTCGCTTCACCGATTTTTACGCGGCCAGTCCCGTTTGCACCTCATCGCGGGCGGCGCTGCTTACCGACGGAAAATACGGCGACACCGTGGAAGAGCTGGATTGGTCCACCGGTGAAATTTTGAAAACTCTGGATGAAGCCGGCGTTGCGGACAACACGCTGGTTATTTGGACGGCCGACAATGGAGCGCCGCCGCCGCGGGGGATGGAGCATCACGGCAGCTTCGGGCCGCTGGTTGCCCGGCTGCGCTACGATGCAACGGAGGGCGGGTTGCGCGTGCCGATGATCGCCCGCTGGCCTGGCCGGATTCCCGCCGGAAGCGAATGCGCCCAAGTGGCGACGAACATGGATTTGTTCGCCACGCTCGCCAAATTGGCCGGCGCGGAGGTTCCGAACGATCGCGTTATCGACGGCAAGGACATCCTGACACTGCTACAAAACGAGCCGGGCGCGAAATCGCCGCATGAGGCGTTTTTCTACTACTTTGGCGGCCAGTTGCAGGCTGTGCGGTCAGGAAAATGGAAGCTGCACCTGGCGCTGGAAAAGCCGCTGGTTCAGCTCGGCATGGGCGAGCTGGGTTTTAGCGTGACGGGGCGTTACAACCGGATGTTTGGAGATGCGACGTCGGCGCGTCTACACGATCTGGAGACGGATATCAGCGAGACCACCGACGTGGCGCAGCTCCATCCGGACGTCGTGGGCCGCTTGGAAATCCTAGCCGATAAGGCGCGGGCGGACATCGGAGACCTGGATCGGCCCGGGAAGCATGTTAGGCCGCCGGGAAAGGTGGAAAAGCCGGCGCCGCGACTTTTGGCGCAAAACGCGGAATCGCGGAAAAACGTGCTTTTCATCGCCGCCGACGATTTGCGTCCGCAATTGGGCTGCTACGGCGCGAACGTCCTGACGCCGAACCTGGACGCACTGGCGAAACGCGGGATGGTCTTCAAGCGCGCCTACTGCCAAGCCGCCGTTTGCCGCGCCAGCCGGCTATCGCTGCTCACCGGCCGCCGGCCTGACACAACCAGAATTTTCACCAACGGCGGCCCGCTTTTTCGCACCCACGCGCCGGATTGGGTGACTCTGCCGCAGCACTTCAAGAATCACGGCTACCAAAGTCAGTCGTTAGGCAAAATCTTCCACGGAGCGTTCCAGGTTCGCAACAAATGGAACGACGCCAAATCCTGGAGCGTGGCGGAATGGTGGCCCGGCCCGCGCTACTACTACACGCCGGACGGTATTGCCGCGGCGCGCGCGGTTTTCGAGAAAAAACGGCCCAAACAAGGGCAATCCCTCGCCGGAACTGGTCGCGAAACTCACCCGCGGTTACGCGGCGTGCGTCAGCTACATCGACGCTCAAGCCGGGCGCGTGCTCGATGAGTTGGACCGCCTGGGTTTGCGCGAAAACACGATCGTCGTCTTCTGGGGCGATCACGGTTATCATCTTGGGGAGAACGGAATTTGGGGCAAAGGCACGAATTTCGAGCTAACCACGCGCGTGCCGCTCATCCTAAGCGCGCCGGGCATGAAAGCGGCCGGAAGCAAGACCTCGGCGCTGGTGGAATTGGTCGATCTTTACCCCACGCTGAGCGAATTGGCGGGTCTGCCGGTGGCGTCGGAGTTGCAGGGAACCAGCTTCGCGCCTTTGCTGGATGAACCCGGAAAAACCTGGAAAAAAGCCGCGTTTAGCCAGTATTTGCGCGGTGGCGTGATGGGACGCTCGATTCGCACGGAACGCTGGCGTTTCACGCGATGGGCGAACGAACGGACCGGAAAAATCGCGGGATTGGAGCTCTACGATCAGCAAAACGACCCGGCCAACGACGTGAACCTGGCGGGGCGGGAGGAATTTGCGGAGTTGGTTGGTGAGCTTAGCCGAAAATTGGATGTGGGGTGGCGAGGCGCGCAGCCGTGAATCCCGGGGCGACGACTGCCAGTCGCCGCTACCTACTCGTCCTTGTCCAGGTACTCCAGTTCCTTGCGCATGACCCGGCCCACGCGGTGTTTGGCCAGGTAAACCTGGGCGCTGGTGACGCCGAGTTCCTGACGCACTTCTTCCACCGCCCAACCTTTGACCACGTAGCAATAAAAAATTTGGTACTGGTGGGGCGAAACCTTGGCCTTGGTGCGCTTCAAAGCCATGTCCGTGAGGTTGCCCTTCCACTCGCGCTCCCAAATTTGCTCGAAGCCAAAATTCGAGTTGTCGGGGATCATGTCCATCGTCGCGGTGTTGCGGTCGTCGTAGGCGTCTTTGGGGCGGCCGTGGTAGACTTCCTGCTGCTTGCGGGTGCGAAACTGGTCGGCAATTCGCCACCGGGTCTGGTTCATGAGCCAGGCTTTGAACGAGCCGCCGTCGCGGGTGAAATTTTTCTTCCGCATGTTCTTGGCAACGCGGATAAACGTCTCCTGGACGACTTCGTTTGCCTCGGTTTCGCTCAAGCCGGCCTTGCAGGCGACTTTGAAGACGAAGCTGGAGTAGGTGCGGAAAAATTCGTCCCAACTGGCTTGGTCGTCCCAATCCTTGAGCTTCTGGATCAGGGTCTTGCGCGTTGCCGGGTAGTTGAAGCCCTTGCTCTTTTTGCGCGGAGCGCCCTTTTTGCTGGCCGGCTTTTCGGGCTCGGCCTCGGCTTTGGGTTTAGCCTCCGTTTTTGCCTCAGCGCCGCTTTTGGCCTTGGTTTTGGCCGTGGACTTCGCTTTGGCCTTGGTTTTTTTCGCTGGTTTTTCGCTCAAAACGTCGACTGCGGGTTTTTGGGTTTGAAAGAACTACCTTGACGGAAAACCGCTCAAATGTCACCAAATCTTCGGTCTCAGTTTGATGAACTTCAAGTTTTTCGAATACACGGTTTATCGGCTCAAACGCTCGAATCGCTTCCTGGTTGTGAGGACAGGGGGTATTGCGGGCGTTTTTGAGGTCTACGAGACCGGAAATTCCACCTCCGCCGCCCCATGAGCCGCAGCGTCGTTCTCATGGGCGTGTCCGGCTGCGGCAAGAGCACCGTGGGCGAAATTCTGGCCCAACGCAGCGGCGGCGCCTATTTTGACGGCGATGACTTTCATCCGCCGGAAAACGTGGAGAAAATGCGCTCCGCCGTCCCCTTGACCGATGACGACCGCAAAGGCTGGTTCGACGCCTTGGGCGACCTCCTCACCGAACGCAAAAAACTGGAAGAGTGGACGTTTTTGGCCTGTTCCGCGCTGCGGCGCCGGTATCGCGACCAATTGCGCCAAGCGGACCCGAAATTGCGTTTCGTGCTTCTGCGAGGGTCTTTTGAGCTGATTCAGGCACGAATGCAAGCGCGCGAGGGGCACTATATGCCGGCAAGTCTGCTGCGCAGCCAGTTTGAGGCGCTGGAGGAACCGGATGCGGACGAAAACGTGCCGGTCGTGGAAATCGACCGCACGCCTGAAGAAATTGCCGACGAAGTTTGGGCCCGGCTTAGCGAACCTCCTCCAACGCGCTCGCGCTAACGAATGCGTTGACCCCGTTTTCAGCATCCACCAGCACGTAGCTGCCCGCGTCTTCCACGATTTTCACCTTCGTTCCCGGCGGCAACTGGCCATCCGGCGGCCGGGATTGTTGGGGACCGCCGGTGTAGTATTCGGTCGCCATTTTCACGGTGTGGGTCCACTGCGCGCCGGCGTCGGTCTTGTCGCCCTGGCAACCCATGCCGAGCGCAACGGCGAGAACGAGCAAAAGTTGAGTCGCGATTTTCATCCTGACAGCGTAACCGCCAAATCGCGCAATTTCCAGCTCCGGCGTGCCTAACGGGTCACTTTCGCTTTTGCGCCGGCCAAGTTTTCACGATAAAAGCTGGCTAATGACCGACGACGACAGGATTCGCCGCAAAAACCGCCGCCTTGGCAAAACCGCCGCGCTGCTGATGCGGCTGGTCACCTCCACGATGCGGGTGAAATTGCACGATCATTGCGGCTTTCTCTCGAAGCGGCCCGATCATCCGCTCATTCACGCGCTGTGGCACAACGGCATTTTCTCCTGGCCGTATGTCTACCGCAAAAACTGGGACGACCGCAGCGGCGCGGCCATGACGAGCACGAGCAAAGACGGCGAAATCGTCGCCGCGGCGTTGGAAAGCTTTGGAATCGCGCCAGTTCGCGGCTCGAACTCTCGGCGCGGGGCCGCGGCCATTATCGAGCTGAAAAAGTGGCTCAAAAACGGGCATGACATCGCCATAACTCCGGACGGGCCGCGCGGTCCGAAGCACATTCTTCAACCCGGGATCGTCATTTTGGCGCAAAAAAGCCGCGTCCCGATCATCCCGTTTCGTTTTGAGTACAACAACCCCTGGAGGCTCAAAACCTGGGACGAATTCCAGATTCCCAAGCCTTTTTCCCGCGTCGACGTTCATCTGGGCCCCTACCTGGAAATTCCCGCCAAAATGACCGAGGAGGAGTTCGAAACGCAACGGATTCGGGTGGAAAAATCGCTTTGCGGGCAGGCCGAAACGTGATCGCGGATTTTGGCGCCGGCAGACGATTGCGCTGGTGCTTTTCGTCTTGAAATCCGTTGGGCGACCTGCTCATTGTCTGCGTGACCGTTGCCGCCCCCAGATCCTCGACTAAGCGCCCTCCAAATTGGGCCGAAGTTGTTGCGCAAGGCGGTCATGTCACTCTTCACGGGATGACTTGGGACGACTATCGGAGGTTCGACGCTCACTTCGAAAAACTTGGCTTTGGGCGGGTTAGTTTTTTTGATGGAATCCTCGAAATCATGGCGCTGTCAGAACTTCACGAAACGATTCGGGCTACGTTGGAGTGGTTGATCCAAAACTACGCCATTTGGCAGGGCATGAAGATTCACACCAAGGGGCAGGCCACCATCGGCAGCCGTAGGAAAAATGCCGGAAAGGAACCCGATGGCTCCTTTTGGTTTGGACGCATCCCCGAGCCTGGCGAACCCGCCGATCTCGTTTTGGAGATTGTCGTTTCCTCACCTCCCGGCATCGACAAACTGATTTTTTTCGCCCGGTTCGCCATCCCGGAGCTGTGGATTTGGGAAAACGAGCGCATTCAGATTCACGTTTTGAAAAAAGACGGAAAGGGTTACAAACGCGCGAAGCGAAGCCAGGTTTTTCCCGATTTGGACCTCGCCGTGCTGGAGCGATGCGCGTTGTTGCCGGAGTTGGGCCAAGCGGTGCAAGAATTCCGCGACGCCATCGAAGCCGCAAAGTGAGCGGGCAACGAATCCCGCTCCAACCGCGCGATGTCGGCTGGCGCTTGAAATCCGTCCACAAACTGGCCTCAGTTAGGAAGAACCTGGAAAATGTCCTCCTTCATCGACACCGCGGAGTTACAGACCCATTTGGCCGCTTTCAAGCACACGCTGGTCATCGTTACCGCGTGGTTGGCGCTTTTCCTCTACGGGTGGACCATGGTGCGGCTGGCGCTGGAAAATCTCCCTTCCCCGCGGCCGCGATTGCTGTGGACCATCGGCTGCCTGCTCTACGCCGCGCACGTGGCCAGCGCGTTTGAATCGCACTTTCAGTGGAGCCACGCCGTGGCCTATCGGGAGACGGAAATGCGCTCCATGGCCGTGACCGGCGTCCGCGCGGGATGGGGAATTTGGCTCAACTACCTCTTCGGCGTCGTTTGGCTGGCGGACACCATTTGGTGGTATGCGGTGGGCGACGAACGTTACCGAAAACGCCGGACCGCGGTGTTTTGGCTGCTGCACGGCTTCATCCTTTTCATGATGTTCAACGGCGCCTTCGTCTTCGTGGACCGATGGGCTCGCTGGCCGGGATTGGTCTTGTTTTTGGTGAGTCTTTGGGCCGTGTTCACCGTCTCACGCCGAAAAATTCCGAGTTCCACGAGCGAAATTCCAAACAATCTCGAAACCTCATGACTCCCGCGCAGCAAAAAATCGTCTTCGTCACCGCCGGCGGGGCGGGGATGTACTGCGGCAGTTGCATGCGGGACAACACCCTGGTTAGGAACCTGACTCGCGGGGGTTGGGACGTGGAACTGGTGCCGGCTTACACGCCGGTGACGACCGATGAGGAGGACGTGAGCGCCGATCGCGTCGTCCTGGGCGGCATCAACATGTATCTCGCCCAAAACGTGCCCCTGTTTCGCCATCTGCCGGTGTGGCTAACCGGTTGGCTCGACCGGCCAGGCCTGCTTCGCCGGGCAACCAGCGGCGCGGTGCAGGTGGATGGCGCAAAACTCGGTCCCATGACGCTGGCGACGGTCAAGGGCGAGGCTGGGGCGCAACGCCGCGAACACCGCAAATTCGTCCGCTGGCTCAAGGAAGAATCCCGGCCGGGACTCATCAACCTAACCAACCTGCTGATCGGCGGATGCATCCCGCTCATCAAGCGCGAAATGCCCGGCGTGCCCGTTTTGGTGACCTTGCAAGGCGACGACCTTTTCCTGGATCAACTCACCGAACCGTGGCGAAGCCGCGTCATCGCCCAATTGCGCGAGTTAGCCCGCGAGGTAGACGGATTCGTCACTTTCAGCCGGTTTTACGCCGATTTCATGGGTGAGCTGTTAGGCGTCTCGGCCGATAAATTTCACCTCGTCCCGCTGGGTGTCGAATCGAGCGATTTTCACGTGCTTGACCGAATTCCCAACCGGCCGCCGACGATCGGTTTTTTCGCCCGAATCAGCCCCGAGAAGGGTTTTCATCACTTCATCGACGGATTTGTGAATTTGGCCGCAAAATCGGGGATGGAGGAGGCCAGAATCCGCGCCGGAGGTTGGTTGGGGACGCAACATCGCGAGTTTTTCCAGGCTCAGCTCGGAAAACTGGAAGCGGCCGGCTTGGAATCCAGGTTTACCTGCATTGGCAGCACGGACCGGGCCGGAAAGCTGCGTTTTTTCCAGGAAATCGACGTTTTTTCCGTTCCAACGCAGTTTTTGGAACCCAAGGGACTCTACGTGCTCGAAGCGCTCGCCGCCGGCCTTCCGGTCGTGCAACCGCGCCACGGAGCTTTCCCGGAATTGCTCGACGGCGTGGCTGCCAGCCGGTTGGTGGAGCCCGGCAACGCGGCGGAACTCGCTGAAGCCTGGCACGAGATCCTAACCGGCGAACCTCTCGTCACCGACCGCCAACGCATCGCCGAAACCAACTCGGCCCAGCGCATGGCGGAGGCCACGGCCGAAATTTACCGCGGATTTCTTGACCTGGACGAATTGGCTCCGGTGACCTAACCTGCCAGCCAAGTCATGAGCGCAAAAACAAAGCTCCCCAATTGGGACGAAGCGGTTGCGGCCGGAGGTCACATCGTGCTTTACGGCACGACTTGGGAAACCTACGAACAGTTCGATGCTTACTTCGAGGAGTTAAGCTTCGGGCGGGTCAGCTACTGCGACGGAATCCTTGAAATCATGCCGAATTCAAAGCTTCACGAACGGATGAAAGTCAATCTGGCAAGGCTCATCCAAGATTATGCCCTGTGGATGGGGCATGACTTTTCAAGCGCGGGACAAGCCACCATTGGCGAGCAGGAAAAGGATGCGAGCAAAGAGCCGGACGACTCTTTTTGGTTCAATCGTGAAATGGACGAACGTGCCGACTTAATCCTGGAAGTCGTGATAACCTCTCCTGCCATCGAAAAGCAGAGTTTCTATGCCCGGTTTGGCATCCCGGAGCTTTGGATTTGGGAGGATGGAAGGATCCAGGTTTGGCTTCTGAAAAAGGACGGCAAAGGCTACAAAAAATCGAAGCGAAGCCAAATTTTCCCGAATCTCGACCTCCGGCTCATGGAGCGATGCGCGCAATCCGAGATTTTGAGCCAAGCAATCCGGGAATTCCGAAGAGGTCTCGAAGCCGGTGCTTAAGCTCCTCAAAAACGACATCTTCAAGGTCCTGGTCTACGTCGCCGCCGTCATCGTGACCGGCGCGTCGTTGGCGCCGGTTTTCTATGATTGGGGCAAAACCGCGGTGGAGGAGGCCCGCTTTGAAGGCAAGCCGATTCCCGTCCTTAAGGTCGATCTCCACGCAGAGCTAAAGCGCGCCAGCTTGCCCCGCTACTGGAACCGCGCCATGCAGCTTAGCGCCTTGGTTTACCTGCTGCCGCTGATGGCTTGGTTGAACGTCCCGGCGCGGGAAATCCTCCAACTGCGGCGCAACCCGCGGCGATTTCGCGATTTCGGCTTCGGCTTTGCCATCGCCGCGTTGTGGATGGCGGCTGTGGGTCTGGCGCTGCTGAAGTTCGACGTCTTTGCGCTGCAAGAATCTCGCCCGCCGCTGGGCAAAATTTTGCACCAGTGGTTGCTCACCGCGCTCGTCGTGGCCGTGCTGGAGGAGTTTTTCTTCCGCGGCTGCCTCATGGGCCTAACCATGCGCAAAACCCGGCGAATCGGCGTCCTGCTCTTCGTTTCCACCTTTTTTGCCGCGGTCCATTTTCTGAAGCCGCCAGAGCAATACACCATCACCGTCCCGCGCGACATCGTCGCCAAACGCGAGTCCGGGGGGAACGAAATCGCTATTTCGCGGGGCTCGCAGCTCCTCCTGCACAATCCGTTCGACGACCTGCGGATCGACCTGTTGGACGGCGACAAAACGCATCGCATCCTGCTCGACGAAGCCGACCGCGGCATCACCGGCATCGACGGCGTGAAGCGGGACACCGGTTTTTGGCTTTTGGGCCGGATTTTCGCCAAATTTCGCGATCCGCGCTTCATCGTGGCCGAATTCGCGACGCTTTTCCTCATCGGTTGGATTTTGGGCTACACGCGGCTCAAAACGCGATCGCTCTGGCTCGCCATCGGCCTTCACGCCGGCTGGATCTTCGCCTACGAATCGTTCCGAACCATGACGGCGAAGGTTATGACCGGCACGCAGCCGTGGATCGGCGATGATTTGAAGAGCGGCTTGCTGGCGATTTGGATCGTGACGCTAACCGGCGTCCTAACCTGGATGTGGCTGAAGGCCACCGAGCGTTAATTCTGCAACCGCGGGGCAACGGGGCAACGGGGCAACGGGGCAACCTTAGGCGTTGTGCATCCGCCGCGGTTGTGACTTAATCGAAGGTATGTCCGAAGATTCCCCCAACCCCTACGATCAGATCCCCTACCGCGGCTTTCCCCGCCGCCACGCTCATCCCGATCTCATGGCTGCCAACGCCACCATTTTTGGCTTGGCCCCGCCGCCGGTGGAAAGTGCGCGTGTTTTGGAAATCGGCTGCGGAGACGGCGCGAACCTCATTTCCATCGCCGCCAGTTTGCCGGGAGCGCAATGCACGGGAATCGACAGCGCGGACACCCACGTCAATCAGGGCAACGAAGTGGTGCAGGGCGCGGGATTGACGAACATCGAGCTGAAAAAGGCCGATTTTTCGGAATTCACCCCGGAGCAACCTTTCGACTACATCATCGCCCACGGCGTCTACTCCTGGATCACGGATGAGGAGCAAAAAATGCTGCTGGCCGCAATCAAAAAGCAACTTTCGCCCAATGGCGTCGCGTTCGTCAGCTACAACTGCTATCCCGGCTGGAATTTGCGAAAATTGGTCCGCGAAATGATGCTCTACCGCACCCGCAACGTGAGCGATCCGCAGGAACGGGTCAACATCGCCCGGCAAATCCTCCCCACCGTGGCGGCGGCGGTTCCAGCGACGATGCAAGGCTACGCGGCGCTGCTGGCCGACGAGCAGGCGCTGATCAACCAGACCGACGACTACTACATCGCGCACGAACACTTGGAGCAGGAAAACGAGCCTTGCTACTTCCACGAATTTGCCGGCCGGTTGAACGCGAGCGGGCTCCAATTCCTCTGCGAGGCGGAGCTGGCCAGCATGTTCATCAACCGCTACCCGGCGGCGCTCGGCGCCTTGCAAACCGAGGCCGGAGACGCGATCGAATCCGAGCAACTCCTGGATTTCGCGATGCTGCGGATGTTTCGGCAATCGCTGATTTGTCACGATGGAACGGAAGTTTCGCGGCAAATCGGCACGGACGTGGTCAAGGCGATGCGGGCAAGCGCGTTCGGCGTTTACGAACAAGCGCCGCAAGTGTTCGACGCCCGGCCGGAATCGTTCCAAGGCGCCAGAGGGGCAAACGTGACCACTTCCCACCCCCTGGCCAAAGCGGCGATGTGGGCGCTGGCGGAGAACTTTCCCCGCCGACTCACGTTCGAAGAATTGCAGACCCTGGCGCACCAAAAATTGACCGGAACCGACTCCGCGGCGCTGGAGGTCGACGCCATGGAGCAGGCGAGCCAGAGTTTGGCGGAAATGTTGCTGGCCTGCGCCACGGCGGACATCGTCGAGTTGCACACCAGCGCCGGCAATTTCGTGACCGAGGCCAGCGATGCGCCGGTCGCCAGCGGTTTGGCGCGATTTCAGGCCGGGCGCGGGACGTCGGTCACCACGCTGGCTCACTCCACCCTCAATTTGGATGCCGTGAACCAGCAGTTGCTCCAACTTTGCGATGGAACCAACGGCCGCGAGGCTTTGGTCGCGACGTTGCAGAATTTGGTCAGCGAAGGAAAGGTGATCCTGCAAGATCAAGGCCAAACCGCGAGCGGCGCGGATGAGGTGAAGCGCCTGGCCGAAGAGCAGGTGGAAGCGCGGTTGGCGAATTTCGCGCGAAACGGGTTGTTGGCCGGTTAACGGTTAACGAGGCCACTAAGCCGAGATTAGCCTCCCTCGCCGCCGTCCTCACGGTCCAGCGCCTGATCCAGCAACGCTCGCAAACGGGCCGCGCCTGCCCACGACAACGCTACGCGCGTGTGCACCGGCAAAACGGGGTCTCCGGTGACGGAATCCGGCACTGCGCCGGACGAAAAATCCAAAATCAGATCCTCCCGATTGGCGCTGAGCACGATTTGGTTGGCATAAACCGCGGTGGGGTTCTCGTAGCGCACTTTTAGCTTCGAGGGGTCGGGATGATCGCTCATGTTTGGAAGGGAAAAGGGGGTGTTTGGAAGGGCCGTAGCCTACCGGGTTTGTTTTGGATTGCAAACTTGAAGCTGAGGTTGGTAGTCGAATTAAGTTGTGCTAGGATTTTGCCGACTAACTCCTACTCTCCCCCCAAAAAAATGCTCGATCCCACCTACATGATCATCATCGGCGGCTCCATGCTGCTTAGCTGGCTGGTAAGCAACACCTTGCAGCGCAAATTTGCCAAATATTCCCGCGTGGGGCTCAATTTGACGGGTCGGGAAGTTGCCGAACGCATGTTGCAGGACGCCGGCATCCATGACGTGGAGGTAACGGCCGTGCGCGGCCAGTTGACTGACCACTACAACCCCATGAAAAAGACGGTCAACCTCAGCGAGCCGGTTTACGCCAGCAACAGCCTTTCCGCGGCAGCCGTGGCCGCTCACGAATGCGGTCATGCCGTGCAGCACGCCACCGCTTACAACGCGCTGCAGATGCGTTCGGCGCTGGTTCCGCTGGTTAGCGTGTCCAGCCGCTTGGCCCAGTGGGTCATCATCGGCGGAGTCGCCATCCTGGCCGCAACGCAGGGGAAAATGGCATGGATCATGCTCGTCGGGATCGGTCTCTTCGCCTTTTCCACCTTGTTCAGCCTGGTCACCCTGCCGGTGGAGTTCGACGCCAGCAAACGGGCGCTGGTGTGGCTGGAAAAAACGGGAATCGCCCAGGGGCAGTTGCAAGCCGGGGCCCGCGATGCCCTAAAATGGGCAGCGCTAACCTACGTGGTGGCTGCGCTGGCCTCCCTGGGGCAATTGTTTTACTGGGTGCTCATTTTCATGCGGGCGCGCCGTTGACGCCCCACCTGATCCGGCGGATTTTCCGGTTTTCGGCGGCGCCTCCAAGCTCTCAGCTCCAGGCCCCAAGCTCCACGCCCCCTGCTTCGTGAAACCCGGATTGCTCGCCATCTTTCTAACCATCGTCCTGGTCCCGGCGGCGCTCATCGCCTGGCTGGGCTTGCGCGTGAGCGAGGAAGAGCAACACCGCGAGCGCCGCCAATTGCGCGCCCTCATGAACGACGCCCTCGTTGGCACGCGAACCGGGATCGATCGCCTGGTCCAGGAGCGCGCGCGGCTCATCTTCGGAGTTTTGGAACGCGCAGGCACGGTTTCCGACGAAGCGCGGCGAGAAATCAGCCGATCCAACCCCTGGGTGCGCCAACTTTTCGTCCTCAACCCGCGCGGCCAGTTTTTGTTCCCGAATTTAGACGAACCGGCGAAATTAACCCGCCGCGAGCGCGAGTTTTTCGCGCGAACCCGGGCCATGTGGGAAAGCGGGCCGGTTTTCGGTGGTCAGGACGAAAAAGGCCGGGCGCAAAGCCAGGGTTGGCACACCTGGTTCTGGAACGACGGGCTCCACATCCTGGCGTGGTCGCGCAACGTGAAAACCGGCGAAGTCGTCGGCGCGGAAATCGAGCGAATGCGGCTGTTGGCGGACTTGTTGGGCTCCCTGCCCTCCACCGGCACGCACGAGGATTTGCCGGAACAATCGCGCATCCAGCTCCGCGACGTGTCCGACCGCCTGCTCTACGCCTGGGGCGGATTCGTGCCTGGCGACGGCGACGCTCCCCTGACCGAGCTAAAGCTCAACGAGCCACTTTCCGGCTGGCGGCTGGAATACTTCTCCAACCTGCCGATTTACCGCGAAGCCGGCTCCCGCAGCCTGGCCAGCATCGCCTGGATGGTGGGGCTAACCATCGTGGCGTCGTTAGCGCTGGCGGCCTACTTTTACCGCGAATATTGCCGCGATATGCGCGAAGCCGGCCAGCGCGTCACCTTCGTCAACCAGGTGAGCCACGAGCTGAAAACGCCGCTCACCAACATCCGCATGTATGCCGAGCGGCTGCAAACCAAGCTCGCCAGCGACGACGCGGAAACGCGGCGCGGGATGGAGGTGATCGTGGATGAAAGCCAGCGCCTGAGCCGGTTGATTCGCAACGTCCTCACTTTTTCGCGCGCCCGCCAGGATAAGCTGGAAATTCGCAAAAAACCCGGAGTCATCGACGAAGTCATCGCCACCGCCATCGGTCATTTTCGCCCCAGCCTGGAAAATCTGGGTTTCGAGATCGATTTTGAGCGCAACGCCGGCGAACGCTGCGAATTCGACCCCGACGCTCTGGAGCAAATCCTCATCAACCTCATCGGCAACGTGGAAAAATACGCGCCCGAGGGCAAATTTCTCGGAATTCGCAGCCAATTGGCCGGTTCCACCTGCACCGTCCGCGTTTGCGACCGCGGCCCGGGAATTCCCGCAACCCAAGTCGAGTGCATCTTCCAACCCTTCGAGCGGCTCAGCAACAAACTCAGCGACGCCGCGGGAACGGGCATCGGGCTCAATATTGCGCGAAATTTAGCGCGCATGCACGGCGGCGACGTGGAAATCGCCCCCGAGCCGCGGGAACGAGGCGCGTGTTTTGTGGTGACCCTGCGGGTTGGCGGAAATGGCAACGGTGACGGGTAGCCCCCGGCCGGGTTTACCCCGCCGGAAGCCAGATTAGCAAGCTAGAGCCCCCAATTGGAGGCAATCAACCGCCCCCGGCCAGCTTGTCTGGCGGGAGCACAAGATTACCAGCTTCCGGAGGCTAGCCGGTAATCTTGGCGTCCTGCCGGGCGAGCCGACAGGGGCGCACCTGTCAATTTGGAACGGTTTAGTTTAGCCGGTAATCTGAGCGTCCAGCGAGGTGAACTCGCTGGGGCGCATTGTTGAATGGGACGAATTGTGGCGGCTGGATCAGCGGGCAGACCCAGGAAGTCAAAAAATCCCACCGTTAGGGAGCCGGCTCCATCATCGCCTCGATCTGTTCCCGCGTGAGCCGCCATTTTGCCGCGCAACGCGGACAAGTCACGGTAATGGCCTCGTCGCCCTGAAACAGCTCGTCCAGCCCGCGTTTGGCCAGGGGAGCGATGGCGGGGTAAATCCGCTCCAGGTTGCATCCGCAGTGAAAACGGAAATTTCGCGTCTCCAGCGGGCTCAAATTTTCGTCGGCTTCGAGCGTGCGCGCGGCCTGCGGCGACAAATTTTCGAGCCAATCCAGGTCGCACTCCGGTTGGGCGCTGATCATCAAAAACTCCTCGTCGCCCAGGTCGAAAATTCGCGCGCGGCGTTGCTCGCTTTGCGCGTAAAACGCCTCCACCGCGGGAAAAACGGCGTTTCCCGCCAGTTCCACCATGCTTTGGCGCGGTTCCTGGTTCGCTTCCTTCACCTGAGCGTAGAATCGGTTAATCCGGTCGTCGCGAACCCCGTCGGTAAACGCGCGCCCGGCCACGTTTTGGCCCAGACTGCTTGCGGTGACGAAGAGATTGACCAGCGGCTCCTGAAAATGCAGCGTCCAGGCGTGCGTTTCCTTCCACGGCCGCGTGGCGGCGTGGAGAACCACCGCGGCGAGCGCGTCTTTGAGCATTTTATCCGGTTTGGGCGGGTATTTTTCGCCCTGATCCATGAGGTGCAGGCAATAGTCCACGTAAAGCGGCTCAAACTTGGCGCAAACGGCCAGGGCATTGCGCTCGCGCACAAACAGGCTGCGCACGGCGACGAGTGAGGATTCGGATTCGGCGGACACGCGTCAGGGTAACGAAGCGACGGCGCGAAGCGAGCAAGTTCTCACCAACGCGGCATACCGTTGGCTTAGCGGCGGCTTAGCATCCCGGGCAGGGCGTCATGGCGCGCGCCGGTTCCCAAATCGCGCTCAACTGGTTGCGAAGCGCCTTTTTGGCCCGGTGGATCAGCACCCACAGGTGGTTGCGGCTGATTCCCAGTTTTTGGGTGATATCGTCGGTCGAGAGCCCTTGCAATTCCCGCATCCGGAACGCCTCGGCGGCCTGGCCGGGAATCTTGTTGAGCGCGGATTCCACCAACTCGACGAATTCCGCGTTTTCGGCGGCAATCGCCGGTTGTTCGTGCGGCGGGACCTGATCGCCGTTTTGGGCGTAGTTCAGGGCGTCAAGGGTTTCCGCATCAGTCGAGTCCGGCTCCGTCTCCAATTGGCTGACCATGAGGCTGGGTTTGCGCGCTGCGGAGCGATAGAAATCGGAAATTTTGTTGAGCAGAATGCGGGTGAGCCAAGTGCGCTCGGCGGCCTTGCCCTGAAATTTTTTGCGGGCTTTCCAGGCGGCGAGAAAGGTCTCCTGGACGACGTCCTCGGCGATTGCGTGGTTTCGCGTTTTTCCCAGGGCGTAGTGCAGGAGGTATTCGCGGTGATTGTCGTTCCAGCGTGCGGGATCGAGCTGATGGGTTGGGGATTGGATTGAGTTCATGCTGTGATGGGTTTGTTTGGGATTTGAGATCAATACAGACTGGTCTGTCTGTTTGCAACCAAAAAAACTAACAACCTTCTCGTTCGCAAATTTCACGCGCCGCCGTAATGGCCGCGTCCACCGGCCACATGGCCTTCAAATTCTGCGCTTCCATCGTCGCCCCGGAGTAGAGCACAAACAGTGCATCGCCAATTTCGCGCGATCTGGCTCCCGATGCCGTGAATTCCGTGGCCAAATCGCGAAAAAAGTCGCGAATGCACAGCTTGTGGCACTCCACTTGCCGGGCCAGACTCGATTCGCGCTCCTTGCAGACGGCGGCGGTGTTGGTGAAGGGGCAACCGCGAAAGTCGTTCTCTTTCAGGTAGTCACGCAGTTTTTGGAAGTAGCAAACCACCTTCTCCCGGGGACATTTTTCGCTGCAAAGCAAATCCGTGCGCCCGGCTTCGGATCTTCCGTGCATATCGGCCAACCACGCCTCGCAAAGGGCTTCCTTGGACGGGAAATGGTGGTAAAACGTGGCCTTGGCGGTCTCCGATTTTTCAATGATCTCGTTGATGCCCACCTCGGAATACCCCCGCTCGACAAAAAGTCTGGCGGCGGTGTCGAGAATTCGTCGTTTCGCGTCGCTTTTGCGCATCACAACCCTTGGACTGACTGGTCTGTTTTTACTTACGCCGGCGCTCCGATGCAAGCCGGAAATTCAGCCTCCCGCGCCGTGGCTCATTGGCTTATTGCTGCAACCCACGAACCGGCATCAACGATTTGTCGCGATTGGCGCGATTCACCAGAATTTGCTCGGCAGTGCTGCGCAGCAACGATTCGGTTACGTTGATGGCGTCCTGCAACTGCGTGCGATCGTCCGAAGGAGCGAAACGTTGCTCGATTTTCAGCTCCGCGGGCAATTCTTCGTGATAACGGATGCGGTTTTGGTCGATTTTCAGGAACTGCTTCACCTCCTCCAGCCTGTCTGCCGGCGGCGGCGGAGTTTTAAAGACGTGCCCGTCGAAAGCGCTCTCCGGATCCTCGATTTTGCGGCCTTCCACGACCGCGGCGATGATTTCGTCCAAATTGCCGCCTGTTTCGGCGACGAAATCGATGCCCGTGGATTGCGCGGCGGTGACCACGGCGGCGATGCTTTGGGCGTAGCGGCGTGGCTGGATGGATTCTTCCACGTAGAGGCGGCGTTCCAGAATTCGGAGGCTGGAATCGCAGTTTTTCGTGTCAAAAGCGCTGAGATTAGCGGGTTTTTCGAGCAAGACGTCGATGTTGATTTCCGGCGAAACTTGTTTCAGCTCTCCGTCCTCGATTTTGAGGTAGGGCAAGGCGCGCTGCTGCTCGTCAGGGCTGAATCCGGGGCTGCTGGGATGGCTTTCGCAAATGAGCCGGACAGTCTCGGCCAGCTCCCCGCCCCCCTGTTCCACGTAGTTGACGCCCACGGTTTTTGGAAAGCGCGAGAGCATGAAGATTTCAGCGGCCAGTTGCTCGGCCAGCAATCGCTCCTTCAGCTCCTCCAACACCTCCACCCGGTGAATCAAAAGTTGCTGTAGATCGGCAATCGTGACCTGCGGAACCATGGGCCGCGCCGGCGGGGTGACCGGGCTAACCGGAACGGGTGGAATCGCGGTGATGGGCGAATTTCGCGGCGCGTTGGACTGCGGCCCCTCGATCGGGTTCATCACCGGATGAATGATGTGGTTGCGAATCCATTCGCTCAATTGGGCGCGTTCCGCGGGAAATTGAAACATCACCACGATGACCACCGCGGCCAACAGGCAAATCACGGCCAAGAATGGCGACCGGCGGTGAAATTCCCGACCGTTGCCCCGGTGTGCCGGTCCAAACGAGCCGTTTTTTGGGCGAATTTTCGGATTCCGCGGGCGAATCCGGCGATTCGGCGCTTTTATCGCGATTCCCGCGATATCGGCTAAGGGCGCGTTCGGCCAGCGGGCGGCCTCGTTTGGCCAAAGCGGCCGCGAAACCTCTGGGCGCGGATTTTTCTTCGTCTTCGGGCGGTTCTGCCACCGCAGTTGGGGAGGGCTCGGGTTGTTGAGGCGCGTTTTGTTGCGGCGCTTGCAGGTGTTGGCTCCTCCACCGTCGCCGGCTGTTGGGGCTGCTGCCGAACCTGAGGTTGCCGGGGCTGCTGCTGGACCTGGGGCTGTTGTTGCTGCGCTTGAAGCTGCTGTTGCTCTGGTTGAGGCTGCTGTTGCTGTACTTGCGATTGGTGTTGGGCCAACGCCGAATCCAATCCTGCGCGATCGATCAATTGCAGCGGAACGGCTGCCGCGGCCTGCACCACGCTTGGGTCAAAGTAGCCGTTGGTCACAAACACCGCGCTGGAAATCCCGGATTGCATGACGGCCTGCCAAAACGTGTCCAGGTTCTCCATCCCCACCAACTGGGAGGGATCGGTGGCAAAACATCCCACGGCAATGGGTTGGTGGGTCTGATTGGGCGGCGCGGTCAAAAAGGCAATCTGCGCCGCCAATCCCTGGGGCCGCCCGATTTGGAAGCCCGATGCCCGATAAATCTGCGCAACGGTGTCAACCAAGCGCTGAGGAGCGGAGGCTTGCGGCATGGATTGAGCGGGTTGGGAGTGCACCGGCGAAATTTACCATAATTCGGGCAAATGACACCCGATTTATTTCGGCTTGGTTAAGTTTCTCCGCCCCGTTGCGGATTTCTGAACGCCACGGGCCGCACTCTGTCAGAATGTAGCACCATGGCACGTCTTCAACCACTCTCACGCCGCACCATGCTCCGGGGAATCGGGGTCACCATGGCCCTGCCGGCGTTGGAAGCGATGGGTCCATTACGCGCATTTTCGGCCTCCAAGGCTCCCAGCGCGCCGTTGCGGATGGGTTTCGTCTACCTGCCCAACGGCGTGATCATGAACCAGTGGATCCCCAAGCAATCCGGCTCGAAATTTGAGTTGCCGGCCACGTTGAAGCCGCTCGATCCGTTCAAATCGCGGCTACAGGTGCTATCCGGGCTGGATCACGATAAGGCCAACCCCAACGGCGACGGCGGCGGGGATCACGCCCGCGCCAACGCCACGTTTTTAACCGGTTGCCAAGCCAAAAAGACCGACGGAGCGGATATCCGCATCGGCGTCTCGGTCGATCAAGTGGCCGCGGCCAAACAAGCGGGAAAAACGCGGCTCGATTCGTTGCAATTGGGCTGCGACGTCGGCCGCAAGGCGGGGCGCTGCGATTCCGGCTACAGTTGCGCCTACCAGTTCAATTTTTCCTGGAAAACGGAGAATTTGCCGATGCCGCCGGAAATCGATCCCCGGGTGGTGTTCGAAAAAATGTTCGGCAGCGGAATTTTGGGCGACGTGAAGAAAAATCAGGCGCAGCGGGCCAAATATCAGCGCAGCATCCTGGATTTTGTGATGGAGGACGCAAAATCGCTCCAAACCAAGCTGGGTCACAGCGACCGGGCCAAGCTGGACGAGTACATGACCGGCGTTCGCGAGTTGGAGCGCCAAATCGAGCAAGCCGAACGTTTTACCCGGCAATTGCCCGATTTTAGCGCGCCCACGGGCATTCCCGGCGATTTTCAGGAACACGTCCGCCTGATGTACGACCTGATGGCGATGGCGTTTCAAACCGACACCACGCGCATCGCCACGTTTTTGGTCGCGCACGACGGAAGCAACCGCAGTTTTCGCAAAATTGGCATCGGCGAGGGGCACCACTACCTCTCCCATCACCGCAACGATCAGGGCAAGATCGATAAGTTGGCAAAAATCGACCGCTACTACGTGGAGCAATTCGGCTATTTCCTCAAAAAGCTGGCTTCGATGCAGGAACCCGGCGGCAACGTGCTGGACAACTCGATGGTCGTTTTTGGCGGGGGACACAGTGATGGCGACCGGCACGATCACGTCAATCTTCCAGTGGTTTTGGCCGGCCGGGGCCACGGCAAACTCCAAGCCGGCCGCCACGTGAATCACGGCGGCAAACCGATGACCAACCTGTTTTTGACGCTGCTGGAAACCTTCGGCGCGCCGGCCTCAAAGCTGGGAGACAGCACCGGCAAACTGGGTAACGTGTAAGCAGAGACAAATTCGCTTGCCAGGCGGCATTGGCGGTGGTTAGTGGCCGCTCCCCGCCCGTAAACCGGGCCAACCACAACCAAAATCCACCCCACCACACCATGGCCGTTGCACGAGTCACCGAAATCAAGTCATCCTCCAAAAAGAGCTTCGACGACGCGATCAAAAGCGGGATCGCCAAAGCCACGAAGACCATCGACAAAATCAAAGGCGCCTGGATTGCCGAGCAAGAGGTGGTTGTTGATGGAGACAAGATCACCGAGTACCGGGTTTTGATGAAGGTGACCTTCATCGTGAAGTAGTAGCGGCCAGCGGTCGTGTTTTCGGGCGCAAAACTGGCTAGCTCAAGTTCCGGCGAGCCTCCTGCTGCAAACGCAGCCCATTCAGACGAATGAACCCCGTGGCGTCGTCCTGGTTGTAAGCCTCCTCGCCCTCGTTTTTCTCCATCGACGCGGTGTCGTCGTCGTAGAGGCTGAAGGGCGAACGGCGGCCCGCGGTCATCGCGTTGCCCTTGTACAGCTTCAGCCGAACCTCGCCGCTGACGGTTTTCTGCGTTTCAGCGACCATCGCCTGGAGGGCCTCGCGCTCGGGCGCAAACCAGAAGCCGTTGTAGACCAACTGGGCGTATTTCGGGATGAGCGAGTCGCGCAGCAAGGCAACTTCGCGATCCATGGTCAGGCTCTCGATTTGACGGTGCGCCGCCAGCAAGATCGTGCCGCCGGGCGTCTCGTAAATGCCGCGCGACTTCATGCCGACGAAGCGGTTTTCCACCATATCGATGCGGCCGATGCCGTGCTTGCCGCCCAGGTGGTTGAGCACCTTCATCACGCCGTAGGGCGTCAGCTCGGTGTAGCCATCCACCTCGCCAATGGCTTCGAGGCTCATTTCGCCCAGCAGGTCGGTTAGGCCCTCCAGCTTTAGGCCGATGCAATCACCGCGCTCGAAGAGAAGCTGGACGTATTCCGGCGAATCCGGCGCTTCCTCCGGCGAGACGCTCAGCACGTACATGTCGCGGCTCTTCTCCGTGGTGGCATCAAACCACGGATCCTCCAGCACGCCGCTCTCAAAGCTGATGTGGAGCAGGTTGCGGTCCATGCTGTAGGATTTGGACGCCGAGGCCTGCACGTTGATCCCGTTTTCCCGCGCGTAGGCGATCATCTCCCGGCGGCCGGGAAATGTCTCGCGAAACGTGGCGTCGCGCCAGGGAGCGATGACCTCCACCTCCGGCGCCAACGCGGCGGCGGTGAGTTCGAAGCGCACCTGGTCGTTGCCCTTGCCCGTTGCGCCGTGAGCGATGGCGTCCGCGCCTTCCTGGCGGACGATGTCCAGCATGCCTTTGGCGATGCAGGGCCGGGCAATGCTCGTGCCCAGCAGGTATTGGCCCTCGTAGAGCGCGTTGGCCTGAAACATGGGAAAAATGAAGTCGCGGGCGAATTCTTCGCGCAAATCGCCGATGAAGCACTTGCTGGCGCCGGTGGCCAGGGCCTTGTCTTCCAAGCCGTCCAATTCTTCTTCCTGACCGACGTCCGCGCAGTAGGCGATGACCTCCGCGCCGCGAGTCTGGCCCAGCCACTTGAGCAGAACGCTGGTGTCCAGACCGCCGGAGTATGCGAGCACGATTTTCATGGCGCTGAGGTTAGCCCGGCATGCCGGGAATGCAACCGGCGCGGGAACTACACGCCGGCCGCCAATTTGCCCGCGGACTCCAGAAAATTGCCCAAAATTCGCAGCCCCAGCGCCTGGCTTTTTCTCCGGGTGAAACTGCGTGGCCACGATGTTGCCGCTGCGGATGCTGGAAGCGAACGGCACGCCGTAATCCGCGGTGGAGGCGACGATGGCGGCGTCATCAGGCCGGGGGTAAAAGGAGTGGACGAAGTAAACGTGCGGGTGCGGCGGCAAATCCGCCCAAAGTGGGGTCGTCCGCGTGGGTTGGCGAAATCTCGTTCCAGCCCATGTGCGGGACCTTGAGGTCGGACTTTGGGAAACGCACCACTCGGCCGGCGAAGACGCCCAACCCTTCCACGTCCGGCGATTCCTCGCTCCCGGCGAAGAGGATCTGGTAGCCGAGGCAGATGCCAAAATACGGCCGGTCCGCCTGGATCCACGAGCGAATGGGCTCCCAAAGCGCCCTGCTGGTGCAGGTGATGCACGCAATCGCCAAACGCACCGACGCCGGGCAGGATGAGGGTGTCGATTTGGTCCAGCTGGTCCGGTTTTTGGATGATGCGCGCGGAAAAATCCAGCGTTTCCACCGCTTTGTGGACGCTGCGCAGATTTCCCGCTCCGTAGTCGATGATTCCCGTGGTCATGGCGCTGAGTTTCCGTTGTTCCCTTCAGCCAAGTGCTCCAAATACTCCATGATGGCGGCCTGCGCACGGACTTTATCGTCTCCGCGGGGATGGTGGCGCACCTTGTTGGTTAACCCGCTATCCAAGACCCGCGCCTTGGCGGTGTCCTTCCATTGCAGTTGCAGGTATTCCGTCCAACTGGATTTGCAGCGCGGCATCGTAGATGGGGACCAGCGTCTCGCAGCGGCTGTCGAAGTTGCGCGGCAGAAAATCGGCTGACGAGATAAAAAACCGCAGCTTGCCGCCGTTGTGGAATTTGAGGATTCGGGTGTGCTCCAGCAATTGATCCACGATGCCGATCGCCTCGATGTTATCGCTATAGCCGCTGGACTCGGTGATCAGTGAAAACATGGAACGCACGATCATGCGCATCTTCACCCCGGCTTGGGCAGCCTGGTAAAGACGCCGAACGACCTCAACATCCGCCAGGTTGTTGATTTTTGATCCAAATTTCAGCCGGCTTGCTGTTTTTGGCGTTTTCAATCTCCCGGTCGATGAGTTCGTAGATATGCTCGCGAAGCGTAAAAGGCGCGCAGGACAAATGCTGCAAACGCGGGCCCTTGTAGTTGCGCTGGAAAAATTTGAAGATTTGATCGACGTCTTGCCCAAGTTCCTGGTTATACGTCAACAGCATGTGGTCGGTATATAGCGTGGCCGTGTCTTCGTTGAAATTTCCGGTTCCCAGGCAGCTGTAGTAGCGGATGTGCCCGCCTTCATTCCGCTCGATGAGGCACAGCTTGGAGTGCACCTTTAATCCCGGCACGCCCAGGACGACTTGCACGCCGGAATCGCGATATTGCCGCGCCCAGCGGATGTTGGCTTCCTCGTCAAAGCGCGCCGTGGGTTCCACCATCACAAACACCTCTTTTCCGTTCTGCACGGCGCTCATCATGGCGCGGGCCACGCAACTGCGTTTGGCCAGGCGGTACTGCGTGAGCTTGATGCTCCTGACCAGCGGATCCATGCTGGCTTCGCGCAAAAGATCCAAAAAGTGGTTGAAGGAGTGGTAGGGAAAGTGCAGCAGCAAATCGCCCTCCCGCATAACGCGCATGACGCTCAGCCGTTCGCGCGTTTGCAGCTCTTTTGGTATAACCGGCGTAATGGGATTCGGAAGCAGATCCGTGCGCCCGAATTTCGGGAAATTCATCAAATCCTTCCTGTTATGATAACGCGCGCCGGGATATTCGTAGCCTTCGTCGCTGGTGAGTTCCAGCCCCTTCAGCACCAGGCGCAAAAACGCGCGCGGCATCGCCTCATCATAATTGACGCGCACCGGCCGGCCGGCCAGCCGCGCCTTTAATCCCTCGCTAACTTGCTCGAAAAAGCTTTCTGTGAAGTCGTTGTCGAACTCCCATTCCGCGTCGCGGGTGAATTTGAGGGCGTAGGACTCAAATCGATCGAATTGCGTCGATTCAAAGAGCGATTTCAGCCCAAAACGAATCACGTCGTCCACGTACATGACCAACTGGTCTTCGCCTAACTTGGGCAAAATGTGAAAACGCGGCAATTCGTCCGGAATTTCGATCAACGCGTGATTGTTGCGGCCGACGCCGGATTTTTTCGACATCCGCACGGCCAGGTACATGGGCCGGTCCCGCAGTCCGCTCAGCTCGGAAGTCGATTTGATGGTGATCGGCATCAGGCGCGGCAAAACGTCGCGCTCCAGGAACTCGTCCAGGTAACCGCGCAAATCCCGCGGCACCTCCTGGTCGGTAATCAGCTTGATGTGCTCCTTCTCCAGTTGCTTGAAAACCCGGGCGTAGGTCTGATTGAAGATTTCCGTCTCGCTTTTGAGGATGCCGTTGACCTCGCGCAGCGTCTTTTTGGGGTCGGGAATGCCGATTTCCTCGTGCGGCAGGCCGATGTCCACCAATCGCCGCAACGTCGCCACCCGGACGCGAAAAAACTCGTCGAGGTTCGAGGAATAGATGCCCAAAAACTTCACACGCTCCAACAGCGGGACATTGGCTGATTGCGCCTCCTGGAGAACGCGGTGGTTGAACGAGAGCCAGCTAACTTCTTTGCTGCGAAAGGGGATGTCGATCATCAACTTGGGGGCTTCCTAAGTTTCGGCGGAAGCGTTGGCCTTGGCGTAAGCCGCAGCGCCGACAACAACCGCATCATCGCCCAGCTTGGCTTCGCGAACGTCGACTTCTTCTGCCAACGCGGGGCTGGCGTAACGTTGGATGGCCCCGCGCACCCCGTCGAGAAACAATTCCGGCAACTTTTCCACCAAACCGCCTCCCAGCACGATGACGTCCGGCCCTAACAAATCCACCACGCCCTGCGATGCTGATGCCGAGGTAATGCGCGGCGTTTTCCACAATTTCGCGCATCGAGTCATCTCCAGACTTGATGGCCTTGGCAATCGCCCCACTTTTGATCGCCTGAATGTCCGTGCCGGCCTCCTCCAGCAACGCCGGCGCGCTGCCCCGATAAGCCTCTGCCGCGGCGGCGCTGGCGATTCCCAACCGGCTGGCGATGCTCTCGATATTCGGCGGCTCACCTACCCGGCCGGTCAATCCGGCGGAAAGGACCCGCAGATTCCCGATTTCCATGCACGAAGCGTTTTTGCCGGTCAACAACCTGCCGTTGATGACGCAGCCGCCTCCAATCCCCGTGCCGGGAAAACCCGCGACCAACGTGCTCGCGCCCTTGCCTGCTCCGTGCGCATACTCGCCGTAAGCGCCGGCGTCCACGTCGTTGAGGATGTGAATCGGGGCCTTAAACCGCGAACGCAGCACCTTGGCGATGGGAACCTCCTTCCAGCCGAGATTCGGTGCGCGCCGCAGCACACCGGTGTGCAAATTCACTACGCCAGGACAAGCCATCCCAATTCCGGAGATGTCTTTGGCCTCGAGCTTGTGATCGGCCAGCAGATCCTGGATCAGGTTGATAATTCGTTCCAAGCCGCGGTCGGCGCCTTCGTGGCCCTTGGTGCTTTTGCGTTTAGAGCCGAGCACGTTCAACTTTTGGTCGAGCAGGCTCGCCATCATTTTGGTTCCGCCAAGGTCGAAACCGATCCAGTGTTTGGAGGGCATGGTGGTGGTGGGTAAGTGGTGATGCTTTCCTTACGAAAATGTCACACAATAGCCAGCGACAAATTGTGACATTTCACGGCCCGGTCCGCAAAATGACGAATGACAGATGACAACCTGGACGCCCTTGTCGCGCTGGCGCTCCTAAATAAGGCAGGCAAGGGATACTGCCGTTCAGTTATCGCTTTTATCCTTCTCCAACGCCTTCAGCCGCTCGCGCAATTCCTTGGCGAAATTCCCTCCAAGCGCTCCTCGGCGGAGATTCCCTCCAAACGTTCCTCAGCGGAAATCCCCTCCAAGCGCTCATTAACCGGCAACTCGGCCAAAATTTCGAGCCGCTTCTTTCGCGGCATCTCTTTCAATTCCGCGGGATAGTGTTCGCGAACAAAATCGTCCAGGGTGTAGGGCATCTCGATTCCTTCCAGTTTGAATTTTTGGTAGAGTCTGCGGAAAATACCCAAAACCGGTCGCCTTTTCCACCGATAATTCCGTGCGCCAAATTGCATGAGGTTGGGCCGCCCGCTGAACAGATTCCAAATTGCGTTGCGCTTCGACTTCGGGGCCTTGGATAGGACGATGACAATCACGCGAAAACCTAGCAGATCGACCTTGAAAACGTCGTTCTTGGCGGTATTTTTCATCAACTTGGCCATCGTGCCGGTGGTCGGACGGCGGGTGGTCAGGGCGAACAGGGTCATCTTTTTGTCCAGGTAGGCCTTCCAATCGTCTTTGGCGTGCAACTTGGCCAGGGCCACTCCGTGCGCCCCAAGTTCCAGCAGCGCAAAGCGATCGAAGGCTTCGTTCAGCGATTTGAAGGAAATGACGTTGGTTTCCTTGAGGAACTCCATTCCGTCGGGCAATTCTCGGGGCGGCGGTTTCGGCAGTTCCGACCCGGTGTCCTCCAGCACCACGATGTCCGCCAGTTGCTGTTGCTCGGAGAGGTCTTTTTCCAACTCAACCTCAAAGCGCGTCCCGAAGAAAAAGTCCTTGAGAATGAGGCCAAGAAGCCGATGCCAAGCTAAGAGTTTCACATCTGCCATCTCGCGGTGGAAACGGAGATCGGCAAACCGAAGTTACAAAAAGCAAGGCGGCTTGAATGTCAAGGAGGAGATTTCTGGCTTCTTTTCGCCGTCGAACAAAACAACCAGGAACAACAGACTCTTGGCGTTCAGTTATCGCTTTTATCCTTCTCCAACGCCTTTAGCCGCTCGCGCAATTCCTCGGCGGAGATTCCCTCCAAACGTTCCTCAGCGGAAATCCCCTCCAAGCGCTCATTAACCGGCAACTCGGCCAAAATTTCGAGCCGCTTCTTTCGCGGCATCTCTTTCAATTCCGCGGGATAGTGTTCGCGAACAAAATCGTCCAGGGTGTAGGGCAGATTCCAAATTGCGTACCCAAAACCGGTGCGCTTCGACTTCGGGGCCTTGGATAGGACGATGACAATCACGCGAAAACCTAGCAGATCGACCTTGAAAACGTCGTTCTTGGCGGTATTTTTCATCAACTTGGCCATCGTGCCGGTGGTCGGACGGCGGGTGGTCAGGGCGAACAGGGTCATCTTTTTGTCCAGGTAGGCCTTCCAATCGTCTTTAGCGTGCAACTTGGCCAGGGCCACTCCGTGCGCCCCAAGTTCCAGCAGCGCAAAGCGATCGAAGGCTTCGTTCAGCGATTTGAAGGAAATGACGTTGGTTTCCTTGAGGAACTCCATTCCGTCGGGCAATTCTCGGGGCGGCGGTTTCGGCAGTTCCGATCCGGTGTCCTCCAGCACAACGATGTCCGCCAGTTGTTGTTGCTCGGAGAGGTCTTTTTCCAACTCAACCTCAAAGCGCGTCCCGAAGAAGAAGTCCTTGAGAATGAGGCCAAGAAGCCGATGCCAAGCTAAGAGTTTCACGTCTGCCATCTCGCGGTGGAAACGGAGATCGGCAAACCGAAGTTGCAAAAAGCAAGGCGGCTTGAATGTCAAGGAGGAGATTTCTGGCTTCTTTTCGCCATCGAACAAAACAACCAGGAACAACAGACTCTTGGCGTTCAGTTATCGCTTTTATCCTTCTCCAACGCCTTTAGCCGCTCGCGCAATTCCTCGGCGGAGATTCCCTCCAAGCGTTCATTAACCGGCAACTCGGCCAAAATTTCGAGCCGCTTCTTTCGCGGCATCTCTTTCAATTCCGCGGGATAGTGTTCGCGAACAAAGTCGTCCAGGGTGTAGGGCATCTCGATTCCTTCCAGTTTGAATTTTTGGTAGAGTCTGCGGAAAATACCCAAAACCGGTCGCCTTTTCCACCGATAATTCCGTGCGCCAAATTGCATGAGGTTGGGCCGCCCGCTGAACAGATTCCAAATTGCGTTGCGCTTCGACTTCGGGGCCTTGGATAGGACGATGACAATCACGCGAAAACCTAGCAGATCGACCTTGAAAACGTCGTTCTTGGCGGTATTTTTCATCAACTTGGCCATCGTGCCGGTGGTCGGACGGCGGGTGGTCAGGGCGAACAGGGTCATCTTTTTGTCCAGGTAGGCCTTCCAATCGTCTTTGGCGTGCAACTTGGCCAGGGCCACTCCGTGCGCTCCAAGTTCCAGCAGCGCAAAGCGATCGAAGGCTTCGTTCAGCGATTTGAAGGAAATGACGTTGGTTTCCTTGAGGAACTCCATTCCGTCGGGCAATTCTCGGGGCGGCGGTTTCGGCAGTTCCGACCCGGTGTCCTCCAGCACCACGATGTCCGCCAGTTGCTGTTGCTCGGAGAGGTCTTTTTCCAACTCAACCTCAAAGCGCGTCCCGAAGAAGAAGTCCTTGAGAATGAGGCCAAGAAGCCGATGCCAAGCTAAGAGTTTCACGTCTGCCAAATGATCAGCCTCCGCCCAGATTCGCCTTCACGATCAAGATGGTGACCAGCCAGCAGAGCAAAAACACCGCCACAGCCGTCACCAACATCAGCACGCAACCCATCGCACGGCCGGACTTGGTTTTTCGCCTGGATCTGGCGCCCGGCGCTGGTTCTGCATTCGTCGCCGGCTGTTCCTTGGCTTCCTCAACCGCGGCCGGGCGCGGCAAATCTTCGACATCATCGCCGAAATCGGGCTCGGGAACAGGCGAGGGTTCGATCTCTGCCTGCGGCTCGGCGGTTTCGACCTCATCAGCCTGCGAAGGCAAGGGCAGCGGAACGGTCGCCGTCTTCGCCGTCATGGCCGGAGGCGCGTTTTCGATCGAGATTCCGTATTTTTCTTCAAAATCGGGGTCGCGGTAAGCCTTGTTCAGACTCAAAGCCACCTCATAGTACTGCGTGGCACCGGAAATGTCACCCAGCTTGGCCGCCGTAACCGCCATGGCCAGGTGACCCAGGCTCGATTCCGGGCATTCGGTCAAATACGCGTGCAAAAGCGGCACGGCGCGGCGGGGATCCTGCGCGGAGTAGATTTCCGCCGCTTTAAGGATGTGGGGCTCGTATTCGGGTGGCTCGTCGGCGGAATCCAGGACGGTGACGGCCTCAGCCCCGCGCCCTTCCATGACCAATTGCTCGGCCAGGCGGCAGCGGACGTCCCAGTTTTCGGGATCTTTGGCCAACTGATTGGTAAGGTCTTGCGCGACGGGGCTTTCCATGGGTGTTCGGTCTCATCCTAGGCCAAATTAGACGTCAAATGCAACGGGAGAACGGTTTTTTGGATTTTTCCGCCTTCCGGCAGGCTGTTGGATGTCCAAACCCCAAAACCCGATTTGTGGCGCTCATCAACGCCTTTTCGGCGGTGGCGGAGGGCGTTTGCCAGGCGGCGGAGGTGGCGGACGCCGGCCCCCAGGTCCGCGGGGCATCTCTCCCCGCATTTTTGCAGGTTCCCCACGCATCGCTCTCGGAACAACCGGCCAGTCTTGCGTCAAAAAGTAGGCGTAAGTGCCTTGCGGAAACTCCGGGGAGACGGTTTCGCGGCCGTTGCACTCATCCAAGTCTCCCAACCCGGGCACGAACTCGTAATCCTGCACGAACGCGCCGTCATAGTCACCATCCGGCTCGTCGCCTCCGGGCCGGCGTCCCTCTTTGAGCCGGTAGCTGGACCTCATTTCCACCACGCGCGATGTGGCGTCGTCCGGGTCCTCAAAGCCGTAGAGCGCGTAAATCGGGAACCCGTCCGCAGCCCAGCCCACCAGCGGCGAATGGCTCCCGGCGGCAACCCCCAAATCTTTCAGCAGCAGAGTCGGCAAGCCATGATAATGGTAGGCGCCCGTCGGCTGCACGTGGGCGTGATTTTCGTCCAAACCGAGGGGAACGGCTCCACCCAGCGCTTCATAGTTCCAGCCCGAGCGCGGGTCACCCTGCCAAAACTCCGCGGCGCCGGGATCGAAGGGAATCCCGTTGACGGCGACACCCACGGGCCCCAACTCGGCTGGCGTGGCTTGCGCCCGGGTTTCGGGCTCGGCAGACAGACTGTAGCGGTGCTGCTGGGGCCGAATTTCGTTCGTGTTGCCGGGATTTGGGAACCGGCCCACCTTGTGATCCGGGATGCCGTTGGATTGCACCTCGCGAGTCTGGCCGTTCACCCGAATTTGGCTGACGTTTTGGCCGCGTGGCGACGAATTTGCGCGAACCAGTCGCAGTGGCTTGGAATCCGTGGCGGTGTGACGGCGAAAGTGACCTTGCGCAAAAGCAGCGATCATCCCAGCCAAAATGAGGAAAATGGGTAAAATGCGCGATCTCATCGCAAAAACGTTAGGCGTAGCCTGCGTCCGTGCAAATGACAGGCCGTTCTTTTTGTGGTAGCCCTGCGTATGCCGCTCGCGCCCCGGATTCATCGCTCTTCCGCCGATTTGTCGTTCGAAACCCTGACGGACCTGCCTCGCCAAACTTTCAAAACCGATTGGACCGGCCGCCGGCTCGATTTCCGGGCGGAATTCGCCCTTGCCGAAACACCCACGCATTTTCACTACCTGGCCGCGGCCGAAATGGAGCCAAAATGCTCGTCCCACGCCTGCGGCGCCTTTGTGGAAGGGCTGTGGGAACAAGATGTGGCTGAGTTGTTCATAAGAGAGCCGGATTCCACCCATTACCAGGAATGGAACGTGAGTCCTACCGGAGCGTGGTGGAGCCAGCGCCTAACCAACGCCCGAATTACCGAGCCGAAATTCGCGCCGGACGCCGCTACCGAAACGCAAGTGCTGGAAATGCCGGCGGGATGGGGGATTTGGCTAAAAATCCCTCACACTCAGCCACTTTCGAGAGGCGCCCGCATCAACGTGACCATGATTGTGACGGGCAAAGACGGCGATCGCCGATTCCTGAGTTGTTGCCCAAATCCTGACATTGAGCCGGATTTTCACACGATTTGGTCCTATCCGAGCCCCAAGATCCTCAATTTATGCTGATTTTGTTCAATTTTTTGAAATTGGGATTGCATTCATTTCTGACAACGCTATCATAACCGACATCCAAATTTGAGAATCCTCGCCTCCCGGCTTCCCCAGACTCACAAATTTTTTTTGAAACCGAATACTTTGGCGTCGCGTTGGCGCGCGATGCCTGTCTGTGGTGTAACTGGGTTAACTAGCGCCGCTGCACGGGCGAGTGGTTGTGCAGCGGAGCAACGCTCGCAGTCTCGCCATCGGAAACGGTGGCGAGACTTTTTTATGCACTCGTCAGGGTCGTGATTTGGGCTGATCGCGCAGGGATTCCAACCCCTCGCATGCGCAAAATTGACCGAACCGGCAGCGTGATTTTCGGGAAGGGACCAAAAGGACGAAAGGGACGGGAGGGACGTGTTTCGGAGGATTGTCCCTTTGGTCCCCTCCGTACTTTTTTCGATTTTTTCAGGTTTTTCGGGGGTTTTCGCCATCGCTGACCAACGCAGCCATGTGGCTTGACTTCAGAGGGTCCTCTTCCAAAGGTGAGCCATGAACGTTTCCCTCCTTTTCATCGCCGCTGTCCTTCTCACCCCGCTTGTGGCGATTTCCGCGGAATTCACCGTCAAAAACGCCGACGACGGCGTGGAAATCCAAATCGATGGCCAACTTTTCACGAAATACAACTTCGGCCACGAGACGAACAAGCCGTATTTTTGGCCGGTCGTTGGTCCGACAGGCAAAGAGATGACCCGCGCCTACCCCATGAAGGACGTGCCCGGCGAAAATCAGGATCATCCGCATCATCGCTCGTTTTGGTTCGGACACCAGCGCGTGAACGGCTTCGATACCTGGCATGAGCCCCTTACCCTGGAGCAGCGCTACGCCAAAAAGCCGGCGGAATTGCAAAAACGGCTAGCGGGGCTGGGGGCAACAGTGCACACCGCGATCAAAAAGGCCGAAAGCGCGGGAGATTCCGCGGTTTTGGAGGTGACCAACGATTACCGCGACAGTGCCGGCAACACGTTGATGAGCGACGTGCGCGTTTTTCGCTTTCACATGGATGCTGACACCGGCTCGCGCATCGTCGATGCTCAACTAACGTTTACCGGCGGCGAAAACGGAGTAACGCTGGGTGACGCCAAGGATTCCGGGTTCAATCTCCGCGTGGCTCACAGCATGTGCGTGGATGCCAAACAAAGCGGAGCCATCGTCAACAGCAACGGAGATCGCGACAAAGCTGCCTGGGGAAAACGAGCCGCCTGGTGCGACTTTAACGGCCCGGTGGAAGGCGAGCACCTCGGTGTGGCCATCCTGGATCATCCTAAAAACATGCGCCACCCCACCCCGTGGCACGCCAGGACCTACGGCCTGTTCACGGCGAATCCGTTTGGCATGAAGAGCGTGGCCAAAGAGGCGGACGGCACCCTGAAATTGGCCAAAGGCGAGTCGTTAACCCTGCGTTACCGGGTGGTTTTTCACCGTGGAGACGAAAAAGAAGCGAAAATCGCCGAAGCCTTCGAGGCGTTCGCGGCGGAGTAAGTTTCCGTCCGGAAGCGGGAGGCCCAAAAAGCGAATTCTTGTCCGTGAGAGTGATAAAGGATCTCGAAGAAGCCTTTCTCCAGAAAAAATCACGCATCGTCTTTGTCTTCTATCGCGGAGATGGCTTGGGCGGACGGCGAGCGCCAATTCCCTAACGTTGCCCGAAAACCGTCGCCTTGCGCACGGAAAACGCGTCTTCGCCGGAGAAAACCAGGTGCATTTCGCGGCCATCCTCGCTCATCCACTTCGGCGGAAAACTCGCTGATTCACCAGGGCCGGTGTCCCAGGTTTTGGCGCGAAAAATCTCTCGCCACGGGCCCCACGGCGCATCCGCGAAGTAAACCGCCAGCCCGCCTTTGAACCGCGTGGAGCCGCTGTTGGCGCCTTTGATCTGCGCCCAGACGAATTGGCCCAAACCCGCGTTGTAGCTGACGCCACTGCGATAACATTCGCCGCGATCCTCGAAAACCGCGCCGCGCCGGGCGATGTCGGGGGACCAAACCGCGCCTTCGCCGCCGCGTTCCACGAAAAAGGCGTAAGCCTCGCGGTTGCGAATCATTTTGCGGGGAACGCGGGCCAGAACCATCCGGTCGGCCGCGGGTTTGTAGGCTTTGTCACTGTCGAAGGAGTAAACGTAGACGAAGTCGTCGATGGCGCCGGCATAGTTCGCGCCAAAGTTGAGAAATGTCGGCGCGCCAAAGCTGGTGGTGAATTTCCAGTCCGCCCAGCGCCAGCTCTTGCCACGATCCTCAGACCAGGCCAACTGGCTGTTTTTCCGGTTGCGCACCCACATGTAAAGCGTGCCGCCGGCCATCAGCATGCCACTGGCCTTGCCGCCGCTGGAACCGCCGCCGTATTGCTCGATGGAGGGCGCGTGCAGGTTTGTCCCCACAAAATCGTCCGGCCCGCCGGTGATCCCGACAAGCCCCAGGCTTAGCTTCTTGGGCACAAGCGGTTGGAAGCCGCGGCCGTCGCCATACGCGCCGTAGAGGGCCCCGTCATCACCCCAGGTTAGCGGCCAGTTGTCGCTGCCGCGCGCTTTGCGGACGATCGTTGATGGTGGCGCCCACTCAATGCGGAAATCGGCGGTTTTTGGTCTTGCCGCGGCCGCGATCGGGCTCAAAAACGGCTCCAGGACGTCGTAATGTCCGCCATTTGCCCGTTTCCAGCCCCTGCCGGCGCGCGCAGCCACGATGCCGAGCGAGGGCATCACCACGATGAGGCTATCGTGCAATCCCCAGGACCAGAACGCGTCGGTTGGCACGTTTGTCAGGGTGCCGTCTGCGTTGTTCCACCAAAGCAAGCCGTAGTGATCCGAGGCATTGTCAAAGCGTTCGCCGTGCTCTGACAAACCCACCACACCGTCCACCGGTTGGCTCGCCATTCGCACGAAATCACGCGCAATCAGTTGCCGGCCCTGCCACTCGCCCTGGCGCAGATAGAGCAGGCCGATGCGCGCCATTGCGTCCACGTTGGCCGAAATGCCGGAGCCGAATTCGCGGCGCTCGATGCCCTCAATCTGGCGCGGCCGGTAGGCGTTCGCCCTCCAGCTTAGGTCGCTGGGTAAAATCCCGAGCGGCGCGAACACCCTCTCGAAGAGCAACTCGCGCATGTCGCGGCGGTAGGCCAGCGTCAGGCACTCCGCCAGCCAATTCGGTCCGCTATCGCTATAATCCCACTTTGTCCCGGGTTCGAAGAGCAATTCCGTGTAGCCGCCAGGTTTGCGGAAACCGGCAGTTTGGGTCGCCAGATGCTGGAGGGTGATTTTGGGTAACCAACCGGATTTTTGGTTCGAACCCGGCTTAGCTCCGAAGTCAGGGTGATGGTCGGCTGCCTTGTCGGCGAGCTTCACCTTGCCATCGGCCAGCGCCAGGCCCAATGCGGTCACGCCGATGGATTTGGTGGTCGATTTCAGGTCGTAGCGCTTTTTCGGGTCGCCCCACTGCAGCACCAGCTTGCCGTTGCGGGTGATGAATCCGGACCCGCCGCCGGTCAGCGCGTAATCACGCGCTTGTTCCAGCAAACGCAGGTCCAGCCCAGCTTTTTCCGCCGATACTTCAGCCCATTCGCCAGCCACCGCGTTGGCGGAAGCGAGCAGGAGGATGGCTAGCCAAATTTTCATCGTGGACGTGTGAATGGAACGTAGCGCGGCACCTAATCCCCTGCTACGAACAACTTCCGCCCGCTGCGCATGACGATACGTCCCGGCGCGACGGCGAATCCGTAGAGTTTGGTCCCCTCGCCGATGGTCAGCACGTTTTCGGCCAGAGGCGGGGTGTCTGCGTCGCAATCACGGCTTAGCACGATGGTATGGCCGTTGTTGCAGAAGAAATAGAGCCGCTGCGGCGTGGCCAGCGGCGAGGCCCAGGTGCTGGCTGGCAGGCGGCGTTCCCACTGAAGTGAGCCGTCGGCCAAATTCGTCGATTGCAGCGCTCCGGCGCGATTGACGAAGAAGGCGCGGTCGCCCACCAGCAGCGGGGAGCCGAAGCTGGTGGTGACCGATTTTGCGCGCCACTTAAGGTGGGTCGCAGTCACATTGCCGCGGCCGCCAACGGTCACGGCGAGGCTGTTTTGCGGCTCGGAGGAGCCGATCACGATGATTTCGCCGTTCGTCGTAGGAGAGGCGACGGTGTTGCGCTCCACGCCGTCGATCCACCAGAGCTTTTCGCCGTCAGCGAGCCGAAACGCGGCCAGTTCCTGGTTCGAACTGACGACCAACTGACCCACGCCATCGTGTTCCAGGAAAAGCGGCGTGGCCCAGGAAACACGGGGATTGCGCTCCGTTTTCCAGGCGTTTTCGCCCGTCGATTTATCGATGGCGACGAGGTAGGACGGCCCCTCGTGATCGACTAACAAAACCAAAACCTCAGGCGCGTTCACCAGCGAGCTTCCGATGCCGTGACCGCCGATGAAGTTGCCGTACTCCTTGGTTAGGCTGCGTTGCCAACGCGTTTCGCCGGCATGATCCAGCGCCACCAGGTCGCCGCTTTCGAAAAACGCGTAGACCCCGGCTTCGTCCGTGGCGGGCGTCGGGGCGCCTTGGGAGATCATTTTGGTTACCTCGACGGCCGTCTGCGAGGCGGCAAACTCGCGTTTCCAGGCTAACGCGCCGGTTTGGAGATCGAAGGCTTCGACGAAGAGTTGCTCTTTGTTCGAACCGCCGGTGCTAGTGACGAAAACCTGATTTTCCCAGATGACGGGGCTGGATTGGCCATAACCGGCGAGGTCAGCCGACCAAGCTAATTCGCCATCCGACCAGGACAGCGGGACGTTCGTCAGGTTGGTCGTGCTGCTGCCGTTGCCGCGAAATCCGGGCCAATTCGCATCAAGCTCAGCCGCGATTTCCGCTTCCGGCGGCGCGGCGCCGACGGGAGCGGTGAACAGAAAAAGCAAGGAGGCGATGGTGAGTTTCATGGGCAAATGAGATTGCCTCTCAATCACGGCAACAAGGCGAGTGAAGACGCCGGATTCAAGTCCGAATCGAAGGACGGGTTCTCCGTTCCCTGTGATGCCATCGAAATTACCCCACAATCTCCCGAATCACCTCCCCGCCCGTCTGGCTGAGCTGTTTGTAACGCCCGCCGTGGAAAAACGTGAGCTTGTTGTCATCCAGCCCTAACAAGTGCAAAATCGTCGCGTGCAGATCCTTGATCGGGTGCTCCACGTCCACCGCCTCAGCGCCAATTTCATCCGTGGCGCCGACGTAGGTTCCCGCCTTCACCCCGCCGCCGGCGAAGAGCACGGCCATGCCTTTGGGGTTGTGATCCCGGCCTGCTCCCTCGCGACCGCGTTTGGCGGCGTTATCCGGGGAACGGCCGAATTCGCCGCACCAGACGATCAGCGTTTCATCCAGCAAATCGCGCCGCTTCAAATCGCGAATCAACGCCGTCATCGGCTTGTCCACGGACAGAATCCGGGCGCTGTGCGCGTTGCGGAGATCGTCGTGCGAATCCCAGCCCACGGAGTAAACCTGGACGAAACGCACGCCCTTTTCCACCAAGCGCCGGGCCAGCAGGCAGCGGCGTCCGAATGAATCGGTCTTCGCCTCGCCGATCCCGTACATCTCCCGCGTTTTCGCGTCTTCGCCGTCGATGTCCAGCACTCCCGGCACCTCGGTCTGCATCCGGTACATCAGCTCGTAGTTGTGCATCCGCACGGCGAGCGATTCGTGCTCCGGATGCTTCGCGGCGTGGTCGCGCTCGAACTCCGCCAGCAAATCCAGGTTCGCCCGCTCGACCTCCCGCGGCACGCCTTTCGGAGGATACAAATCCAGAATCGGCGAGCCTTTGGATCGAAGCGGCGTTCCCTGGAAATGGGCCGGCAAAAAACCGTTCGACCAGTTCGCCGCGCCGGCCTGCGGGTAATACTCGCCGGGGAGCACGACGAAACTCGGCAGGTTCTGGTTTTCGGTCCCCAACCCGTAGCTGACCCAGGATCCCACGCCCGGATCGCCGCCGAACCGGTTGCCGGTGTTCATGTGCAGGTTCGCCGTCGGGTGATTCACCGATTCGCCCTGGCAACCACGGTAAACGCAAAGCTCGTCTGCGACCTCCGGCAAATGTTTCCAGCGATCGCACATCCAGATGCCCGATTCGCCGACCTGCCGGAATCCAAACGGCGTCCCGACGTAGCGCCGCTCGCCGCGAGCCATGTTCGAGGTTAGGCGGTCGTTGTTCCGGAAAAGCTCGCCGTTGCGCTTGGTGAGTTCCGGCTTCGGGTCGAACGTGTCGATGTGGCCCGGCCCGCCGGCCATGTAGAGGAAAATGCAGCGCTTCGCCTTGGCGGCGTGATGGACGGGTTTCGGCGCGAGCGGGTTCGTCTGCGTTTCGGCGCGCAGAATGCCGTTCAGCGCCACCGTTCCCAAGGTCGCGCCAAGGCCGAAGAGGAATTCGCGTTTGGTGGGATCAGTAAACATGCAAAAATTCGCTCGAATTTAACAGCACCAGGCAAAGCTCGGCAAGCGCCCGCGTTTCGGCGTTCGCGTCCCAGGGTTGGAGGTCGCGCTCGTAGTTCGCCAGTTTGTCCAGCTTGAAGGTCGAATACGCCGGTTCGCCGGTTTCTTCGATCACGTTGGAAAGCGTCACCTCCGTGGGAAGCTCGGTCCGTTCCGGCGAATTCGCGCGATGATGTTCGAGCATTTTCGAAACGTGGGCCAACGACCGCTCAGCCTCCGCCTTACTCGGCGAACGCCCGAAAACGTGGGCGAAAACCTGGAAAATCCCAGCTTCCAGGTTAGCCGCTTCCGTCATCGCGCGATTCGCCAGGGCCAACGCCCGCGCGTTCGCGAATTGCCCGTGAAACAGCGAAAACGCCTGGGTCACCACCGTCGTTTCATCCCGCATTTCGCAGGAAAGCTCGCTGAGCGGACGATTCAGCACCTCCATCAGCGGATGCCCCAAATTCCGCACCCGCATCGCGTAAATCGAGCGCCGATTCCGTTCCGCGCGGCTGGAATCCGGCTGCCAGGGCGGGGCGATTTTGCCCATCGTCAAACGCGGCTGAAACGCGACCTCCCAATTGATCTCGGCGCGAAAACTCGGGCCGCCAACGCGCGAATTCAGCTCGCCGCTCGCCGCCAGCATGCTGTCGCGAATCTCCTCCGCGGTGAGCCGGCGGGGACGAAACGCAGCCAAAAGCCGGTTGTCCGGATCGCGCTCATGAGCCTCGCTGGGCTTGGCTGAGCTTCGTTGGTAGGCTTCGCTCGTCAGCAAGAGCCGCGTGAGTTTCTTCACCGACCACCCGTTTTCCACAAACCAATTCGCCAGCCAGTCCAGCAGTTCCGGGTGGCTCGGCTTCGATCCCACCACGCCAAAACCGTTCGGCGTCGCCACCAGCCCGCGCCCAAAATGCCAGGCCCAAACGCGATTCACCATGACCCGCGCCGTCAGCGGATTCTCCTCCGCCGCGATCCAGTTCGCCAGAGCCGCGCGGCGCCGGTTTTCGGCCGAAACCGGGAATTTCCCAGCCATCCTAACCGCGCTCAAAAACCCGGGCGCAACCGGCTCGAGCGGCGATTCCAGCGACCCGCCTTTCAGAATCGAAACCGTCTCCGCCTGGCGCGGCTGAACCTCGAACCTGCCAGCTTTCACGTGATGCTTCGTCGCGCCGAACACCGCCTGCATCGCGTAAAAATCGCGCGTCGGGATGGGATCGAATTTGTGGTCGTGACACTTCGCGCAGCGCAATTCCTGGCCCAGAAACGTGATGCCGATGCTGTTGACCACGTCGTCCAGCCACATCTGGCGCGCCACCGCGGCACTGGTCATGTTCGTCATTTCCCACGGGCCCATCCAGAGAAAACCGAGCGCCTCCTGACCGGCGATTCCCAGCTCATCGCCGGCGATTTGCTCCCGCACGAACCGATCGTAAGGCTTGTCCGCGTTGAAGCTTTCGATCGCGTAAGTCCGGTAGCGATGCGCGTCCGGGCGGAGTTCATCGCGGGAAAAGCCGTTGCTGTCCGCGTAACGAACCACGTCCAGCCAGTGCTGCGCCATGCGTTCGCCGAAATGCGGGCTGTCGAGCAGGCGATCCAGCAGCGCTTCGTAGGAAACGTCCGCGTCCTCCGGGTTCGGGGGCAAACCGGTGAGGCTGTAGGAGAGGCGGCGGCGCAAATCCCGGTCGCCGGCGCGAGGCGCGGGTTCGATCCCGGCTTCCGCCAGCCGCGCGTCCACGAAGGAGTCAACCGGATGCGCGGTTGGAGATTTTGGCGGCGAAACCCGGGTTCGCGGGCGAAACGCCCAGACGTCCGCGGAATCGTAGGTTCGGTTCGTCCAATCCTCGTTCAAACCTCCGCTCGTGGAAATTCGAACCCGGCCGTCCGCGTCCGGTTTGGACCAAACCCCGGCTTTTTCCGCGATCCCGGGTTTTTCCAGGTTCGTCTGCGTTTCAACCCAGGGAGCGCCGGCCGCGATCCAGGTTTTCAAATCGGCGACCTGCTCGGCGGAGAGGCGATCGTTGGCCTTCGGCGGCATTTCCAGGTTTTCGTCCGTCCACGTCACCGCGACGTAGATCGGGCTGCGTTCCGGTTCGCCCGGCGCCAGCCCCGCCTCGCCCGATTCCCCGCCCGCGAGCAAACCCGCGCGCGTCCGCATGTCGAACCCGCCCTTGATTTTGTCCGGATCATCGCCGTGGCAGCTCAAGCATTTTTCGCGGAAGAGCGGACGGATTTTTTCTACGAAAAGCCGCTCGCCATCCAGCGCCGCCCGCGAACGCGCGAATCGTGGAGGCTCCAGCCGGTAATCCCCGCCTCGCGCCACAAACGTCCGCGCCCGGTCCACGCCGCTCAGCGAAACGCCGCTGATCCTGGCGATTTCCACGTTTCCCGACCAAAGCGTGACCGATTTCGCGCCAAAGTCGATTTTCCCCGCAAATCGCACCGTTTCGCCTGGATTAACCGGCGATTTAAACTCAGCCACGCCGCCATTCGGCGACCAAAGCCCCCATTTCCCACGATCCCCGGATTTCCACCCGCTCCCGACCCAGAATTGCTTCGCCTCGCCATCAAAAAAATCCCACCCACCGTGATCGCCGTTATTGAAGGAGCGAGCCTCGATTTCGACCGAAAACCAAACCTGGCCCTCGGAAAAACGTTCCGGCGCCGCCACCTCCTCTGCGCTTAACGAAACCGGCAAGAGGAGCAAAAGCAGGCATTTCGCGGGAAACTTCATCGCCGGCACTGTTATCGCCGGAAGATGCCGGCTCAAGGCGCGAGCGCGATTTTTCGCCTACAGTTGCGATTGCGCGATGATCTTGGGCTTCGGTGAACGGCGATCACAGCGAAATCCTCCACGCCAGCGAGGGCGCGTGGCGGTTCATCAACTGGCGCGGTTGGGATGAGGAGGCGAAGGAATGGCGCTTTGCCATGCCGGAGGTGCCTTGTTGATTTGGGGTAAAACGGGAGCGTTCCGCGGACGACGTGCCCAGACGACACGCGCGGGAGTCTTCGGGGAACGGGCCCCGTGCCCCGTTTTACCCCTTCCGCTCCCGGAACCACTCGCGAAACTTGCCGCCGCGAAATTCCGGCAATTCGCGGGATTCCGTCCAGCGCTGCAACGCCGGAAGCGGGACCAGGCTGAGCGGCACGTGGTTGGCGGCCTTGCTCAGTTTCATGGCAGCGCGCCAGGCCGTGGGTTGGGTCGCCAAAGTGGCCCAAGGACCCATCGGGGGCGTGCCGCGCATCGCCTCGGCGGCGCCTTCGCGCTTGCCCCGGCCGCGCAATTTGAGGAGCATGTCAGGAATCGGGATATCGACCGGGCAGACTTCGTTGCAGGCGCCGCACAAGCTGGAGGCTTTCGGTAAATCCGCGAACGACGCGAATTCTTCTGGGTGAAGCAGCGGGGTGAGGACGGAGCCGACGGGGCCGGGGTAGACGCTGCGATAAGCGTGACCGCCGCTTTGGCGAAAAACCGGGCAAACGTTCAAACAAGCCCCGCAACGGATGCAACGCAGAATTTCGCGGCAATCGCTGCTTAGCACGCTGGTTCGGCCGTTGTCGACGAAGATGACGACCATTTTTTCAGGGCCGTCCGGCTGTGTTTTCGCCCGAGGTCCGTTGACGAACTGGGTGTAGACGCTGAGTTGCTGACCGGTGGCGCTTCGCCCTAACAAAGCGAGAAAAAGCGCCAAATCCCGGTCGCGCGGCACGATTTTTTCGATGCCGACCAAGACGATGTGCAGGCGATTTGCCGAAATGCTGAATCGCGCGTTGCCTTCGTTGGTCACCAGCACGATGCGGCCGCTTTCCGCGCTCACGAAGTTGGCTCCGGTCAGCCCAACATCGGCATCCAGGTATTTTTGGCGAAGATGGGCGCGGGCGCGTTGGGTGATGGTCTCGGGATCAGTGTTGTAGGCGCCCAGGCCTTCGCGCTCGAAGGAATTCGCGATGCCTTCGCGGTTTTTGTGGATGATCGGGGCGACGATGTGACTGGGGTGATCGTCGTCCACTTGCACGATAAATTCGCCCAAATCCGTCTCCACCACTTCCATCCCGTTTTCCTCCAAAAACGGGTTCAGCTCCAATTCCTCGCTAACCATGGTCTTGGACTTCACCATGCTCGCGGCCCCGTTTTGGCGCATGACGTCCAGGACGAGTTGATTGGCGCGGGCCGCGTCGGAGGCGAAAAAAACTTCGGCGCCGCTTCGTTTCAGGCTCTGCTCGGTTTGAGCCAGATAGTCGTCCAGATGCTCCAAGGTGTGCTGCTTGATTTGACCGGCGATTCGCCGCAATTCGTCGGCATCCGGAAAATCGCGGGCCAGGGCGGCGTAACGGCGTTCGGTCATCCGCGAAATGGTGGTGCGGATGGATTTTCGAGCCTTGGGGTCAAGTTCGTTGGCGAAACGATCGATTTTTTGCGGTGAGGTCATGTCGTTAGGGCCCGATGCAAGATTTCGGCGATGTGCAGCGACTCCAGACCCAAGCTGCGGTCGCTGGCCATGCCGCTGAGGTGCATGAGGCAGCCCATGTCGCCGCTGACCAGGTACTCCGGCTTGGCGGCGATGACGTTGTCGAGCTTGCATTCGCCGATGCTGGCGCTGAGATGCGGGAAGGTGACTGAAAACGCGCCGCCGAACCCGCAGCATTGCTCGCCCTCGCCAAAATCGGCCAGTTCGAGCCCCTCGATCGAGCCGAGAAGTTGCAGGGCCGCCTCGCCGCTGCCGGTTCCGCGCGAATGGCAACTGCGGTGAAAGGCGACGCGATGGGGAAAGCGGCCGGGCCAGGATTCGACGCCCAACGCGTTGACGATGAAGTCGGCCAGTTCCCAGGTTCGTTGGCTAAGCTGAGAAATCGCCGCAGAGTCGGCCTCGCCCTCAAATTCCAGCGGCGCGCCGTGAAAAAGCATCGCGGCGCACGAGCCGGACGGAACGACGATCGGCGCCTCGCCGGCAAAAACCCGGGCGGTGTGGCGCACGACTTTGCGCGAAGCCGGCCAGTCGCCCGCGTTGAACGCAGGTTGGCCGCAGCAGGTCTGATCCGGCGGAAACTCGACCTCGCATCCCAAATGCTCCAGCACCTCAACCGTAGCTTTGGCGACGTTATCGTAAAACGCGTCGCAAAGGCACGTGGCCATGAGTTGGACGCGTTTTGAGGTGGGTTTTGGCCGTGTCAGCATGGCTGGGCAATCCGCGGGAGTCGGTCAGGGGGCTTCATCCAACTCCACCGGAACCCGTTCGTCCAGGATGCTCAGCCACAGGTCTTCGCCGCGATGCCGCGTATCCAGCCAGTAGCGCAAATCGACAACTTCCTCGGCTTCGGGCGGAACTTTGGGCGGCGGGGAGAAGGCCAGGAAAAAATCGGGAACCTCCGCGCCGGAATCGGTCTTCAACCGTGCCTGCGGCGACGCCAATTCCAGGGGTTCGGCGGTTTGATTGCGGTAGCGCACCTGTAGTTCCAGCAGCCAATGCTCCGATTGGTCGTCAGGGGTCAATTTGGCCGCTTCAATCGCGAACGGCGCCTTGGGCTGGCTCGGCCCCGCCGCCAGGTTGGGCACGGCCGGGGATTCATCTTCCTCCACCGCGTTTTTCTCGGAATGGTGGGTAAAGAGCACAAAACCGACGCCGGCGGTCGCGAAAACCAGCAGCATCCACAGTTCGAAGCGTTTCAGGATTGCCATGAGTTGATTGCGCCAAGAAACGCTAGATTCCGCGGGATTTCAAACCGTTCGTAGCGCGATGGCTGCTTCAGAAAGCCAGGCTCACCGCCACTTGAAACACGCCGCGCTGTTTTGGGCACAGTGTCAGGGTTACGCCATCGCGGGCCTGGAGATTCGCGTGCCGAATTCCAGGTTTCGGGCAGATGTGGCCGCCTATCGCCCGGAACGCGGCCGAAACCCGGGAATCGGCCGAACCGCGGTGTTCGAGTGCAAGCAGGCCCGGCCGGATTTTTTGCGCGACCGGCACGGGTTGGAGGAAAACCTGGCCCGATTGCAGGTTTTGAACCTGCGCCGCGCAAAAATCGAGCGGCAGCTTGGCATCCACTACCCATCGCTGCGGCAGGGAGACGCCTTGTTCCAGGAATTCGAGTCGGTGGACCTGGAATCGCTGAATCACGCGGGTTACCGGCGTCTGATGCGGGAGATCGACCAGGTTCAGGCGCGGATTTACGGCAAGACCAAGTTCGACCGCATGGTGCGCTGGCGTTGCGCCAATTTGTTCTACCTCGTGGCGCCGCGCGATTTGTTGAAGCCCGAGGAATTGCCGCCGCATTGGGGGATGCTCGCTCCACCGGATGAAGCCGATCTCGCCGACATTGATCCCGATGGAGCCGAATTGAAGCTGGAACTGGTGCGCAAGCCCCGGTTGCTGGAGTTGCCGGAATCTCGCCGGCTGGAGTTGTTGCAGCGCATCGCCGTTTCCGCGACCCGGCGTTTCAACGAAGCCGCGGGAATCGACGGGGAAGCGTTGTTTGAGGCCAAACGGCGGGGTTGATGCCGCCCGATGGCCAGCGGCTTACTTCAGCGGCACACCCGCTGATTGGCGCAGCGCATCCAACGTGCGCATGTTGCCCAACGTGTCGTCCCGGCTGATCCAGGGCTCCTCTTCGCCTCGCACAACACCCGCGAAGGCATCGGCCTCACTGGCGTACATCGCCGCCGGAGCAAAATCGCGCTCCTCTCGCTCGTCCCCGCGGCAGATGCGGTAACCCAAGCGGCCACCCGGCATTTTTCCGCCAAAAGAAAACCCTTCAATCTCGATCCAGCCGTCCGTCCCCGCGATCGTGGCGCCGTTTCGCGTCGGCACGGTCATCCCGCAGGTGAACGTGGCCAGCACGTCGTCGCCAAAGCGCAAAGTCCCCGCCGCATAGTCATCCACGCCGGTTTCGTGAAGGTGGGCGATGGCATGACAGTGCGTTGGTTCCGCGCCAACCAGGGCGCGGGCGAAGTTCGTGCAGTAGCAACCCACGTCCATCATCCCTCCGCCTCCCTGCCTCACGTCGTAGCGGGCGTCGGACGCCAAAACCGGCCGCGAAAACGAAAAATTCAGCTGCATGAGCCGCAAATCGCCAATTCCGCCGGAGTGGACGAAATTCAGCAGGTCCTGGATCGATGGCAACGTGCGGTACATGAACGCTTCGACCAAAACGGCGCCGGTTCGTTCCGCGGCCTCGAACATTTGCGCCGCTTCGGCTTCGTCGCGCGCCAGCGGTTTTTCGCACAGCACGTGTTTGCCGGCTTCCAGCGCCCGGATCGACCATTCGGCATGGAGCCCGTTCGGCAGTGAATTGTAGACCGCATCGATTTCGGGATCGGCTAACAAACGCTCGTAACCGGTCAGGCCCCGGCCGCCAAATTTCGCGCAAAACGCGGCAGCCGTCCCCTCCCCCCGCGAGGCGGTGGCGGCAAGGACGCCGGTTGCGGAATTTGGCAGGTCCGCGGCGAATTTTTTGGCGATCATCCCGGTGCCCAGGATGCCCCAGCGGAGTTTTTCGGGCTGGCTCATGGTTTTGGTGGCGCTGACTATGCGCCCGCGAGTTTTGCCGGTCAACGAGCAAGAAGATTTGGGAACGAAGGAACCAGGGGTTGTGATTTTCGCGTTCCTGCTTCAAGGTCGGGGTCCGGGTTCAAAGTCAGGCCCGGTTTTTCCGCAGCGATGAGCCTCACTCCGCAATCATTTGCCTCCTCGACGAGCGACCCTCGCTTTGCCCGGGTTTTGGCCGGCTTGTTAGGGGCGATGGCGTTGGCCGGAGGCGATGCGGCCGGCGAAAATCCGCCCCGAGCCCGCGTTTCGCCCGAACCCATCACCGAGGAGGACTTCGCGGCGCTCAAGGCCAATTCGCCGTTCCTGCGCTCGGTGGGCACGGCAAAATCCATGGTGCTCACCGGCGTGGCCCGAATCGGCAGCGACGTCTTCGTCACCGTGGTCGACACCCAAACGCGCGAAACTCGCCTGGTCTCCCAAACGGCCAATTCGCAGGGTTGGCAACTGGTTAGCTTCAAGGGCGACGAAGCTGATTTGGAGTCGTTTTCCGCCAAAATTCAGGTGACCGGCGGCGAAGTCATCTCCATCCGCTACGAGAAGCTCCCGCCTCCCAAACGAGCCAGCGGCAAGCCGGGTGCGCCATCGCAAACCCGCCCCACCCGGTTGAGTTCGACCCAATTTCGCGAGGCCAGACACGCAGCGCTGAATTTCCGCGAGGGATTTTCGGCGGATGGCTACCCCAAGCAACCGCCGCGCGAGATCGTGGAAAAACTCTCGAAAATCAGCCCCCAGAAGCGGGAGAGCATCAATCGGGAGATGCTGGAATTGCGAAACCGCGGGCTGGGCATGGACGAACGGCGCCGGATTTACGTGGACAAGGTGAACCGTGCTACTGGAGCCAGGCGGTAGAGCGCGAAAACGCGCCTTGGGCTGAAAAAACCTTGAATCTCAATCCTGAAACGACGTGAAGACAATCGCCCTAACCGAAGCAAAAGACACCCTCTCCGAACTGATCCGCAAATCCCGGACCGAAGACGTCCTCATCACCATTCACGGACGGCCGGCCGCGATTCTCCAAGGGTTTGACGATGAGGAAGCCTACCTGGAGTACCGCCTCTTGAACGATCCCCGTTTTCAGGCCCGGGTTGCCGAATCGCGCCGCCAGATCGCCGCCGGCGAGGGGACGCGCATGGAAGAAGTGGATGTGGATTGGTGACCGGAAATCAAACCGACCACGAACTCTGCCGGTTGCGTTTTTGCGCCGTTCGCCTCCCATGCCCGCCGGCAAATGTTGCTGCCAGGAGCAAGAAGAATCGCCCGCGGAGAGTGATGGATGACGTGAATACTCGTGCTCTCATCCTCTGCGCCTGCGCGTTGCCGGCAATGCTCCTCGCCAACCCAAAACGCGCCGATCTCGGTTCTGAGGAGCTATCGCGCTACTTTGCCAACCGCGTGGCGGCGCTGGAGAATCCGCTGGCGAAAATCAACAGCCGCGAGGCGTGGGATTTGGCCCAACCTCAGCTTCGCGAGCAACTTTTCGAGATGCTGGGCCTCAAGCCGCTGCCGGCGAAAACGGACCTGAAACCCACCATCACCGGGACCATCGATCGCGACGATTTTCGGGTCGAAAAGCTCCATTTTCAGTCGCGGCCCGGGCTTTACGTCACCGCGAACCTCTACCTGCCGAAAAATCGCGGTGAGGGACCGTTTCCCACGATCCTCTACGTTTGCGGCCATGCCAGGGTCAAGGTGGACGACGTCAGCTGCGGCAACAAAGTCGGCTACCATCACCACGGAATTTGGTACGCGCGTCAGGGCTACGTTTGCCTGACCATCGACACCATCCAGCTCGGCGAAATCGAGGGCATGCATCACGGCACCTATCGCTACGGCAAGTGGTGGTGGAACGCGCGCGGCTACTCGCCAGCCGGCGTCGAGGCCTGGAACTGCATTCGCGCGCTCGATTACCTGGAATCGCGGCGGGAAGTCGACCGCGAAAAAATGGGCGTGACCGGCCGGTCCGGCGGCGGCGCCTACAGTTGGTGGACGGCCAGCCTGGATGAGCGCATTAAAGCCGCGGTGCCCGTCGCGGGCATCACCTCGCTGCGCAACCACGTGGTCGATGGCTGCATCGAGGGCCATTGCGACTGCATGTACGCCGTCAACACCTACCGCTGGGATTACGCAACCGTCTCCGCGCTGGTTTCGCCCCGCGCCTTGCTTATCTCCAACACCGACAAGGACAGCATCTTTCCGCTGGATGGCGTGATGGACGTTTTTTGGCAAACGCGGCGAATCTACGAGCTGGAGGACGCCGGCAAGAACCTGGGTTTGAACGTGGAAGAGGGCCCGCACACCGATACCCAGCCGCTACGAACCAGCGCGTTTCACTGGTTCAACCGGCATCTGCGCGGCGGCGAGCTAAAAGCCGTCCATCACCAAGCCGCGGAGAAAATGTTCGAACCCGCGGAGTTAAAGGTTTTCGACGAAATTCCGGCGGACGAGATCGTGACGAAAATCGACGAAACTTTCGTCCCAAAAGCGCCCGAACCCGCGATTCCTGCGGATGATGCGGCGTGGGAGAAAATGCGCGACGGGTGGATGGCTGACTTGAGGAAGCTAAGTTTTCGCGGGTGGCCGGATTTGGGCACAAAACCGGAATTGACCCAGGTTTTCGCCAGTTCGAGCCAAGGCGTGCGTTTTGAGGCCTACGACCTGCAAACCGAGCCGGATGTAACCTGCAAACTCTACCTCATCCGCCGCGACGGGGTGAAACTCGCCGATTTGCAGCTCCACGTCCTCAATCTGCTGGGTCACGACGATTGGGCCGCGTTTTTGCGTCAAATTCCCACGCTTTTCCCCGCCGCGTTTCCGGAAACCGAGTTGCCCGAGGCCGACGCCGAATCTTTGCAGGCCGAGCTGAAGATGCACCAAAATTTCAAGTGGGGCATGGCCTACCTCTGCCCGTGCGGCATCGGTCCCAACGCCTGGCCGAACGGCGAACGCAAGCAAACCCAGATTCGCCGCCGCTTCGCGCTCATCGGCCAGAGTCGCGACGCCATGCGAACCTGGGACGCGCGTCAGGGCGTTCGGGCAATGCGTCAGGCCGGTCTGGGCAAAGTTCCGATCTGGCTGCAAGCCGAGGGCGAGATGGCCGGCAACGCGCTCTACGCCTCGCTTTTTGTCGAAAAACCGGTGGCGCGGCTGGATTTGCACGGCCTGCCCGCCAGTCACCACGACGGGCCGATTTTTCTCAACGTGTTGCGGATTCTGGACGTTCCCCAAGCCCTCGCCATGGCCGCCGAGCGAGCCAAAGTGCGACTCTACACCGGCGACGAGGCGGCGTGGCGATTCCCGGTCGAAACCGCGAACGCGCTGGGTTGGAAAGACCGGGTGCAGTTGCGAGATCCAAACTAACCCAACCATCGAAATCCCTTTGGTCCCCTGCGTCCCTTTCGTCCCTTACCTCCGCTACGATTTCACCTTGTAGCCGTCTAACGAAACCACAAATCTCGACGCCGGAACGCTCACGTTGCGCCGAATATTCCGAAAGCGCGTCGTGATCGTCGATCCATCCTTCACCTTCAGCGAAAAACCCAGCAACGCATCGCTGCTAGCGCTGATGAAGAAGGTCATCGTCTTGATCCCGCGCGCAGTTTTGCGGCTTTTCGGCTTCACGTGCGCATGCCATTCGCCCGCCACGCGATTGAGCGCCAAAACGTCGAAATTCTCCTCAAACGTCTCCCAACGCCGCGGAAAACTCAGGTCAAAGTACGCCGCGAACCGTTCCCGCTCGGCTTCTTCGCCGCTGGTGTCGGTCACCTCCGCCTTTTTCTTCGCCACGTCCAGAATCGTCAGCTCGTCGCCGTTATGAATCGCGATGGATTTGGGTGGCTCGCCCAGTTCCCAGCGGAATCGGTCCGGTTTTTGGAACCAAAACCGCCCATCGGCCTTCAGCGGCCTTTTGACCGTCCGCAGCTCGCGTTCCTGCGTAAAATCGCAAGCGATCGTGTCAATTTTCCCCTGACTGGCGATCCATTTTTTGAGCGGGGTCAGGTCCAGACCCGCGGCGTGGGCGGAAAGTTGGGCGAGGGCGAGAAATCCGGCGATCAGGGGGACGTGAAATCGGGTCATGAGGTGGTGGTGGACAGGTTAGGACGGATGTGGCGGGAAGGCAAACTTTTGGTTGTGCTAGGGTGTCTGGAGCGCCGCGATCAATGCGGACGTATCCCAGTAGACCTTCACCGCGAATCCCTTTCCTCCCGAACGGCTCTGGCGATGGCGGCGCGGTCGAGCGGGCGATTGACGAAAAGTCTCCCATCCCGTCTTTCCACTTCAGCCACCGGAACCTCTTCCGAAGGGATCAACTGATACACGATGCGACCGTTGCGCACCTCTTCCAGGAACGCATCGCCGGGCTGAAACTGCTCGGGAAAGACGGCTCGCCGTTTCGAATCCAATTTTTTGACGGTTGCCATGAAGCACCTTGCCCTCCAAAAACGCAAATTTCAACCTCTCTGGCGCCCCGCTGATTTTGCGTTGCGTTAGGCACAGAAAACCGCATGCTCGCAGCCTGCTTTGTCCCCGCTGCCCCCAGCGCTGAAGTGGCTTGCCTGGATCGGCTTAGTTGCCGCGGTTATCCTGGGTTTGTCGCGCATCAGCTTCAACGTCGATCCGCTTCGCCTGCTGCCTTCGGAGCTGCCGGAGGTACGCGGGCTGGGGCTGTTTTTGGAGCACTTCACCCGTCCGGACGAGACCATCATCGCCATCAGCGGCGAGGATCCGGATGCGGTGGAGGAGGCGGCGAACCGGTTGATGGCGGCTTTTCGCCAGGAACCGGAATTGTCCGACCAAATCGTCGACCGCGCGCCCTGGGACGATCCCGATGGGTTGGCGGAGTTGATCGCGTTTGCCCTGCTCAACCTGCCGCCGGCGGAGTTCGCCAAAATCGCGGAACGGTTCGAACCCGAACACTCGCGCGCGACCTTGGATGCGCGGCTTGAGGAGATGGCGTTCGCGCTTTCGCCGCAGGAAGCGGTGCTGGGCGGTTACGATCCGTTTGGGCTCATCACACCCGCGCTTGGCGCCAGCGGAGGGGAAGGAATGATGGCGGCCGATGCATCGGAATTCGAGGCGGAGGACGGGACGCTGCGCCTGGTTTACCTGACCGCGCCGGGCGAGCAAGACCGCGGCGATTACCGGGAGATGATCGCTCGCGTGGGCGGCATTCGTCAGTTGGTGCGCGAAACGCAACTTCCGCCAGGCGTAACCGTTCGGCTAACCGGCGAGCCGCCTGTCGTTGCGGAAATTTCCAGCGGCATGGAGCGCGACATGAAGGTGTCCGGATTCACCACGCTAACCGTCATCGCGCTGATTTTCTGGTTCTGGTATCGCCGTTTTTTGCCGTTGGTGTGGTTGTTAGGCATGCTGGGGCTTATTTTTCTGGTTACGCTGAGCGCCGCGGGGCTTTTGCTGCGCGATCTGACGGTGATGAACGTGGGTTTCGCCTCCATCCTCATCGGCCTCTGCGTGGATTACGGCATCCTCATCTACCAGGCCACGCTGCGCGCGCCGGGCGACCTCAAAGCGGTGCGGCGCGAAAGCCAGCGGGGCATTATTTGGGCCGCGGCGACGACTTCGGCCGCGTTTGGCTCGCTCGTGGCCAGCAGTTTGCCGGGCGTCTCCGACCTGGGCGTCTTGGTTGGCGTGGGAATCGCCGCCGGCGCGGTGGTGATGCTGCGGATCTACAGCAAGCGGCTTGCGCGCCTGAGCCGAAGCTGGCCCGCGGTGGCGTCGGACGCTCCCGTCAGTCATCCCGAGCGGCTCTTTTTCGGGCCCAAAACCACGCGCGCCGTCGGCCAGGGCATGCTGGGATTCATCGGCCTTTGCGCGGTGGTGCTGCTGGTCAAAGGACGGCCGGAAGTCGACTTCAGCGATCGCTCCACGCGTCCCCGGGTGAGCGAGGCTTACGACGCGTTGGACGAGATTCGCGCCAAAATGATGAGCGGGGAAAACAACGGCTACGTCGTCGTAACCGGCTCCGGCCAAGACGTGCGCGAGCGGTTCGCGCAAATGCAGACGCAACTGGATGAAGCGATCCTAACCGGCAAACTGCGCCGCTACGTGCTGCCGGTCAACTTCGTGCCCGTCCGGGCTAACCAGCGAGCTAATTTGGAAGGCCCGGCGCGTTGGATTTCCACCCAAAAACCGCGGCTGAAGGCGGAACTGGACGAAGCCGGATTTGCCGAGGAAGCCGCGTTAGCTTTCGACGCGATTTTAAGGCATTGGGAGGCTTGGCAGGGTCGCGAAGGCACGATTTTTCCGCAAAGCGACGTCGCCGACCGCATGTTGCATCGTTTCGTGAAAGTGACGGGCGACGACCAAGTCATCGCCGCCGGCATGGTCGTCGCCAACCTGGATGCGGACCTGCGTTGGCTGCAAAGCGACGACACGCACTTGGCCGATTGGGCGCAAACGATGCTGGCGCTGCGCAAGCACATTCCGGCGGAGATTTGGCGAATTTTGGCGATGTTGTCGGTGTTGGTTTTGGTGATGTTAGGGTTCACCTTCGGCCACGTGCGCGAGATCGTGTGGGTGGCCGCGACCATCGCGCTGAGCCTGACCGCGATGCTGGGAACGATGCGCATGTTAGGGCTGACGTGGAATTTTTTCAACCTCGCCGCGGTGTTGTTGACGCTGGGCGCCGGATTGGATTACAGCATCCACATGCTGCTTGGATTTCGCCGCCACGGCGACGTGTTGCGGGTGCAGCGCGACGTGGGCCAAGCGCTGCTGGTCTGCGCGCTTTCCACCGTGGCTGGGTTTGGGTCGTTAGCCTGGGCCAGCAACCTGGGTTTGGCCAGTTTGGGCCGCGTTTGCGCGTTGGCGCTGTTTTTGAACGCGCTGGTCGCCATTTTTCTGCTCCCGTTGCTGTGGCGCTGGGTGCATGGGCGTGGACGAAGGTGAATTGGTTGGCAAATTTCGCCTCCAAGCGTCAAATTCCAAACAAATTCCTAATTTCCAGGCGCCAAAAGAAGAAATGTTTTGCGCTCTGCACAAGACTGATGACCGCTCGCTCAACTTGCTGGATCTGTTCCTGAATCAAGACCGCGCCGCCGTGGAGGAGGTGCGGGGCCAAGCGGATCGCGGCGACTGGGTGTGCCGCCAGTGCCGGCAAGAAGTGACGGTACGCGCCGGTGACGAGCGCCGTTGGTACTTTGCGCACAAAAACCTGGCGGACTGTCCCCTAACCAACGAATCCGCCCTCTTGCTGGACCTGCGCGCCACGCTCTTCGCCTGGCTTCGGGGCAAATTTGGGGCTCGGGTTTCCATCGAGCACAATCCGGAGAATTCAGAACTTCCGCACCCCATCGATTGCTGGATCGATGCAGAAAACGGAGGGGAGCCGGTCGCATTTTGGATTCAACCCACGCAAGTGCGCTCCGAGACCGAGCGAATCCGGCTTCAAGAGGCGTTGCGGGCGGTGACGGCAAAACCTCGCGTCCTTCTGGCTCACCGCCTCCTGCGGCCTTCGGATGAGGAACCCGATTGCTCCCGCTTTCTCCTCAGCACCACCGAGCGCGATTTGGTGCAACCGGCTCGCTACGATGCTCCGCATGCCGTTCGGAGCCGGGGCAGCTTGCACTATCTGGACGCCGCGGATGGAGGCCGCATCACCACGCTCCGGGCCACTTTTCTGGTGCATTCGCCGCAAATTTTTTGCGCCACTCGATTCGAGAGCAACTTTGCGGACTTGTTGATAACCGCCAGCGGAGAAATCGTTCATCCCGGCGAACACGATGCGTGGCTGGACTGGCGCCGCCAACAAAACGAAACCCGCAAAATCACCAGCACGGCCGACCCGGAAGTCGGCTGGGGGGATGAGGAGTTTTTCGCCGCAGAAGAAGAGGAGGAGCCGGATGAGCCGAAGGGTGGCTCGGGAATTTTGGCGATGCATTTTCGCTGCACGCAGTGCGGCAGCGAAGTTGGATTCGGCCAAGCGCAAGAGATGGATTGCAGCGCGAAAACCTGCGTTTGCGACGATTGTTTCCAGGCGCATGCCCCGGTTCAAGCCACGGTGTAAATCGTCAAGGCCGGGCTCTCCAGCGAGTCGCCCGCCCGCAAACCGAGGATTTTCGCCCCAAGCGGGGAATCCGGCGTCAGCACGGTCAAATCGCAGCCGTGATGCTGGCAGGTGATGCCGCCGCCGCGCGATAGCAGCAGGTAAAAGACGAGATCGCCCTCAAAATCGGCTTCAACCAATGCGCCGGCCTGGATGGCGTCGTTTTCGCGAAAATCAGGCAACTCCAGCGTCTCGAGCCATTGGAGCGTATCGGCCAGTTCCTCGGCTTGCTCCACCTGGCCGGCGGCAAGGTAGGAGGCTTCCAGGCTGCGGGTGTCGTACTTACTTTCGGAGCGGCTATCCTTGTCGGTCGCGTAATCGGCCGAGGTTTTGGCCGCGGTCGACATTCGCTCGAATTGAGCGCGAATTTGCTCGCGAACTTTGGCCAGGACTTGCTGTTTTTCGTTCATCGTATCTTCTCGCAGCGGAAAGCCGCCGTTTCTCAGGGTTGGGATCGATTTGCGGAAGTCAAACGCGTTTTCCAGGCCCGATTCGGCCGGCAAAGCCAAAATCGTTTGGCCGAGAGGCTGAAAGGACCTAAATTTCCATGTTTCCCAAGCTTAGTAGCTCCAATTTCCCCCCACTGCCATGGCCACCGCCATTCTTCTCATGTCTTGCCCGGATCGATCCGGGGTCGTCGCCGAAGTTTCGAACTTCATCTTCCGCAACCGCGGAAACATCGTCCATTTGGAGCAACACGTCGATCCAAGCGCGAACGTCTTTTTCATGCGGCTGGAATGGGAGCTGGACGGGTTCCTGATTCCGCGAAAATCGGTCAAAAGCGCGATTCGCGACCTCACCCGGCCCTTCGAATGCATGCAGTGCTCGCTGTTTTTTTCCGATGTAAAGCCGCGATTGGCGCTGTTCGTCTCCAAGGAGATCCACTGCATGTACGACCTGCTGGCGCGGCATGAAACCGGCGAATTGGACGTGGAAATTCCGCTGATTATCGGCAATCACGAGGCGCTGCGTCCGCATGCCGAACGTTTCGGCATCCCGTTCCATCATTTTCCCATCACCAAGGAAACCAAGGCGAAGCAGGAAGCCGCGGAAATCGCGCTTTTGCGGGAAAATCGGGTCGATTCAGTGGTTTTGGCGCGTTACATGCAGATTTTGAGCGAGGATTTCGCCGCGGAGTATCCCAACCAGATCATCAACATCCACCACTCGTTTTTGCCGGCGTTTGTGGGGGCTAAGCCGTATCACCAGGCCCATCGGCGCGGGGTCAAGATCATCGGCGCCACCAGCCACTACGTGACCGCGGACCTGGATGAAGGGCCGATCATCGCGCAGGACGTGATTCGCGTCTCGCACAAGGAATCGGCGCGCGATTTTGTGCGGCACGGCAAGGATTTGGAAAAAATCGTGCTGGCCAGAGCTGTGTGGCATCACACGCGGCACAACATCCTGGCTCACGACAACCGGACGGTGATTTTCGGCTAACCACGCGAGAAATCGGTTCAGCGCGAAAAATCGGTTCAGTCCGCCGAGCCGAAGATGTTTTTGAAGAACCCGCCCTTCTTTTTCTTCTTTTTCTCCTTGGTGGGGGGCGGCGGGGCGGTGTCGCTGCCGGAGGAACGGTTGCTGCCGCCGCCGCGGAAAATGGTGCCGCCCTTGAGGGAGCCGACCTCGATGTTTTCCTCGCGCATGCGCACTTTGATGGCGCGGGAAATATCCTGAAGCTCGTCAAGCCGTTCCTCGGTCAGGTATTCCTTGAAATATTCGCCTATCACCGGCGCGGCTTTGCTGCCACCGCCCACTTTTTCGCCCGGATCGCCCTCGTAAACCACCGCGAACGAGTAGACCGGGTATTCCGATGGCGCAAAACCGGCAAACCAGGCGATGTTTTGCGCCTTGGCGGGTTTCCACTGACCGGTGCCGGTTTTGCCGGAAATGTTGATGCGGGCGTGGGCGGCTTGCTTGCCGGTGCCGCGGCTGCCGTTGACCACCTCGTACATGCCCTTGTGCACCACGTTGAGGCTGTGCTGGGAGATGTTCAGGTTTTCGCTATCCACGTCGTAGGCATCGACAATGCGGTTGGCGACGTCCTGCATTTGCAGCACCAGCCGCGCTCTATTCAAATACTGCCGGTTGCCAACCGCAGCCATGGCTTGAGCCACCTGAACCGGGGTCGATTCCACACTGCCCTGACCGATGACGATGTTCATCAAATCCCCGCCCAGGATGTTGTGACCGTATTGCGCGCGCGACCACTCGTTGGTGGGGATGAAGCCGCCGTGTTCCTCCTGGAGCAGGATGCCGGTTTTGCGGCCAAAACCCAGCCGGCCGGCCATCGCGGTGATGTTGCTGGCGGTGGAGTCGAGCGCGGCCTGGTAGAACCAGGTGTTGCAGGATCGCGCCAAGGCTCCCACCACGTTCATGACGCCTTCGTCGTATTTGGCCCAGTTATGGGCGGTGCGGTCATTCAAGGTGAAGCTTTTGGGGCAACTGTAGAGGCTGTACTCGTTGACCGTGCCGGTTTCCAGCAAACTGAGCGCCGATGACACCTTGAGGGTCGATGCCGGCGGGTAAGCGCCCTGAAAGGCTCGCCCCAACATCGGTTTGGCCGGATCATCCCGCAATTTGGCGAATTCGTCGGTGGAAATGCGGGGGATGAAGAGATTCGGGTCGAAATTCGGGTACGAGGCCAGCGCCAGCACGTCGCCGTTGCGCACGTCCATGATGACACAGGCGCCCCGATGCACTTTTTCGGACAAAATGCGCTCAGCCAGCCGCTGCATGTCCAAATCCAGCGTGGTGACGATGTTGTAGCCGGGCACGGGATCGTTGACCACGGTTTCTTCAACGCGTTGGCCTTTTTCGTTGAAAATGATCTGCACGCGTCCCGGCCGGCCGGTCAGCGCCGCATCGAAGGCCAGTTCCAGCCCGCTAACGCCTTGCGCGGTGGGCCACATGGGCTCGCCATCGGGAACCTCGCCCTTGGGCCAGGGGGCGCGTTTGCCCACGTAACCCACGATGTGTCCGGCGGTCATGCCTTGCGGGTAAAGACGCTGGTAGGTGGGGTGCAAAATCAGCCCGGGCATCTCCATTTCCCGGATTTTGGCGATTTGCGCCTCGGTCAGCGGCAATTTGGTGAAAATGAGCGGCAACCAGCGGCGGGATTTGTAGTGCTTGAGGATGTCGGCCTCTTCCAGCGTCCAGTTCGTTTCCAGCTCCTGGTTGGCTTTGTCGAGCAGGCGGCGGGCGTAGCCGACCTTGTCCGCATCGCTCTTGTTTTCCATGTACGGGAAATTCAGGCCCAGGTAGTAGACCACGCGGTTTTGCGCCATCGGCGCGCCCCAACGGTCCACGATTTGCCCCCGCGGCGCGGGAATCGACAAGGTGAGGATGCGCGCTCCCTTGACCGTGGCCAACCCGGCGTGGAATCCCGGACCTTTGGTCTTTGCTTGGCTGGAGGGTGGTGAAATCATCGGCCCCAGCTGAGGGTTCGTCCGCGGGATTGGCTTTGGATTTGGCGCAGGAGTTGGCTCCGGCCTCGGTTGAAGCTCGGGAGCCTCGGGCGCAGGCGCGGGTGCGGGTGCGGGTGAGGCGCCTGGAACCGTGGCCGGAGTGCCCGGCATGCTCTGTGGCGCGGGCGGAGACGGGGCCGGGCTTGGAGATTCGGACGCGCGGGCCGCTTCCGCAGCGTTGCCGGGCACCAAACTCGGCAGCGGCACGCTGTTTTCCGGTGCGGCGGGAATTTCGGGCGCCGTTGGCGCCATTTCCGGTTGGAGAATCCTCGGCCGGATCGCTTCGGGCACCGGAGTTTCGGGCCGGAAAATGCGGTCGGGCTGGCCGGGCTCCGGGAGAGGCTCCATCGTGCCGGCGGGCGTGTCCGGCTGCTTGTCCCGACGAAAAATCGGCGCCAAATCCTCTTCCTGGCCCCAAATCGGCGAAAGCGGCAAAATCGGCAAAACGGCTAACCCGGCCACAACCAAGGCGCGAAGTCCCAAGGCGCTGGGGGCGAATTTTGAGCCCTCACCTGGCGTTTTGCGTGAATTTCGGTGGGCAGGGAGCGCAACTCCGCGTTCGAAGGTCATGATGAGCTTGGTTAGGATGAGTTTTTGGGCGTTTCCAGCACAGGGCGTCTTCAAGACTAACGCAATCCAAGCACGAATGCTCCCTGGATTCACCGCAAATTTCTGCGTCGAAAACGTGACGAATCTGGAATTTTGAGTGATTCTCCTTTTCATGGCGCGAGCTTGTTAATCAAGCTTACGCACCGGCGTCGCCACACCTTTCACTGCGCTTGCAAAAGTCGCGCCCGTCACTCAAACAAGCGCTTGAGCCACGGCAGCCGCTTTTTCTCCCGTTCGCCGGTTGAAATGACGCGAATTTCGTCGGCCATGTCGAGCTCTTGCAGCTCCTTGCTCAAATCCGGATACTCCCTCAAGTCCCGCTTGAGCCTCGGGTGAAGAAGGAGGTCGAAATACTTGTCGTGCTCCCGAGTTCCGGAGACGATTTCGCTGATTTCCTCGTCTTGGAGCAAATCCGCCACCACCGGATGGTTGGCAACCTCGGCCGTTGGCGGGTGCGCCTTCAAATCCTCGAACAACGCCGTGCTGTAGCAGGCCAGCAGCAGTTCGGCCAGGTTTCGCCGCGCCACCGTCCCGAAAGGATCGAACATGTCGAGAATTCGCTGCCCTTGCGGCAAACCTTCCACGCTGTTGCGCCAACGCACGATCGCAATGGTCGAGGGGTAGGTCCGATCCGTCCACTGGCCGCCTCGCGCCGAAATTTTGTCGATTTCGTTCAACTCCCACATCGTGCCGGTCATGCGAATGAGAAGCGCGATAACGATCAAAATCACCCCGGTGGGGATGAGGCTCAAAACCGCGCCGCCACCGCCGTACATCCAACTGCCGAGGAACGATTCGCGGGAGAAGACTTTGTTGAAAACCGCCTTGGTCAAAAGCCGCACCAGGCTAAAAATCACCACGGCCAGGCCACCGCTGGCGATCATCCGTTTGTTGCCGTCGGCAGTGATGTCCGTGTAGTGCTCCAAAATGCCGAGGCCGTGGTGGAAAACCCACCAACCCGCGGCAATTCCCGCTCCCCAACTGGCCAGCGCCCAGAAAAAAGACATCGCGCCCTTGGTCCATGCCCGGATGGCCATGTAAATCGCGAAAATCGTCCCCAAAAACACGAAGAGGGAGTCCTCGGCCATGAACTCTGCAGCTTCCATCAGTCGGCAAGGTCGAAAATCCGGCTCATTGCTTGAACGTGTCGTTGGAGATTTGCCGCAAGGCGTGATCGCACAATACCAGCGCGGTCATCGCCTCCACCATGGGCACGGCTCGGGGCAAAACGCAGGGATCGTGCCGGCCGCGGGCGGCTAGCTGGGTGTCTTTTCCATCGCTATCCACGGTTTTTTGCTCCTGGAGGATGGTCGCCGTCGGCTTGAAGGCGATGCGGAAAAAAATGGGCTCGCCGTTGGAAATTCCGCCCTGAACCCCGCCGCTGCGGTTGGTGCGCGTGCGGACGCGGCCGGCTTCCATGAAAAACTCGTCGTTGTGCTCGCGGCCGGTCAATTTCGTGCCCTCAAAGCCGGAACCGATCTCAAATCCCTTCGACGCCGGCAAACTCATCATCGCCTTGGCCAAATCCGCCTCCAATTTGTCGAAAACCGGCTCGCCCCAACCCGGCGGACACCCTCGCGCCACGCACTCCACGCTCCCGCCGACCGAGTTTCCTTCGCCACGCACGTTTTCGATGAGCTGAATCATTTCGTCCACCATGTTAGGGTCGCCAGTCCGGACAATGTTCGATTCAATCGTCTCAAATTCGACCGTTGCCGGATCCACGTCCGCGACCAGATTTTGCACGGATTTGACGTAGGCCAGGATCTCCAATTCAGGCGCCAACCGCGCCAGCACCTTCTTCGCCACCGCAGCCGCCGCCACCCGTCCGATGGTCTCGCGCGCGCTGGCCCTGCCGCCGCCTTGCCAGTTGCGGATGCCGTATTTGGCCTCGTAGGTGTAATCCGCGTGGCTGGGACGAAATTTCGTCTTCATCTCGGTGTAGGCGTCCGGGCGCTGATCGGTGTTGCGCACCAAAATCGCCAACGGCGTGCCCAACGTTTTGCCCTCGAAGGTTCCGGACAAAATCTCGCAAGAATCCGCCTCCTTGCGCGGGGTCACGATTTTGCTCTGGCCCGGCCGGCGGCGATCCAGATCCACCTGAATATCCGCCTCGTCCAACGCGATTCCCGGCGGGCAACCGTCGATGTTCACGCCGACTCCGCCGCCGTGGGACTCGCCCCACGTGGAAATCCGGAAAAGTTGGCCGAATGAGCTTCCCATGTCAGCAGGCCTAACAAAGCGGCGAGTTCGCGGGAACGCAAGGTTCAGTTGGCCACGGGCGCGAATCGGGTGCAAAAACCGCCTCCCGCCGCTAAATCCGCCAATTGCTCGGGATCGTAGCCGGAAGCGATCACCGCCTCGATCCCAGCCTCAACCGCGATGCGAATGGCCTCCAATTTCCCGGTCATCCCGCCTACCGAAAGCTTGCCCACCGAATCGTCCGCAAAACCCAGCACTTCATCCAGGTTTTCAACGCGCCGGATGATATCGTTCTCGTCCTGCGCCTCCGGCCCGCGCAAACCCGGCACGCTGGTCAGCATCACCAACAAATCCGCGTCGATCAACTCCGCCACGCGCGCCGAAAGCTGGTCGTTATCGCCAAAACGCAGCTCGTAGACGGCCACGGAATCATTCTCGTTGATGATGGGAATGACGTCCCGCCGCTCCAACAAACGTTGCAGGGTGTGGAGCACGTTATCGCGCCGTTTGTCGATTTGGAAGTCCTCGTTCGTCAGCAAAAGCTGGGCCACTTTTCGGTGAAAATTGCGAAACCCGCTGTCGTAGATCTCCATCAGCCGCGCCTGCCCGACAGCCGCGCAAGCCTGAAGCAGCCCCACCTCCTGAGGCCGCTCCTCCAGCTCCAGCGCGCTCATTCCCGCACCAACCGCCCCGCTGGAAACCATCGCGACCTCGTGCCCGGCGTCCGCTAGATCCGACACCGCCTGAATGACCCGACCCAGCATCGCATGATTCAGCGCCCCGCCGTGTTCGCGGGTCAGGACGCCGGTGCCAATTTTGAGGATGACGCGTTTGCCGGTGGATGGGTTCATGATTTCGGGTGGAAGCTGGGAAAATTCCTTGCCTCACCACCACTGTAAAGCAATGGTTTCACCACGCGCCGTTCGCGCGAACCCAAGCACCCGTAGTAGAATGGATAAAACGTCGGTCTCCGGAACCGAAGATCCAGGTTCGATTCCTGGCGGGTGTATTCTCTCAGAATGAGAGGCTTACAGGAAATTTGCATTCTGGCAGTTGTTAGGGAGTAAGGATTTTGTAAGTGATTTTGGCGGGTTTTTCTGTTATTGGGTTTGGCAAACGATGCTAAGACCGGGGGAAGTCAGGATACGAAAGTCAGCCCATCCACGCTACAAATGGGAATGCAGTTTCGTATTGGAAGGCCGGCGGAAAGTCCGCTATTTCAATCGCAAAGTGGATGCGGAGGACTTTGCCGAGGATTGGGGCAAAGATGTCGAAGCGAGCGGATCGGAAAAACGACTGACTGAAGATGAGAGGTCTGCGGTCTTCGAGAGCCGTGATGACCTCAAGGGTGTGGGCATTTCGTTGCGGGAAGCCATCAAGTTTGCTGTTGACCATCAGCGTAAAAACCGGCGAGTGGGAGATGTGGAAACTCTGGTTGAAGAACGTCTCGAAACCTTAGAGCATGAAGGGGCCTCCTACAGCCATCTGAAGAACACGCGTGGACGGCTGAAGGCGTTTGCCCACGATTTTCGTGAGAGAACAGTAGCAAGCATCTCTCCTGAAGAAATCAGCGACTGGCTCGTTGGTCTCAAGCGGGCGGCCCGGACAATGCACAACTACCGTGCTGCACTGTCAGCTCTGTTCAATGAGGGACTCAGACGTCGCTACTGCGACTCCAATCCAGTTGAAGGTGCCTTGAAGCCAAGGCCGAAGCACGAGGGTGAAATTGGGGTTCTGACCCCGGCGCAGGCAGCACGGCTACTGAAGTGTGCCGGAGAAGCGATTCTGCCCAGCATCGCGATTGGAATGTTCGCCGGATTGAGAGACTCGGAGATCAAGCTCCTCGATTGGTCGGCTGCAGATCTGAAGCGAGGATACATTCGGGTTCCAAGCAATTCGAAGACCGGCAAACGGTTGGTCCCGATTCAACCAAATCTGAAGGAGTGGCTTGCTCCCTTTGCCCAGAATTCTGAACGCGTGTGGCCACCTAACGGCCGAAAATTGCACGAAGACGCCCGGTCAGAGGCAGGCTTCGACGATGAAAAACCCTGGCCTCACAATGCGCTTCGACATTCCTACGCGAGTTACCACCTAGCCAAGTTCCAGGACATCGGCATGCTTGCAGAAGAGTTAGGCAACAGTGCTGACGTCATCCGTAAGCACTACCGGGAGTTGGTCTATCCCGAAGACGCAGATGACTACTGGGGAATTACGCCAAAAGACCATCGTCCGCTCACAACTAATCATGGTGCGCAGCCCCCTTCCAGCTCCTAATTCAATGATGGCTGGACTCCAGCCGGTGTAAGCCCAGCGGTAGCTGAAGAGATCGTTGGTCGTTGGTCACGATTCAGCCGAAATGAACAGGGTCTACACGCACATCGAGAACGAGGCGATGCGTCGCGCGGGGGAGAGCTTGCCGGATGTTACCCTACAGGAAGAGTAGCAAAGCAAGACTCGTGTCGGTTTGCTCAGCCAAAAATACTTCGGCCCCAGTTCCGCAATCACACGCTCGGCAAATCTCTTGTAAGCCTGATTGCTGGCCGCCGCCAGGCACCTCGAAAAGGCCCGGCAACCCCTCCTTGATCGTGCTCTTCCACAAGCCCACTTGGCTGACATGAACTTCGAACTTACGGGCCAGTTCTGCCGCAGTTTGCTGAGCTTCAGGGGCTTCGAGGCCAACTTTTGCTTTGAATTCGGGACTGTGATTTCGTCGTTTTTTCTTCATTTTGGTGAATTTGTTAGGGTAAACAAACACCAAAATCCACACTTAAGCCAGTGGTCCGAAAATTGGGGGCAAGCATACTTCGACCGGAGGGCTTGCCGTCTCCATTCGGCCCTCAGGACATAGTAGACGTTGCTCAGCGTATTAAAAGCTACCATCGCCGCCTCAAGCATGACCGGCTTTGCACCAATCCACCACTCGCTTGCTGCTCGCCAAATTTGGCTGCCGCCGCAAGGCCACGTCCAAGAGCACATTGGCGTCCAGTTTGGTCATTTCTCGCCCAATAAGAAGCGTCTCAGCCTTGAGTCATCTCCGGCAGTTTCTTCAGCCTGTTCCGGGTCAAACGGCTCATACTTTGCATGCAGGCGTTCCAAAACCTGATCCATATCCTCGGTTTGCTCCTCCACCTCTTCTCTGATCCCAGAAACGATGGTAAACACAACCAAACCGTCCTTCACCTCATACTTGGCGATACGTTCATCAGGCTTCACTTTCGGAGCTGGCATGGTTTCGGTTCGACTGTCCATCGAAAGTCACAGTAAGAAAATTACAGAAAAGGTCAACTTTTTGAAGGTCATCGACTAGGTCCTCGAACTTTCGAGACTCCGGTATTAACTTGGGTAGAGTACGGAATCGCTCTCTTGGCTTAGGCGCCGAACTCAGTAGCTCGCCTTGAAGCTCGCGCTTTGGTCATGTCCAAAAGCGCGCCGATCGTATCGCAAGGTGGTTTGGACGGACACATGCCCTGCAGCTCGCTGAACTTCGCTTTCGCTCGCTCCGTTTTTGAGGGCAGTCGTGATGAAGGTCGCTCTTATCGAATGAGGCGAGTAATTTCCTTCAATACCAGCCTGATTCATCGCTCGCGATAGTATCTGGTCGATGGTTCGCACGGACAAATGGCGCATTGATTGCTCTTTTAGACCTCGGCACGGACGAAAAAGAGGCGCACTGGGATCTTCGGCATGCTCATGAGCCATGAGGTAGTCCCGAATCCGCCTGGCGCACTCGGGATGAATTGCCAGTCCTCTTTCACGGCCTCCCTTACCTTGAAACCAGAGAACATCGTGCCCCTCATCTCGCCGGAAGCTCTCGACGCGAAGACCCACGATTTCGTGTTCCCTCACAGGCCGGCGTAGAAACCAACCGCCAAAATGGCCCTATCCCGCTTCCCTATGAGAGTTTGGGGATCGGGAGCGTCAAGAAGCTGGCGGGCCTCAAGTTGACTGAAGGCTGGCGTCGTCCCGGTCTCTTCATTGACCCCGGCCACAGGATTTACCACGACAAGGTTTTGATTTATCAGGTGGCGAAACAGGGAACTTAGAGCGGAAAGCCGACGGCGGATGGCGGTCGCTTTCAGGTCTTGCTCCACCATCGCGTTCTTCCAGGAAATTACTTCACGGTGACCGATGTTTCGTAGTTCTTCAGGCGAGCGAATTCCGAAGCTCCGGACAAAAGCAGCGACGTCATTTCGGTAGGCCTCACGCGTCCTGGCAGAGTTCTGATTCGCCAACCAGAATTCCTCCTCAGGTAGGGCTTGCAGGAACGCCTGATATTCGGCAGATTCAGTCGGCTGAGGAATCGGAGCCAACGGCGAACTTTCCATTCAAGCCGAATTGTAATTATTGAAATTCTAGAAATCAAGACTAACGCCGATAAAGGATATTATCGGCACTAGCGAGTAACGAACATTTCAAAAACTGATCCGCTCTTGTATTTTTTGAAATTTGTTTTCCTGAAAGGGTTTCTTGAAATCTGTTTCACGGAGGCTTGCCGAATTTCCGATCACAGCCTGACTCATTTCAAGGATTCGAACGGTTTTCTCAATACCTCGTAGACGGGTCGGCCGGAGGCACTTCGCCAACTGCGGGCTCTGCGGCATCCGGACCTCCGGGCTGACCGGATTCGATGTCCTTCTCGTCCTCGATTTCTCCAACCAACTCCTCCAACACATCTTCCAGCGTGACAACCCCAACCGTCCGTCCGCCATCCTGGACGACACCCAAGTGCGTAAGTCAGCCTCTTATTTTTCAGCGAAGACGACGTGAGCCGTCCCTTGTATCGCTTTGAATTTGATTTTCGAAGAAACAAATCGGGACCGATCTGGCATTGCCGCATTCCCAACGATGACATCGCTTCGGCAAAATATTACGCTTACCAGATCGAGGGGCCCGAGCCTGGCCCGGGTTATGCGTGGCACAACTTTGACTCCGATAAGCTGCTGCTCGATCCATATGCCAGTTCGGTCTACTTCCCGCCCTCGTTCGATCGTAAGGCGGCGATTGAGCCGGGTAGCAACCCGGGCAAAGCTCCGCTGGGGGTATTGCAAGACGTGCGTTGCGATTGCCGCTACGATTGGACGGACGATGCACCGGTCAGGCACGATTCCGATCTCATCATCTACGAGATGCATGTGCGTGGCTTCACACGGCACCCCAGCTCCGGCGTTTCGGAACCAAAACGCGGCACCTTTGCCGGCGTCATCGAAAAGATCCCCTATTTGGTGGATCTGGGAGTTACCGCGGTGGAACTAATGCCGGTTTTTCAATTGGGTGCAAATCCTCTCATTCCAGTTATTTTTCAGGCAGCGTCGGCGGCTGGCTCGTTCGTATTCGAAAGTTGATCAATTCATCGCGTTGCTTCTGAGCGATTCCATCGCGAGCCCAACGAAAAAAGCGCTCCCACTCTCCGTTTAGCTCGATGCATCGCAAATGTAATAGCATTTCAGCTCGCTCCCTGATCCACCGCATTCCCGAACAATCCATCCGCTCTCCTATGACGTAGCGTGCTGCTCCCTCAATCACTCCGCTGGCGATTACCAAATCCTCCTCGAGCAAGCGGCCATAAGCCATCATTTCTTGCCGCTTTTCCAGATAACCAATAATCTTCTTCGTCTTCTCGCGTTTTGCCTTTGTACCCGGCCCTCTGGCGGCGATTGTTTGCTGGTGCTGCCGGAGTTCTTTAAGCAATCGTGCAATTTTGCCCTGATAAAGAGCTTCTCGCTGTTTCTCCACCCACTGGGTCAATTCCTCGCTATTTTCCGGATAGAAAAGACGCCCAAACTCCCACAGTTTTTCCTCCACGTGACGAATGTCTAATGCATGCGTTGAATTGGGAAAACGCTCAGCAATCCCTTTGTCGAAACTGAGTTCTCCATCACTTACAATGTGCACGCAATTGCTATTGGGATCAAATCCCCTGCGCTCCACTTCCTTCTTGGCCCAATCCATCATCACCGCTCTGGGAGCATAGCTGCCCCAGACTCGTTTGTTGAAAGGCCCGTGCAAGAGTCCGTCGTCCCCCCTTCTCAAGGTGTAGACAGCAACCAGAGTAATACTTCGCCCGTTCTTGCTCTTGTCGCCTTTTTTACGCCGTTTGCGTTTGCCCTTTGTTAGGCGGCATTGTTTGCCTCGGTGGCGTTGGCAGCCACAAGGGCAAGATTTCTTGGGCTGGCGTGGTCCGCGTCGTTTTTCCAACTCTTCGGCGGTCGCCGTCGGAGTTGCTTTGCCGTCTATTTCGATAACGATGATGTCGCCCTCAGGACCTTCGAACGCCGGCGGTTGTTCCATAAAGGGACCGGCATGCCGGCCCAGCCCAAGAACGAGTTCTCCGATGGTTCTTTGAGATGGCGACCAGTTGAGAAATGCCGAGCAGATAAGCGTGGCGGTCTTTAGACTAACCCGTGTAGCCAGTCTTGTAACAAAACTAACGATAGTTGGGCTAAAACTGTCAGCGAAGAGCTGTAGATGAATGTCCAATGGATAAAACCCCCGGCCGGTTTTGGTTTCTACATACCTTCTCCAGTAAGCAACTTTGCCAAATCTGGTAACCAGAGTGTGGCGGCAGGCGGATTTTAGGCGCCCGTCCGGACAATCTCTTAGATAGTCCTCCAGATCAAATGCTTCATGATGAGAGCGCAGAAAGAGCGCGACCAACATACAGCCAAGGGTGTTGAGCAACACAAACAACTTGTCTTCAAACTCTGCAAATGAGGTCGTTTCGGTGCTACTACAAAATTCTAAGACTTCATCAAACTGGGAGCGAAGTTTTGTGTGGAGGCTCTTGAGCTCAAATTCTTCTTGAGGAACAAAAGTTGCGAGCGTAGTGTTAGGCTGCTGGGGTAACGTGGGTGGTTTTGGTTCTGTTAGACTCACCCGCTAATTCTAGCTCGTTATCCCGGCTGCACCTGAAAAAATCCTAACAAAACCGAAATATTCGGCATTTTTAAGCAAAATTTCCGAAGAAACAGGAGTTTTTGCCTGGAAAATCAGGATTTGCACCCTTTTCAATTCGATCCCGGCGAAGGCAATTACTGGGGTTATATGCCGCTCAATTTCTTCTCCCCCCATCACGCATATTCCACCGATCCCGGTGCTTGCCGGCAACATGATGAGTTTCGCGAGATGGTTCACGAACTCCACTCCGCGGGATTAGAGGTGATTCTCGACGCCGTTTACAACCATACGGCCGAAGGCGACCACAAAGGGCCGGTATATAGCCTCAAGGGCATCGACAACTCTACGTATTACGTTCTCACTGGCGATTCAGCGCGGCCATACGCGAATTTCAGCGGGACGGGTAACACCCTGCACACCCGCAACCGAGCCGTCCGGCAACTAATTATCGACAGCTTGCGGCATTGGGTCACCGAGTGTCACGTGGATGGCTTTCGCTTCGACCTGGCGTCCATTTTCGCCCGAAATCCCGATGGCACCGTGAACCCGGACGAACCGCCGTATAGATTTAAATAGATTTAATAAATAGATTTAATAAATAGATTTAATAAATAGATTTAAAAAACAATTTGACTGGAGGAAAGGCGACACCCTGCTGCACTACTGCACGTAGCGAAATTCCGCCGTCGAGTAGAGCGCTTGCTAAATTTACATTAATAAATTTACATTAAAAATTTACATTATTTACATTAAAACATCTTGACTGTTGAACTTTGACTGTTGAACTTGACTGTTGAAGAACGCTGCTCTAGATGATCGGCGAACCAGAAATCTCCCATGAACACACGCATCTTGGCTGCCGAGCAGCAGGATTTGGCCTGCTATCACGTTTACTCCAGAATAGTAGGTGGCGAGTTTCTCCTACATAATGAGGAGAAGGAGCATTTTCGCCGAATCATGGAGCAGTTGCTCAGCTTTTGCGGGTTGGAGGCGTTGGCTTGGTGTTGCTTGTCAAATCACTTTCACATTCTTCTTACTACGCCAAACGGCGATTATGCCCAGCAAATGCGCGATGAAATTGGCGAGGACGCGCTTTTCTCGCGGATGAAAATCGCCTTCAGCGAGCAATATATCCAGGAAGTCCGCTGGCGGGTAAATCATTTTCGTTCCCAAAGCAATGAAGCCGGAGCTACTGACATTATCGAGCGCATCAAGGGACAGATGTTCGACATCTCCAAGTTCATGCACATGCTCAAACGCCGGTTCTCGGCCTGGTATAATAAGCAGCATAATAGGCGCGGCACGCTTTGGGAATCGCGCTATGGCAGCGTGCTTGTCGAGGGCAAGCGCGATGCGCTGATGACCATGGCTACTTATATTGATCTTAACCCGGTGCGGGCGGGTTTGGTGGATGATCCGAAGGATTATCGCTGGTGCGGATATGCTGAGGCGTTGGCGGGGAAGAAGCGGGCGAAAAGCGCGATAAGTTCGGCGGTGGGTGATGAGTTGGGTTTGGGCGACGACACTGTGAAGTGGAAGGAGGCAATCGCGCTTTATCGGACTTGGTTATTTGGGCGTGGAGAGGAGCAAATTGATGAATCCGGTAAAACTGCGCGGCGCGGGGTAAGTCGCGAGCAGGTGGAGGCGGTTTGGAGCCAGGGCGGCAAGTTGAGCCGGCGCGAGTTGCTCCATTGCCGGGTGCGTTATCTAACCAAAGGTGTCGCCATTGGTTCGCGGGCTTTTGTGAACGGCGTCTTCGAGACGCGGCGCGATTTTTTCAGTTCCAATCGCAAAAGCGGAGCGCGAACGATGCGATTCGGCGATTGGGGCGGGCTTTGCTCGATGCGCGATTTACGCAACGATGTGATTCGGGCGCCGGGATAATTGAAATTGGCTTCAAAGATAGCTTCAGGCATGGCCCCGAAGCTATTCATCAATCGCTGTCCAAAGTGCGATCGGATTAAACCGCCCCAAACCGAATTGGATCGTGTCGCGGCGACGCTCCGCCGGCCGCCGTGCCCACCCAGCCACGAAAATCAGCATCCCGTTCTCAGTTTTGGCCTCACCTGCGTCGCCGCCGCACCGAGTTAGTAGGCAGCGAACATAGGATACCCAATTCCCATAATGTAGAGAACAATTAAGGATGGTTACCAATTTTTACTAGCACCCTTATCCGCCATTTGAAACTTGACCGAGCACTAGTTTCGATCGGCGTCCGTCAAGCCCATTTTCCAGCTCAAAAACTCGGTTGCGATGGTTTCAGCGTCGAATGCGGTTGTGCCCCCAAGTTGCGCCGCATCGGGGTTGTCGAGCAACTCGACCCACTGATAAACGCCGGCGTAGTGGGGGCTGTCTGGTCCGATCGCGCTCGCCATTTCGGTGAGACCCGCGTTCAACAGCGTGGCCAGTTTCTCGCGCGCCAAATTTGAGCCGTCACCGAGAAAGGCGTCGTAAAGCGTGGCCGTAACTCCGCCAAACGAACGGCAGAGAAACACGCCGTGACCAGCGTGGAGATTGCGCAGGACTTCTTCCAGAATTCCCGGCAGCCACCCCATGGCGCTCGACTCTGGTCCGCCGAGCGCGATGAGGCTGTCCGTTGTTTCGACCAAATCCGCGCGCATCGCCAAAAGTGCCAGCTTGGTTCGGACGCCGCGATCGCTCACCGGCGGATTTTCGAGTTCCGCGCACTGGCGGACATCCACTACACCCTTCAATTCGTCTCGCACTTCCGGCGGCATCGCGGGTTCGGCCGCCGCGTGGACGAAATTGGTGATTCTGGGCTTATCTTCGTCGCGTAGGTCGCTGCCGGCGGCCACCTGCACCTTGTATTGCAGCGCCATGGAGACGATCGCGTCCATCACGCCGCCGGGCCGCCAATCGTGGCCAAAGGCGAGGCGGGCGCCATGTCCGAGCAACGCCTCGCAAAGCCGGCTCAAAACGCGGTTCAGTTCGTCCGCGTTCATGCCGAATTCGGCGGGATTTTCGCTCAAACTGGCGGAAACACCGACCACGTGGTTTTCCAGGCTGCGTGGAGCCGGGTGAGGTGAATCGGGGTGGATCGTGACGTTGGCGCGATGCTCGGTCATCGTGTGGAGCGACGCCCGCGGTTCGATGCTCCGTATCAATTCGTGAGCCGCGCGGCGAAAGCCGTTTTCCAGCGGCGGCCCGGCGTAGACGATGTTTGGCGGGTCTGAGCCCTGCATTTCGCGGATGCGCTTCAGAGCCGTGAAAAGCGAGGTCAGCGAGGGTGGGCGCGGCAAAAACACCGTGGCGTCGCTCTCGTGCGGAGCCTTGTGAAGGGCCAGGGAGCCGCGCAACAACTCGCGCATGCAAATGGTGAGGACGCGCAACGTATCGCCGTCGGGCACGGTGACCGCATGGCAGGCGCTGTAAGGCAGGGAGGACGGAAGCTGCGTCAAGTGGGTCCGCGCATCGATGATCACGATGGGCCGGGCGTATTCTTCGGCCCACATCACCTCCTGCCGGCACCAGGGCCGTTGGTCGAAGGCGTTGGTGCGCAGGACGAGCACGAGACTCTCCTCCACGCCACTCTCCAGCACTTCGCGCCAATTTTTTTGCCCCGGCTTCAGCACATCAAAATCGTAGAATCTCTTCATCCACTTCATTTCCCTGAACTGGGCGCGCAGGGCCCAGGACAGCGGCACACCGTCACGCTTGGCGTGGCTGATGAACACTTTCACCGAGACGTCCTCAGCGGGCGAAATTCCCCGGTTGACGCGGATGAGAGTGCGATGCAGCTCAAAAATCGCCCGCAGCGCGAAATATTGGCGGCGCAGCGCGGCTTCTGTGCTTCGCTCCGCGGTGTAAAGCGTGAAAAACTCGCCCGTTCCGGCGGGATAAGCGGAGCCTTGCACCTTTTCCCAAAAGCTTTTGTCCCAATTCGGGTTCAGCACCAAAACCCGGGGTTCATCCGCCTTGGCGTGCTGGCAGGCGTTGCGAATTTGCCCCAGCGTCTCGGCCAAATGACGGTTGGAAACGCGTTCCGGCGTGTTTTCGTCCGATCCGGCCGGCACCTGGCTCAAAATCAGGATCACGAACGGAATTTCGCAGGTTTCGAGGAGCCCGGTGATGGTTTGCGGGTCGAAGGAAGGCCGTTCGCTGTCTCCACCGTTCCTTGCATCGGCGCGGACGTCGAAAACGCGGATCGGCACGCCCAAATCCTGCACGGCTTCGTCCTCGGGAATCCCCAGATTCGTCTCGCCCGAGCGGAACGTGCGGAGGATCGTTTCCTTGGTCCAGTCCACATCGGAGTTGCCAAAATCGCCCAGGATAAAAAGAGCCGCCGGAGTGTTCATGAGGGTTCGGGAAGCAGGATTTCATCCCGAGCCAAAAAGAGCAATGTTTTTCGGTTGGACGCTGGCGCCACGGGACTGTCAATCGCCAAAATCCGTGTGAATCTTGCGATTTGCGTAGATTTCGCCGGATTTGTGGTAGGTGAGGAGAATGGCGCCCTCCACGGCGATTTCGTCGAACAGTTCGCGCATGAAGTCTTGCTCCATCGGCCAGGGATAGACGAAAAACACGTCGATGTCGGCAATTTCGCGTTCCATCCCATCGTAGGCCAGTTCGGACACGATTTCCGGGCTGTGTCCGGTCAGGTAGTCGTCGCGAATCAAAAATTCGCCACCGACGCTGGTGCAGGATTCGTAGCCCTCAGGCACGTAGCTGGTAGGCACGATGGTGACGTCGATGCCGAGGTCGTTGGCAAAATCGCGGGAGGCGCGAACCATGGGCGGCTCAATCTCGATTCCGTAGGCTTCGTAGCCGAGCAGGGCCGCCAAACAGGTGCAAACGCCGAATCCGCTGCCCCATTCGCAAAAAACGCGGCCCAGGGGGATGTCTTCGCGCGTCAGGCAGTCCAGCGCCCGGTAAAACAGCTCCGGATCGCTGGGAAAATACTTGGGCACGCGCTTGTTCTGCTCCGTGGCGAACAATTCATCGATGCGCGCGTCGGATTCCGCGATGATGCGGGTGGCCTCTTGGGGGAGATCGCTGGGATCGAGTTGGAGCTGGACTTCTTCGAGCGCCATCGCGCAATTTACGGCTCCTGCGCCGTGGGACAAATCACCACTTCGCGCACGCAGACATTTTGCGGCATTTGATAGCTGAAAAGGATGGTTTGGGCGATGCTTTTGGGCTCTAACGCGCCGCCAATCTCCGCCGCGTAGCTCTTCCAGCCCTTTTCGGCTTCCGGATCGCGTTGGTTTTCGACCAGCTCGGTGGTGACCATGCCAGGGGCGATGTTGATGAGGCGCACGTTGCTGCGAGAGACCTCTTCGCGAATCGTCTCGGTAATGGCGTGAACCGCGAATTTGCTGCCGCAGTAGACCGCGTGATTGCCAAAAGTCTTGCGGCCGGCGATGGAGCCGATGTTGACGATGGTGCCGCCCTGGCGCGCAACCATGTCGCCAACGACCAGGTGGATGCCGTTCATGAGGCCGCGCACGTTCACGTCCAGCATCCGCTGCCATTCTTCCGGCGTCTGTTGGTCGGTTTTGCCGATGCACATGACCCCGGCGTTGTTGACCAGGCAATCCACCTTGCCTTGCTCGGCCTCCGCCTCGGCGATCGCGTCGCGAAACGCGGCCACATCCAGCACGTCGAGCTTGCGGCAGATGGCGTTGGGCAACTGCATGGCTTCCATTCGCTCAACCCGGCGGGCCAGCAACAACTGCGGGTAGCCGGCTTCCGCGAACGCTTTGGCCGTGGCGGCTCCGATGCCGGAACTGGCCCCGGTGATGACAACGAGAGGTTTGCTCATGGCGAAGAAATACGCGCGGCGGGGGAGAGGTCAAGCCCGCCGTTCCGCCTCGCCTCGTTCTCCGCATCAGCGGTAAAACCCGAACTCAGCCCGCCGGTTGGCATCGTCGTTGCCGGTTTGCGCCGGGTAGTCCTCGCCGTAGCTCACCGTGTGAACGCGCTCTGAGGCGACGCCGAGGCGCACGAGAGCCGATCGCACGGCCAGCGCGCGGCGTTCGGCCAGGTTTCGGTTGTACTCCGCGGTGCCAATTTCATCGGTGTGCCCGGCCATGATCAAATGGTCGGGATTGGTGCGCAAATAATCGGCGACTTGGCGGATTTTGCCGAATTCCGCGCTGGCCACCTCGTATTGATCGAAGCCGAAGTAAATTGGCGGGAACAAATTGCGGTTCACGCTGCCATCGTAGAAATCGACCCCGTCAGGCCGGCCGTTGAGGGGGATGTCTTCGACGTAGCCGCCGCCGTTGGGGTTGGCGATGGGATCGTAGCCGTATTCGCCGGCGAATTCCTCGTCAACGTAGCTGTATTCGCCCTCCGCGTCGGTTTCGCGCCGTTGGCGGTTGGCGCAACCGGTTGCCAGGGCGATGATGAGCGTTGCGAGGACGATTCGCGAGAGGACGAGGTGGGGATGGGTCATGAATCTGAGGATTGGTTGAGTTTTTCAGAGAATTAGCGCGTCCAGGCCAGCTCGGAGACGCTGCCAAAGCCGCTCACGATTTTGCGCCGGGCGCCGGTTTCCACGTCGTGGAGGAAAATAGCGTTGTTTTGCACGTAAATGAGGTGCCGGGAGTCCGCGCCCCACACCGGCGTTTCCGCATTGGCGCCGGAGGTGAGGGTTTGGCTGGCTTGGTTGCGAAAATCGTGGATCGCCACGGCGTTGCGGCCGTTTTCGCGCACGTTGAAGGCCATGCGCGCGCCGTCCGGAGACCAATCCGGCTCCACGCAGTAGGCGTAGCCAAAATTCAGGTGTTTCGGGCGTCCACCGCGGGCGTTGACCGTGTAAAGTTGCGGTTTTCCGGTCGCATCGCTCACGTAGACCAGTTTTTTGCCGTCCGGCGACCAGGCCGGGGAGGATTCAACGGCCTTGGAGCGGGTAAGGCGACTGGCCCGCCCCCCGTCCAGGCCGGAGGTGAAAATCTCCGGATTTCCGGGAAAACTCATCGTCAGCGCCAAACGGCTGCCATCCGGCGAAAAAGCGGCTCCGGTGTTGGTTCCCGGCTGGCTGATGATGCGCTCGCGCTTGCCGGTGGGCAGATCGATGACGTAAATATCCGCGTAACCGCTGAGGTAACCGGTGTAGGCCAGTTTGCGGCCGTCCGGGCTAAAACTGGGGCTCACGCTTATCGAGCCATCGCGCGTCAACGGCCGCACGTTTCCGCCGTCGTAGTCGCACAGGTAGAGTTCTTTGCGCCCGGTTTTGTTGCTGACGAAAGCGATCCGCGTGTTGGCGATCGACGGCTGCCCGGTGATGGCGGCAATCACGTCGGCGGAAAATTGATGCGCCAAGCGCCGGACGTTGGTTCCGCCGTAGGCTCGCTGAAAAAGCACCTTTCCGCTTGGCCCGACCAACCGGCCTTCGAGCCGTTCTCCGCGAGCGGCGCCGCCAACCGCGAATGCGCCGCGTGATTGGCCGACAAATCGGAAAAAACCGGCGTCGGTGAGGTCGTTGCGGACGATTTTCGAGGTTTCTGCGCCGTTTTCGCCCGATAACCCGGCAAAATTCACCGGAAATCCGCGCTCGCCGGTGATGGTGATCTCCGCGGGAGCCGAAAACGCGGTCGTCGGGCATAAAATGAGCAGAACCGGGAGAAATTCGAGCGAAAAGGAAATGGGGTGACGCATTGCTTCAATTTTGCTTAAAATCTGTGAATGTCAAAAATAAGAATTCTTTTAAATTTGCGAATCGTTGGTTTTTGCTCAAATTGGCTCAGCGCCTCCGAAAAATCCGCTGAATCCCGGGTTTTGGTTTGTAAATCGGCCCAGAAAGCGTAGGAGACCGCCATGCCAATTCTTGTAACCGGGGGCGCGGGATACATCGGAAGCATCACCGTTGAAGCCCTCGTCGCCCAAGGCCGCGAAGTCGTGGTTTTCGACAACCTTTCCATGGGTCACCGCGAGGCCGTTCACCCCGCGGCAACCTTCATCCGGGGCGATCTTGGCGACTTAGCGGCGGTGCGCGAACTTTTCCGCTCCCACGAGATCGAGGGCGTGTTTCACTTCGCCTCGCGCACGCTGGTGGGCGAATCCAACGAACATCCCTTCCTCTACCTGGGCGACAACGTGCGCAACGCCCTGAACTTGCTGGAAACGATGGTCGAATTTGGCGCCGGGCGTCTCATTTTGTCCTCCACCGCGAATTTGTTCGACGATCCCGAAACCATGCCGATCGCCGAAACCGAGCGGATCGTCCCCGGCAGCCCCTACGGCGAGTCGAAATTCTTCATCGAGCGCATTTTGCACTGGCTGCAGGTCACCAAGGGCCTGCGCTACGCCGCGCTGCGCTACTTCAATGCCGCCGGGGCGACCGAAGAGCGCGGTGAGGATCACACCCCGGAAACGCACCTCATTCCGCTGACTTTGCAGGTAGCGCTGGGGCAGCGCGAAGGCTTGCAGATTTTCGGCGACGATTACGATACGCCCGACGGCACCTGCGTTCGCGACTACATCCACGTGCAGGATTTGGCCGACGCACACCTGCGAGCCTACCGCGCGCTCGACGACCGGGAGTCACTGCACTTTAACCTCGGCAACGGCGCCGGATTCAGCGTGCACGAGGTCATCGAAACCGCGCGAACCATCACCGGCCACGAAATTCCGGCAAAAGTCGCCCCACGCCGCCCCGGTGACCCGGGAACATTGATCGCGGACAGCTCGGCCATTCGCGAGGAACTGGGCTGGGAGCCGAAATTCGCCGATTTGGAGAGAATCGTCGAATCAGCCTGGCGCTGGCATCAGGCGCATCCCAACGGGTATGGCGGAAAAACGGGACACCGGCCCGGATGACGCAGCGGGGGTCTCCGGGTCACGAATGGCCATTTTGCGACAAATTTTCCCACAAAAGGCGAACTTTTGTGCTCAATTACTGTCCGAACGTTAACAATCCACCCGGATAGAGCGGTTGTTCGGCGCCATCCCCGCGCTTAAATCGCTTCGATTGAATTAAAATCGCCCAACCATCTTCGAATCTCCGAAGCGTCCCATGGCCCACCCCCCCGACCAAAAAAACGGCAGCAGACACTTTCCTCTGCCGGATGGGGCATTGTCGAACAACAAGAAGACGCACGTCCTTCCGGGCAATCATCCTGGTGGGATTCATGGCGCCATTTTTGATAAGGTTGAGGAGGATAAAGAAAAGACCGTCGAGAGGATTTCCAAAGCCATCGACTCCTACGTCTGCGATGCGGAGAAGCTTGAGATTTTTGAGACGGCGCTGCGCAATTCTCAAGCCTTCTCCAAATCGGCGCTGTTCGGCAAGGCGCTAAATTTTCGGGCGCGCAACCGTCTGCTGGACGCGGTTTGGCGGGATCCCAACCGGATCACGGTGAAAGATCCCGAAAGTGGCGAAAACTGCCGGATCACGATCGGCAAGGACGGTGACGGCAAAATTCGGGTGATATTTTACGATCGGCGAGGCAAAAACATCAAAATCAACGATCATCGTCTTGCCTACGACGATGAACGCATCATCTACGAGCATGGCCAGTGACGCTGAAGAGATGGAGACGAAATCGTCGGTTGGACCAAAACTGGCCGATGTCAGCCGCCGTCTGAAAGAGCCGCCTCCGGAGCCCGCAAACGAGGAGGGTGAAGGAGGTTTCGTCGGCAATGAAGACTCCTCGCCGCAATTTTATGGGCCCGATGAGGCGCCTGTGCGGGAAAAGGGGTTTGGCGAAATGATGCAGGAGGCTAACCCGGAACCGGAGCAGACACCGGAAAATCGTCCCATTTCAGCGCAACCGGAAAATCAACCGACGCCCAAAAACGGGATGACTCCCAAGCCTCACGCTCCGAGGAAGCCTGGCGGTTTTCCTGAGTACCACCCCAGTGGATCGGGGCGTCCCGATGCGGAGCACGATTTTCAGGTTTCGCCCCGGGATGCAGCCGGCGCCAAGCCCGAACAAGTGCCGCCACCAAAGGCGACGCCCAGGCCGCAGCCAGCGCGGCAAGCTGCGGCTCCGGTGCTGCCGCCATCGATTCAACCGATGCCTACCCTGCATCCGGGCCCCAATGGCCAACCCGCGGCAAAGGCGACGCCAAGCGCTCAATCACCGGCACCGGCGCAGAATCAGCCCAAACCCGAGGCTGCGGCAGAGCCCCAATCTCAACCTCAACCAAAGGCGCCCTCCGACGTCAATCCGGCATCCAACGGAGGGCATGCAGCTTCATCGACACCGCCCTCATCGGCTCAGGCTCAAGGCCAAGCGACCTACCTGCCGGCGGTCGCAACCGTTCCGGCGAATCGGCCGGTGACCTACCAGCCGGATTACTCGTCCGTTCCCCCATCCAAAATCGATCCCACAACCAACGGCCGCAAGCTCCCCTGGACCACCAAGGCGCTGATTTGGCTGGCCGGCGCCGACGACGAAAAACTGGCCCACTGCCCCAAGTGGGAGGTGCGCAAATACGCCGCTTTTGGCGCGACCGTGCTGGTTCCCTCCACTTTTGGCGCAATCGCCGCGTCCTACGCCGTTTCCACCGTGACGCCGGAGGGCTACAAATGGGTCGCGTTCGCGTTCGCGATCGTTTGGGGGCTCATCATTCTCACCATCGACCGCGCTCTGCTTTCCAGCTATCGCGCGTTTGCGAGCCCAGGCACCAAACTGAGCCAATTTTTGCTGCGATTTGCCGTCGCCATCCTCATGGGCTTCGCCATCGCTCACCCGTTAACGCTGTTGCTCTTCAAAGACGCGATAGCCGCGGAAATCGACAAAACGCGCGATGCGGAGATCGAGGCGGTGCGCGAGTCGTTCGTCGAAAACAAGGCCAATTTGCAAGCGCGAATCACCGCCGCCAACGCCTCTTACCAGGAATTCGACCAACAGCGGCAGGCAGCGCTGAATGCGCCGTTTGAGGACGAAACTGCCGACGATCAACCCCAGGCCGGGACTGTTTCCACCGCCAAACAAGCGATGGAAGAGCAACTGGAGCAGGCAACCACCGGAAAACGAGCCCAAATCGAGGATTTGGACGCGCAATTGGTGCTCCAAACCGCGGCACTGACCGAAGCGCGCCAAAAAGTGTCCGAGGCGCAGGAACTCTACGACGCGGAAATCAGCGGCCAACGCGGCGGCCCGGCGGGGATCGGCCCACGCGCCCGGAGCATCGAGGCCGACGTGCTGGCGCCGGCCCGGTTGGACTCCGAGCGCCTAACCGCTCTCGTAACCAGCCTGACCCAGCAGCGCACCCAACTGAGCACCGAAGTTTTGGCCGCCGAGGAGGAAATTCGCAATCGCTACGCGGAAAGCGCCGCAGAGGAGGCCGAGGCGATTCGTGAGGACGAAATGAAGATCGCCACTTTGCAACGCAACCTGCGTTCCCAGCGTCTCGCCATTTTCCAGAAACAGCAGGAAGACTTGGCCGATCAGTACAAGGCGCAAATGGACTCCGCCAAGCAGGAGCGGGACCGCTTGATGTCTGAGGACGAACAGTTAGCCAACCTCCAGGAGGATCGGATCGAAAAAATCGCCAAAGGCACGCGCCAGGACCTGCTGACCCAAACCCTGGTTTTGCACCATTTGTTCAAAAAAGGCGACGAAGGCGGCCATTTCGCCATGATCGTCTACGGCATGATCGCCGGCTTGTTCATGCTGATCGACACCATCCCGCTGGTGGTCAAATTTTTCACGAAATCGAGCGTTTACGACCGCATGGTCAGGGATGAGGAAAAAACGCACGGGATGTCGCCTTGGGAGCGCGATCAGCATCATAGGCAGCAAATTGGAGAGATGCTGCTGAAGGACAAGACGGACTGGAGCGCGATTGCGGAGAAGTCGATGCTAACCAACGACGACATTTTGAAGGCCAAGCAGCACAACGAAAACATGTGCCAAATGGTCGCCGCGGAACGGGAAGCAATGCGGTGGATGATGAGCGAATTCAACTCGCCTACCCAACAACCTCAGCTCGACCCAGCAACGGCCCTGGAAACTTCAGAACAGCCCCCGGCGCCGGAGGAGAATCCTGGGGCCCGGCAGATTGCCCAGCAATCTACCGTTCCGAACGAAGGTCAAAATCCCGACAACGGCGATTTGCCGACATAGTGTGGGAAAAAAGGCACTCCGGGGTTCAAATTTCGGGAATGTCGGTGTCGAACCAAAGCCGAAATGTCGCTACGCGACGAGGCGACTTGCAGTCGCAGATTGAATGAAATGAACCCATCCGAAAAAGTCCGCAAAGTGGATTTATCGGCAATATCTGCGGCCTGACCCCGCCAATCGCAATCGCAAGACGCTTGCTGTTATAGAGGTAGAAAACGACTGCAAGGGGCAACCCGTGCAAGAGTTCAAGGCCTCTACGCCGCAGGCATCACCAAGCGGGTGCGACATATCAAGGTTCGTGGGACTGCCAATCCCTACGATCCGGAACATGCCGGCTATTTTCGCTGGTTGCGCGGATTGAGGAAGGTGATCAAAGCTGGAAAATGGAAGCCGCCATGGAACGCCGGGTGAGGAGTTGCATCCGAGCCTTTGGAAAGCTTGCGCCGTTAGTTTGGAAACTTACTTGTCCGGTGCTGAGGGGGCAATGGGGCCGCAAGGCCCCTGCCCTACCCGATGGATCGACGAATAGAATCGACAAGCCCAAGGAATAAGAGGAAAATTGATGACGCCCAGAATAGTCGCCAGCCCAATTACGCCAGTTCCGCATGCGCAGTGACTCTCGCCCCCCGATCGTGTACATCGACGATGGTCTGCAACGATCCAATGTCGGCTGGCGATCCGAACTCCCGTATCAGCTCGCACACCTTAAACTCGGCATCACGCTTGGTATACGCAGCCTCCCATTGCCGGAATTCAGCCTCCGCATTAGAATCGATCCATGGGAACGAGTTCGGCGGACGTGGACTGCCGCAACGCCAAGGTTTTGACGTGAGTCTGGCGCGAAAGCACTCCTGTTTTCGGGTAAGGTCCACGTACAAGGGATCGGCCTCCAGCTCTGATAAGATAGTAGCCGTCTCCTCTGCCGTAGGATCGTAAAGGCCGTCTGTGAAGAGCAACCGAAGCCCTTCCTTGGTTCGGTAGAGCCGGAAACACCGGCCCGGATTGCGCTTGGCCCATTGTACCACCAATTCAATCGTTGCTTGTGCGGCTTGAACTGCTTCCTGCTGCCGTGCTTCGCGCCTTTTACGGCTTATCGCCAGCATCAAGGCCCCAAGCGGGCCGATTTGCCGCGGACGCGGGAAATCTACATCAACAAACAAGACGTTGGCGCAATTCAAGACCAGCGCTCCGTATCGGTTGCGCGTAACCACGGCAATCGATGTATTGCCCTCACGGATGTCTTTGAGTCTTTCCTCCTTGATAGGCCGGCCGTGGTATTCGTATTGCCCCGGCCTGCCCCCCGCCATGATGAGTTCGAAAAGCCGTTTGGCCCGTGTTGATGCTTCATTTTGCGCTTCCCTCAGAGATCCAAACGACCACCCGCACGCGTCAAACAAGTGTGTGTGCCCTTCCTCGTCCTTTCCTGTATAACGAGCCTTAGCCCAGTAATGTGAGATCTTCATATCATCGTTTGGCACGTGGCTTTTTCGTAGACACGTTGGCAAATACACCGGGTGACCGCAAAAATCAAGGCGCCGCCGGCCAGCTCTTTCCGTCCGCGTAGCTTATGCTCAGGTAGGGGCGGCCGCCGCTGTCCCGACCGACCAGTTCGGCCGGCAATTCCGCCGAATCGGGCCCGAATCGCTCCCCGCGATCCAGTTTTTCGCGATGTTGCGCCAAAAACTCGCACCAGGCCTCACGAAGCGCGAATCGGTCGGCGCGCGGGATGTTGGCATTGCCGCCCGAACCGTTGCCGGGTTTCCAAAACCAGCCCAAGAAGCAATTCGAGGATCTTGAAGTCCAGATGCTCGTCGATGAGCCGCTCCGCGAACGCGTCAGCTAACTTCGATCCCGCGCCCTGCTGCTCCAAACCGCGGCGGCGGCCGAAATCACGCTCGGATGCTCGTGACTTTCGATCACCTGGAGCAACTCTGGAACGAAGGCCTTTGCGTCCGCCACCCGCCCCGCGATTTAGAACGGCTTCCGGAGGCATGCCAAATGCACAACTTTTGGGAACCTGCGTGCCAGCAGGCTGCAAAATCGCCCGAAACCGGCTCGCTGTGACGATTCGGCGATGCGCGTTGGCCAAAGCGTCCCTTCCGCCACCGTGCTTGAGGCGAATCTGCGGAGCCATTCGCCTCAAGGCCCCCGTGTGCGGAGATTTCAGGTGATTGGGCGGGTTGCTGGTGACGTAATGCGTTGAGTGCAAATGCGTTAGCAGGCTCGTTCAACAACCGATAGCTTCGAGGCCATGCCCGAAGCTATCTTTGGGGTTTCCAGTTTTTGTCTTCGAGCGTAGACGAAGAGTGATCGTCTCAGCAACATCAGTCTGCTCGAGCCTGAGAGCGTAAGTCCAGATGAGGTCGCCGTCAGAAAGTAGGACAGTTCCGTCAAGAGTTGGCGAGGTGTGATCCGATATGTCGATCCGCGCCAGTATCCTGAACCGCAAATGTGTAACCCAGCTGTTCAGTTCAGGATGAACCTCTAGATCATGCCAACCGTCGTGATTCAATGCCAGCACCGATGGAATCGAATCTTTCAGCGGCTTCTGACTGACGATTCTGAGCGCCTTCGAGTCCGCAAGAACCGCTTCCGAAACCGACTCAAGAAACGGAACGAACACTTCGTATCCGTGAACGCGTCCGTCAGCGCTGTAGATTCCGGTCATGCCCATTTCTTGGAGAGACGTCAAAGTGGAGGCGCGGCTGTAAGCCGTTGCCTCCCACGACTTGTTGTTAGCAGCATAGTTCACATAGGTTACCTCGAGAAACCCAACTATGCTTAAGGTTCCTCATAATCATCGCACTATCAAAATCTACGGAGCCCTCAGGAAACCTTGAGGTGTCAGAGAAGTATGCGGAGTAGCTCTCTTTAACTTTGAGAGGCTCCATCCTCCATTCGACAGTCTTCAACTCAATCGCATCGAACTGGCTCTCCTCCTCTTTTGATGACCATCCAATATTACCGGTCTTAAAGAAGTCGGAAACTTCTTCAGTCGAACCAAAAACCGAACCTTCAGGAAGTTCAGGCACGACCTCGGCAGAGATGGACATGATCAATTCTTTCTCTTTGTTCTCGATTCTTACGGAGTAAAGATCCTGCGATACCACAATATCAAAATCTGCCTTAGAATAAACACCGGGGAACAACCTTCCTCCGGATATGGTGTTCAGCCACGAATTGGTGTTTCTGCGAGTTACGTAGACACCCTCACCCTGAGAAGAGGTAACAGCAATTCGATGGGCTGCATTGTGACTACCTGTTCCCACAATTGAGGGCATTCCTTTCGCTCTCATTTCTGAAAGACTCACTTGGCAAATTCCCCCAATCGCATACCCCTTCACGACCTTGGGCGTGAATTCGCCTGGGAGGTTTCTTTTCATTACCTCTTGGGCAATTCTGAAATTCAGCAGAATTCTGTGATCTATGATGCCAGTGACTTCCTTCATTTTGTCCTGCTAACGTCAAGTGTGAGTCACCTGCGACCGAGAGCGCGGGCGGATTGATGATGTCGGACCTGGCCTCACGCGTCAACTCCACAGCGGGTCGCAGTTTGATCTCCACCCGCTTGTTATCCGGCATCTTTTTCGCGGGTTACCAAGATTGGCACAGAGCGAATCGTTTGTCCGTCCAGGTCAATCTCGGCCCAGAGCACCGCACGATCCGTTCGATTGTCCCCCTTTCTCCTTTCGAATGGTGAGTAATCCGGACCCAGCCGTGGAATCCAATTCCAGACCCAGCGCGGCCTCGCGAATTCAACCTTCGGGTCTAGCGCATACTGATCGCCCGGATTCAGTAATACGGTCGCTGTGTCCACTCGCAAAATCTGATGTTCTTTTCCAGAAGCTAGATCCATCAACGTTTTGTCATGTCTTGTCGCTACTCGCCGCCCCAACACAAGGGGGTGAAGGGTGCCAAACGAGCCAGACGAACACAGTCGAATTTTCGCCGGCCAATATCCTCTAGGAATCTCGATCGGACCAGCCGTCTTGTTGATGACCGTCAGCAAGACATCAGAATTCTCTATCTTCTCGAAGCCAACGCCGTTCGAAGAATCGTGCCCGTCCTTAGAAATAAGATCCACGCGTAATTCAATTTGAGCAAATGCCGATCCGGATATTGGAAAGAGCAGGAGCAGAAATGCAATCAATTTAGGGAGCATGGGATATCGCGTTTGTTTTGGATAACGTTCAGGTTCACCCGCGCGGCGAGTGGCGTCGCCGAGCGGAGCACCAAGCCGACGAAGGAGGCTGGTGCGAAGACGAGACCAGTAGCGCTCCACCGGGTCGGCTACAACGCCTTGTGTGTGCCCAGCATGGGCGTTGTTTTAACGGGGTGCAAGTCCCCGGTGTGAGAATCGATGCTGAAATGATGAAAATCAGAGTAACCAGAAACACTAGCAGAAGCCAACTGCGGCTGAGCAATCAGCCGTGGGAAGGAAGGCTATGCGAAAGTCACGAGCCGATGAACAAGAACCGCATCCGAGGCCGGATGGATCAGGTGAGCTGGCACAACACAGCGAAACCGTTCGATTCAATCCATCAGGTAAATGCCGCAGTTGTGTGGCTCTAGAACAACGCACCTTACCTGGGGAGCCCCTGGCCGGGGATGCCTGGCCAGGGAGTCAGCCGAGGTTATAGTAGTCGTGGAAAATGAGCCGGGGGCATTGAGTTGCCCGCATAAACAAAGAAACCGGAAGCCTCACTAGATGGCGGAAACGAACTGGACGGCGCTTGCGCCCAACGGAGGAACCGCCCGATGAAGGACCGAACCAATCCGGCGAACCGACCTAACCACCCACTCAAGGCGTTGAACCCGACCGGGGGAGCCACTTACCGAGTATGGGAGTCGGGCAAAGAAAGAGAGTTCATGGGGATGCGGCCCTTCGCCGATCACGTGGGATCGGCATTGACTGACTGGAACCGCCGTATACGGATCCGTACGTACGGTGGTGTGGGGGCCGGAGTTCAAACCTCCGGCCTACCCGATTAGCCCTCGCGTTAGGGTGGCGACCGCCATTCTCTGTGAGGTCGATCATGAGGTAGGCCCATCAGGTGGATCACTGGCTCCTTGCTCTTTGGCTGTAACCCGCAGGTAAAATATGAAGTCCATGAAGAGCCAGGCAAATATCAGAAAAACGGTAGCCGGTAGCGCAACAATGTTTGTGAAGTGTGCGGGAATGTTAGGCTGGTCCGACCAAATCTTTGGACTTGTTAGGTCCATCAGTCCCATGCCTCTGTCAACTAGGTAAGCTCGGATCAGCAAAAGACTGAAACCTACGGAGGCAAGGAATCCTAGATATAGTGATGCCATGTCTTTGATTGCCATTGTCCATATGTGGTAGATCGCGACCGCATTCATGATAGAAAAATAGGGGATAAAGAATAGGCGGGTCGCAGAGGGATCATTGCGAAAGCCGTGAGCAAACATTGCGGTTAGTGGGACACCCAACAAAAAGCCAGCAAAAGTGCTGACTAGTATGCGCCGACCAACTGGATTTAGGAATTGAGTAGATTCTCCATCTTGTGACCGCAAATTGGTTAGCCAAAGTCCGAGTGTAGCACCCAGACCTGCTCCCAAAATCTCAAAGGCCATCGAACTGAGTAATGTCTTTGCGACAACAGCCCCTGCAGCACCGCATAGAGACGTGATAAATTGTTCAAAGTAACGGTGCTTTGTCTTATTCTGTCCGGACTGGCTCTTTGCCGTCATGTGTTTGGACAATTCCTTCTTGGGCTAACGTCTACGTTTAGCCGCCCGGCAAGAGACGCTCGCCGAGCGCAACGCCAGCCGACGTAGGAGGCTGGTGCGGAGTTGAGTCTAGCACCGTTCCACCGGGTCGGCTACAACGTTTTGTGTGTGCCCAGCATGGGCGTTGTTTTAACGGGGTGCAAGTCCCCGGTGTGAGAATCGATGCTGAAATGATGAAAATCAGAGTAACCAGAAACACTAGCAGAAGCCAACTGCGGTCGGGTAACCGGTCGTGGGAAGGAAGGCTATGCGAAAGTCACGAGCCGATGAACAAGAACCGCATACACTGGCCGGATGGGTCAGGTGAGCTGGCACAACACAGCAAAACCGTTCGATTCAACCCACCAGGTAAATGCGGCGGTTGTGTGGCGAAGAACAACGCACCTTGCCTGGGGAGCCCCTGGCCGGGGATGCCTGGCCAGGGAGTCAGCCGAGGTCATAGTAGTCGTGGAAAACGAGCCGGGGGCATTGAGTTGCCCGCATAAACAAAGAAACCGGAGGCCTCACCAAATGGCGGAAACGAACTGGACGGCGCTTGCGCCCAACGGAGGAGCCGCCCGATGAAGGACCGAACCAATCCGGCGAACCAACCTCGCCACCCGTCCACCGTGATGAACCCGTCTCAACCGAGTGGGGGAGCGCTGCATGGTCGTGGGAACGAGGCAGTGAAAGAAAGTTCGCGTGGAGAACGTTCGTTGTTCGACCAAGTCCTGGAGCACGATAATATGCTAAGCGCCTGGAAACAGGCAAAGGCAAACAAAGGCGCGCCAGGCATCGATGGGATGAGCATCGAGGAATTTCCATCACTCATCCGAACGCACTGGGATAGTATCCAGGCCAGGTTGAGAGCAGGTATCTATCAGCCTTCCCCGGTCAAGCGGATCTATATACCCAAGCCTGAGGTGAAGCCAACACGCTCTAGGTATACCCACCGTGTTGGACCGTGTGATCCAGCAAGCCATCGCGCAAGTGCTAACGCCTCTATACTAACCAACCTTTAGCGATTGCAGTCACGGTTTTCGCCCGGGTCGTAGTGCCCACGACGCCGTCAAACAATGGCAACGGGAAGGCAAGTTGCGAGGCAAGAAGTGCCACGTGGTGGATTGCGATCTCAAATCCTTCTTCGACACCGTCGATCACCAAAAGCTCATGTCCCGGCTGCGCTCGCGCATTCAGGATGTGCGGTTGCTGGATCTGATCGGCAAATTCCTCAAAGCAGGCGTCGTTCTGCCCCCATGTGAGGGAGGGATCGTTGAAGAAACGCGGACGGGCGTGCCCCAGGGCGGCCCTCTGAGTCCGCTGTTGGCCAATATCCTGCTCGATGAGCTGGATCACGAGCTTGAAGCTCGCGGGCACAGTTTTGTGCGCTATGCGGACGACTTTGTTATTTTATGCAAAAGCCCGCGTGCGGGCCGGCGCATCTTGGATAACATCCGTCACTACCTGCAAACCCGCCTGAAACTGATCGTCAACGAAGTCAAGAGCAAAGTGGTCCCGCTATGCGAGGCGGCGTTTCTGGGTTTCAACATCCTCCGGGGGCGAGTCCGCTGGAGTGAGAAATCCAAGAAACGTTTTAAGGCAAATGTTCGCATCATTACCCGGAGGACGCGTGGCGTCTCTCCCAAAACGGTGATTGCGGACCTCTCGTCTTATATTCGCGGAGCCATCAACTACTATATGCCGGGGTTGAACTTCGACGAAGCGCGCGACCTGGATCAATGGGTTCGGCGCCGAATGCGGTTGTACTATTGGAAACAATGGGGACGGCCCCGGACGCGTCGCCGCAATCTGTTGAGATTGGGGACCAGGCGAGACGAAGTTCATCTGGCGAGTAGGAGCAGGAAAGGCCCGTGGCGGATGAGTGGCAACAGCATCGTGCAACGCGCGATGTGTAATACGTGGCTGGCCGAGCAGAAAGTGCCATCAATAGAACAACAATGGATCTCCATTCGTTACCCTGATGGACCCAAAAAGCCGCAAGGCAAGAAGGGAAAGTCAGCTAAAGCATGACGGATCGGAACCGCCGGATACGGACCCGTACGTCCGGTGGTGTGGGGGGAGCGGGTTCAAACCCCCGGCCTATCAAGAACAACTATATTGCATAACATACACAAACCCAATAGGTTGCGTCGCGGCAGAGGTTGCTGAGGCAGTATAGCAGCTACAATTGCGTGTAATTTTTGATCGTTTGTTAATAGTAGATCTATCGTGGATTGAAGTGGGCCGTTGTTGCGATTGCGCAGAGTTTTGGGGCGAAATATAACGAGTGATCTGAATTCGGCTTCGAAATGGCGGGTTGTGGAAAATATTCTCAGTGCAGTGACTCAGTTTCGCTTATAGTGGGTTATCGTAACCGTCTCTTCGTCGTATTTTTATCGGGGAAATTCTTGGAATGATATCAGGTTCAAACCCCGTTCCTACCCGATTCGCTTTCGTGATTTGGTGGGAATGGGATTTGAACGTCAATGGTCTTCGTCTTCCGGATCAGGAAGGGAGTCCCGGAGGTGGCGTCAAGGTCCGGGCGCCGGAAATCGCCCCGGTGGCGGGCGCTGCGGTCCCCGGGAATCCGGTCCGCTCGCCTCGGTTTTGGGTGCACAGTTTGCCTTCATGGGGTGAGAGGCTGGAAATCAGGTTTGAGGGGGATCGTCAAGGGCGAAAGTGCGAGAATTTTGAGATGGCCACGCAATTAGGAACGGCGCATGATTAACTTCAGACAAATCTGCTTGCTCCTTTTTCCCAGCACCTGCGTTGGAATTCAGCTCACCTAGTTCACAAGGCTCCGCAGAGATTCCGCCTTGGTGTTGGAGAAAAATCCCGGCGTATCTTCATCTGAACTTAAACATGCGCCGTTCCTTGGGGTCCGGGGCAAACGCAGAACGGTTTGATGATGGCATATTGGGCCGGCTTGGAGTTTGAATATGCCTTAATCAACCTTGGGAATGACACTAAATCTCAGTGTTGTGCCAAAGAATCAGAATGAAAAATGAAACGGCCAGCGGAAACCCGCTGGCCGTTTATTCCCGCCAATTTGGCGGAACTCCAATACATGTTTGCCTTATCCTACAGAGCCACCCGGCTGACCGGCCCGGTCCATTCGCTTTGGCCCGCTGCGCCTACGGCGGCAACCCGGAACCAATAACGCTGGCCGCTTTTCAAGTCTTTGAGGGTGAAGTTCGAGCGGGTTGGAATGTCGCAAAGGCTCCAATCCGCGGTTGTGTTATCCAGTTTGGTCGCCATTTCCACAGCGTAGCTTTTGGCGTGCCTGACCGGTTGCCATTTCAGGTCAATGGCGCACTCGAATTTCGAGGTGGCCTTTAAAGCGTCCGGAATTGAAACAGGATGCGGTTTGCCGCCGGGTTTGGCGCACAATTTGAATCCGGCAGTCTGAATGGCCCCGGGATCGCTGTTGGTGCATTCTACATACATTGCTTCATCGCGAATGTTTCCTTCCAGTTTTTTGCGCAATGTCTCCACCTTGCGCGTGGCGGCGTCGGCGTCATTTCGCAATTGCTCGGCAACCACGATTTGATCGCGCAATGCTTTTGCGCCGCGCTTGAGGACGTCCAAGTCCGGATCGGGCTTGGGATAGTATTTGTTGTTTGCCATTGATTTGGCAACCAATTCGGAAAACTCCGCGAGGGCAAGGTTAGAGAAGGTACGGAAGCCCAATTTTATCTTTCGCAGTAACATATTGTGTCGATAGGTTTTGTCTTTGAGGTCCTGGTGAGGGCCAGGTGGAACGATTTGCGGGCGAGAAAAGCAGTCTGCCCCGTTCTACAATAAGCTCGCTCTTGTTATAATTATTGTAAAACAAATGGCCGCAGTTTTTGGCAAATCGATCATCCCTGCTAGGGACTCGCGCCGCTCAGACGCTGTTGTGGAAGATTCAACCGAAAGTATTCCACCGGCGGTGAATTTTCGCGACGTTGCATACCAGAAATAATCAGTCTCCAGGGGCGTTCCGGCTTTTGAGACGCGCTTGCCATGAAATTCAAGACTGTGCGAGTCGGCCAATTGCTTGCAAATGGCGTTTACAATGAAGTAAACGCGCAAAACAACCAAGTAAACGGCCAAAACAATGAAGCTTTTACCGATTACAACGTTGTATTGGCGCGAAACATCGAATTCAATGCCGATTACATCAAAGCAATGAATGCCAACAATGAAGCATTTCTCCCGCGCAATGCAGATTTCGCTGGAATCAACGTTGTCGGTGATAACAACAAGGAATCGATTCAGGAAATCCACGCTGTTAGCTCGCCAAACCGGGAATGCAGAGAGCTTCAACATTTTTTTGGCAGAATGATTGGGGCAAAATGATTGGGGTGCGTTTAAAAATGGTGAAAGTCTCATTTTTCAGGTTGGTTCTACGGCCAACGGCAACGCCGTTGCGTATCAAAGCCCCGGGTTGGCCGAAGCGAAGCGAGCCTACCCGGGGAAGCAACGACGAGAGGGAAATTGATCGCTGAAGGCGATCCGAAACCTTTCCACAAGCCTTTCAGGCTTGATTTTCAGGCGGAACCAAGGATCCCCAGGGTAGCTTTCGCTTCGCTACGGCAACCCTGGGCTAGCATACGAAACGGCGTTGCCGTTTTTTGCCAGGCCGGTACCAGATAAATTAGACTTTCACCCATTTCTACAATTTCGGAGCGCTCCACTCCATCTCGTGCGCGGCAGCCACGCCTTCGCAGGTTAGCTTGCCGTCCTGGCAATTGATCCCCTCGATCAACTCCGGCCGCAGCTTGCAGGCGCCCTGCAACCCCTCACTGGCCAGCAGTTGCACGTAAGGAAAGGTCACGCTGGTCAGCGCCTGGGTGGAGGTGCGGGCAAATGCGCCGGGCATGTTGGCCACGCAGTAGTGGATGACGCCTTCTTCGCTGTAAACCGGGTCTTCGTGCGTGGTTGGGCGGGTGGTGGCAACGCAACCGCCTTGGTCCACGGCGATATCGACGACGACCGTGCCGTTGCGCATGAGTTCGAGCATTTCGCGGGTGACAAGCTTGGGCGCCTTGGCTCCGGGAACCAGCACGGCGCCAATCAAGAGATCCGTCCGCGGCAGAAGCTCCAGCAACGCGGCTTCGCTGGAATACATCGTCTGCGCGGTCAGGGTGTCGTCCAAAAATCGCATCCGTTCGTGGTCGATTTCCAGAATTGTGGTTTGCGCGCCAATGCCGGTCGCCACTTTGGCGGCGTTGACCCCGCAAGTGCCGCCGCCAATGATGACGACGCGCCCTGGCAAAACTCCCGGCACGCCACCCAGCAGCGTGCCCCGGCCGCCGGCGTGTTTGGCCAAAAAATAGGCGCCCACCAGCACGGACATTCGGCCCGCCACCTCGCTCATTGGCTCCAGCAGCGGCAACCGCTCTCCCAGGCTCACCGTTTCGTAGGCGATGGCGGTGCACCGGGCTTCCAGCACGCTTTCCGTCAAGGCGCGGCTCGCGGCCAGGTGCAGGTAGGTGAAGAGGATGTGATTTTTGTCCAGCAGCTCAAATTCGCTCTCCAGCGGCTCTTTCACCTTTACGATCAACTCCGCTTCTTCGAACACCTGGCCGTGCTTTTTGACGATTTCCGCGCCGGCTTCGCGATATTCGTCATCGCCGTAATCAGCGCCCAAACCGGCCTTGGTTTCGACCACCACGCGATGGCCGCGCCGGGTCAATTGCATGACGCCGGAAGGCACCATGGCCACCCGGTTTTCTTGTTCTTTGATCTCTTTGGGGACACCGACATTCATCTTGGAGTTTCAAGTTTTCAGGTTCAAGTTTCAAGCAGCCCTTCTTGAAACTTCAATCCACTAACTTGAGACTTCGGGGACATGGATCATTTCAAACTCGTCCTGCCAGAGCATCTCAACCACCACGGCAGCCTTTTTGGCGGCCACATGTTGAAGTGGATCGACGAATTCGCCTACATCACCGCGAATTTGGAGTTTCCCGCCAATCGCTTCGTCACCATCGCCCTGGACAACGTGGAATTTCGCCATGGCGTGCAAAACGGCGAGATTTTGCGCTTCAACGTGAGTCTGGAGCGGCTGGGAATCACGTCCGTTTCGTTCCGGGTTAGGGTCTACGGAACGCGCCGGCATGAGGAAACGAACATCGTGCTTTTTGAGACGAACATCACGCTGGTTAACGTGGCCGAATCCGGCAAAAAGGCGAAAATCGTGCGTCCAAAAGATTAGCCGGCCGAGCCGGAGTTTTAAGGTTCAAGTTTTAAGTTTTAAGCCTTCCGCCCCTATGACCACCCGTCACCCGGCCTTGCCTTGGATCGCCGCCATCGCCAGCGGAATTTTGCTCGCGCTTTGCTATCCCAACTGGAATCACGGCCATTTTGTGTGGATTTGGCAGTGGCCGGTGCTGGCGATTCTCTGGTTTTTCGCGCGACCCGACGAAGCTCCCTGGAAGGTGACCTACCAACGCCCCACGAACTGGAAGGAGGCCTTGCGCCAGGCGCCCAAGCGATTCGCCGCCTGGTTGGTCAACGATAGCCGGCAACAGCCGCGCTGGGTTTGGGGCGCAAAAATCGGCTACGTTTGCGGGTTTGCGTTCTTCCTGGTCAACATCGCTTGGATCCGCCACGTGGCTTGGCCGGGCTGGATTCTGCTTTCCGCTTACCTGGCGGTGTATTTCGCGGCTTGGGGCGCATTTGCCGCATCGCTTGGCCGATTGCTCGACGCCAAGATCGCGCCTCCGGAGCCGCCACCGGCTGACTCCAGCGTGAAATCCGAAAAACTGAAAAAAGTGATGCAAAGCCAGGTTCCGGGCCTGCTGGAGCCGAGTTTGCACGCGCTTTGGGTTTCCTTTGCCAACGCCGCTTGCTGGGTGGCGCTGGAGTGGCTGCGCAGCGTGGTTTTCACCGGTTTCGGCTGGAATGGGCTGGGCGTGGGCATGCATGAATCGCTGCACCTGGTGCAAATCGCGGACATCGTTGGCGTCACCGGCCTGGCGTTTTTGCCGGTGTTCGTCACCTGCATCGGCGTGGCTACCGTGGCGCGGTTTTTGGCCGAAGCGGGCAAGGGAAAGCTGCGTCCGCACCTGGATTTCGCCGTGGCCATGGTGCTCATCCTGCTTTCCTTTTTTTACGGCGTAAGCGCGGTTACGTCCAATCCGCTGACCGATCCCGTGGAGCTGGATGTGCTGCTGGTGCAGGGAAACGTGCCCATGGATCAGCTCTACCCTCCCGTTGGCGATCCTAACGCTGAAGCCAAGTACCAGGGCATCTACGATCTCTACGAGCGGCTCACCGAACTGGCGTTGCTCAACGGCCGCGACTACGATTTGATCGTGTGGCCGGAAACCGCGCTGCCGGACCCTTTCATCCTGCAAAAAACGCAGATTTTTCTGAACCAAATCCTGCAGGAAGGCGATTTTCACTTCATCATCGGCGCCCAGCACTTTATCCCGGAAAATCCGGAAGCCGACTTCACCGCGGACACGAAATTCCAGGTTTTCAACGCCATGCTGCTGCTGCAGGACCACACTGCCGCCTTCGAGGATTATCGCAAAACCCACCTGGTCCCCTTCGGCGAATACGTGCCGCGGTGGTTGCGCGTCATCCCCGTTTCCGGCTGGTTGCTGGGCAAGTTGATCCCGGAAGACTTCGACGCTGGCACGGAGTTTAATCGGCTGCGCCTTGGCGAGCCCAACGTGGAAATCATCCCGACCATCTGCTTTGAAGACACCATGGGCCGCCTAACGCGCAAGTTCGTCCAAGACCAGGCGCAAACCCCGCAAATCATCCTCAACATCACCAACGACGCCTGGTTTGCCGAAAGCAACGCCAACGCCCAGCACCTGGCCAACGCAAAATTCCGCGCCATCGAGCTGCGCCGCCCCATGATCCGCTGCGCCAACACCGGCCTAACCTGCGTGATCGACCGCTTCGGCTCGACTTTGGACCCGGACTCGCGAAATCCCGGCGATCACCGCGTTTATCGCGATGCCGCCACAGGTTCCCCGTTCATCGCGGGATTTTTCCCGGCAACGGTGAAGATCAACTCCAAGCCGGTCACGACGATTTACGCGCGCTACGGCGATTGGTTCGCGTTGTCGTTGCTGGGGGTGACGGCGATCGTGGTCGGCATCCCCATCGGCCGTGAGATTGCGGCGCGGCGGGAGGAAATCGCGGCAGGTTGGAGGCGGCTTCGGCGGCGCTGATTGGCCGTGACGCAAGCCAACTTGCTAAACCTCCTCCGGCACCAGGTAAGGCTCGCGATAATTCCGGGTCGCCAAGGCGTTGGCTCGGTCGTCGAGATCCTCGTTGCCTTCGAACCACTCGGTTTGCGGGTTGAATTTGAGCCACGGACCCATGACGATGTTAGGGCCGGAGATATCGACGCCGTTTTTGTCGAGATGCGCGGCCATGGCTTCGTAGCGGCCGGTGAGCAGGGCATCGCTTTTGATGCGCTCGCGCACCGCGCCGTCGTCAAGTTGCTCGCCCAGGCGATGGGAAATGAGGCCGGTGTGGCAGAGGGCCGAGGAAACGTGCGTCACCTCGCAATCGGCGTTCAAATCCTCCGTTTTGCGGGATCGCACCGCTTTCAGGAAGTTATCGAAGTGGCTGGCGCCGGATTTTTTCTCGAACTTGATCACCTCTTTGCCGTCGTTGTCGGTGACGCTGGTTTGACCGCCGGAGCTGCAATAGGCGCGGCCGTTTTCGCACTGAACGACCACGGAAATGCCGCCTTTTCCGGGAAACTCCTCGGGGCTGTCCATGTCTTTGCCACCCCAGCCCTTGCCATCGGCCGGTTTGGCCTTGGGCAGGCCGCGGGTCTCGAAAATGAGCGGCGCCTCGTCGTAAGCGTGGTAGACGATCTGGGTGTTGGGCGTCTCACCATCGTCGTCATAGCCCAATCGCCCGCCAATCGAGGCCACCAACGGCGAAAGCTCCTTCACGCCCAAAAACCACGTGGCCACGTCCATTTGGTGGATGCCTTGGTTGCCCATGTCACCGTTGCCGTACTCGTAAAACCAGTGCCAATCGTAGTGGAAGCGCTTGCGGCGCATCGGCAGTTGCAGCTCGCCCGGCCCGCACCAGCGGTCGTAGTCCGTGCGCTCCGGAATTTTGCCCCAACCGCCCAGACCGATGGGACCGCGGGGTTTGTAGCACAAGCCCTTCACGTACTGAATTTTTCCCAGGTTGCCGTCGTGCACGTACTTCACCGCTTGCTGGATGGTGCTCATGGAGCGGCTTTGCGTGCCGCCCTGGACGATTTTTCCGTATTTTCGGGCCGCTTTGACCAATTGGCGGCCTTCCCAGACGTTGTGCGAAATGGGTTTTTCCACGTAGGCGTCTTTTCCGGCCTGGACCGCCCAAATTCCCGCCAGCGAGTGCCAATGATTTGGCGTGGCCGTGGAAAAAACGTCAATCTCGCCGCTGTCGAGCATTTCGCGCATATCGACGAAGCCCTTGACGCCGAAACCCTGTTTTTCGGTGTATTGCACCACCCGCTTGTCGAGAACCTGACGGTCGATATCGCAAATGGCGGCGACGCGCACACCATCGGCGCCGGCAAACGCGCTGAGGTGAGAATTTCCCCGTCCGTTAACGCCTACCACGCCCACGCGGATGTCTTCGTTAGCGCCCAGGACCTTGGAATTCGGCCAGGCTAATGCAGCTCCAAACCCGGCGGCATATTTGAGGGCCCGGCGGCGGGTAACGGCTGTGGAAGAAGTGGTGGCGGAATCTGGCTTGGCGGGTGTGTTCATGCCGCACCCAAGAACCGCCTACCCAAAAGCTCAAGCGCCAAAACGCGCAACTTTTACCCCATTGAGACAAGGACCGGAAACCCAATTTACCCTTGGTATTGCGTGCATATCGGGATTTATTCCCTAGGATTTCGGTTCGTTGGGATTCCGGTCTCTTGTCGTTTTTGGGTCTGTCAAATTTGCAGCCGTTTAGCCGGTCAAAGCCATCTCGCTTGCCGGCACTCTGGGCTGGAAAGCTTCTGCTTCCTCCTCTTCCTCTTCCTCACACGCGCCGGGCATGGGCTCAAAGCACCGCAGCGCCAGTCTCACAATCTCGCCAGGCGTCAATTCCTGGCTGTGGCCCTCGGAAATCTGGGCTTGTAGCCGCTCGATGGTGGCAAAATCGCTCGCGGTGAAGCTGATCGTCACCTGCCTGGGCTGTTGGCCCTTCAAATCCGCCGCATTCACCGTATCGATGGAATCGGCCCGGGATTTTTGGGAGCGGAAAGGTTTTGCGCGGCGCCCTGCGCCCGAAGGGGCCGTTCTTGCAGAGGTGACGCCGGGTTGGGGCTCTAACTCAGCCACCTCTTCCTCCTCAGCATCAAGAATCGCCTCAAAATCGGGATCGGTGTCAGCCTCGCGCAACTCGATATTTGCCTCGGCGCTCATTTCCGCCGGGGCCTCTTCTTCCTGAGGCGAAACCTCCAGGCCGGGTTGGATTGATTCTTGGAGTGATGTGGCGTGGGGAGCTTCTTGGGTCATGGTTATCGTTTTCGCACGGATAACGCCTAACATCAACAAAAATTTCGAAAAAGTTTATTTTTAACTCAACCCAGCGTTCAAGCATCCTAATCTAACAAGCCCATTTAAATCGCGATTTTGCCAACGCGGATCGCGAAAGATGGAGCGAGCCCGCCCTTACGGGAAAAATTTCGCCACCGTCTCCTCGCTCGGCGGTTTGGTGGCCAGGGAGACGATAATCATGGCAGCGGCGCCGGCCAGCCACATGATGGCGACGGGCATGATGCCGCCGCCAAAGGTGTATTCCCCGCCGTAGCCGGCTTTGGCGAAGAAAAGCAGCCAGGTGACGGCTACGGTGATAACGCAGGCGAATGCTCCGGCTCGCGTGGCGCGCTTCCAGTAAAGCGCGGCGATGACTAACGGAGTTAGGGCGGCAAAACCGGAAAAACTCCACACCGCGAGGTCGAAGACGTTTTGCATCTGGCGTAAAACGAGGGAGAGGATGTAGGTTAGCGCGACGATGCCGACGACGAAGCCGCGGGCGATGAGGACGATGGTTTTGTCGTCCAACTCGCGCTTGGAGTTGTGCAGGACGATGTCGTTGGTGAAAATCGTGCCGAGACAGAGAAATTGGCTGTCGAGCGAGGACATGATGGCTGCGAGGATGCCGGCGGTGACGAGGCCGACGATGATGGGGTTGCTGACGAGGCCCTTGAGCATGAGGCTCAAAACCGCGCCGACGCTGGCGTCAGGCAGGCCTTTGAGGAAGGCGAGGGGTGGTTTGGCGAAGTTTTCGTTTCCTTCCACGAATGCGCCGGTGGCCCAGAGGCCGATGAGGACGCAGGGCACCCAGACGATCATGATGCAGATGGGGTGGGCCACGACGGTGAGCTTGAAGGCTTGGGCGCTACGGGCGGTGAGCCAGTGCTGGAAAAGGTGCGGGAACATGCCAACGCTCAGCGGGATGAACATGTAGGTTAGAAACATGAGGTGCGGCACGCCGACTTCCCGCGTAAACGCGCCGCCTTTGCCGGTGACCTCCAGTTCGGACGGGGTTCGGACCAAGTGGGCGGGATTGGCTTGCTCGATGGCGGCTTGGAGCCCGCCGAGGGCTTTGGAGATGAGCACGAAGGCCAGCACGCCCATGATCATGAAGACGATGGTTTGGAAGGTGTTGGCCCAAGCCGCGGCGCGCGATCCGCCGGCGAAGATGTAGGTTAGGACGACGCCGCAAATCACCAGGCCGATGATCCAGGGCGGCAACGAGCCGTCCGCCATCCCCAGGTTCGGGAAAAGATCGCGCGAGAGCGGTCCCAGCACGCGGTAGGAGCCGATGACGCCAATGAGCAGGTAAGGGATGACGAGCAGGACGAGGATGGGAAAGAGCAGGTAGCCAAAGGAGCTGGATTCGAAGCGATTTCGGAAAAACTGGATTTGGGTGACGTAGCCGTGCCGTTTGCCGATGGCCCAAAGGCGGATGCCGATGAGAAAAAAGCAGGCGGCGTGGATGAGCCCCGATGAGGAGGCCATGAGCCCGTAGGTGCCGACGCCGCGTTGGAAGGCCTTGCCCGTGGAGCCGACGAGCGCAAACGCCGTCATCGTCGTGCCAAACACGCTCATGAGCAGCATGAACGGGCCGATGGAGTGGCTGGCGACGAAGTAGTCCTTGCTGGTGCCGCGGAACAGCGTTTTGGCGAAGAGCGCGAGTCCTAACAACAGGCCCAGGTAAATGGCGATGACGATGAGGGATTGCATGGAAAGTTTTCAGTTTTCAGATTTGAAGTTGAAAGCACGGGAGCCGGCAAGGCATCAGCTGAAAACTGAGGTCTCCGGTTTACGGGTCTAGCTAGACATCCTCTCCCTCCGCCCATTTCTCCAACTGCGTAGGCCAGGCGATGCGCATGACGAGGCTCCAGAAAATGGCGGCGAGGATCGAGTAGCACGCGTGGTAGAACAGCCCCACCGGCATAAAACCGAATTTGAGGTCGGCGCGATCCCAGTTCCAGCAATCCTGGTGGACGACGGCCAACAGAATAAAGACGACGAGGATGATTTTAAGGTTCATGCTAAGGAGCAGCTATTTTTTTACCTTTACCGTCCACTTTTTACCGCCACCGGTTGAAGATCAGTCCTTTTTCTCGGCTTTCACCGGTTTGGCGGTTTTGATGGGCTTGGCTTTCACGGGGGCGTCGCCGGATTCTCCACCGGCGCTACCGAACGCGTAGAGGTGGGTCTGCGTGGTGACGTAGAGCGCTCCATTGGCCGCGACCGGGCTGGAGTAGATCGGCGCGGGAAAATCGACCGTCGCCATGACTTCGTCGCCTTTCACCTTGCCGTCGCCGTCGGCATCCGCGTTGGCGCTGGCTTGAATGACGACCAACTCGCCGTCTTCGTTGCCGAGGAACACTTTGCCGTCGGCAACCAGCGTGGAACCCCAAATGTGGCTGAGCGTGTCGTGAATCCAGTGCAGCTTGCCGGTTTCCGCGTCCAAGCAGTGCAAGACGCCGGAGTAATCGGCGATGAACACGAGCCCGTCGTCGGTCACCGACGGCGTGGAAATGGTGCGCTTGATGCCGTCGTAGGTCCAGATTGCGCCGTCGGGATTGGCGACTTCACCCTCGGCATCGGCGCTAATGCAGCTGAGCAGTCCCACGCCTTCGCCGTGCTCGGGATCCTGACCGATGGCGGCGTAGATTTTGCCTTTGTGATAGACCGGGGTCGCAATGAACTCGCTGGGACCGGGATAGGTGGCGTATTTGATTTTTTCGCCGCTATCATCGACGCGATACTCCTTCTTGTTGCCGTCGTAGCGGAAGATTTCGGGCAAAATGTCGAACCCTTCCTCATCCTTGACCGTTTCCGGCTTAAACCCGTAGACGAACCCGTCGCCGGCGCCGAATAGGACCATGTTTTTCTCCGCAACATAACCGGGCGAGCCCCAGTTGCAGTGCATGACGCGCTGGCCGATGCCGGAGCCTTCCTCACCCACCAATTCACCCGTTTCTTTGTCCAAAGCGACGAGGCAAGGCGATAGCGGAGCGGGAATGTTGATGTGGCTCCAGTCGACACCATTGGAGGTGGAGGCGAAAATGTGCTTACCATCGGTGGTTACCGAGGAACTGGTCACGTTGTGCGGGAAAACACCCAGTTCGCTGCGCAAATCGAAGCCCCAGATGATGTCAGCATCGCCATCACCGGGTTCGACGGAAGCGGCGGTGCCTTTGCCGTCTAAACCCTTGGCCATGTAAGCGGCCTCGTCGTTGTAGGGGCCGGCATTTCCGTCGGCCAAGCCATTGAGGTCGAAGCAGATCACTTCGCCGCGATTGGTCACCACGTAGCCCTTGCCGTCGTCGATGAGCGCGGACGAACACATGCCGAGAAACTCCCAGTCGCTCACCTTGCCTGCGCCGAGTTTGGGCGTGGTGAGCTGCCACTGATACTCGCCGGTTTTTTCGTCGAAACACATCACCACGCCGCGGTCGCCGATGATGCCTTCATTGCGCGGCTCCTCGTTGTTGGTGCCGACAATGACCTTGCCTTCGCCAATCGTCGGCGTGCCGTAGGTTTGCGAGCCTAGCTTGGCGACCCATCGCAGGCCCTTGGCCGAAGCCTGGATTTCTTCGAGGGATTTGCCTTCACCGGCGTTCATTTCGGCGGGCAGGCCGGTGACGGGGGAGACCATGTTTTTGGATTGATTGTTGCCCCACTCCTTCCAATCGGCGGAGGCGGTGGTTAGGGCGGCAACGAGGATGATAACGGTGCTGATGGCGGGTATTTTCATGAGATTAGTGGAAATGGTGGGTTTGCTAAACAGGGATCGGGATCTTGTCGATTTGGTCGAATTCGATTTTGGCAATGTTGGCGTACGACAGAAACGCCAAACTGCCACCACTGTCCGGAACTGCGATACAGTAGGATTTTTGCTGCGAAGGTAAGAGCAAAAAGTCGAGATGATTGATTCGATAGGTAGAACCATCGTTCATGTGGATCGTGAATGAACATTTCGCCTCGAGGCAGTCTTTGAGTGCATTTCGATCCATCGCTCGTTACCCCGCATTGGATTCCGCGGTCTGTGGTTTGGGAGTTTTTCCAAACTCCATGGCGTCAATTTTTTCGTAGTCAAGCCGCCGCAATCGGGGGGAGCGGTTGGGATCCCAAAAGATACAATAACTCAGAGGAGGCGGGAAGATGATATCGTCTGCGTCAGACACAACGACCTGCCTGCCGTCCTTTAAGCGAAAGGTGAACGGAGCGCCATTCTCGGCGATCAAGGTTTTGATGTCTTCTCGGTTCATAGCCACATTTTACGCGGGAACGGAGGCGAAGCTACTCATTCGGCGTGATGGAAATGTTGTCCACGTAGACGCTTTTTTGGCTCTGCGGCGAAAATCCGAATAACCCCGGCGCGCCCTTTTTGTGCGCGTTTTTGTGCGTTACCTCGATGGTCCATGCCTCTGGCTCATCGGTTCCCTTCTCCCAAGCTTTGCCGCGAACGATGCCCGAGCCGTCGTCCTGAATATCCACCCGCATTTTCAGCGTGTACCACGTATTCGCCTTGATCGGGAACGATGTGCTCTGCTTCACCCGCTCGTGATTGGAGCTAATTTCGATGAGATTCGAGTTGCCGATGAGCGAGCAGTTATACCGCTGGTTAATCAGCCCGATCGTCGATTTTACGCGTCGATTTCCGTCCGTCATCACGTCGGCTTGCACCGTGTAGTTGCTGGAATCCGGGTGCCCGATGAAACTGGTGCAGCGCTGGAACAAAATCCGATCCAGTGTCTTGGCGAGCACCTTGTTTCCGTCCAAATCACGCACCTCCCACTTCAATCGCGCCCCAATCCAGGGCAATGGCGGGTAAGCGAACTTCACGCCGTCGGTGGGATGATCCACGGTAAGCTCGTAACCCTCAAAATCCTCGGAAATCGGCAGCGATTCGATGATTCGGCCCCTAACGAACCCACTCAGCCCATCGGCAGTGCCTTTGAACATGCCGGCGGACTCTTTGGACTCGCCACCGGCCACCAGTGTGCCATTTGGCTCAAAATCGGCGTCCAGCTTGGCTTTTACCTTGGCCGTGGGCGGGATGAACTTCTCCCACTTCACGGTTGCCGGGTCTAACGGACCCACCACATTGCCTTTCGCGTCCACCTTGGCCAAATCGAACCCTTGCATGTCGCCGGGCTCCAGCAAAACGTCGCTGGGAACGGCCCGAAACGCCACCGCGGGTCCTTTTTCGACCGCTGCCGGCTTTGGCGCGGCATCCCAGGAAATCCCAGAGTTCTCGATTTTGAACGCGTAGAGCTTCTCCGTCGTGTGGACGTAAAGCCAGCCGTTGCAAACCGCCGGCGAACCGAGACAATCTCCGTCCAAATCGATTTTGTGGAGAATTTCGGCCTTTTCGTCGCTGGGCCGAATCACGTAGAAAGCGCCGGTATTCATGGGCACGTACAACAGACCGTCCACATAAAGCGGCGATGCATGCAACTGGCTCGTCCCGAGCTTCTCGTGCCAGAGCGGCTTGCCCGATTCGGCATCCACGCAATACAACTCGCCTTCGTGCGTCACCTGATAAACCCGGTCGCCCACCATCGTCGGCGAACTGGTGAACATCTTGATCGGCTGCCGCCAAAGCTCCACGCCCTCTTGAATGCGCGGCGCTCCTTTTTGCGCCGGATCCACCTCTCCGCCGGCGTTGGCGTCATCCGCCGGCAATTTCAGCGCGAACATTCGCCCCATCTCCGTCGTATCCAGGTTCTCCTTGCCGTGAATCCCGATCAGCTTCTCGCCATGGATGAGCACGGACGAATTAATCCCGCCCATCGACATCTGAAAGCGCCAAAGCGGCTTACCATCGGCCAAATTCACGCAAACCAGGTTGCCGCACCCTGTTCCCGCGTAAAAAACCCGGCGTCCGTTGCGAACCGTCACAAACGGCTGAGAAAAACTCGTGTCCTTGAGGAATGGCGGACCCACGCCCGGTACGGAAATCCAGACCAAATCACCCGTTTTCTTGTCAAACGCGAAAAACCGGTCGCGAGCGGGCCCGTTGGAGCCCCAATAACTCGTCACCGCCCGCGTCAGCACAAAATCGCCGACAATTGCGCAAGCCCCCGCGCGTCCGTTGGGAAAAGTGAGCCGTCCGAAGCGATCCATCATCGAAATCTCCCAGAGTTGGTTGCCCTCGCGGTCGTGGCAATTGAGCAGCCCATAAGTCGTGTGCAGGTAAACGTTCCCGCTTTCCGGATCGACCACCGGCGCGCCGATCGAGTAGCGGTTGTAGATCGTGTCGCTGATGTGGTCCTTAAACGTGCGCTCCCAAATCACCTCCCCGGTTTCCGGGTTCAGCGCGCTGAGCACCTCTTCCAAATCCGGCCCGTTTCCGCGATACGCCCACGAAAACATGCGCCCATCGTGGATGACCGGCGTTCCGCGTCCCGCGATATCGCGCGTCCAGACCGGTTCGGGGTTAAACTTGCCGTTTTCGTATTTTTCCAGGCTAACCCCGGTTTGGAGCGGCCCGCGCCATTGCAGCCAGTTGCCCTGATTGGGGTCGTTTTGGGCGAGGAGAGCGATCGGCAGCAAGGCCAGGGTGAAAATCGAGATTTTGGTGAACATGGGTGTCAACGGGTGTGGTCAGAGTTTCCGAAGCGGGCAAGCGCGTTGGACAAAAAATCGCACGACGCTAGATGGGGCGGTTTTTTCGGCGCAAGGGCGGATTTTCGGGGATTTTTGCCTTAAATGACGAACTGGCGCAAATAACGCGCACTCAGCCGCAACGCGTTTTTGCGGCTCTCCAACGACTCATCGAAGGAGTGATCCTCCACCTCGATGCAAACCGGCCCGCTGTAACGAACATCGCGCAGCTTGCTGATGAACGCGGCCCAATCGACCTCGCCCAGCCCGGGAATTTTGGCCGTGTGGTACTCCCACGGCATGGCTTGAAGGCCGAGCTGGCTCAACGCCTGACGGTCGAGGCGCGCATCCTTGGCGTGAGCGTGAAAAATGCGGCCGGCGAACTCAGCGACCGGCTCGATGCAGTCGATATGCTGCCAAACGAGGTGAGATGGATCGTAGTTCAGGCCGAGATTCGCGCTCGGGAACTCCTCGAACAAACGTCGCCAAATCGCCGGGCAAGTGGCCAGATTTTCGCCGCCCGGCCATTGATCCTGGCGAAAGAGCATCGGGCAGTTTTCGATGCCGAGCCGCACCCCTTGGCGTTCGGCGTGTTGGACGATCGGCTCCCAGGTCTGCTGCAAGCGCGGCCAATTTTCATCGACCGTTTTTCGCCAATCCCGGCCGATGAACGTGTTGACCCGGTCGATTCCCAGGCGCGGCGCGGCGGAAATGACCTTTTTCAGGTGATCGACCACGAAATTCGCGACCCACTCGTCGGGATGCAGCGGATTCGGGTAGTAACCCAGGCTGCCGATCGAAAGATTCCGCTCGGCGACGTTTTGGCGGATTTCTCCGGCGCGTTCGTCGCTCAAATCATCGACGTTTACGTGGCAAATACCGCCCAAACGCGGGTCGTCGTGATGCGCGGGCCAACAAACCAGCTCGACGCAGTCAAAATCCTCAGCCGCGGCGAAATCGAGGACGTCGTTCAGGTTCAAATCGCGAAAAACGGCGCTAACGAAGCCAAGTTGCATGATTTTTTGGGGTGGGCGTTGACGAATGAGAATTCCCTTCCTAGCATAGCCGCGCTTCCGGGCCTTCCGGGGGTAATTGTCAGGCTAAACCTGAGGGGAATCCAGTGCAATTCTGGAGCGGTGCCGCCACCGTGAGAAATCGCGAGATTTCGAGCCGGATCACCTCCCTGACGATTTTTTTTGTCAACTCGCCAGCGGATCACTGGCAACGGCACTTTCATGAAACACAACCAACTTTTCACCCAATTGACGGGTGTTCTGCTGACCGTATGCTTTGCGGTCGAAATCAGGGCACAGAACCCGGAAACCGAAACCGGACCCATCTTCGAACTGCCGCCCATGGTGGTGACACCCACCAAGTTTCCTCTGCCGCAAGAGGACGTGGGCAGCGCCATCACCGTTATCCCCGGCAACGACCTGGAAGCGCGCCAAATCCGCACCGTCGAAGACGCGCTGAAATTCGCGCCCGGCGTCACTTTTGCCTCCAACGGCCAACGCGGCTCAACTTCCTCGGTTTTTCTGCGCGGCGTCAATTCCAACCAGACGCAACTCGTCGTCGATGGCGTGCGGATCAACGATTCCAACATCTTCACCCAACCGTTTGTGGGAGCGGCGATAGCGCATCAGGTGGGGACCATCGAGGTGCTGCGCGGGCCGCAAAGCGCGCTCTACGGCGGGGAATCCATCGGCGGCGTCATCAGCCTGACCACGCCCAAAGGCAGCGGCGAGCCAAGCAGCGAAATTCAGGGCATGGCCGGCTCGTTCGGCACGTGGGGGAGCCGAATTTCGAGCGGCGGCGAGTTTGGCGCGACGGCTTATTCCGTTTCGGCAGGCTACGATTCGACCGAAAACCAGCGCCCGAACAGCGATTTCACCAACCTCTACTTTGCGGGCCGAATCGACCAGGCGCTGAGCGAAAAAACCGCCGTGGGCTTCACGTTTCGGGGCGCCGAGCGCGAATTGGGCTCGCCAGGCAGCGTTTTTGAGCGCGACCCGAACAACCAGGACCGGGAGAGTTTTCTCCTCCTAACCGCCTACCTGGACCACAGCTTCAACGATCGGCTCAGCACTCGTTTCATCACCGGTTGGCTGGACCAAGACCTCGATTTTGATTTTCCGCCGGAAGGTTCCAGCCGCATTGCCAACGAGAAGCTCGTCCTGGACTGGCGCAACACCTTCCAAACCGCTGCGGGACACACTACCCTGCTGGGCGCCGGTTTTGAGGACACAACCGTTTCCAACAACGGCTTCGGAGCCATCGCCGAGTCCGAGCAACTGGTTTCGCTTTACCTGCAGCAGTTGCTCCAGGTAACCGAAGCGCTAAGCCTCACCGGCGGCGTGCGCTGGGAGGACTACGATTCGTTCGGCGATACCCTCAACTGGCGCGGTGCAGGCGCCTATCACCTGGATGCGAGCGGAACCACGCTGCGAGCCAGCGCCGGCACGGGGTTTCGCGCGCCATCGTTCTTCGAGCTGTTTGCCGCTAGCCCGTCGTTCGTCGGAAATCCCGATCTTGGCCCGGAAGAGTCGTTAGGCTGGGACGTTGGCTTGGAACAAGCCTTCGGCGAGGCCGGCAGCGTGGCGCTAACCTGGTTTGCCAACGAGCTGGACGGCCTGATTACCACCGATTTCGGTAATTCGCCCTCGACGGTTCGGAATCTGGAGGAAGCCTCCACTTCCGGCCTGGAACTGGCCTGGAAGGGCTTGCTGCTGGATCGGCTAACCTATCAACTGGCCTACACCTACCTGAAGGCGGACAACGATTCCACCGGCCAGCGGCTCCTCCGCCGGCCCAGGCACACGCTCGGCTTCGATTTGAACGCGCAGGTGCTCGATCGGCTCACGCTCGGCGCCGGCGGCTATTGGATTGACGACCGGTTGGACTTGGATCCGGCGACGTTCGAGACAATTCCCGGCGACGACTACTTTTTGGCGCGATTTTACGGCAACTACGCGCTTAACGACGACTTCGACCTGTTTTTTCGGGTCGAGAATGCTTTCGACCTGGACTATGATGAAATCGCTGGCTTCCCCGGCCTCGGACTCGGCGTCTTTGGCGGGGCAAAGCTGCGATTCTGACCAACCCACCACCTAACCAACGATGAACGACCCCAACGATCGATCCCGGCGGCACTGGCTTGCCATCAGCCTGCTCGTGCTGGGAGGCGTCTACCTCCTGACCAAGGCCAGCTTTGAGACGCTCGGCAATTTTGCGCCCGTCATGGCCTTTGCGTTCACAGGAGCAGTGGTTATGCCAAAACGCTTCCGCATTTGGGCGCCGCTCGCCGTGGTTTTGGCGACGGACCTGATTTTGTACGGCGCGCAGTTGTTCGCTCACGGCTCCACGCTGGCCAAATACGCCCTCTTGCTCGGCGCAGCATTTTGGGGCGCGTCGCTTAGCAGCCACATCAGCGTGTTAGGCACGTTGGGCCGCGTTTTGGTGTGCTCGTTAGGATTTTACCTCGTCGCAAACACAGCAGCCTGGTTAGGAACGCCGGCCTACGCAAAAACGCTTGCCGGGTGGGTCCAAGCCAACACCACGGGCCTTCCGGGCTTCCCGCCATCCTTGGTTTTTCTGCGCAACGCCCTCATCGCCGATCAGGTTTTCAGCCTGCTGCTCCTTTTAGCCTTCAACGGCGAGTCAGCGCTCAAAAAGTGGCCGATTCTTCCCTGGACGCCCGGACGTTCGGCGCTCGCCAACTGATTTTCTGGTCAGAGCCATTCAACGTGCGCGGCGTATCGCGAGATACTCAGCCAACGCGTCGGCCCACGGCTGATCGGTGACCACCGGGACCAAATCGACGCGATTGTTGAAGCAGCGCTCCTTCAAATCCTCGCGAAACCGGCTTAGTTCGGCGAGGTAGGACTCGCGCAGGTGAACCGGGTCGACCACCATCGGATCCAGGCCCGGCTCGAGCGATTCAAAGCGCGCGCGCTCGGTGAACGGGAAATCCAACTCGTCGCGATCCCAAATTTGGAAGATCACCACCTCGTGCTGCCGAAAACGCAGTTGCGCCAGCGAGTGCATGAACTCCGTCAGGTCGCCAAAGCAGTCAGTGACGATCGCCACCAGGCTGCGGCGATGGATTTTTGGCACCGCAGACTTGAACGCCTCGGCCACATCGGTTTCCGCGCCCGGTTGGATGTTGTCTAACACTTCCACCATCGCGCCGAGGTGTGCGGGACGCGAGCGCGGCGGGATTTGCTCGCGCACTTGGTCGTCAAAGGTGATGAGACCTACCGCGTCTTGCTGCTGCAACATGAGATAGCCGAGGCAAGCCGTTAGGCGAACGGCGTACTCGAATTTGCTCAGCACGGAATTCTGGCCTTGGTAGGCCATCGAGCCGCTTTGATCGAGCAGCACGGTGCAGCGCAGGTTGGTTTCCTCCTCGTACTCGCGGATGAAGAACTTGTCCGACTTGCCGAACACTTTCCAATCGACAAAACGCAACTCATCGCCCGGCACGTACTGGCGGTGTTGCTTGAACTCGACGCTGAAACCCTTGTGCGGCGAGCGGTGGAGGCCCGACTGGAAGCCTTCGACGACGCGCTCGGCGAGAAGCGTGAGGCTGCGGACGCTGGCAACGTCCTCGGGGCTGAGCTGATTGGAAACCATGGGACCGAAATTAGCTGGCCTTGTCCGCTGAGCGTAGACCCAAAATCTTCAAATGACCGTCCGCCCCATCCTGCCAAAAAGTGATCGCGTGTTTGCGAAAAACATGGTTTCCCAGATCGCGTCCCACCCGATCTTGCTCGACAAAGTCACAAAAATGATTCGGGGAAGCCGCCATTTCCCTAAATCGCTGGAAAAGTAATTCACGTTGCCGCTTGGGCATTGCCTGAAGCTGTTCGACTACTTCCGAGTCGATGAGGAGGCGATAGTCTGGCTGGCTCACGGAGCTAGGCCCAATTTCTTTGCAGCCTCTTCCTCGGAAAGCCAGCGGGAGGGGTCGGGGTCATCAAGTATGTCTGCCAAGCGATCCAAACGATCCGGGTCATCTTCTTGGCTTTGCAGGGTAACTAACATTGCAATCAGGCGTCGCCGAAGGCCTGAAGGGAGTGCGGCTGCTTCCTTTTCCAAAGCTTCAAAAGTCATGTTTTCAGGGTAGCGACCACCGGTTGACTTTCAAGAAGCGATTTTTTTCGCAGCATTTCCACCAAGACGGCTTAGTTGACCTTGGGCATCTCCCCGCGCTTGATCGCCGCCGCCAGGCGTTCCGCCATCATGCGGTTGAGGAATACGCCCCAGTCTTCTCCCTCCCGCTGTTCCGGGTGCTTAGGTCGTTGAGACTTCTCGCCCTTGGCGAGGAATCCTTGCTTGATGAAGCCGGGGATGGCGTTTCCAGTATCGCGTTCATAGTCTTTGCAGGCTTGTTCGAACCAACGATGCACGTTTTGGCGGAGTTTTTCAAGGGATTCGATTTGGATCGAGGTGAGAAACTCAGCTACCTCCAGAGGGTGATCAATGGGCGTGGGAGCTTCACTGTTGTCGATCACATTGAGCGTGAACTTTGGCACAGGTTCAAAGGTAGCTAGCAGATGAAGCATCGTTTGGCGGCAGTGATAGTGGCTCCCGGCGAAAACATCCAAACTCAGCGTGCGGGAAATCTCCAATGCCCGCCGAACCGCTCGGGCCAGCGCAATCTCCACATCGCAATAGACGAAACTGACCCGAACCGCCACTCCACTTTCCAAAGCCACCCGTACTTGTTGCTCCGCCAATTCGCGGTTAGAAAGCGTGCCATCGACCACGGCGTCGGCCTGCTCGATCAGCGATTCGAGCAGCGCGGCGCTCGAACAACTCGTTCATGAGCCACTTCGCCGGACCGTAGGCGGCGCGGGAGAACTTCACGCGCAACTGCGGATCATCAGCGTAAGGCGCGAACAGCAACTTGGCGCTGTCGGTGTTGATAATCTTGCCGAAGCGCCGCTCGTAGCCGGCCAAATGCCCGTCCACATCAGCTTCGATCGCGGCGGCGAACATTTCCTCAGCCGCGGCTTCTTCTTTCGGCAAACCGGAACTCCATGGGATCACTTTCCCAACACCATCTCAACTCTTCGAGGTTTCTGCAAGCAGCCGATCGACCAAATCGTCTACCGCGATGCCCTCAGCCTCGGCGCGGAAGGTCGGCACGATGCGGTGGCGCAGCACGGGATGGGCTAACGCCTCAATGTCATCCACCGTGACGTGGTAGCGCCCTTTGAGCAGGGCGCGCACTTTCGACGCCAGGATGATTTGCTGGCAGGCGCGCGGACCGGGGCCCCAGTCGATCAGCTCCTTGACGAACTTGGGCGCGTCGTCGGCTTTCGGCCGCGCGGAGCGAATCAGCCGCAACGCAAAATCCATCGCGTGATCCGGAACCGGCACTTTGCGGACGGTTTTCTGGCATTCCTGGATTTGCTCACCATCGATGGCAGGCTCGATCTTGGTTTCGAACTCGGAAGTGGTGCGTTCGACGATTTCGCGCTCCTGATCGTAGCTCGGGTAGTCGACGGTGACGAGGAAGAGGAATCTATCGCGCTGCGCTTCGGGCAGCGGGTAGGTGCCCTCCTGCTCGATCGGGTTTTGCGTCGCGAGGACGAAGAACGGCTCGTCGAGCGGGTAGGTTTTGCCGCCGATCGTCACGCGGTGCTCCTGCATCGCCTCGAGCAACGCGGCTTGCGTCTTGGGCGGCGTGCGGTTGATCTCGTCGGCCAACAGCATCTGGGTGAAAATCGGCCCCTTCTCGAAAATCAGCGCGCGGTGACCGGTGGTGGGGTCTTCCTGGATGATGTCGGTGCCGGTGATGTCGGCGGGCATCAAATCGGGCGTGAACTGAACGCGGCGAAAGTCCAGTTCCATCGCCTCCGACAGCGTGCTAACCATCAACGTCTTCGCCAGGCCGGGCACGCCTTCGAGCAAGCAGTGGCCGCGGGCAAATATCGCGATCAGCAACTGCTCCAGCACCTCTTCCTGGCCCACGACGATTCGGCCAACTTGGTCGCGCAGCTTGTCGCAGGCGTTGCGGATCAGTTTGGCGCGCTGTTGGTCTTCGCCGCTGGGCTTGTGAGTTTCGGAGGATTCGTCAGGCATGAGTTTTGAGCTTCAAACACGGGGATCAGGCGTCCCATTTCTCAGAGCGGCGGAAAAATTGTCGCCGGGGCCAAGCCAAAGTCTACCCCGTCGCTTTCGGCTGCCAATTCTCCAGCAAAATCAAGCGGAAGCTGGATGCGGCGGATGGACCGATGGTTCCGGCAATTCCAGCCCCTTTTCAGTGGCCAACTCAATGTGCCACTCCATCAAATCCAACAATTCGGCGTAGGCCTTTTTGGGATCCTCGTCATGACACAAGCCTCCGTTGGATAAATCGGGGCAAAAACCGATGAAGCATTGATCCGTTTCACTCCATTGGACCCAATGATGATAGTTTTTAGCTTCGGCGCTCATGCTGGTGATTAGTCGTCAATTTCGTCAAGGAATTCGCGAAGTTCCTTTTCTTGGTAATGTTTTGCGTCCTGATTTTCTGCCCCGGCGAGGGTAATTGAGCCCTTGTAGCTCGGGTGGGAAATGATGCGATGGGAACCTTTCCCGCGTCGGATATCGACTGTTGCTCCCGCTTTTCGGTAATCTTTGAGCAACGCGCGGATTTTCCGAGGCATGGTTGAAAATAAGGTGAAAACCTGCCGAAAGCAACGTGGTTCAAGGGCGGCTTTCCTGAGAAAAAATCCCCCAATCACGCGTGAACTCTGCATTCATGCCCGAAATCCCCATCGACCCCACCACCCAACGCAAAATCCGCGCTTTCGGGCGGCGCCGGCGCGTGTTTGCCGGAATTCGCGGAGGCCTGGTCATGCTAGCGGTCCTGCTGGGCGCGTTTTTTCTCATTGCGCTGATCGACTGGCTCACGGTGATGCCAAACGGCCTGCGGGCGTTGCTTACGATGGCCGGTTACCTTGGAGCGGGCCTTACCGCGTGGTTTTGCGGCATCCGCGATTGTTTCCGGCCGACGACCGATGCCGAGTTGGCGCGCTTCATGGAGTCGGCGGCGCCGGAGTTGCGGGAGGAGTTGCTCTCAGCAGTGGAGTTGGCCGATTTTGATCCGGTGACGGTGCGCGATTCGGCGGAATTTCGCCAGTTGGTGCAGGATTCGGTCGCGGAACGGGTGGCCGATGTGCGGCCGCGCGAATTGTTGCCCTGGGCGCGGCTGAAAAGCTTCGCGATCGCGGCCGGAAGCGGGTTGGCGTTGGTGGCGATTCTGACGTTGATCGTGGGAATCGGGTTTGCCTCGCGGTTGATGCTGCGCGCCGCGATACCGGGCTCTAACATGGCCAAAATCACCGGCGTGGAGATCGAGATTCTCGAGCCGGCGCCGGCGTCGCTCATCACTCGCGCGGGCGATCCGGTGAATTTGCGTTTTCGCGTCAGCAAACCGGAGGTGCGGGTGGCGAATCTCACGCTGGCGACTGAGGGGCGGAAAAACACGGCTCAGCTTCGGCCCGTCGAGCCGGGAATTTTCGAAACGACGCTGCATCCTAACCGAGCGCCCATCGACTACCAACTCGCCGCCGGCGACGCGGTAACGGCAACGCATCAGATCGATCCACACACGCCGCCGGTGATTCTCGATTTCAACAAGCGCTACGAGTTTCCCAGCTACCTCAGCCGCCAGACGCAGGAAATCCGCGAGCGCGATGGTCACCTCAAGGCAATCGAGGGCACGACGGTGACGTTGGAGGTTAAAACCGATCAACCGGCAGTCGGCGAAGTCCGACTCACCATGGGTGGGGAGACCACGACCATCCCGCTCTCCGACAGCCGAATGGAGGACCGTGGAATGGAATCAGAATCAGAAAAAAATTCCATTGTCCCCCATTCGGCTGTCAAAACCGCGCAGTTTCAGCTAACCGATTCCGGCCGCTACCAAATCCACCTCATCGGCGCGCGTTCCAAGCTACCCGCGGAGTTCGCCCCGACCTACCAAATCACCGCGCACCCGGACAAAGCGCCGCGCATCCGCCTCATCAAGCCCGACACCGCGCGCGTGGTTCAGCCAGACGCGGTAATCCCGGTGCAAGCTCAAGCCGAGGACGATTTTGGCATTGCTAGGGTCGAACAATGGCTCTCGCGCAACGGCGGCGAGGATTGGGAGCAGCTCCCCATCGTCTCCAAACCCGGCCGCCAGACGCCCATCGCCTTCAACTGGGATCTGCTCAAGCACAACCTCGACGCCGGCGACCTCATCACCACCAAGCTCGTCGCCTTCGATGGCCGCGGCGAGATGGCCGAATCGCGCGAGATCGACCTGACGATCAATTTCCGCGATCTCGATCCCGATCGCCTCACCGGCCTGCGCATGCGCGAACGCGCCATGACCGTTTTTGACGAGCTGATCGACAACACCAGCTCCAAGCTCGATCCGATCAAGGACGAGCTGCTGGAGGGCGGCGGTTCCCAGTCGCTTTACGAGCTGGATCGCGAAGCGTGGTCCGCGCTTGGCCGCTTGCGCACGCCGCTGCAATCCGCCGAGCCGGGACGCGACGCCTACCTCATGAACTTGGCTGCGCGAGGGCTGGCCCGGGGGCGCCACCTGGGCATTCGCCAGGCGATTCGACGCATCCCGTTCGCGCGTGGTCTTCGCGATAAGGAGGCGCAGGCTGCATCGTTCAAATCGGCGCTTGGCGACACGACATCCGCGATGCGCGTCTACGGCTACGGCCGCGATTTGGTGCGCGCCATGATGGGCGAGGAACTGAGCGCGGTCGCGCTGGGCGATTTTCTCGATCTCAAACGCCAAACCGAGCTCCTCCTGCCGGAGGAAAATTCGAAGTCCGAAACTCGAAATTCGAATTCGCGCCGTTTTGCACGCGTGTTAGGACTAACATTGCACCGAGCGGAGGCGATTACCGCGTCGTTGGCCGATTTCGAGGTCGATTGGCGAAACACCGAAGCTGGGAAACTCCACGAAGTCGCCGAAGCGATCGGTCCGCGGCTCGAAAGCCTGGCGCTAGACCTGGAAACGCTGCGCGCCGACGACCGCCGCTCGCGCTCGAACGTGAATCAGCTCGGCCCGTGGTGGCAGCTCGGCGCGATGCCGTTCATCGACTTCGACGCGGCGTTTCGGCGTCAATTCGCGCCCGAGGTGGCGATCGAACTAAGCAAAAAGGTCGAAGGAAAATCCTGGAAGCGAGTCCCAACATGGGAGGAAGGCTCAGTTCGCGAGTTAGCCAAACCGGGCACCGTGGTCTACCTCTTCCGCACGATTACCGCGGCGCAGGAAAACGAGGTCGAAGCCGAAATCTCGTGCCGCGAAGGCGTCTCCATTTGGCTGAACGGCGAAATTTGGGTCGAAACCCGCAACCAACGCTCCAGCAGCGCCCAGCGCCACACAATGAAGCTGCGCCCGGGGCAAAACAACCTGCTCGTCAAGCTCGTCAACCGCCGCCACCCGCATCCGTTCTCGTTTCGGATCGAAAACGGCCGCGTCGAAGGTGATGTCGATGCGTTAGCCACCGAGGCGGACAAGTTGCAGTTCCTATCGCGTGAGACCAAGAGCACGATCGACGACGCGATCCGCCTGTTGCAACCCATGCTCGTGAGGCTGGCCGACCGCACCAAGGGTCGCGAGGGCCGCGCCGCCGGTTCCGACACTCGCGACCTGACTGCACAGCTTCAGCGTTATGTTTCGCGCTCGTTGTATCACGGAATCGCCTCCGCCAAGGGTGGCAAAGCGCCCGCTTCGGAGCAATTTTTGCCGGAGGCGACCGCCGCGGTATTTTGGACGCCGACGACCGATGCGCTCGACAGCTTCGCTTGGCTGGATGAGACGCGGCGCGATGCCGACGCGTCGTTTTGTCAGACCACGGGCGTGGTGGCGCGGGCGCTCGAGGCGATGAAGCCGGAATTCGCGTCGGCCAACCGGCTGAGCGCCAAAATTCCCGCCGGCGAGAAGTATTCGCCGCGAACCGATGCGCGCCGCGATATCAGTTCGCGCATCGCCCTGGTTTCGGAGCAGTTTCGCACCTTGGAGCGGGCTTACGACGTTCGGGAAATGGAGCGCGCCGTCCGCGAGCTGGCGGCGCAGGAAGAATGGCGCAGTCAGGGGCCGGAACCGCGCACGCGGCACCCGTTCGAGTGGCAATTCATCGTGGGTAGGCTGAAAACTACCGGGCTGCGCCTAACGCAGGACAGCAGCAGTGGAATTTTGTCCGGCACGGCGTTGCTGGACCTACTGGATTCGCCGGGCGCCAAGCAGATTTCGCGCGAGATGGACCGGCGGCTTACCGCTTTGCAGCCGGCGGCCGATCTACGGCCGCAGCTCAGCGAGATTCGCGCGCAGTTGGCTGAGATTGCCGGGCAGATGAAACCGCTCGAAGCCGAAGCGCTCGCGGTCATCCACGCCGAATCGCCGACCATGCTCGAGCTGATGGCGATGGCGGCGGAGGCGACGCGGAATTTGCAAGCGCGGACCCGCGAGGTGGTGGTGGAAATCGCCGGGGCGGACGAGACCGTGGCGTTCGACCGCACGCGGAAGCTGTTCCTAGCACAACAACAAAGCGACCGCCTGGTGCGCAACGTGATGAACGCGCTACGCCAGGACGCCAACGGCCAAAACGTATTGCTGGCGGCGGGACGCGAGCGCTCGCGCGATGTGGATTCGGCCCTGGAATGGTTGCGCCTGCCCGCCAAGCTGTCCGGATCAGCTTACGAAGATGCGTTATTCGCCGAGACGCCGCGCGAGCAGCGCCATTTTCTGGAAGACGGCGCGGTCAATCAGGGCACCTTGACCAATCGGTTCGAGGCGTTGGCCGGGCATTTTACCGCGCTGGATCAGTCCGGCGGCTCAAACCTCAGGGCCGAGCTGCGTGAGTTAGAGGTGGAATTCGAAATCCGGGAACGCTTGGACCGCGAATACGACCAACTGCAACGCGTAGCGGAAATGGCTAAGCTCAGCCAAACCTCCGAGCTCATCGCGGCGCTGGAGGGCGAGCTTTCCGGCAATGGCGCGATGCAACGCGAGCTGGACGCCCTAACGCGCAATGATGCCCAAGACGCCCTAACCAACCTGCAACGCGCCGCGCTAGCCGAGGCGGAAATTCGTGCCATGTTAGAGGAAGAGGCCGTGCGCCAGGGAGAAACGCGGCCTGCGCTTTCCAAATCTGAAATCCGCAGCCAGAAATCCGAAACCGCGGCTGAGGTTGCGCGTTTGCGGAAATCGGCATCGAACCTGCGCGAGGGCCATTTGAGCCTGCGCGCCCAGCATCAGCAGTTGCGGCAGCGGCGCGAAGAGTTCGAGCGGGCGCGGCAAGACTTTCTAGAGATCGAACTCCCAGCGATTGGTTTGAGACAGCCGAATTTGGCACAAGCAAATGAATCAAAAAATTCGCCGGTCGCCAATTCGGCTGTCAAGAGTGCGTTAGCCATGCTGCAGCAAACACGAAAGGAGGCTGAAGCCAAAGTGCAGGCAGAAAACGTGGAACTGACGAAGCTGGATTTCAGCGACCAGCTTACCGCGCTAAAATCAGCCCTAACCGATCAACGCGCCAAGATCGCGGACAGTTTCCAACCCGCAAAATCCAATTCGAACCCGGAATTCCGCGTTTCCGATCTCCCCAGCGCCGCCGAAGCCCTGCGCCTCTTCGATTCCGCCCTAACAAAGCTCCCATCTCAGCACGCTGGGAACGTCCGCCTCGCCAGCCAGCTCTACCAACACAGCAACAACCTGCGTAACGCCGCTGCTCGGCTCGAGGCCACCTCAGAAGCCGCGCTTAGTGCCGATCGCCAGGTCCTCGCCACCACCACGCAGCCCGATGGCAAGACGCGCCAGGAACTTACCGCGCTGCTTCAGCAATTTCGCGATCTGGTGCAAACCCGCTTTCCGGCCACCATGCAGAAGGCGCGCGAAATCGGCGCAAGCGACGCGCGGCCGAACCACGATCAGGCTAAAAAAGACGCCGCCGCGGCCCTAGCACTTGTCCCAAAATCCGGCGCCAACCTGCTGAACCTATCGCATAACCTCGACCAACTCGGCCGTCATCTGCGCGAGGCGGGGGACGAGATGAAACGCGCCACCGGAGCGATCCGCGTGCAGGTCGAAAGCCGCGCGGGCAAGGCAAACAGCTCTGCTCGGGAGATGGCGGACCAGATTCGGCGCGTCCAGAATCAGGTGCGCAGCCAGAAGGACAAACGGGCGCGCGCGCTCAATGAAATGCGTCCCCGCGGTAAGCGCACCCTGCCGGAGGACGAGATGAAGGCCAAGCAGCAGGAGGCTGACGAAGCCGCGAAACGCGCGGCTGAGCTAACGCGTCAGTTCGAGCAAATGACGGCTGAGCACAAAGGGCAGGTTGCCAAGACGCAAGCGTTTGTCGGCCAGGTGCGCGCCGCGATGACCGCGACCGAGGCCGATGGCAAGCTGGCCCAGGATTTGGCGGGCAAGTTTCGCGATTTGGCCGAGCGGTTCGAGGAAAACATCGCCGCGCTGCAGCCGCGCGAGAATTCCGAGGCGGGCCGGACGGCGAAACGGGTCGCGGCTGAGATCAACGCGGTAACCGAGCTGGCCGGGCGGGTCGAGCAACTGGCGCTGCGCATCAACCCTAACGTCCACACTCCGTCCGAGGCCGAGATGGCCGCGCGGCAGGCCGATCAGGCATTGGAAAAGGTAACGGCGTTGCTCGCCGAGCAATCGGAGATCGCCAACGGGCCGCAAGCGGACGATTTGTTGCCGCAAATCGAGGATGCTCGTCAGGCCGATGCTGCAGCGCACGAGCAGTTGGCCAGCGCCGAGAAACGGTTGCGAAAATTGGCCGAGCTGGCGGCGTTACCCGATCCTGACCCAAACCCTAAGCGAGCGCGATCGGCGATTTTGGCGGCAGCCGACGGGCAATCGCGAGTCACCTCGCCGGTTACCGCGGCCGGCGGCAGTTTGGTGCGCGCCGCGTTGCATGAGCAGCGTCTGGGCCATCCCACCAATGCGGGTAGGCTGGGAGAGTTGGCGAAGCGCGTGCACGAACTCGGCGCCAGCGATTTACCGCTCGAAACCGAGCGCATGCGAGCTGCGGCCAAGGTTTCGGCGACGGCTGAGCTTGCCGGGCAGGCCGAGGACATGATTCGCGCGCAAATGGCGGCGTTGCGCGCCTTTTTGTTCCCCGAGGCGACGGTTTCGGTGGAAGCGCGACTGGCCGCCGCGGCTGAGGCTGAGCGTCAGGCCCTGGCCTTGGCGGCGGACCCGTTGAGCGAGCGTGAGGCGGAGGTTTCGGAGCAATTGGCGCGGGTGTTGTTTCAGGTGCAACAGCGTGTGCCGGAGGAGACGTTGATGGCGCAATTGGATGTGGCGGTGGCGGGTGCGCGCGCCGCGGTGGAGCGGGATTTCAGTGAACAGTTAACAGTGGACAGTGAACAGTCAGAGCCGGAAACGGTGCCTGAGCCAGAAACTTCGCCGACGGAGCCTGAGACTTCCCCCACCGAGCCGGATACCGCGCCGACTCAGCCGGAAAACTCACCGACCGAGCCCGAGAACACACAGGCTCAACCTGAGAACGCTCCCGCCGAACCGGATAACGCGCCAGCTCAGCCAGAAAGCTCACCCACCGAGCCCGAGAACACACAGGCTCAACCCGAGAACGCTCCCGCCGAGCCGGACACCACGCCAACTCAGCCAGAAAGCTCACCGACCGAGCCCGAGAACACACAGGCTCAACCCGAGAACGCTCCCGCCGAACCGGATACCACGCCAACTGAACCCGAGAACTCTCCAACCGAGTCTGAGAACATGGAAGCTCAGCCCGAAAACTCGCCGACTGAGCCGGAGAACATGGCACAACCCGAAAACGCGGCAACCGAACCAGATACCGCGCCAACTCAGCCCGAAAACTCACCCACCGAGCCCGAGAACATGGAGGCTCAACCCGAAAACGCTCCCGCCGAACCGGATACCACGCCAACTGAGCCCGAGAACACTCCCGCCGAGCCGGATACCGCGCCAGCTCAGCCAGAAAGCTCACCCACCGAGCCCGAGAACACACAGGCTCAGCCCGAAAACGCTCCCGCCGAACCGGATAACGCGCCAACTCAACCAGAAAACACGCCTACCGAGTCCGAGAACATGGAAGCTCAACCCGAAAACGCTCCCGCCGAACCGGATAACGCGCCAACTCAACCAGAAAACACGCCTACCGAGCCCGAGAACATGGAAGCTCAGCCCGAAAACGCTCCCGCCGAACCGGATAACGCGCCAGCTCAGCCAGAAAGCTCACCCACCGAGCCCGAGAACACACAGGCTCAACCCGAAAACGCTCCCGCCGAACCGGATAACGCGCCAACTCAACCCGAGAACGCACCGACCGAGCCCGAGAACACACAGGCTCAGCCCGAAAACGCACCCGCCGTGCCTGAAAACATGGCTCAACCCGAAAACGCTCCCGCCGAACCGGATACTGCGCCAACTCAGCCCGAAAACACGCCAACCGAGCCCGAGAACACACAGGCTCAGCCCGAAAACGCACCCGCCGAACCCGATAACGCGCCAGCTCAGCCAGAAAGCTCACCCACCGAGCCTGAGAACATGGCTCAACCCGAAAACGCCCCCGCCGATCCCCTCGATGCTACCGCGTTGCCTGAGAACGCACTGGATGCCCTCCCCGTCGCGCCGGAATTGGCGGAGGCGTTGCAGGCGGTCGCGGAAACCCAGGCTCAAGCGCTCAACGCCGAACGCAACGACACCTTCTACGCCCTCCCCGCCGTCGAACTCGATGAAACACTCATCGAACGCGATTCGTTCAGCGATGATTTGGATCGCCTCGCCGCACTGCGCGACCGCAATTGGAACGCGTTTCGCGAGGAAGGCGAGCAGGAGTTGTCGCTGGGCAACGACGACGAGATTGACGGCATCTACCGCGACGCGATCGAGGCGTATTTTCGCGTGATTTCGCGAGAGGCCGCAGCGCCAGCCGAAAAATGAGCCCTCCAGACCAACCCAAAGACCGGTTCTTCCGCCGCTATCTCAGCATCCCTCGAAATGCCAAGAAACTGCTGCGTTGGAAGTTGCCGGCCGGTTTGCACAAGGTGGTGGACTGGCGGACGGTCAACGTGAGAAGCTCCACATTCGTCGATGAGCGGTTGCGGCGTCGCGAGTCGGACCTACTCATCGAGCTACGCACCAAAGGCGGGGACCCGGTGCTGGTTTTCGTGCTGTGGGAGCACCAATCGACCGTCGATCCGCAAATGGCGTGGCGGCTTTTGTGTTACCGCGTGGAGATTTGGAAGGCATGGCGCGTCGATCATCCGAATGCGCAGCAGTTTCCATTCATCCACGCGATGGTGCTCCACCAAGGGAAATCCACCTGGAGCGCCAAGTTGGATTTTGGAGAGATGATCGGTTTTGACGCGTTGGGCCAGCCGCAGGCGCCTGTGGGGCAAGCGGTGGTGAGCGAATACGAGGTCGTTTCGGTAACCGATCTGGCCGAGCTGGGCTGGCCCGGCGATTTGAATTTGCGGGTGGGCTTGAGCCTGATGCACGCGGTAACGCAGGGGACCCAGACGCAGTGGTTGGTGGATCGCAACAGCGACCTCAAGGATTTGTTGAAGCAACCAGGGGGCGGTGTTAGTTTTCAGGTCGTGGTCGAGTACATTTTGGTCACCGAAGACGACCGGGACAAAGTCCACCAAGCTCTCAAACAAACCGAACCAATTATTGAAACAACCGCCATGTCCATCGCCGAACAACTTCACAAAGAGGGCGTCGAAGAAGGAATCGAACAACTGGTTTTGACCATGCTTGCCAACGATGCCAAGGTGGATGAGATCGCGAAATTGACCGGTCTTTCCGTCTCGCAGGTGAACAAGATCCGCAAGAAACAGAACTAGGCGATGGAAAGAATTGGCGCCCTACTGCTGCTCGCTCTTGGACTCAGCCACGGCCAAGATGCGCCGCTGCCGAATCCCTTCGAAACGGACCAAACCGATCGCGCCATCGAACGCGCGACGAACTTTTTGCTCTCCCAGCAAGATCCTTCGACGGGCGAGATTTGCGACACCAACAAGGCGGCTACCGCGTTGACGGCGATGGGCGTGTTAGGGCTGGCGTCGGCCGGGCATCAGGCGGATTACCCCTCGCGCGAGGGCCGGGCGATGAAGCGGGCGATCGTGTTTGTGCTGAAGGCCGAGCACATCGACGAAAACGGCTACTTTGGGTCCTACGACAAGTCACAGATGTACGGCCAGGGCATCGCCACGCTGATGTTGGGCGAAATGTTAGGCCAAGGGCTCGATGAGGCGATGGACCGGCGCATCCGCGAGCGGCTCGAGATCGCGGTGAAGCTGATTTTGCGTTCCCAACAGACTGAGAAAGCGAACGACCGCGATATCGGCGGCTGGCGTTATCATCCGACCGATCCGAAGTCAGACCTTTCCGTTAGCGTGTGGCAGATCATGGCGCTGCGATCGGCCAAAAACGCCGGAATTCCCGTGCCGGCTGAGGCGATCGACAACGCGTTGCAATATCTGCGTAACGTCTACGATTCGGAGCAGGATTCGCGCGGCCTGCCGCTCGATTTGGAAGCCGGTTTTGCCTACTACGGCGACACCAAGCACGTCAACATGGCGACTACCGCGATGGGCCTGCTGTCTCTCCAACTGGCGGGGGATTTTGACTCGCCGTATGTGCGTGGTTCGCGCGATTGGTTAGAGGCAAACCCGCCGCACTGGGGGCAGGAGTGGATGTTTTACGGGCTCTACTACTACTCCCAGGCGACTTACCAACTCGGGGGCGCGGATTCCGTGCGCGGGTTCGAGCGAGTGAAGAAGTTGCTGCTGCCGGAGCAACGCCCGGACGGTTCCTGGGAGGCGGGCAACTCGAACGAGCGCGGTATCGGTTCGGTCTACGCGACGTCGCTGGCGCTGTTGGCGTTGTGCGTGAAGAATCACTACTTGCCGATTTATCAGCGGTAATCTCCCACGTTTTTCACTTGGCTAACCACCGGCGCAGCGAATTCAGAATCGCGGCTCGTTCCTCGCTGGGTTGGCCCTTCCACCCATGCCTTGCGTCCGGAATGACCACCAAATTTACCTCCAAACCCAGCTTTGCGTAGGCGTCGCGGAGAACCTCGGACTGCTCCAGCAAGACGGTCGTGTCCTTTGCGCCGTGAAGCATCAAAAGCGGCGGATCGTCTTCGCTAACGTGGGTGATGGGACTCGCCGTTCGAGCCGCCGGCAGATTTTCGGACGCCTTGCCGCCGAGCAACTTGTAGACGCTGCCATCCGGCACTTCCGTCTTGGCGGGATGCGATTTTGATCGAAGCACAAAGTCGCTCGGGCCGTAGTAGTCGATGATTCCCTGCACCCGCGAGCTTTGTTCCGCGTTTCCGCTGGTGGCGCCCTCCAATTCGGCCACATTGCCGCTCGTTCCCATCAACGCGGCCAAATGTCCGCCGGCCGAAGTTCCGGCAACGACGACTTTTTCCGCATCGTAACCGTAGTCCTCCGCATGCGCCCGCAGCCAACGCAGGGCGCCTTTGCAATCGTGGATTTGCGCAGGAAATAGCGCTTCGGAGCTTAGCCGATATTCGATCGAGGCGATCGCGTACCCGTATTTCGCCGCCCACGCCAGCTTGCAGTTATTGCGACTCCCTTTTTTCCAACCACCGCCGTGAATGAAGAGAATGAGCGGAGGATTTTCGACCTTGGGCAGGTGCAAATCCAAAAGCAGCGGAATGCCGTCGGGGCTCGCGAACTCGATTCCGTTTTGGCGCTCGACCTCGTTTTCGGGTGGATTTGAGAATCCGGTTAGGGCGATGGCCCAAATAACCTGACAAACTGCAAAAATCTTCATTCGCACGTTCATTGCAATAACTCGTCCGGCGCCATCAAACATCGCACAGCATCGCCGCATGCCGTAGCGCCAACTCGTGATCCTCCCACTCCGGGATGAACTCCTGCGCCACATAGCCTTTGTAGCCCGTCGCCAGAATTTCCTGCATAATTGCCGGGTAGTTGATCTCCTGGTCGTCGTCCAACTCCCCGCGTCCCGGATTTCCAGCGGTGTGATAGTGGCCGATGACGTCCTTGCATTGCCGGATGCGCCGAATCACGTCGCCGTTCATGATGCTGACGTGGTAAATATCAAAAAGCAGCTTCATGTTGGGCGATCCCACGCGATTGATCAGTTCCACGCAAAAATCCACGTCGTCGCCAAAGTAACCCGGGTGCCCTTTCATGGGATGGGTGCCGTCGCGCGAGTTAAGATGCTCCAGCACGACCGCGATCCCCTTCTCCTCCGCCAGCGGCATCACCTCCTTCCAAACCTCGACGCACAGTTGGGCCGATTTTTCTTCATCCATCCCGTCGTAGCGCATTCCGGTGAAGGTGATGACGCTGGGCGAACCGACGCCGGCCGCCACTTCGATCCCGTCCTTGAGCTTCTCGATGCAGTAGGCGCGGTTTTCCGGGTTGCACGGTCCCTTGGCAAATCCGTGACTGCCAACGAGCGAGATTTCCAGGCCCAACTCTTTCACCTGCGGATAGATTTCGCGCGAAATCCCCTCCATTGCCACCAAGCCGATTTCCTTGCAGAGCTTGGCCAAATCCAGCATCTCCATGCGTTCCTTGAACGTCCAACCCATGATCGATTGCCGAATTCGACCGTTGGTGATCTTGAAATCGGCTTTTGCGGCGCTCATGGGCAACTGCGCGGGAGCCGTGGCTGCCAATCCCGCCGTGGTAAGGGCGGCGTTTCGGAGAAAATTGCGTCGGTTCATGCCACCGACTTTGTGGCGTTGAGCGCGAGTTGCAAGCGCGCATCGTTTGCGAAATAAATCGAGGCGAGGGCGGGAATCGAACCCGCGATAGAGCTTTTGCAGAGCTCGGCCTTACCACTTGGCTACCTCGCCGAAAAGTCCGTGCGCAGCTAAAAACGGGGTTGGGCTCGTGTCAAGATCCCGAGGTCTCGATTCGATACAAATCGGTGGTGGTGCGCAAAATCAAGGCGTTGCCGTCGGCGGCAGGGGAGGCGAACATTCCGGAATCGAGCTGGTTTTCGCCGACTTTTTGGTAGGTGTCTCCAGGCTTGACGACGATGCCTTTGCCGGCTTCGTCAAAAAAGTAGAGGAGGCCGCCTCCGTAGAACAAGGAGGCGGAAAATGGGATTTCGCTAATCCGCTCGCTCCACACTTCCTCGCCATTTTCGGCGTTGAGGCAGGTGGCCACGCCTTGATCGGAGACGAGGTAGAGCCGGTTGCCGATCAAAACTGGCGAACAGCGGTTTGGCATGCGTTTTGGCTGCTTCCACACCACGTGCGAGCCGCTGATTTCGCCTTTGGCCGCGGGATCGATTTTGAGGGCCCAAACCTGGCTTTTGCTGTAGCCGGTGTTGAGGAACATCATGCCCAAACCCTGGCTGAAAACGGTGCGCGAGGCGGTGGAATGCTGGTCCCAGTGCACGCTCCAGATTTCCTCCCCGGTCAGCGGATTGTAGGCCCAGGTGGCCTTTGCGCCGGGGCTGATCATCTGCGTTTGGCCGCCAACATCGATGAAAACCGGCGTGTTGTAGGCTTTGCGCAGATCGCCGCCCGCGCGGGGCTTGCCTTCCGCGTCCAAATCGCGGAAATCGGTCGATCGCGGCCGTTTCCACACGGTTTCGCCGGTTTTTTTGTTGAGCGCGGCCAGGTAGTGGTGATCGGCTCCATCAAACGTGAGGATCAGCAAGTCACCGTGGAGCACCGCGGACGATGCCGGCCCGCGCCAGTGGTGGCATTCCAGATCCGTTCGCGTCCAGAGCGTTTCCAGCGTGTTGGTATCGATGCACGCCGTGCCGTAGCTGCCAAAGTGGACGTAGACGCGGCCGTCCTCGATGGTGGCCGAGGGCGAGGCGTAGGTGTTGCGATTGTTGCTCAGCGGGCGCGGTTTTTCGTTTTCGAAGAGGACCTTGTCGTAGAGGATTTTGCCGGTGCTTTTGTCGATACAGATGGCCGATTGCTTCTTGCCGTCCTCAGTTGCGGTGGTTAGCCAGATTTGGTCGCCCCATACCACGGGCGTGGCCCATCCCTTGCCATGGATCGGCGTTTTCCAGGCCACGTTTTTCGTTTCGCTCCACTCGGTGGGGAATTTGGCGTCGGCGGCTGCGTGACCGTCGCGAGTGGGGCCGCGGAATTCGGGCCAGTTCGCGAAAACGTTTGCGGCGAGGAGAGGCAGGATGGTTAGGATAGCGATGGAGGGTTTCATGTCGTTGGAACCCCCAACCCAAGCAACAAGCTGGCGATTCTCAACCAAATCCATCGGCAAACTTGTGCCTGGGCGCCTAACCGGCCAAGCCGGAGTTTTAAGTGTTAAGTTTCAAGTTTTAAGTCCTGGTAGATGCACCAAATTCTGCGCAAACATGTCGAAACTTCAGGATTGAGGCCCTAACCGGCCTTCAGTTGGGAAAACGCGGCTTCCATGGCGTGCTGCAGCATCAGCCCGTCATTGGCGTAGACGACCAGGCGCGCACCTTGCCGAATGGTGCGCAAGGCTTGCTCGGGCGTGCCAAACCAGCTACCGGCAGCGACTTTGTGTTTGGCCGCGGTGTCGATGATTTTTTGCAGGTTGGCGATGAGGTCAGGGTGATCGTATTGCTTTGGGATACCCATGTTTGTGGTTAGATCGCCCGGACCCACGAACACCGCGTGTACGCCGGGGATCGAACAAATCGCGTCCAGGTTCTCCACGGCGGGGACGGACTCGATCATGGGGATAAAAACGGTGCCGGCGTTGCGCTCGGCGATGTATTCCTGGGTTTTCTGGTTGGGCCAGGTTCCGGTTGCCAAGACGCGTTCCAGGACCTTGCCTTTGAGCGGGCGATAGACGGCTGCGGCGGCCAAGTGCTTGGCTTCCTCGTAATCCTCGACGTAGGGAACGACCACGCCGTCAAAGGTGTCGCAAACTTTGGCTACATCGGCCAAATCCCGGCTGTGGGTCCGTGCCAGGCAGGCGATGCCCTTGGCTTCCAGCGCATGCCGGATTGGCAGGAATTCAGCCAGGTCGTAGGCGGTGTGTTCCGGCGTTACGATGACGAAATCCAGCGTTTCGTCGGGGATCCACTTGATCAGCGCCGGATCGAGCGCGTGGGCGAACATGGTGCCGTAGACGGTCTTGCCGCTGGCGAGTTTTTCTCGGAGAATTTTGCCATTCATGTCGTTTTGAGGGGCGTGTCAGGGCGCATCGGATGCGGTGACGGCCTTCCACGCAATCGTTCGCAGGATTCGGTCGAGTTTCGCGTCTTTGTAGGCGCCAGCCTGGAGATTTGCCGGATTTTCGCCGTAAAGCGAGGCAAAATAAATGTAGCCCTGCAAGGTGGCGGCTACGTTGGTGGGATGAATTTTGTCGCGATACAATCCAACCCGTCCCCGGTCTTTCGCGGGCGCCAAAATCGCATCGACACCGGGAAGTTGGCCGTTTAGCGCCATTTTTACCAACTCAACCATGGCCGGGCCAACGGGCAAAACCTTGACGCGGCCGCCGTAAATTTCGTTGAGCCGATTGACGAGAATTCCCAGGTCCGCGGTTACCCGGTTCATCCAAGCCTCGTATTCCGCCAGGTCGAACTGGGCGAAATCGGCGGTTCGTTCGCTGCCGGGAAGCCAGGGCCACAAATCCTGGATGAAGAAGCGGATTTCCGGATTTTGCTCCAGCGCGAGGTCCATCCAGCGCCGATAATCCTCGAAATCGCAGCCGATCGTTTGCCCGTTTTCGGCGACCAGGTGGCCGAAGGTCATCACGTCGATTTTGCCGGTCGCCAGGGCCGGTTTGGCGTCCTGCCGGTCGCCGGTCCGCTCCCACTGAGCCTTGGGAGCCCCGCCGCCTCCGCCAAAAAACTGCATCACGTGGGTATGGCCGGGTGACCGTTTTGCCAGGCGATTTGAAGGGTCGAGGGAATGGCGGAAACCACGCAACTGTGGCCGATGGAAACGATCCAGAGCCCGTCTCCGAGTTTTTCGCGGCCAGCGAGATCGCTAGCGCGCAATCCTTTCCGATTCGCGCGAAAATCGAGGTTTTGGGCCCGATTTGCCAGGTAAACGGAGCCTTCGGCGGCGCTTACCTCGCCGTTTTTGTTCGCGTCCATCGCGGTGAAGAGCCGCCCGGCTTCTTCGCGAGTTAGGGTGCCGTTTCCATCGGAATCGAGCTTTTTGAACCAATTGGACGCTGCCTGGGCGCGGTCGGAATCCGCCCAGGCAAATGCCGCGGTAAAATGCGCTGCCAGGAAGAGGGTGAGGGAAAATCGCTTCACTTTTCGTCAGCGATCAGCATCGCCGTTTTTTCGTGCTTGCGGAAGCCGACGAGCCCTAGCACGAGCAGCAGAACCAGGCTGGCGAGGCCGATTTCGGCAGCGTGCCCTTCAAACCCGCCCTTGCCGCGTTTGCCCAGCAAAACCCAGACGGAGCCAAAACTGGCAACCAGCGTGGCGAAGCCCATCAACAGGTTCCAGATGAGGCGCGATTTACCTTCCGGGCGCTTGTCGCCGAGCACTTTCCGGGAGTTCATGAGCAGCAAAAAGGTGAAGTAGGCGATTGGCAGCAGGGAACCGCCAATGACCGAGGTGGGCACGGCCAAAGCCGCCGCCGCCTCTTTTGTGCCCCAGATGAAGGGGCCCGCAAATCCCGCTGCGCCGGAAATGGCGCAACCCAGCAAAAACATGCCGCGATCGTTGGGTTTTCCGGTCAATTCCTGAAACGCCAGGCCGTTGATGAGCATGAGGATGATGATGGTGGAGAGCGCCATGCCCAAAACGCCGAGCCCGAAGATGAACTGGGCCACGGTGTTGCCAACCAGCGGTTTCAGGGTGGTGGCGAGCTGGAAATTGTTGCGTTTGACGAGCATGGCGGCGAGGTGCTTGTCGGCTTCGTTCGGGTTTTTGACTCCGGATCCGCTGAGCTTGCTTTGGTAGGCGCCGGCCACGGATTCCAGAGGCGCGCCGTTGGCGTCGAAGATGTCGTCGGCCGAGCCGTGAAATTGCGAGGCGGAGGCGATGACGACGCAGGTTGTGGCCAGGAAAAAGGGGACGAAGAGGCCGATCGAGAGGTCGAAAATCGCCAGCGGCCGGTGTTCCTCGCCCCAGCGCTTTTTCAGCATGGAATACGGCAGCAGGAAGGTCATGTTGATCCCCACGGCGGTGGCAAACGCGCCAATGATTACGTCGCGTTGCTGGGAGGCGATGAACGCTTTCCAAAGCGCGGGATCGGACGATTTATCGATCAATTCCGCGTAGGCGGGAGCCGGATTGAAGAGGTAGCTGGGATTTGGGAAAAATCCCGCCAAAAGCTGGCCCCAGGGAACTTCGCCTTTGACGGTGAGCGTGCCGACGACCAGGAAAAACGAGACCACGATGATGCCGACCATCACCTTGAGGATGCGATCGAAAAGTTTCGCGCCCTTTGCGTCGGAATCGTAGAGCCGGTTGACGAAAAATCCGATGGCGAGAAAAATCAGGCAAATCACCACCGTCGAGGCGGTGGAAGAGCCGACGAAGGGGAAGAGGTTTTGCTGAATGGCGGAGCGGCCCAGATTAAATTGCGGCATGCACCAGACGATGTTGGCCATGATGGTCGCGATGAGCCAGGCCCAGCCCAGCGCCGGCGAAAGATGCGAGTTGATGAGCCCGAACGGGCGTTGCTCGGTGGAAAGGGTGACGTAGGCGATGGCCGAGAGCATGATGACCCCGCAAATCATCGCCAGCGGCTGCAACCACATGAGGTTGAACCCGGAAATGACGCCGAGGTAAAGCGCGGTGACCAGCGAACCGCCGCCAAGCGTGATCGCGCCCTGAAGCCAGCCGGGACCGCTGCGTTTTGTGTAGTCGCCCAGGCGCTGGCTGACGGGCAGTTGGTTGACGCGGGAGAGTTCGGCGCGCTCTTGGGCGAGTTTGTCGTTTTCCATGAGAAATCAGGTGACTGCGCCGGATTTTAGGGAGCGGCTGGGCGGCGTCAAGCCTACCCGGCCCGAAAACCCCGAAAGAAGCGGAAAAGCCGCCGTGGCGTAGGTTTTGGCTCGGTACCTACCGCTTCTTCCGCTTGGCCAACTCAGCCTCGCGCGTTGCCAGAAATTGATGCGATAGCTCCACGGCTTTTGCTCGGTCGGCCGCGTCGTAATCCCAGAATTCCCGGACGACTTTTTCGACCTCCGGATAGTCTTGGCCGTTGTCGCCGACTTTTTTGCGCAGCGCAGCCAATTGCGCCTTCAAATCGGCGATTTTCCCGGCGTACTCCGGGTTGTCGTAGAGATTCGTCGTCTCGTGGGGATCGTTGCGCAAATCGTAGAGCTCCCACCCGGGCGGCGTGGGATACTGGCCCTTGTAGTTGACGCCGTAGTAAAAGATGAGCTTGAAATCCTTGGTCCGGATGCCGAGGTGGCCGGGGTTGTCGTGATGGGCCATGTGCATCCAGTAGCGGTAGTAGGCGGCCTGCTTCCAACCGGCGGGCTCCTGGCCCGTTTCGCAGATTTGCTGGAAACTGCGGCCCTGCATGTAGCCGGGCGTCTTCACACCCGCAAAAGCCAGCATCGTCGGCGCAAAATCCACGTTTTCCACGATTGCATCGCTGCGTTTCCCGGCGGGGATCGATTTTGGATAGCGAATCAAAAACGGCATCCGCATGGACTCCTCGTACATCCAGCGTTTGTCCTGATAATCGTGCTCGCCGAGCATGAATCCCTGGTCGCCGGTGTAAATGATCACGGTGTTGTCCAACTGGCCGATTTTTTCCAGATGGGCAAAGAGACGCTCCAGGTTGTCGTCCACGCCTTTCACGCAACGCAGGTAGTTTTTGAGGTAAGCGTTGTAGGCCAAGTGCTTGATTTCGTCTTCGCTCAATTTCGCCGGATCGTAGTCCGTGGGGAAATCTTTCGGGAAGCGCTTCGGCAGATCGCCGGCGTAGGATCGGCGTGGATTGCGCGTTCCGATGGACGTGCCGATGTGCGGCACAAGCTCGTCGTTTGCGCCGCGCGTGGCGATCGAGCCAAAACCGGGGTCGTGCGAACTCCAGAGCGAATTTGGCTCGGGAATATCGACGTCCGCCAGGTAGTCGTTGTAGCGCTCGGCGTGCTCGAAGTAGTCGTGCGGCGCTTTGAAGTGATGCATCAGGAAAAACGGCTTTTTCTGGTCCCAACCCTCTTTGAGCCACTTCAGCGATTGATCGGTGATGGCGTCCGAAGAGTGCATCCCATCGAATTTGATGAGATTTTTCGGCCACGGATTTTCGCCGCGCACGCGGAACTCCGGGTTGTGGTATTTGCCCTGGCCCGGCAGCACGGAATAAAAATCGAACGCGGCGGGTTCTTCCTTGAGATGCCACTTGCCGATCATGGCGGTGTGGTAGCCGGCTTTTTTCATCTCGATGGCCAAAAACTGCCGCTTGGCCTCGATTTTGCCGCCCAAGTCGTAGGCGCCGTTGGTGTGCGGATATTGGCCGGTGATGACGCAGGCTCGGCTCGGTGCGCAAATGGAGTTGGTGCAAAACGCGTTCTCAAACAGCATCCCTTCCTTTGCCAGCCGGTCGATGGTGGGCGTGGGATTCAACGATGCCAGCCGGCCTCCGTAGGCGCCGATCGCGTGAGCGGTGTGATCGTCGGACATGATGTAGAGCACGTTCGGACGATCGGCGGCAAAAACCGGCGCGGCGGGCAAGATCAGCAAGGCAGCGGCGAAAAAGCGGAAAAATCGGGTCTGGAGCGTCATGAGAGCGACTGGAACGGCATCCGAAGGGATTTCAACCGGATTTCCGGCTTCAAACCAACGAAAGCCGGAAAATCTCTCAACTCTGAAAGTCGATTTCCGCTAATTTTCTCGCAAATTCGCGAAATCGGCGCATCTGGGCTGGACGCGCGCGAAGAAATTGCTTATCAAACGGAGCAAAATTTGCAAGAATGATTGGCATTTGGAATAAAATATTTGCAAAAATCTATAATTTCCGTAAGATTTGCCC
>CBDCZR010000004.1:0-206609 GCA_965224535.1 Verrucomicrobiales bacterium
CGAGGATACCCTGCGACAATTAATGGCCGGCGCGGTATCGATGCTGAACGATGCCGGCGCGTCCCTGGTCGGCGGTCATACCGGCGAAGGCGCCGAACTCGCCCCTCGGATTCGCGGTTAACGGCTGGATCGAGCGCGAAACGCGCGTTGCTCAAATCGGGGATGCGCGCCGGGGATACGTTAATACTGACTAAAGCGCTCGGTACCGGGACCTTGCTCGCCGCCGATATGCAGCAACGCGCCCGCGGCATGTGGATCAATGCTGCCATTGATTCGATGCTCCAATCCAATCAGCAATCAGCGGCGATATTCGTAGCACATGCGGCGAGCGCGTGTACCGATGTCACCGGCTTTGGTCTGACCGGACATCTTATTGAAATGCTGCGGGCGTCGGATACGGCGGCTGAAATCAACATGGATTCGCTACCGATACTGAGCGGCGCAGTACAAACGAGCGCACAAGGCATATTGAGTTCGCTGCAGCCGGAGAATCTGCGCTTACGGCGTGGGATCGTCAATATCGATGAAGCGCGGCAACATCGTTTCTATCCTATGTTATTCGACCCGCAGACGGCCGGCGGCTTACTCGCGAGCGTGCCGGCCGCCCACTCGGAGCGATGCGTCGTAGCGCTGCATGCGGCGGGTTACACCGACGCTGCCGTTATCGGCGAGGTGACCGATTACCCTGGCGGCGATGAGCGCATCACGGCCAAGCTTTAACAGCTTTTTCTTGCGCAATATTTTGCACGTCGGGGCCAGGTGCGTCGCGAATGCATTCAATACGGTCCGGTTTTCCTTTGCCTGCTGCAATCCGTATGATGAATCGGAGCGGGCAAATCTTTATGGGCGGCCGTGGGGAGGGTTTTAACCATGCCTAAACGAATTCGCATGAATGCATTCACCCAGTGCTCGATTTGCCACCACTCCAAGGGGCAATGGAAACATCCCCTCGACCGATCGTCGGCGGGATATAAAGACCTCAATTACTGGGTCGATCTTGCGCGGACTTTGGAACGCGGTTGCTTCGATAGTCTGTTTCTCGCCGATGTCCATGGGACGTATAACGTTTACAAGGGTAATCGCGACACCGCGGTTCGCCATACTGTGCAATTCCCGAGCAACGATCCGACATTGGTCATTTCAGGCATGGCTTATGCAACCCGCCACCCTCGGATTCGCGTGTACCTATTCGACGAGTTATTTCCCGCCATACCAGGCGGCGAAAGTTTTTTTCGACTTTGGATCATCTGACGAATGGACGTATCGGGTGGAATATCGTGACGTCTTATCTGCCGGACGCGAATGACAACTTCGGCATTGGTGCGCAAATGGCGCACGACGAACGCTACGACCGGGCGGATGAATACATGGAAGTCGTTTACAAATTGTGGGAGCACTCCTGGGAAGAGGACGCCGCAGTTCGGGATATCGCCAACGATATCCATAACGACCCGGCGAAAGTTCACGAAATAAACCACGTTGGAAAATACTTTTCGGTACCCGGCCCGCATATGTGCGAGCCGTCGCTACAACGTTCTCCGGTTTTATTCCAAGCAGGCAGCTCGGGACGCGGCACCGATTTTGCCGGGCGCCACGCGGAAGCGGTATTCGGATTGCAGGCGACGGTCGATTCGACCGCAAAATTAGTCGCGGCAACCCGCGCGGCGGCGGTCGCGAATGGCCGCAAGGCCGACGATATCAAGTTCTTCCCCGGGGTCTCCGTGATCGTCGCGCCGACCGACGAGGAAGCGCAGCAAAAATTGGAAACCTGCAAAAAGTACATCAGCCCGGAGGGTGCGCTCGCCTTATTCTGCGGCTGGGTCGGGGTCGACCTGTCGAAAATCGATATGTCGAAAAAGCTCGACGACGTCAAAACCGATGCGATCCAGGGGCTGATGAATTATTTCAGCCTGGTCGCGCCGGGTCGCAAATGGACCTTACAGGAAGCGGCGGAATTTATTTCAATCGGCAGTATCGCGCCGAAGATCATAGGAAGCCCAGCCACAGTCGCCGACGAACTCGAGCGCTGGATGGATGGCACGGATTGCGACGGTTTCAATTTGATCCCGGTGAACCAACCGAGCGGCTTTATCGATTTTGTCGACCTCGTCGTTCCTGAGCTACAGCGCCGCGGCCGGATGCGGACGCACTACGACACCTCGACCTTGCGCGAACATTTTTTTGGCGCCGGGCGCCAGCGTTTACCCGACAACCATATCGCCCACCAGGTACTACCACCGTGGAAGGACAAACGTTCGAAACCGCGCCGGAGTAAGAAGAAAAAATAGTTGGAAGCGGTCTCAATAATATTCGAGGCCGTGTTACATCGTAAAAATTGACACCCGCTCAACTTCGCGACTCACGCCTTGAAATTCGAACAAATCGATGCACGCGCGGCCGCGAAAATTTTCGAGACCGCCTCTGCTTACTCGTCGTCCAGCCAGGGGTAGCGGGCGACGTCGAGGTTCGCATAGTCCGGGTCGAGATAAATGAACAGGCGGTGGATTTGCCAGTCGCGGATTTCAAAGACGTCACAAAAACGTCCCGCGCCCCACACCGGGTCGCCGGCTCGCCATGAGCCGTCGCGGTGGACGCCGTGACTGGTGCCTTCGCAAACGACCATATCGGTTCCCGAAAAGATCCAGTTGAAAGTCTCGTAGTGGTGCCTGATCGAGCGCAGGATCTCGCCGACCGCGCCATACATTTTGACCACATCGGTTTTACCTTCGGCGATACCGTACTTGGGAAAATATGCCTGGATATCATCGGCGAACAAGTCGAACATCGAGCGCCCGTCGGCACCGGTTCCGCCGCTGTCGAGTGCCTTGAAATAGGTCAGAGCGACCGACTTTCGTTGCTCATCTGTCATCGATTCGCGGGAAATTGTCATGCTCGTTCTCCACAATGATTGTTTACGTCAATGAGCTTTCGTCGAGTGCTTACAGCCGAATGTCGCGGAAACATGTTCGCAGCTCGTCGACGAAAAGCGCGGGTTGCTCGAACGCGGCAAAATGGCCGCCTTTGTCCAATTCGTTCCAGTAGACAATATTTTTGTATCGTTGCTCGGCCCACGAGCGCGGCGTTGGAACGATTTCATGCGGGAATATGCTGCACCCGGTCGGGATGTGTACCTGGTTTTCCGACCCTTTGATATTGCGTACGAAGCTCTCCCAATACAAGCGCGCAGACGAAGCACCGCAGGCAGTCAGCCAGTACACCATGATGTTGTCGAGCATCTGGTCTTTGCTGAGGGCAGTCTCCGGATTTCCGTCGCAATCGGTCCAGGCCCAGAATTTTTCGAGGATCCATGCGGCCTGGGCAGCGGGCGAATCGACGAGACCGTAACCGATAGATTGCGGGCGTGTGCTTTGCTGTTTCGAATACCCAGAATCCCAATCGCGGTAGTAGCGCGCGCCTTTGAAAGCCTGTTCGTCGCGTGGGGTCGGGCTTGTGCGTGAGGCATTGGTTGGCCAGGTATACACCATATTGAGATGAATGCCGGCGCAGGCACCGCGATTTTGCACGCCAATCTCGGTGGTAACCGCGGCACCCCAATCGCCGCCTTGTGCGAAGTATTGCTCGTACCCCAGGCGGCGCATTAACTGATCCCAGGCGCCGGCGATTCTGGCAACCCCCCACCCGGGCGCGCTTGGTTTGGCCGACCAGGCAAAGCCCGGGAGGCTGGGGCAGACAACGTGGAAAGCGTCATCGGCGCTACCGCCGTGGGACAGCGGGTCGGCGAGCGGTGCAATGACTTCGAGAAACTCGACTACCGAGCCCGGCCATCCATGGGTCAGCATGAGCGGGCGCGCTGTCGGAACATTACTCGTCGCGTGCAGGAAATGAATATCGAGACCATCGATATTCGTCGTGAACTGCGGCCACGAATTGAGTCGTTTTTCTACCGTGCGCCAGTCGTACTGTGTCCGCCAGTATTCGCACAGCGACTGCAGGTAAGTGAGTGGCACGCCTTGCGTCCAATCGCTTACTGTCGCGGCGTCGGGCCAGCGCGTGTGCGCCAGGCGTCGGCGCAAGTCATCGAGTGTCGATTCGAGCGTCTCGATGGCGAAAGGTGTGATCGCTGTCATGGTGCGAATTCGGGTCGAGTTGGGTTTCGCGTATTCTAACCCGGCGCATCAGCGTTACTGCGGTGGCGCCCCGCGCTATTATGCATACCGGTTGAGCCGACCAGGATCAGGCGTATGGCAATAACACGAGAAACTATCGAATTCGATAACGACGGCCTTACATTGCGAGGATGGTTGGCGATGCCGCGAGACGTCGATCGTCCGGCATTGGTCATCATGACCCATGGATTGAGCGGGATTATCGCGCTCGATCTGGATGAATATGCTTCCTGGTTCGTCAACGCGGGTTTCGCGGTACTGGCTTACGACCACCGGAACTGGGGTGGCAGCGACGGGGCGCCGCGGTCAGAATCCGATCCCTGGCAACAGGTCGCAGATCTGCGCGAGGCGATATCGTATGCCCGCACGCGAGGCGATCTCGATCCCGATAGAATCGGTTTGTGGGGGACGAGTTACGCTGGCGGCCATGTGTTGACCGTCGCGGCGCTCGATAGGCGGATCAAGTGTATCGTCTCGCAGGTACCGCTGATCAGCGGTGCGCGTACCTTCGATGCCTGGGTTCCCGCGGATAAACGCGAAAAGTTTTTGCGCCGAATCGAGCTCGACCGCGATGCGCGGCGGCGTGACGAAGCGCCGTCAACGGTTCCCGCCGCGGTCCCCGGTTCGGAGACCGCAGAGTGGATCGCGGCCAAAGACGTTGCCGGTGCCTACGTCAACGAACTCACCCTGCGCTCGTTCGACCTCATCCGCAGCTACGAACCGGAAAACTTTGTTTCACGGATCAGTCCGACGCCGGTGATGATGATTATTGCGACCGCCGATACGCAGACGCCGACGGCGTGGCAGCGAGAGGCGTTCGAAAAAATCCAGGAGCCAAAACGTCTGGTGGAGATCACGGGTCGTCATTACGATGTTTACATGGATAAATTGGACGAGGCCGCGAAGGCGGCGTTATCGTGGTATCACCAACACTTGTAAGGAGAGACCGATGTCAGCCGATGAAATCGTGACCGTGTTTTGCGAAACCCTGTCGGGCGGCGGCCTGCAGGAATCGTTGCAATACATTGCGCCGAACTGTGTTTATCAGAACATGCCTTTCGATCCGGTTACCGGCCCCGAGGGGGTAGAGCAGGTGTTGGCGGGGTTTTTTCGAGATCACCGGGCCGGTCATGATCAAAACGCTCGAACAGGTCGCGGTCGGTGACTATGTCGCCAACGAGAGAATCGACACCTTCGACCCGCCTGGCGGCCGCAAATTTGATCTACCGGTTGCCGGGTTTTTCGTTGTAAAAAACGACCTTATCGTCGAATGGCGCGATTATTTTTGTATGCGCCAGTTCAGCGAAGGGACTGGATTAAAAATTTGACCGCTCGCCTGTCGTACGTCGCATAGCGGTCGAGTCAGGCAATGTCCATGCGGCGCAGCGCTGTCACAATCAGCTCCGCTCGCTGCGTGGTCGTGAGAATGCTTTGCGGTACGGCAATAACTTTCTCGACGGCAACCCCATTGTCTGATGATCCCAATCAGGCTCGAGTGGCTCTGGAATTGGACCCAGCGATTCATCGTTCGGCGGCGCCGGGATGTACCCGAGTCGATCTGGCGTAGTGGAATGGTGCCCCATGGCAGTAACACGATGGCGTCGTAGTCGCGCATCAAGCGACGGCAGCAATCAAAAATTATCGATGTGGCGTGACTATCGCCGGCGAAGCCGCGGCTTAACCATAAATTAAACACATCGGCGGGGCAGCGGTCGGCCACGAAGTGGCCGTGTGCGCGTTCGAGCCGCGCTTTATCGCACAGCACGCCAAAGATTTCGTCTTTCAGGCGCGCATCGGGTCGAATAAACGCGCCGTTGGGCTCGAACAATCGGTCGAAATTTTCTGCAACCGCAGGCGCTGCAAATTCCGCACTGAGCGCCCGCACCATAGACGTTTTGCCGGTCCCCGCGCTGCCACTGACGGCAATTCTCACGCCGGGGTTGCGCAGCTTGTCACGCTACTGGTCACGCAGCGTCCCGGGCGGATTCCTACGTCGATTGCCAGGTCGCCGCAATAAGAGGTTCGAAATTTTCGATTACTGCAGTTGATAAGGACGCGGTACCGGCGCTTGGCGGCGCAAATGACGACATCGCCTGCACCAGCTGCTCGACGCCTTCATCGACTAGGCGGTAGCCGCTGTCGGTCCGCAATTTCTTCGATCCGATGCTTTGACGATGCGAACCATTGCTCGACGATGATGCGGTCGTTGCGCTCGGCGAGGTCGATTCGTAAATCGTCGGCCGTCCGTGAAAACCACAAGTTGCCCGCCGAAACATCTCTTAAGCCAAAGTTTGTCTAATCCGCCACCGGTATCAAAAATGTGGTCGCGGCCGTCACCGGACGAGAAATCGTAGCGGTCGTCGCCCAAGCCGCCCATGAGATAATCAGCGCCGGTATCGCCCGCCAGGATATCGTCGCCGCGGCCGCCATCGATTTGATCGTTACCGGTACCACCGAAAATCGTGTCGCCCGCACCTGATCCGGTAATCGTATCGTGCCCGCGTGCGCCGTCGATGGCGGCGATCCCGATCACGGTGGTCGCCGAAAAATCGAGGATTGAATCCCGGTTCGAGCCTCGAATCAGATCGTGTCCGCCGTTGCCATTGATGACTTCGACTGAATGTTCGCCGGCGTAGTAATTGAGGACGAATTCATCGTCGGCCGCGCTCCCGAGTAAAGTGTCTACCCCGGGCCCACCATTAAACCGGTCCGCGCCCTGGCCGTGACCGTAGACGAGAAAATGGTCATCGCCCGGCCCGCCGGAAAGACGGTCATGACCGATACCGCCGATAATGGTATCCGCAGCGGTCGATCCTGTTATCACATCGTTCCCGCGCCGACCGTCGATTGCCGAGATGCCGGATAGAATGGTGGCGGAGAAGTCGAGGAGGGAGGCACCGTGGTCTCCCAAAATCCGATCGTAGCCGGCGACGCCGTCTATTTTTTCAACAGATTGGTCTTTGCTGAATACACGGAAACCAAAATCATCGGATCCAGACGTTCCTCGAACCGTGTCGAAGCCCGGGCCACCGGAAACGCGATCCATACCTTCGGCGCGCCCCGCAATATAGAACGTGTCATCGCCGCCCGCGCCAAGCAATACGTCGTTACCACGTGAGCCTCTGATAGCGTCGTTCCCCGCGGTACCAATGATGAAATCGTGCCCACGGCGACCGTCGATTAAATCAATACTATTTAGTTTTAACCGTGCTGAAATCGAAAACCGTATTGCCATGACCGCCGGCGATGACGTTAAAGCCGTCCCCGCCCTCGATTTGTTCGACGCCGTGAGTGGCGTTTAAGCCGCCAATTGTGATCCGGTCGTCGGTATCACCGCCGCGAATGACATCAAATCCGTCGCCGCCGTAAAATTGGTCGACACCTTGGTCGAAACCTTCAACGATGAAGACATCATCGCCGGCGCCACCGAATAATTTATCGTTACCGCGGCCGCCGATGATCCGGTCGCTCCCCGTGAGACCGTTTATTACATCATGTCCACGTTTGCCATCGATATCGTCACTCGCCTCTGTGCCTTCGATGGTCTCGCTCTTGTTGGTTCCTGCGATGATATTGATCGCCGCGCCCGTCGTGACTTCAAGCTCGAACGTTGTCGCCGCCAGTGCGCCGAAACGGTCGATTGCATCAAGCTGCACGACGTAGGACCCGATATCGTGCACTGCAGGTTGGAGATGAAAGCGACCGCCAGCAGCATCGAACTCGAGCCAATCCGGCAACGCTCCGCCGCTCGACAATCGCGCGCGCCATAGCAGGGTATCGCCGTGAATCCGGTCGTCGTCGCTAACAATATCGGGTATGGCAAAATCAATCGAAGTGCCGGCGTCGATACTGAGATCGGGCACCGAGCCGGTGAACATCGGCGTATCGTTAGCGTTCGCGATCGTCAGCTTAAAATTGTCGTTCGTACTAAGACCACGAATGTCCGTTGCGTTAACCGTTATCGTAAGCTCGCCGACGTCCGTATTGCGCGGGGTTCCGTGAAAGCTCGCCGAAGCGGAATCGAAGACCAACCATGGCGGTAACTCAGAACCGTCCGTCAGCTTCGTGGTGTACAGCAGGCTGTCGCCGTACCCCAGGTCGGTATCGTCGAAGGCGTCGGCAGGTACGGTATACGAAAACAGCACATCTTCGGTTGCGATCACATCGGGTAATCCGCCGGCGACGAAGGGTGCGTCATTGAGGTAATCGACGGAAATTGCGAATGGCGCCACCACCGAAGCGCCATGGGTATCGGTGGCAATAATCGTAAGCTCGGTCAAGCCGACGTCTAGTGGTCCGGCAATTCCCGATAGCTCATTGGTCGCGGGTGTGTATGTTAACCACGGGGGTAATGCAGAGCCATCGACAGCGGCAATCGTAAACGTCAAGGCGTCGTCGAAATCCGGATCGCTGAACACATGCCGCGGAACTTCGAACGAGAAAGGTGTCCCCTCGGCCGTATGTTGGGTTGCGACGGCGGCGGAAATCATCGGGTTGTGGTTCTGACCCAAGCTGTCGATCGTTGTGGTCGCGATGAATCCATCGGCAGCCGAGAATTCAACCGATTCGATGCGGTTACTTTGTTTTCGATACCAATCATCGATGGTCACGCTGTCACCCGCGCCCACAGACAGCACGAGATCGTCGCCGCTGCGGTGACTGATCACATCGCCTACGTTGATTCCTGGTCCGAGCACGATACGATCATTGCCGCCGACATCACCGATGGTATCGGCGCCGTCCCCGCGATTGACGAGATATACATCATCGCCTGCGCCGCCGATCAGGACATCGGCGCCGGGTCCGCCGTTCAAACGATCGTTCCCCTTGCCGGCCCGCAGTAGGTCGTCGCCTGCGTAACCGACGAGGCGGTCATCGACATCTGACGCGCTTAGCGTATCGTCGATTTTGGTCCCGGTGATATCGAGCCCGCGTCGCAATACGTCATCGAAGGTAATCGATTGCGCGCCGTCAATTCTTATTTCGGCGAACGGTGCCGTCTCGGCACTCAGCCGATTGATATCAACGTCGGTAAAGCGCAGTTCGAGCTGACCGTCATTGATATCGAGGATCAGCGATCCCTCGCGCCATGCCGTTATTGCGCCCCCGGGTTGCGAAACCGGATTCCCGGTGTATAGGTCCCATACGCTTGCCGCAGTGCCGTTATGGCGGCCATTCGATTCGATGCGCCAGCGTTCGTCCGCAGAGGCATGGACTTCAACCAGATCGGTGCCGCTTGGACTGTGTCGTATATCGACGCGTCTTATCGTCGTCGGTGCCGTAGGTAGTGACCGAAGCGAAACACTATTGGTCCCAGACCCTGGATTGATCGCCACCGTATTGGCTGCCTCGATGTCGATACGGTCGTCGCCGGCGCCGCTGAAAATCACCAAGTTATTACCCGCTGCCGAGATTTCATCCGCAGCATCGGTACCGAGATAATCGACGGCATTGGTAAAGTCGCGGCCATAGAGAACGAAGCTTTCGCCGTCATTACCGGAACCGGGTGCACCAATCAGGACATCATCGAAACCATCACCGTTGATATCACCGAGTGCCGCGAGCGACGCACCGGGTTCGCCACCGGCGCCGAGCAGCCGGAATCCGTCGCGGCCATCGAGCGCGTCGAGGTCGATGGTGGCGGGGAAATCACCGTTGCGCCCGTAGACGACATGCACCGCACCAGCACTGCCGATGCTGCCGGCGTTGGCGAAGGGTGCACCGATGATCAAATCCGCTATGCCGTCGCCATTGGGGTCACCAGCACTCGACACCGCCTGACCGCTCCAACCGTATTCGCTGTGCGTGAGAATCACACCATTGTCGCCGTCGATGGCAGCGAGATCGAATGCGGGCCCGAACTGACTCTCGTTACCGAATATCAAATAACTGCGACCTTCGTTGATGTCTTCGGCAACCCGGCTGCCCGGTGCACCGACGAGGACATCGTCAAGGCCGTCGTTATTGATGTCTCCAACCCCGGCGAGTGCGGTCGCGATACGCGCATTGCTGTTCTCGCCGTACTCGCTGGTCGTGATGCGCATACCGTCTGCGGCGCTTAGCAGACTTAAGTCGATTGGAATATCGAAACCGTCGCGTTTGCCGTAGATGAGATAGGCGCCGCCGACCGACGGCGCATCGTTGATTTGCATCGACGGTGCACCGATTAACAGGTCGTCGATGCCGTCGCCATTAACATCGCCGGCCGCCGCGAGGCTGTGTCCAAACCCGTCGCCGCTATCTTCGCCGTATAACCAAAAACCATTTGCTGGATGTAAGCCGGCGAGGTCGACGATGGGTGCGCGCGCCTGCGCAGACCCGAAATAAACCAGGACGCCGCCGCGGCCGTCGAACATCTCGGGCGCGCCAACTGCGAAGTCGTCGATGCCATCACCATTGATATCGCCGGCGGCACCGACCGAGTAACCGAATCCGTCATTCGAATCCGCGCCGATGAGGACCGCGGCGCGCGAACCGTCGAGGTCGTCGAGCGCGACGTCGATTAGATCGTCACCGCCATGGACGAGATATACCGCGCCGTTGTCCACGCGTCCGTCGCCGTCATAGCCGGGTGCGCCGATTGCCAGGTCCGCGACGCCGTCACCGTTGATGTCGCCAAGCGCGGTGACGGAGAAGCCAAAATCGATCGCAGCGTCCGATGAATTCAGCGAAACCCCCGCGCTAGGATCCAACGCAGTCAGATCGACTGTAGATGGCAACGCCTGATGGTGTCCGAATACGATCGATACGGTCTCGCGTTCGCGGTCTGCGATAAGCAGATCGTTGATGCCGTCGGCATTGAGGTCGCCGCCGCTGAGTGCATTACCGCCACCGACCAGGCGCGTCAGGCCGTCGAGCGTCGTCTCAGTGGTGACTTCGGTGCCACGAATTTGCAGCGTCAGGTGCGAGGCACTCGCCTCGCCATTCTCATTCACGACGGTATAGGCAATCGTCGCCAATTGTTGTTCGCCCGCCCGCGGCAGCGCTAGTTCATTTGAAGCGACGTAGCGAATCTCGTTGTCGACAATATCGACCAAACCGGGGCCGTCTATGACCGTTGCGGAAGCGACCGTCAGACCCCCAATGTCGTCGCTGGCATCGATATCGTTCGCGAGCACATCGATCGTAAATGCCGATTCCGCCGCCCGTTCGAACGTACGAGCGGAAATGTTGTCGCCGAGCGTGGTTTCCCACAGCACGGTGAAGCCGCCATCGGGCAAAGCCGCGATGGCGGAATTCGACTGACTTCCCGCAGTAATCTGGTTGACCCGCTGTTCCGGGCCAGCGGGCTTAGCGTCGGGTCCAAATAGTCGCCGCGAGATCCCGAAGCCGTCGCCGTCTTGCCGGTTCGAATCCCAACTGACTACAAACCCGCCGTCGGCAAGCGCCGCTACCGTGGGTGCGGTCTGAATCCCTAAAACAACCTCGTTGACCAGAATCTCGTCGCCGCGGGGGAGTCCCGCGCGGGTGAATCGCCGTGCATAGATGACATCGGTGCCGTCGGTTCCGGGGCTCGCGGGATCGTCGTCCTGCAGCGCCGACGACCAGGCGACGACGAAATCGCCATTGTCGAGCGTCGCTACGTCGGGGGATAACTGATGACCGTGACCGCCTTGATTGACCCGTATGGCGTTACCTGCTTTTTCACCGTTGGCGTCAAAGCGTTGGACAAAAATGTCGTTATCGATATCTCCGTCGGCCGTGTAAGCGATGACGAAGCCGCCGTTGTCGAAAGTCGTAATCGACGGTTGAAAGCCAAACGGCGATAAATCGACTGTGTGGTTTACGCCGAACTCCACGTCCACGGGATGACCGCTGCCATCGAAGCGTCGCGCGAATACGCCGGATGCAACCGCCGTCTGCGGTGAAGCCGTTACCCAGGTCGCAACGAAACCACCGTCGGCGAATGCGGCCACCGTCGGGCTAAGCTGGTCGTCAATTGTGTTTCGCGTATTGAGGCGTTGTTTCGCAGATCCCGCGTTGCCAGTGGCAGTGAATGGCTGAGCAAAGATATCGTTGCCCACGGTTCCGGGCCCGTATTCCGACCACACGACAGTGAAATCGCCGCCTTTATGGGCGATGACCCGGGGTGTCCGCGGTTCGGGCGCATCGCCGGATTCGGCGTCGAGTCGAAATTCCTCGCCGAGCGCCACGCCGCCTGAGCTGAACAGGCGGCCGCCGAGAAAGCGGTGACCTTGGGCGTCGCCCGTTTCCCAAATGCCGACGACATTACCGTCGGTCAAGGCCGCAAGCGTTGGGTTAGACTGAACCCCGCCGGTAATATTATTGACGCGAAACTCATTACTGACACCGCTCGCGCCTAAAAAACAACGTTGCGCGATCGGGAACGGCGACCGGCGCCTCGTTGGCCGTATCTACCGCGATGCTGATGTCGACCACCGCCGACAACCCGCCGTTATCGGCGGCACGCAAGCGTAAGGGTATCTGACCCAAATCGTCGTTCGCGGGTGTGCCGTGGAAGCGCCGCTCCACCGCATCGAACGTTAACCACGCGGGCAGGTCGAGGCCACCCGGCATAGCTGCGCTCAATACCAGTGCATCAGCAGGATTCGGATCGACGAATACATCAGGCGCAATGGTGAACTCGAACGGTCGGTCAACGCGAGCCGTTGCCGATAAAGACGATTGTGATGTTACCGGCGCCAGGTTGACGCCACCGATATTGAGCGCGACGTCGGTGCTGGTGTTTACGCCGTGTGCGTCAATCGCGTGCAGCTCGATCGCTAATAAGCCTTCATCGCCCGCTTGCGGTAGTCCGGAGAATGTTCCCTCGGCGGCATCGAAATTCAGCCAGTCCGGCAGCGGCTTCTCGGCGCCAAGGCTGGCATTTAAGCGTAAGTAGTCGAATGTTGAATCGCTGAACAATCCCGGCGGCAAGGCGTACGAAAACGGTACGCCAATTTCAACCGTTTCATACAATTGCTCCGTCTGGGATATCGGGGGAAGGTTGTTAGCATTCAACAAGGATCCGGCGACGGAAATTTGCTCGATGAAACCACCACTTGTGTAGTAGTCGACCAGCCGCAAACGTCCCGACGCCGGCGCGACTGCGGTGATATCCGAGGCAATCTCGATATCGAGCATGAGGTCGTTGCCGCTGCGAATCGCGGCAGCGATGGCGGGGGTCGCGCGTCGTGTAACGCTGTTCTCGATTTCTAAACGTTCCTCCAGTATGAGTCGATCGAAACCGCCACGCTCGATGATGGTTATCTCGAAGCCATCCGATAATCCATCGCCCGGGGTCAAGGTGTAATGGGACGTCCGTGACGGGCCATCCAGCGTCATACCGTCCGCGAGTACGTGTGCTGCTGGCAAGCGGGCGGTGATGGCGTGGTCGTCCCAGGTGGTTCCGTCTGCGAACGCGATTGTTGATAGCGACGCGCCGCCGTCGAACCAGGCGCTGAGCACAGCGCGGTCACGCGTCAATGCGCCGCGGTCCAGTAACCGTAGCTCGAGGTCGCTACCGCTGCGCTCTAAACTGACGTCCTCGGGCGAAATGTCACGGCCGAAAACGAGACGGTTGTCACCCGCGTTGTCGATAATCAAATCGAGTTCGCTACCGCGGTCGTAGCGATAAGTATCATCGCCACCGCCGCCGAGTAATTGATCGCTGCCGGGTCCGCCGGAAAGACTGTCATCGCCCGCCTGTCCGAACAATCGGTCGTTGCCGAATTCTCCGAATAAATAATCGCTGCCGCTGTTGCCTTGAAGTTCGTCGTCGCCAACACCGCCGTACACGCGGTCGTCGCCACTGCCGACAGCGATGATGTCATTACCGCCAAGGGCGTAAATCGTATCGCCGAGTGGCGTGCCGCTTCCGAAGTCGGCGTCATTATCGAGAACCGATGCGCGGTTTGTGTCCGTCAACGCTGGCGCCGTTGGATCGACGGAACGGTCGAGCGCCGATTCGATGTCCGGCACGGTTAATGTGCCAGTGTCATGGATAATAAATTCGACTGTTTTGCCATTGAACCAATCGGCGACGATCAGTAAATCGCCGGTCGCCGCGCCATCGCGCAATAATTGAATTTGCAAGGCCCCGGCGCTTTCGAATAACTGGATATCGGCGCTATTCACCCCGTTTAATAAAATTTTATCGAGGCCACCGGCGTCGTCGATCACATCGATACCCGAGCCATAGCCGAACACGAAGGTATCATCGCCGGCACCGCCGTTCAGATAATCGTTGCCCGCACCACCGTCGAGATAGTCGGCGCCGTCACCCGCATCGAGGGTATCGCGGCCGGAGCCACCGAAAAGGCGATCGTCTCCGTTGTCACCACCGAGAAAGTCGTCTCCGTCGCCGCCAAGCAGTTCGTCATGTCCGTGGAATAAGGGATCGAGATCTGCGCCGTCGCCGAACAAGCGATCGTTGCCGCTGCCGCCGGCAATATGATCGTCGCCGCCACCGCCGACTATCGTATCCTCGCCGCGGCCGCCGTCGATCCGATCGTCACCGTGGAACATCGGCGACAGCAGCGCGGCACCGTTGTCGCCGTTAATCTCGTCGTCGCCGTCACCACCGAAGATTACATCGTCGCGTCCGCCGCCGATGAGGCGGTCGTTGCCGCTACCGCCGTCAAGCTTGTCGTTACCATGGGTAAGGTGATCAATCGCCGGATCGTCACCGAGGATCACATCGTTGCCGGCGCCGCCATCGAGTTGGTCTGATCCGCCTTCGCCAAACATGACGTCGTCATCGGTATTACCGAAAACCGCATCGTCGCCCGCTCCGGCAAAAACGATATCGTCGCCCGGCCCGCCAAATAAGATATCGCCACCGCTGTCCGGCGGCGCAAGTTCACCGTCGACGTCACGATAGAGAACGCGCACCTCGGTTTCGCTGATGTCGGCGTCGAAAGTCCACGCAAACGACTGTGCCGTCCAATCGCGGTCGCCAAAAATGTGATCGTCGCCGAGACCACCGGCGATCAGGTCGGCACCACCGCCACCGGCCAGGCCCTCACTACCGGCGTCGCCAATAAGCGTATCGTCGCCGGGTCCACCGTTGAGCCAGTCGCGCGTCGGCGCTGCTGCGGCTGTGGAATGTGTAAAGGCCGTCTCGATGTCCAATTCGAGACCGGCAAACAAGCGGTCGCGGCCGCCCCCGCCGCGCACGATATCAGTATCGGCACCGGCCTCGATCAGGTCAGCGCCGTCTCCGCCCGCGATAAAGTCGCGTCCGGCGCCGCCGTTGAGAACATCGTTGCCGCTGCCGCCGTCGAGGTCGTCATCACCGTCACCGCCTGAAATCCGATCGTCGTCGGCATCGCCCGCGATGAGGTCGCTGCCCGAGCCGCCATCGAGGTAATCACGGCCGGCGCCGCCCGTCAGGGTATCGTTACCGGCACCACCGTCGAGAAAGTCGTTACCGGCGGCGCCATCGAGGTCGTCGTTGCCGGCACCGCCCAATACATGGTCGTGACCAAAACCGGCGAGCACGCGGTCGTTACCTGACCCTGCGTCAATGACGTCGTCGCCGCCGCGTTCGGCAACGATCTCGTCGGCGCCCGCGAACGATTGAATCAAGTCGTTGCCGGTGCTGTCGATCAGTCGATCATGACGCCCAGGCGCCGGCGCTTCGGTCCGTAAATTGCCGAGCTCATCGAGTTCGTGATAAATCACATCCGCACTGACCGGAACAGATTGCCCTTGCTCATCCAAGCCGTAGTAGGTGCGCTCGGTCGTGTGCACCAGCCAACGGTTCGGCACCTCGAGCACGTAATTTTCACCATCGGGATTCCAGCGAAACGGTAGATTCGCAAATTGCTCGAGCGGTGCTTGATCGCCGTCGATCACCGTCGACGTGGGTGGTACTGGAGGTGCTTCGGTCGGCGCCATCGATTCTTCGCTGAGGTCGGTCAGGGCGATGCCGAGTGCGCCGTGCTCGTAGTTTTCAATCCTCAATACATCGCCGTTATCGCTGCCGTCGGTCTTCGAGACAATCAGGCTGCGGGCGGTATCGGCGTAAAAGTACCGGTGTTTGCGGTCGATGCTGTGATAGACGTTGGGCGGTAAATCCGCCGTACGTCGTCCGGGGAGCAAGGATTCGCCGCGGTAGCGCACGCTGCCCCGACCGTCCGCGTCGTGGATCACGTCGCCGGCGCCGGCGTCATATTGATCAAAACCTGTGCCACCCTCCAGACGATCCGATTCGTGGTCCTCGGCAATAGTCGCGTGTGAGAGTATGTCGTTGCCGGCACCGCCGGCCAGAAAATCGACGCCGGCGTGACCCTGCAGCTGTTCGTGGTCGCGTGAGCCGAACAAGATTCGAGGAATTAAATCCGCGCCGGGCGTCGGCGCGAGGTGGGGCGGAACGGGGTCGATGGCAACACCGGCAGCGGCGTCATGAAACACGGGATCGGCGTCCAACGGTTGGGCCGCTGGACGTTGGTAGGGCAGATTGTCGCGATGACGTTCGGCTAGTGAAAGCAGCATATGCGCGCGGTGTTCGATCCACGCATCGGTCATTCCGTTTGTTTGTGTCGGGTTGAACAGCTCAAGTGACCCGTCGACGTTGTGTTGGTCGTAGAGGTCGTCGGCACCGGTCAATGCAAAGGGATGTAATTCGCGAATTGCATAACGGTAGGCGATATCGTTTTTCGCACGCTCGACCAAATCATCGCGCGTTATCGAGGTCAGTGGCACCAACTCGAGACCCCTGAATTGGGGTTTTAAAACCGGATTATCGGCGGCCGGGTCGACCAACACGGCGGACGACAATTCCGCGATGTGCTGATGGAATCGCGTTCGATTTTCGAAGTTGCCGAAGCCGCCGGTCGCATTACTCGACGGCGTCGCCGCGACTGTGGGACCGATAATCGTTCTGCGCATCGCATCGAGGACGGTTTCCAGCGACGCTGCTTCAGAGGTGCCGCGTGCCGCGAAGCCGCCGCTCGCGATCTCATTGGTCGCGGCCGCGAACAGTTGTTCGGCATCGAATCGCGAGAGCTCGGGCGCAATAGTTTGGAGCGCAGCGGTAAGCGCGAGCGAATCCAGAATCAGGATAATGCTGTGGGTGGTGCCAAAATCGCCAATACTCGCGAGGCTGCCGAAACCGTCGAGGTCGGGTTGGTCTTCGATGAAAACGGGAATTTCGCGCGCCGAATTGACGCCGTTGTTGGATACGATTTGTGTGTCGTTGTGTGTAGCGCGTCCAAAAATCGCCGTGATCCTGGCGTCGTTTTCGGCGCCCAATGTCAGGTTCGTATCGGTCCAGAACGGGCCGCCACCGGGCAGCAAATTCGGTGGCGATAACCCGAGCACGCGGAACTCGTTCAAGGTCGCCGCTTTGGCGTAGCGGTAACGATCGGAATCGTATATCGATGCTTGTACGTTCGGATCAGGTACAAGGTTCAAGTCCGCCACGATGTCGAATATGTCGGGGTCGAGTTGGCTGTCACCTTGTGCTGCATCCTGTAGTGGTCTCAGGCGAGCTGCGGGTGCTTCGAGCCCGAACGCCGCCGGGTCAATCAGGCGCGCCTTGAAACGCTCGATTATCGCTTGCAATGAACCCACGTTATGGTCGAAATCGCCGCGCCCGACGCCGTTGAAGGTATACGCGTGGCTGACCTCGGGGTGGATCTCGGTGAATACCGTCGCCATGTGCGCACCGAGCGAATACCCGGTGACGAACAATTCCACATTGTCCAACGCACCGCTCACCGTGGTTGGAATTTTGCCGCTTTGTTTCAAGTAGGCGTAGTAGTCTTCCATGCTGCTCAACTGCGCGAGCGCCATGCCATCGAATGAGATATCGAACAGGTCGGCATGGATGCCGTCGCGTGAGCGGTCGCCGCCCTCGTCGACGGCACGAAACTCGGTACTGCGAAAGGCCAGGGTATAGCGATTCGTCTCCCGTTCGCGCATCAGCGTCGCCGAGAAACCCGAGCTGCGGTTCGGTAAGTGGTCGAGGATCTCGAATTGCTCGGCGAAGCTTGCGGCCTGGTCGGCCGTCATCCGTGTTTTATGTGGATTTTCGTCGTTCAATGGGACGCGGTGGTTATTGGCGCCGAAAATTAGTCGGCGCTGTATTAAATCCGCGTCATTGAAATCGATATGTCGGGCAGAGATATCGTCGAGATAACTTTCCGCCGCGAGTTGTTGATAGAAAAACTTGATCCAAGTCTTGACGTCCGTGTCCACTTGTCGTCACCTATTTATTCGTCGGTTAGTCGGGCGGCGGTTTAATCACCTGTGCGAGAAAATTGAAATATCCGTCATCGTGCAGCTCTCTTCTATCCGGACAACCGATTGCGTTAGGCCACCAGGTTTTGTTCTCGTTTTCATAGTTTGCGAAGCTGAATCCTCGCCACACAGCGAGGACTTGCGATGTCTCCAGTTCTACGACTGCTAGTTCGCCACCCGCGATCCGATACTTGCGGTCGTGTGGTCTACGGATCCCCCGCCATATGAACCCATACTTACTCGTGATTGATGCACCGTATTGCTTTGTTATCTGGCGGAGTCCGGCGTCGCGGCCTTTCAAGTACTTCACGAATCGAGCGCCCGCACCAGGTTCGGCGAATAAAGACCGGTGCCATCGAGATTTTCGTATCGGATCCCAGTTCAAATACGGTTCATCGATAGAACTTTCCCAATACAGATATCTATTTGAGCGAATGAGCGTAGCGCCAAAAGGATCACGTAGAGTCGTGTGGTGATAAGGATTTTCGATGACATATCTGTCGTTTTGCGCGATTTCCGATGCAATCTCGAGCGGCCGAATTTGATAGACACCGTGAACGTCAACCGCGGTTCGAAAAATAAACTTGCCTGCCTCCCGCTCGCATAGTTCATCGAAATACGCCTCCGCGCTCATTCCCGGCCGATATTCCGCCCTCCGTGGCGGTTCGGGCCAGATCATCGGTGGCGCATCGGAACTTGGCCATATCGGCTCCCGTGTGACGCGACGTAATTTATGGACCGCGCAACTCGTTTCTGCCTTCGGCGCATTCATGCGGCAAGCAAAATATGTGGGTGGGTCGTATTGTTCGCCGAACAGATCGCGACGGTTCGGGTCCAAAGGCGGCAACAAGGTTGTCTCGACGCGCAGGCACGCCTCGTAATCCTGGCGTGTCATATCCATTCGCGCGCAAGACCACGGCGTATCGAGCCAACCGGCGCCGCGCACGTGTGCGATCAATTCGGGTGTCGCCGGCTCGAAGTCAATTTGAGACGCAGCGTTTCCGGATCCGTCGCAGCCGGCAACGATCACGAATATGGCCGCCACGGTAGCGACATTCATCGCCGCCGACGACCGAAGCGTATGAGTAATTTGCAGTGTTGCTCCCTCGCAGTATGCCCAATTCAATCAGGCGTCAAAGCGGTCTTACCGCCGCAAGACCCATCGTCGCCGATTGGAACGCACCGGCAAAATTTATGACATTGGAGATGAATGAGCTGCACGGCGATTAATTCCCTCGACAAAGCATTCGTTTAGCGCTGGCTCTCCACAACAAGCTGTCGATGCGGTGAGGGATAGTCCGGTAGCTCGGGAAAAAATCACATAAGGCGCTAAGCAGTCTGACTAATTAATGACAGCCAAATACGTAGTTAAAGTCGACCGCGAAAGGGGCAGGCACCGGTCTGGATTAAAAACTTGTGGGCCTTCGTTTTCGGCCAGCTATCGAAAATGCGTGAAAACAGTCATAGTAGTCAGCACTCGGGCGTGATCCAGGGCCCGGGTCGAATATTCGCAGAGTGATATGACGCAAGACTTAGCTAGCGTTTCAGTAGATCCACGATCGACGGCCGCGATCCGCGCCGAGTTCAAGCGTCGTCTGGGTGCGGAGATGCAACTCCGCATCGACGGGCAAGCGAAGGCGAACCCTGCTGCGTTATTGCGGCGCTACGCACCGCGTTACCGCTTCGCGCTCAACGATACCGAGTTCTACTTATCGCAGATTCTGCGCAATCCGGATCTCCGTTTTTGTGTCGCCTACGTCGTCCAGCCAGACCGGCGTGGGCATCGACGCTGCGTTGCACGCTTATTGTATAAAGATGTTTCCCTGGTCTGGCGCTCGGCGTCACATGTAATCGTCGAAGAAGACGGTTTCTGGATCGGCAAGGGCGACGTCCGTACTAGTTACCGGGACGGCTACGAATTAGAGGAGTCGGCCGAAGAGACGACAGATTTACCATTCGAAGTCCAGTGTGCGATGGAAACGATCAATCAATCTCAGGGGCACGCGCGCTACGACAAGCAGGCCATAGCGATGGTGCTGCGCAACGCACCGGTCGATCGCATCATGCCTTATCGCGATTTCTACGGGCCGCGCCGTGCCGCAGCAGCGGATCCCCGGCAGTTGATCAACCGCGGCAAGCCGGTCGCGTGGTTTGAAAAAACAAGTGACCCGGCATCGTTGCGTTTTACGCCGGGGTACGCGCCCGATTTCGACAAGGTGCTTGAACGCTGGGACCAAACCGAGTGCGTTTTACGGCGGCCGCGTCGGGCGTTACCGGTTTTTGTCGAAAAATGAAAAAATTCAGTGGTTGTTTTTCGCCGGTCCGCGCCGGGTCTGGATCGCGCCGCCGCAAGCATTGAGTCGCGAACTTTCGAGTTTCGGCGTGCGGGTGGTCGACGTTTTACACGACGAAGACCTATGCGTGCCGGGTTTCGAGTTTCATTATTATGAACAGACGCCAGATGGCGACGAACTCGTCAGTCAGATCCCTGTAGGTTACGTGGGACCGCCACATCCGGACGACGATTCGCGCCATGACGCATCGCGATGGTTGAACCGGCTTCCGATCGTGCGTGACTTCAAGCTGCGGGTGCTACGCCGCAACTGAGCGCGTTTATTTGCTCGCAATATCGACGACGACGTCCGAGTCGGGCTCGGCGTGTTCAATGTCGTCGCGAATTTCGTGGACTACGCGGCGTTTGGTTTTGTCGATCACCAGGCTCAACACATCGGGCCGTGAGTAGTGGCCAACGGGGTCGGCGGCGGCCTTCGCGATACTGATGCCGGCCGGATCTAAATCGGCGTACAGAATACCGTCCTGGTCGTCGGCCAGGGCGTCGACTAATGCCCGGCCATCCGGACCGAAAATCATCGAGTGTCCCACCACCCGGTTTGCTGGTCCGGGGATTGAGCAGCGCCGCCTTGTCCGGGGTGTCGCACAACATATCGAAGCAGTCCTGGCCGGTGACGGCGACCGACGCCAGCACATAACAACTGCCTTCGACCGCGTACATGCGGCTCGCTCCATCGATGTTGACCTCGGGGCCGAGCGCATAAGCCATGTCGCGGTAGCAACAAAAGCTCGGCCAGCCGGCGATGTGAATTTCTTCGTGCATCGAATACATCGCCATCCGCGACAGGGGCTGCAGATGTTCCCAGCAATTGAGCGCACCAATCCGCCCGAGTTCGGTTTCGATCACATGGAAATCGGAGCCGTCGCCGTCACCAAAAACTGTCCGTAGCCATGGTTGTTTTTTGCCGGTCGCCGCCGGACTCGCCGCAATGCGTGCTTCGAGCAACCCGACCACCTGTTTCGCCAGCCAAACGCTGGAATTCCAGGCCGTGATGCGCGGGTAAACTTGGGCGGAGGTGGCCAAGAGCAGGCGATTTTTGCCGTTGTCGAGCGCCGGCTTCAGTTGGCCGTATCCCAGCGGATAAGCGGGCTCAACGAACGGAGCCTTGAAGACGCGGACGTCGGCGACGTCGCCGCTTTCGAGTCCCAGGTCCGGGTAGAGCGAGAGCAGTTGCTCCTTCCAGCGCGCGGCGATTTGTTCTTCCGGCTCCTGGAAAAAGTCGCTTTCGCGGTCGCAATATTTCATCACGTAGACAACGTGGTGGCCGCCGTAGTGTTCTGTTTCGATCAACTCGGTCATTTCCACGATTCCGTCGAATTCCGTGCCGGAATCCACCACCGGCGTCCAGTAGTAATTATCCAGCGGACGTTTCAGGTAGAACATCGCGTTGACCACGCCTTGATAGCGAACGTCCGGGATCTTGAAGGCGGTTTCCAGGTTGGTTCCGCGCACCACCCGATCGAGCAGAGTAAGCGGAAGGGTCGAGATGCACCAATCCGCGGAAATCTGGGTTTCGTCGCGTAGGCTAATATCAATACGGCCGTCGATTTCGTCGATCGAGCGAACTTCGGCGTTTTTGCGGATTTCGACGCCCAACTTGACAAGCTTGGCCACGATTCCGTCGATCAGCGCCTTGAGCCCGCCTTTGAGATAACCGCGCGAAACGGTGTTCTTCTCTCTTCCCAACCGCTCCCAAATATATAGCGCCGGCATATCACCCGCGGCGGGGCCAAATTTGCTTTGAAACAGCGGTCGAAGGATCTTTTTCCAGATGCTTTGGCCGTATAGCCCCGCCAGCCAGTCTTCGATTCGCACGTTATCCAGGTCCTTGCCCTTGCCGAGCTGGCGTAGCAGAAGACTGATGACGCCAAAGCGAATTCGCTCGACAAAGCTAAGCGGATCGAACTTCAGCAGGTCGAGGGCGCCGTTGAAGGCGTAGCGCTTTTTGTTGACGATGAAACCCATCCGCGTCGGCTTCCAATACATCTCGTCGATCATGCCGACATCCTCGATCAATTGGATCAAATCATCGTCGGAAGGCATCTGGCAATGATAGAACCGGTCGATCCAATGACCGTTCCAATCATAATACGTGCCCAAACCGCCAAGCTGATCCGAACTCTCCAGCAAAACGACGGAATGCCCGGCAACGGCCAGTTCGTGCGCGGCGGTGAGGCCCGCGATTCCTCCGCCGATGACGGCGATCTTAGTTGGAGTAGACTGCGGCACGGCGAATATTGCGGGGTGCAGGAGTTACGGCGTCGCGCAGGGCGAGCTTAAGATATTGACGCAAGGTGCGCATCAAACGCAGCTTACTGGCGCTCAGTTTGCGGTCGTAGCGCAAGACCATGGGCACCTCGCTCATGACCGGCTTCCAGTGCCGCAGTTTTAGCAACAGCTCCACCATGCAGGCAAAGCCGTCTTCTTCGATGAGCCGCTCGCCCCAATGTTTCACGGCGCGATGCATCAAATCCGCGCGATACATGCGATAACCGCTGGTGAAGTCGCCCAGGCGATCCAACGGGAAAACCGTGCGAAATACGACCGAAGCCCCGCGGCTAAGCAAGCGGCGAAAGGGAGGAGCCGTTGTGTCCGAACCGCCTTCCACAAAACGCGAAGCTATCGCAATATCCGCGCCGTTGGCGATGCGCTCGTACATTTCCGCGATGAGGTTGACGTCGTGCGTATCATCCGCGTCCATGGCCACAATCACGTCTTGATCTTCCGCGTTGGAAACAGTGCGCTGAACGCCGGTCAACATCGCCTGGCCCAAGCCCATGTTTTGCTCGTGACGATGTACGCGCACGTCCAAGCCGTCGTAGGGCTCTTCAGCCAGGCTGGCGGTATTATCTTGCGAGCCGTCGTCGATGACGCGGATGACAAGATCGAAATCCGGTCGTTCTTGGTTTAATTTGGCGAAACGGCGCAGGAGATTTGGCAGCGATTCCGCTTCGTTGTATGCCGGCAAGATAACGTGAACCTGTCCGATCTTGCGTGGAGTGGTGTTGGCGGTGGATTGCATGTTTCTAGGGGGTGTCAGGTGAATGGTTAGGTAGCCAGGTTCTCCCGGAGGGTATCCAGGCGTTTTAGCGGTTGCGCGGCGGAATTCAGGCGTTCGGCCTGCGTTTCCATGGATACCACGTCGAAGCCCTTGGTTAGGCGGGTCAGAAATTTGCGCATTTGGGCGAGCTTGACCTCGCCTGGCTGATCCATGGCGGGAAAGTAGCTCAATTCAGGGACGTCTTCGCATCCCAGAAAATCGGTCGGGTGCAAAAGAAAAGAGGGCGAGCTGCCGGTAAGCTTGTAGAGCAACAAGCTGGTGCGAAAATAGGTGTCCGCGGCGAATTCGCTAAATTTCGCGAGGTAAAGCAGATAACTGCCGTGAATTGGCAAACGCGCGATCGGCATGGTCGTCACCGGAATCTCCAGCAGGCTCTTGTTTTGGCCCAAATCCCACTGAAACGGCGCCATGGGCCGGAACCCGTCTTTCAGCCCGCCGTAGAGGTTGTCGCGTTGCCCGCGATCTTCCTTGCTAAGCCCGGAGTTCATGAAGTAGAACAACCGGGCAATCGGGCCGAGAAAGGTCGGAAAAACCGACGCGTCGTATTGATATCCGCGCTCGGCTAAAACCTCCAGCAACGTCTTGGAAAAGCTAAAACCCGGTCCTCTCCAGCCACGCGGCCGAACGCCGGTTGCTGCCTCGATAACCTCTTCCGCCCGGATGACTTCGTTCTCTACTTCCGCGCGGCTGTAGGTATGAAACCACGGCTCGTGGGAAAAGGAGTGGTTGGCGATATTGTGCCCGGCATCCGCGATGGATTTCAGCGCTTGGCCGTTCTTATCCAGGCTGGCGTCTTGTCCTACGATAAAAAACGTGATCCTTACCCCCAAATCGTCGAGAACTTGGAGAATTCGCGGAACGGCGACGTCGAAATAAGAAGGATAACTCTCCCAGCCGGCGTCCCCGTGCGTTTTCATGTAAGACCACTGGTTATCCAGGTCCAAGGATAGGCTGGCTAGCGGTAAACTCATTTTCTCAGGCCGCGGATTGGAGGGTGGAAAAGTGGGCTAAAATGGCGTCGGCAATGCGTTGGGCGGCCTTGCCGTCGCCGAAGGGATTTTTGGCTTGCTGGACGCTGGTCCGCCAAGCGTCATCGGCGTAGACGTCGTGCAGGTGATGCGCCAGTTTCTCCGGTTCCTCGCCAATGAGCCGCGCCGTGCCGCATTCGATCGCCTCGGGCCGCTCGGTGTTTTCGCGAATGATCAGCAGCGGCTTTTTGAGGGTGGGCGCTTCCTCCTGCACGCCGCCGGAATCGCTCACGATGAGCCAGGCGTGGGAAAGCAGGCGCACGAACTCCGGGTAGGGCATGGGATCGATCAAATGCACGCGGTCCACGCCCTCAAAGTGCTGCTCGGTAAAGGTGCGCACGTTAGGATTTGGGTGAACGGGAAAAATCAGGCTCACGTCGTCGTGTTCGCGCAAAAAATCGGCCAAAACCGTGAAATATCCGGCCATGCGACCCCCGAAATTCTCCCGGCGGTGAGCGGTGAGGACGATCGGCTTCGTTTTCGCGGTTTTCGCGATAATTTCATCGGCTGCCGGCGAATTCCGGTCTCCGCCCGCCACCTGCAACAGCGCATCCACCACCGGATTTCCGGTGACGAATACCTGGTCCGCGTTTGCTCCGGCTCCGATCAGCGTTTCGCGATTTCGCTCCGTCGCAGCGTAAAACGAGGTCGCCATCTGGTCGATCAAAACGCGATTCATCTCCTCCGGAAACGGCGAATTCGGATTTCCGGAGCGCAGGCCCGCCTCGATGTGGCCCACGGGAATTTGCCGGTGAAACGCGGAAATTGCGCCGGCCAGGGCGCTGGTGGTGTCGCCCTGCACAAGGACGAAATCCGGCTGCTCGGTTTCCAGCACGTCCTCCAAGCCGTCGAGGATTCGGGAAAGCAGCCGGTTGAGCGCTTGACCCGGGCGCATCACGTTCAAATCGTGGTCGATGCGCAGGTTGAACTCCTGGAGAAACGGCGCCGCGAGATCGGTGTGCTGCGAGGTGCAGACGTTGATCGCGCGAAACTCTGGGCGACGCTCTAATTCCTGAAGAACGGGGGCGAATTTGACGATTTCCGGGCGGGTGCCGAAAATCGACAGAATTGTGAAGCTTTCGCGCGGAGGCAGAAAAAATTCGTCACGGCGAGAGCCGTCTGCGGGTAGCTGTGACATGTTTTGGAGGAGCAACCAGTTGTGCTGGGGAGAGTTTGTAATTTTGAGGTTTTCCAAAATTATCAGTCAAAGATGCTGCCAACGGTCCCATTTTTTAGAAATTTCGCAACCTGTAACGTTGAGAAAAGCTAGGTGAATCGGTCAAATTTGCAACGCAATTTAACGAACGGTTAGGCGTCGAACTCCACGATTTGGCGATTTTGGCTCAAAAAGCGAAGAATTTGTCGGCTTTGCGTGGCTTTCCCGGAAAAAATCGCAACATTTTCGCCAAATTTCACGCCATGTTTCGAATCCGCAGCTTTTTCGTCCTCATCAACCTCGCCGTCTTCGCCGTAGCGCAGTCCCCCGCCGAATCGCAGCCCCAACCCAGCGAAGGCGAAAAATTGTTCGCACTACACGTGGCCCCGATTTTGGCGGAAAAGTGCCTGGCGTGCCACGGCAACGAGCCGGACGAGATCAAGGGCGAATTGGACCTGCGAACGCGCGAATCGACCCTGCGCGGCGGCGAAAATTTCGGCAAAGAGGTGCTGATTCCCGGTGATGCCGCCAACAGCTTGCTCTACCTGACTGCTCGTCGCGAGGAGCCTGATTTTGAGATGCCGCCGAAGGAGGCCGACCGCCTCAGCGAGGAGCAAACCTGGAAAATTCGCGATTGGATCGACGCCGGAGCGCCATGGCCGGATGAGGAGCGGGTTGCCTGGATTGCGGAAAAATTCGCCGAGGGCGTGCGAGTGGCCACCAGCGGCGGATTGAGCGATGACTGGACCAATCGCCGCTACAAGCCGGAGGATCTCTGGGCGTATCAGCCGGTGACGCGGCCGCAAGTCCCTGACACCGCCCAAAACGCGATCGACGCCTTTATTGGCCGAAAACTGGACGAAGCCGGCGTGAAAGCCGCAGCCTCGGCCGATGCCCGGACGCTCATCCGCCGCGCCACGTTTGATTTGCTGGGCCTGCCGCCAACTCCGGAAGAAGTGGAGGCATTTTTGCGGGCTTACGCGGAAAATCCGGAGACCGCGTGGACGCAACTGATCGATCGGCTTTTGGACAGCCCGCACTACGGCGAGCAATGGGGCCGGCACTGGCTGGACGTGGTTCGCTACGCCGACAGTTCCGGCTACGCCAACGACTACGAGCGCCCCAACAGTTGGCGCTACCGCGACTACGTGATCCGCTCCTTCAACCGCGACAAGCCCTACGACCAGTTCATCCGCGAGCAAATCGCCGGCGACGAGCTGAAACCGGGCGACGCCGAGATGCTGGTGGCGGCCGGATTCCTGCGCATGGGCGCTTGGGAGCACACCGGCATGAGCGTGGCCAAGGTGACGCGGCAACTGTGGCTGGACGACGTCACCGACTCCGTGGGCCAGGTTTTTCTGGCGCATGCGCTGCAATGCGCGCGCTGTCACGACCACAAGTTCGACCCCGTGCCGACGCGCGATTACTACGCCATCCAGGCGTGTTTTTCGGCCACGCAATTTGCCGAAGTGGAGACAAAATGGCTGCCGGAGGAAAATCGCAACGGCATGGAGGAGGATCGGCGCTATCACCAAAAGCGCCACCAGCGCAACCAGGAGCTGTTGGCCCAACTCAACCGCAAAATGGCCGACGGCGAGCGGAAATGGTTCGCGGATCGCGGCTTGCCCTGGAAATCGCGCAGGGAGGCGATGCAGGCCAAAGCGCCGAAGGATCAGATCCCGGACCGCAAGGTCGGCTTCAGCGCGGCGGACTTCGGTCAGGAGCGCATCGGCCGCAAATGGAGCACGCGCTTCGGCTGGGAGATGGATCGCTACAAGCCCCTCGCCTTCACCGCCTACAACGGCAAAACCCGAAGCCCAAAGGCGCAATCCGGGCGGATCGCCAAACCCGCCGAACCCATGAAGGTGGGCGAATTGGAAAAAAACGGCGATTTTAGGCGGCGGCGACCCGTTTTCGCCGACTGAACCCGTGCAACCCGGCGTGCTCAGCGCCGTGGCGGGAGCGCTGGAAGTGAATCTGCCGAAAACGGTCGCCGGACGCCGAACCGCACTGGCCAACTGGATTGCGGACCCTGCCAACACGCTGACCGCGCGCGTTTTGGTGAATCGCGTGTGGCACTACCATTTTGGCCGCGGCTTGGCGGGAAATCCCAACAATTTTGGCGCAACTGGCAAAAAACCGTCCCACCCGGAGCTTCTCGATTGGTTGGCGGGCGAATTCGTGGCTCAGGGCTGGAGCGTGAAAAAGCTGCACCGGCTCATCATGTCCTCGCAAGCCTACCAACGCGCATCAGCCTCGCCTGACGCCGAAAACGACCCAAACAACGCGCTTTACGCCGTTTTTGAGCCGCGGCGGCTTTCGGCCGAAGAACTGCGCGACGCCATGTTGTTCGTCAGCGGCGAGTTAAACCTGGAAATGGGCGGAATTCCCATCCGCCCGGACATGAACCTGGAAGCGGCGCTGCAACCGCGGATGATCATGGGCACTTTTGCCCCCAGCTACGTGCCGAACCCGAAACCCGGGCAACGCAACCGCCGCACGATTTACGCGCACAAAACCCGCGGACAACGCGACCCGTTCCTGGAAACATTCAACCAGCCGAGCCCCGAAAAATCGTGCGAAATGCGGGACAGCTCCAACGTTACGCCGCAAGTTTTCACGCTGTTCAACAGCGAAGAATCCTACGACCGGGCGCTGGCCCTGGCCGCGCGTTTGACCCGCGAACGCGCTGATGACGCGGACGACGCGGAAATCGTGCAGCGCGCCATCCAGCTAACCTACGGCCGCCCGGCTTCCGCGGAAGAAGTGCAGGCGGCGCTGGCTCATTGGGCGCAAATGACCGAAATTCAGTCCCGGCGCCAGCCAAAACCGCGCGAATGGCCGGTTGAAGTCGTGCGCCGGGCCAACGACGAAAACACCGGCGAACCGTTCGAATTCACCGAGCGCCTGTTTGTCTACGAAGACTACGTTCCCGACCTCCAGCCGCACGAAGTCGATACGCGGACCCGCGGATTGGCGGAAGTTTGCCTGGTGCTGCTCAACGGCAACGAATTCGCCTACGTGTATTGAGGCGATGAACGACATTTGATCCCGCTGCAACTGTTCGGCCAACGCTTTGAAGCGAATGTCCCTGGTTACCAGCACCTGTTTGAGTTCACGCGCCAACAATTCGTCATCCGGCATAGTCGTCGTTTCGTCCACTTGGGCCGTCAGCACATCGACGTTTCGTCGCCGAAGTTGTGCTTGGTCAGGGTCACGGCTGCCGGCACGTGAACGTCCATGTAGAAGCCAACCATGGGGTGCAATGCTATCGGGCAGCGCCCTTTCGCTTCGCGTCAGCCAGCTTGAGGCGTAGCGGACTGGGCTCGTCATTCCCACACGCGCGAAGCTCATCATCCAGAACGGCCTGGATTTCGTCCGGATGATCGTAGTAATAGGCTAGGCTAGAGCGGAGTGAATTTCCGCCAAGTGCAGATGGGATTAGCGCTCGGCGATCTGATTCGCGGACCAACCGTTGCCCAAATGGTCGGCCACAATCATGGCGACCCGAATTCTGGGCAAGCGCGCCAAGTGAGCCTCGCCTCGATCGGTAACCAAGTGCGGATAGACGGTGGGTGAAACGGTCATGGCCAAACTTAGGCTGAAAACTTGAACCTCAAGGCGCAGCCGTGCTCGCTATCTTCCGCTCCAACTCAGGAAAGTCCGCGCGATGCTCTTGCGGTGGCGATCCGCTATTTTCTGCTTCGCGTGGGCAACTTCCAGGGCCTCGGTGATGCATGGGCCGAAGGGGGCGGACAAGATCACGGTGTTCGAGGGCACCGATGGGGACGAGGGCACCGATGGGGACGAGGGCACCGATGGGGACGGGTATTTCGACACGCACAAGGACGTCATCACCGGGTTGAACATCGCCACCTCGGTTGCAGATCGGCCCTTCTTCTGGAGTGATGGGAATTTGGGTGCTCCAGCCGCCGTATCTGCTGTTTTACCCGGACGCCGATGGCGACGATTTGCCGCATGCCGATCCGGAGGTGCACTTGCGCGGGTTCCGGCTGGAAGACACGCATTCGGTGGCGAACAGCCTAACCTGGGGACCGGATGGCTGGCTTTATGGCGCGAACGGGAGCACGACGAATCTCAATTTGGGACTCGTGCAAACGTGATCAACCAGCATCGGACTTGCAAATGTGCTAGGTCTTCGAGATTGTTTGGCGAATGGAACCACTCACACTACTCGCTATTTCCTACGAAGGGGTGAACATCGCCAGAGCACTGGCCGTGCTCTCGAACGAACTCGATACCAAGGCCACGGATCCGGTGGATTTGGAGCCAATCCAGCAGTCGATGTCACGGATCGAGAGGTTGCTCGAAGTTCAAATCTCACAGCCTCTGATTTCGGCCATGCAGATGCTTAAGGATGCCGATTCTGAAGTCGAGTTCAGCCTGCAAAATGCTCAAACATTGGCCGATAAGGCTCTCCATCAGTTCAATCTCGCCGAGGGATCATCCCTGGATCTGCAGAATCAGTTGCTTGTGTCCACTGGCAAAGCTTGCGCCTACCGCATTTTGGACATGAAAGGTGCATTTGCCAGGGCAGCTTCCGAGGCGGCCGAGATTCTGACGGTGATTCAATCTGACAGGACTCAGTCATTGGGTGAAGGCTATCCGAGACTTCATAACGCGATGTGGCCCGGATTGGTAGGCAAAGGAGATGGTCGAGACCAAGAGCGCCCGATCAGCCTGGAACGCATGCTGGAATTAACTGCAAACGCGGAAGTAGACGGGGCAAGGTTTGAAGGAGTGGATTGTTTCATATTCTTCCCGCATACCGATCCTGACGCCAGCGAAGATGAATTGAAGCGGACGGCCGACCTGGTTGCCGGGAATGGATTGAAAGTGGGTTCGCTGGTTGCGCCGGTCTGGCCGGGTACGGTTGGGGATTCGGCGATGGGTGATGTCGAGCAGCGTGCAAAATTCCTCACCGCGGTGGAAAAGACCTGTCGAATCGCCAAAATTTTCAACGAACACGGCGTGCGGCAGTATGGAGTGATTCGGATTGATTCGGCTGACAACCCGGAAAACTGGTCGAAGGACCCGAAAGGCAACACCCGAAAGATTGCGGCTACGTTCCGGGAAGCCGCCAAGATCGCGGCAGACTATGGTGAACGCCTTGCAGCTGAGGGTGAGATCTGCTGGGCGGGGATGCACAGTTGGAAACACATGCTCGACTTGCTGGAAGAGGTTGGCATGCCGGAAAATTTGGGCTTCCAGGCGGATTTGGCGCACACCTACCTGTATTTGTTGGGTTACAATGCGCCGGAGCACGCCTTGGTTCAGAAAGGCTACACCGAAGACGAGTTTTGGGCTGCGTATGAGAAAATGACCGACTCACTACGCCCGTGGACCATTGATTTCCACGTCGCCCAAAACGACGGCCAAGTTCACGGGTCTGGTTCCCACGACAAGACCGGCAAACACTGTCCCGCCGATGATCCAAACGGGAAACTCGACATCGTGAGGTGTTCCACTTTTTGGCTGAAGGACGCCGAAAGCCGTGGCATCAAACACATCTGTTGGGACGGCTGTATGTTTCCAAACGCGACACTCGAAACACCGCGAACCTGGAATTCGATCCTGGAAACGATGCTCGGAGTTCGGCAAGCCGTCAGCTAAGACTGAATCATTGACCGCCAGCGAGCCGGCGGTGACGCAGCCGCTGTTTGCGACTTGGGATTCGCGGGGGCGAATGTGGGTGGTGCAATACCGGCAATACCAGTTCCCCGCCGGGCTCAAGATCGTGCGCTACGATCAGCATTTGCGCGCGGTGTTCGATCGAGTGCCGGAGCCGCCACCGCATGGGCCGAAGGGGGCGGACAAGATCACGGTGTTCGAGGACACCGCCGACGATGGGTATTTCGATACGCACAAGGACGTCATCACCGGGCTCGGGAATGGCTCAAGAAATCCACCGGTGAAGATGCGCCGGAATTCCAGCCCTCACCAAGGCGGGATTGAGCGGAGTATAGTGAGCTATTCGAGCTGAATCCCAACGCCGGTGAGGGCTGGAAGGCCAAGCAGATTTGCAGGCGGAATTCTTGAGCCCTTCCCAATCATCGCCACTTCGGTGCAGATCGGCCGGGGCGGGATTTGGGTGTTGCAGCCGCCGTATCTGCTGTTTTATCCGGATGCCGATGGCGACGATGTGCCGGATGGCGATCCGGAGGTGCATTTGCGCGGGTTCGGGCTGGAGGACACGCATTCAGTCGCGAACAGCCTGACTTGGGGGCCGGATGGCTGGCTTTACGGCGCGAACGGGAGCACGACGACGGGCAATGTGAGCAGCGAGGTGACGAAGAACGTGCAGTGGCAGGGCCAGCGCATCTGGCGCTATCATCCGGAGACCAAGGTGTTCGAGATTTATGCCGAGGGAGGCGGGAACACCTTCAGCCTGGACATCGACGCGAAAGGCCGGGTGTTTTCCGGGACGAACAACGGGAGCACGCGCGGGATGTATTATCCGCGGGGCAGCTACGGCAAGAAGGGGTGGGGCAAGCACGGGCCGCTGACCAATCCGTATGCGTTCGGGTTTTTCCAGCACATGCGGCATGAGGGGGACAACCGGCGCTTTGCCCAGGCGTTCTGCATTTACGAGGGCGGATTGTATCCGGAGGAGTTGGATCATTCGTCTTTGTCCCCGCCTCCATAAGCAGTTATTCGAGTGGGTGGAATTGAACCATCAAGGAAGACTGCGACTCCTAGGTGAGATTCTCGAAAATTGGATTTTTCTGGCGGTTGCTCAAATACCACCAACCAAAACCATGAATCGGAAATTGGGCTATATCGACGTAATTTCACCTCGACAATTTTTCGCTCCTTAGCTTGAATCGGAGCTAATCCGAGCTTGATGAGAAACTCACGGGCGGACCCAATTATTTGAGAGGTACTCGCCAAGTCAACCAGATCAATGGTCCAGCGACGGAAATCGGTACTATCCAAAAACTCGATATCGGATCCAACTTCCACCGATCTTGAGTAGTAAAAGCGATCTTCAGGCGGCGCTGCGTAAGTCAATTCAGAGGCAATCAATGAGAAAATCAAAACTAGCAAGAATCTAGGCCCTACTTGAACACTCATTTGGCTGGAAGAGGTGCTCACGGCTAACTCCCTGGAACAATTTGAATGTCTTTGTAATTGAGCTTGGTCTTTCGCTGGCTGCCCGTTCGTCCACCAGTGCAGTCCCACGAAACTACCATCGAATGAAAGAATAGCTCTGAGCGCGAACCTGAAAAATTTGGCCTTGACGAGCCTGAGATCAAACCCCCAGCGCCGGGATGACCACCTGGGCCGTATCCAGTTTGAAACGGCCCATTGTAAGGATCGATTCCCGGATTGGGATAATACCGAGCATATCCAATTGCCTTGTAAGTTCCTTTGCTACATGGTTGGCCAAAAAAAGCAAATGTATCCTTCCCGCTTGCCGCTAGGTCTGTGGGCAACGTGCCCTGGGGGCGCACTTGCCATTGCTCCCAATATTTTATTGGCGAGGGAAAGGACTGGGCAGCGTGTTTCAAAGTAACCGGTTTACCGTGATCATCGGTAATCGTGTAATAAATATTCACCTCTTGGAGTATGGCACCTCCGGATTTTCCTGCAGCGGGTGAGACGCCGTTCCACTGTATTACCCACTTAAAAAAGCCACAATCACCCAATTCAGGATTGTTCCTAGCCCATGGATCCTCTTCTCCATCGATGATGGGGCGTCCGCCGGTTCCCGAACTTCTTATCATTCCTAGAATGTCGAAATCCAATACCGGCGCATTGTTGATAAACGTATATAGATTTCGACCACCTTTTTCTCCAATTGGGTCTCTCGATGCCCACCGTCCTAAACGCATTTTATAAGGGCGATAAGTATAATGGAGATGATCTGATTCGGAATCAAAATATATCGTGGAATAGCCTATTCTATTCCATTTAGCCAAATTTCCCGTCTCAACCAAGGTTTTCCCAAACGGTCCGTATTCATAGGATGCCACCGCATTGCCTGTCAGGTCCAAAACTGTCGTGACATTTCCATTCGCATCAAAAACTGGGTAAAAATCTTGAGTGCCAAAATTGGTAGTCCCCCTATCCTCGCGAATCGCCAGCAATCCTCCGACTCCTCCGGCGTCCTGAAGCGTTCCACTCAAATCCCGACCCCACATATAAAAGCGCGGCGCTTCGAGTAGTGGGCCAGGTTTGAGCGGAATCTCGGCCAACAGATTCCACCCGTCGTAAACAAACTGAATTTCCGTTTCCGCGCCGTCGGCGTCGCGGACGTATTTTCGAACTCGCCGCCCGATATGATCGTAAGCGTAGGTCGCCACGAGGCCGTCTTCCCTTTTCACGCCAACGAGCCGGTTTTGCGAATCCCAATGATACTTGCCTCGGTCGTCGGCGAGCAAGTTACCGTCGAGATCGTAGACGAACACCCTCGCTTTGCCTGAACTGTCGCTGATCTCGGTGTATTGGTTGAGCGCGTTGGCCTTGTAGCCAAGAGAGGCCAACGTAGCGCCCGTCCTCTCGGTGGAACGCGTGCGGTTGCCCATGCCGTCGTATTCGAAGCCATACGCGGCGAATCTCGGATTTTGCGGGATGGCTGCGATAAGTTCGCTCCGGCTGTTATATTTCCAGGTCCAGCCGGAGTTTTCGACCATGGGGCCGCTCATCGAGACTCCTACGCGGCGGCCGAGGTTGTCGTTGGTGTAAGCAAACGTGGAGATTTCCTTGCCGCTCCCACGGAAGCGGTTTTCGACCTTGGTGATGAGGTTGCGCCGCTTCGGTTCGTAGCTCCAGGTGCTTTCGGCGACGGGGCCGGTGATTGAGGCGAGGAGGTTGGACGCGCCTTCGACGTAGCGATAGGCGAAGTTGCCGGAGGGGCATTCGGCGGCGGCGAGCGAGCCGTCCGCATTCCAGGTGTAAGCGACGAAATGAACTTCGGCGTTGGTTTCATCCTTCAGCCCGACACGAGCCAGGTTCCCCATCGCGTCGTAGTCGCGCTCGATGCGCCAGCCGCCGGGCAGTTCCTCAACCGCCATGCGCCCGAGGTCGTCGCGCCGATAGGAGCGTTTGCCGGTTTCGTCCTCGACGGTGGCGACGTTGCCCAGCCGGTCGCGAGTCAACTCGGTGACCTCGACCTTGTTGCCGGGCTTGGCATCGGCCGGCAGGCGGACAATTTTGGCCAACTCGGCGGTTTTCTCCTCGTATTCGTGGACGAGCTTGTCGCCGCGGGCGTTGGTCTGGGTATTGAGCCGGCCGTCGGGCGTGTAGGCGTAATCGGTGCCCTTTCCGTCGGCGTATTCTTTGCGGAGGAGGAAGCCGGTGGCTTCGTCGTAAGCCCATTTGGTGACTTGTGGGTCTTCGATGGCGGCGAGGACTTGTTTGGGGGTTTTGCCAGCGTCTAGCATCGCGTTGGCGGGCCCGTCGCGTTCGCCAGAGAAGGTGGCCATGCCGGTGCGCTCGCCGTAGTTGTTGTAGAGGTAGACGACCGGATGCCCAGCATCTCCCCACTCGGCGATGACTTGGCCACGGGCGTTGTAGGCGAACTTTTGAGTTTTACCGGCGGGGTCTGTCTTGGATTGGAGTTTGCCACAGCCAACGTTGTCTTGGCCGTAGTAGGTGTAAGTGGTCTTGTTGCCATCGGGATCGATGGTGGCGATGACTTGATCGGCCATGTTGTATTGGGTTTCGGTGCGGCCGGTGCGCGAGTCGATGACGGCGATTTGGCGGCCCAAGCCATCGTACTCGTATTTCACGACGTGGGTCGCGGAATCCGGCTGGTCCAAGTCGCGTTCGGTCACGGTGCGCAGGAGGCTAGCGAGGCGCACTTCGACCCGTTCCCACGTACCTTTTTGGATGACGGTGGTGAAATAGTAATCGTCCGATTTGTATTCAGTGGTGATGGTTCGCGTCGTTTTTTCCGGATGATTCAGGTTCGGCACGATGGTTTGGACGGTTTGGCCGATCATTCGACCGTATTCTTCGTGCCGTCCCCAGCCCAAGCCGGTTCGTTTGCGAAATTCATTGGCCTGAATCTCGCGCGGATCGTTGAGGCGGGGGCACGTCCAATGGCGTTGCACGTCCCAAAAGACGTCTTTGGCCTCACCGCGTTCGACGCTGTATTCAACGCGAAAGACTCGATCGACGCTGCCGGCTTCGAGTTTGCCATTGCGGTCGATATCCTGGCCCGCGCGAATCACTCGGCCCTTGTGGTCGTATTCGTGGAGCGTGGCGGCACCGATTTGTCCGGCTTCGGGTTTTGGGCGAACCTCATCGGCTTTATCGACGACCATCCGATGGGGATTTTGAGCGCCCTCCACCCGTTTGCTCATCGCCGCAGCCAATTCATCCTGCGATGCATTGGCCGAGTTTACGGCTTGCACGAACCAAGCGGTCAAAACCAGCCCCGCCAGCGCAAACGCCCACCAGACGGTCAGATTCCGGGGTTTGGCCACCGGCGGCGGCGCTACCTGATCCCGGGTTTTGCGATGCTTCCGGGATTTCCGCGACGGACTGCCTCCGCGCGCCTGCTTGATGCGACGTTTCTTGGCCATGGGGCGAGATTGAGGGATTTTGCCTAACAAGGTCAAGACAAATCTTGGCGAAGAAGAGATTTTGACAGAATGATTGGGGCAGAATGATTGTCTCCGCATGAAAACCTCGTCCGTCCTCGTCACCGCATTACTTGGCCTTATCACCGCCCACGCCCAGGATCCCGATGCCGACACTTCCGTTGCCGGCAACGACCAAGTCGCCGACATCATCAAAAACTACGGCGGTCGCGGTACGTTGGCCGATGACACGCCGCCGACTCCAGCCGCGGAAGCGGTGAAGCAGTTCAAGGTCCGCGAAGGGTTCGAGATCGAGTTGATGGCTTCCGAGCCGGCGGTGACGCAGCCGCTCTTTGCGACTTGGGATTCGCGGGGACGGATGTGGGTGGTACAGTATCGACAATACCAGTTCCCCGCCGGGCTCAAGATTGTGCGCTACGATCAGCATTTGCGCGCGGTGTTCGACAAGGTGCCGGAGCCGCCGCCGCATGGGCCGAAGGGCGCGGACAAGATCACGGTGTTCGAGGATACGGATGGCGATGGGTATTTCGACACGCACAAGGACGTCATCACCGGGCTGAACATCGCGACTTCGGTGCAGATTGGCCGGGGCGGGATTTGGGTGTTGCAGCCGCCGTATCTACTGTTTTACCCGGATGCCGATGGCGACGATGTGCCGGATGGCGACCCGGAGGTGCACTTGCGCGGGTTCGGGCTGGAGGACACGCATTCAGTCGCGAACAGCCTGACCTGGGGGCCGGATGGCTGGCTTTACGGCGCGAACGGGAGCACGACGACGGGTAATGTGAGCAGCGAGGTGACGAAGAACGTGAAATGGCAGGGCCAATGCATTTGGCGCTATCATCCGGGGACGAAGGTGTTCGAAATCTACGCGGAGGGGGGCGGGAACACCTTCAGCCTGGACATCGACGCGAAGGGACGCGTCTTTTCCGGGACGAACAACGGGAGCACCCGCGGGATGTATTATCCGCAGGGCAGCTACGGCAAAAAGGGCTGGGGCAAGCACGGGCCACTGACCAATCCGTATGCGTTCGGGTTTTTCCAGCACATGCGGCACGAAGGCGACAATCGGCGGTTTGCCCAGGCATTCTGCATTTACGAGGGCGGGTTGTATCCGGAGGAATACGATGGCGCGATCGTTGCGCCGAATTCGCTGCACAACGTGGTGTGGCTGAGCAAGCGGCTGCGGGATACTTCGACCTATCGGACCGTGGACGAGGAGCCGCTGGTGCAGAGCCAGGACCGGTGGTTTCGGCCCGAGCCAACAAACCGATGTGATGGTTTCGATCAAACTCCACCCAAGCCCATAAGGACTATGTTAATATAACCAATAATTCCCCAACCAACAAAAAACATCAGACGGCCGATTGGAGAGCGAAGGAAGTAAAACATTATCAATCCTGATACCCAAATTGCTACATGGAAGAAACTCCATGTAAAATATGTGTGATCAATCCTAACTTGGTGGTCCAAATTCTTGTCGATATAGTACCATCTTTCCGCCGCTTGCCACAAATGTTCCGTGGGCCCCAAAAGTGCAGTAAGGATCCAATGATTGACTGCACAAACGAATGGAACAAGACTGACCAACAAATACGCAGCCCAGTAACCGTTTCTAGCCACGTTTGACATCTTTCGCGGCGTGAGTGTCATTCTGACCAAAGAGGACGGACTTCCAGGTATTTAGAAATATTTGCGCCCGGAGTTTCGAGGATTTTGGGGCCGTTGAACAACGTGCTACTGGTGAGGCTCATTTCACCACCCCCATCTAACGCATTTGCAGTGAACACTGGAGCGACGTCATGATGAAAATGAGTCCAGTTCTTGGGCTTCGCTTTATGCCAATCAACAGTTCCAGATGCAGTGGCAGTGACAAAAAGCTCGCCATATTCATCGTACGTGCATTGATTCGAGTGATCGTTTGCGTCCGCAAAACTTCGCATGCTCCACTTCGTGCCGGGGTGGAGGTTTTCTTCTGCGTTTGACGGTTTCGCTGGATAGAACCACTCCTGTTCAAATCCATAATTTTGAAAAGTTTGCTTCCGCATTGGCACCTCTCCCGTGCAAATGTCAGCGATGGACAAGGGGCATTTGGGAAGCGACGTCCACCATTCACCCTTGTCCGCGATATACTCTTTTTCAAGACGATACCACTCATCGAATATCTGTTGGCGTGAGTATCTGGCAGGAAAACCTCGGAATCTTGGTATCGCAGGAAAAACGCGATAGTTAGTTTTTAAACTTTTTTCGGCATCAGCAAGAGTATATCTTCCTAAATAATCAATTGATCCGATAGGTTGATTCCGGACAAAAGCGTACAAATTCAATCCGCCCTCTTCACCAATTGGATCGAAGCTTGGCCAACGACCAACCCAGGGTTGAAGAAATCTCTCTCCAAAATAAAGCTGGCCCGTTTCGAGATCGGAATATTTAGTGCTGAAACCCATAGGGTTCCAAACAGCAGAATCTCCCCTTGCGACTAACTCATTACCAAACGGTCCATATTCGTAATGAGCCCGAATTTTTCCAAATTCATCGACCAAGTTTACAACATTTCCATTCGCATCATAAGACGGATAGTATTCCGCGCGTGTTGTTGAGTCTGTTTCTCTCTCTTTAGGTTCAGAGATCGCCAAGAGGCCACCAACACCAGCTGCTCCCTGAATCGTTCCAGTCAAATCCCGTCCCCATGTATAGAATCGCGGTGCTTGTAGATAGGGGCCTGGTTTTACTGGGATCTCCGCCAACAGATTGGAATCATCATAAATGAAGCGGATTTGGGTTTCTGATCCATCAGCGTGGCGTATGTATTTCCGAATTCGCCTCCAGCGGTGATCGTATGCATATGACGCCACGATGCCGTCTCTGGTTTCCACGCCCACAAGGCGATTGAGCGAATCCCAATGATACTTGGCGCGGTCGTCGGCGAGCAGGTTGCCGTCGAGATCGTAAACGAATGTTCTCGATGGTTGGTTGCCTGAGCCGTCGCTGATTTCCGTGTATTGATTGAGCGCATTTGTCTTGTACCCAAATGAAGCCAAAGTTGCGGCGGTTCGCTCGGTTGAAACGGTGCGGTTGCCCATGCCGTCGTAATCGAGGCCGCAGGCGGCGAAACGGGGATTTCGCGGGATGGCGGATATGAGTTCGCTTCGGCTGTTGTATTTCCAGATCCAACCCGGGTTTTCGACCATGGGCCCGCTCATGGCGACAGCGACTCGGCGGCCGAGTTCGTCGTTGGTGTAGGCGAACGTGGAAATTTCTTCACCACTTCTTCGGAAGCGGTTTTCGACCTTGGTGATGAGGTTGCTTCGCTTGGGTTCGTAGCTCCAGGTGCTTTCGGCGACGGGGCCGGTTATCGAGGCGAGAAGATTGGGGGCGCCATCGACGTAGCGGTAGGCGAAGGTCCCGGAGGGGCATTCGGCGGCGGCGAGGGAGCCGTCGGCGTTCCAGGTGTAACCCACGAAGTGGACTTCGGCGCCGGTTTCGTTCTTGAGGCCGACGCGGGCCAGGTTGCCCATCGCGTCGTAGTCGCGCTCGATGCGCCAGCCGCCCGGTAATTCCTCGACCGCCATACGCCCAAGGTCATCGCGCTGATAGGCGCGTTTGCCAGATTTGTCCTCAACCGTAGCGATGTTGCCCAACCGGTCGCGAGTCAACTCGGTGACTTCGGCCTTGTCGCCCGGCTTGGCGTCGGTCGACAAACGGACGGTTTTGGCCATTTCGGCGGTTTTCTCCTCGTATTCGTGGACGATCTTGTCACCACGGGCATTTTTCTGCGTTTTGAGGCGGCCGTCGGGCGTGTAGGCGTAATCGGTGCCCTTTCCGTCGGCGTATTGCTTGCGCAAGAGGACGCCGGTGGCTTCGTCGTAAACCCATTTGGTCATTTGCCCGCGATCTCCGAGGGCGGCGAGGATTTGCTCGGGCGTTTTGCCGGCGTCGAGCATGGCGTTGGCGGCAGCGTCGGCCTCACCGTTAAAGGTCAGCATGCCGGTGCGCTCACCGTAGGCGTTGTAGAAGTAGACGACGGGGTGTTCGGCGGTGCCCCACTTGGCGGTGAGCTGGCCGCGGGGGTTGTAGGCGAATCTTTGGGTGAGGCCGGCGGGGCCGGTTTTGGTCTTGAGCTTGCCGGCGTTGGGTTCCTGTGGTCCGTAGTGGGTGTAGGTAGTCTTGTTTCCGTCGGCATCGATGGTGGCGATGAGTTGGTCGGCAAGATTGTAGTGGGTTTCGGTGCGGCCGGTCCGCGAATCGACGACGGCGGTTTGCCGGCCCAGGCCATCGAATTCGTATGTCACGGCATGCGGCGCGGAATCCGGCCGGGCCAAGTCGCGCTCTGTTACGGTGCGCAGGAGACTGGCGAGGCGGACCTCAACGCGTTCCAACATTCCCTTTTGGATGACGGTGGTGAAATAGTAGTCGTCCGATTTGTATTCAGTTGTAGTGCTTCGCGTCGTTTTTTCCGGATGATTCAGGTTTGGCACGATGGTTTGGACGGTTTGGCCGATCATCCGGCCGTATTTTTCATGCCGTCCCCAGCCAAAGCCGGTTCGTTTGCGAAATTCGTTGGCCAGAATTTCCCGCGGGTCGTTGAGACGCGGGCAAGTCCATTGACGTTGCACGTCCCAAAAGACGTCTTCTGCCTCGCCGCGCTCGAAGCTGTATTCGACGCGGAAGACTCTGTCGATGCCGCCGCCTTCCAGCTTGCCGTTGCGGTCGATATCCTGGCCGGTGCGAACCACTCGCCCCTTGTCGTCGTATTCGTGGAGGGTGGCGGCGCCGATTTGTTGGGTTTTTGGCTTCGGTTGAACCCCTTCAGCTTCTTTGGCAACAGCCACCAGAGTGGAGTGAGCTTGCACCTCCTGGGCCAACGCAACGATGGATGTCGCGAAACGGGATTCTGGCGACGTTTTTGGCGAAGTCGCCGCTTTCACCAACCAGGTGAAATGAGCCGTCAAAACCAGGGCAGCCGCGCCAATCGCACACCAAACGGTCAGTTTCCGGGGTTTGGCCACCGGCGGCGGTGGTGCGTGAATGTGGGTTGTGGGATGCGTCCGGGAATTCCGCGCCGAACTGCCTCCGCGCGCCTGCTTGATGCGACGTTTCTTGGCCATGGGGCGAGATTGAGGGATTTTGCCTAACAAGGTCAAGACAAATCTTGGCGAAGAAGAGATTTTGACAGAATGATTGGGGCAGAATGATTGTCTCCGCATGAAAACCTCGTCCGTCCTCGTCACCGCATTACTTGGCCTTATCACCGCCAACGCCCAGGATCCCGATGCCGACACTTCCGTCGCCGGCAACGACCAAGTCGCCGACATCATCAAAAACTACGGCGGGCGCGGCACCCTGGCCGATGACACGCCGCCGACTCCCGCCGAGGAAGCGGTGAAGCAGTTCAAGGTGCGCGAGGGGTTCGAGATCGAGCTGATGGCTTCCGAGCCGGCGGTGACGCAGCCGCTCTTTGCGACGTGGGATTCGCGGGGGCGGATGTGGGTGGTGCAGTACCGGCAATACCAGTTCCCCGCCGGGCTCAAAATCGTTCGCTACGATCAGCATTTGCGCGCTGTCTTCGACAAGGTGCCGGAGCCGCCGCCGCATGGGCCGAAGGGGGCGGACAAGATCACGGTGTTCGAGGATACCGATGGCGATGGGTATTTCGACACGCACAAGGACGTCATCACCGGGCTGAACATCGCGACTTCGGTGCAGATTGGCCGGGGCGGGATTTGGGTGTTGCAGCCGCCGTATCTACTGTTTTACCCGGATGCCGATGGCGACGATGTGCCGGATGGCGACCCGGAGGTGCACTTGCGCGGGTTCGGGCTGGAGGACACGCATTCAGTCGCGAACAGCCTGACCTGGGGGCCGGATGGCTGGCTTTACGGCGCGAACGGGAGCACGACGACGGGTAATGTGAGCAGCGAGGTGACGAAGAACGTGAAATGGCAGGGCCAATGCATTTGGCGCTATCATCCGGGGACGAAGGTGTTCGAAATCTACGCGGAGGGGGGCGGGAACACCTTCAGCCTGGACATCGACGCGAAGGGACGCGTCTTTTCCGGGACGAACAACGGGAGCACCCGCGGGATGTATTATCCGCAGGGCAGCTACGGCAAAAAGGGCTGGGGCAAGCACGGGCCACTGACCAATCCGTATGCGTTCGGGTTTTTCCAGCACATGCGGCACGAAGGCGACAATCGGCGGTTTGCCCAGGCATTCTGCATTTACGAGGGCGGGTTGTATCCGGAGGAATACGATGGCGCGATCGTGGCACCGAATTCGCTGCACAACGTGGTGTGGCTCAGCAAGCGGCTGCGGGATACTTCGACGTACCGGACCGTGGACGAGGAGCCGCTGGTGCAGAGCGATGACCGGTGGTTTCGGCCGGTTTGGAGTGGGGTGGGGCCGGATGGGTGTGTTTACATCGCGGATTGGTACGACACGCGTTTGAGTCACGTCCGGCCGGTGGATGATTGGCACAAGAGCAGTGGGCGGATTTACCGGGTGAAGCCGGTGGGGACGTTGCCGAAGTGGGAGGGGGGAGATTTGGCGAAAGCCGACGAATTCCAAATTGCAGATGATCATTTTCACAATCCTAACCGGTGGGTCCGAAAGCGAGCTGCACTAGAGGCTACATGGAGACTTCATTCGATTCCGCCGCCGAGAAATAAAAAGGTAGGAATTGAGTGGATTTGGTTCGAGTCCAACAGAGGGCTCTATCGCCTTCACGGTGCGGGACGTGAACTTTCTCGAATGAATGGACATCCGGACATGCGAAGATGGATAGTTCGGTCGGTTTCGGACTATTATCCTTCTCGAGATAAGCACATGTATCTTGCGACGCTTGCGCGCACCGAACCCGACGTCCAAGTCCGCTCCCAACTCGCCTCCACCGCGAAACGTCTCCCTTCCGAAGCCGCGCTGCCGATCATCGAGCAACTCCTCCGCCGCAGCGAAGATCTCGAGGATCTACACATGCCGCTCATGAACTGGTGGGCGCTGGAGGCGCATGCGGAAACGGGGCGCAATGGCGTGCTCGCCATGCTCAGCAACCCGGAAATCTGGAAGCTGCCGATGCTGCGCCAACACATCGCGGCACGCCTCATGCAGCGCTACGCGATGGCAGGGGGCGAGGAAAACCTGGCGACGGCGACTAAGCTGCTCGAATTGGCGCCCGATGACGAAGTTCGCGCCGAATTGCTCGTCGGCCTGAATCGCGCGTTTCAGGGCTTGCCGATGCCGAAGCTGCCGGGCGCGCTTTCCGAGGCGTTGGCCGAATTCCAGGCATCGCAGGGCAGTTCGCCCCTCGTCCTCAAACTGCGCCAGGGCGACGAATCCGCGATTGCGGACGCTGTGAAGTCGGCAACGAGTTCGGCGACGAATCTGGTCGAGCGGATCGAGCTAACCAAGGCGCTGGGCGACACGGGGAACCCGGCGGCGCTCGGCGCGTTGCTCAAACTCATCCCCAACGACTCCGAGCACGCCCTGCAACGCGTTGCGATGCGCGCGGCGGCGAAGTTCGATGACGAGCGCGTCGCCAAAACGATCATCGGCGCCTACAACTCGCGAATCAGCAACGAGCACGACGTCCGCGGCACCGCCAATCGCGTCCTCGCCAGCCGCGCCTCCTGGGCCAAGGCCTTTCTCGACACGATCGACAAATGGCACATCCGTGCCAATGAAGTCCAGCCCGATGTCGTCCAGCAACTGCGCATTTTCGAGGAACCGGAAATCGCCGCCCTGGTGGAAAAACACTTCGGCAAAGCCGGAGTCGTCTCCTCGCCGGAAAAACTCGCCGAAATCGCCCGCATCAAAGCCGCGTTGGCCGGGAAAACCGGCAAAGCCGAAGCCGGCCGCGCGCTTTACACCCAGCGTTGCGCCGTTTGCCACAAACTCTTCGAAGAAGGCGGCGCGATCGGTCCCGACCTAACCGGCTACGAACGCGGCAACCTGGATTTCTGGCTCCCCGGCATCATTGACCCGAGTTTGGAGATTCGCGAAGGCTTCGGCACCTACGTTGCCAAGCTCAAAGACGGCCGCATCCTAACCGGCATGATGGCCGCCCAAGAGCCGCAAACCATCACCCTGCGCGACATCGCGAACCAAACCACGGTCGTAAGCCGCGCGGACATCGCGAATTTGCGGGCGATTCCCATGTCGCTGATGCCGGAGGGGTTGCTCGGCGGTCTGACGGATGCGCAACTGGCGGATTTGTTTGCGTATTTGAGTCTGGGGGTGAAGTGACCGTTTTTACAGCGTTTGCGCCTGTCGCGTGGAGGCCAAATTCGCCAACTCCTGTGCCAGGCTTATGTTGAAAGCCTTGCCGCTCTCTTCGGAGGGACCGTGCCAGCCCAGGATGTTGGCGTGGCGTTCGGGCTGATTGTCGAAATCGACTTCCAAGCCCACGCTCTCCACCTGCGCCTTTTCAATCGTGGTCCACCCGTAGAACCGGTGTGCGTTCTTGGTGAATTCTCGTCCCAGATCACCGATTTCCTCGCCTGACAGATCCCTCACGGCAAAGGTCGACACCGCGAACTGATCGAGATCCGCATCGAACCTCGGAAGAAACGCAGACGCCTTGATGGAGTTGTCCGACTTACGAAACTGGCCCTTCTGGGTCAGAAACCTCGCCAACTGGTCGTCATCCTTCAACGCATCGACAGCCATCGCGAACAAATCGGGATCAACTAGGTTGCGACACGTTGGATTTGTGAGAGAACCCCCGCAGGCAGTTGGTCTTGGAACACTTCGGCCCCATGACTTTTGGTCCCGTCAAAAATCGACGCGTAAGAAAGGCGACGAGATGCCGAAACGCTCACCATCAATTGCTGATTCGGCCCCTCATACCATTCAAAGGAGATCTCGCCATCCGGGTCCGCCGAAACTGAAGGATTCACTCTTGCCGCGGGCAACAACTCAACCAGATCCAGGGCTACAGCGAGTGTCTCCGGTGAAACCGCTCGGGCATGTTCCCCGTCCCAATTTGGCTCGTTCGCCTCTTCGGCAGCGTCCCGCACTTCCTCGCGAATGGCCTCAAGCCGGGGGTCGGTTGAAGAACGAGTCTGAGCATCTGGTTTGTCTTGGGTTGCGATCGAAACCATCGTCATGAGTAAGCCAGGTTTTCGCGGCTGTCCAGCTTGGCCTGACTGGAGGCCGGCGCAACCGGAACGGGAGACGTGAAATTTTGAGCCGGTCAATCGCCAGATTTCACCTGAAGCTCCACCAATACCGGGCAATGGTCCGAGCCCATCCCCGGGCCGATCACGTGATTGACGATGTGAACGTCTTTGGAAACGAGGATGTGGTCGATAGGCAGGATGGTTAGGTCCCGCCAGTAGGTGTTGCGCCAGCTCGAAGCCAGTGGCGGTGTTCTTGAGGGAGCCGCGTTCCAGCAGTTTCGCGAAATGAGAGGAGAAGGGCGTGCAGTTGAAATCGCCGGCGACGACGACCGGATTCGCGGATTTCGCAGCAAAGTCGGCAACCGCGCGGAATTGAGCGTTGCGGCGTCGAAATCCACTTTGCCGTAGCCTGCCAATGCCCCGAATTTGGCGGCCGATGATGTAGGTGTGGAGGAAAACGTGGCTTGAATCCGCACCCCTGCTTGTCCACACTCCTGGCTCGTGAACCAGGAAGCAGTCCTCTCTCAACCCGCGTTTCAAAACCGCCTCCTCGCCATCGACGGCGGCATGACAACAACCCCGCCTTCGCCATGTTCCTCCAGGCCGTGCTGCTGGAATACCGCATCAACATGGCCACCGGCACGGACAAAATGCTCATCGTCTCCGTTGGCACGGGCCAACACGAGCCCCAATACAACCTGGACGAACTGTCCGAGGTCCACCGGCTCGACGCCGCGATGTTGGCGATCCGTTCCACGATGCATGGCGCTGAGGTTTACCAAGACCTCCTCTGCCGCGCGTTCGGCGATTACGCCAACCCGCCGGGAAGTTCCGAGCCGCTCGATAGCGACCTGCGCAGTCACGTCCGCGAAACCGAAGACGCCCCGCACCTCTTCACCAGCCAGGAGCGCAAGCACTTCACCTACCTGCGCTACAACCACAAGTTCACCACCATCGAGAAGCACGGACCGGAGAGCGACGAAGCCCGCTATCGCGCCATTTATCCGAAAAAAGAACTCTGGGCGCTCGACGCAGTAAAGGCCAGGTACGAACTCAACGACATCGGCACGGACTACGCCGAACGCGCCGTTTCCCGCGATAGTCTCCCTGGCGGGAAACTTTTCGACCAACCACGCCAAATCCTGGACTGCGACGGAAACGTCACCACCCTCCGCTACTACAGAGAGGATGACCAGGACGATGGTCGCAAGGACGTGGACGACGCGGAAGCCCGTGCGCTCGACCCCTTTCCCGTGGTCGCCCAAAAGCCGCAAACCATCACCCTGCGCGACATCGCGAACCAAACCACAGTCGTAAGCCGCGCGGACATAGCCAACTTGCAGGCCATCCCCATGTCGCTCATACCGGAGGGCCTGCTCGGCGGCCTGACAGATGACGGATGCGCATTGGCGGATTTGTTCGCGTATTTGAGCCTTGGGGTGAGTGACCCAAGTTGCGGGGTTTGATTTGCCGGTCAAAGCCCTCACCTCCGAATACCTCGCCACAGACAAAGTCGCCGATGCCGGAGTGCTCGATCCCAAAGCGTCGCCGATTTCGTCCAGGGCTGGCGCGATGATTCGGACGCCACCTCACTCGTGCGCAAGGACACGCTCCTCAACCATCTGCTCTGCGTGCAGATTCTGAGCGCGCAGTTTGGATCAAATTAACTCGGAAATCACGCGCCCGCCTTCGGTCACAACCGGCATGGGACGCCCGTCCGGGCCGGTCCAGTGCGTTTTTTGGTCGATCCCCAGGTGATGGTAGACGGTTGCGGCGAGATCCTGGGGGCGAACCGGGCGGCTGGCGATATCGTAGCCCCGAGAATCCGTGCTGCCGATCACTTGGCCGTGGTTGAGACCGCCTCCGGCCATGATCATGGACATCACGCGCACCCAGTGGTCGCGGCCGGCGTTTTTGTTGATCGCCGGGCTGCGGCCAAATTCACCCATCATCAGGATGAGGGTGCTATCAAGCAAACCGCGTTGTTCCAGATCGGTCACGATGGCGTTGAGGGTGCGGTCGACGCGTGGGAGCAAGGGTTTGAGCCCCTTCACGATGCCACCCCAGCGCACGTTGTCGCCGTGGTGATCAAAGTAGCCCCAAGCACCGCTGACGAGCACAAAGGTTACGCCGGCTTCGACCAGGCGACGCGCCATCAGGGCCTTTTGGCCGATGCTGTCGCGTCCGTAGAAATCGCGCATCGCGTCGGTTTCTTCGTTGAGATTGAAGGCTCGCTGCGCCTCGCCGGAGGTGAGGATGTCGAAGGCCTGGCGGGTGTATTCATCAGCGGCGGCGACTTCCGGGCTTTCATAGACTCGGCGTTTGAAGCCATCCAGATTTTCTTGCAGGGAGCGGCGGTCGCCGAGGCGCTCGATGGAGAGGCCTTCCGGCATTTTGAGGCGGCCTTGCAGCTTTTTGGCGTCCACCGGCTCGTAAGCGGCGCCCAGGTGACCGGCGCCCCAAACATCGGAAACCCAGGAATCGGCCAAACCGACGAAACTGGGCATTCCCGGCGCATTGGGCCCGCGGAATTTGGCCGTCACCGCGCCCATGGAAGGGTAGCCGCCGCCGTCCTTGCCGTCGTTGGTCCTGCGCGCCAGCGGATTGCCCGCCTGCATGGTGATGGGGGTGTGGTTGCTGGAGCTGCAATCGACGGAGCGCAGGATGGTCAGCTTGTCCATGAGCTTGGCGGTCAGCGGCAAATGCTCGGAAACGTGGACGCCGGGCAGTTTTGTGGGCATGGAGCCGAATGGGCCGCGAATTTCGCGCGGCGCCTCGGGTTTGGGGTCCCACATGTCGATGTGGCTGGGGCCGCCGGAGAGCCAAAACAGGATGACGTTGGTTTTTCGCGGCGGCGCGTCGGCGGCTTGCGATTGCCGGGCTAAGAGCTCGGGTAAGGACAGGCCGGCCAATCCATTGAGCCCGGTTTGGAGAAAACCGCGGCGAGAATTGCCGATTTGGACGACATCGCCCCGGTTGGGGCCGAAAAGTGGGGCGATTGTGCCGGTTGAAGGGTGTGACTGGCGCATGGTTAGAACACCGGGCCAATTCGCGGCGGTTTTCAACCGAAAAACGGCTGATTCAGCTCACCAGCTTGCCGTCGGCCAGGATCAGTTGCCGGTCGCCGGTTTTGGCCAACTCCGTGTCGTGGGTGACGACGACGAGCGTTTTTTCCTGCTCGCCCACCATTTCCAGCAGCGCGGCCATCACCTCGGCGCCGGTCTTGGAATCCAGGTTTCCGGTGGGTTCATCGGCGAAAATCATCTCGGGGTCGTTGATGAGCGAGCGGGCGATGGCGACGCGTTGTTGCTCGCCGCCGGACAGCTCGGCGGGCAGGTGATGGAGCCGGTCGCCGAGGCCGATGCGGCCGAGCATCTCGCCGGCGCGATCTTCAGCCTGGCGACGGCCAATCATGGCGGGTAGGAGCACGTTTTCCACGGCGGTTAGCTCCGGAAGCAGGAAATATTGCTGGAAAACGTAGCCCATGAGCTGGTTGCGAATCCGCGCCTGGACGTGCGCGGGCTGGGTGTAGAGCGATTTGCCGTTGACGATGACTTCGCCCTCATTGGGACGCTCCAAACCGGCCAGGGTGTAGAGCAGCGTGGTTTTTCCCGCGCCGGAAGCACCGCAGAGAAAGAGCTTTTCGCCGCGCCGGACACTCAAATTCACCCCGCGCAGCACACGGATCGATTTATCGCCGATTTTGTAGGCGCGATGGAGGTTGGTTCCGCGGACGTGTTCCTCGTTTTCCGGCATGTTTCATCCTTCCCTGGGAAAATTGCCCGCGTCCGCCTATTCCTCGCCTAACGCGTAACGTGTGAAGCGGCGAATGACGATGTTTTCGCCCAATTCGCCGATTTTGGACTTCAGCAGCTCTTCGACGGTTTGCTCGGGATCCTTGATGTAGCCCTGCTCCATCAGACAAATGGTGCTGTAAAACTTGTTGAGCTTGCCTTCCATGATTTTTTCCTTGGCTTTGTCCGGCTTGTCCTTCATTTGCTCGGCAAAAATCTCCTTTTCGCGCTCAATGACGGCATCGGGCACCTCATCGCGGATCACAAACTGCGGCGCGGCGGCGGCGATGTGCAAAGTGATGTCCTTGACGAAATCGCGGAACTGATCGTTCTTCGCCACGAAGTCGGTTTCGCAATTGACCTCGATCAGCACGCCAATTCGGCCTTCCATGTGAATGTAGGAGGCAACGGCGCCTTCTTTGGCTTCGCGGCCTGCTTTTTTTTCGGCTACTTTCGCATCGCGCTTGCGCAGTTCGGTGACGGCTTTTTCCAAGTCGCCATCCACCTCGGAAAGGACCTCCTTGCAGGCCATCATGGGCGCGCCGGTCTTGTCGCGCAGTTCTTTGACCAGTTTGGCGTCGATTTTTACAGGCATGGCAAAATTCTGGGTTCTTGATTCTGGGTAGGGGCTACATGACCTTGCCCTTCATCGTCAAAATGGGCTCGATCAATTTTTGCAAAATCAGGCGAATGGAGCGGATGGCGTCATCGTTGGCGGCCACGGGGTAATCAATCAAATCCGGGTCGGCGTTGCTATCGACCAGGGCAACCATCGGGATATTGAGCTTGAGCGCCTCGTTCACGGCGATTTTCTCGCGTGCGGAGTCCACGATGACCAACGCGTCGGGATATTTGTCCATGCGGCGAATTCCGTTGAGGTTGCGCTGGAGTTTTGCGCGTTCGCGGCCCAAGCTGGCCAGCTCCTTTTTGCTCATTTTCTTGAATTCGGGCGTCCGCTCGAGGGTTTCCAGGTAATCCAGGCGTTTCACGCTTTTGCGGATGGTTTCCAGGTTGGTGAGCGTTCCGCCTAGCCAGCGGTGATTGACGTAGAACTGGTCGCAAGCTTCAGCGGCCTCTTTCACGGCATCGTGAGCTTGGCGCTTGCAACCGACAAACAGCACTTTTTTTCCGCTATCGACCAAATCCGCCAGGTAATTGGCCGCGGAGTCGATTTGTTTGAGCGTTTCTTCCAGGTTGATGATGTGGACGGAATTGCGCTCCTCCAGGATGAAGGGTTTCATCTTGGGGTTCCACTTGCGGCTCTGGTGACCGTAGTGGACGCCGGCGTCGACCAACTGGGTTAAGGCTTCTTGGGACATGAGGTTAGGGCGCCGGCTTTCAGGCAAGCAGGCAGGTGGGGTTCGCCGAGACTCGCCAGTTTGTTAGGTTGGGACCCTGCGCGCAATGAAGCGAGCGTCTCGACTGTTGGATTGAAAATTTGAACCAGCGAAGAGCGCGGGAAGGTTGGCGCGAGTTGAGGGGAAATCAAGCCGATTTCCCGGCAATTTCGCGCGTTGTTAAGACAGCATGACCTCCAGGTTTTTTCTCACTAGCTCACCCATCGTCTCGCAGGCGCTGAACTCGCCGCATTGGTGGTAATCGTTCAGTCCCTGGCGCAATTCCTCCACTTTTTCCGGGGTAGAAAGCTCGTCGGTGGCCATGCGCTCCAGCAGAGCGTCCAAACGGCGGTTTTCCGCATTCACGCGGCGGCTGATGAGGGTGCGTTCTTCCTGCTGGTACTGTTTCATGGTGGGGTAGTTCAGCAGGTCGGTGCACAGCTTCACCACGGGGTTGTTTTCCTTGAAAAACTGGGGCAGATACATGCGGCTGTTGCCTTCGTAGCTCTGCTGGTCAAAGTCGATCGCCCGCACCCGGTACTGGGTTTGCTCGAAATCCGGCGTTACGTCCACCACGTAATTGTAGCTGCGCATGTCGCCGAGCAGTCGGATGAAGCAGCGCTCGTTGAACTTCACGAATTCCTTGGCCACGCGCACTTTGTTGAATCGTCCCGGAGTGAGGTGATCGCGGATGAAAACATCGCCCGGAATGCCCGCGATGTGCTCCTCGACCAGCGTTCGCTGGTGCACGAGGTAGTTGACCTGGTTGGGCGAAAGGGTGTGCTCCAGCTCCAACCCGTAAATGCGCGAGGCGTCCGGCACTTTCACGTAAAAATGGTCGTAGTTGTCGTTGAACTGGTTGACGACGCGCACGCGAAAGGGCTTGGAGTTGCCAAATTCGCAAAAATCGACCCGCTCGATGTAGATGTGCTCGATCATCTGCGGATCGCCGGTTTTGAGCTGGGAGTAAATTCGCGCCAAGAGCCGGTTCAGCTCTTTTTGCCGGGTCATGTCGTAGCGGACGGTGTCCCAAAGCGTGTCGTTGCCGTCCGCGTCGGAGCAGGTGAAGGAGGACTCGAATTCGAGCAACCGATCGTAGATGGGCGGGAGATCCGAGCCGCGGCCGTATTCGATGAGATACTCCCACAACTGGTCGGAGATATCAAAGAACGGCTTGCGCTGGGAGATTTTGTTGAAATCGTCGCGGGCCGGATGGCTGGTTTTGGGCGGATCTGGCGGCGATTGCTGCTTTTCCTGCCGTTTCCACACCGTGGTGTACATAGCGTAGATTTCTGCGGCCAAATTCACGTTTTGCAGGGCGGTCCACTCCCCTTTGTCGAACCAAAGGCCGCCGCAGTGCATGCAGCGGTCCACGTAAAACGACAAACCGCGCCCAACCCTGGCTTTGAGCAGGATGTGCTGGCATTCCGGGCAAATTAGCGCCTGTTTGGTGTCCGTGGACGGCAGAGGCAGGTTTTCATCGTTTTCCGGAGGTCTTGCCTCGCCTTTTTGGCAGACCCAGCGCCAGTAGTGAAAGGACGGGATCCAGTAACCCTCGCACGCCTTGCATTGCCGCGCGGGCAATCCCGGCTCCAAATCGGCACGGCGGGTTTTGGCTCGGCATGCGGGGCACTTCATAAGCGAAAAACCTCACGCACCCGGATCGATCCCGGCATCACGAAGCTTGCGCTCCAATTCCTGCACGCGGGCCGCGGCTTCCTCGGCGCGCTTCGACTCTTCCTCAGCACGCTTCGATTCTTCCTCGGCGCGTTCGTGCGCCGTGCTCAATTCGTACAACGAGCGGAACTTCTTCCCATCCGGCCGGTAAACTTCCAGTTCGCCGTTCTCAATCTTGAATTTGATGCCCAAGGCCGGACTCACCCATCCGTTCGTTTCGGGAATTTTCTCCCAAACGCCTCCCACTCTTACCCACCCCACAATTTTTTGCGGATTGGAGAGCAAATCCACCTCGTAGTGCTCGTCGACGCCATGGGTTTCCAGGAAATTGCGCTTTTTCTGCGCTCCAGCCTTCCGTTTGCTGGGCGAATCCACCTCAAAGGTCACTTTCGGGGGAATTCCGCCCTCCTTCCATTGCTGATAATTGCGCCGCTCCCGCTGCGGACGGCCGAAAATCACCATCGTGTCCGGCGCCAGGTTTTTCTTGGGCTCGCCTTCCACCGGATACCAAAACAGGTTGCCGGTCACGTAGACTTCTTCCTCGCGCGGCCGAAACCAAGCGATCAGGTTCTCGACCATGAAGAAAATGAAGTTTCGGTGCCAATCGTTTTCGCCCATGGGTTTTCCGTCACTCTCCGGGTAATGGATTTCGGCGGGTGACGCCGTATGAGTCGCGCTATTCGCCATGATTCAAAACTCTAGCCCTGCCTTTTTCACGAGCCAAGGGCCAATTTGGCCGAATTGGGCGAAACAGTGATCCGCAAGGCTCCTCGCAACCTGTGCGCGCATTCGGCGTCTAGCCCTGTAACCATGAAACCTCTCATTATCGTGATCCTTAGCGCCACGCTGCTGGCCACGGGTTGCCTGACAACCCCGCCCGCCAAACCGATCCCCGCCGCGAAGCCATCGGGGTTCGAAAACCGCAAATTCCTGGCCTTGCCGCTGGAAGAAGCCGTCCGCGAGGCGGAGCGGCGCAAGCTGACCTGGAGAATCGCCGAGCGCGACGGCGAAAAGCTCATGCTGACCGAGGATTACCGTCCAAATCGGGTGAACTTCAAGGTTAGGAACGGTTTTGTGGTGGAAGTCTTTCGCGGGTAGATTGTCCGGGCAAAAGGGACGAAAGGGGCCAAAAGGACCTGAGCGACGAGACTACGAAACAACGCCGTTTTTCGTCCCTTTCGTCCGAATGGATTCACATTTCACGGAAGGGCTGAAAGCCTGAGATAACCGTTGTCACAGGCTTTCAGCCCTCAAAATTCATACGACCAAAATCCCAGGCCGACAGTCGCTGAAAGCTCCTTTTGGCCTGGGCTGGCATGTCTCGCCCCGTTGGGTCTGGCCCCCGAAAAGCGCCCTTAAACCAGTGCCATTCCCCTTTCGTCCCTTTTGTCCATTTGGTCCCTTTCGTCCCCTCCGATCCGCTCAAAGGTCCACTTCCTGAGGTTCGGCGCCGTTGATGGCGCGCAACACCTCGATATTCGGGATCAAGGCGACCAGACCCGCGGCCATGGTGTGGCGGGGGCTCTGACCAATCCGGAATTCCCGGCCAAAAACGCGTTCCAGCAGTTCTTTGAACCCGGGCAATTCCGCGTATTCGCCGGCCAGGTAGGTTGGAGTGGTTTGCACGGTGTATCGCTGCTCGCGCGTCAAGGCCTGGAGGCTCTTGTTCACGGCGTGCTTCACCCGCAAAAGCGTGGGAGTGACCGCTTTTTGGTATTCCATGCTGTCGGCTTCCAGCGTCACCGGTTTGCCGCGTTCCACCTGGTCCACCCAGGCTTCCCAGCCAATTAAGCTCTGGTTGCCGGTAAAACCGGAGCTGCGAAACTGTTGCACCAGGTCTTCCTCGCGCGGGGAGAAGTCGTTGGACTCCTCAAAATAGATCTGGATGTCCTCCAGCAGTTGATCGAAGCCCGTGTTGAGCCGAACGCGGGTTAGCGAGCCGGTTAGGCTGATGACCATGAATCCGAGCCAGTCTTTTTCAAACACAAGCACCGATTTCAGGCTCGGTTCCAGAATATCCAGCCCCAAACCGACCGCGGCGGCGATTTCCGGCTCGCAAAACAGCACGTCGCGGCACCGAATCTGCGAGAGCCCTTCGCTGCAAACCTGGCGCAGCAGCGGGCTGTAGAAATTTCCGCTGCAGAGGATGCGCGGCCGCACCATGCGCGTGGTGAAGTGCTTTTTGATGACGCGCTGGATGAAATCGGCGAATAATTCCGGGTTTTCCGGCACGCCGTGGGTCAGCAGCGGAATCACCTCGATATTCTTCGGTTCGCGCCCCAACATGGCACGGGCTTTGTCTCCCAGGGCGATGACCTGATGGTTGGCCTTGGATACCGCCAGGTAAGAGGCGAATGCCGCGGGTTCCGGGTGTTCGCGGCTGGCCACGTAGACGTTTTCGCTCCCCAGCGCCACAACGATGTCGTCCATCAGGTTGTTGAAGCCGCCGGAGAAAAAATCCTTCACCGCGTCCATCGAAGGCAGCTTGAATCCCGCGCCCGGCGACTTCCACCCGGGGTCTCCAGCGCCGGGATCTTGAACTTGATCGGCGGGAATCGGGAGTTGCGCATCGTCGCCATCGGGATCTGGCGTGGTACGGTAAACAGCCATTGGTCAGGGTTGGACTTGAGCTAGCTACGGGCAATTCGTTTTGCCGGGCAGGTGGGTAATGTTTGTCAAATCATCCGTAAAGCCCAGGACTTTTTACTTTTTCGGCAAGATTTCGTCAGACAACGAATTTCCGCCCGGCGCTGCGCCAGTTTTCCGCCGGTTTTCCAGCCTCCACGTCGAAATTCGCGCCCCGAGCGGATTTTTGCCGCCTTTTGCGCCGTTTCCCGGGTTCGTCTGGGTTTGGCCCGATTTTGGCCCTACTTTCCAAGCTGGTCGGTAAGCCGCTTTTTCTGGTCGGCCTCAAATTGGGCGAATTTGGACTCGATTTCCTCCAACCGCGACAAATGCGCCCGGTGCTCCTTCCAGTAAAGGTCCATGGCGCTGCGATAGGCTTCGCTGAGCGGCGGAAAATTCGTTTTCTCGCTCTGAAGCTTGCGCCGCAGCCGATCCCAAAGCGCGTTTTCCGCCTTGCGGGCATCGTAATATTGCTCGCGCACGTCCCAATATTGCTCGTCCAAGGCCCGGCGGACGACGTTTTCATGCGCCAGCTTCGACTTCGTGCTGTCGATGGAAACCATGCTCCGGGAGCCGACCACCTTGTCGCACGGGTAGGGCAACTGATGCTCCACAACCACCGATTTTCCCGGCAAAAGCTCGTGGCGCGTCACAATGGTGACTTGAGCGCCCTTTTGCATGCGAACCTCCGAGGCGCCCAGTGAGATGAGACCGACAAAACCGCGGGCCATCCCCTCAAAACCCCCAATCTGCGATGGATACGGATTGCTGACCACGCTGCCGTCGATTTTGATGAACGCGGTCTCCACCACGAATTTAACCGGCACATCCGCGGTGCTTTGCACGGGGACGCGAACGGTGTGGCAGCCATTGGGAACGGAAAACTCCGGTTCGCTCAGGGCCAAACGGCCCCGGCAGGTTTCGTGAGCCTGCACGCGCAAGGGGTCCTCGTCATCCACGCTGGTGTGCGGGCCATAAACATCGCGGGAAGATACGATGACCGGTTCGTCTTGGGCCAAGCAGAAATTCGCGCTTAGCAGAGCAATCAACACAAGGAGTAGCGGCATGGAGAAAAACGTAAAAAAGGGGGAATAACGGGGGAGAGTGGCAAAAATACCGATTTTGACGGCGGGATTCAAGACTGTCGTCACAAAGACGGGCCGCGCGGGGCGGGTTTGTTGTTTTGCTAGGGTTCTAACGCAGCTTGACTGAGTCACTTTCGGGCGCGGAGTCAAGCAAGAGTTTTTCACAAAATTTTCACTGTTTAGCGGCTTTTTCGGGAGCTTTTTCGGCTGGTTTTTGCACGGTTAGCCAAAGAATCGGGGTTTGGTTGACTAAGTAGGCGCCACGTGAGCCGGTGGTTTGAAAGGAAAAAACAACGTCGCGATTTTTGGGGGATTCGCCTTCCGTTTCACGGAGACTAAGGCGCAATGGCACGTTCGCAGGGGCGGCATCTTTTGTCGCAGCAAGGATTGCGGTTATTTCGCCGGATTTTTCGGGAATTTCCGGCTTTTTCAGGCTCACTCCCGCCGGTAAATCCGGGATTTCCAGGCCCAGCGGCGCCTTGTGCCCGTTTTTTCGCTCCAGCTTGATTTTCACCTCCGCGGTTTCGCCAGTTTTCAGCATCAGCGCGGATTTATCGGCCGTTCCCGCGAAATCCGGCTCGGGTTCCGCCAAAACCAGGTGGTAGCGAAATTCCGGGCCACCCCGCAGGAAACGATCCTGGATTTGCACGGAATAGTCGCCATCCAGCGGCGCGGTGAGGAGCAATTCCGGGTCCCGATTTGTGCGCAAATCATCGACGATGCGATAGTCGCGCTCATCCGGCCGCACCACCTTCAACACCGCGTCCAGCGCAGTTTCGTGCACCTGCGATTCCACGCGCAACAGCACTTTTTGGCCCTTTTTTGCGCTCAGGCGGAATTCGTGACGCCGCTGACCGGTTTCCTCGAATGAAGCCGCAAACCGCCCCGGAACGCTCAGCCGATCCCCGGATTTTGCCGGAGTAGCGCCAGTCGGAAACGCCGCCAGATCCACCGCACCGGTTTGGAGGCTCAAGCGGTAAATCGCCGATTGTTTGCCGGCGAAATTCACGTTGGTCGTGGCTTTGTGGTCGATCGCGGCAACCAGCAGGGTGTAGTCGCCGGTTTCACGGGCCACGTGAACCAGCTTTGGATCCAGGTTGTGGCTCACGCTGCCGAAGGCGACTTCCCGGCCATTGGGCGCGAAAAGGTGCAAAAACGGATCGATCGGCGAGCCCAAGCTGTAGCCGTCGAGCTTCGCCGCCAGCCGGTCGCCCTTTTTGAGCGAAAACCGGTAAAAATCGGCGTCGCCGGCCTTTTCGAGCCGCCCGTTCACGATCGCCGGCAAAGATTCCACGTTTTGGGGCGAATCGTGCCGGCCGTTTTCGCCGCCGTCCTCGGTGATTTCCGGGATTTTGCCGACGACGAGGATTTTGGGCTCGCTAGCGCCTTCATCGTTGAAAAAACGAACCAAAAACGGGCCGGTTTCCGCGTTGTTGGCGATTTTCACCTGCAAACGGCCCTTTTTCTCGCCGCAAGTCAGGCTCACGCCCGGATTTTCGCACCAAATCCGCACCGGCCAGGGATCGAACGTCCCAACAACCTCAGCCTCGAACTCGGCGCCAATTTGCCCGCCCGCAGGCCAAATTCCCTCCAAAACCGGCGCCGCCGCGTGGGCGAAACCGAGCAACGCCAGACTCGTCAAAAAACTCGCCAAACTCGCTAGCTTCACGCGAACAATTCTTTGATCAAGCGCCCCTTGTTCACCAACTGCACCGGCCGGCCAACCGGCGTGTGCAGGGTTTGGGTGTGATCGATCCCCATTTTGGTGTAAAGCGAGGCGGCGAAGTCCTCCGGCGCGTAGACATTCTCGTTGGCGTAGTAGCCCTTCACGTCGGTCGCGCCGACAATCTGGCCACCGGGAATGCCGGCGCCCGCCATGAGGACCGACATCGCGAACGACCAGTGATCGCGCCCCGCGTCTTTGTTGACCTTGGGCGTGCGGCCGAATTCGCCCAGCACGATGACCAGGGTATTTTCCAGCGTGCCGCGTAGATCCAAATCGCGAATCAGCGCAGCAACGCCGGTGTCGAGCTTCGGCAAATAGGAATCCTTCAGGCTCTTGAAAATGCCGCGGTGATGATCCCAGCCGCCGTAGTAGACGGTCACGAACGGCACGCCCACCTCCGTCAATCGCCGCGCCAAAAGCAGGCGCTGGCCGAATTCATTGCGCCCGTAGGATTTGCGAACGTCGTCCGGCTCAGAGGCGAGATCGAAGGCGGCCTGGGCTTTTTCGGAATAAACCAGCTCGTGGCCCTGGGTGTAGAACTGATCCAGCGCCAGGGCCGGGTCTTCCGCCGCGGCGTCGTTGATTCTCCGCAGCCGGTCGAGCGATTGGCGCAATTCCCGGCGATTCGCCGCGCGATTGACCACTTGCTCGGGAATGCTGACGTCGCGCACGCGAAAACTCGCGCCGTCCGGGCTTTCCGAGATCACAAACGGCGCGAACGACGCCCCGAGGAAATTCGGCCCGCCGGAGCGCGACATCCGCCCCAGCGAAAAATAAGGCGGCAAACCGTCGCGCACCCCGCGTTCCTTGGCCACCACAGAGCCAAACGACGGGTGAAAAGTGACAAACGCGCCGCAACCCACCGGAACCGGCGTCGGCATCCCCGTCATCAGGTAATGGTTGCCCGCGCCGTGGTTGTTTTGATCGTGCGCGATGGAGCGAACGACCGTGAATTTGTCGGCGACTTTCGCCAATTCGGGGATTTTCTCGCAAAAATGGACGCCGGGCACGGACGTCTTCGTCGTGCCGAATTCGCCGCGAATTTCGCTCGGGGCATCGGGTTTCGGGTCGAAAGTCTCGTAATGCGTCGGTCCGCCGTCCAGCCACACCAAAATGCAGCGGGTATCGTTGGATTGGCCGCTTTGTGCGCGAGCCTGAAGCATTTGGGTCAATCCCATGCCGCCCAGCGCCCCCAAACCGACCTGGAGGAAATCGCGGCGGCCGCGGTGCGTGCAAGTATTGGGTGGAGAATCCATCGCCTCAATCCACGGGGATTGAAACGGGGATCTTTCCGCGCCGCTTGCCGATTCTCGGGGCGCGCGGCATCGAATTTTCGGCTGTTGGGCGAGACGGGATGGGTGGAGCTTGAAACCGGGGTGCAATGCACGTTAAATTTGCCCTCAAAAAGGCGAAAATCGCCCCACATTCCTACCGTGGCCAAAAAAAAGAAACCGCCGAAACCCCCAACATCGCCGGCCGCAGCCGAAAAAACTTGGTGGCACCCGGTTTTCGCCGCCATCACCGCCTGGCTCCTGGAAAAAGTGTGCCGCTGCGAAAAAGAAGTCAGCACCGGCGAGCTACCCAAGAGCATCGACCTCGTAGCCCGTCGAAACCGCCGAAAAATAACCGATTGGGTTCTGCAAGCCGCCCCCAGCGTCTTTTCCCGGCTCAACGACATCACCCTCTTCGAACTCAAAGGCCCTACCGCATCGCTGCGCAACGGCGACCTGGCCCTGATGCTCTCCCGGCTCGGCGCTTGGCACGCCGCCGAGGAAAACAAGCCCTCGCTCTCAAAGGTCAGCATCCTCTTCGTCACGCCGGCGATGACCTCCGGTTTCCAGGACGAACTCAAGCTCTGGGGCATGAAAGCGGTGGAAAACAGCCCGGGGATCCACCGCATCGAAGGCATGCCGGTCGAAACCTGGGTCATCGGCACGATTGAGGGCGAAAAGCGCGGCGAACCGCTCTTGAGCGTGATGAGCCCGCGCTTTGTCGAAAAACGCCGCGCCGTGGTCGACAAAGTGGCGACGCGTGGCTATGGTAACATCCTGACATTTTTCACCCGAGAGCTGCACCATTTTTCCGAACGGAATCCCAGCCTGCCCATCCCAACTTTTGAAATCAACGACATGGCCAAATTCACCAAAGAAATGGAGAAAGAGATGATCGAGATGCTAGGAGCGGAATGCGTGCTCGAGCATATTTCGATGGAGGATAGGCTCAAGAACGTGCCGGTGGAGGAGCGGCTCAAGGACGTGCCGGTGGAGGAGCGGCTCAAGGACGTGCCGGTGAAGGAGCGGCTCAAGGACGTGCCTGTGGAAGAGCGGCTAAAGGACGTTCCGGTGGAGGAGCGGCTCAGAGGCTTGTCCCCCCAAGACCTCGAACAAATTCGGCAATTGCTCGACGAGCAGGCTGAGGGCAATTCAGGGAAAAACTAGCTCAATCGGAGGAGGCATGCGCGGCTACCAAAACCTGGGTCGTCGGCTATTTCACCTCGACCAGGTTTTTCAATTTGCCGATCGCTGATTTGCCGATTCCATCCACTTTTTCAAGATCGTCGAGCGATTTGTAAGGCCGGCCTGCGATGATTTTCTTGGCCGTGGATTCCCCAATCCCGGGCAACGCGTCCAGCTCCGCAACCGTCGCTGTGTTCAGATTGACTTTTCCCGGCTTTGCCTTCGTTTTCGACGCTTCCTTTTCGCCGCCGGACTTTTCCGCCGCGGCCGAGAGTCCTCCGCCATCCACGAAGGCCACGATTTTCTCCATCGTCTTTAACCCGACGCTTTTCACCGTCACCAAGTGCGCGGAGGATTCCAAAGGGCGGGCCTTGACGATCGCGGCGGCGGTGATTTTCCCGATTCCGGGCAATGCCGCCAGCTCCTTGGCCGTGCCACTGTTGAGTAGCTTGGTTAGGCGGCCCTTGTTGGTGGAACTCAGCCCATCCAACAATTTCTCGGCGGCCAGAATCTCCCTTTCTTGCGCCGTGGGTTTCTTAGCGGCCTTTTTCTCTTCGTCATCCGCGGCGATGCCAACGCTAGCCAACGAAATCGCAGTGATGGCGACGCCCCAACAGTAAGTCAACCTTTTCATGTCGGCACGCTTGGCATTCCCGACCCTAGCGCAAGTCAAAAAGTTGATTTTTTTCATGCCTAGCAAATTTTAGCCGCCAATACGCCAGCCAGAGCCGGGATTTGACTTGGGCGCGCGTTGGCGACTTTGTGAGGCCAATGACGCCTGCCTGCCGACCAAATCCCGACGAACCAATCAATTGGAGGCGCTCGGCGTGTGGAAAGCGCGAACCGCGCCAGCCTAACATGACACCCATCGACGTCCAGTGGCCCGACCGCATTTCCTTTGCCGACGCGCTCGCCGTCCGGGAAAACTCGTCGCCCGACAGGAGTTAGGTTAGACAGCCTCTTTTTTGAAGGCTCTTCATACGCTCGCGCCGTAGCTCAGTCGGTTTGGGTCACTTCAACCTGTGATTTTTTGCTTTGGTCGATGGTGATCTCGCCTTTCGCGGAAACCGTTCGCTCCTCGTCGGTTCCATCCGGCCAACGGACCCAAATCTTCACATCTCCGGCATAACCGGCCGGCTTGGCGAACATCAGGCGGGTGGTGGAGGCCGAAAGGTAGCCGCTGCCCAGCCTTACTTCGGCAAGCTGCTCGGGCAAACCCGCGATCGTCACCTTAACTCGCGCTCCCGCGGCCATTCCCTACATCGGAGCCCTATGGTCCTTTATCGAAACGGGATTGCTCGGCCCCAACCCAGGATCGGATCAGCCCAACAACTACGGAGCCGACCCCCGCGAACCGGTGGGAGGCCGAATCGCGATGATCATCGTCATTGTTTACGGCGTGCTGCTGGCAAGCGTATTTGTCCTGGCTCAGTTTATGGCGGTGACGGAGCAGTGAGGCGGGTTTTCGCGATTTCCTTGCGAATTGAGCTTCAAACGCCAACAGTTAATCCGTTCAAGCCATTCGTACCCGCTCTCGATCGTCATCTTTTTCGCCGGAATGAACTGCAATCCAGATTGGTTCGAATGGCTTTGGACGACGTTCGTGGACTGCGCACAGTTCAAAGGCCTTGTCCAAAAACGAATCACTGCCTACTATCCACCGTTCACTCGAAAAAAGGAAGGCCATGGAAAGTCACGCGAACCATCCCATTCTACAATGGGAGATTTATCCGAAGCTTTAGACTGGGCGGAGCACTAGAAGCAGAATACGTGCTCGAGCATATTTCGATGGAGGATAGGCTCAAGGACGTGCCTGTGGAGGAGCGGCTCAGAGGCTTGTCCGCCATGGATCTCGAACAGATTCGTCAATTGTTCGACAAGCAGGCTGAAGGCAATTCAGGGAAAAACTAACTCGATTGGCATCGATTTTCGGCGGATGGGCGAGACAGGTTTGGTGGAGCTTGAAACTGAGGCCAAAAAGAAGAAACCCGCCAAACCGCCGAAAACCCCAACATCGCAGGTCGCAGCCGATAAAACCTGGTGGCACCCGGTTTTCGCCGCCATCACCGCCTGGCTCCTGGAAAAAGTGTGCCGCTGCGAAAAAGAAGTCAGCACCGGCGAGCTCCCCAAGAGCATCGACCTCGTGGCCCGTCGAAACCGGCGAAAACTCACCGATTGGGTCCTGCAAGCCGCCCCCAGCGTCTTTTCCCGCCTCAACGACATCACCCTCTTCGAACTCAAAGGCCCTACCGCATCGCTGCGCAACGGCGACCTGGCCCTGATGCTCTCCCGGCTCGGAGCCTGGCACGCCGCCGAGGAAAACAAACCGTCGCTCTCAAAGGTCAGCATCCTCTTCGTCGCGCCGGCGATGACCTCCGGTTTCCAGGACGAACTCAAGCTTTGGGGCATGAAAGCCGTGGAAAAAAGCTCGGGAATCCACCGCATCGAAGGCATGGCGGTCGAAACCTGGGTCATCGGCACGATTGAGGGCGAAAAACGCGGCGAACCGCTCTTGAGCGTGATGAGCCCGCGCTTTGTCGAAAAACGCCGCGCCGGCCGCGCCGTGGTCGACAAAGTGGCGACGCGTGGCTATGGTAACATCCCGACATTTTTCACCCGAGAGCTGCACCATTTTTCCGAACGGAATCCCAGCCTGCCCATCCCAACTTTTGAAATCAACGACATGGCCAAATTCACCAGACGCGAGTTCTTTCCGCAACCGATTGCCGGGAGCTGCGTGGCGTCGATTTCGACCGAAGTTCAGGGATCTCGAAGGCACAAAGGTTTTCGGTCGAATTCCTAACTTTTCTGCTAACCCAAATCCGTAACCGCTCCCCGGCTCGCCGAACTCACCAGCTTGGCGTATTTGGCCAGGACACCGCGGGTGTGTTTGGGCTTGGGAGGCTGAAATTCGGATTTGCGCGATGCGATCTCGGTTTCATCCACGTGCAGGGTAATTTCGTGCTTCACGGCGTCGATGGTGATTTTGTCGCCGTCGCGAATGAGGCCGATGGGGCCGCCTTCGAACGCTTCGGGCGTGATGTGGCCGACGACGAAGCCGTGGCTGCCGCCGGAGAATCGGCCGTCGGTAATCAGCGCGACTTCTTTGCCCAATCCGCGGCCCATGATGGCGCCGGTGGGGCCGAGCATTTCGCGCATGCCGGGGCCGCCTTTGGGTCCCTCGAAGCGAATCACGATGACGTCGCCACTGACCACTGATCCGTCTAAAATCGCTTTCATCGCGAATTCTTCCGAATCGAAACAGCGGGCGTTGCCGGTGAATTTTTCGCCCTCTTTGCCGCTAATTTTGGCCACTGCGCCGTCGGGAGCCAGGTTGCCGTACAATATCACCAGGTGGCCCTCTTTTTTGATCGGATTGTCGAAGCCGCGGACGACGGTTTGGCCGTCGGGATACTTGGGCTCCACGTTTTCCAGGTTTTCGCCCATGGTTCGGCCGGTGACGGTGAGAGCGTCGCCGTGCAGCAGGCCTTCGTCCAAAAGCATGCGCATGAGCGGCCGGGTTCCGCCGATTTCGACCAGTTTCATCATGACGTGCTGGCCGCTGGGCTTGAGGTCGGCCAAAACCGGCGTTTTCGCGCCAATTCGGGTGAAATCGTCGATTTTTAGCTCCACTTCCGCCGCGGAAGCCATGGCGATGAGGTGGAGCACGGCATTTGTCGAGCCACCGAGCGCGGTGACGAGGGTGATGGCGTTCTCGAAAGCTTCGCGGGTCATGATGTCGCGCGGGCGGATGCTACGCTCGATCATCTGCATGACGGCGGCGCCAGCGTCGAAGCAGTCCATCATTTTTTCGTCGCTGACCGCGGCTTGAGCGGAGCTGTTGGGCAGGCTCATGCCCAGAGCCTCGATGGCGCTGGCCATGGTGTTGGCCGTGTACATGCCGCCGCAGGAACCAGGGCCGGGAATCGCGTTTTCGGTCACGCCAGCCAGTTCTTCGTCGGAAATCAGCCCGCCGGAGTGTTTGCCGATAGCCTCGAACACCGAGACGATGTCGACGTCCTCATCCTGGAAGCAACCCGGCTTGATGGTGCCGCCGTAGACGAAAATTCCCGGTCGGTTCAGCCTGGCCAGCGCCATCATGCAGCCGGGCATGTTTTTATCGCAACCGCCGATGGCGACGACGCCGTCCATGCCTTCGCAACCGGCAACCGTCTCGATGGAATCGGCGATCACCTCGCGCGAAACCAGTGAAAACTTCATCCCTTCGGTGCCCATCGAGATTCCGTCGGAGATGGTGATGGTGTTGAAAATCACCGATTTCCCGCCGCCGGCGTCCACGCCCTTACCCGCTTCTTCGGCCAACCGATTGATGTGCATGTTGCACGGCGTCACCATGCTCCAGGTGCTGGCGATGCCGACCTGGGATTTGGCGAAGTCCTCGGTTTTGAAGCCGACCGGGTAGAGCATGGCGCGGCTCGCGGCACGGTCCGGGCCATCGAGCATGGGGCCGGAAAACTGGCGATGGGCGGGTTGGTCACTCATGGGGCGACTGTGAGGCAAGCCTCCGCCGGATTCCAGCACGAATATCGTCCCGTGGGGAGTGCGTTGCGAGACCGGATAGCGAAACAGTTCGGACGGATATCGGCGACTACTATTATCTTTGGGGTTCTGCCCCGCTTAAAGCGGGTTTCAAGGACGCCGCTACCACTGGAACTTTCAGCCACGGAAAGATGGAAGCGTGGAATCGCGTGAGCTTCCTCGATCATGCGAAGCCTCCTATTCCTCTTCCTGGGCATTGCGACCGCGGTTGCACAGGACGCCTCACATCCTCCTCTGCGACCATTGGAGCATCCGTCGGATCGTCCGCTGTCCGATGGTCCCCGATACTTTGTGAGCCCAACCGGCGTGGATGCGAACAACGGTAGCGAGGCCGCTCCCTGGCGAAAAATCAGCCACGCGCTGACAAAATTGCGCCCGGGCGATACGCTCTATCTGCGCGGCGGAACCTATCGCGAAAACCTCCGCATTGCTCTGAGCGGACCTATCACAATTTGCGGCTATCCTGGCGAGCACGCCATCATCGACGGAGGGATTGCCGAGTTTTTTGAAACGCCCGGCCAAGCGTGGGAACCCATCGGCGGCAGTGCTGGCGAGTTTCGCTCCAAATCCAGTTTTGCGAATCTGCGCAACGTCCTGGGTTCGTTCGGCGATTCCATGATAGGTCTGCAAACCTACTATCATGCCATGGATCTAAGAGCCGCGAACGAGACCTTCGATTGGGAGGATTGGGAACGTAGAGATGAGACGGATTTGAAGCCGGTCTATCTGGGGCCCGGATTGTGGTATAACCGGGAAACTGGACACATCCATATTCGCCTGGCCAAGACCAACCTGCCAGCGCCGGTTCCCAATTACGTAGGCCCCGGCGATCCACGAGAACTCCCGCTCATCCTGGCGCCATTTCGCTCAATCCCGTTGATGCTGGACGGAGCCCGCCAGGTGCGGATTCACGATGTCACGATTCGCGGCGCTGGATACTCCGCGGTGGAGCTGGATCAGGCGGTCGATATCGAGTTCGACAACGTCACCATTTGGGCGGGCGCATACGGAATCCGCGCGACAGGCACGCGGATCCTGCGTTTGCTGCATTGCGGCATTTACGGCAACACCGCGCCATGGACGTTTCGCGGGGATGGGTCCAAACGCGACTATCCGGGGAGGCCGCATCGCAATCTCTCGCGGCTCAATACGCATGCCTCGATAGAGATCAATTCAGGCGCTGAATCCAGCGTCTACGCGTTTCCGCAGAACGACGATTGGGAAATCGGATACTGCGAGTTCACAGACGCCCACGACGGTCCTTACCTGGGCGCGATCAATGCGCGTTTTCATCACAACCTCATCGAAAACATGCAAGACGATGGAATCTATCTGAGCCCGATGTATAAGCGGCACCGCTTGGAGGATAAAGATCCGCAAATCTACATCGAGCAGAATTTGTTCCGCCAGATACTGACTCCATTGGCATTCGGTGGTCCCTGGCCGGAAACTCACGACCAGATCTTCATCTATCGAAACATCGTCGATCTCCGCAAACCGGTTCAGACCGGGCGGCCGTCGGCGCAAAATGCGGAGCCCAGATTCAGCACGGGCAAATTCATGGGAGACCACGGTTCTCCGCCCTGGCCGGCGATGAACATTTATCACAACACCGTGCTTACCGGGGATCCACAGCGGCGCGCGGCGGGCAGCGCTTTTGGGGGATTGCGCGCGGGCAACCCAAGGCGCGTGTATAACAACATTTTCTATCACAACGCCCGCACGGCGGCTATCGTCGCGCCGAAGCCGGAGGATGACTTTCGGAGCGACGGAAATCTCTATTGGACGCCGGATCCGGCCGCGCCTGATGCGGCGAAGTTCTTTGGTAAGTTTCGAAATTTGCTGCCAACCTCCGAGGTTCGTTCCATCCTCGCGGATCCTCTTCTCAAAGAGTTTCGGCTTCAGCCAGACAGCCCGGCTATCCGTGCAGGAATCGCGATTCCCAATGATTGGCCGGATCCATTTCGCGCCGATGCCCCGGATATTGGAGCGATTCCCGCCAACGCGGACGAATTTGCAGTTGGCCGCCGCGGAAGAATCCGGCTGTGAAACGATCGGAGGGCTTCTCGAAAAACCCTGGACACTATCCCCCCTCGGAGAATTCCTTTGTTACGCTCATGAAATTTCCGCTCAATTTTTGCCTTCTAGGTTTTGGCTTTCTTATGTTAGCAACGGCAACCGAGCGTCCGCCGAATTTCGTCGTTATCTTCGCCGATGACCTGGGCTACGAGGATGTCGGCTGCTTCGGATCTCCCGCCATCCGCACGCCCCGCTTGGATGCCATGGCGCGCGAAGGGATGCGGTTCACCAGTTTTTACGCTCAACCGATTTGCGGACCGTCGCGCGCCTCGATTATGACCGGCTGCTATCCTCTGCGCGTCGCGGAGCGCGGCAACGTGAAGCAGGTCCACCCAATTCTGCACAGTGACGAAATCACCATCGCCGAGGTGCTCAAGCAAGAGGGCTACGCCACAGGCTGCTTCGGGAAGTGGGACCTCGCCAAGCATGCCCAAACCGGATTTTTCCCGGATCTTTTCCCAACGCACCAGGGCTTCGACTATTTCTTCGGCACGCCGACCAGCAACGACCGGGTGGTGAATCTCTACCGCAACGAGGAGCTGATCGAACCCAAGGCGGACATGGCGCCCCTAACCGAGCGCTACACGGATGAGGCGATCCAGTTCATGCGCAACCACCGCGAGAAGCCGTTTTTCGTCTACCTCCCTCACACAATGCCCCACACCCGGCTGGATGCGACGCCAAAATTCAAGGGCAAGAGCAAGCGCGGGCTTTACGGCGATGTTGTGGAGGAAATCGATCACAACTCGGGGCGAATCCTGGACGCGATCCAGGAAATGGGGCTGGCAGAACACACCTACGTCCTGTTCACCAGCGATAATGGGCCCTGGCTCATCAAAAACAAGGATCTCGCCGATGGCCACCTTCCGCAAGATCACGGAGGTTCGGCCGGGCCGCTGCGAAGCGGAAAAGTATCGACGTTTGAAGGTGGTGTGCGGGTTCCGGCCATCCTTTGGGGCCCGGGCCGCGTGCCTGCCGGGACGACCTGCGATTCGATCGCCAGCACGCTGGATTTGCTGCCAACCTTCGTGGCTTTGGCGGGAACCGAGGCGCCGAAAGATGGCGTCATCGATGGTGAGGATATTCGGCACCTGTTTCATGGCCAATTCGACCAGGCGAATCCTGACAAAGCGTTTTTCTATTATCTCCGGGTCCAACTCCAGGCCGTCCGGCAGGGAAAGTGGAAGCTGCACCTCCCACGAAGCGCGCAACCAGTTGTGGTGGCGCCATTCAGCGTGAATCAGCACATCGCACCCGCCGACCGGGTTGGATTCGAGGAGCCGTTTTTGGTGGATCTGGAAGCGGATCTCGGTGAAACCACGAACGTCGCCGCTCAGCATCCGGACGTGGTGAAGCAGTTGCTGGATTTGGCCGAATCGATGCGCGAAGACCTGGGCGATTTTGATCGCGTGGGCAAGAACATGCGCTTTTTCGATCCCATCGACCCGCGTCCAAACAAGCCACCCGTTCCTCCGGCCCGGAGGCCCAGAAAGAAGAAGGTGAGCAGCGCCGGTAGCCAAAAACGTCCCAACATCCTGGTTTTGATGGGCGATGACTGGTCCTACCCGCACGCTAGCGCGCTGGGCGATCCATTCGTCCAAACGCCGACCTTCGATCGCCTGGCCCGTGAAGGCGTCTTGTTTCGCAACGCCTTCGTTTCCGCGCCATCCTGCACCCCGAGCCGGCATGCCATCGCATCGGGCCAGTACCACTGGCGATTGGGCAATGGGGCGAACCTGGGCGGCTCGATTCCCAAGAAAACGCCGGTTTATCCCGATTTGTTAGCCGAAGCGGGTTACGTGACCGGGTTTTCTCGCAAAGGCACGGCACCTAGCAAACACACCTATCGCGGCAACGATCCTTTCGGCGCCAAGTTCAAGAGCTTCGAGGAATTCTACGCCAAACGCCCTCGTGGAAAGCCGTTTTGCATTTGGTACGGCGCCGGAGAGCCGCACCGTCCCTACGATTGGCAAGCCAGCAAGCGTGCGGGGATGAATCTCGCGGCCATCCAGGTTCCCGCCTGCCTCCCGGACAACGAAACGATTCGAACCGATCTCGGCGATTACTACCTCCCGGGTGCAACGATTCGATCGCGACGCGGGACGAACGATCGGGCTGCTGGAGAAAAACGGAGAATTGGACAACACGATCATCATCATGAGCGGCGATAAGCGGCGGCTGCTCGTTCGGCCAAGTCCGTCCAGGCGGGTGACGAGGACTTCGAATGCTCTCGTGAAAATCGGAGGCGAAAGAGGACGGGTTCGGGCCGGCGGAAATCGGAATCAAATTGCAGGTGAATGGAATTTCGGCTAAAAGCCAAGGTGATAGATGTTTTGTGTAAAATAGGGCCGTCCTGCCGACCGGACCCGTCATGCACGGCGAATCGTGCACACTACACAGCCTTATGCCCGAAAGTGATCTAACCGAACTCCAGCGGGAACATACACCCGCTAGGATTCGTCAGCGCTTGGCTGAAGGGCCGCGCCAGAGTTTTCTGAAGGATTTCATCTTTGGCGCGATCGACGGCGCGGTGACGACTTTTGCCATCGTGGCAGGCGTTGCCGGAGCCGGGCTTTCCGCTGGCGTGGTGATTGTGTTGGGAATCGCAAACCTGGTCGCGGACGGGTTTAGTATGGCGGTTGGCAACTTTCTTGGATCGCGAGCTGAAGCTCAGGAGGGACAAGAGGCGCGAAGGGAGGAAGAGCGCCACATCAAGCTCTACCCCGAAGGCGAGCGCGAAGAAATTCGCCAGATATTTGCCGCGAAAGGCTTTGAAGCCGATGAGTTGGAGCATGTCGTCGAGGTGATTACAGCAGATCCAAAGCGTTGGGTGGATACGATGATCCAAGAGGAACTCGGACTGCCGCTGTCCGCGCCTCCAGCCTGGAAATCGGGCCTGGTGACGTTCTGTGCATTTGTATTGGTTGGCTCCATTCCGCTTTTGCCCTACGTCCTGAACTTTGTGGCGGAGACAGGATTGCGAGCCTTTCCCATCAGCGCGTTCATGACGGGAATCGCATTTTTCGGCATCGGAGCATTGAAAAGTCGATTCGTGCATCAACACTGGCTCGTCGCCGGGGCCGAAACGTTTGGGATCGGCGGAGCCGCAGCAGGCATCGCTTACGGAATTGGGGCGTTATTGGCGGGAATTGTGTGATTGCTTCATTTGGTTTGTCGCGCTTCGGTGGTCCTCGTCCTTGTTGTACCCTGAATCCGGCAGAGTGAGAAAATCGGCAGTTGCGCCCGAAGCGGTTCCTCGCCGTCGCGCCCGGAAACTATGCCGAAACTGAGGCCGCAAGCGAGGCTCTGGAACGCATTCGCGAACATGTCCGCAAAAGCCCGCTCCAGACGTTGCACCAAACCGGCATGCTGCTCTGGGCGTCGAGTGAGGTAAATGGGTTGATGGACGACGCCCGACGCCAGGAAGCCGTCCGGAATCTGCTGGAAACCCAGCGCGAGGACGGTGGCTGGTCGGTCGGCGAGATCAACGCCGGTTGGCCCAGATTCGACATGGCAAAAATCGGGGGTGATTGGGGGAGCGCCCCCTACGGCACCGCCTTCGTGATCCACGCCCTCCGCAAAGCCGGCGTCCCAGCATCGGACGAGCGCAGCGTGGCGTGGCTAAAAGCGAACCAACGGGAAAGTGGCCGGTGGTTCGTGCCATCATTCAACAATCGGCCCAACAGCGTCCTGACGTACTCCGCCACCGCCTACGCGATTCTGGCGCTTGAAGCCTGCGGGGAATTGGCGGAGGCGAGTGAACCGAATTTGGCCTGAGCTTCGTTGGTTAGGGCAAACTTTTCCGAAACTGGGAAATGGCTTCGCTGGATTCGCTGATTTTGGCGCAGCACGCCAGTTTCTTGAGGTCGATTCCAGGCAATACCTGGCTGGCCGTCACTTTCCGGTATCCGTTGGTTGCGCTTGGGGCCAACTGGTGAACCTCCAGCTTGTTTTCACGCCAAATCCAGACCTCCGGGATCCCGAATCGCTGATACACGTCCAATTTCTCGATGCCGCCTGAAGTGAGCGCAATTTCGATCGCCAAATCCGGGATTTCGCCCTGTTCGTGGAAGTAAAATTGCTCGTCGGGTTCCACACCAGCTTCTTTCAGTTTCTTGTGCGTCTTACTTCCTCGACTCCAAAATTTGATTCCGGTGTGGAGGCAGAACTCCGCCACCAGGTGAGCAAAATGGCGGCTACGGCTTTCGTGTTCGTCAGAAATGGGTGGAGGCATGATCTCAAGGGTTCCATCCAGAAATGTCAGCCGGACGGAAAGCCCCTCCAACTCACGGTCGAGCGCCTCGTACTGCTCCCAACTGACGCCTTCCAAAATGACGAATTGGCCCGGTTTGGGGCTGGCAAGGTGCATTGCTGGTGAAGCCACGCTCATGGTTGAGGTTCGGGCATGGGGAGCCAAAATGGCGCGGGCTTGCAGCTTGCGCCACTTTTTTTAGAAGCATGCCCGCCAAAAAACGTGACTCCAAAGAACTCCGCCGTGGCGCGATAGCCCGCGAGGATTTGGAAGGCACCCAGCTCATCAGGCTGCAAAATAGAAAAAATGAGATTGTCGTAAGCTCCTACTCCGGCAACACCACGAACACGGCAAAATCCGGCTCCGTCGGGGCAATTTCCACATCTTTCAGTCCGAGCGGCAACATCCGCGGACCTGGCAATATTGGAATTCCCACTGGCTTCCCATCAAAAACTCCACGAATCAGCGGCGGCCCGTAAAAGTTCTGCGCGCTGACGACTCGAAATGCTTGGTCCGTCTTCAAGAACGGGGACAAATCCACCAGGACTTCGTCCCGTTTTTCCCAATTGTAGACAATGACGTGACCCCGGCCGAAAACATGCTGGTTTGGCCGCACAAAGACCCGATTCTCCGCCGGCATCGCTGTTGAAAAGGTAGAGCCGACGTCCAGCGCCTTCCCCTGCCAGCCCTCAAATTTCATTCCGGAGTTCCCCTCCGCGGCGGAAGTCGCAAACGGATTCCATTTTGTCTTTTTCCAGTGATAGGAATTCGCGTCGATGTCCAGGTTTTCAATCTTCGTTTCCTCACCGATCGCCAGGATCACCGTGCTGAGGTCGAACACCGTGTTTTCCCGGAACGTGAGGTTCCCAGGTTGGTAAAACGAAACCCCGCGCACATAGTTGCCACGCGCCAACGTCGATTTATTTATCTTCCCCCACGGGTAGCCGATCTGCAGTCCTCCGCCGATGCCCCAGGTGAAGTTGTTGATGATCTCAATGTCTTCCAGAGGAGCTCCACCACCCGCCAGCAGATTCCGTCCCGCGCGATTCGGACCCGCCGGTGCGCCATTGTTGAATGACACATTTCCTTCGATCCGGTAACCGCGAAGCGTCGCCTTGTGAGAACCGTAGAGCGCCAGACCATTGCGAAACTGGTTGAAGAGGATGTTGTCGATGATTCGCTTCGTGCCCTTTTCGTTCTGTGTGTAAATCGCGTGTCCATGGGCGCGATCCGGTGCATCCCAGCCATTGTTGAAAATGAGGCAGCCGTTGATTTCGCCCCCTTCGGCCTCGCTCCAGAAACCGATCGCGTTGCCCAAATCGTGAATCACCAGGTTCAGCAACTGCTGGTGCGAACCACGAATCTCCACGCTTCCACGCCGCAAATCCTGAGGCCAGGAACCAGGCGTCTCCGTGCGGCGAACCGGGTTCAGGCAGGTTACCTCGAAGCCTTGGTAGCGAACATGTTCCCCACGCAGCCAAAGCGCCACACCCAGCTTCCCGGATTTCTCCAAAGCGATCGTTGCACGCTCGCCAGGAGCTTGCCGGACGGTGATTGGAGCATTGGCTGTGCCTTTGAGACGGCTTTCGTAGGTTCCCCGGTAGGTTCCGCCATGGAGCCAAATCGTGTCACCTGCTTGAACGGAAGCGGGATGGGCAAACGCCGTAGCTAGATCCCACGGATTGACTTCCGAGCCATCACCTTCAGGCGAACCACCAGGCGAAACATGGAACTCAGCGGCGTTGGCGATCTGAAGGGCAAATCCTAAAAAAAGCAGAACAACGTGGCGCATTCCACGTTTGAACCCTGGATTTGGCGTACTGTTCAAAAGTGGCGCAAGCTTGCAGCTTGCGATGCGTGGCGCGACTCTGTGAGTCGCGACCGGTGAATGACTCTATCACCATCCATTTTTGAATCCGGTTGGTTTTGGGGTATTGCACCGGCGACGAGTTGCAAACTCGCGCCACGCATCGCAAGCTGCAAGCTCGCGCCACACCTACGCACATGCCAGCCAAAAAACGCGACCCCAAATCCCTCCGCAGCTACCGCTGGTTCGGCCCCGACGACCTCCGCTCCTTCGGCCACCGATCCCGCAACAAGCAAATGGGCTACAGCCGCGAGGACTACCAGGGCAAACCGGTCGTCGGCATCCTTAACACCTGGAGCGATCTCCAACCCTGCCACACCCACTTTCGCGACCGCGCCCAGGAGGTGAAACGCGGCGTCTGGCAGGCGGGCGGCTTTCCCCTGGAAATCCCCATCATGACGCTGAGCGAGACCTACATGAAGCCAACGTCGATGCTCTACCGCAACCTCGTGGCGATGGAGGTGGAGGAGACCCTGCGTTGCTATCCGCTGGACGGCGCCGTGCTGATGGGCGGGTGCGACAAAACCGTGCCGGCGTTGTTGATGGGAGCCTTCAGCGCGGATTTGCCCAGCATCTTCCTGCCCTGCGGCCCGATGCTGAAGGGCGGCTGGAAGGGGGAAACGTTAGGGTCCGGCAGCGACGTCTGGAAATACTGGGCGGAGCGTTGCGCGGGGAATTTGTGCGAGGACGCCTGGCGGGAGCTGGAGGACGGAATCGCACGTTCGCCCGGCCATTGTATGACCATGGGCACGGCCTCCACGATGGGCGCGATTGCCGAAACATTAGGGTTTTGCCTCCCAGGTTCCACCTCGATTCCCGCGGTCCATTCCGAACACGCCGCGATGTCGACACGTTGTGGCCGGCGCATCGTGGACATGGCCTGGGAGGAGCTCAAGCCGAGCCAAATCGCGACCGAAGCTTCTTTCGAAAACGCCATCCGCGCGGACATGGCCATCGGCGGATCTACGAACGCGATCGTGCATCTGATCGCCATGGCCGGCCGCGCCGGGGTGAAGCTGACGATCGACCGGTTTGATGAGATTTCCCACGAAACCCCGGTCCTGGCGAACATTCGCCCCAGCGGCGAGTTTTTGATGGAGGATTTCTACGATGCCGGCGGCCTGCGCGGTTTGCTCAGCCGGATCACTGGTCAGCTGAATCTGGATTGCCTCACCGTCACCGGTAAAACCCTGGGTGAGAACCTGAAAGGCGCGGAGGTTTACGATGAAAACGTGATTCGCCCCGCGGACCAGCCGATTTCCAAAGCCGGGGCAACGTTCGTGTTGCGTGGAAACCTGGCCCCGGACGGCTGCGTCATCAAACCCACCGCCGCTGAGCCGCGTTTGCTAAAGCATCGTGGCCCGGCCGTGGTTTTCGAGGATTACCCGGACCTCAAAGCCAGGATTGATGACCCAAACCTGGAGGTGACGGAGGATTCGGTCATCGTCCTGAAAAACGCCGGTCCGTTAGGCGCGGGTATGCCGGAATGGGGGATGCTGCCGATCCCGAAAAAACTGCTCGAAGCCGGCGTGCGTGACATGGTCCGGATTTCCGATTCGCGGATGAGTGGGACGAGTTACGGAACCTGCGTTTTGCACGTTTCACCGGAATCACACGTGGGTGGGCCGCTGGCGTTTGTGGAGAGCGGAGATTTCATCGAGCTGGATGTGGAGGGTCGCCGGATTCATCTGGATGTTGGCGAGGAAATCCTGGAAAAACGCCGGAAATCCTGGAAAAAGCCGGAACCGAAATTGGACCGCGGCTACGGCAAGCTCTTCGCCGAGGAAATCACCCAGGCGCATGAAGGGTGCGATTTCCGGTTTTTGCATGGGAGGACGGTCGATGCAGAACCGGATATTTTTTGAGGCTGTTAGGTTCCTGCAACCTCCCCTCACCCGCGACTATCTCCGCCGCCACGGCAAGGCTCAAGATGCAGGAGGCTGGTCTGCTGCGGTCCAACCGCGGTCTCCCGCCTTCAGTTTGTCCCGCACCGCTTTAACCTCCAAGGCTTCGTCGATCTTGGCCGCGCTGGTGAATTCGCGTTGCAGGGTTTCCAGGGCCGCGTCGTATTCCCCGGCCAGGGTGTCGGTTTCGGCGGTTCGTTGTTTTTCGAGTTCGATGGCGGCCGCGCGCCAGGTTTGGCGCAGCTTGATCACGGCGGCGGGGATTTTTTTCGGATCGTCGGCCGAGGCATCCGGCATCGGCTCGCCAGCTTCGACACGGGCGATCTCTTGGCGGATGATCAGCACTTCATCCAGGTTGGCAGCATTGGACGCCGCGTTCTCGGCCCGTTTCAAGGCGCTGATGTAGCTTTCGTTCAGCTTGGCGACACGTTGTTCGTGGGCGGGGTGGACTTCGCTTTGGTAACGCTTGCGGAATTGGTTGCGCACTTCAGCGAGGCGGCGTTGGACTTCGGATTGGGGCGGCGGAGTAGCAGAAGGGAGACGGCCGGCCCCGATTGCCTCAATCTTGTGAAAGGTGCATTCGGCTTCGCTGGTGGCGCCCAAAGCGATTCCTGAAATGGATTGAAGGCGATCTGACGAAAGTCCACCAGATTCCGTCAGAAATTCGATGGCATTTTCGTGACGGTGGTGGTCGCTGTCCCAATGATAGGAATGATCATCATCGACTTTTGTGTGGAGTTGGATTCGCGACCCAGTACGAACGACAGTCAATTCCAGAAGATGAGATTCATTTGGCTTCGGCGGAGCATAGTTAATTTGCCGGTCTGTGTCTCCCAATGTCTTAGTTAGCCCAGCTCCGAAAAACACGAGAATTCCGTTGTCATGGTGCGGTATGAAGAGCGTTGCGGGGCGGCGCTTGCTGAGGGAGTAAGTGAGGCGAATATGAATTGGGTTTATGTCTTGCGTCATTGGCGTTTCTAGGAACGCCCACGGCCCAGTTGATGCGCGTTTCACAAGTCCGCCATTCTTCGCTTTTTCCCACTTACCGCCGATCACGTCCTTTTGCGGATCAATCGCCGGCACCAAATCAACCCACTCGCCACTATCGGCAAGTGGACTGGGCGCCGGTACGGCTGAAGTGGGCACTTCGGTTTCATCAACCTCATCGGCCGGAGTCGAAGGAGGTTCGGGCGTAACTGCCACGACTTCAACCGGCTTCGATTTAGGCTTAGGTTTCGGAGTAGCGGGCGCCGGTTTGGGCTCGGCCTTTGGTGGCGCTGGCGCCGGAGTCTCAGTCACTTCCGGTTCGATATCGTTGCCGCTGGTAGGCGCGGGTTTCCCTCCACCGGAAAGGATCACGATCGTCACGCCCACCGCTAACAAAACCACCCCGATCCCGATGCCAAGACCAAGCGCCGGGCCGGCCTTGGACTTCTTCACGGCTGCCGGCTTCATTTCGCCCACGCCGGCCGCGGCCGCGCTTTTTTCCAGGACCGGTCCCGTCATCAGTTTGGGACGTTTGACCGCGGCGCCCGCCGCCCGGGGATCGGGTTCCGGCGTGGTCTGGATGTGCAGCAGCGAGTCGGTGATCTCGCCGGCTTGCTGGAAGCGCTCCTCCGGCTCGGCGGCCATGGCCCGCAGAACTACGTCGTCGAACCGGGGGTCGAGGCCCGGCGTTTTCTCCGAAGGCGGCTTGAAATGGCCCTTCGGGGTCACGCCGGTCAGCATCTCGTAGAGCAATACGCCTAACGCAAAGATGTCAGCACGATGATCGACGGTTTTGCCCATCTCCAACACCTCCGGCGCGACGTATTCCGGCGTTCCCATCGACACATTGGTCAGGGTCAGGTTGGTGGCGGGCGCGTCGCCCCCGGTGAGCTTCGCCAGGCCGAAATCGGCCACTTTCACCTCCCCGCCGTTGGTGATCATGATGTTGGCCGGCTTGATGTCGCGGTGGACGATGCCGGCGGCGTGGGCGTATTGGAGCGCGCTGCAGATTTGCGGGATCCAGCCGAGCGCGTGGTCCGGAGTGAGTTGTCCCCCGCGGATGAGTTGGTGCAAATCGGTACCCTCGATGTATTCCATGACGAAGTAGAGCTTTCCGTCGCTGGTTTCGCCGAAATCGTAGACGTGGACGATGTTGGGATGGCTCAGTTGGGCCATGGCCTGGGCTTCGCGTTGGAAGCGTTCGGCGAAGTTGAACACGTCGTCCTCCGGGAGAGGCGGGAGGACTTTGATGGCGACGAATCGGGCCAGTTTCGGCTGCCGCGCCTTGTAGACCGCGCCCATCCCGCCGGCGCCTAACATTTCCACCACCTCGTAGCCCTCCAGCACGGCGTCGAGTTCCTCCGGCGAGGGCGGGACGAAGGTCTGGCCGGTGGCGGTGGGCGGGGTTGGATTGGGGCTGGCGGGTGACTCCTCGGCCATGGCGTTGCAACTAAACGCGGATTGGTGAGATGAAAAGGGGAATTGCCGGGGCGTTTTAAATGTACGGCGGCGTCAAATCCACCTGTACCCGGAAGCCACTAGTGTCCTGGAAGACAAGTTCGTTGCAAAATGAATGATTTGAACTTTCTAAAAAAGTGCCTCCCTTCGGTCGGAAAATTGAGAGAGGCGGCCCTTTTTCCCAATTTCTGTGTTGCTCGGCGGTCACTGAGCTCGCTCAGCTCCCTTCTCGCGCCTTGAAATCAAAAAAAAAAATGGCTCGCGCATTTTTGCAACGAACTTGTCTTCCAGGACACTAGTTTTAAGTGCGCCCTGGCGAGCTGCCTCGCCAGACGCCAAGATTAGCCGCTGACCACAGGCAGGAAAAATACAGCCCGCCGCCCCCCCGGCCCGCTTGTCCTGACCTTTACACACAACTCGTGCCAAGCAAATGAAGACTTCCTTGCGCCCTACTCGTCGCGTAGCGACCGTTTATCATAGCCGTGGGTTTCAACCCACGGTCGGCGTTGAAAGAAAAAACGTCGCGTAGCGACCGTTCATGCTGTTACGCTCCCGCATGGCCAATTCCTATACCGAATATGTGAAGCTGCCGGCAAAGCATGGAGTGCAATATGATTCGCGGTACCGTTACGACTGATGATGCTTTCCCAGCTTGAGCGGTCGCTAACGCGACGAGTAAATTCTGCCCACGGCCCCGTGGGTTGAAACCCACGGCTATGATAAACGGTCGCTACGCGACGATTGCCGGCCTGAGCCTGTTTGCCTGGGCACATTTGCGTGCAAAGGACAGGGCTTGTCCGGTCGGCCGCTAGCACGGGGTCGATGCTGCCAGAGCCGTTAATCTTGGCTTCCCGTGAGACGAGTTCGCAGGGGAATGGATGTGTTTGTGGCGCGTTAGCGACTAGTCTTGCGGTCCGGCGAGACAAGCTCACCGGAGCGTTTTCCCCAACAATCCGCCTTAACCAAGCAGCATTCACCTGTACCCGGAAGCCAAAGCGCGCCAAGCCGCAGCACCATGGCGCCCCCAAATTGCGCAACCCCGAAAGCAAAAGGCCGCGCACTTGCCAATCACTCGATCCAAATCACCCAGCCCCCACTCTCCTGAAAATCCATATCCTTCACTCGCCCAAGGCTGTTGATTTTTGCAATCACGTTTGGCTCGCCTCCCGCGGCCCACGCCACCCAGCTGCCATCTTGCTTTCGGGCGGCCGCCACGTCTTTCCCAAGTCGGACGTTGGTGAACGGGCCTTCCGAATGGGGAATCCCATCCGTAAACAGCTTCGCCGGACTACCAGATGCCGACCAGAAAAAAATCTTGCCACTTTCGCTGATGCCCGCGATCGCACTGGCTCCTCCATCCAGCGCAACGATGCGCTCGCCGCCCGTTTCAACCGCCAACTCCCGTCCTCCAGCCCATCCAAATGCTGAACCGTCTGCCCGAAAGAAAACGGCTCCGAATCCTCCGTGAGGAGTCCCGCCTCCCAACACGACATTTTCGAGTTTTTCCAGAGGGGGCTTTTTATCCGGATTCTTATTATAGCCGGTTCCACCAATGCTGATTTTACCATTGTTAGCAAACGAGTACCAGTACAGGCCGGCACTCACATGCAATCGAATGTCCCGTTTCCAATTGGACCTTGCTATCCACAAGTCACCGTCTTTGTTAGTCGGATAAGTTTGAGAAGATCGGCTGAAGCCCACTATGTTCTTCAACTCCTCCTCCTTCAGATTGTCGATCGACTTGCCGAATTCGCTGTGAACCAAACACGTTCCGTTACGGGCCAGGGCAAACCAACGATCCGCCCCACCGGCTGCTACTTGGACAAATTGTCCGGAATTTGGCAGGGTCTTTTCGATTTCAACTCCGCTACTGGTCTTGCCCCAAGCCCGAAGCGAGCCGGTTTCTTTGTTCACGAACGGCACCTGTTCACCCAGGAGAAGCTTGGGTGTGCCTGCCACCGACTCACCCGGAGGTTGTGCCTGGTTCTCGGATTGTGGGCTCGCATTGGCCAACCCCAACCGCGCATTTCGCGCCGCCACCGCCAACTCGATCTTTTTCTCCCGCGTCCAGCCATCCTCCAGCCGCTTCAGCTTCGCCGCCGCCGCTTGCCGTGCCTTACCCAACGCCGTTTCCGCCTGCGTCTCCAATTGCCCACGCTCGCGGTCGAAGTAATACCGCACTTTGCGCAACTCCAGCGGCTTGGATTCATCCTTCGGGTCGATTGCCGGCGTCGGCTCGCCCTTTTCCCAGGCCTCGCGCTCCTTGCGGACGACTAACACTTGCTCCAGCTCGCCGGTGGCCTTGGCCACGTTGGTTTCCAGGGTTTTGAGGTCGGCCAGGTATTTCTTGGTGCGCGTTTGGACCGCCTCGCCGGCCTTGGCCTCCAAGGCGCGCAAAGGCGCCAGGATTTGCTCGATTTCCGGGACTTGCGGCGCATCGGCCTGAGCCTGAGCCCAGATGCAGACCGGCGCGAGAACAATTGAAAACGAAAGAACAACCAACTTCATAACCCGGGAAGGTGGCACACCCATCCCCGCCTGTGAACCGAAAAAATGTGGCGCCTGCCTGTGGAGTGCCGCGGCTTGACGCAGCTCTGGCTCCGGACAAAACGGAACGAACCGGCAAGCTCCTAGTTTTTACCTTTGCCGGCGCTCTTCTCCAGTTCCTCCAGACGCTTGCGCAACTCTTCGGCGGAAATGCCTTTCAATCGTTTCTCGGTCGCAATCCCCTTCAAGCGTTTCTCCTCCGAGATCCCCTTCAAGCGTTCTTCTTCCGGGATTTCCGCAATCCACTTCAGCCGTTCTTCCTGAGGCATTTCCTTGATTTCCTCGGAGTAATATTCTTTGACGAAGTCTTCAATGGTGTAGGGCATTTCGATTCCCTCCAGTTGGAATTTTTGATAGAGTTTCTTGAAAATACCCAGGATGGGCCGGGTTTTCCAGCGGTAATTGCGCGCGCCGAATTGCATCAACTTGGGCCGGCCGCTGAAGAGGTTCCAGATCGCGTTGCGCTTGGATTTGGGCGCTTTGCTTAGCACGATGACGATGACGCGGAAACCAACCAGGTCGATTTGGTAGAGGGCGTTTTTGGCCGTCTTTTTCAAGAGCTTGGCCATCGTGCCGGTGGCGGGTTGGCGCGTGGTGAGCGCGAACATGTTCAGCTTTTCATCCAGGTAGCTCTGCCAATTATCTTTGTCGTGCAGCTTGGCCAGCGCGACGCCGTGCCCGCCCAGTTCCAGCAAGGCGAACCGGTCGAAGGGCTGGTTCATGGATTTGAAGGAGATGACGTTGGTTTCGCTGAGATACTCGAATCCGTCCGGCAATTCCTTGGGAGCGGGTTTTGGGAGATCGGAGCCGGTGTCTTCCAGAACGACGATGTCGGCGAACTGTTGTTGCACGGAGAGATCCTGTTCCACCTCCACCTCATAGCGCGTTCCGAAGAAGAAGTCTTTGAGCAGAAGGCCAATCAAACGATGCCAGGGGATGTTCATGGCTCAGCACTTGAGCCGGGGAGGGCTCACGCGCAACGACTCCGCAAAAACGTGGGCATGGCATCCGCTGTTGCCTACAACCGGCCGGCGTCGCACACAATGTTTGCCCTACTCAATCCAGATGACCCAGGCCGACTTACTTTCATCGGCGAGCGCCAAATCTTTGACCGGCCCCAGTGCATTGATCTTGGCGATCAATTCAGCACTCGCGGACGGCGTCCCCCAAGCCACCCAACTTCCGTCCCGCTTGCGCGCCGCGGCGATTGCCCTACCGACCCGAATGTCGGTGAACGGCCCCTCAGAAGCGGGGATTTTTTCGGTGAGAAACTGGTCCACATCATTGCCCGGCGCCGGCGCCCAAAAGAACACCCGCCCATGCTCGCCCAAGCCCGCCACCACCGAAACGGCGCCGGCCACCATCACGATTCGTTCGCCGGTTGTATCGAGCGGGAACTCCTCGGATTTCCTGAGGCTCAGGTGCCAACCAAAAGCACTCCCGTCTTCGCGGACAAACACGCCCGCGCCGTTGGAGCCGTTTCCCATGACAACATCGCGGAACTTCTCAACAGGCGGTTTCGGCAGGTTTTTGTTCTGCGTCCAATGCCGCCCACTGATCTCGACGTCTCCGTTCTCCCGCACGCGGAAATTGTTATGCCCCACCCTGGTGTAGACCGTGGTTTCTTTGGTCCAACCTCCCGTCCCGGTCCAGAATTGGCCATCTTTGTTGATTGGCATGCCTTGGGAAGCGTGCACAAATCCCGTAATATCGCGCATCTCCCGCACCACCATCCCGTCCACCGATTTCATGAACCCATCGTGACTGATGCAGTCGCCGTTTCGAGCCCGAGCGAACCACCATCCGGGGCCGCGGGTCGCGACTTGAACGAATCTGCCGGATTTGGGCAGGGTCTTTTCCACCTCGACCCCATAATCGGTCTTGCCCCAAGCCCGCAACGTGCCTGGCTCGTCGTTGACGAACGGAACTTTTTCGCCCAAGCCCAGTTTGGGTGTGTCCGGGTCCGCAACTGCTTTCGCAGCCAAGCCCTCTCGCACCTTTCGCGCAGCCACCGCCAGCTCGATTTTCTTCTCCCGCGTCCAGCCATCCTCCAGCCGCTTCAGCTTCGCCGCCGCCGCTTGCCGTGCTTTGGCCAGCGCCGTTTCCGCCTGCGTCTCCAATTGCCCACGCTCGCGGTCGAAGTAATAACGCAGTTTGCGCAACTCCAGCGGCTTGGATTCATCCTTCGGGTCGATCACCGGCGTTGGCTTGCCCTTTTCCCAGGCTTCGCGCTCTTTGCGGACGACTAACACTTGCTCCAACTCGCCGGTGGCCTTGGCCACGTTGGTTTCCAGGGTTTTGAGGTCGGCCAGGTATTTCTCGGTGCGCGTTTGGACCGCCTCGCCGGCCTTGGCCTCCAAAGCGCGCAACGGAGCCAGGATTTGTTCGATTTCCGGGACTTGCGGCGCATCGGCCTGGGCCTGAGCCCAAATGCAGACCGGCGCGAAAGCGATTGAAAACGAAAGAACGTCCAATTTCATCACTCCCGAAGGTGACACAAGCTTTCCTGCCTGTGAACTGAAAAAACGCGGCGGCTGGACGCAGCTTGGCTCTTGGCTGGACCGGTGCCGGCCGATCCGCGTTCGAGTTTTCAAACCACCCGCCGCCTGAAGCCTCACCGTCACCGGCAAAACCCTGGGCGAGAATCTGGAAGGCGCGGACGTTTACGACGAAAACGTGATTCGCCCAGCGGACCAGCCGATCTCCAAAGCCGGCGCGACGTTCGTTTTGCGCGGAAACCTGGCCCCGGACGGCTGCGTCATCAATCCCACCGCCGCCGATCCTCGTTTGCTCAAGCATCGTGGACCCGCCGTGGTTTTCGAGGATTACCCGGACCTCAAGGCCAGGATTGACGACCCGAACCTGGAGGTGACGGAGGATTCGGTAATTGTCCTGAAAAACGCCGGTCCGCTAGGCGCGGGTTCTGCTCGGGACAGGATTGTCCCGGCTCCTTGAAGCTGCTCGAAGCCGGCGTGCGCGACATGGTCCGGATTTCCGATTCGCGGATGAGCGGGACGAGCTACGGCACCTGCGTTTTGCACGTTTCGCCGGAATCACACGTGGGTGGGCCGCTGGCATTTGTGGAAACCGGGGATTTCATCGAGCCGGATGTGGAAGGCCGCCGGATTCACTTGGATGTGAGCGACGAAATCCTGGAAAAACGCCGGAACCGAAGCTGGATCGCGGCTACGGCAAGCTCTTCGCGGAGGAAATCACCCAGGCGTATGAAGGGTGCGATTTTCCGGTTTTTGCATGGGAAGACGGAGCATGCGGAGCCGGATATTTTTTGAGACTGGCACCCAGGCTGCGTTGAGGTAGAGTGAAGGGATGTCCAGTGTTGTTTCAAATTATCCTCACATTACTTTCCGCGAAGATGGAACTCCGATTATTGAAGGCAAAAACTTCAAAATCATCCATCTTTTGGGCTCTCAGATCGCCAATGATTGGACCCGGGAAGATTTGGTGGCGAACTACCAGCAGTTGACGGCCAATGAAATCGACTCGGCGCTAGACTACCTGGCCGATCACCAGGAGGCGATGATGGGCAAATTGCAGACCAGCCTGAAAGAATTTGAGAAGCTGCGCGATGATCCGCAGTACAACCAAATCGGGCAAAGACTACGCGCCGAAGGTCATTTGAAGGACCGTGACTCCCAAGGCTGACTGTGGCTTTTGATAGGTACCCATGAGCGTTCCACTTTACATGGACCACAACGTTCAAAGCGCGGTGACCAGCCAACTGAGGGCTCGCGGAATTGATGTCCTGACTGCATTTGAGGACGGGACCCACGAGATGGAAGATGTAAATCTGATGGAGCGAGCCACTGAATTGGAAAGGGTCTTGTTTTCGCAGGATGACGATTTTCTGGCAATTGCTCGCCAGCATCAAAGCGACGGACACCCATTCTCCGGTCTGATTTTCGGCCATCAACTCAAGACCACGATCGGACAGTGCGTTGAGGATTTGGAACTGATTTCCAATTGCTCGAACGCTGAGGAATTGCGAAGTCAGATTCAGTTCATTCCGCTTTGATGCATTCCGGAATGGGGGATGCTGCCGATTCTCAAGAAGCTGCTCGAAGCGGGCGTGCGCGACATGGTCCGGATTTCCGATTCGCGGATGAGCGGGACGAGTTATGGAACCTGCGTTTTGCACGTTTCGCCGGAGTCCTGCGTGGGCGGCCGTTGGCGTTTGTGGAGACTGGGGATTTCATCGAGCTGGACGTGGAGGGTCGGAGAATTCATTTGGATGTGAGCGAGGAAATCTTGGAAAAACGCAGGAAAACCTGGAAAAAGCCGGAACCGAAATTGGAACGCGGCTACGACAAGCTCTTCGCCAAAGAAATCACTCAGGCGCATGAGGGTTGCGACTTCCGGTTCTTGCATGGGAAGACGGAGGATGTGGAGCCGGATATTTTTTAGTTAACTCGCTACCGGAAACGCGTCGTCTCGATCCATTTCAATCGAGGCAACCCGATAGCCGGCGCTCTCCACGTCTTGGACGGCGGACACAATTGCGTCCTGCAGAGAATCATGGGCTCGGTCAAATTCCAGATCCAGGCTACCTCCACGAACGCCTACTGCGGCATCATCGCAGCCAGCTTCACCCAACGCATCCGAGGCATCAAGCAACTGATCATCCGTGACGGGGTCGGAAAAATCCCCACTTACTTTAAGCCGGAATCGGTATTCGGTTTTCATGTTGGAAAAGTTATCCATCATCACCGCTGGGGCAACGATCCACTTTTCGCCGGATCTGTTTCGCGTGATTCTCTGGACTTTTGGGCGTGGACCAAATTGACATGTGGCAATCTGTATGACCGTGCTCGCAAACAATCGTTCCCCATGCATGGGCTCTTGGGCCCGCTTTCCGAACCGTCCAGCCCTTTGATTCGGCATATTTCAGAGCAGCCTGGATATGCTTGTTGGGGTGATTGGCCACGTAAATTGGTAACGCGAATTGTATTCCAGGCAAGTTTGAAGCAGTTGCGGATTTCCAATGCGCGGATGAGCGGGACGAGCTACGGAACCTGCGTTTTGCACGTTTCGCCGGAATCATGCGTGGGTGGGCCGTTAGCGTTTGTAGAGCCGGGGATTTCATCGAACTGGAAGTGGAGGCCCGGAAGATTCATCTGGATGTGAGCGAGGAAATTTTTGGCAGATCGCAGAAAAACCTGGAAAAAGCCGGAACCGAAACTGGAACGCGGCTACGGCAAGCTCTTCGCCGAGGAAATCACTCAGGCGCACGAAGGTTGCGATTTCCGGTTTTTGCATGGGAAGACGGTGGGTGCGGAGCCGGATATATTTTGATGCGTTCGACCAGCTACGGGTCCACTACCCTGAATTGAACTTATTCTCAAACTCACCGACTACGCTGACAATTTCTTCGAATCTCGGAGGACACCTCAAAGAACATCGAATCTCTCATAGCTTGGTAGTCAGATCGCCAATTCGATAATGATTCTTCTGCGAGCTTTGTCGTGAACGGACTGTGCCATTTGTCACCAAAAATGGGTAATTTTAGTGACAATTCAATCATTTCGTCGATTTATGGGGTAAGATTTCGACTACCGCGGATTCGCGACCCACATCGAAGGGGTCATCAGTAAACTTCCAATTGAACGTCTCACCTAACACGGGCATAGCCCCAAAGATAGCTTCGGGCATGGCTCCGAAGCTATCGGTTGTTGAAGAGCCTGCTAACGCCTTTGCACTTTCGACAAACGGATGCAGCAGACCGCCCACCGCCGCGTAGTTTATTGCTGCAGGGAAATCAGGTAGTCGCTTGTGCATCGGCGCGGCGCCCACGGCGGTCGGCGGCCGATGCTGGACGTTGAACTAAGCCTCGTTCCGAGGCAGAGGCGCGGAGGCGCCGCAACCCCTGAATGCCCTGCAAACCAGGCGACGATGAAAACTGAACCCGCAAAACCGCCCCAAACCGAATTGAACCGTGTCGCGGCGACGCCCCGCCGTGCCCACCCGGCCACGAAAATCAGCGTCCCGTTGGCAGTTTTGGGCCTCACCCGGGTCGCTCCCGCACCGAGGCGACCGGGCCGGATCCCCCGGAGCCGCGGCGCGCGCAACCGGGGCGATTTCCCGGCGCTCGGACCTTGACTTGGCAGAGATCGCCTCGATACGTTCCCCCAGCAAGCTGGCTGACCGTTTCCCTGTTGGCCGCCGGCTATAGTTCATCAACAGGCTGCCCGCCGGGAGTCGAAAGCGAAATGACAATTCAACCATCGACCTTGAAATCGGAGGGCGCCCTCAGGCAGCCTATCGCAACACTCTGACGTTCGCTGAAGAAAGACCATGTTCGGAGCAATCGTCGGTGACATAGCTGGCTCCACATACGAGCGGCACAACTTCAAGTTCTCTTATTGCGCCGATCGCGCCGATTGCGCTTGCTCGCCGTCCCGGTCCGGAGTTAGCCTGAGGGATGAAAGCTAATCAACCCGCCCGCCGCGAATTTCTCGGCAGGGTTGGTCAGGGGATGCTGGTGGCAGCCGCCGGACCCGCCTTGGCAGAAGCGCTTGGAGTTTCCATCGCTTACGCCGATAACGAGGCTCCCAAGCCTCTGAACTTCGGAAAATTGGAGCCGCTGGTTGCGGCAATGCAGGAAACCCCGGCGCAAAAACTTCAGCCGCAGTTGATCGCCAAATTCAAGGCCGGCGAGGCAAATCTCGCGCAATTGATCCAGGCAGGCGCGCTGGCCAACGCACGCTCGTTCGGTGGCGAGGACTACATCGGTTTTCACACCATGATGGCGCTGAAACCGGCTTTCGTCATGGCGGGGCAACTGCCGGAAGAGCGTCGGCTGCTGGCGGTGCTCAAGGTGCTCTATCGCAACACTGCCAGAATCCAGGCAACCGGCGGACGCGCGACGGAAAAGCTGAAATCCGTCGATCCGGCGGAGATTTCGCCCGAAAAAGCGTCCGCGAGTTTGGAACCAACGCAGCCGGCTACCTGGAAGCCTGCGATTTGCTGAAGCTCAAGGCATAGGTCTCCAACCTACAACTTTTTGATCGCGATGTTGCGGAAGGCCACCGGGTCGCTGTGCCCGGCAAAGCCGAAGTGACCTTGCGTGATGTGGGCGCGCTTGGGGAGGTCCGTGTCCAAAATGACGCTGCCGTTTAGCTCCACTTTCACGTGGTTGCCTTGCACGGTGACCTCCTGGTAGTTCCATTGACCCACCGGGCGCAAATAACCGCGCTGCGCCGCCACTTGGCTGTAGGCGGAGCCGTGAAACTGGTAGTCTTTGAGCTTCTGATACTTCTCCGCGGTGTTGTCGATGACTTGCAGCTCGCACAGCGCCACTCCGGAGGGATTTCCTTTGCCCGGGTAGCGAATGGCCAGGCCGTTGTTGCCGCCGGGCGGGAGCTTGAATTCCAGGCGAACCATAAAATCGGCGTACTGCTCGGTGGTGAAGAGATTTCCGCCCTTGCCTTTCTTGCAGACGATTGCGCCGTCGATGATTTCGTACTCGTCCACTGCGCCGGTCCAACCGGTGAAGTCGGTTCCGTTGAAAATCGTGGAAAACCCGGCCTCGGCGTCGTCGCCACGCAAGCGCGCGTTGGCTTCTTCGGCAGGAATTTCGCGAATCCAGATGTTTCGCCAGCGAATTTCCCCGCCGTGGGTTTGCAGGTGGATGGGCCCGCGCGGCGGAAGCGAGGTTTGGCGCGATTTGTCCCAAAAATTCTCCATGATGGCGTTGTCCACGACGATTTGGCCGTTGAAATCGACTGTCGTTCGGCTGCCGAGTTGCACGATTTTGAACGTGTTCCACTCGCCAAACGGCTTGTCCACATGCACCAGCGGGAGCTTGCCCGGGGCGTCCTTGGCGTTGTTGAACAACCCGCCGCTGCCTTTTTCCGCAAACCTGGGTTCGCCCTGTTTTCCGCCCTCCGGCGTCGTGTCCCAAATTTGGACCTGGGGCGTGCCGCGCAGGTAAATGCCGCTGTCCGCCTTGGCGACGGTCTTGTAGTCGATGCGGAATTCGATGTCGCCAAACTCCTCGTTGGTGGTGGCGTAGGGTCCGTGGCCATCGTTGACCAGTTCGCCGTTTTCGACCGACCAGTGCGCCTGGAATTCTTCCTGCTGCTTGGCGAGGGCCGCTTCCCGTTCCTCCGGCTTGGCTTTGTTGGTTTGGTGGGGATTATTGCCGTGCCAGCCCTCCAAGCTCGTGCCGTCGAACAACGCGCGAAAGCCTTCTGGCGGGTCATCGGCAAAAACGGACGAAAATGCGAGGGAAAGTGACGTGCAGAGGAGAACTCGGGTCATCCTCCATGCACGGAGACGGCGGGACGATGTTTTCACCTGCCTCGGACCCCAAATTTCGCAGATTTCTCGGAGGATTACTTGCCGGTGAAAAGGGTTGAAGCCCCTCGTTTCCACTCTAAAGCTTCGGCCCTTGGATGCCCGTCAGGCTTTGCTGGCGCGTTGCCGAAAATTTGAGGATTCGACCCAAGTTTCCCCTCGATTTTCGTCTTTTGCGCTGCCCCACACCCTCAAAACCGTGAAAATCGTCCCCAAACCTCGAGACTGCGCCGGACGCCCCGGCCCGGCGGGTCTCCAACCGCATGCGTGACTATTTCATCAGGCGAGCCCTGCTCATCATCCCGACTCTGCTTGGCGTCACGCTCATCGTTTTCATGATCACCCGCTTTCTGCCGGGCGGGCCGATCGATCAGGCTCGCGCGGCCGCCGCCGCAGTGGCCGTGGGCGGAAGCGGGGGAGGGTTGGGCGAAGAAATGTCCCTGGACGACGACGACCTGGCGCAGCTCGAAAAACTCTACGGATTCGATAAACCCGCGCCCGTGGCTTACGTTTTTTGGCTAGGCAACGTCTTGCGCGGAAATTTCGGCAATTCCTTTTCCTACCAGGAGCCGGTGACCAAGCTGATTGCCGAGCGGTTGCCGATTTCCGCCTATTTCGGCATCGTCACCCTCATCATCACCTACGTGGTGAGCATTCCGCTGGGCATCTACAAGGCCATCCGCCACCAAAGCTCGATGGACAACGTCACCTCCATCCTGGTTTTCGTCGGTTACGCGGTGCCGGGCTACGTTTTGGGATTTTTGCTCATCTACCTGTTCTCCTTCAAGCTGAACTGGCTGCCGGAGGGCGAGTTTGTCAGCGCTGATTTTGAGGAGAAGGGCTTTTTCGGCAAAATCGGCGATTTGGCCAGTCACACCATCCTGCCCTTGTCCTGCTACCTCATCAGCAGCTTCGCCTTCGTCACGTTTTTGATGAAAAATCACCTTTTGGAGAATTTGGCCGCTGACTACGTGCGAACCGCCGTGGCCAAGGGGGTGGAGTTCAAGGACGCGGTGCGCCGCCATGCGTTGCGCAACTCCCTCATCCCCATCGCCACGAATTTGGGGCACCAGGTGACCGTGCTCATCGCCGGCTCGTTTTTGATCGAGACGATTTTCGATATCGAGGGCTTTGGGCTGCTGGGCTTTGAATCCGCGCTGGCCCGCGATTATCCGGTGGTGATGGGTGTGGTAACGCTCTCCGCGCTGCTCATGATGATCGGCAACATTCTCTCCGACGTGTTCGTGGCCATGGTGGACCCGCGCATCCGTTTCAAATGACCAACGCCGCCGCCATCCTCCAATTCGCCAAAAATTTGTGGCCGGCCAAGGACGAATTCCTGGCCTGGCCGCGTTGGCGAAAGGTAGCGTTTTGCGCAATCGTCTTCCTCACCGCCAGCTTCCTCATCCACGAGATTTTGACGCCGTACTGGTGGAGTTGGCGGCATTTGAGCCGTTTGGTGATGAAGGGCCTGTTCGTGGCCGGGCTCTATTTTCTCTTCATCCGATGGCGGCCAAATCCGCTCACCGCCAAGAAGCTGGAGCAGTTTCACCAGATCAAGCGCGGCTACTACTCGTTCGTGATTTTGGCGTTTTTGCTGACGTTGACGCTGTTTGGGCCGTTGCTGGTCAATAACCGCGCCATCGTAGTCGGCTACGGCGGCAAACTGACTTTTCCCACCTACACCCGCTTTCATCCGGGCACGGATTTCGGGCTCGACTACACCTACGAGACCAATTACCGCGAGCTGAGGCAAAAATTCCGCGAAACCGGCGAAGGGTTCGTCCTCATGCCCCTCGTGCCCTACGATGCGTATGAAACCGATCGCGAACGCGGGAGTCGCGACGCCTCGCCGCCGGACTTCAAACTCCGCCATTTTTTGGGCACGGACAAGAGCGGCCGCGACGTGCTGGCGCGCATGTTTTACGGTTTCCAGATCGCCATGCTGTTTGCGCTGACCTACATCGTGCTGGTCTACGTCATCGGTGTGGCCGTGGGCTGCGCCATGGGCTTTTTTGGCGGTACGGTGGACTTGTTAGGGCAACGCTTGGTCGAAATTTGGGCCAACATCCCGTTTCTCTACATGGTCATCATTTCCGTCTCGCTCATCCCCTCAAAAACCTCGGTCGGGGTGCGAATTGCCGTGCTCATGCTCATCATGGTGCTGTTTTCCTGGACCACCATGACCTACTACATGCGCACCGCCACCTATCGCGAAAAATCGCGCGATTACGTCGCCGCGGCCCGGATTCTCGGCGCCAGCACGCCGCGCATTATTTTCGGCCAAGTGGTGCCGAACACCATCGCCACCATCGTCACTTTCATCCCGTTTAACCTGGCCGGGGCGATTATCGCCGTCACCGCGCTGGATTTTCTGAATTTCGGCCTGCCGGTGCCCACCCCAAGTTGGGGCGCAATGCTGCGCGAGGGCCAATCCAACATGGATGCCTGGTGGGTGCTGCTTTCGCCGTTTTTTGCCATGATTGGCACACTTACGCTTGTAACCTTTGTCGGCGAGGCCATTCGTGATGCCTTCGATCCCAAAAAATTCACCCTTTACCGATAACCAACGACCTAACCCATGAAAATCGACCCCAAACACCTTTGGTTGCTGCTTCCGCTCGTCTTTTTGGCGAGTTGCGGCGACGAGGAAAGTCCGGAAAACTCCGGAAACCCGTCAGATCCGCCGGATCAGACCAATCAACCTGATCCGAGCGATTTCAACGCGCGAGTGGAGCAGTTTTACGCTGAAAACGCGGAATTCTTCAAGTTCAAGACGCTCGACGACCTGCCGGACAACTTGAAATGGGAAAACGGCGCCGAGTTGGAGGAATTCGGCTCGCCCAACGCCAAAAAAGGCGGGACGCTGAACTTCTTTTTGTCCGATTTTCCGCGAACCTTGCGCTTGGTGGGGCCGGAGGCGAGCATGGGCTTTCGCAGCTACATGCTGGACTACAACGGCTCGCCGGAAGGCATGGGTTTTACCGTGCGCCATCCCAACACTCCCGGCCATTTTCCTTGTCTTGCGCGGGAATGGGCCGTGGGAGAAGACGGCAAGACTGTATACTATCGCCTGGACCCGGAAGCGCGTTATTCCGACGGCGAATCGGTGAAAGCAACCGACTATTTCTTCCTGTTTTACATGATGCGCAGCCCTCACATTGAAGCGCCATGGTATAACGATTACTACAAGACCAAATACAAGGAAATTGCCAAATACGACGAGCTGACCGTGTCCGTCACATTCTCCGAGGCCAAGCCGGACATTCTCTATCGCACGGCCCTTAAACCCGTCCCCCAACACTTCTACGCCGAATTTGGCGAGGACTGGAAAGAGCGCTACAACTGGCGGTTTGAGCCAACCACGGGCCCCTACGAGATTTTGGATGAAAACATCAAAAAAGGCCGCTCTATTACGCTAACCAAGGTCAAAGATTGGTGGCTGGATGGCCGGAAATTTTATCGCTATCGCTATAACGTCGATGCCATCCATTTGGTGGAAATCAACGAACCAGCCAAGGCGTTTGAGGTCTTCAAGCAAGGCGATATTGATATTCACGGGCTTAGCCTGCCGGAATTCTGGCACGACAAACTGCCGGACGACAATCCCTTGGTGCAAAACGGATATCTCGAAAAAATCACGTTCTATAACCAGGAACCTGGGCCGGATTGGGCCTTGCGCGTCAATTCTCGCAAGCCGCCGCTCGACAACCTGGACGTTCGCATCGGCCTGCAACACTCCCTGGACTGGGAACTGGTGTTGGACGAGGTATTTTACGGCGACTACGTGCGAATGGAGGGCTTCGATCAAGGTTACGGCGATTTCAGCCTGCCGGGGCTCAAAGCGCGCAGTTTCGATCCCGCCAAGGCCAAGGAACACTTCGCCAAAGCTGGTTATACCCAAATGTCGCCGGACGGCATCCTGACCAACGCACAAGGCGACCGCCTTTCGGTTAGTGTCAGCACCGGTTACAAGCGCCTGGAAGAGGTGCTGACCGTATTACAACAAGCCGCGCGCAAAGCCGGCATCGAATTTCAGCCGGAGATTCTCGAGCAGACCGCCGGTTGGAAGAAAACTGCCGAGAAAAAGCACCAAATCGCCCTTTCCGCGCGCAACCGAGGCGTGGAGATGTATCCGCGCTACTGGGAATATTTTCACTCCTACCACGCCGTCAAGGAAGACGGTTCGCTCAAGCCGAATACCAACAACGACACTAGCACGGCGCTTCCTGATTTGGACAAATTGATCGATGCTTACCGAGGATCCGCCGACAAAGCGGAGATGATCGAACTCTCGCACCAAATTGCCCAGATCGTGCACGACTACGCTGCTTATATACCCGGCTGGAAACGCCCGTTTTATCGGGTCGGGAAATGGCGCTGGCTAAAATTTCCCGAAGAAACGTTTGATGCGCGAACCTCTGGAGATTTCGAACAAATGGGCGTTTATTGGATCGATGAAGAGGTGAAGAAGGAAACGCAGGAAGCCATGAAATCCGGCAAAACCTTCCCTCCGGTTATCAAGGAATACACCACGTGGAAAGAAGACTAACATGACCACCGTCCGCGTAAATTTGGCCGAACGCGCCTACGATGTGATCGTTGGCAGCGGGCTGCTTGCGGATGCCGGCGAGCGCATTGCCGGTCTTCCCAACCCGGGTAAGCGCTGCGCCATTATCACGGAAGAGACCGTGGCCCCGCTTTACGCGCAAAAACTGGAAAAATCGCTCCAAAACGCGGGTTTTCGCGTGGAAACCATCACCGTCCCCGCCGGGGAAGCATCAAAATCGATGAACGTGGTGAGTTATGTTTGCCGCGAGATGTTGAAGCACGGTTTGGACCGAAAATCGTTCGTCGTGGCGCTCGGCGGCGGAGTCATCGGCGATTTAGCGGGATTTTGCGCGGCGATTTTCCAGCGGGGCGTTCCGTTGGTGCAAATTCCAACCACCGTGCTAAGCCAGGTCGACAGTTCCGTTGGCGGCAAAACCGGCGTCAACACGCCTGAGGGCAAAAATCTCCTCGGCGCCTTCCATCAGCCTCAACTGGTGCTCGCCGACGTCGAAACGCTGGAAAGTCTGCCGGATCGCGAATTTCGCGAAGGATTTGCCGAAATCATCAAGCACGCCGCCATCCGCGATGCTGAAATGCTCGACGAAATCGAAAAACAAGGCCCCTCGCGCGACGGTCTTGCGCCGCTCATCGCGCGAAACGTCGCCATCAAGGCCGCCGTCGTGGAAGAAGACGAGCGCGAAACGTCCGACACGCGCGCGTTGCTCAACTTTGGCCACACCATCGGTCACGGCGTGGAAGCCGCCGCCGGCTACGGCCAGTTGCTCCATGGCGAGGCCGTCAGCATCGGCATGACCGCGGCCCTGCGCGTCTCCGAGCAGATCGCCGGTTTACCCAAAAAATCCAGCCAGCAGGTGGAAGCGCTTTTGGCGCAGTTTAAGCTGCCGCGCTGCCTGGACGGCACGTTTCAAACGCGGCAAATCCTGGAAATCCTGCAACGCGACAAAAAATTCGCCGCCGGCGCGGTCCGTTTCGTCCTGCTGCGCGCGTTGGGGGACGCTTACGTGAGCGATGAGGTGACGCTGGAGCAAATCGAGCGCGAAATCGACGCGTTGATCGTGGTTTGAGCCAAAAAATCGCCAATTTTTCGCGCAAAACGCGCTCAACTCCACTTGTGCCCGCAATTTTGGCACGCAACCTCCATGGGATCGTCCGATTTCTGCAATTGGCGAAATCTCGGCTCCAGCGGGAAATAATCGTCCGTATCATCCTCATCCGCCACGGGATGAACGTCCGTGGAGGCGCACTGCGGGCAAGTCAGCACCTCTTGCTTGGAATCGTTGTCGGAAAAAATATCGCCCAGCAGGCGAATGGCGTCCTCCACCTGCCGGTCGGAGACGAACAGGTTGTAAACGGTGTCGCCCGAGGCCATGTGATTGCCCGTAAGCCCCGTGCGGATTCGATTCAGTTCCATCCGGCCAGCCACGGTTTCCGCGGAGCGTTCGTGATGAAATGTAGCTAAGTGATGCATGACGGTTGCGATATTTCTAGTTAGCTCTATTTGACCCTAAAGTGTTGGGGCTGTTCAAGCTAAATCTCGGTGCCGGCCAGAATTTCGGCTTTCTGACTAAGCGTGGCGGCCCGGCCGATTTGTGCGCAAATTTTCCGCCAGCGCCTTTGAAATCGCGACCCGGGCTTGTGATTTTTGCCCAAAATGCTAGCCTCACGGCCATGAAAACTCGAATTCGGGCTCAATTCGTTGCCGGGGCGATTTTTTGGGTTGCCGGCTGTGCTCTCCATGCCCAGGAGGAAAAGGACGAAGCGAACGTTTTTGGCTACGATCCGCGTTTGCAGCAAATTCTCACCGCCATCGAGCTGATCGAAAAACAGGGTTCGGGCGACATGGCGCAGCGCACCGGAAAATACGTCGCCGATCTCAAGGCGCTGGAGGAAGAGGTCGCCAAATCCGGCGTGCTGAACCACGTCATCCAGGTGCGCAAAGAGCGGGAAGCCTGGGAAAAAGGGCAAAAAACGGAATCCTTCAACCCGAAAGATCCGGAGATCGTGCTCGGGTTGCGCAAGCTGCGCTACTACTTCGACCAGGACCTCAAAAAGCTGGGAGGCGCATCCGGCGGGAAAAATCCGGAGCAAGTTGCCAAGCTGGCCGCCGGCCTCACCGAGCTGGAAACGGCGCTGACCAAGGAGGGAAAAATCGAGGACGCACTCGCAGCGCGTGCCGCCAAGGAGAAGCTCCTCGCTGGGCAAAAAGTTTCCGCCGGCGATTCGGCGAGCCCGGGCGGGTGGAAAGTGTTGTTCGACGGAAAATCGCTCGCCGGCTGGACGCCAAATCCGGATGGGAAAGGGAATTTTTCGGTGAAAGACGGCGCAATCGTCGTTCGCGGCGGTGGCAGTCAGTTGGTCTGCACCGGGCACGAATTGAGCGGCGATTTCGAGTTGGAAATGGAGGTGATGACCACCGGTGACTCGAATTCCGGCATTTTCCTCCACACGGGGCGAGAAGGCCGCAAAGAGCGCGACCGGATGCTGGAAGTCGCCATCGCCATCACCGAAAAAGCCGCCGGAAACGGGGGCTATTTCACCGGAGCGATTTGGGGGGAAGCCGCGATTCGCAACCCGCGGATTAAGGATGGGGAATGGGTGCTGTTGCAAGTGCGCCGCCGCGGTGAAACCGTCTCCACCGCGCTAAACGGCAAGCAGGTCGCCGAGTTCGACACCTCCAGCAGCCCGAAAAGCCAGGGTCTATCCGGCGGCTATCTCAGTTTGCAGGCCAACACCCGGTCCGGCGTCAGCGGGGTCACGCATTTACGGAAAATTCGCATCAAATCGCTCTGAATTCGCGCGAAAACGGGGATTTCCTGCCAAACCCACAAAAATGTCGAATTTTTGGCGCGACAACGTGGAAAACTGGGTGAATAATCATGATGCCCGTTGTGGCTGCTGAGCGAGACTAGATTGCCCACCGCGGTAGATGTTGCCGACCCGGAAACGGAGTCACCATCATCTCCCGGAGATCCAAAATGAAGGTCATACCAGCAACCCGGCGGGTTTTTTGCGTCAACCGTGACCTGCGACTAAAGTTCAACCGCGACCGCAGAAATTGGCAGGCGAATCGAGGATTTTCGGCGGCAGTTTCGACTCCTTTGCGCCCCCTACGGCACGCGTTTTGGAACCGCTCCGGCTTGAGTGCAGACCACGGAAGCGGTCTCACAGGCTTTTTTGAGATTGGCTTTCGCCGTTTCGCCGCGAAGCAAACCGAGGACGAAAGACGCGACAAATGAGTCTCCGGCACCAACGGTATCGACCACCTCTGCGGGAACACCGGGTTGTTCCACGATACCTTCAGAGGATACGAAGAGCGCTCCTTCGGCGCCGCGCGTCATGATGACCGAATCAAGCTTGAAACGCTTGAGAACGGAACGGAGAACAACGCCGGGATTCGCGGCCGGCGAAACTCCGCAAGCGCGAACCACAGCTTCAAATTCGTCGTCGCTCAACTTGAGGATGTCGGCACGCTCGATCGACTCGCGGATGAGTTGGTCGTCGAAAAAGGGCGCACGCAGGTTGATGTCGAGGATGCGCAGAACGTGAGCCGACTTTGCAGTATCCAGCACCCGCCGAATCGTATCTCGCGAGCAATCACCACGTTGCACCAGCGTACCGAAATAGACCGCATCCGCTTCTGCGATCTTCGAAGTGAGTGACGGCGCCCAAGCCAACCGATCCCAGGCGGAACCTTCGTGGATCACGAATTTCGGCTTCCCCTTGGCGTCCGTCTCCACGCCCACTGTGCCGGTTGGCGCGTCCTGATCCACCTGAATTAGACTGGTGTCGATGCCGAATTCACGGAGAATTGCGATGGCCTCCCTTCCGCGCCTGTCATTGCCGACCGCGCTCACCATGGTCACGTCGGCACTGAGAATCGCAGCGTGGCACGCGAAATTTGCCGGCGCCCCGCCAAAGCGTTCGCCGTCCGAAAAGAGATCCCAAAGAACCTCGCCGATAGAGATGATGTTAGGTGGCATGGGACTGGGCCTCGCGCAAAGTCGCAAAGATTTTGGGTTAGCTTGATTCTCGGGGTAAACTGTTGTCAATCCCGCTGCCGCAAAAACCAGCGAGCAAGCTCGGCCCATTCATCGTCCGCTGGATGCGTGCCGAGTCCGGCGCGAATGTGCGCAAGATGGCGTGGGAATCGGGAAGGGCGCGGGGCCAGGAGGGTTTTTGGGACGGGCAAAATGGAAGGCCGGGACATTCGCGGAAAATATTTGGAACTCCGTAGCAAATCCGTTAGAATACCGCGCCGCTTGAAAAACGGCTCGTCCGTCCAACGTGTCAGTCCCAGCTTGCCATCGCATCATGTTCCGCGCCATCATCGTTTTCGCCATCATCCTCCAACTGCCTGGAACTGCGGGCGAAACGAACTTGTGGTCGCTAAAACCGATCGAATTGAGCGCTCCACCGGCCATTTCCGGCGAATCCGCGGCGAATGGCGAGATCGACCGCTTCATTGCTGCGAAATGGGCGGAGAGCAACCTGGAACCCGTCGCCGATGCGCAGCCGGAGACGCTGATTCGCCGGCTCTACTTCAACCTCACCGGTCTGCCGCCGACGCTGGACGAACTGGAGCGAGCCAAAACCCTGACCGTGGCCCAACTGGCCGATGAATTGCTCGCCAGCCCGCGTTTTGGCGAAAAATGGGGCCGGCATTGGCTGGATTTGGCGCGCTACGCGGAATCCAACGGCAAGGATCGCGACGTCGTTTTTCCTCACGCGTGGCGCTACCGCGACTACATCATCGCCAGCCTGAACGCGGACAAGCCTTACGACCAATTCGTGCGCGAGCAGATTGCCGGCGACCTGTTTCGGCGCCCTAACGATGATCAAATCGTGGCCACGGCGTTTTTGGCAATGGGCTCGAAAGCGTTTCAGGAGCCGGACATCGAGAAATTCACCCTGGACGTGGTGGACGAGCAAATCGACGTGATGAGCCGCTCTATCCTGGGTTTGACGGTGGCTTGCGCGCGTTGCCACGATCACAAATTCGACCCCATCCCCACGGCGGATTACTACGCGCTGGCCGGCGTTTTTTTGAGCAGCGAGACGCGCTATGGGCCAGGGCCGCTCTACGTTAACAAGCACGAGAAGGACACGGAGTTGGTGCCGATCGGGAGCCGGATCGACGAATTGCACCCGGTGGTCGCCAAGTGGCGGGCGGAGATTTTGCGGCTAACCGAGTTCGTAACCGGCACGCGTTCCAAGGCCTACAGAATCAGGCGCCAGGTAACCGGCGCCTTGCGCGACCGGGGGTTGAAGAAGCCGGAGGAGGATCCCGAACTTCTGGCGCTGCACGAAAAGAGCGAGGCGATGTATGCCGATGCCGCGGCCAAGAACGAGGAACGCACCGCCATGATCGCCAATCCGCCGGCCGAGCAACCTGGTTACACCATGGCCATGCAGCGCACTTCCACGGCGCCGTGCGATTGTCAAATTCGCGTGGGCGGCATGCCGAAAGATCATGGAGCCGCCGTCCCGCGTGGGAGGCTGAGCATACCGGGAATGCCGCCTTGGGACGAAATCGGGACGGGCGAGAGCGGGCGGCTGCAATTGGCGGCGTGGCTGACTTCGGTGGAAAATCCGCTGACCGCGCGCGTCATTGTCAACCGCGTTTGGCGCCACCTGTTTGGCCGCGGTTTGGTGCGCACGGTGGATAATTTTGGCGCGATGGGTGAGGAGCCAACTCACCCGGAATTGCTCGATTTTCTCGCAGCGGAGTTCATGGAGGACGGGTGGTCGCTCAAACGGCTGATCCGGCGCATCGTGCTAACCCGCACCTGGCGGCTTTCCAGCGAGTTTCACGTCGCCAACAACGAAATCGACCCGGCCAACACCCTTTTGTGGCGTGCCAACTTCCGCCGTCTGGAAATCGAGCAGTTTCGCGACTCGGTGTTGTCCGTGAGCGGCGCTTTGGACCCCAACCCGCCGGACGGCTCGATGATGCGCCACGTTTACGCCGGCACGGACTACGGTCCCACCGGAAACCGGGCTTATTTTCGCGATGAAATCGCCGCCGACCGGCATCGCACCGTTTACCTGCCGATCGTTCGCAACGAGATGCTCGACATGCTCCAATTGTTCGATTTTGCCGACCCTAACGTGACCACAGGTGCGCGGCATGCGCGAACCATCCCTTCCCAGGCGTTGTTCCTCATGAACAGCCCGTTTCTGGAGCAACACTCCAAATTGGCGGCGGAGCGAATTGTGGCGATGGCTCCGGAAAAACGCGTGGATGCCGCCTACCGCCTGATTGCCGGCCGCGCGCCGAAAGCCGCCGTGACACGGGTCGCCGCGGCTTACCTGGAATTGCGCGCACAGGAAGCCGGAGAGGTGGAAGCGTGGGCGGACCTGCTGCAGACGCTCTTCGCCAGCGCCCAGTTTCGTTACCTGGAGTAGGCTACGTCATTCGCCAGACCGCGGCCAGAATTCCGGCATCTGCCGCGGCGTGAAACAGGATGACCGAGGCCAATCCGCCCAGCGACGCGCGCATTTGCCGCCAGAGCCACGCCGCCCCTGACAAAACCAGAAACGTCACCACCAGCAGCGGCCAGGCGTTTGGGAAAAAATAGCCTAACACCAGCAAATGGTAGGCTGCGAATTCGATATCCACCAGCCTGAGAAATCTGGATTTTGTGCCCAAAATCGCCCGCCAACCCAATTCTTCCAAAATCGGGTGCAGGGTCACGAAAAGCGCGAAAAACACCGCGAACCAGGGCCACGCCAAGCCCGTGGCGTTCAGTTTTTGGCGCAAAACCTCTCCGGTTGCCGCGAAATTGAGGCCAACCAGCGGTGGGAGCAACAAAATGACCGCCGGCAGGGTTGCGACGCCGATTGCCAGTCCGCCCAGTGCCGGGAGCCAGCGGAATCCGCGAGAAATCTCGCGAACGACTTGGCGTTGGCGCAAAATCCCGGTCAAAATCGCGGCATGGTTGAGAAAAATCGCCGCCCACGCGTTATCGAGCCACCACAGCCCAATGGCCACAGCCAGACACGGCCACAAGCCCCACGCCAACTTCGTGGGCTGGCTCATCAGTTGAGATACACCTGATTCACGACGCGGTTCATTTCCTCCAGAAATTTGGCCTCCGGTAGGGTCGGCAGCGGACGGCGCTCGATGGTGGCGATGAATTTTTCGCGCTCCTCATCGGTGCGAAACTGCCAGCGATCCGGATTTTCCACCAAATCGCGCAACCGAATCGCGGCCACGCCCGCGCGCATGCCGTAGTGTGTGGTGGGAAATTTCTGGTAGAGCGAGGCGTAGTTGTGGGCGATGCGCCGCCGGTTGCGGACGTCGAAATCCAGGATTTCCTCGTGATTGAGCGCCAGGTAAGCCCGCCGCGCGGCCATCTCCTCCTTCAACGCCGGCGCCGCGGTCAAACTGCCGAGCTGCGCTTGCAGCTTGGCCCGAAATTCAGCCGGCAAAGCGCGGAAAAAGGGAAACGAAGGCAAGTGCTCGACCAGCAGATACCGGTCCATCGGTTTCTTCAATCCCGCCAGGTGGCGTTCGATCAATTCCTGCCAATATCCCACCAACTCGCGCCCTTTTTCCGGCGTTGCGCGGTTTGCCTCGACTTGCCACCACTGCCGCAAACGCTCGCTGATTTCGCCGACCGGCGGGACGGGAAACATGTGGTCCTGGCCGGTGTATTCGTCGAAACTAACATGTGCCCCAAGGCGCTGAAAATGTCCCTTCGCGTTGAGCGCGTAGCCAAAATTTGATTCCAGTTGCCCCACGCCGATGTAGATGGGCCGCCGGTCGCGAATTCGCGCGGCTTTCAGCTTGGAAGCGCCAAAAGTCCCCGCGGCGACGATGTAGACGCCGGCCAACTCATTCATCGCCAAATCCGCGAAATAGCTGGCATACCAGCCGCCCATGCCAATGCCGCCCAGATAGGTCCGCGATTCATCGATTTTCAGGCCCCGGCCGGCCAGGTGGGCCCGAACGTCGCGCAAACGTTGGAATTGCTCGCGCCAAAACGGCTCGCCGGCCAGAAAAACGTCCTCGCGCTCGCGCGGCATGGCCACCAGCACGAAATCGCGCCCCTCGGTGTAAGTTTGGGCCAGCAACACGTTAGGCTGCATGCCCTTGGTGTGGTAGTGGAAGACGATCGGCCACTTGCGGTCGGCCGCATAGTTGTCAGGCACGCGAACCAGCACCGGACTTTCCAGATTTGGGATGGTCACGTTCGCTTCGCGGCCCGGAAGCCAGGATTGAGCCGCGGCCGAGGCCAAACCGGCGAAAATCAGCAAACCGGAAATCGGGAATTTCATGCCGACGATTCTAGCCTGCCTCATCCACGAGCGCCAGCGCGATCGGCGGTCCCGGCAGTCCCGCGGCGCCAACCGGCCCAACTCTTACCCGTTAAACGCACCCCCACCTGTTACCTCATCCGCGTAGGTGTTGATGCGTGCGATGATCTCGTCCACATCGCGGGTTTCGATTTCAAAGGCGCGAACTGCGTCCAAGAGGTGATCCACGAATCGCTGGATTTGAGCGGACCCGATGCCGCGCCCTTGATGGGCCTCCGCGATGCTCCTGCCGGTGTATTGCGCCGGGCCGTCCAACGCTGCGGAGATGAATTCGCGAAACATGCTGCGCTGCCGTTGCATGTCGCTTTTCGCGAAAAACGGGGCCAATTTTTCGTCGCCCTGGATGCGGTCGTAAAAGTCGGCCACCAGGCTTTGGACGGTGGTTTCGCCGCCAACGCGGTCGTAGAGTGATTGCTGAGCCATGACACTGAATATGGCGAGCAATCGGCCGGAATCTCGCCATTTTCTGCAAAAAATCACGCATCCGCACCTAACCAGACAACTTTGTCTGTTTTCGCGAAAAAAGTCGTAAGTATCCGGTTTCCGATCCGCCCAAAACAGGCAAGGCTGCTGTTTTCGGCCCCTGACTTGAAAATGAACGCTCGACTCGCCTGTTTCCTGCTCTTTGCCGCCTTCGCGCACCTAACCTCGGTGTTCGCCTTCGATCACTCGCATCAGGCCTACGACCGCCTACTGCGCCAGCACGTTGATGCGCGGGGTTGGGTCAACTACGAGGCCATCGCGGAAAATCCGGCTGAGCTTCGCGGTTACCTGGGTTCGCTCGCAAAAATCACCCGCGCCGAGTTTGATGCCTGGACCGAGCCCCAACAACTCGCCTTTCTCTTCAACCTCTACAACGCCGAGACCCTGGAACTCATCGTCGATCATCTCCCGGTCGAGAGCATCCGGGAAATCGGTCCGGTTTTCGGCCAGCCGTGGGAAATCCCGGCGGTGAAGCTTTTTGGCGGGACGGTGACGCTCAATCACCTGGAGCACGAGGTGCTGCGCGGCAATTTCGTCGAGCCGCGCCTGCACTTTGCCCTGGTCTGCGCTGCGGCCGGTTGTCCGCCGCTGCGCAACGAGGCTTACGTCGCTGAGAAGCTCGAAGCCCAACTGGACGAGCAAGCGCGCGCTTTTTTGGCGAGCGAATCGAAAAACCGCATCGACACCGCGGCGAAAACCGTGCATCTCTCGAAAATTTTCGATTGGTACGAGGAGGATTTCACCAGCAGCGACCGAAGCTTGATCGACTACGTGAAGCCCTATTTTCCGCCTGAAGCCGCCGCGGGCCTAACCAATGACTTCGGCATCAGCTTCACCGACTACGATTGGCGGCTCAACGCCCAAGGCGCGGCGCCAGACGCCGCCCCGCACCCTGACGGCGCCGCGGGATGGATTTTGGCTCAGTTGGAAAAAATCCGTAACATGGGCGCGCTGGGGGCGATTCTCTTCGTCGTCATCTACATCGTGGCCACGGTGGCGTTTTTGCCGGGATCGTTGCTGACGATCGGCGCCGGCGTGCTTTACGGCCCGATTTTGGGGACGGTGTTAGTGTCAATCGCCTCGGTCATCGGCGCTTCGTTGGCGTTTTTGTTAGGACGCTACATCGTGCGCAAGCCGATCGAGAGCAAGGTGCGCGGCAACGAAAAATTTGGCGCGATCGACGACGCGGTGGGCAAGGAAGGCTGGAAGATCGTGCTGCTAACTCGCCTTTCGCCGGTTTTCCCGTTTAACCTGCAAAATTACGCCTACGGCCTGACCAAGGTAAGATTCGCCCACTACGTGCTGGCCTCGTGGATCGGGATGCTGCCGGGCACCATTCTCTACGTCTACCTGGGCTCCGCGGCGGGAAATTTGGCCGAAATCGCCGCCGGATCGCGGGAAAAAACGCCGGCGGAGGTCGTCTTTTTCTGGGTGGGCCTGGCCTTGACCGTGGTCGTCACCGTTTTCGTGACCAAGATCGCCAAAAACGCGCTGAGCGAGCGAGTGGGCCCAAATGGCGGCGGTGGCGAACCGGATGATGCCCCGGACGCCCAACCCGATGCCGCCGCCTAACCGCGAAAAAATCGCAAAAAACCTCGCCCGGGCTCATGAACGACGCCGATTTCCTCATGCCGCCGCGCGACGAGCACAACGAAACGCTCGTCAACAACGTCCATCCGCAAAATTGGACCAACCCCGAACCGGCTTCGAGGTACAACATGGTCGTTATCGGCGGCGGAACGGCGGGATTGATCACTGCGGCCGGTTGCGCGGGCATGGGTGGAAAGGCGGCTCTCATCGAGCGTCACCTTTTGGGCGGCGATTGCCTCAACGTGGGTTGTGTGCCGTCGAAAGGGCTGCTCAGCGCCGCGAAAATCGCGCACAACGCCCGAATCGGCGGTGAATTCGGCGTTTCGGCTGGCGGCGGAGGCGTGGTGGTCGATTTCGCCCGCGTGATGGAGCGCATGCGCAAGCTGCGGGCGCAAATCTCGCACGTCGATTCCGCCAAGCGCTACCGCGACGAACTGGGCGTGGACGTCTTCATCGGCGAAGGCAAATTTACCGGAAAATCGACGGTTGAAGTCGGCGGCAGCCGGCTCCGCTTCGCCAAAGCCTGCATCGCGACCGGCGCCCGCGCAGTGGTGCTGCCGATCCCCGGTTTGGCCGAAAGCGGCGTCCTAACCAACGAAACGGTGTTCAGCCTAACGGAACTGCCAAAACGGCTCGCAGTCATCGGCGCGGGTCCAATCGGCTGCGAGATGGCTCAGGCTTTCGCGCGTTTCGGCAGCCAGGTCACGTTGTTCGAGACCGAGTGCAAAATTTTGATTCGCGAGGACCAGGACGCGGCAAAAAATCGTCGAATCCGCCATGCAGCGCGATGGCGTGCAAACCATCTGCGAAGCAACCATCACCGGCGTTGGCGTTGAAGGCTCGGCCAAGCGGATTCACTTTGAAAAGGACGGCCAGAGCCAAAACCTGGAATTCGACCAAATTCTCGTCGGCGTGGGCCGGGCGCCGAACGTTGAGGGCCTAGGTTTGGAGGAAGCGGGGGTAAATTTCACGAAATTTGGCGTGGAAGTGAACGACCGGCTCCAAACCTCCAACCCCAGCATTTACGCCGCCGGAGACGTGGCTTTGAAGCTGAAATTCACCCACACCGCCGACGCCGCCGCGCGCATCGTCCTGCGCAACGCCCTTTTTGGCGGGCGCAGCAAAGTGAGCGCCCTGACCGTGCCCTGGTGCACCTACACCGATCCGGAAATCGCTCACGTGGGGCTCTACGAGCACGAGGCGAAGGAGCGCGGCATCGAGGTGGAGACCTTCACCCAAGCCTTCGACCACGTGGACCGCGCGATTTTGGATGGCGACACCGATGGCTTGCTCAAAATTCACGTGCGCAAGGGGAGCGACGAGATTCTCGGCGCGACGATGGTTTCGCGCCATGCCGGGGAGTCGATTTCCGAAATTACCCTGGCCATGACGGCGGGAATTGGCCTGGGAAAAATCGCCGAAACCATTCACCCTTATCCCACCCAGGCCGATGCGATCAAAAAAATCGCTGACGCCTACAATCGCACGAGATTGACCCCGTTTGTGGCCGGATTGTTCCGCAAATGGCTTAAGTTTCGTCGTTAGGCGCTGAAATCGGCGGAAATCGCCGATGCGCGCGAAAAATCGGCGGATTGAGCGTGGGGCAATCCAGTTGGGTCTCAACAGCCAATGGCATAGCCCCATGAAATCCCTCGCTACCACCTTCCTCCTCGCCCTAACGCTCTTCCCATGCCCGGCGGCCGACTGGTTTGTCGCCACGAACGGCTCGCCGGAGGCACTCGGAACCCAAAACGCGCCCTGGGACCTGCAAACCGCGCTCGACGGCCCCGCCGCCGTCAAACCTGGCGACACCATCTGGCTTTTGCCCGGAACCTACCGGCATCCGGACCGCACCCACATCGGCAAGGGCTTCCTGATCAAGCTCAGCGGAGCACCAGGTGCGCCGGTGACGATTCGCAACCACAACGGCCAACGCGCCACGATCGATGGCGGCTTGCAAACCGATCCCACCGCTATCCCAAAACATTTGCGCGTTTGGGGCTTGGAAGTGGTCGTGAGCGAGAATTTTGGCTCTAACCGAAAGACCGACCGGCCCGGCTCCCATCCCGACCGCGGTAGGCCGAATGGCGGGATTCGCATCACCGCCGGTTACGATCTCAAGTTCATCAACAACATCGTCCATTCCAACAGCCAAGCGTTCGGATTTTGGAAGACGGTGGGCGGAGATTCCGAGCTTTACGGCAATATCGCCTACGACAACGGTTGGCTCGGTCCGGACCGCCATCACGGCCACGGTTTGTACACCCAAAACGGCTCCGGGGACTACAAATTCGTTCGCGACAACCTGTTTTTGGAGAATTGGGGAAATTGCCTTCAAGCCTACGGAAGCTCCAAAGCGACGATCGAGAAATATCGGATCGAGGGCAACACGTTTTGGGGCTTGAACGCCAAGGACAATCACAACGTGAGCTTTGGCGGTTCGCCGGCCAGCAAGAACCGGGAAGCGCAGTTCGCGAACAACCTGCACTATCGCGCGTCCCTCATTCTCGGCTTCGGAAATCCGGCTCACGACGTTACCGTGACCGATTCCACGTTCATTCGCTGCGCGTCGGCCACTTACCCGGGCTCAACGCGCATCGAAATTGCCGAATCCGTGCGAATTTGGAGGCGAGAGCACCCAAATCACCCCGCGCCGGACGATATTGTCCACCTTCGCCCAAATCGCTACGAACCGGACCGCGCGTATTTGAGCGTCATCCAACCCGCGCGCGAAGCGGACAAGATCAAGGCCGATTTGTCCGGATTTCTTCGGCCAGGCGATGCGTTTCGTCTTTTACACGCCCGGGATTTTTTCGGGAAACCGGCATTGACGGGGGAATTTGACGGTTCGCTTGTCGAAATCCCGATGGAACGAGATGAATGCCGGGTTTATGTCGTGCTGCGTTCGCCAAAATAGACCGCGGGCTCCCTCGGCCCGAGATTTTCGCTTTTTTGCTAAAATTCTAAAAATTGCAGTCGATTTTTAAATTAGAGCGCGGTAAACTCCCCGCATGGCTGAAAATAAGGCGAATTTCATGGAAATCTTTCGCAACGGCGAATCCGAGGGCGCTCCTGCCGCCGGCGAACGCCGGGAATCCGGAACGAACGGCGAATCCCGCGGGCTCAACGGGATGAATGGCAGCTCGCGCAAAGAGGAGGAGCAAGACCATTCCACCCCGCTGAAGGATTTGCGGCAATCGCTAGCGGAAATGCAGCAACGGCTCGCTTTTTTGGATGAATGGGAGGCTGGCGAGGGTTGTTTGATGAAGCGGATGGGCGAAGGAGGGCGATCGTTTCTGAATCAGGCTCTCCAGGTGGCCGAAGAGAATGAGGGGATCTTGCCCCGTTCGTTCGACCTCGAATCTTTTCGCAAAGATGTCGATTTGGCGCGGGACGCCGGTGCACTGGCGGATGAATTGCGCGAACTTACCAACGCCGTTTGCAGCGGCGAAGCATCGATCGCCAGCCAAGCGTTCGCCAAAGCCCTCATCGTGGTGCAAGCGGCGAAATTGGGCAATGCCGGGGGCGATTTGGACGATTTTTTGGCGAAATTGGCGGGAAATTGACGCTCCTCAGCTTCGCCCGGGTTCCCTACGCCCGTTGCCCTGCGTTTTGGTGAGTTTGTCGCCCAGGTCCGCACGCATTGCCTCGATCTTTTTCATCAACTCGGCAACGATTTCCGGATGCTGGCGCGCCAGGTTTTTCTGTTCGCCAATGTCTTGGGAAAGGTCGTAGAGCCCCAGCTCCGCCGTGTTGGTCTCGTAGGATACGGGCAACCCGTTGTCACCGCCCTTGCGGCCATTCAGCGAGCGGTATTTGTGCGGCAAAATCAGCTTCCACTTGCCGCTGCGCATGGCCTGCAGTTCAGTGGCCTTGTAGTAGAAAAACAGAGCGTCGTGCGGAGATTTTGCCCCTTTTTTCGCGCTCAACAGCGGCCAGATGTCTTTGCCGTCGATCTTGTGCTGTGGCGGCTTGGCGCCGATGAGTTTGGCAACGGTGGGCAACACGTCGATCGTCGCCGCCGGTTCGCCGCATACGCTGCCGGCGGGGATTTTGCCCGGCCAGCGCGCGATGAACGGGACCCGTACGCCACCGTCCCAGCAGGTGCCTTTTCCCTCCCGAAGCGGCCCGGCGCTTCCGGCGTGCGTGCCATAGCTCAGCCACGGCCCGTTATCGCAGGTAAAAATGACCAGGGTGTTGTCGTCCTGGCCGATTTCCTTCAATTTCGCCAAAATCCGGCCCATGGAGTCATCGATTTCCTGGATAACGTCGCCAAAAATCCCGTTTTTGCTGCTGCCTTGGAACCGATCGGATGCGTAGAGCGGCACATGCGGCTGGGCGTGGGCCACGTAGAGAAAAAACGCGCGATTTTTGTTCCGCTCGATGAAATTCACCGCCTTGTCGGCATACCAGGTGGTCAGGCTGCGTTGGGTTTCCGGCGTCACCGCGTCGATGATGACCTCCGTGCCATCGATGAGGGGCAAGGGCGGCCAACGCTTCAGCCGCTCCTTCATCGGCAGGTGCAACACGTTGGGGTGATAGGGCCACATGTCGTTGGAGTAGGGTAGGCCAAAGTATTCGTCGAACCCGTGGTTAGGCGGCAAAAACTTTTCCGGCCGGCCCAGGTGCCACTTGCCAAATGCTGCGGTGGCGTAACCGCGCTGCTTGCAAATTTCCGCCAGCGTCACCTCGTTTTCATGAATGCCGTGGGTGTTCTTTGGCCCCAACGCTCCGGATATTCCCACCCGCTCGTGATAGCAGCCGGTCAGCAGCGCCACCCGCGAAGCGGAACAAACCGGGCTGGAAACGTAGAAATCGGTGAAGCGAATCCCTTCGGCCGCCATTTGGTCCAAATTCGGCGTTTTGTAGCCTTGCGCGCCAAAGCAACCCACGTCGCCATAGCCTTGATCGTCGGTAAACATGACCACGATGTTGGGAGGGCGGTTTTGGGCCGAGACGCTAACCAAATGGGTCAGCAAAAGAAAAACGATGATGGTGCGCAAGGGTTTCATAGCATGCACGAAAGGCGAACCAGACACCCTGGCAAGCCGAAATGCTGCACGTGGCCAACAATGATGCGCGCGGAGAATGGCCAAGCCTGACAAATAGCGCATTTCGTCGCTTTCTTCCCTTGCGCCGCGGGCCATACTGCGTAAGAACATCTGCCCGTCATTTTCGGGAACCGGAGCCCTCCAACGCCTTGATTCCCCAAAATGTGGGAATTGCGGTGACGATGCAACCCAAGCACAGCTCCATTTCTTTCCGCGCCCGGCCCTTCCGCCGCGCCAAAGGGCCACTTTTCGCATCTCTCCGCGCCCCAATGCCAACTCCCTGCCATCAATCTGAAGAAATCTCTACCGAACGCCTGACATGGACCTCGTAGCCGAACGCATCAAAAATCTTTCCGAATCGATGACCCTGTCGATCACCGCCACCGCCAAACAAATGTGGGATGAGGGGATCGACGTTTGCAGCTTTGGAGCCGGCGAGCCCGATCAGGACACCCCGGAGTTCATCAAGCAAGCGGCGGTCCAGGCCCTGGAAGAAGGTAAGACGCGCTACACGCCCGCGGCCGGAATTTTGGACCTGCGAGAGGCCATCGCCGAAAAATTTTTGCTGGAAAACAACATCGAGACCGAGGCCAGCCAAATCGTCGTCAGTTGCGGGGCCAAACACAGCATTTTCAACGCGATTTCCGCGATTTGCGATCCCGGCGATGAAGTGATGATTCCCGCGCCTTACTGGACGAGCTACCCGGAGATGGTCCGCACCGTTGGCGCCGAACCGAACATCATCGAGACCAAGTTTGAAAACAACTGGAAGCTGACTGCCGAAGAGTTCGACAACTCCATGACGGCGAAGACCAAGATGCTCATCCTCAACAGCCCCAACAACCCCACCGGCGCCGTTTACACCAAGGAAGAGCTGGCCGCGATCGGCGAAGTCGCCGCGGCCGAAGAAATCGTGATTTTGTCCGACGAAATCTACGAAAAACTGATCTACAACGAGCGCGAACACGTTAGCATCGGCTCGCTGAGCAAGGAATTGGCGCAGCTAACCATCACCGTCAACGGGTTTAGCAAAGCCTACGCCATGACCGGTTGGCGGCTCGGTTATTTGACCGCGCCCAAGGAAATTGCCCAAGCCGTGGCCACGATCCAGAGCCACGCGACTTCTAATCCGACGTCCTTCGCGCAATATGGCGCGCTGGCCGCGCTACAGGCCGATCAGGCTTTTGTTAGCGACATGCGCGACGAATTCGACATGCGCCGCCAGTACATGCTGAACCGCTTTCAGGGCATCAAAAACGTCCGCGTTTTGGAGCCCGACGGCGCCTTCTACTTCCTGGTGGACACCTCGCCCATGGAGATCAAGTCGGTGAATCTCGCGGAAAAACTGCTCAGCCGCTATCACGTGGCCGTGGTGCCGGGAATCGCGTTCGGCAATGATTTTAGCGTGCGATTCAGCTACGCTACGGGGCTGGATGTGATCAAAAAAGGGCTCGACCGGTTTGAGGAGTTTTGCCTCTCGCACTAGGGTAGTGTTTTGTTTAATCAGACAGCCAAAGGTGTGGAGGCTCAGGTTCTATTCCTGGCCCTCCGGGAAGTGGTGCTTGGGACTAGTCCGACCGCTATTACGATAAATGACATCGATTCGTTTAAGTTTAAGCGAACATGGGAGGAGCGATCTGAAGACGCTGCTTCTCGCTCTGATCCCGACGGGAAGGCGAAAGCCGACGGGATCATCGACTTCGTTGAGGATCATCGATCCAGAGGACTTACCCTGCTCCTATGGCCTGCGAAAAAGGTATCAGTGATTGCCACTGCAGATTTGGGTGCGGGTGTCTTTGCGTAGCTGTTGAGAGTGGACGCCGGATGGGGAGGCCGCGGCGACGCCCGAAACGCCGATGAACATGCACGCCAAGAAAACAATCTTCGTGGAATGTATGAAGCCCGGCGGTTTTGCAGAGGCGATTCGCGAGAATAAGGTGGATGAGGAGGGCTTTCGCCGCCGCCTCATCGATGCAGTGAATGCACTGGCCTCAGCAGTGAAGAAGGATGAATCGATTGATCGATTGACTATTGCCTCGCTTTTTGAGTGTCAGCGGCCGGTCAAAGTGTACCACCGATGCCCGATTCAAAGTGTACCACCTCATGGGACTGAAGTCGCCATGAATCCAACCTGATCCGCCCCGAGATCAGTCTGGTAATCATGGCAAACACCATTCCCATGACTACCAGACAAGCAATCAGGGCCTTGGCCCTTCAGAAGCTTTCCGAACGGCAAATTGCCAAAAAACTCGGCATTCACCGCAACACCGTTCGCAATCATCTCCAGGCTCCGGACAACCCAAACTGTACCATTTCGGCCACCGGCTCCGAGCTGCCAGATGGTAGCTCGGAGCCCGATCCGCCACCCCAGATCGGTCCCGGCCGCCGCAGCCATTGCCTGCCATTTCACGACATCATCCTCCAAAAATTCGAGGCGGGCCTGGAGGCCACACGCATTCATCAGGGTCTGTGCGACGATCACGAATTCGAGCACGGATACGGTTCGGTTAAACGCTACGTCGCCAAGCTCAAAGAGACCCAACCCAAGCGCGTTTGGCGCATGGAATGCGAACCGGGCGAAGAAGCTCAGGTCGATTACGGCACCAAGTACGTCGAGCTTGGTGGCAAGAAAAAGAAAATCCATCTGCTTCGCATCACCCTGAGCCATTCGCGCAAGGGCTACACCGAAGCGATGCCGCGGCAGGATACCGAAAGCTTCATCCGCGGTATTGAAAACGCCTTCCGTCACTTCGGCGGCGTGCCGCGTTTGCTCGTGCTAGATAACCTCAAAGCCGGCGTGCTCAAGGCCGATATATACGACCCGGAACTCAACCCCAAATTCGAGTGCTTTTGCAAGCATTACGACGTGGTCCCTCTGCCGGCCCGGCCTCGCACCCCGGAGCACAAGGGCAAGGTGGAGAGCGCGGTGAAATACGTGCAGAACAACGCGGTCAAGGCCAGGAGTTTCGAATCGCTCCACGACCTCAACCGCCACCTGCGCCACTGGGAAGCAACCGTGGCCGACCAACGCATCCACGGCACCACCAAGCGCCAGGTTCAGGTTCATTTCGAAGAGAAGGAGAAGGCGGCGCTACAGGAGTTGCCGCCGGATCTATTCGGTAGCTTTGTCGAGCGCAAACACAAGGTTCATCGCGACGGTTATATAGAATTTCAATGCGCCCGCTATGAAGCGCCCGAAGAATATATCCAGCGCGAGTTATGGGTGCGTAGCGACGGGCGCCTGGTCCGGCTCTATAACATGCGCATGGAAGAGGTAGCGGCTCACCCCAAAGTGGAGCGTGGTCAGTTCTCCAGAGTGCTGGGAAGCGGCGGAACTCCCAAGAGCGTGCGTGAGAGTTTGCGCTATTACGAAGAACGCGCCGCTGTGATTGGCGAAGAGTGCGGGCTGTGGGCCAATGGCGTAAGCGTCAATCGCAAGGAAGCAGGGATGCGGGCGCTGATGGGGCTGACGAGGCTGCTGCCGCGCTGCTCTGGAACGGGCCTGCGCACAGGCGCGGCTTCACGGCCAATATACCATGAGGGAGCTCAAAGCCTGGCTGGATTGCCCCGAAGAGCAACAAAGTTTCAGTTTCTTAAGCGAACACGAATTGATCCGGGATCTGAACGAATACGCAAAGATCGCCGGTTTCGAACAACAAAACTAACCAAGCAAATCATAACATGAAAGGTAACTGATTAGCGGGCCGAGCAGCCCCGCGCCCCCGCAATCAAGCCAGCCAGCGATTTGATTATTGGCTCCCCTCGCAATTGGAGCGTCGTCAACACGCTCTTGATCGCCGCATACGCATTCGCCCCGCGCTCGTTTTTCGAACAGTGAGAAACTTTGCGCGCTATCACCGCCGCTCGTAACAAACGTTCGGCGAAGTTGTTAGTCGGATCTATCGCGGGATCATCCAGAAAACGCGTCAAATTTCCCCGGTCTTGATGCCAACCCAACTCATTGAGCATGGAATCATTGTTAGGGTCGCTCAAATTGCGTTTGCGCAATTGCACATCCAATTCTTTGTTCAATATCGCACCCTGCTTACGATACTCTTCAAGCGAGATCTCCCCATTGCGATGCCGATCCCATAAATCGAGCATCTTTCGCAACAACTCGGCCAATTTAGAAGCAAAAACCTTGGCGCTTCCCTGCTTGGTCTTGATCAGTTCAGAGAGGTTTTTCAAAATATGAGCCAGGCACTTTTGCTGGGCAACCAGATCAAACAAACTCGAATCATAGGAAGAAAACCGATCCGTGATTAACACGCCTTGGAAAGCTTCAGTAATAACCTCGGCAATTTTTGTGGCATGTCGCATGTTTGGTTCGCCAATTTCCCAGACGAATAGATCGACTGGATCGCACTCTTGGCTTAAACTTTCTGGAGCTGATTCCAACACTAGTACGTCGTACGGACCCGATGTCGAATCGATTTCAATTTCCGAATCATCGGAAATGGATATTCGTTCACGCCACTTATCAATGTCGAAAATATACGGGTACGCCTTCTTCATGACCCTGTACATTGGCATTCTGCGGAAAGTAGTCGTCGGATGCTCTTGTCTTCAAAAAGTCCGAAAAAGCCATGGTTTTTGAGGTAAGGTTGTTGGCTAAAAATCGGCCAGGCCGGCCAGGTTGAAGCGCATGAGCCAGGCTTTGCGGTCTTCCTCGCTAAAGCTTTCGGCCTTGGAGCGGGCTTGCACCTGAAAGCGGTTGCCGACCAAAATCGCGGTGCCGGCGTCCCCGTGTGAGATGGCGGGGTAGCCGGAAATCTGAGACGTGGAGGCCTTGAACTTCGCAATCGCCTCCTCGTCGCCCAGCAGGTCTGAAATGGCCAGCGTTGCCACTTCCTCGGCATCGCGCCGAAGGCTTGCCTGGACGAATCCCACTTTTTCGGTGGTGGTCGTCACCTCGTGGGCGTCGCGGCTTTTGGGGAAAAATTCGATGAGCTTGCTTCCCTTCGCCATCGGGTTGCGTCCGCCACCACCGCAGGCGAGGATGAGCGTTAGCAAGGCGGAGGAGAAAATGAGGAGCGTGCGATGCCGGGTGATCATGATTTTTTCGTGTCGTGTGAGGATGACTCCCCTGAGCAAACCGATTTCGCCTCACTTGTCCACCAAATCCACGAAATCCGCGATTTCAGCGCGCTTTCACCGCTCCCAGGGCGCCGTAAGGATCGTCGCCGACGAGCGGGGGCATGCTGACCTTGACCGGAACGACTTTGGGCGCAGCGGCGACTTTTTTCGGCTCCTCCTCCCGTTCTTCTTGCTGTTCTTGCTCCGTGTTCGCCTCGGCGATGGGAACGGCCCGAACGGTGGCGGGAAACGGGCAACTCACCTTGGCGTGATCGGGATTTTCGCAGTTTGGGCAGTTTTTCTCGCAAATCGCGGCGATTTCGACCCCGGGCGGGCTCATGAGCGGCTCGGCGGTGTCGAGCGTGGGCGCCAACCTGGCCCAGAGGTTGAAGGCGGTGTCGTTGCTGCGCAATTGGCCGGAAATTTTGGCCGGCAAGTCAAAACCGACCCACACGCCCCAGGTGAACCGGGAGTTGAAACCGACGAACCAGTGGTCCGTGCCTTCGTAGGAGACGCCGCCCTTCCCGCTGATCTGTCCTTCGACCGCCTTTTGAACGCCGCCCGCGGTCATGGCCCCGTTCATCAGCACATTGAGCTGCGTGGCGGTCATGGGGCTAACGACGCGCACTGGCTTGGAATTTTGCAGGCCGTCGTAAACCGGCTTGCCGCCGGTGGTGGTGATTTTCCGGATCAATCCGGACCGGCTGGAGCGCCAACCGAGGTTTGGGTAGATGGTGAAGGCGTGAGTCAGCTCGGCCAGGTTAACCTCGCTGCTGCCCAAAAACGAGCTGGGATAGCGGCGCAGCTTCGAGTGAATGCCGGCCCGGTTGACGACGTGGTGCATCTGCGGCAGGCCGGTTGCAAATCCCAGCCGGACGCTGGCGCTGGTTTTTCCCCGCAAAAACGCCCACGCCGCGGGAATTTTGCCTTCGAAGCGGTTTTCCGGCGATTCCGCGCACCATTCGCCCAAAATCCCGGTTTGGCCGCCGATCATCACCTCGCGATTTGCCAGCGGGGCGTCGAAAACCGGGGTTCGCGGCGAAATCTCCGGATTTTCGAAGGCCGCGGCGTAAAGCAGGGGCAAAAACGAGCTGCCCGCGGGCCGTTTGGAGCGCCAAACCCGATCGTGCTCGCTTTCGCGGTGATTTCGCGTGCCCACCGCGGCCACGACCTCGCCGGTGGCGTTTTGCAGCACGAGGACCGCGGCTTGCAGGTAGGGGACGCCGCCGTCTTTGTCGGGTTCGCCGGCCAAAAACTCCTCGCGGGTGGGGTGGGCGTAATCCGGCGTTTGCTCGATTTCGCGCAACGTCGTCTCCACCACGGCCTCCACCTGGCGTTGCAAGCGGGTGTCGAGCGAGGTTTCGACCACCAGGCCTTCCAGAGAGTCCCGCGCCAGCAACCCGTGAGCTTCGCGGCCGATCTGAGCCAGCACGTAGGGTGAGGCCAGGTCGGTCCGATCGAAGCGGCGAACTACCGTGCGCCGTTTTTGCCATTCATCGCGGTCCGCGGGGTCGAGCAATCCGCTGCGCACCATGCGGTTGAGGGTGTCGTCCCGAGCCGCGGCCGCCCGCTCGTAATCGCGGAAGGGCGAGGAGGGGTTGGGGCTTTTGATAATGCCGCAGAGCATGGCGCTTTCGCCCAAATCCAGGTCGGCCACGTTTTTGCTGAAATAGCCTTCAGCAGCGGCGCCGATTCCCCAAAAACCGCTGCCCAGGTAGATGCGGTTGAGGTAGCCGACCAAAATTTCGCTCTTGCTGTAGGCGCGCTCGATTCGCCAGGCCAGGAAGATTTCGGTAATCTTGCGGTCGTAGCTGCGCTCGGTCAACGCGCAGGCGTTGCGCGCGAGTTGCTGGGTGATGGTGCTGGCGCCCTGGCGAATGCGCCGGGCTCGCAAATTAGCCACGCTGGCTCGGGCGATGCCCCAAAAATCGTAACCTTCGTGCTGGTAAAACCGCTCGTCCTCGGTGGCCAATAGAGCGTCGATGAGATGGGGCGGAACGTCCTCCAGAGTCACGATTTTGCGGTTCTTGGGGACGATTCGCCCGATGTCGCACCCCGTCCAATCAACCACGTCTGCGCCACCGCGCACGTGGGCGACTTCATTGAGATCGTAGCGGTAAGCCTTGGTCAGGTAGACCAATCCGACGATCGTCATCAGCAACAGCAACACCGTGCAAAGGTAGGCGCCGAATTTGAGGCTGCGCAGCAATCTGCGGTGCCTTTCCATCCACGCGGTCACCCGCCATTTCAAAAAACCCAACCTCATGCGCAGCCAGCTGAGCGGAAATTTCATCCAACCCGCCACGCGCGCGGCTGCATCGGCTGCAGTGGCGGCGAAGCCGGGTTTTTCCGGCGGCGGCAAGGGAATGTGGTTCATGCGGAGCGGCGTTTCACGGTTGTTTCGTCGTTCTCCGGGATTTCATCGCCGGGCGCGGAAGCGCGATGGGTTGATGACCTGAGCGCGAATAACCGGCCGCCGCCGCAACCGGAACTTGGAGGGCTTGGAGGAAGAGGAAGACGCCGCGGAGGCAACCGCCGCCCGTTTGGCGGCTTCCGCGGCCAGGGCTTCGTTGGCTTGGTGCACCTCTTCGGCGTTGCGGCTGGCGATGGTGCGCGGGGTGGACTTGTAGCGCGTTTTTTTCAGCGATGAGCCGGATCCCGACTTGGACGGGGAAGAGGAGGACGGCTTCGAGCCGCGTTCCACCCGGTATTTGGCCGGATCGCCGTAAATGGCGCCCAAAAACTGGCGGGCCAGGGGCGCGGCGTTTCGCCCGCCGGAGAGACTCTCGCCCACTTTGCCCTGGGTGAGGACGGCGAAGGCGAGTTGCGGGTTTTTGGCCTTCACAAAGCCGGTGAACCAGGCCAGGCGGCGCTCCACGCCCTTGTCAAACCACTGCGAGGTCCCGGTTTTGCCGGAAACGCCGGGATGCCGCAAAGCGGCGCGTTCTCCGGTCCCGGCCGGGTGGTTGACCACGCCCCACATGCCGTCGCGCACCAGTTCCAGGTCGCTTTTTTCGTAGGACAACTTTTTGAACACCGCGGGCGGATTGGGATCGATGACCTCCCCGGTCAGCGGATCCTGGATTTGGCGCACCAGGCGCAACTGGGGCACAAATTCGCCGTTAGCCAGCCCCGCCATCGCCATGGCCATCTGCACGGGCGAAACGAGCAAGTCGCCCTGGCCGATCGACAGATTGGCAACGGCCCGTTTCACGAGCCGGGCGCCCTCTTTGGGCACGTTTCCGCCCGCGCGGCCGCTCATCGTCAGCGGAAGCGGCGGGCGCGATCCGAACCCGAAATCCCGCGCCGCCTGAATAACCGCGGCCGAGCCGGTGTCGATGGCGGCCTGGTAAAACCACGTGTTGCAGGAGCGCATGAGGGCAAATCGCACGTCCAGGCGTCCTTCGTGCCCACCGTGCCAGTTGCGGAACAGGCGTCCGTCCACGTCCACGCTGGGCGGCCCGGCGTAGCGGGTTTGCACGCCCTTCACCGTGCCGCTTGCAAGGGTCGCCAACGCCACCAGCGGCTTGAATGTCGACCCCGGCGGGTAGGCGCCGTCCACCGCCCGGCAAAAGAACGGCGCATCCGGCAAATTGATCCAATCCTCGCCGTAAAAGTCGCTCGGCGAGTTGGGCGGCACGAACGCGTTGGGATCGAACAGCGGGAAAGAAGCCGCGGCCAAAATGTCGCCATTTTGGGCGTCCACCGCCACGATCGCTCCCGGCCGGCCGCTTTCGCGCAGCACCTTCACCGCCAGCTCCTGCATCGCCAGATTGATCGTGGTAATGACCGTTTTTCCCGGCTTGGGGCTGGAGGCGATTTCGCGGTTCACCAGTTCCCCGTTTTCATCGAAAAGTAGGCTCACCTTGCCCTCCTCGCCCCGCAAAACCTCGTCCAGCGCCTTTTCCATGCCCATTTTGCCTTCAAAAGGCGACCAAATGTGCTCAGACGCGGCCATGGGCCCGTGTTGGTCCGGCCGGGTTCGGGCCACGTAACCGATCAGGTGGGAAATCGGGGTCGAATGCTTGTAAACGCGGGTGTAGAGCGCCTCGGTCACCAACTGCGGCGCCTCGTCGAGTTTCTGCGCCAGGGCTTGCTCCTGATTTATCGGCAAAACTTCGGAAATCGGCATCGGCACCCAGCGCCGGTACTCCCAATGCCGCCGCACCGCCTCCTGATCGGGCACATAAACGGCGGGAAACTGGGACCGCAACTCGCAGGCCAGCGATTGGGCCTGCATGATCACGCCCTCCACGTCATCCGGCTCCTCAAACGCCAGCAACTTGAGCGCGCATCGCCGTCCCACCACGGAATGGGCCAGCGTTTCGCCCAAACGGTCGCAAACCATGCCACGAGGCGCAGGAATGGTGAAAATGTGGGTGTTGTAGCCGGCATGAGAGCGCGCCGGCGCCAGAAAATCTTTAGCAACCGCCGTTTCCGCCTCGGTTTCGGGCTGGGTCACCGGCGCCGCGGCGTTCGCGGGTGCGGGCGTGGACGCAATGCCGGCCACCGCGCCCGATAGCGCAAAAAGCTGCGCCATGCCGCGGCCAAGGCACGAAAAAGGGAGGAAAAATCGGTTGAGGCGGATAGCCGGAAGGAGGTTTCTAGGTTTGGGTCCAAACATTGGCACAACATGAATCGTGACGCTGAATGGCTGGATGGGGAGGGGCGGAGCAACTCGCAACGTCCAAAGAACGAGGCCCGGTAACTCCAAAAATCATATTCCTCCCAATTCAGCGCAGCTTGCCAAAACGTCCAGACATTCTTTCGTGAAAATGCGTCAAGAAAACGCGAAACGAGCCGTCAGCCATTGGCTGATTGTATAATTTTTACGCTAATTGTCGTCACTCGACGGATTTCGAGCCGCTGTCCCACCGCAGCCTACACCCGGTTTTTGAATTCGACCGGCCCCCTTGACGCCGCGAGACTTCCCTGATCAGGAACCCTTCTTGGCCGCCGAATTCTCCGTGGTTAGCTCTCCGGACTGAACTTTTCCGACAAAATCGGCATCCACCCCCGCAATCCGACAAATCGCATCCGCCTCCAAGCCTTCGCTCAACATGTTTTGCACCACTTTGATCTGGTTGCGCTTCTCACCGCGCTTTTCGCCGCGTATTTCGCCGCGCAGTTCCCATTGTTCGATCGCGTTCATGGTCTTTTTTTCAAGTTCGGGTTCGGTAACGGATTTTACGGTTTCTTCCAATTGATCGCCACATTCCATTTCATTCCAAAGCGCTTGCTCCACGAGCTTGTCCGGGGGCACGTGGTGCAAAACGCCGCGTGAGGCTTCGGCGATGCCGAAAAAATCCTGGAAGAATCGATCGCGAAAATTGCGCACATCCGGCTTTTCGCCCATTTCGTTGTCGTCGGTTTCAGCCATGCTCTAACCGAACGACTATCACCACGCGGTCAACCAGGTTGATGGCGGAAATTTCGCGGATGACGCTCGGCGTTTCCGCCTCTAGCTTGCTTGCTACACCCCCATGAATCGTCCCAGGCCATCGCGAGCCGAACTGTTGGAACAGATGCGCGGCTTGATTTGCGAACAATGCGGAGTGAACGCCCGGCAGGTTCGGAGTGAAAGTCGGCTTGTCGATGATCTTGGGATCGATAGCCTTGACATGGTCGAGTTGGTGATGGCCGTGGAGGAGGCATTTGACGTCACGATTCCGGATCAAGATTCGGAGCGAAATCCGGTCCTGCAATTCGCTTTCACCAAGCCTGGATTTACGGTGGGCGACTTTGTGGATCTCATCCACATGCAGTGGGACGATTCTCCGCGAATCGATCGAAAACCCGCCACGGACGCCTCGGTTCCCAGCCTCGCGGCGTTTTCGCAGTTGGACGGCGTTTTCGACCCAAAACCGCGCCCGGAGCTATTTTTTGAGCCGCTCATTCCTAACGAGCAAGGTCACCTGACGATGCGCCGTTGGAGCGATGGCATGGTCAGCGTCACCATCCCGGCTTCGAGCGTCAAAATCGGAGGGAAATCGCGGGAAATCGCCGCTTTCGCGATCGATATCGAGCCGGTGTCCACGACGGCTTACGCCCGGTTTTTGAATTCGATCGGCCCCATCGACGCCGCGACTGAGGAACTCTGGTTTGCGCTTCTGCAGTGGGACAATCGCCGGGTCCACCTACCGCTGAGACGCGATGAAGGCGACAAAAACGGACGGTGGCGCCCGCACCCAGGCACGGAGACCTGGCCGATGATGCTCGTTTCCTGGTTCGGGGCTAACGCCTATGCTCTCTGGGCTAACGGCTACGCTTGGCAAAACTACCGCCAAACTTCACCCTGGTTGCCATCCAACGCCCAGTTCCAACACGCCGCAAGAGGGCCCAAACCGGCGCTGTTTCCGTGGGGAAACGAACCGGCGACTCCGCAGCGGGCGAACCTGGCGCGGCATGAGTATCGCAAGCGGTACGCGCTGGAAAATCTGCCACTGACGCCGGTGAACGCGCACCAGGGGCTATCGCCCTTCGGCCTCCGCCACATGGCCGGAAACGTGTGGCAGTGGATGCGAAATTGGTACGACGATGCCCATCGTATCCGGTGCGAGCGCGGCGGCAGTTGGATTGCTTCGGCGGAATTGGGGCGTTGCGACTACCATCGCGGCCGCCCGCCGCACGCTAAGGGCCGTTGTCTGGGATTTCGCTGCGTGAGCCCGGCTTTGGCTGATTAGGTAGCTCTTGAGTAACAAAAAGCCGCGAAGTGAAAGATTTTGCCTGAATTGTGGAAATTATAATCACCTCAAAATCAACCAGTTAAACGTTTTGCTACTCAAGAGAGGTCTCCAAGCCCCCGAATTCGGGCAGTTTTCTCGGGATTGCTCGCAAAATTGCGGATTGCGGAAATTTTCGGCTTCGGCGTACGCGATTTTCACAAAAAAAAACCCCGGTCACGCGTCGTGACCGGGGCACCAGAACCATGAAAACATTCACAACTACCTGCTTCGAGGAGTTGCGTGAAAAATATAAAAGAAATCTTAAATAGCGCAACGCATTTTTATTAAAACTGCGTAAAATTATAGTTTTCCCGAGATTTTCCCGATTTCTGCCCTTCTTTTTGGCCAGTCAACGCGTTTTTCCTGCATATATCGCCAATTTTGAGCTTCGCAGGTAGGTGGTTTTCGCAATAATTCTCAGCGATGCCATCCGGGAATCCGCAAATCCGCGAAACTTCTCAGTTTGGCGCTTCTGCTCGCCTTCCTCTTTGAATTTGAATTGAACGAATGCGGTGCCTCAAAAGGAATGGAGTGCTCTTGAGAGAATACAACCTAAATCCGGCAGTTGAACGCGTCGGTAGCGGTGAAGAGCCAAATGCTGCCAAGCTACCCAAAATCCAGGTGCAAAACGTCGGCGAGGCGTTCAACAGCCGGATTTAGGTTCCACCTTTCTCAATCGGCAAACGCGCGAACGGTGACCGAGATTCGGCGTCCGGTTACGGAGCGGAATTTGGGCACCTCATGCGTCCACGCCTGATTGGTGGCGAACGGCATCACGATGACGGTACCGTCGCGGACGTCGAAATCCAGGTAACCTTGACCTCGCCAGGGCCGCATCCGAAATTTGCGCGCTTCGCCCAGGGAAATGGTGACGATCGGCGAGCCGGGGATGAGTTGGTTAGGCGTGTCGCGATGTCGGCCGATGTAGTGTCCCTGGCTTCCATCGTACCAATTGACGAGCAGCCCGTTCAGCCGCGAATCGATCGCCAGGCGCGTCCAATCCCAAAACGGCTGGAGGACTTCCGGCACAGGTTGCGCGTTGTTGCGCGAGCCGGTGTAGGCGTAATCGCGATGGTAAGCCTGCTGCCAGCGCGGGGTCTTGACCCAGCGCCCGCCCATGCGCACATCGTGAAATTCCGCGGGATGCAATTCCCACATCGCTTGGAACGCAGCCTCATCGCAGCACAGTTCCGCCGGCAAACGGCCTTCCCAAATTTGGTGAGCTTCGTCTAACTTGTGCGCTAGGAATCCATCGCGCCCTTGCGGACCCCAATTCATGAATCCTCCAGCCAGCCCAGGTTCGCTAAAAACTGCTCCGCATCTGCCATCGTCGCCTCGAACGCTTTGTTTTCGTCGCGGCCGAAATTGAAGAATCCGTGCCCTTCGCCTTCGTAGCCGAACAACTCGCAGCGGGCGCCGGCTTCCTTCATTTTCGCCGCAAACGTCTCCGCGGTCGAAAAAGGCACGGTGGAATCGGATTTTCCGTGAAAAATCGCGCACGGCGCGGATTTTGCGCTCGCGTGATGGGCTGGTGAGAGTTTTTCCGGGGCCACGCCCATGCGTTCGCGCATCTCTTCGCTGCGATCCTCACCCCAGGGATGTTTTCCGTCGATTTTGGCGATGACGCAGGCCGGATTGAACAGCAGCAAGGCGTTCGGGCGTGACGAAACCTCCTCACCGCCCTCGGGCTGGATCGTCCCCAAACACGCCGCAATGTGCCCGCCGGCCGAACCTCCGCCGGCTGCGAGCCGGTTGGGTTCCACGCCCAATTCCGCGGCATGAGCGCGAATCCAGCGCACGGCGTCGCGAGCGTCGGCCACGCAATCCTTGGCCAACACGCCGTGACGCGAGCGCACTCGGTAATCCGCGGTCATCGCGACCATTCCGCGCCCGGCCAACCGTTTGCACTGCTGTGCGAACTGCTCTGGCGAGCCCTTTTTCCAGCCACCGCCGAAAAAGAAGACCACCGCCGGACGCCGGTCGCCCGCTTTCCACCCTTCCGGCTTCGTCACCCACAGCTTCAGTTTCACCTGGCCGGTGGATTTGTAGGTCACCGCCTCGGTGTCGGGGATTTCCGGCGGGTAGGTGAACTGCACGAAAAACGGGAGCAAAGGGAGCAGGGCGATTGGGCGAAGGTTGATCATGCGACGATTCTAGGAGTCTGTCGGACTTATCCCATCCGCCATCGAAAGTCGAGGTGTCTCCGCCGGGCACCGAAAAAAAGGCAACCGGCTCCGGGGATGCGATGGGTAGTTTTGGAGTTGGCGTATGCCGTGCCACTATGCAACGCGGGGTCTTCGCCGGGGAGAAAGCGGAAAGAGCCCGCCGATTACCGGCGAGCCCTTTCACTTGGTGTTGGTGGTATGATGATTCGTTAAAAAAGAGGGGCGCGGGCGGCTGCGGTTGCGGGATTTCACGTTTGGCGGTTGCTCGCGTCCAAAATGTTAAAGCAGCTACCGTGCCAACTCCTGAAAATCGCGATATTTTATGCGCAAATCGTTTATTTTGAGCGATTTACGGAAAATTCTGGAAACGCCCCGCCTTCGCAGTTTTGGGCCTCGAGCGTAACCATTCCCGACGTTGTCGAGCGGGATTGTAAGATTCTCCGACGTTTTCGGCATCGCCCCAAAAGCGCATTTTCGCCGGATTTTCGAAAGTGTCGGAATTTCTGACACTTTTCCGTGCGCAAACAGCAGTCTCGCGCGAGCGAAAACACCCTCCGCAAACCCAACCAAGCGTAACCGTCTCACAACGAGCGATTTATCGTCAACAACCGGTTCAATCCATCCAACTTGGCGCAAATATTGCTACAAATGCGGGCATGATGATGAAATGGCTCGTAGTTTCCACGATTTTTCTCTTTTCGTCCCCAATTTGGGCCGAAGAACCCCGCCAAAGCGAATCCCCGGATACCCCGGAGCCGCAAACCCAATATTTCGACCTCTTTGGCCGCGAAACCTCAACCAAAACGGTCAACGTGGCCGGATCAATGCCTGCGGGCGAGTTGAAGGTGCCCGTGGTCAGGCCGCAACCGCGAAAAACCTCGCGATCCAGGGCCAAAAGCAAGAGCAGCGGCCGCTACGTCATCACCTCCGTCCGGAAATCTTCGCCAAGCAAGAAGAAGCCCCAGTTGGAAGTGCGCTGGATTAACGGGAAACGCGTCATTTGCCTGAAAAAGTGACCGTTTCGACCGTTTCAACGGCTAACGTCGCCGGAACGCCCAAAACGTCGGATTTTCTTACAGGTGTCGGAGAAATTGACATTTTTGAGGGACTGAAATCCGGCTCAAACAACCGCGATTTTCGGGTAATCAACGTAATTAACGCAAAATCAGCGAGTTACACCTCCGTTTCGCAAAATTGGCACAAAACGTGCTCCAAATAGCCCTGCGATCGCCGTAGGTGTTGCAGGCTCTTCCACGGGCCAGTTTCCCAAAAAAAAAACGGCGTTCCAAATCAAACTCAAAACCCAAAATCAATAAAAATGATGAATCGAAAAAAAATCTGGGCGACGCTGGCCATTGCGTTGGCTCTCCCAGCCGCGCTTCACGCGACCATTATCGACCACGGCGTGCTGGAGCTGCCCGGCCTGGGCAATCCTTCCGGTGAAGAGGCCTATGTCGAGAACAACTGGGCCGGCGGCGAAGACCTCACCTACCTGCAAAAGTGGGATACCGACGGTGGCGGATTCGACCAAAGTCCCGGCATCGGAACCTACGGGTTCAGCAACCCGGGCAACGTGGCCTCGTCCACGGTTAGCTGGGACCTTTCCGGCACCGGCTACGAGTTGGCCTACGTCCTGCTGAAAAACGGCAGCGCCGGTGGCGGCACCGGCCTCACTCTCTACCATCTTTACGAAGTGGTGGCGGATGGGACGAACATGCACATCTCCGGCAGCCATCAGATGACCATCAACAACAAAAAAGGCATCTCCCACTACACCTTCCTCGGCAGACGCGGGGGCAATGGTGGCGGTAACGGGGGGGGCAACGGTGGCGGAAATGGCGGCGGTAACGGAGGTGGAAACGGCGGCACTGTGCCGGACGGCGGCAACACCGTGGTCCTGCTGGGAGCCTTTTTGGGTATACTGGCGTTGTTCCGCCGGCGCATCCTTCCCGCCTAAGTTCAGTTTCAAGTTTAAGCATTATGCCACGATCGGCAGAGCCTCGTTTCGGGGCTCTGCCGTTTCACGTTTGGGGCGGCGCTGGCGAAACCGGGCGGGAAAGGCGAATGTAGCCCGCAAAAAATCACGACCATGAATCCAACAACCATCAACCGGGAACGCCTGAGGCTCCTGCTTAGCGTGGGAATCGGGGCAACAGCCATCTTTTTCGGCTACCAGTTTTTTGCCTCTTTTTTCGGCCACTCCGCGAAGCATGGCGACATGAACATCTCCTGTTTCGCCTACCGGGACGTGAACCGAAACGGGTCCTACGACACGGAGGATCGCCCTTACGCCGGATTGGCGGTCGAACTGCGCAAGCCGGCGGGGGCGCCGATCGTCCGCCACTCCAACATCGGCGGGTTCGCCAATTTCCAGATGTTCCTGGATAATCGCAAATTTGACGTCCACACCCCCGGAAAATACCAGGTTACCGCCCTGCCGCCGGCGGGATGGGCCATTACCTCGGAAAACCAGACCCAAATCGCGAATTTCAGGAAACTCGCGGATGCACCGGCGGGGATCGTCATCGAAAAAACGCTCGTTCCGGTGGGTATCGCCCCGGAATTGACGATCTCCGGTTCCGTCGACCCAAAAATCGGGGTTGAATACCTCAAAGCCACGCCTTCCGGCGGCCGGAGCGCGACCGTTCCCGTCTCAGAAACCGGCGAGTATCGGATTGAGGCGGAAAAAGGCGAATGGACGCTGAAATTCGTCACCAAACAAGGCGTCTGCGGCGAAAGGAAGGTGCTGGTTGGCGATTATCCGGTGGTTGTCTCGCGGTTTCACCCTCCGGTTGGCAATTTCCCGCCCAAACCCAATTTGCAGCGCGTTGGTTTCGATTCGCTGACGCCCTCCGACACGCTCTACGAGGTCCCCAACGGCTACGCCGGCCTCAACTGGACCAACTGGATCTCCACGCACCAGCGCTTCTACAACGGCGCCGGTTACATCAACGCCACGGTCTCCTCTGAGTACATGGCCTACAACAGCTCGGGCCACCCCGCCACCATCTGGTCGGAGCACGACTTCGACTTCGCCGGCGCCAGCCTGGGCGTTGCCTGGGATCAAGCCGCCGAGCACGACGTGATCATTCGCGCGTGGAGAAGAGACGATCTCGTTCGCGAAGACCGCATCCGGGCCGCGACCACCGGCCCCGTCTACTTCGACGCCGACTACAACGGCATCACCAAGCTGGAATTTTCGCACGAAGCCTACTGGCAGATCGTCCTCGACGATTTTGAGTTCCGCACCGAGGAAGAGTCGGAGCAGTAGCCTTCCCGCTCCGTGCCGCTCCGTGCGATTGGCGGTTCCGCCAGGGTTTTTCGCTTTTTGCATTGACGTCCCTCCGGGAATCCCGTTTTTGGGTGGCTGAGGAGATTTTTGCCATGGACCAATTCCAACTATCGCGCAATGGCCAAGTGTTCGGGCCGATGACGGTCGAACAAATCCAAAACGGCCTCAACGATGGCCAGGTTCTCTCGACCGATCTGGCTTGGAGGGAGGGAATGGACGGTTGGGAAACGATCCAGAGCCTTTTCGACTTCGAAATCATCGAGGAAGAGGTTTATCCCGATGAATCCGCGCCGGAACCGGCGGCTGCTCTGCCTGCGGGGCCTCTCGCCTCGGGCGGCGGCGGACGCGGCGGACTTACGCCTCCCGGCAGGCGAAGAATCCCGAAACCGGCCGAAAAGCGGAAAATCGGCTTTTTGGGAATCGCGGCCATTTTAGCCGGCGTCGCGTTTTTTGGGTTTATGGTCACCACCTGGGCCATTGGCGGCGCCATCGAGACCGGCGTGACCGAGCAAGTCGAATCGATCGGCGATCACAAAGCGGTGCAAGTGGAGCAAACCTTCCAACGCGGCATCACTTCCAGCGAATCGCGGACCACGCTGTTTTTTGCCGAGGAAAACGAGGAAGGATTGGCCCTGAAAAGCACGTTTTACCACGGCCCGGTCGCGTTGACGGGCGAAGGGCCTAAACTGGTCCGCACCTACGGCGTCACCCGTCTGGATCGCACGAATTGGGACCCGGAAATCGCCGATGCCATCGATAAAGCCTTCGGCGGCAAGGAACCGATCGAAATTCACACCTCGGTCAAGCACAGCGGCGATTCCACGATGGAAATTCGCCTCGCCAGCGGTGAATTTCAGCCCCAAGGCGGCAACGCTGAGGTCCGATTTGGCGGCGGGACCGTTTTCCTGGACGGCGACCGCGAGGGATTCACCCACCTGACCGGCAAAGTGGATTTGAAAGGCTTTTCCGCGACTGTCAGCGGCCTGGAAGAGATGGAGTGGCGCTCCGAGCCAATCGTGGGCAACCTGAATTTCAAAAAAGGCAGTCACCTGCAACTCACCCTCGGCATGGAGGGCATCGAGGTGAAAAGCGACAGCGGAAGCTTCCAAGTTTCCAAGCCCCAGCTAAAGGTCGATTCGCGCCAACTTGCGCCGGATTCCGCCGTCATGGTGGGCTCCACGGTCTTTAGCATTCCGAAAATTCAGGGTGGCTCGCCGATGGGCGAAGTCAGCATGAGCGATCTCTCCTTCCGGCAGGAAATGAAGGAGGCGCAAGGCGGCCTGCACGGGTTCGCGCGCTATGAGTTAGGCGGCATCGATCTCAATCAGGACCCTAACGCCGCCGGAATGGGCGGCCCCGGCGCGATGTTTGGCCAGTATTTGAATGGCGGCCTGTCGCTGGAAGTCGGCGCCCGCGGCATCAACACCAAGGCGCTGGAGGCCATGACCGAGCACTCCAGTCGCATGAACGGGCTGTGGTGGGCCGGATTTCGCCAGGGAATTCAGGATGGCTTCGGCCCCGCTGGCGAAGCGCCGGCGATGAACTCGGAAACCGAGCGCGGCCTGCAAGAAGCCTCCACGGAAATCGCCTTGCAGATGTTGGAATTGTTTCAGCCCGGCGTTTCCGTCTACACCCAGCTGGATGTCTCCAAAGGCGCGGCCGGCGCCTATCTGGATCTCGGGATGGGCGGAGCCAAAAAACTCACGGAAATGACCACCTTGCGCGAAATTCTCAGCTCCATCACCGGCACGCTCAAGGCCGATGTCGGCCAAGCCTTCATGCAGGACCCCATGATCCAGGGCATGCTCACCGCGCAGGCCGATCGGGGCATGGGAATGATCGATCCCCAGGGCTACCACCTGCTCGGCGAACTTAAAGACGGCGTCGCTCACCTGAGCGGGCAACCCACGCCCTTGCTCGATGCGCTCGGACCCATGCTCGACGAAAAAATCGACTGGGAGACCATCATCAGCGGCATCCGGAGCGGGCCGATGGGAAACTGAGGCGATTTTGCCCGATCCTCACAAATCCTCCGGTTTTTGCAGTAATTCGGCAACCCGAGCCAACAGCCTCCCGGCTGCGCCGCCGTCCAAAACGCGGTGATCGAAGCTGAGGGTGATTTCCGCTTCCACCGCGGGCACGAAAGTTTCCGTTTCGTCGCTCCAAATCGGCTTTTTTCGCCCCGCGCCGAGCCCAAGCACCAGATTTTGCTCCGGCAGCGGGATGGGAGTGGCCCAAACCAGGCCAAACGTGCCAAAATTCGTCACCGTCGCGATTCCACCACCGAAAACCTCGGGAGGCAGCTTGCGGGCGCGCGCTCGCTCGACCAGTTCGTTGTAACTTTGCACCATTTCGCCGAGCGTTTTGGTGTCGACGTCGCGAATCACCGGCACCATGACCCCGTCGTCCACTTCCACGGCAAAACCGATGTCGATGGCCTTGGGATGGACGATTTTTTCGCCAACCAACCGCCCGCCAACGGCCGTGTCCTCGGAAATCGCGATCGCCAGCGCGCGAATGACGTAAAGCGCGGGCCCGGGCTTGGGAGAGCTGGATTTTCGGTGCACCAGCATTCGCTCCAGCAACACCGGCCGGCCCACCGTGGCCAGGGGGCGAAACCAACTGCGCCGCATGGAGTCGGCCACGGCGATTCGCATCGGTGAGGCGTCGGATTGCGAGTGATCGTCGAGTTCCTTGATGAAACGCTCGAAATCTTCCACGGTCACGCGTCCTCCGGCGCCGGTTCCCGCGATTCCGGACAAATCCGCGGCGTTGAGGCCCAATTCCTGCATCCGCGCCTTCATACGCGGCGAAAGATAGGTCGCTCCGGTGGCGTTGGCCGGGACGGGAAGCCCAACGGTGGGCCGCACCTGCCTGGGATCGTCGTCGGAGTCGATCTCGATTGCGTTTTCCTCGTTCACCGCAAAATGAACGTCGCTGCCAGGGCCGCCGTTGTCGCGGGCCGGAGGTTTGGGGTCGCCGTCCGCCATTTCACCGGAAAAACCGGCTTTCGCGGCATCATCCGCCGTCACCTCCAAAAACGCCAGGGTTGCGCCCACGGGGTAGCTTTCGTCGAGCTTCGCCGCGATTTCCACGACCTTGCCGGCGACGGGCACAGTCACCTCCAGGTTCGCCTTGTTCGTCTCCACCTCGATCACGTCCTGATCGGCCGCGACCTTTTGGTTCGGTTTCACGCGAATGGTGCGAACCACCGCCTCGGCGATCGCTTCGCCCAGTTGGGGCATTTGGATGGGGATTTTGGGCATGGTTGGAAGTTAAAATCTCAGCACTTTGCGCAGGGAAGTCGCGATGGACGCCGCGGTTGGGCGATGCGCGGCCCACAGGTTCGGGTGAAACGGGATCGGGGTGTCCTTGGAGTTGAGCCGCACGGGCGGGGCGTCGAGCAGGTGAAATCCTTCGGCGGTGACGCGGGCGATGACTTCCGCGTTGAGGCCGCCCCAGGGGAAGGATTCGGCCACGCAGAGCAGCCGGCCGGTTCGCGCGACGGAGCCGAGAATGGTGTCGGTGTCGATGGGTTTGGCGCTGCGCAAATCGACGACTTCCACCTCCCAACGCTCCTCGCCGAGTTTTCGCGCCGCTTTCAGTGCCTCGTGCACCATGGCACTGGCCGCGACGACGGTGGCGTGGAGTCCCGGACGGACGATTTTGGCTTTGCCGATTGGCAGGCCGCCGTCGGGCAATTCATCGGCTTTGAGGTGGTAGTAGAGGAACTTGTGCTCGCAAAAAATGACGGGATCGTCCAATTTTACCGCGTCCAGCAGCATGGTGTAGGCGTCCTCGACCGTGGCGGGCATGAGGACGACCAAACCGGGAAAATGCGAGTAGAGCGACTCGAGACTTTGGCTGTGAAACGGGCCCGAGCCCTCGTTTCCGCCGCTCGGCAGGCGAATCGTGAACGGGATGGGCACGCCGGTCCGATAAAAGTGGGTGCCGGCCTGGTTGACGATCTGGTTGAAGGCGACCGACGAAAAATCGGCAAATTGCATCTCAACGATCGGCCGCATTCCCTCGATCGCGGCGCCGATCGCCATGCCGACGATGGCGTCTTCGCTAATCGGCGAGTCGATGACGCGGCCGGGGAATTCTTCGGCCAGGTTTTTGGTCGCTTTGAAGGCGCCGCCGAAATTTGCGACATCCTGGCCGTAGATGAAAACGTGCTCGTCGTCAGCCAAGGCTTTGGCTTGGGCTTCCCGGATGGCTTGGAGGTAGGTGATGTCCTTCATGTTGCTGGGGACGGGCGGAATGGGACCTCAGGGACGAAAGGGACGCAAAGGACAAAGCAAACGGTCCCTTTTTGCCCGTTCACAAGTCCGGCGCTCCTTCGCAGAGGTGCTTGTTGCTCAGCGCGTACCACGTTTCGCGCGAGGCATCCGGTTTCGGTTCCTTGGCGACCTTGCCGAGCGCTTCATCCACCTGGTTTGCGGCGTCGGATCGCCAGGCAGCCAGGTCCGCTTCGCTCGCCCAGCCTTTTTCGGCAATCTGGGCGGCCGCCACCGCGATGCAATCGGCGCCGAGCTTGCTTTTTTTCAGCTTTTTGGGCACGTAAGCCGCGGTGTCGTGCTCGCCGTGGCCGGAAAGGCGGAGCAAATTGCCGACGACGAGTTGGGGGCCTTCGCCAGAGCGGGCACGTTTCACCGCATCCTCAAACGTGCGCAAACAAGCGCCCAACGAGGTGCCGTCGCAACGATGCCCGCGAATTCCGTAACCCGCGGCGCGGTCGGCGAGGTCATCGCAGGCAAATTGACGCTCGTTGGGCGTGGAGTAGGCGAATTGGTTGTTGGCGACGGCCAAAACCAGCGGCAATTTCTCCACCGCGGCCTGGTTGAGCGCTTCGTGAAAGGCGCCGGTGGAGGTTCCGCCATCGCCAAGGCAGGCGCCGCCGACAAAACCGGTTTTTCCCTGAAAACGCCGCGCCATCAGCATGCCGTTGACGACCGAAATCATGGCGCCGAGGTGGCTGATCATGGCCGGCGTGCCTTGTTTGGGCCGGCCGCGGTGAATGTTGCCGTCGCGTCCGCGCATGGGACCTTTTACGCTGCCCAGGTAGGTGCGCAGTGGGTCCAGGATCGATTCACCGAAGGCCAAGCGCCCCGCCATGTCGCGAATCATCGGGCTGTAGACGTCGTCGCGCTCGCGATCCAGAAAAGCGGCCAACGCGGCGCTAAACGCTTCCTGACCGCGGCCGATGTAGACGCCGCCGGCTATCTTGTTGGAGCGGTAGAGGCTGGCCAGTTTGTCCTCCAGGGCACGCGCCAGCAGCATCCACTTAAACGTCGCGATGCTGCGGTCCTGATTTTTGGCGCCGGACGGCTTTTTGGCGCTTTTTTTCGCTGTTTTGGCCGTTGCCACGATTTTTGGCACCAATCCAACGCGCCGCTCCCCCGTGCAATGGTTTTCTTTCGGCGATTGCCCCGATTTTGGCCTGTTTGCGCCACGGTTTGCGAAAGTGCGTTTTTCGCCTAAACTGGCCTCCGTCGCCCCGTCCAACCACCCCATTTTTTTCATGCACGCGTCTCCTTTTCGCCATCTCGCCGCTGCCGCCTTGCCCGCGGCGTTTTGCGTTGCGCTGAGTTCCTGCGACAAAGTCTGGGAAATCGGCCAAAAACTGAAAGCTCCCGAAGAACCGGCCCCCGAAGTCGTTGCCGAGCAGATGGCGCCGCCGCAACCCGAACCGGAGGTGGTGGAGATCGTCCCGCCGCCGCCTCCCGAGCCTGCCGGCCCGGTCATCGACACGGAAATTGAGGTCTCCATCCTGGGTTACCACGATTTTGCCCACCACGACTCGCGCAACAACATGGTCATCAACACCAAAAAGTTTCGCGCCCAGATGGAGGCGCTGAAAAAATCGGAAATTCCGGTGATTCCCATGTCCGACTACGTGGCGTGGAAGAAGGGGGAGAAAAACGTGCCCAACCCCAGCGTGGTCATCACCATCGACGATGGCTGGGAGGCGGTTTACACCCACGCGTTCCCCATTTTGAAGGAATTCGGCTACCCGTTTTCCATTTACCTCTACACCAACTACCTGGGCGGCGCCGGGCGTTCGCTGAGCCACGAGCAGGTCAACGAAATGATCGCCAACGGCTGCGAAATCGGCGTCCACAGCGTCAGTCACGCGGACATGAGCAAGACCAACGGCCGCAACTCGCAGGCTTACGAAACTTGGCTGCGCGAGGAGCTTGGAGACTCACTGGCGGCCCTGCGCGGGCATTTTGGCGATGCGGTCATCCCCGTGTTCGCCTACCCCTACGGCAAATACAACACCAAGGTGCTGGCGCTGGCCGAAGAATACGGCTACCAACTGGGCGTTACCGTCGCGCCAAAACGCGCCACCTACGATTTGCCGAACCTGGAGGTGGGCCGCTACATCATCCACGGCGACAACGACACCAACATCGGCTACGCCATGAATTTCAGCGGCAACCAGGCCACCGTCGGCAACAGCCTGACAGCCGCGCAAACCACCGAGGACGGAACCGAGGAAGCGCCGCTGGTGACGATGTGGCCGGAGCAAAACCAGGCGATCGCCACGCGAACGCCCAACATTCGGGTGGATTTGTCCAAATTGAGCGGCATCAGCAGCCGCGGGATGAGCATGACGGTTAGCGGCTACGGAAAGGTGCCGTTCGACTACGATTCCTCAAACGGCACGGTCAGCTACCAGGTTATCGAGCCCATTCGCGCCGCGGATTGCAAGGTGACGCTGGTTTTCAAGCGCCACGGTCAATCGAAGTCCGACGCGATCAGTTGGGTCTTCAACCTGGATCGCACGGCGTTGTACCTGCGGGAGCCGGTAAAAGCCAAGCCAGTGGAAGTTTCCTCCCCGGCTGACGGCGGCGCGGACGGGACCAGCGCCGATACCGGCGAACCCGCGAAGCCGGCGGCGTGAATTCCGCGCGTTGCGCATGCGTCGGCTTGCGCAACGGAATCTTAGCTCAACGCCAGGACGTCGCGCATCCAAGCGGCGATTCCCGCGAGCCGTTCGCGGCCGCCTCCCGCAACCTCAGCCGTCGCCCATCCGGAGAACCCGGTTTTCACCAGTTCCTCGCGCACACGCGCCCAATTCACCTCGCCGCCGTTGGTTCCCACAGCGCCCTCGCGCTTGAGCTTGGGTTCGCCAAAAGCCGGGTGTCCGCGGTCCTTGATGTCCAGCGAGTGTATGCGCTTACCCAGCACGTTCGCCCAGTGCTCCGCCGGTTGCTCCGTCCAGGTGATGGTGTTGCCGGTGTCGAAGTAAGAACGCACGGCGGGTGACCCAAACGAGTCGATGAACTTGGCCATCGCCTCCGCCGTTTTCAGAAACGTGGCGCGAACGTTCTCGATGCAGAGAAAAATCCCCTGCGCCTCGGCGTGAGGGACGGCCGGGCGCAGCAAATCCTGCCAAGCCGCGAAATTCTCGCCGTAGCTCAGTTTCGAGTCCTCACGCGCCAAAACCAGCACCGAGTCGCCGCCGTAAAACTTCGCCAAATCCACCGCGCCGCGCACGTCGGGGTCCGAAGCGTTGATCACGCCGTGGATCGGCAGGCCGGTTTCCTGACTCGCGGCTCGAACTTCGTCAGGATCTGCGTCTTCGCTCGTTTTCAGCTCCGTACCGTCGAAACCGAGTTCTTTGAGCAGCCGAAATTTTTCCAAAATGCCGATCGGCTCCCGGATCATCTGAAATTTCACGGCGATGCGGATTTTTCCCGCCAAATCGCCCGCGCCTGAGGCAATTCCCAAGGGGGCGGCGGCCAAGGCCGTTCGCAAAAATCGGCGGCGAGTGGGATTCATGGCCTCAGCCAACATTGTTTCGCTCATTTCGCAAAGAATTCCCCACAAGTTGACTATTTTTCCGGGCTCACCACGTCCAAACGGAGCCTTCCAACCGAAACTAGCCGCTCGCCAACGAAAAATGACCACCGTCCCCGCTCCTCTCGATGCCCGCACCAAACCCAAGCCTCCCAACTCCACCAAACGAGCCGGAATGGCGGTGTTAGGCATCTTGACGCTGCTGGTTGGGTTCGTGTTCTTCCTCATCCCGCCCATTCCGCTGGGCGCCCCGCTTTTCGCCGTTGGCTGCACGTTGATGATGCGCTCCTCACCTTCGTTCAGGACCTGGGCCTTGATGCGCACGCGGCGATTTCCCAGGCTCAATGCTTTCCTGACACGGTTGCACGAAAAGCTGGAAGATTAGGGGCAACCGCGAGCCTCACCACTTCAACTGGGCCACGGGAACGCGGTTTTCCACCGCGCGCACGTCGCTGATTTGGCCGTCTGACAGGGAAATCACCCGGTTGGCCATGTCCGCGATCACGGCGTTGTGGGTAATGACGGCGGTGGTGGTCCCCAGTTCGCGATTTACCCGCTCGATGGCTTCCAGCACGGTGATCCCGGTTTTCACGTCCAGCGCACCCGTCGGTTCGTCGCACAGCAGCACCTCCGGGCGTTTGGCGATGGCGCGCGCGATGGCGACGCGTTGTTGCTCGCCACCGGAAAGTTGGGCCGGAAAATGGTCGAGCCGATGCCCCAAATCGACCAACCCCAGTGCCTCCTCCGGAAGCATGGGATTTTCGGAAATCTCCGTGACCAGAGCCACGTTTTCGCGCGCCGTCAGGCTGGGGATGAGGTTGTAGAATTGAAACACGAAACCCACGTGAATGCGGCGATATTGCGTCAAATCGCGCTCGCTGGCCGCGGTCAGCTCGATTTCGCGATAAAACACCTCCCCGGCGGTGACTTTGTCCAGCCCGCCCAAAATGTTGAGCAAGGTGGACTTCCCGCTTCCGGAATGCCCCAGCAAAACCACGAATTCGCCCTCGTACAGCTCCAAATTCACGCCCCGCAGAGCATGAACCTGCACATCGCCCGTTCCGTAGATTTTGGTGACCCCGCGTGCGGTGAAAACTCGGACCGGGCTGGCGTCGGGAGAGGATTTGGCCATGGCCGTGAGGTTAGCCCGCCTCATTCGCGAGCCAAGGGCCGATTTGCGCGATTTGCGCGATTTGCGCGAAACAGGCTCCTACGGCTTGGGACTGGCGTCTGGCTGAGGCATTTTGAGCATGCGTCCGGCTGCATCCATCACCACCGGTTCCGTGGAAGTCGATACAATGCCAGAATTTCCAAAAAAGCGAAGCAACCCATTCTCGCCTGGCAGGCCAGGGGTGGTGGCGAAGTTCAAACTCACCTGAATGGAGCTATCGTGATGAAACAGGAAGCACATGATGTAGTCATGGCCGGGTTGGATCGAGTCCGGCTCCGCGTATTGAGTGGTCATCCATTCACCGCGCAAAATATTCGGTTTGGTGCTGCGGGAGACGAATTTTGGGTAGTGCACCCTGCAAATTTTGGTTAGTTCGCCCTCAACCGGCATGCAGAACCAAAGCAGGACCGAGCGCGGTGTGGTAAAGCTCCAAGCCAAGTGACCGTTCTCGGGAGCGGTGAAGCGAAATCCCTTCAATATCGTGCCATTTTGAATTAAGGCATCTTTGGCGTGATTCCCATCAAACACGCGGACGAACTCCGCGGGTTTTGGTCCGGTGTTGACCGCCAATCTGGGAAAGCGGTCCAGGTTTTGGCGGATTACCTCCAGCCAGCGCATTTCGGCATCTTCCGCGGATTGCTTGGGGTGGACCATCAATTGAAAGCTCTCGCTGGCCAATGACCGGTTTTCATCCCACCGCATGTGCAGGGTGTGCAGGCCTTCGCTTGGAGCGATGCCATTTTGCCACCAGCTCACCGTTTGACCGGGTTCGAGCCGAGCTTGGGGTTTTTCCAACGAAATGTATTTCAGACAGCGCACGTCCGGACCATCTTTGGGAGAAGCAAAAAAACGTCCCGCCAGATCGACTTCCCTGGTTCTATCCGACACGTTCGCGATTTCGCAGCGAATGATGAAATTTGGCAGTTTGACGGGCGTAACGGATGTTGGGGGAAAGAGCCGGAGCCTCAAGCCATCCACGGTGTCGGACCAATCGGTTGGTTGTTGGGCAAAGACGGCGTTGCCTCCCAGCCAGAGCGGGAGCAAGAACAAATACGTGGAAAATGGGGGTTTCATTGCACGGAGGGTGGTTGGCGGATGCCTCGGGTGATGAGGCGGCCCCGGATGAGGGTTGCATCGACGTTAGGGATCTCCAATTTCCTACCCGCAGCTTCGGACATGGCGTCATAGTGCCGCAGAAATATGGGCGCCAAGGCGTCAAACTCGCTTTCGGCCAGTTTCAACGGTTTGAGAGGGAAGCGAAAAAGAAATCCGTGGGTTGGATCGATGGAAACCCGCGCTCCGGAGCTAAAGAGCCACTCCGCCAACAGCCACTGGGGGTAGGGAGATTTCTCGAAGATTTCCCCGCACAGCGCCAAAAACCGAGGCCGGGTTTCCGGATCCAGAAACCCGTTGGGATCGTCCAGAATTCCGGTCGTGAGCAAAAACGGGTGGATGAAATAGTCCGCCTCATCCCGAACCAGAACCGATTCGAGTTCCTGTGACAAGGCCTGCAGAAACGTGGTTTCCCACGGTTGTTTGAGGATCATTTTCGTCGGCTCGTGATGGATGGGCTTCGAGTCCTTGATGATGGAGTTGGCGGCGATGACGCGTTCGACTTTCCGGGCGAAGAGCAGCGCGTTGCCCTTGACCCGCGCGTGGGGATCGTCAGTTGCGGCAAGCTTGGTGCCAATTTCAATCGACCAGTCCTTGGCTGGACCAGACCTTGGCGTTTCGCGGCTATCCCATCGATGTGTTAACGCCGTGTATCTCCACGGGAGGCCTTCGTGGGGATGGGATATGGTGGGCAAGCTAGCCTCATAGCCAGCTTGGGGATTGTCGCCCAGGAACAGCCTGGTTTGGGCTCGAGCGTCTAGAAGCCAGGTGCTGGCTTTGACGCTTTGTTCCCGGTCGAATGGGTCGATCCGCGCCGCAAGCTCGGCGGTTTGACGGTCGAACTGGCGCAAAAGCTCCCGAATCCTGGCTAGCGCCGCCAGAGACCGTTCGTCGTATGCGTCCCCGTGGGCACGCCAGAACGAAGGCAACGATCTGCGAATCTCCCAAAAAACGGCAACCGAAGGATCGACGCTCGGCGGCTCGACGTTGAAATCCATCCATTGCGCATGCGTTTCCAGCAACTCGGCCATTTCTTCCGCGATGAGGCTCGGATGACGAAAGACGGTGTTCGCAACGGGCAGAAACCTGGCCAACCGTGCGATTTTCGCATCGAAGAGCGCCAAATATCCAGCGGCGCCCGCATCCCCAAAGCCGCTGGCCATGGCGGCGTCCACCAGCGCATCCGGGTAAGCCTTGGCGGACGAGGCACGTTGGGCAAATTCTCGCAATGATTGAGGCGCAATTTCCGCTGGAAGCGGATTTTGCGTGGAAAAAACCTCCGCGGCTAGCCATTGCGCGAATTCCCGCGCGGAAGGCGCCCAATTCCGCGCCGGAACCTGTTTGGACCAGGTTTTGCGTTCCTCTCCGTGGTCGACGGTGAGGCTGATTTGCAAACGATCGCCACTGGTTTGGACGGAGCCGGAAACGATCGCGCCCGTCAACCATCGCGAGTGATCGTCGCGCGGCTTCAACCGCATGTTCCAGTGCTCCGCCTCCAAATCGATCCGATCGAGCACCATGATGCCGGGGACGCCGGAAAGATAGCGCCGCGTCAAGGCGGGAAACGCCTTTTGCAGCGGGGTTGGAGCTGATTCCGGCGTAGTTTGCAGATCCAGCAACACCACCGTGCCAATTCGCGGCGCTTGAAGCTGGTGCAAGGCTGGAGCCAGTCGCTCGGCGAAATCAAGCGCCGCCTTCAGCCGAAAAAACTCCCAGGTTTGGTAGCGCCGGGCGAAAAGCACCGTGCCGTCCCTGGTGTCCACCAAACGCGCATCCAACGCCAAATCCATTGGGAAAAACCTCTCATCCCTGCTCTTGGTTCGCTTGCGAAAATCATCCACGTCCAGAAATAGGACCGCATCGGCTTCTTGAGCTGCCCGCAGGGCGAAAGCCCGCTCGCGATCGCCGGAAAACACCAGATTTTCATCTGCCAGCACGTCTTCGGCCTCCACGTGGTTTAGCAAAGTCGCCACCTTCAGTTGCTTGAGCGCATCGCCGAGATACCGCCGAATTACGCCCACATCGCGATCCAGCTTGGGATTCGGCATTTCCGGTTTTATCCAGATGGCCAAGCTGGGTTTTTCTCCATCCCCGGCGCAGCCTTTTTCCGGACCAACCCAAAAAATGAGCATCGCCACAACAACAACCGAGATCGTTTTCATAGGTGAAGAAAAAGGTTAGGCATCGAGCGAACCGCTGACAATCAAATTCCAACGCCAATTCAATCCAGTTCGCGACGACGCAGTTGCGGCAACGCGCTCTTCGGCGTTTGATGGACGCGAGTGAACCCGACAGAGCCCATTTTTCAGCGGCTGCTCTTCTGGCGCGGCGCAAAAAACCTGGATGGGCCGGCGAATATGGCCGCGGACGAGGTTTTGCTGCGTTCGCGGCCCGAAGCGCCGGTTTTGCGCGTTTACGGCTGGGCGAGGCCCACGATTTCGCTCGGTTACTTTGCTCCCCTGCCGGAAACCGACGCGGAAGTGGTGCGGCGCTGGACGGGAGGCGGTTTGGTCGATCACCGGGGCGGCCACACCTACAGCCTCATCGTGCCACGTGGCGAATCGTTTGCCCGGGAGCGGCCCCAATGCAGCTACTTGCGGGTTCATGCGGCGATTCGCGCGGTTTTGGCGGATTTTGGCGTGGAAAGTCGGTTGGCGGGCAAAAGTCGCGAACCCGCGGGGTTGGGATGTTTCGCCGGCGGTTGGGCTGAGGGGGATTTGCTGGTTGAGGGACGAAAAATCGCCGGGGCCGCCCAACGCCGTTGCCGCGAGGGATTGCTCCACCAAGGCAGCGTCCGGCTCGATGATTGGCGCGAGGAATTTTGGCGGGCGTTGGCCGAAAAACTGGCCGCGGAAACGGTTTCCTACGAGCCGGGTGGCGATTTTTTCGAGCGAGTCGACGTTCTGGCCCGGGCGCGCTACGCCTCCGCGGATTGGCTCAATCGGAGCGGTTGTTGACTTCATCTTTCCCAAGGATAGCTTGCAGTCATGAGCGTTCGCGAAGTTGAAGAAGCGGCATTGGCTTTGCCGGAATCCGAATTGATGGATTTGGTGAAGCGGCTGTTTGTGCGCATCAACCCAGCCTCCACGGCGAGCCGCGAACGGGTCCAACTTGCCGACGAGCGCGAGGCGGCTTCAAAAAGCAACCCAGCTGGGGACTCGGATTTCAACGACTTCGTTGCGGAACTTAGGAAATCTCTGTGAGGGTAGTCATCACGGCCTTGGCGATTCGGCATGAAAAACGGCATCCGGATTTTGGGACCGACCGGGCTTGACTCCAGACGCCGGCGCCACATTTCGCCGGTCGATTTTTTTTGAGGGAAAAGTTAGGCTTTTGAAAACTTCAACCATCGGCTATGATCTCCCAGACATGGTTCCGAGAAACATCATCCTCATCGGCTACATGGGCACCGGCAAGAGCACGGTCGGCCGTAAAATCGCCGATTCCCTGGCCTTTGAGCTGGTCGATACCGATGCGATGGTCGTGGCTGGCGCGGGCAGGCCGATTCCGGAGATTTTTGCCGCTAAAGGGGAGGAGGCGTTTCGGAATTTGGAGGCCCGTGCGCTGGAAAACGCGGCGGAAGGGCAAAACCGTGTCATTTCCACCGGCGGCGGCATCGTGTTGCGCTCGGGCAATCGGGCATTGATGCGCGGGCACGGCTATTGCGTGTGGCTGCGGGCGGCGCCGGAGACGATTTTTCAGCGCGTTTCCAGCAACAACGAGCGTCCGCTGCTGCAAACGGCCAATCCGCGGAAAACGATCGAGAAAATGGTGCGCGAACGCGAGCCGCTCTACCGGGAAACGGCGCATTTCAACGTGCGCACGGATGATTTGGTGGTGGACGACATCGCCTACGGCATTTGCCAGAGCGCTTCGGTGTTTTTTCGTGAGCAAGAAGCCTCAGCCTGAGCCGGTCTCATTCATGAGTGAGAGAGGTGAGGAAATTCGGGAAAAAATCCGGAAAATCGCGCAAAACCTGGGTTTCGACGATTGCCGCATCGCCGCCGCGGATGAAGCCGCGCACGCCGCGGAATTCCGGCAATGGGTCGCCGATGGCTGCTACGGCGATATGGCTTGGATGGCGAAAAATCCCGAGCGGCGGACCAATCCGCGGGAGTTGTTGCCCGAGGCGCGGTCGGTCATCACCCTGGCGCTGAATTATCACGTGCAGGCGGAGGAACGCGGGAGGGGAAAATTCGCTCGCTACGCCTGGGGCGACGATTATCACGAGGCGATCGAGCACAAACTCAAAGCGTTCGACGCGCGGTTGCGGGAAATCGGCGGCCGCCAGCGTTTTTACGTGGATTACGGCCCGGTTTTGGAGCGCGATTTCGCCAGCGAAGCCGGTTTGGGGTGGAACGGCAAGTCGACCCTGCAAATTCACCGGCGGTTGGGCACGTGGTTCTTCCTGGCCGAGCTGATCACCACGCTGGAAATCGCGCGCGACGAGCCCTTTGGCGACCATTGCGGCAAATGCACCCGCTGCATCGATGTTTGCCCGACCGCGGCCATTACCGAGCCCCATCGCGTCGATGCGCGCCGCTGCATTTCCTACCTCACCATCGAGCACCGCGGCGCCATTCCCGAAGAATTCCGCCGGGCGATCGGCGACCGCATTTTCGGCTGCGACGATTGCCTGGAAGTGTGTCCGTGGAACCGGTTTGCCCGCGAATCCCGCGAAAGCGCGTTTGCAGCGCGCGAATTCGTGACCGGCTGGGATTTGCGCGACTTTTTGGCGCTGGACGACGAAGGTTTTCGCCGGCTATTCCGGAAATCGCCGGTGAAACGGACAAAACGGCGCGGTTTTTTGCGAAACGTGTGTGTGGCGCTAGGAAACGTGGGCACGGTGGAGGATCTGCCCGCATTGGAGCGCGCGGCACGGGATGAAGAGCCCTTGATCGCCGAGCACGCGCGGTGGGCGATCGCCGAGATTGGCGAGAACGCGGAATAGTCGTGGCCAAAGCAGCGTCGAAGAATTATCCTTACCCTCCCCGAAAATCAAACCTGACCTTTCGCCCAAAATGTCCGTCCGTCTTCCCGTAATCGCCGCGATTTTTGCGCTCGCCAGCACCCTTACCGCCGAACCGAACACCGAACCGCGCGATGCTGCCGAAATCCTGGGCGATGCGCTCGCGGAAATCGAAGCGGCCATCGATTTGCAGCGAAAATCCGGCTTCGCGGACTACGATCCGGAGTTCGTTTTTGTCGTGGATCCGGCAAAGCAGCGGATGCACGTGTTGGCGCGCGAAACCTCGCAAATCGTCGAGACCGTGCGCTGTGGGACGGGGAAAAACGGGCTCGGTTTCGGCAGCGCGCAGACGCCCACCGGTTTTTTCACGATGGGCGGGGTGCGAATCGCTGAAAACGCCGATTACCGCATCCAAACCGGCGATACCAAGACCGGCGTGAGCGGAATTTACGCGGAAATGCTCTACCCGCCCAGCCACGCGGTGGAGGAGATGCGGGGCAAGGTTCCCAACAACGTCATCATCCACTCCTACAACCCGCGGGTCAGCAAAATGCTGCGCGAACGCAAGGCCAAAAAGCTGGTGGGCCGGGTGCCATGCACGACCGGTTGTCCCGTGCCGGAAACGGACGAGGCGATCAAGCTGACCCCGTTTTTGAAGGTCAGCGCGGGCAAATTTGATCCCACCGCGCGGCCGAATTCGGCGCTACGCAGCCTCATCGCGCGAGGCAAGGTTGTGGAATACTCAACCAAAGGGCTCGGCGCCGGGATTTTCATCCTGGACCAGCCGTGGAAGGGCTAACCACCGGGCAAACGGGTCGCCGGCCCGCTCCCGCGGACGACCGGCGGATGGGCTCTAAAAAACGGGCCGGTAGACCCGTTTTACCCGCGCGAAGGCCGAAATCAGCCCCAAAATTGGGACAATTTTCAGGTCAACGCGCGGAAAACCTGTGCACGGCTCACTTCTTTTTCAAAAACGGCAGACCCGTTCGCTCGTTTTCGACGACCGTGTAGCCGTCCGGCAAACTGTCCACGGAGCCTTCCTTTTTCACCTCACCGGCGAAGTAGTAGAGCTTGGTGGTTTTGCCATCCTTCCGTTTGGTTTCGCGAAGGTGCAGATAGTAGTCCTTGCCGGACTTTTTGGATTTTACAGAATAAGCCATCGTAGGTGTTTTGTGGGTGTTTCGTGTTGAGAGTTTGACCCCAGATTGGAGTGGAATGAAACCTTGCCAATTCCATCCTCACAGCGCACCAAAGCCAGCTTTTCGGGGATGGGAAACGAAAAAAGCGAGTATTTTTGCCCGCTAGGGCTTGGCCGCGGCTGCCGAAATTTTCGGCCTAACGTTCAAACAAGACCTGCCTTTTTCAAGGTCGCGTAGGCGCCGTTTTTGTCGATGGTTTTCAACGCGCGCGCCGTCAATTTGACCTTCACAAACCGCTTCAACTCCGGGACCCAAATTCGCTTAACCTTCAGGTTAGGCGAAAACGAGCGTTTGACGGCTTTGGTGACGTGACGGCCGATTCCGCCTTTCTTCTTCGCCAATCCGCTGCGATGAATCTTTCGTCCGCGGGTAACGCGGGAGCCTCTGATGCTACAAACCTTGGCCATGACTAAAAATTGCTTCTTGCTGGTGGGTGAGAAAAAGTGCTGATGGGGAAGGGCGGGCATTTTGTGAGTGAAACCCGGTCCGGTCAAGCGGATTTGTCGCTGAAAGTCCCCCAAAATAGCCCAGGTAACAAAAAATCTGACGCAACATCCCTGAATGAGCCAAATTGCCGCATGGATACGGTGGCGATCGAGTTAGAGCCCGATGCCTACGAGAAGCTCGAAGACTCCAAAACCACGAAAGATGAATCGTGGTCGGAAGTGATCCGCCGCGGTGTTTTTCCGAAGCCAGCATCAACCCCTCCCATGACCATGACCGGGCGCGAAATTCTCGAATACATGGAGAATTTGCGTGAGGAACACCCGCAATGCTTTCTCAGCAACGAAGCGCTCGACGAATTGGAGTGGATTCAGGAAAAACCTCATGTTTCGCCCTCGCCTTGGGACGAACTCAAGAAACCGATCAGGCGATAACGACGGAGGATGTCGCCTCGGGTTCGACATTGCCAACAAATCCGATCCGAAAAATCCAAACCTCCCCGGCGCGTTCGAGCAATTGCGCAGCAAACGGAGTGGATCGAAGCGTGGTCGCGGCCTTCGGTTAAAAGCGAAAAAAACGTCGGCTGCGACGCCTGATTTTGACTTGCCATCCCGCGCGGGGCTTGGTTGGATGGCTCTGCCATGGCCGAGCACAAAGTAGCATGTCCGCAGTGCGGGCAACACGTTTCCGGAGACGACGCACACGTTGGGACCACGGTGCAGTGCCCCATTTGCTCCACCCAGTTTCCCTTTCATCCACTCCAGGGCACAGGGGCGCCGCCTTTGCCCGCTGCAACGACCGCCACTGCCGCGGCCGACCAGTATTTTAACGTGCCCCAGGGTCCCAGCCGCCCGCCGTCTGACAAGGTGGTGCGCCAAAACTCGCTGGCCACAACTTCGATGGTGCTGGGTATCGTGGGGCTGGTTGCGGCCTTCTGCCTGTTTGGCGGGCTCGGCATACCCGGCGTTCTCGCGGTAATTCTCGGCGTCGTCGCGCTGCTTCAGATTGGCCGCTCAAATGGTGCGATGATGGGCAAAGGCAAGGCCATCACCGGCATCGTGTTAGGCGCAATTTCCGGAATTTTCGGGCTAACCATCGGGCTGGCCATGTTTTCCGGCCTCCGCAATTCAACCGACGCATTGGAGTCCCCGTTTCGACAGGCCGAAAGGCTCATCATGTCCGATTCCGACGGCAAAATCGCCCACGGCAACAACGCGCAAGCCGAAGAGTTGGCCAGCCGGTTCGCCACCCAAATGAAGGAAATCCGCGACGTGGCGATCGAGGGTGACGATTCCTCATTTTCGCTGAGCGGGAACAATTTCCTGACCTACTGCCAGCTCAACGACGATTCCGCCGCGTTCATGGTTCACGTGCCGGATTTGCGCAATTATGAGGACGATGCCAAGGAGTTCATCGCGAATACCGCCTGGGCCGTCGCTCAAAGCCTCCTGGTGGATACGGCCCTGCCGGACGGCAGCCGGCTTGGCGTTGGGACCAAGGGTGTGCTCCTCTTCGACAAAGTCTACCTCGGCAGGCACCTCAAATCCTTCGCCGACGAAGATTCCGAGGAAACCGGCCTAACCAATCGCGAAGGCGAGGAAGGCGATTTGGAGGTGTTTTTCCCGAAACCGGACCCCCAACCCGAGGCCCCGGAAGAACCCGGCGGGTAGGGCCCTTCTCGCAGGAATTGAGCCTGGCTACCCGGCTTGCACGGGCGCGATTTCCCAGCCGTCGCGGTAGTCGCGCCACAGCCAACTGTTCGCCTCGACCAAGTTGGGGATGCGCATGGCTTCGGCGTCCCAAAGCAGCTTTTGGCCGCGATAACGCACGGCGATGTTGCCAAGCAAAACCGCCTCCGTCAGCGGCCCGGCGTATTCGAAGCCGTCGCTGGGTTGCTCGCCGCTGCGAATGCCGTCGAGCCAGCCGTGGTAGTGGTTCCGGTTGTCCATCGCCTCGAAATCGCGCTGCGGATAGATCCTCGGCGCGCCAACGTGGGGCACGACCAGGCTGCCTTCCTCGCCGATAAACAGCGATCCGCTGCGGGGCAGACCTTCGGTCGCAGGGAGATGGCTCCCCTTGGTGTTGGGAAGCCGCCCGCCGTCGTACCAGGTGATTTTCAGCGGATCGACGGTGCGCGAGTTGCCGGGGAAGGTGTAGTTTACCGTGGTTTGCGCGGGCCAGGTTTCGTCGTTCATCCCGGTGTGATCGGCCACTAGTTCGGTGGGCGCGGCGGTGATTTCCAGCGCGGTGTAGACGGGATCGAGAATGTGGCAGCCAAAGTCGCCCAACGCGCCATTGCCGAAATCCTGCCAATCGCGCCAACCCCAGGGATGATAGGTGCGGTGCCCGTAAAACGGCCGCATGGGCGCGACGCCAATCCAGCGGTCCCAATCCAGCGAAGCGGGAATCGGCTCGACGATTTTCGGCCGCGAGACGTGGAACGATTTTCCGTGGCCGGTGGCGGCGCACCAACTGTGCACGCGCTTGATTTTGCCGATTGCGCCGCCCTGGATGAGGTTGGCGGCGGTGCGGTAGAATTCGTGGGAGTGGATCTGGTTGCCCATGCGGGTGATGACGCCGGATTTTTTGGCCTGCAGCCGCATTTGCCGCGCCTCCCAAACATTGTGGGTCAGCGGTTTTTGCACGTAAACGTGCTTGCCCTGGCGCATGGCGTCCAAGGCGATGTAGGCGTGCATGTGATCGGGCGTGGAGACGGTGACGGCGTCGATTTGGTCGCCCAATTTTTCCAGCATTTCGCGGTAATCCTGAAAAATCGGCGCTTCCGGGCGCATTTCGGCCACTTTTTTGGTTCGGGAGAGGTCGATGTCGCAAAACGCCACGTGGAAGGATTTTTCGTGGGTGGACATCTCCTTGGTATCCGTCCAGCCCTTGCCGTCGGAGCCAATGGAGGCCAGTTGGACCTTGGAATTGAGATCCTGGCCCCGAACGATGGCGGGAGCGGCGACAATTGCGGCGGCGGAGGTGCTGCGAATGAATCGGCGGCGAGTGGTCATAACCGAGGACACGAAAAAAAGGCGCAGATTTTTACGCAAATTAGCGTTTTGGTGTCGTTAGGGAGTTGTGCGCATGAAAAAGGAAACCGTGTCGAATTCGGCACACCGCCCCCATTGAATTGCGCGGAAACCCAAGCACCGTCCGCACGTCTACCACACAGATGACAAGAATCGTTGAAATTCGGCCAATTGAGCCGAAACTCGGCACTCCAACTCACCCAAATCTACATTCATGAGCGAAAACGACGCGCTACTAGAGCCCGCGTTCGTTCCACCCGCCCCCACGGAATTGAACGGCAGGTTTGGCAATCAACTTCAATTTCTCGATCTCATCGATCAAGGAGGCATGGGAGCCGTTTACCGGGCTTTCGACGCCAACTTGCGCGATTACGTCGCGGTCAAAATCCTTTCCTCCAAGGCGCCCCGCCAGGGTTGGGATTTTGTGGACCGTTTTAAGCGCGAAGCCCGCGCTTTGGCGTTGCTAGATCATCCTAACATCGTCAAATTGCACGATTTTGGCGAAAGGGACGGCTTGCTCTACTTCACGATGGAATTCGTGGACGGCACCGACCTTCACCGGCTAATTCAGAGCGGCGGACTAACCACCCAACACGCGGAAAGCTGGATTCCCCAGGTCGCCGATGCGTTGCAACACGCCCATGGCCGGGAATTGATCCACCGCGACGTCAAACCCGGCAACATCCTGGTCAGCGACGATGGCGTGGTGAAACTGACCGATTTTGGCCTGGTCAAGCGCAAAGCCAGCCCGGGCCGAGTGGGTTTGACCCAGGCCAGCATTTCCATCGGCACGCCCAATTACCTGGCGCCGGAAGCCACGATTAGCGGCGCGGACGTCGATAACCGGGCGGACATCTACAGCCTAGGCGTAGTGCTCTATCAAACGCTCACCGGCAAGCTGCCGCTGGGCGCTTGGCGCCAGCCCTCGGAACTTATCCCGGGCCTCGACCCGCGCTACGACCGGATCGTGGTCCGCGCCATGCAGCAAGAGCGCGAGGAACGGTTCCAGCACGTTTCCGAGTTGGGGGCGGCAGTGCTCGAAATCGCCCGCAATCCCATGCCTGGCGAAGGTGGCGGTAGCTCCGCGCAGAAATTACTGCTCCCCCAGGGTCGAAAATCGCGCACAACTGGTGCGCCGGTGCCGTTGGGGGTGATTGTGGTGAATTAGCGGCCTAACAAACAACCTACCAAATTCCGTAGTTGTCAAAATGGGAAAAATGGGGACAGCTATTTCCACACAGAAGATGGTCCCGCTGATATTCTCGTCGGGATTTGCGAAACGGCGCAATCGGCGGGTTGGGACGTGGTTGCGGAGGGATCCGGCGATCTCGAGCGAACCATCGCGGCATCGCGATTTGCACCTTTCTTGGCCTGACACAATACGAAGGCAAGTTTCTGCCGTTCGCCCAATTTCTGGGCTTTGAACGCCAGGCCGACACTCGATTTCACGATCGCTACCTCACCCGCTGCGTTGTCGACGCGGTTAGCACGGGCGTCGCCATCTCCGACCCCACCAGCGTGTTTCACGGATTCGGCTTCCGCGTTCCGCTCAGCGACGCGCAGAGAAAAGCCGTGGCCGGATACCTCACCATCGAGTGCGGCGAGCCGTTTTACGTCGGTTGCAGGAGACCCTCCACTACTTCTTGCGAGGCAACGCCTCCTACAATCCGCAGGTAACCACCGATTTCTCGAGCAGGCTCACGATGACTTTCGTCTTCGAAACGGATGCCAAAGCTGCCCCCAATAGCTCTTCGGCATCGGCTCCTGTAGTCCCAGGTTTTCCGGCTCGTGATCCGGGCAAGAATAGGTGCCGAACAGCAAGTCCATGAGCGGCGAGAGATTCGCGTAGTTTCCCGTGTCGCGGTCGCGCTCGTGGTGCCAGTGATGCAGCTCCGGAGAGCCGATCAGCATTCGCAGCGGCCCGATCGAGAGCCGCACGTTCGAGTGGATGTAAACCGCCCAGAGCCCGCGAAAGGCCAGGAGCAATCCCAGCGTTTCCAGCGGAAAACCCAGGATGAACGCGGGCAAATTCAGCATGAGCATGGAGTAGATCGAATCGACGGGATGCTCGCGGTGCGCGGCGAGCCAATCCAGGTGCGTGGAGCTGTGATGGACGGCGTGAAAGCGCCAAAGGAAGTCGATCCGGTGCTGCAGGCGATGCGCCCAGTAGACTAGAAGATCCGTGACGAACACGACTTCGACAACCTGCAGCCACCAGGGTTGGGCGGCGATTTTGGCGCGGAATCCGGCGGGCACGATTTGGTCGAGCCAGCCTTCGCAGGAATTCATCGCCGCCAAAAGCAGGCCACCCCAGAGCAGGTATTGGCCCAGGAAAAAGCAGAAATCCGCGTTCCAGCCGGGACGGAAGAACGGCTGAGTTTTGGCGGGGAACGCGGTTTCCAGCGGGCGAAACAGGGCGTAGAGCGCTAAAAATCCCGCCGCGGCGAAGAGGATGGAGTGGAGGACGAACATCAGTCGGTTGATGCAGGTCTTTCGCGGTAAACCAGGATTCCGTTTTGGATCTCAAGATATTCCGCGGCGGCTTCTTGCTCCTGCTCGGTTAGATTCGGCACTCCGAAAAACGTTTTGTAAAACGGGCTGCCGCTATCGGAAATAGTTCCGCCGGCGACGACGGTGGTGATCGTGTCTTCGAGCGAATCGGGGTCCAGAAAGTCGAGGCCCGCAGCTTGGGCGGCACTAAAAACCGCTGACAATTGCTGCCCGTTGCGCCGGGCCTTCGAGTCGAAACTGGCGTCCTTGGTCGTGCTGATCGTAACGGGTGCGAACGCCACGAAACCTAGGAAAACGAGGCCGGAAAAGCACAACGCCGCGGTTTGGCGAAGGCGTTTGTCGTGCCCCTGGCGCCGGAAAAACATCCGAGCGACGACGGCTAGCCAACCCGCCGCCACCAAGAACATTCCACCCAGAATGAGCGTCCGCGTTTGGTTGAACGAAACATAGCGGGAATCCAGCTGGGAGAAGAGCGCCGAAGCGACCGCTAATATGATCAAGCCGATCATCGTCAGCAGCGCCAAGAGGGCAAGGAAGAGAAATCGCTGCCAGATGGAAGGTTTTTTTGGTTGGTCACTCATTTTCCTGGTAAATCAGCATCCCATTCGCAATCGCCAAAAACTCCATGGCCCGCTCCTGCTCGGCTTCGGCCAAATTCGGCACGCCGAAAAACGTCCCCTGAAACTGGCTTTTCGGATCGTCAATCGTCCCACCAGCCACAATCGCGGCCACCGTCGCCAGCACCGAATCGCCCTTCACGAAATCCAACCCGGCAGCTTGGGCGGCGTTGCAAACCGATGCCAGTTGCTGGGCGTTGCGGCGGTCGCGGCTCTCGTTCGCAGAGTCGTGGATTCGACCCATTTTCGGCGTCGCCACCGAGATCGGCAGCAGGAGCACGAAAAATCCCAGCACGCAGCCCGAAAAAACGATCGCGGCCACCTTCTTCCCCCCGCTTTGATCGCTCCTCAGGATTCGGCCCGCTTCCCAGCGGAGAACCAGGAGAAAGGGCAAACCGAGAATTCCACCCAAAGCGAGAACGGGGTTCTGGAGCGCGATTCCGATGGCCAGGGCGAGCAAACAAGCCAAAAACAGCCAAATCCAAAGCCTCCTCCGTGATTTAGCAGGATGAGTATTCACCTCAGGATGACGCCGCATCCTTAAATATCACGTTTCCCGTAATTTCCGCAACCGATTTACCCAAGGCCAGACATCATCGTCAAAAATCGGGGATTTACGAAGCTTTTGGCAACGGAACCGGACGCATCAACCCTTCGGCGATGTCGAACGACACCTCGCTGTAATGCGTCGCGCCGCAGACGTGCAGCCAGAAGGTGTTGAGGATGGCGGAGGCGACGGCGAGGTTGGCGAAGAGGATTTGCGGGACGGAGGCGACCAACTCGGTGCAATTCAGCTCCGTGGGCAATTTGTCGCCAGGGTTGGCGATTTCCGGGTGAAAGCGCGTTAGGCTGGGGGTGACGTCGTCGCCGCCGCTGCGCTCGAAGATTTGGGCGTTGCCAAAAGTGCCGCGCAACACCTTGCCGCCAGGCAGCTTCTCCACGCCGTCATTGCCGCCGGAAATGAGGCAAACGTCGTCTAACCGCGATGCGCAGAAATCATTGACCAGCTTGCGCGTGGCGTGGTTGTCCACGGTGAGGATGACGATGTCTCCCGGGCGAATGAGTTGCTGGATGTTGTCCGGCGTGATGAATTCCGCGAAGGTATCCAGCGCCAGGTGCGATTCCTCCAGGTAGGGCAACAATTCATCGCAAATGACCTCCGCTTTGTTCCCCAGGCTGCCAAACAGCATGCGGGTGCTGTTGGAATCCTCAAATTCATCGCCATCGATGAGGACGAGCCGCGCGTCGTGCTGGAGCGAGGCCAGGAAAACCGAGAGATAGCGCGCGACGATGCTACCCACGCCGCCTAAGCCGATGATTTTGACGTTTGCGCCTTCTTTTAGCTTGGGTTGCAGGACTTGGTCTTTGGGGATGTTCATGGCAGGTGGGAGGTGTCGCGATAGGTGGTGGAGGTGCCGTATTCCGGCGTGTAGGAGTAGCCGCCGGAGCTGGAGTAATAGCCGCCCCCGCCGCTGTAGCCGTAGTCGTCGTTGTAGCTGGAATACCAATCGCTCACCTCCACTTGCTCGATCCATTCCGCGGGCACTTCATCGGCCCGGTGGCTGTCGTATCCTTCGATCAGGTCGCTTTCGTCATCGATGCTGAAGCGGTGGCCGTCGACCGTTACCTCCACCTGAATTTCCGGCGGATCGGTGAAAATGCGGCCGATGACGATGTGGATGCCGGGACGGTGCGCCTCGTCATCGGCGTCGGTCTTGGAGGTGTAGGCGGGACCGTCCACGTGGCTGTGAATATCGCCGATCATCACCTGGTTGGGCGCAAGCGGCGGCACGTCGTAGCTGACGTCGATCGGGTAGGGACGTCCCGTCCAGCCTTTGCCGACGGTGGCCGTTTGCGGCGGCACGATGGCTTCCACCTGGCGCGATTCGCGGTTCCAGACCAGCAGCGCGGCGGCCTCCGCGCCGTGTCGTTCGCCGATGAGGGCGAAAAAGCCGATGATGCGCTCGAACAGCGTTTGCGGCACTTTTGGGTAGTTGAGGCGAATCGACGACCGGTGTTTGGCGAGTTCTGCCGGCCATTCGCGCGCGGGAACGCTGCTTCGGAAAAACGGCGTGTTTCGGCACATGTAGAGCCCGTTGCCGGTCATCAGGTAAAATGCGCTCTCCTGCGCCGGCCACGGCATGTCGTCGGTGAGTTTGAGGTAGATGGGGGTGAAAAGTTTGTCTTGGGATGCTTTCATCGGTTGGTTAGGGGAAAATCAAAGTTGTTCCTGAATCAGGCTCGCCAGGCCAGGGGCATCGGCTAATTTCCGCCGGCGTTTTTTGAGGTTATGGGTGAAAACCAGCTTTTGGATGGCCGTGGCGTCGGTGAGTTTGGGGCGGCTAGCGCCGTGATATTTGAAGATGCGCTGGATCGTCTCGCTGACGGTTTTGCCGGTGGGCAGCCAGTCGAGTTCCAGCGCGAAAAAGCGATCCTCAGCCGTGGCTTTTTGCCAGTCATCGATGTCGGCGACGCGAGGATCGACGGAGGCGGATTCCGTGAACCAACTGGAGGCTTCGTGTTCCTCGCTGGAGTAGTTGAACCCGGCTTCCAGCAGGCAATGCATCAGTGCTTTGAAACCCAGCCGCATGCGGGTGTTGGTGTCCTCCTCGGTATCGAAGCCGCGGTCCAGGTGTTGGGTGCAAATCCAGCTCAGCGGCTTGCCTTCCGGCGGCTCGAACTTGGAGCAATTGAGCAGCGCGGGGTAAAACAGCGTGTCGTCCAGGCTGGAAAGCGGTTTGTTGGTGAAAAAGCACTCGTTTTGCTTGGACAGCGTCGTGAAGCCCTTGCGCGACTGGTTGAAAACCGCGAGCACCACCAAATACGGCAGGCTGATGACTACGTCGCGGTATTTGCAGCCCTTTCCGTAGCGCTCCGGCGAGTCCTTGGCGATCCACTTCAGCTTGTAGACCCGCGGCGGGGTCTGATGGACCCATACCGTGATGGGTCCATCAGATTTCACCGCTTTCACGCCATCGGGCAGGACCATGCTGCCGGTTTCCATGCCCACGCCGGCCACGCGCTGGTAGAGCGCGTCCAGCGGCATGGTTGCCTCCTTGCCTTCCGGTGAGACGGCGTGAATCTCGCTACCTTGGATGGTAAGCGCGCTCATGACGGCAACATCCAGGCGCCTTTCTCGCCGGCTCGGTGGGTGAACATGAGGGTCTGGCCCTCTTGGATGACTTCATCGTCGCCCACGTCGCGGCCGTCGATCACGGCCTGAGAATTGGGGTCGACATCGAAGCGTGAACCGAAGCGCCGGCGAATTTCGCCCACCGTCATGCCGGCAACGGGAACGGATTCACCGTAGTAGCCGGACATAACCTGGGCCATGCCGGGGCTGGCGTCTTGGCCGAAGAAGTTGTCGATCCCGCCGCCGTTCGGCCCGGTTTCCACGGTGGGACGTTGTTGTTCTTGCATCATCAGTTAGGGGTTAGGGGTGAAGTTAGGTTATTTTGAGAATGGTGTCAGGATTCAGGAAGCTTGCAGTTGAATGGGGAAGAGTTCCGGCTGGCGCAACCGGCGCACGCTGGCCACGCGGGTGGCATCCGGCACGTCCACGTATTTGTGGGCGTTTTGCTCCGTAAGCTGGCCGGCGATGATGCGCACCTGGCGGTCGATTTCGCGAATCAGGCTGTCGCAGGTGACGCCTTCGCCGCGGCCGCGATGTTCCGCGTGGCTGGCCGAACGGCTGGCCTGTTGCACGGCGCGGTTGACCAATGCGCCGGTCACAAAATCGCGCCGGTAGCGGATTTCCGCGTTGGAGGAGCCGGTGAAGGTCAGTTCCACCATGCCTTGATCCGAGCCGTTGGGGCTGTAGAGCCAGGAGGTGACGGCGCTCACGATTTCGCGCTCGATCGCCTCGGAATCGCGGCTGCCGTTGAGCGGAACCATGGGCAGGCCGCTAACCTGCTTGCTCAGCACGGCGGCGAACCCGGTGCGCTTCAGCCGGCCGAAACGTTCCACCGTTGCGCCAATGCGCCGCAGAAATGCGCCGTCGACTTGGCTGATTTCGTTGGTTGTACCCAGAAAGACGATCAGCTTGTCCTGAAGCTCCGGGCGCGCGGTGTCCAGCTTCTGCAGAGCGGTGGTGAGCACGCGGTCGTGAATCGAATCGTAGCCGCGCTGCTTCGCCAAACCGTCGATTTCCTCGATCACTGCCAAAACCGGCAGGTGAATTTCGCGGCCGTCAGGGGTCACGAACGGTTCGGCCGCCAGTTGCTCGATTTCCGAGAAAAAGCGGTCGAGGTTGCGATCGCTTTCGCCGAAGTAAAACGACAAAATGCGGCTCATTTCCAGCCGAAAGACGCGCGGCGGCAATTCATCGATCGGCACGCCGGTCACCTCGCTCATCACCTCGTAAATCTTGCGCTCGATGCCGGCGATGGCCAGGGTTTTGCCAGTTCCCGGCACGCCGTCCAACAGCGCGGTCAGGCAGCGGTTCAGGTTGTAGCGGCGTTGGACTTCCGGCGCAGTCATCTCCGCGCGGACAAAGGTGGTGATGTCCTCGATGACGGGCGGCGGATCGCCAATGTCGCGCTCCACCACCACGCGGGAGACGGGGCGGCGCTCCAGGTACTGAAAGTGGGAGAGGCCGTCCACCTTGGGCAGCGCGTCAAAGGCCATGAATTGGCGCGGATTAACCACCAACATGGCCCCGGGCTCGATTTCCTCGCTTTTCAGCTGGTCGGCCACGCTCGGCGCGGTGAAGAAGACGAACCGTTCCTGGCCGCGCATGCTCACCTCCACGCGGTTGTCGTCGATGATGCGCTCCAGCTTGGCTTCCTCGCCGATTCCCAGGTTGTGCGAGCCACGGCGCAAAACGGCGCGTCCGCGTCCATCCATGACGATGGGGTCACCGAGCCTGAGCGCTTTGGCCAGCTTGGCGTCCGGAACGATGCTGTAGGCCTGGGTGCCGTCATCCAGCATCACTTGGGCGTATTCCAGCCCCGTTTCGCCCGGCTTGGTCATGCCGATGAACATGGCGGGGCGCTGAGGGCCGTCCTCCAGCTCCCGGATCATATTCTCCAGTTTTTTGAGCTTTTTGGTGTAGAGTTCGCCGCCTTTTTTGCTCTCCAGGCCATCCAAAATGGCGTCAATTCCCTGGTCGTCGCCGTTTTGGGCGATCATGCGCAGGATCATGCGGCGCTCGTCTTTGGAGTGATCCGAATCGCCGAGCATCACAGCCACGGACGCCGCTTTGTCCGCGTTTTCTTTCTTTTTGTCGTTGGACTTTTTCATAGCAGTTTCAAGCGTTTTTTGCGGGTGAGAGGTTAGGAATTATTGGGTTGCGGTTAGGGTGGGAAAGTCCCGGGGTTCGAAGCCGGGCAAAACGTGGAAGCCGCGGCGCAGCAGCCGGGCGTCGTGCAGGCCGAACAGCGCATTGATGCGGTCGGCTCGCGCGGTGAGGCCAAAAATGTGGCAGAGCTGCCAGGGTTGCTGGCTGAAGACGGCCTTGGTCCAGTTTTTGTCGTCCTGGCTCACGAAAAGGTTGTCCACGTCGCAAACCTCCTTGCTGTGGCACTCCTCGCACAGCTTACCTTCGTTGGGTAGGAAGTTGTGGCCGTGCGCCTGGCCTAAAATGCGCAGCGCGGGAGCCTCCTGTTGCCGGGCGCGAACCGCGGTCTGGATCTTGGCCCAACTGTGCGGCGAGTATTCCAGGCTAACCAGCGTCTGGTCCGCGTCGGTCACTTCCAGGATGTCGCACACCACCACGAAGAATTCGCCGGAATCCGGGCAGGTGCAGATGGGGCCGGCAAGGACGGCGCCGCTTTCAAAGTCCGGGTCGTCTTTAGCGCCTTGGCGGCTGAAAGCTTCGGCTTTTTGCAGGGCGTCCTCGGTGTAGAAGGCGGTAAAGTTGGCTTTGTCAGGCTCGTTGACGGCTCGCGCGTCTTTCAAGAGCGGGGCCAGAGCCACCTGGAGGTAGTGAACTCTGCTCCGCTTGACCGTGGGACCGAGGATGTCGTCAAACGGGTCGAAGGCCGGTTGCGGCGGTTTGCGCGCCGTCTCCAGCTCAAAGAAAAATTGCTCGCCCGGCTGAAGCACGCCTTGTTCAACCAGCCGGTTGCCGGCGCGAGTGGCAGCGCCCGCCAGACTGTACATCGTGAAAACGCAGCGGTTCTTACCTTTCCCGTTAGGGCCGGTGTTTTCCAGCGCATAGCCCTGGCAGTGGCTGGGGTCTCCTTCTTTGGTGGGGATGGGCAGCAGGCGAACGGGCAATTCCGCACGGGCCACGTCCAGGTAGCCCTGACGCAGGAACAGCTCCCGCCAAGCCTCGGTGTAAGCGTCGGAAAAATCCTCGTCGGTCACCGTTTCGCGGATGAGCACGTCGCTGCCTTGTTCGCGGCGCAGAGCCACCTGCAACCCTGCGTCGCCGGGTGCAGCTGCGGGGGAAGGAAGCTCGATGGTTGGGGCGTCGTTCATGGTTTTTTGGGGTTGGTTAGGGTGTTTTTGGCTCGTGCCCAACACCCCCTGCGTTCCTCCCACGCAGGGGCGGCTGCCGCGTGCCTCGCCCGCGCGGCGCCGTGCCTTTGCCTGCCTGCCGGCAGGTTAGGGATGTGGGACTAACAAAACGTCCATGGTTAGCCGAGGTGGGATTTCGGTGTCACCACGACTCGGGAACCCGTTTCGATTTGGTCACCGATTGGCGCCTCGTCATCGAGGTAATCGGCGGTTTCGTCGTTGCGGAGCCCCCAGGGGACGTTTTTTGGCAAGCCAAGCCTGTTAGCCAGAGCCTGACTCACAGCCCCAGCCGGCGTGCTCCGGTCGATGTTTGGGACGTCCAGCTCGTGGCTTCCCGTCACGTCGGTGGCCGTTAGTCCAAACCGGCCGCCCGGAGCATCCGCGCCGCGATTTTGCGGCTGGGATTGCGCCGTTGGGGTGGGTTCAGTTGCAGTTACCATTTTTTTGTTTGGTTAGTGGTTAGGTTAGGGATTGCTCACCCTTTGAGTTCGCCAATTTCCAGCGCGGACGACGCTTGCGCGGCGTCGCTTGCCAGAAATTCGGCGGTTGGGACCAGTGCTGCGGCAATCCATCTGAGGGTGTCCACACTGGCTAGGAAAAGGCGATGCGCGCAGGGCGCAGGAACGCCGGTCAGGTTCACTTCCGCTACGGCATCGGAGCGGCGGTCGCGGCCTTCGTTGTCGTCGCGGTCGTCGGCGCTGTCGGCGTTAACGTCGTGAAATTCGAGCCCCGTCCTGGCCAGGCGCCATTGGTCGCGCCCCTCAGCTAGCAGGCGATGCAGCCAACGCCGCTGGGGTTCCGGCAATTCGCCGGGAATGGCTGATTCCAGCCGCAAACGCGCCGTAAAAACTTCCGGCTCGCGGGTCAACTCAATTTGGCGAACGACGTCGGCTTTTTGTACGGTTAGGGCCTGGCCGCCGCCGTGCCAATCTTCCAATTCATCGGCTTCCGGCGCGGTCCAACCTTTGGGGCGCTCGCCGTCCGCGGTTGCCAGGGCCCATTCCAGGCAGGCTTGAAACGGACACCGCTCGGCGTCGGCGAAAGGGGCCGAACTCGGCCGTCCGAGCGCGAATTCCGGGAACGGGAAGGCCACGCAGGCTTCTTTGCGGCCAAAACGCGCGGGTTTCCACAATCCCGGCCGTCCCAGCCAGTCGTTGGGGTCTGCGTTAGGGTCCAGTGGCTTGCGGATGACAAACCAGCCGGACTTGGCCTCAAACGTAAGGTCGTCGCGGCGGAAACCCTTGCCTTTGCGCTCGAACCCGGCGGCCTGCAGGGCTGCCTCAATGGCCGCGGCGTCGGGCGAAAAATTGCTATTCGGCGTGGTGGCGGTCATGCGGCTTCCTCCTTGGGTTGCGGTGTTAGGAAACTTTCGCGGCTCAGCGGAATGCGGTCCTGATTCAGCTTCCACCACTGGGCGGCGTCGCCGTTCATCACGCCGGCAGCGTCTAACGCATCCAACTGGACGGTCTGCATGCTCAGGGCGGCATAACTCATCAAAATAAGCTCCCGCACCAGCACTCCGGCCGGCAAAACCGCTCCCAGGCACAAGGCTTGCACGCCCGTTTTCTCATCGCTGGACACGTTGGGCAGCCAAACGCGCTCCGGGGTTAAAATGTGCATGAAACTGTAGCCCGGCTTGGGCGCCCGCACCGCGCTTTCCGGATACACCAGGCCCAAGCGCGCCCATTTGCAGATCACCAGGTCATCGCCGGGCTTGGTCGGCACGGGCGTGACCAGGTCAAACATGCAGCGCAGGTCCACCGAGAGGTCAATGGCCCGGATGCGCATCCGACCGCTCAGTTGGGAAAGCGCCAGCAGGTCGTAGGTCTCGAATTTCTTGCGGGACCGGTGGACCCGCGATCCGGCGTTCGTAGCAAGCGCGGCGTCGAACAGGGCCTGGTGGCGTTCGTCCAGCGCGAGCTTGCTCAGGTTGGAGAGAGAGATGGCTTCGCTCATAAGTTAGTCGGTTTTGGGGTTTCGATAGATGACGGCGTTTTCGCAGTTGCGGACCAGCACCCAGGTGGGCGCGGCATCGCAAATTTCGCCCAACGGCTTCGCGATCGCCGAGCCGAGTTGGGGGGCTGAAACGCGGCGATGGGTGAAAATTGGCGGCACGTTGCGCGGTTGGCGGCAACGCCGGCAATTTGGCAGAGGTTGCGCGTTAGAATCGGCGAAAAAGCGGCCGACGGCTTGCGGTTCCTCGCAGTGACACAGGGCGGATTCCACCCAACGCAGACCACCGAGTTCAAAAGTCGCCGGATCGCGATTTTCGCCAAAAAACCCAGCTTTTTTGGCCAAACCCGCCAACGTCGCGGATTTTGACTCCGGCAGCGCGCGTTGCACGAAACGCTGGTGATTGGTGGTGCAGGTTGGCTTGAATTTGATGGCGCCGGTCACCGATTTATGGGTGTAAGCGCAAAACTGAGCGGAGGTGTCGGCAACCGGTTGCCCGAGCCTCAGCACCAGGCGCAGCAGCGTCAAATTCGCCAGATTCGCCGCCAGGCCGCAGAGGCTTGCCACGGACGTCGTCGGTTGTTCGGCAACGGTTGGCTGCGCGTCGGCGCCGGCATCGCAGGCAAACGTGGTTTCGCGGTGAAAATGCTCCCACTCCGCGGGGCCCCAAGTGCAGCACGGGCAAGGCGTCTCCGCGCGTTGGTTGCCGTAGCAGGAGACCTGCGCCACCAGGGTCTCACCGTGAACCGCAGCGTGAATGAGCGGCTTGCCAAAATGCGTCGCCCACTGGCCCACGGCTTGCTCGACGTTGAGGTTGTCCGTCGCCATGACCACGACGTCAGCGCGTAGCAAAGCGGTTAGGTCCAGCTCCTGAAATTTGCCGGCGTGGTAGCTCACTTTCGTCTCCGGGCCGCACAGTTCGGCGCAGGCCTTGGCAGTGGATTCCGCCTTGGCCAGACCCACCTCGGCGGGGCTAATCTGCTGCGTCAGCAAACTTTGCGGTTTGTAGCTTTTGGGATCGGCCAGGAACAACCCACCGATGCTAAGCCGCGCCAGATCCGTCGCCACCATGCGCCCAATGGCCCCGCAACCGACCACCCCGACCTTCAGCGCGTCGAGAATCTCGTGCCCGTCGTCAGGCATGCGGATCAACTCAGGGAAGCGCTCCCTCCGGTCTGCCTTGGCGCGCCGAACCGCAGAGCCGCTTGAGGATGTTGCCCGTTCCTGTGCCACGGGGGCAAATTGGCGTTGTTGCTTGGTTTCGCTCATGACTCAGCAAAAGGGGTTTTCACGTAGCCTTCGCTCAGAGTAATTTCGCGGCCGCACGCGGGGCAGCCGTCCAGCAAATCGCTGCAAACCAGAAGCTCCTCGGGGTTCTCCCCTTCTTCGTGATGGAGCAGGCAGCCGCACGCGCAGCGGTAAACGCGGGTGTCCGGCTCAAACGGGGTGCGGCAGACGGGGCAAGGCTTGCCCAGCGCGGCTTCGTCCGGCGCAGCAATGTCAGGCTGGCTGTACTGCGCCACCTCAAACGGGCAATTGCCCACGTGCAGGTGATCGCCCTGACGGAGAAGCGCCACCGAAGGCGCGGCCAGGTCGTTGACGCGGATGGGCTCGTCATGCTCGCCCGGGGCCAGCATCAGCAAATCGCGGCCCAGCGGCTCCAAAACCAGGAAACCGTCGAAATTTTCCGGTTTTTGCGGCTGAAGCTGTAGCGTGCCGAGTTGGAAAAAATTAAGCCCGGGCGCCAATACCAGCGCCTCCCCTTCCTTCGCGGCCTGGTCCGGAACCAGGCGGAAGGAAGCGGAATCGGGGTTGGTTAGGGTGTTGGTGGTCATGTTGGTGAGTGTAGGGTTAGTGGGGGGGCCAAGATGGCAGGCTCAGGGCCGGATTCGGGGATTGGTTTGAGATTGGTCTCAGTTTTGATCCCGGGTGGTCAAAAGACCCAGGCGATAGCCGCGGTCGCGGTCCATGCGAATGACCTCGGGGCTGAAAAACAGCTCCTCGGCCAGCTTATCGCGCAGGCGGCCAACTGCGCTGTGAACCGAGCTGCGCGAGCCGTATCCCAGCCGGCGCTGCAACTCGTCGATCGACTTGAAGTAGACCAACTTGTCCTCGCTAGGCTGATGATCCAGGCTCAGCGTCTCCAGCAACCGGGCCAGCGGGCGGCGCAGCAAAATCTTGCCGCCGTCGATGTTGTAGAGCCGGCTGCCGTTGGGAAAAACCTCGACCAGCTTGAGGTAGCGGATGCGCGGGGCGATGTCGCCGCCAGGGTGGAGCGGCTCTTTGCGAATCACATCCAATTCATTGCGGAGCAGGCGCAGTTGCTTCAAAATTTCCGCCACGCGTTCTTCGGTCGAATTGCGCGGGGTGTAGCGCCCGCCGGGCGATCCGGACCCGCGCGCGGAAGAATTCGCGCATTGCCCGCGGCTGCCTTTTGCCGCGGAGCCTGCCTCGTTGAATTGGCGATCACCTGCCGGGATCGGGGAAGTTTTTTGGGGGGATTTCGGGTTTTGGGGAGAAAGGGGTTGAGTGTTTGCGTTAGGGGAGGTTTCAGGGACTGGTTTTGCGTGAGGGCATGCACTCATGGGGGCTAGGCGAGGAATGCGGGTTTGGTTAGTCGTCGTCCGGCGGGATGAAGGCCGGGCGGAGGATTTGGCGTTTGATCGCGCGGCGGTCGAAAGCGGTGACCTTTGGCGCGGTTGAGGGTGACAACGAAAAGGCGGGTTTTGGCTCGCCCTGCCATGCGTCGAATAAACGCAGCGGGAGGGCGGTCGAACGCTCTGAATCGTGGATAAATGGGGAAATGGCCATGTGAGCTAAAATGGGGTCCGATGGTTAAAAATGCGGGCCGCCTTGGGCGAGTAACGCACGGGAATTTTTAAAATCAACCACAAAGCGGCTTTCAACGGTAAAAATTTTTGGGTTTTGGAAAAACAGCACGACCGGTTGCCAAACAAAGTGGGTTTTTGTTTATTTTTGGGCGGGCTCTCCCGTTTGCAAGGCAAATTCTTTGCGAATTCTCCCGAAGCGTGCGTTTGCCGGTGACGCATCCCGCCGTTGGAATTCGCTTCGTTGCCGAAAAATCGGCCCCTTTCGCAACGTGTTCGGGTTACCCGTTTGCTATGAGAATTTGCCTCCTTTGCGCCTTCATTTTGCCCTTCATTTCAGCCGCGGCCGCCGCTAACCTGACGATCGAAGCCCGCGGCAGCGCCGATTCGCTTCGGCTCAATGGTCCCAACGACCGGCAACAACTCCTCGTCACCGCCGACGACGGTCGGGATGCAACGCAGGACGCTAAATTCGCGGCGCAACCCGCGGGAATTGTCGAAATTCGGCAAAACGGGCTGATCGAGCCGCTGGCCGATGGACGGGCGACGATTTCGGCGAAATTGGCCGATGGATCCCAGGCTTCGCTGGCGGTGACAGTCGCGAATTTCGCGAAAGAACCGCCGATGAGTTTCTCCAACGACATCGTCCCGATTTTCACGCGCAACGACTGCAATTCCGGCAATTGCCACGCCAAAACCGGCGGCCAAAACGGCTTTTCGCTCTCGCTGTTCGGCTACGAACCGTTTCTGGACTACGAGGGCCTGCTCAACCAATCCCGCGGCCGGCGCATCTCTCCCGCGGCGCCGGAATCGAGCCTGATTTTGCTCAAAGCCTCGGGCGAAACTCCGCACGAGGGCGGCGCGCGGCTTGAGGCGAACGGCGAGGATTATCGCACGATCGCGCGCTGGATCGAGCAAGGGCTGCCCTACGCCGCGGAAAACGCGCCCGTGGTCGAGCGAATCGAGGTTCGGCCGCGTTCGCGCATCGTGCCGCCGAATTCCGCCCAGCAACTGGCGATAACCGCGTATTTCAGCGACGGCTCCAAGCGCGACATCACGCGTTCGGCCCAGTTTGAGCCAAATCACGAGGAAATGGTGAAAATCGGCGAAAACGGCTTGGTTCGCTTCGGCAGCCGCTCCGGCGCCACCTCGGTGATGGTGCGTTTTCAGGAGCACGTCGACCTTTTCCGGGCCACCATCCCGTTGGGGCACGAAACGCCGCCGACACCCGAGTTGGCGAATTTCATCGACGGGCACGTTTTCGAGCAATTGCAGGTTTTGGGGCTGCCGCCATCGCCTTTGAGCGAGGATTCCGTGTTTTTGCGCCGGGTCACGCTCGACATCGCCGGCCGCCTGCCGACCCTGGAAGAGACGGACGCGTTTTTGGCCTCAAACGACCCTGACAAGCGCGCCAAAAAGATCGACGCACTGCTTGCAACCGTTGATTACGCGGATCACTTCGCCGGCAAGTGGGCCGCCATTTTGCGCAACAAAGCGCAGGGCGGCCTGGACTGGGTTTCGCGCGAAACCTACGCGTTTCACGGGTGGATTCGGCAAAATTTGCTGGAAAACAAGCCCTACGACCAGTTTGTGACGGAACTTTTGACGGCGAGCGGAAAATCGGACGTGAACCCCGCCGTCAGTTGGTATCGCGTGATTCAGGACCCGAAAGATCAGATGGCTGACGTGGCTCAAGTCTTCCTCGGCGTTCGCATGCAGTGCGCCCAGTGCCACCATCATCCTTACGAGAAATGGAGCCAAGACGACTACTACGGCTTCGCGGCGTTTTTCTCCACGCTTGGGCGCAAGGAGGTCTACAAATTGCCGGAGAGCGACATGGTTTATCACAAAATGGTGGCCGCGGCATCCGAAAACCCCGCCACGAAGCAAAAGCTCAAGCCAACCCCGCTGGACGGCGAGCCCTTGGACCTGGCGCCCGTGCACGATCCGCGAGTGGACCTGGCCAAATGGATGACCGGGCCCGAAAATCCGTTTTTTGCGCGCATGCTCGTCAACCGCTACTGGAAGCACTTTTTCAGCCGCGGCCTGGTGGAGCCGGAGGACGACATTCGCGTGACCAATCCGCCTTCTCACCCCGAATTGCTCGAAGAATTGGCGGCGCATTTCCGGGCCAGCGGCTACGACCTCAAAGACCTGGTCCGCACCATCTGCAACAGCCGCGCCTACCAGCTAAGCTCAGACCCAACGCCCCAAAACGCCGCTGACGAGCAGTTTTTCGCCCGCTATTACCCCAAGCGCATGTCCGCCGAGGTCATGCTCGATTCCATGAACGACATCATCGGCGCCAAGAACAGTTTCAACAAGCTGCCGCTCGGCGTTCGCGCCATCGCCCTGCCGGACGACAACGCCAACAAGGAATCCACGTTTCTCACCGTATTTGGCCGTCCGCAAATGGACACCGCCTGCGAATGCGAGCGCACCGCGGAGGCAAATCTCTCCCAAAGCCTGCACTTGCTCAATTCGGCCGAAATTCAGTCCAAGCTCGCCACATCAACCGGCCGAGCTGCGCGGTTAGCCGCGGAAACCGACCGTCCGGACGAGGAACGCATCCACGAACTCTACCGCCGCGCCCTAAGCCGCGACGCCGCGCCCGACGAATTGGCGGTCGCCCTGGCTCACCTGGAAAAGAAACGAAAACGCTCGGCGGAAGACCCGAAAAAACTGCCGTTGGCAACCGCGGAGCGCCAGGCGTTCGAGGACATCATCTGGGTGGTCGTGAACACCAAGGAATTTCTCTACGTTCGTTAGGGTAGGCGCGCTTTTTGGTTGAGCGGGCAGTATGAGAAGGGGATTCGGGTTTGAATCGGGCTTTTCGGATTTTTTGCGAAATGGCACCCAAATCCGCGCGCAAACTGCGAAAACCTTCAAAATTACCGCCATGGTAAGCTCGGAAGGCGTTTTTTTTATGGAAAGCGCAGCCGTTATAACGACGAAGTGAACTGTTGGAATGGCTTGGCGAGCCTTTTGGAGAACGAAGTGAGTCGTTACAATGCCAACATGACCCGCCTCCTAAGCCCGAACATCGTCTGGAATGCCGAAGTGAATCGTTGGGATGGCAAGTTCGCCCATTGAACTGCCAAACTGACCGTCTCTCCGGTTGCCAAAACCGCGTGCGAAGCAGCGATCACCGTTTGGAATGGCGCCTTGAATGGTTTTCGGAATCTAAATACCGCCAAGCCAAATCTGAAAAATTGGCAGTTGTTAAACCCGCCTCACCGACGTTTGGCGCCCGGAGCTTGGCAGCATTTCTTGGCTCTTCTTGGTTGGGAGAAAATCGGTAGCGGTTTGTCGGCTCGGCCCAACGCGATGGCGGCGCTGATTGCCTTTTTTGAGCCTCGAAGCGGCGCCCGCTCGGTTGCACGACTGTGACCGCCGAGAAGAGGATGTGGTTTGCCAGGGAAAGTTCCAACAGATTGCCGAATTCGCCGCCACAGAGCCACATTCGGGAGCAATTTCTGTTAGTGTTAGTCCGACTTTCAAGATTCGCGCGTCGAAAAGCCGGGATTGACCGTAGGGTCGGGCCTCCAGGCCCAAAAGTATTCACCACTCCTCGCTGGACAAAAAGTCGGGTTAGAAACCAAGAGTGGTTGACAATTGATTTAGTAAGGTCCGTCCCAACTGCGGGGGGTTACGACTGATGACGGGAAATACCTTGCCTCGATGTTGTCAAGCGACTAACATACGTGAAAGCGAATCAAGGGCTTCACTTGCGCCCATTAGACGAAGTTTCAACTCAACTTTCTGCATCCAAATCATCTTGGCCTTCAATGAACAAATCATCAATGACTCCGAAAGGAATAGTCCACCAACTCAGCACGCCGCACGCGCGAGCTGAAAGTGTTCTTGTCCTCGGGGGCACGGGGACAAGCATGTGGACGTACTACCCGATACTAAAAGCCTTTTCATTGGCGGAACTATCGGAGTTTTCGGGCATATTCGGAATAAGTGGAGGAGCGGCCTCTCTGTGGTATTACGTGCTTCGGCTTATGGGATTATTCAAAGATTCAGATATTGCAAACTACGAACCCGCAATTCGGACCTTGAACAACGGAACAATTTTTCACCGGCTGTGGAAACTAGGAGCTAATTCGTACATTTACGACACTCAGCAATTGGCCGATGGTATCGAAACATTCGCCGGTGCAAGTGCACGGAACTTGCTGTTTTCAGAATTTCCGCTCAAGAATTTTACAGCCGTCGGACACGACCATATCAACGATACCCTCATCTTACTAAGTAGCAAATCGACGCCCTCGCTGTGCATGGGAGATGCAATGGCTTCGTTGTCGGCACCCCAAGTTATAGCTGGACGGCGCCTATTCCGACCTATGTCATTTGATGGATTTGGAATCACTGATTTTGATTTTTCCGGCTTAGATTTACGTTGGGAATTCAAGAACTTGCTGATGGCACAAGGTAAGAAAATATACTGGTTGAATATTTTCTTCAGTGCACAAAAGCCAGAAATCACATACATAAAATGCTCCAAAGATAGTTGGCCGAAAATTGGGCAAATTTTCGATCTGTTGATGCTCTTCGCGGGATTGCCCAACGGGCGCATTTACGCTGCATCAAAATGACCCTAAGAGCCCAATCAATGCGGAGTCTTAATTATTCATACCCAACTGCAATGAAATCTCAGATTGAAGCCTTCCTTGATCCTCTCCTTCCGCCAGGAGTAAGATTGGCATTTTCCCAAGCGCATGAATCGAAGCCGAATTCAGATCTTGACAAAGGGTCTGCAATCGTATTATATACAGATTCGCCAGCGCGCCTGTTCCGTTGCCGGACGCTCAGTGATTTCGCTGAAGCATACGTAAATGGCGCTTTTGATATACAAGGGAGCGCCGCAGATGTAATACCAATCATCGATACATTGGGCCAATTTCTAAGAGACCGGAGAGATGGCGACATCGACAACGAGCCAGAAGATCAGTCTAGCGCCGATGATTCCGATCGATTCGCCAGACCAGAGAAAGAAGAATTAATTTCAGCACAAGTTGGGTTTCATTACGACAAGGACCCCTCGTTTTGGGAGTTGTGGCTTGATCCGCTCTTCCAATATACATGCGCCTACTATTTATCAGACGATGACACCCTAGAGGACGCGCAGATCCGAAAATTGAAGCTGATTGGGCGTAAACTCGCGCTGTCTGAAAGTGACCGGTTGCTCGACTTCGGTTGCGGTTGGGGTGGCTGGTTGCAATTTGCCATTGACAATTGGGGTGTGCATAGTACGGGCATTACGCTGAGCAAAAATCAAGCCGTAAACGCTAGAGGCCGACTGCGGAAGTACATTGAAGGAAACCAATGTTCAATTGAGGTGTGTGATTTTCGTAATGCAAAACATCTGGGCAACTTTCACAAGGTGACTGGCATTGGAATTCTTGAACATGCGGGCTTGGAACTGGCACCTGATTACTTTCATTCCGCATGGAATTGTTTGTTGGCAGGTGGCTTATTTTTAAACCAGTCGATTGCATGGGCAGGTAGGCCGCCGATTAATCGAAGAAACGACTTTGTCGATGCGTACATTTTCCCAGGAGGAGAACTACTTTCAATTGATGAAACGATAAACCATGCCAATGCCGCTGGATTCGAGATTCTTGATGTTGAATCCATGCGCGACAGCTACACGCATACTTCGCGGGAATGGTTACGGCGGCTAGAAGACAATGAAGCTGCAATTGTAGATTTAGTAGGGCAGAGATCATACCGAATTTTCCGACTGTATCTCGCTGGGTTTTTCCGTCGTTTTTCCACTGGTGCTATTACTGTCTTTCAAACTCTTATGCGGAAGCCCAACCGAAACTGCGAAATTACAATGGAGAATCGGCACGATTGGTATCGAGATCTTTGATCACTTGGGTACGATTTGTTGGTACACTGCAATGAATGTAAACACACCACGAGAGCAAGAAAAAGAAGAGTGGCAACACGGGCGGTGGCACCGAGCTTCACGGATTCCTCACGCCAAGGATCTCCTTTTGGTATTTGTACATGGGATTTTTTCAGATTTCTCTAAAACATGGAAAAACTTTCCTGCTGAAATTCTAAAAGGTTGCGAATTCGACGCTGATTATTTGATGTTCGCGCACCCATCTAGGATCTGGCATCGCGCTAGTGTGCAAAACTCTGCGAAGTTGCTTCGCGAGAGAATCAGCAGTGAAAAGCACCGAAATATTGTCTTCATTGCCCACAGCCTTGGAGGATTGGTGGTAAAGGAGCTTCTTGAGTCTGAGACGAGCACTGTATTCGATGCGCTTTCTCCAACAAAATCGGTCTCGTCAGATGAGGTTGTATCGATTTGGAACCGGACACGCCTTATCATCGCAATTGACGTCCCGGATAACGGTGGGCATATCTTTCTTTCCTCAGTGGGATTTCCGTTATATTCGACAATCATCGGGGCTTCTGTTTCGATCCTGGCGCCGATCGTGAATCTTGCATTTGGAAAGTACTTCTGGCCTTGGGGTTGGGACGGCATGATTGCACAACTCCGCACAGGAAATCGCTTTGTGACCAACCTTGAGGAGGACTTTTCGGCCAGCACTGCAAAATTTCGCAAAGCTCGATTACCGGCGGCTTATCGCTATCGTTTTAACGCGCAACTTGGCGCCATTGTTGATCCAAGTTCGGAATCGGAGGTCGGCGTTGACGAAACTACTCTTACAGTCGCAATTGGGAGGAAGCCAGGTCAATCGGTTCGCTTGGTGTGTGGCGACCACAGTGCGGCCATCAAGGAATCTATACCTGATATAATTTCAATTTTACGAACACGCTTTGGCAAGTATCCGGACTATCTTGTGGCTGAGAGAACTTTGGCCCTTTTGCTATGGGATCCAACCCTCCGGACAGACAAGCTAATTGGAAAGAGAGAGGCGGCCAAATCGCAAATGGGTGTATTCTCTGTACTAAATGGCTGGATCGATGCGCCCCTCGGCGCGGGCTCTCCGGTTGCAGTAGTTGCAGGCGATGCTGGGCAGGGAAAGTCAACTGTTGTTCGCCAGGTTATCAGGGATCGTTGTCTTGAGCTACTTCGCGTCGGTGCGGAGAGATTACCGTTGTTGTTTCCTCTCCATAGGATTCAACTGGACAAGTCCGCACAAGCCAAATCTAGGAATGTTGCTTGCTTGTGGTCGGAGATTGTGCTTGGATATTGCAAAGTGGCAAACCTAGTCTCGGGCTATGATGATGTTAACCGAGAATGGGTCGAGGAATCGCTAGCAAAGAGTTCTGTGCTACTTGTTCTTGACGGACTGGAGGAATTTATGATGAACAATCCTCTTGTTGCGAGGGATTCGGCTGCACTGCTGGGGCAGCACCTTCGTGATGAGTACGGACAGAATACAGCACTTAGGATAGTTGCCACTGTACGGACCACGTGGTTCTCCGAGAGGGAACGAAGGCAACTCGCTGCAAACGGGAATCAACATATCCTGGAGTGCCCGACAGAGCTGGCTATTTGCGATGCGTTTCCATGGATGACAGCGATATTAAGGCAAGTTCAACATTTGCCAAGAGCTGTGGCTAGTTTATGTAGCCCACTAATTGCGAAACTACTGCGACCAGCGCCAGGGGAGGTCGATCATAGAGGACCTTTGTGCAAGTTTGAATCGGAGGCGGATGTGTTAGAGTATGCGCTCTGTGCGAAGTTGCGGTGGAGCCACTCTACCTGGACTCCCGACAAGAATACCCCCGAGGAGTTGAGCGCATCTAAGGTTTCTCATGAGGTGGGAATGGAAATTCTTCGAACGTTGAGTTGGTGTCTTTTTTCGAAGTATGGAGCGTTGATGAAAGAGGGCGATATCCTTAAGGCGGTTTGGGAAAAGCGGTTAGAATGGGAACAGGTGTACAACCGAATTGAGGGGCAGGCCAGTCAACTTGGAGGAGATGATGCAGCGTTGCTCCTTGGGAAACCGAGCATTCGCGACGTCGATCCGAGTGCTCTTAAAAGCTATGTTCGTTTTCTTTTGAGGAGGACGGTGATTACGTCCATTGGAGGGAAACTTTTCAAGATAGTTCATCGAGAGATTGAGGATTACCTTTCGGCTTCGTATCTTGCGCGGTGCATTCAGTTTCGAAAGTTAGATGATCTTGCCGAACGCGGAGGCACCGTTCGTGTCTTTAATTTGGCTGGACAAGTCCTCGATGGATTCGTCGTTCGAAACGATAGTGCCGTATTTACTAAGCAGTTGGTTGCACAATTGATTCACACGATGGAGGAGACCTCGAATCGAATGGTATTTGGAAACGCGGGGGCGGTTGTGGGGGAAGGTCACTCGGTATTGTCCGATGGGTTCGTCGAGGAATTGCTTTTGATGTCACTGAAGAAAGTTGATCCGATGATCGTGCACATTGTCTTTGAGTCTTTAGGATGCCGTGCGATCAGAGATCACCCGAGCGATGCTGGAGTCAAGGTCTTGCGTCGATTGCTGGCGAGAGAACTAGAACCCCTCATTCCTGATCACAATGTGGATGCTATCACACGTAGTTTTGCCTGGTGTTGGTGTCGAGCAATCAAAGGTCCGGCATTTTCGTCTAATGGTCTCCGTTGGCACGATCTGAAGATCCACGAAAAGGCACAAGCGGATGGTAAACGGATATTCTTCGATCCTCCAAGGGATCCATTTGAAAAAGACACATTGAATTTGGCTTGGCAGATCGCACTTGAGGAGTTGCTTCAAACATTTGACCAAATTCCAGGACGCCCCGTTTCGGTGGCGCACTATATTCTCGCGGCATGCTCACAATACACGACTCTCCGTGATGGGCTTCAGGTCTCGATTCGTGGATTGGTGACTGGAGACGACAGTCGGAGCCATCATTTGTTGTCGAATAAAGATGTGCCGGAATTGCGTGACGTGATGGAATTGGCAATGTCGGTTGCAAAAATCGAAGATGAAAATTCTCCAATACAAGAATAATCCTCCTCCTTTTTGGCCTCTTCAGCAGAATTCGTGGGTTGGGAATCGTGTTTCTTGTTTCGAAACCAACCACCGCCAACCGGTCTGCGGATGGACGCTCTGGTCAAGTGATCCCGCAGCAAAAAACGGGGCAAGGTGGTGGGCTTTTTGAGAGGACAGCAGCGAGAAAATCCGCAATATAGCGTTATTTCATACTCTGGGTGAACTTCTCGAACCTGAGATCACCCATGAATTCTGCTGAAGAGCCGGGTTTTCGAATTTCCGTGGCGGCGCCGGAAAACGGGTTGCTTTGGCGGCAGGTGTGTCCGAGGTTCCAAACCCAAATGACGGTAGGAACTTTCAATCTTAACAACCTCTTTTCCAGGTTTAACTTTCAAGCCTCAATTGATGCGAAGCCGGAGCACCCCGTGGGGGCGATGACGATTCGCTTTGAGTTCAAGTTGGATGACATCAATGTGAAGACGTTCATGGGCAAGCTAGTGAAGAAGAAGAAGGAAAAAGATTCCAAGGCCGTGGCGGCTCGTGTTTTCCATGCCAATCTGGATGTGTTGGCGATTCAGGAGGTAGAGCATTTCCAGATTTTGCGGAAGTTCAACGAGGAGGACCTGAACGGGCTTTATCCACACGTGGTCTTGATTGAGGGCAACGATCCGCGATTTATCGATGTGGGGCTGCTTTCGAAACATCCGATTGGCGCGGTTACTTCGTTCCAGACGGAGGTGCATCCAGAACGGTCGGACCGCCGGGTATTTGGGCGCGATTTGCTGGAGGTGGAAGTATTGAGCCCGGATCGTTCGAAAAGGTTGTTTCGGCTCTACAATACGCATTTAAAGAGCCATTACGGAGATGATGATGATAACGGCGCGGGTAAGGTGAAAAATGATACGCGCCGCAGGCAACAGGCTGAGAGTATTTCCGCGATTATCTCCCGCAGAAATCGGAGCGATGGTAAATATATACTGACCGGAGATATGAATGATGCAATTGATGCTGTCCCAATTCAGGCGATGTTGTCAGCGGATGGACAGGCTTTGGTCGATGGACTGAAAGCACCTACTGAAGTGGAGGGACCTTTTGGGGAGTTTAAGGGGGAGCAATCGGGATTCGAGACGGGTTCGCCGGCATGGACTCATCGGTATAAACCCAGTGGTCAGCCACCGGAGCATCATCTCTTCGACCAAATTTGGTTGAGCCCAGCTTTGGCGCCGAAGTTGACGGGGGGCTTCATTCAGCGGAGGAGGAATCTGACGGGCGATGGGAGCGATCATGATCCGGCTTGGGTGGATTTGGCGTTGTAGGCTGGATTTTTTTGCGAAAGGCTTGTGCGCGCTGGTGGAAATGCGTGCAACACAAGAAGTTTGAGGACACGAATTCTAACGAACGGCCACGCAAGCGGACGCTGCGCCACGCGAAGACGAAAAATTAATTAATTTTCCTTGATTTTCCGAAATCGGTTAATTAGACTCGGCCAAACCACTCTTTTACTCATGGCAAATTCTGAAAACTCTTTCGCCGATCGCCTGGGGCGCGGCCGCAATATGCTGGGAGCGATCCAGGGATTCGATCCTGCTTTTCAACCAGCCCGCGCCGAGCTTTCGCCAGCGGAATTTGAGGAGTTTCTGGAGGAGGTGGGGACGCTGAATCGGGAGACTTCGGCGATGGGTAAGGAGTATACGTGGAATGTGAATCAGCGTGTGGAGGTGGTGACGTCGATTAAAGCGCGGGTGTTGCAGACGATGGATTTTGTGGAGAGTAACCCGGATTGGAAACATCATTTGCCGGGGTTGATGTCGCTGAAGAACAAGATTCGCGGGTATCGGGCGCCGCGCCCGAAGCCGCCGGCTCCGGCTGAGGGGGAGGATTCGGCGGCCGTGCGGACGCGGGCGATGGGAGAGCAGAGTTATTCAGAGATTGAGGGGAATTTTTCGAGCTTTATCGCGGTGTTGCGCAACGTGGAGGGGTATGCGCCGGCGGCGAGGGGGATTCGGATTGCGTTGCCGGAGGAAGAGCCGGTGGTTCTTTCCGAAGATGACCCGGATTATGATGAGAAGCGGGCGGAGTTGTGTCTGGAGTTTCTGCTGGAATGGCTCCAGAAGCTGAATTTGCGGATGGGGTCTTTGGGCGCGAGTTTGAAGAGCAAGCAGCGCGACCGGTGGGGTGCGTTCGACGGCGATTTGGGGCTGAAGGATCGCAAAAAGCGGATCAAGAAGGCGGTGAGCGGGCAGTATGGGAAGGATTCGCAGGAATTCCGGCTGGTGAAGGGGATTCGGCTCTGATTTGGGGTTCTTGGCGATCAAATAGGGGCAAGCGGATGGTTTTTGGGGTTCAGTTGTGGCGATTTGCGGTGAAAAAGTGGGTGGTGACGGACGATTGGCGATAATTCGGGACCTCTATTCCTTTGCACCCATTCGATTGCCGACCCCACAAAGCCGGCTGCGTTTTGTGGGGAAAATTCACCAACATTTCGGTGAATTTTAATAAATTTCAGAGCTTGCGGAGTTCTGATTCCTCTCCTATCTGTTGGCGCGTCCCACCCCTCCCTTAGAGCGTCATCTGGTGCTTCGCATTGGCGGAGCAACGCTTCAAAATGAAGCAAATTCTTACCGATACGCTCATGAATTTCGTTAGGCCTGAAAATCCGGCATGCCGAAGGTTCGGCGCATTATTTGCGTCGAATATTGGTATGAAGCTAACCACAATCCTCTGTTTTTCCGGCATTTTGGGGCTAACGTCAATCCTCGCCGAAGACCTCGGTCCTCCCATCCGAATTCTTTGCGTCGGCGACTCCATTACCCAGGGCGGATCCGAAAAACGCCAGGAATACACCTACCGTTTCGCGCTGTATCGCATGATCGAGAGCATGGGCGTGAATGTCGATTTTGTCGGCTCCCAAACCAGGGGTTCCGACGCCAATTTCGCCTGGCCGGCGGATTTTGACGCCGATCACGAGGCTTACGGCGGTTGCGGCGTGGCTGAGGTGCGCAATCGGCTGCAACGCACCTTGCCGACCTTTGAGCCGCCGGACATCGTGCTCATTCACCTGGGCACCAACGATCAGGAGCACCACCACAACTTCACCCGCCACATTGGCCAGCCGCTGGCGGATATGATCGATCTTTTGCGGGTGCGAAATCCGGCGGTTGTCATCCTGGTGGCCCACCTCAACTTCAACGGCGGCAAGAGCCTGAAAACGCGCCCGGTTCTGGAAAAAGTGGCGGGAGAAAAGCACACCGCGCAATCGCCGGTCGTCACCGTGAAGCATTTTGAGGGTTGGGTGGAAAATCCGCGCCGCGCGGGGCACGATTGTCACGATTGGGTGCATCCAAATCCCCGCGGAGAGCAAAAAATGGCGGAAAAATGGTTCGCGGCGATGATTCCCTTCCTCGGGCTCGACAAATCTCGCTTCCACAAGCCCTCCAGGGAGGTAGTGGCCAATTAGTTTGGCAGGTTAGCGCTGGAACAAAAACTCGCGCGAACTCATCAGCGACCAGAACATGTCCTCCACGGCCAGGCGTTTTTCGTTTGCCACCGCGTTGCCCAGTATTTCGGCAAAAGCGCTCTTTTCGCGCTCCGTTGGATGACGCGACAAGCAAAGTAGGTACGCTTCCTCGACCATCTTCTGGTCCTCCAATTTTTGGTCCAAAAACGTCGTCACGATGCTGTCCTTAGCCCGCAATTTGCCGTTCACCGTCGATCCGTTGGATACGTGCAAAACCTGGACCAGGCTCGGCTCGTTGGAGCGCTCGCATTCGCAGCTAATATCACGATCATTGCGGCCAAAGGTCTTGAGGAAATAAGAGGCTACGGCGGAATCGAACAGTTGAATGGCGCGGGTGCCGGTTTTGTAAAATTTGGCGTCTTGGCTGCTGCCGTCGCGCAGGGCGATTTTGGTAAATTCCGTGGGAACATCGGTGATTTCCGCGACGGCGTCGTGCAACACTTCGGCCATCATCCGCCGGGGATAGTAGCGTGAAAAATAGCGATTTTCGTCCTTGTTTTCGGCCAATGGGACGCTGCTGCGCTGATAGGTCTCGCTTTGCAGGATGAGGCGCATCAGTGTCTTGAGGTTGAAGTCGTTTTGGACGAGAAATTCCGCCAACCCGGCCAAAACCGGCTCGTTGCTGGCGGGATTTGAGGCTCGCAGGTCATCGACGGGCTCCACCAGGCCGATGCCGAAAAAATTGGCCCAAATGCGGTTGGCGATCGAGCGGCTGAAATGCGCGTTTTTCGGCGAAGTCAGCCACTCGGCCAGAATTTCGCGCCGATCGGTGGGATCGTCCGGATCGATCGGTTCGGCATCGAGCGGCGCGGGGATTTGCGGCTTGCCGGTGCGCGGTTGGATGAGGTCACCGCGCGACTCGATGTATAGCGTGCGGATGCCGTCGCCGTTGCGGGCGTCGCCACCCCATCCTTTGGCGCGAACCCGGGCGAAGAGATTTGCGAACTGGTAGTATTGGTCGTTGGTCCACTTCTCAAGCGGATGGTTATGACACTTGGCGCAGTTGATCGACAAACTCAGGAAAACCTGGCTCACGTTCTCCGCCATCGTTTCAGGATCCTGGTGAACGGCGAAAAAATTCGTCGCGCCGTTTTCGATGCTGCCGCCTTTGGCGGTAACGAGCCGGCGCGCCACTTCGTCCCAGGGCAGGTTTTGTTCCACGCAACCGCGAATCCAGGTGTAGTACGACTTAACGGCTTGCGGACGGAGTTTTCTGCCGTTAACCAGGAGCATGTCGCTAAAGCGATAAGCCCAGTAGTCGACGAATTCCGGCCGCTGGAGCAGTGCATCGATAACGCGCTGGCGTTTATCGCTTGCGCTACTATGCAGGAAAGCCCGGGTTTCGTCCGGGGTCGGCAAAACGCCGATCGTATCGATATAAACCCGGCGGATGAATTCGGTGTCGCTGGAACGCGGTGACGGCTTGAGGTTGAGCCGCTGGAGTTGCTCCAAAACGCGCTCGTCGATGAAATTCGCCTTCGGCGCTTGGGCGAACACCTGCGCCGGAATTTGATGCGGAAACGGGGCCGAGATGCGCGCCATGACGATTTGGCTGGAAAACCAGGCGGTGACGGCGCCTTCGCCCGGCCCAACGACGGTGGCGCGTCCATCTTCTTCCACCATGGCGACGGCTTCGTTGGATGAGGTGAATTTGGTCCAATGAGTGACGTCTTCCTGCCTGCCGTCGCTGTATTTCGCGCGAACGATGAGCTGCTGGGTGTCGCCGGGTTTTAGCACGGAAAGCGGCGGAAAAATCTCCAATTCCGCCAAACGCGCATCGTCATCGCGCGGCGGTTGGGCGCCGTTTGCGATCCACTCGGCCAAGATGCGATAATCGCGGGAACCGACGGCGATTTTCCGGCCGCCGGTGTGTTTCAGCGCGGTGGTCGACTTGGTCAAAATGAGGCTGCGTCCGGGGTCGCCCAATTCCACTCGCCGTCCCCGGGCTTCGCGGGTGATGGTGTGAAAATCAGCTTCGGGGTCATAACCACGCAAACTCAGCCGAAATCCGCCCTTCCCTGCCAAAGCGCCGTGGCACGCGCCGGAATTGCAGCCTTGCTTGGCCAAAACCGGCTCCACGTGGCTGCGAAAGCTCCAGCGCGTTTTGCGGCCAAAGTCGCGCACGGCCAGGGTAGCCTCGGCCTTTCGTCCGTCCGGTGTTGTGGCGATGATTTTGGTGGTGCCGTTAGACTTGGGAACAACCCCGCTGTCGATGATTTCGGCGATGTTCGGGTCGGCCGAGCGAATTTTCGCGTCCGGCAACGCTTGCGAAAACTCGTCCGCGGCCAAGCGCTCGGCAACGAGGATGTTTTGGCGAGATTCTGCGCCTGTCAGGGTAATTTCGCTCGGCAAAATGGCGATTTCAGCGGATAAACTCGCGACGCCGAGGGTTGTGATGGCGAGCATGAAGAATGGGTGCATGGCCGCGGAAGCTAGGCCAGAAGGGCGCGCCGGGCAAGCGGCGGGTCCTCATTCAGGGACGATTGACGAGCCAGCCGATCCACGCGATGATGAATCGATCCGTTTTCTCCGCCGGATGAGTCTGGCTGGAGGAAATTTCCCGCAAAACAGCCCCGTGAGCGCTCCCTCCTTCGATCTCCCCGCCCGCCGCGCCGATTTTCCCATTCTTTCGCGCGAGGTAAACGGCAAACCGCTGGTTTACCTGGATAACGGCGCGACTTCGCAAAAACCTCGGCAGGTGCTCGAGGTGCTAAGCCGATTTTACGAGGTGGACAACGCCAACATCCACCGCGGCGTGCACTACCTGAGCGTTAAGGCGACCGATGCCTACGATGAGGCCCGCGCCACCATTGCCAAGGCGCTGAACGTGGACGATGCCGCGCAACTCATCTTTGTGCGGGGAACGACCGAGGGCATCAACCTCGTCGCCCACACGTGGGGCCGGCAAAACCTGGCGCGGGGCGACGAAATCCTGCTCACCGAGATGGAGCATCACGCAAACATCGTCCCCTGGCAGTTCATCGCCGATGCCGTGGGCGCAAAAATCGTCGCGGCGCCGGTTCGCGACGATGGATCGCTGGATTTCGAGGCCTGGCGCGCGCTTCTGACGCCGCAAACCCGGTTGGCCGCGTTCGCCCATGTTTCCAACGTGCTGGGCACCGTCAATCCCGTGGCCGAGATGTGCGCCGAGGCTCGCCAACGCGGCATCATCACGTTAATCGATGGCGCGCAGGCTGCGCCGCACGGAAACGTGGATCTTCCCGCGTTGGGCTGCGATTTCTACGTTTTCAGCGGCCACAAATGCTTCGGCCCGGACGGGATCGGCGTCCTTTTCGGCCGCCGCGAGTTGTTGGAAGCGATGCCGCCCTACCAAGGCGGGGGCGACATGGTGGAGCGCGTCAGTTTCGAGCAAACCACCTTCAAAAGCATCCCGGAGCGCTTTGAGGCCGGCACGCCGAACATCTCCGGCGCCATCGGCCTGGCCGCCGCCTTTACCTACATGGCTGAGCTGGATTGGGCAGGCGTCCAGGCGCACGAACACGCCTTGCTCCAGGCGACGAACGATGCGTTGGGGGAAATTTCCGGCCTGCATTTTCAAGGTACGGTTGCCGGCAAGGTCCCCGTCGTCAGCTTTACGCTGGACGGCATCCATCCGCACGATCTCGGCACCATTTTGGACAGCGAGGGCGTCGCCATCCGTGCTGGCAATCATTGCGCCCAACCCCTCATGGCCCGCTACGGCATCCCCAGCAGCGCCCGGGCCAGTTTCGCCTTCTACAACACGCTGGAGGAGGTGGACATCCTGGCCAAGGCCGTGCGCAAGGCCCGCAAGTTTTTTGGGTAGGGCCACTTTACAGTGCGGCGGAGGCTTTTATCTTAAAAACCAGGATGAATATAATTGCTGGATTATCAAGGCGGCTCTACATGCCCATTTGCCGCGCTTATGCCCGCAGAGTGTTGGACAGCCGGCCCGCGGACGCGGTCTACAGGCGCCTGTGCGCCTTCCATTTTTGGATGGCCCACCACTACTGGCCACGCTTGGAGCAACCCGCCAGTTTTTCCGAAAAAGTGTGGCATCGCATGCTCTACCAGCGCGACCCCGTGTGGACCCGATTATCGGACAAGCTGCAAATGCGCGACCACGTCGCGCAGAGAGTTGGGGAGCAATACCTCATTCCGCTCTTGTGGCGTGGACAAGACCCGGAGGCGATTCCCTTCGACGCGTTGCCCTCCCAATTCGTGGTCAAGGCAACGCACGGCAGCAAGTACAACATTTTGGTTCGAAACGAGGAAGATCGCGACCCGGATCGGATTCGGCGGCAGTTGAGGGCCTGGCTTGGCGAAAATTTTTGCGAAGATAAGTTTCTGGGTGCGGAGTGGGGCTACAAGCACGTCAAGCCCGCCATCATGATCGAGGCTTTCATTGGCGGTGGCGGTGGCGGCGGGATGAAGCCGCCGGACGACTACAAATTCTTCTGCTATGCGGGCCGGGCGGAATTCGTGCAGGTCAACTTCGACCGCTTCGGCTGCCATCAGGAGCAGTTCTTCGACCGGGAATTCAAGAGGGCGAACATCTATCAACTGGGCTTGCCGCAACCTGGTGAGAAAACTCCGCGTCCCCAAAACTACGACGCCTTGGTAGATGTGGCCGACCGGCTGTCCGAGGGGCTCGATTTCATTCGGGTCGATCTCTACAGCGTGGGAGACAAGATCTATGCCGGGGAATTGACGCCCTATCCGACCGGCGGCGATGGCCGATTTGCGCTTCGCGAGTCTGACGATGTTTTGGGAGCCAAATGGACGGTGAGCAGCCCGATGGAAAGCGAGCCCGAATCCGAGACGACTTTTTAAAGGCGCCGGAGGTGACTTTTCGCCAAAAACCTGGATTTCCGGGCCAAATCGGACCCCTGAACCTGCATTTCTCACGGGTTTTCGTCGCGAGGCGCCGCGAGGACGGGTTCTGCCAAGGCGCGCGCGCAATTTGCCGCCGGGCTGTGTGAGGACACACTGTCCAAGGCAAATTACGCGCGGAACGCAGGCAGAATGCGCCGCAGCAAGCCGCAGCAGAAAACCCGTGAGAATTGCAGGTTAAAGGCAAAAAAATCACTCCATCGCGTCAGTCGCGAAGGCCACGGCCGGCAACCCGGCTTTGTTGAACAGGTTGGCCCAACGCCGATTGGTCGCGTAGGCAAAGCGCACGTGTTTGGGCGAGGCCACGGCTTCCGCGGTGAGAACCACGGTGTCCGGGCCCGCAATCCGCGCCGCGGCCCAGTGCCAAGCCCCGTCCTCACCCGCTAACGCAAACCCCTGAACCGCGTCGCTGTGCCGGACGGCCAACCCTTCGCCCACTTGGGTGAAACGCACCGTCACCTCGGCCCCGTTCACCTCGTGCGAGTCGTAAATCGGCCCAAAAGCCTGCACGCCGGGCAATTTGTAAACCATCTGCTCCGCCACTTGCGCCGCGCGATTTCCGTAGCCCCACTTGTTGATCGGGTGGACGGAGGAACCCAAATCGCACGCGGGAACCATCCACGCGCCGGGATTGTCTCGCATGAGGCGCACGTAGGTAAAACGCTGCTCGCCCGTGCCGATTCGGGCAACGTCAGGCAATGGCGAAAACGGATCGGCCTCGCGCGTGATGGGGTCGTCCTTGCTCCAGGCGTTGCCTTGCCCGCTGGGTTTTTGCACGAAAATGAAGGGAAACTCGCCTTGGCCCCATAATTCGCGCCAACCGCGAATCAGCTCGCTCATCGCCGTGTACTGGCTGAGGCCCTGAATGCCGGATCGCGCCTCGCCCTGATCCCAAAGCACGCCGCGGATGCCGTAACCGACGCTGGGGCGGATGTGGCGGTCGAACAGGTTGCCGACATTGCCGCCACGCGTGGAAGTTCCGGGTTCGGCCGGTTGCCGGGGCTGGCGTCCGCGCGGTTTTTTGCCGGCGGCCTTGGCTTCGGCGGCCAGCTTCTCCCAAGCCTCCAGCTTTGCCTGATACTGCTTCATCGCCTGGTCCCGATCCCACGTTTTCGCGAATTCGGCGACCTCAGCCCGGCATTTTTCGCTCGATTCGTAGGTCTCCGGCGGAATCCAGAAGCCCGAAGGCGTCCCGCCCACGGCGCCGAGAATGAGCCCGACCGGAACGTCCAAATCGCGGTGGAGCCGTTCGCCAAAGGCAAACAAAATCGCGGAAAACGCGGTCACGTTTTGGGCGGTTGCGGGTTTCCAGGTTGGATTGGAGCCGCCGCGCAAAAGCCGCATGGCCGGAAACGGAGCTTTGGTCACCAATTCCGCGAGGGTTGGGTCTTTTTTCTGATAACCGGCGACCCCGCCCGCCATGTTCGACTGGCCGGACCCCACCCAAACATCGCCAACCAAGACGTTGGCGATTTTTCGCGATTTTTCGCCGCTTGCGACCGTCATTTCGCGATTTTCTCCCGAAGCCTCCATGGCCGGGAGATTCACCCGCCAAGCGCCGTCCGCCTCCGCCTTGGTGGTAACGGTTTTTCCGGCAAAAGTGACGCTGACTTCAGCCCCGGGGTCCGCCTTGCCCCATACCGGCGCCTCCACGCCGCGTTGCAGGACCATGTGGTCGCTGAAGTGAGGATCGGGCTCCAGCGCCAGGGCCGGCGCCGCGGTTAGGATGGTGATTGCGGTAAAAAGGTTGCGCATGACAGGGTTTATCGGGTTTGGAGCAATTCACCGCGGCCTGGCGTGGGATCTAGCTGGATTTTTGGGGGAAATCCGGGTTGCTACCTCAAAAATCGCCTCCCTACGCTCCCTGCCAAAAAGGAAACGGGCGCGCCTCTGGGGAGAGGCACGCCCGTAAGCCACGCGCACAATTCAACACTTGTTATGAAGAACCAAACCCGATGGAATCGGGCTGGTCTCGATGATCGCCATTCGCCTTTCGTCTCGTCGCGGGGCGGAGAGCAGGTCCGCCTTGGGGAGGTTGGGATTCGGCGGAGGAATCGTTGTTCCCCTGCTCTCGCCCCAGATTGCGAGACGATTGGCTAAATTCGTTGGGCGCAGCACCATTACCCACTTGCACGATTCCCGCTGCGAACTTGGCAGCCTGGTAACCGATCGCGCTGGGCATGGTGATGAGCATTTTTTCGGTGATTTGGGGTAAAATTTACTTCGCGTCCGGCTCCAAAACCGGCTGGATGAACACTTTTTCGCCTTGGCGATAGTCGCGGTAAGCTTTGCCGTTGATGACACGCATTCCGCGGTAAGATGCCTGCTGCAAGGCCGGCGTTCCCGCCACGGGAACCAGCTCGCCGTTGATAATCTGGTAAATCGGCCGGATGTCATCCTCCACGGGGGCAACAGAGACCGGCGCGGCCGCGAGATCGCCTTCATCGGCCAGGGAAGCGGCATCCCGCGTGGTTTGCACGGCCATGAGCAACGCCACAAACAGCGCTGCCGCCGCAACGGCCCATTGCGCGAACGGATGGTGGATGATGTTGGCCGGGTGAGCCAATTCTTCCTCCGCCTGATGGATGGTCATTTCCAGGCGGTGAGCCAGGTCGGCGCTCGGTTTCGCGGGTGATAGCTCGGAGAGTCGTCGTTCGAGCTGTTCCAGGTTCAAATCGGTCTGGTTCATACAGATTCTGCCCATAGAAGCGGGGAAATGGTGCGAATTTGTCTAAAAAAAGCCAAAAACCAGCTAATCCAGCCCAATCGAGGCCAAACCGTCCCGATGGATCATCGCTTCCAGCGCGTCCTCATTCAGGCGGGGCAACGCCGTTCCTTCGAGCATCCGGTTGAGGCCGCGCAAGCCTTCGATCGAGGCATTGACGTCGGTGAAGGGAAAATCCGTGCCGAAGAGCAATCTATCCCAAACGCCGTATTCCTGCACCAGCATCAGGCTCTGGTAGAGCTGGAAAGGGCGGTAATGCAGCGCGCTGACGTCGGCGAACACGTTGGGATGTTTGCGGATCGTCACGACGCACTCGCCCTCGTAAGGATGACCCAGGTGGGCGAGGATGAACCTCACGCCGGGATATTTCAGCGCCACCGGCTCGATGAGGCGCGGCAGGGTGCATTCCAGCGGCGCTTGAGCCACGAACGTCGTGCCCGTGTGCATGAGGGCGGGCAACCCGTGTTTTTGCGCGTAATCCCAGAGCGGCGTCAGCAAATCCAGGTCATCGACGCGGAATCCGGCGTACATCGGCAGCAACTTGACGCCGCGCAGGCCCAATTCTTCGCGCCCGAAGCGCATTTCATCCTCCCAGCCGGGTTGGGTGGGATCCACCGAGAGAAAACCCAGCAATCGCGCGGGATCCTGGGCGACGTAGCCGGCTACGGTGCGGTCATCCACCCAAATGCCGGCCAACCTGGCTTTTCCGCCGAAAACGACGGTTTTGGTGTCGTCCGGGGCGGATTTCCGGTAAGCATCGTAGGTCACGGTCAGATCGACCTCCGCCCCGGCCTTGGCGCCGGACGCCTGACGGATGAAGTCCGCCGTGAAGTCGTTCGGGAAATTCCAAGCATGGCTGTGAATGTCGACGATCATGGGTTTCACTCATTCCTCGGACCGGGCCGCGGGAATTTCAAGGAGCCGCTTTCTCGCTTTCCGCAAAACCTTGATTTGGGAGCCGGCATTCGGCAAAGTCAGCCTAACATGGTTCTCGTCGCCGTATTTTTGGAAGATCCCAGCCAGTGGGAAGCCGTGGAGCTGAAAATCGCCGGCCGTCCGGTGAAAATCGGCCGCCAGCCTGAAATTGGCGACGGCGAGGTGGCGCTGCGCATCCCGTGGCGCGACCGGGTCGTGAATCGCAACCATTCCCGCGCCTGGATGGAGGAGGAGGGCGTTTTGAAGGCCGAGCGCCTCCTTCCGCTGAAAAATCGCAGCGAGCCCAACAAGTTCTACACCAACGCACCGCACGCCGAGCGGGAATTGCTGGAGGAGCCCCTGACTTTGCGCGCGGGCGATTCCTTCAGCATCGGCGCGCACGGCCGAACGGCCTTTTTTTGGCTGAATTCGGTGGAGGAGCTGAAGGAGGTGATGAGCCGGCAGCGGCCTTTTGGCGGTTTGCCGGGAGAAACCACGCCCCAGACGCACCAGCGCATGATTCCACCGCCGCTGGGGTATGAAGAGGTGGAGGGGCTGGACGATTACAGCCTCAGGCTCCAGCTCAAGCTCTTGCAGCAGGAACTGCCGGAAAAAGTGCTGAGCGGCTGGACGAGCGAGGACGAGTTGCTGACCCGCACGGCCGATTTTTTGAAGACGGCGTTGCCCGGCCAGCGCGGCGTTTCCGTGGCGTTCCTGGCGCTGGAGGCCGGTGACGACGGAGAAAAGCCGCGGTTCGAGATTTTGAACCAGGATCCCTCGGCCTGGGCGAATTTCCGCGTCAGCACCAGCTTGTTGCGCCAAATCAACCTGCAAGCGCCGAATTCGCGCGATACCTACCTTTGGAACTCAGCCGATCCCGGCGCCGCGCAAATTTCCGACGCCACCATGCTGCGCCAGGTGGATTGGGTGGCCATTTTGCCGGTGGCAACGCTGGAAGGCGAGGGCGGCATTTACCAGGACCGGCACGGACGCCTGGTGTTCCTTTACGTGGAGGCGCGTCAGGCCAGCAGCGCTTCGGCGATCGCGTTCGTCCCGTTTTTGCGTCTCATCGGCTCGGTCGTGGCCAGCCTGCATTCGGCCCGGAATCGCCAGCGCATCCAGGACTCGCTCTCGGACCATTTTTCGCCCGCCTTGCGCCGCATGTTGCACGCCGGCGATGTGGATCAGCTCAAGCCGACGCTGGCCGAGTGCACCGTCCTTTTCTGCGACCGGCGAGGCGCCTCGCGAAGCATGGAGAGCGCCTCGACCGATGCCGAAATTTTGCGTCAACTGCGCGAAAACCAGGAAATCGTCGGCGAAATTTCCGCAACCGTGTTCGAGCACGACGGCGTGATCACCGATTTCGCGGGCGACGGCGTTTTGGCGCTGTGGGGCTGGCCGGTCGCCGGCAACGACCACGCCACCCACGCCGTGAACGCGGCGGAATCGATCGCAAACCGGCTGGCGTCGCGAATGGAGGCCGAAACCGGCGGTCGACCCGCGGCGGTGGTTCGCATGGGCATCAGCACCGGCCGCATTGCCGTGGGCGACACCGGTCCGGTTCAGCAGGTGCACATCAGCGTGTTTGGCAACGTGGTGAACTTTGGCGCGCGGCTGGAATTGCTGGGCAAACAGTTTCAGGTGCCCGCTTTGCTAAGCCACGACACCATGCAACTGATGCGCGATTCCGGAAAAACGGTGCGCAAGCTCTGTTACCTGCGCCCGGCCGGCTTCAACCGCGCCTACCCGGTCTACGAGCTGGTTTTGCCGCGCCAGATCGGTGGCAGCGGGGTCACGGACGAGCAAATTGCCGCCTACGAAGCCGCTTTGCAGGCGTTTGTGGCCCGAAATTGGGTAGAATGCGTGGATTTGCTCCAAAAACTCCCCGATTCCGACGGCCCGGCGCACTGGTTGCGCGAACAAGCCGAATTTTTCCAGGCAAACGACCCGGGCGAGGGTTGGCAGGGGGAAATCGCCAGCTTGAGCAAGTAGAGCGTAGAGCGCGAAAATCGCACCAAAATTGCGGAAACCTTGCAAAATGCGGCGAACCGCGATTTTGTGAGCCACTTGCGCAAGATTCTTGCCTTTGCCATCGTTCTGAGACTCAATCCGCCATGAAACTCCCCGGTCTTTCCGTCTTTTGCCTCATTTTGGCGCTGTTTTCGGCCTCCAACGCCGCTGAAATCGATTTCAACCGCGATATTCGCCCGATTTTGTCGGACAACTGTTTTTTGTGCCACGGTCCTTCGGAATCCGACCGCAAGGCAAAATTGCGGCTCGACGTTCGCGAAGCCGCGATTGATTCCGGCAACCTCGTGCCGGGAAAACCGGACGAAAGCGAGGTGGTGGCGCGACTTTTCGCCGATGATCCGGATGACTTGATGCCGCCGCCGGATTCGAACAAGCACCTGACTCCCGCGCAGCGCGAATTGCTGGAAAAATGGGTCGCTGAGGGCGCGGAGTATCAGGATCACTGGTCGTTCGTGCCGCCGCAGCGCACCGCAGACGTTGGCGAGGCGAATCCGGTCGATTTTTTCGTGGAACGCGGGTTGAAGGCGCGCGGGTTGGAGTATTCGCCGCCGGCTGAGTTGCCCACGCTCATTCGCCGGGTGACGTTGGATTTGACCGGCTTGCCGCCAACGCCCGGGGAGGTGGACTCGTTCGTGAAGGACACGCAGGCACGAGGCGCCGATGCGGCTTACGCGGCCCTCGTCGATCGTTTGCTGGCGAAACCGGCCTACGGCGAGCGCATGGCCCTGGCCTGGCTGGACGCCGCGCGCTACGGCGACACCAGCGTGATGCACGCCGACGGTCCGCGCGACATGTGGCCCTGGCGCGACTGGGTTATCCAGGCCTACAACACCAACAAACCTTTCGACCAGTTCACGATCGAGCAGTTGGCCGGCGATTTGATCCCCAACGCGACCACCGCGCAAAAAATCGCATCCGGCTTCAACCGAAATCACGCCACCAGCGATGAGGGCGGAGCTTTTGCCGAGGAATTGCGCGTGGAATACGTCGTCGACCGCGTGCAAACGACGTCCACGGTTTGGCTGGGCCTGACGATGGAGTGCGGGCAGTGCCACGACCACAAGTACGACCCCATTTCGCAGCGGGAGTACTACCAGTTTTTCGCCTATTTCAACAACACCGCCGATCCGGGGATGCAAACGCGCCGCGGCAATCAGTCGCCTGTGGTTGAGGTGGAAAGTGAAGAGCGGCTGGCGAAGCTGGCGGAGCTGAAGGCGAAAATTGAGGCGGAACAACAGAAGCTGACCGATTACCGGAAATCCGCCGAGCCGCAGTTTGCCGCTTGGACCGCGAAAGCCACCGCGGAAGCCGCCGGCAAGGGTGCTCCGGCGAAGGAACTGGCCGGCCTGGCGCACTGGTTTCCGCTGGATGAAGCCGGCGGCAAAGAGCTGAAAAACAAGGTGACCGGAGCCATCGCCACGCTGGAAAAAGGCAAGCTGGAGACCTCCGAGCGCCAGGGCAACAAAGCGCTGAAACTCAACGGCGGCACCCAGTTTCTCTGCTCCGCCCAAGCGCCGAATCTCAAGCACAACGAGCCGTTCAGCTTCGCGGCCTGGATCAAGAGCGACAGTAAGAGCAGCGGGGCGGTTTTCTCGCGGATGGACGTCGCCAAGGCTTATCGCGGCTACGACATGTGGGTTCAGGGCCGCAACGTTGGCACGCACATCGTCAGCGCCTGGTCCGGCAACGCATTGAAGGTCGTTTCCGCCGATCAACTCAAGCCCAAAACCTGGCAGCACGTGGTGGTCAGCTACGATGGCAGCCAAAAAGCCGCCGGCGTGAAGATTTACATCGACGGCAAGCTTTCGGCGAACCAGGTCGAGGTTGATTCGTTAACCGGCTCCATCGAGACTTCCGTGCCGTTCAAGATCGGCAGCCGCTCAAATGGCGGAAATTGGCGCGGTGAGGTCGATGACATCCGAATTTATCGCCGCGCGTTGACCGAGGCGGAGGTTCCCCTGGCCAAAGCGGACGTGATTGGCGGCATCCTGGCCGTGGCCGCGGAAAAACGCAGCGATGCGCAGGTGGAAACGCTGCGCAACTTCTACTTCGCCAACGAAGACAAGCGCTACGAAAAGCTCAACGGCGCGTTGGCGAAAACGACCAAGGAACACGCGGATTTGAACCAAAAACCGGCCACCTCGATGATCATGGCCGACAATCCGCCGGCCAAAATGCGCATGACTTACGTGCTGGACCGCGGTCTCTACGATTCGCCGAAAAAGGAGGAATCCATCCCCGTGGGCGTTCCCGCCTTCCTGCCGCCGTTGCCGGAAAACGCGCCTCCCAACCGCTTGGGGCTCGCGAAATGGCTCACGCAGCCAACTCACCCGCTCACCGCGCGTGTAGCCGTGAACCGCTACTGGATGCTGCTTTTCGGCGACGGCTTAGTTCGCACGGCAGGCGATTTTGGCTCTCAAGGCATGCCGCCAATCCACCCGGAATTGCTCGACTGGCTGGCGGTGGACTTCGCCGAATCCGGTTGGGACGTGAAACGGATGATCCGCCAGTTGGTCCTGTCGCGCACCTATCGGCAAAGCTCGAAGCTCCAACCGCAACGGGCGAAACTTGACCCCGAAAACCTGCTTTTGTCGCGCGCGCCGCGATTTCGGCTCCAGGGCGAGTTTATTCGCGATCAAGCGCTGGCGGTCAGCGGATTGCTCGTCGACGAACTCGGCGGCCCCGGCGTCAAGCCCTACCAACCGCCGAACATCTGGAACGAAGTGAGCCTCAACGGCGGATTGCGCTACCCGCAGGACAAAGGCGCCAAGCTCTACCGCCGCTCGCTCTACACCTACTGGAAACGCAGCGCTCCCATGCCGAACATGGTCATTTTTGACGCGCCAACCCGGGAAAAATGCGTCGTGCAACGCGCCCGCACCAACACGCCGCTCCAAGCGTTGGTGACGCTGAACGACCCCCAGTTTGTCGAAGCGGCCCGCGTCTTTGCCCAGCGGCTCATCCAGGCGGAATCGGACGCTGCCAAGCGCATCGACCTCGGTTTCCGGCTAGCGACCGCGCGGTTGGCGACCGAGCGCGAAAAATCGGTGCTCGCTGGGATTTTGGCGGACCAACGCAAGCGTTTTCAGGCCAATCCCGAGTCCGCGACCCAGTTTTTGGCCGTCGGCGAGTCAACGCGGGATGAATCGATCGACGCGATCGAGCACGCCGCCTGGATGGTCGTGGCGCAGATGATTTTGAACCTGGATGAGACGCTGACGCGGGGTTAGATAGATAGTTTCTCACACTCCGGGGACGATTTTCTCACATTCCGGGGATAATTTTTTTCTTCCCGTAGGGACCGATCATGTTAGCCGGGGCGCTTTAGCCCCCGGGAACGGCCTCAAAAAACGCCTCGTCGCGTCAGCGACTGATTATTCGGGCTCGACGTCGTCTCAGCATGAACGCTCGCGACGCGACGAACCGAAATCACGGGGGATTTTCGGTCACGACGGAGCAACGGGCGCGAATTTTCGTAATTTTCGCAAAAGAGGCGTTTCCCAAAATATCAACTGATGTTAAAATCTCATGTTACCCATTTTCCTTCCGCCGTTGCCATGACTTTTGCTCCCTCTATCTCCCCGGAACCCGACGACCATCACGATGCGCAGCGGGATTGTTTTCTGCCGTTGCCCAGGAAATCGGCGCCCGCGAGAGAACCGGAGATTTACACGTTTCACTCCAACGCGCATGCGGCGAGCCACGAGGAGAGCTTTCACCCCGCCGACGCCACCTTTTACCCGGCGCAGAACCCGGGACCGGGACATCCGCGCGATCGAAGCCCGGCCCACTCCGCGCCAGGCGCCAATCAGCTCCACAACCACGAGTGGCGCATCCTCCACGGGCGCCGGACGCAATTTCAGGAAGCCCGCCGCGATTTGATGGACCGGCTTTCCCGCTCGATCGTGGAATTGGAGGACGGAGCGGTCGAAGCCCTGCGCCTGGCCGAGGCCAAAAAACAGGCTGCCGAATCTTTCCGCCGTCATTTGGCCGTGATCGAGACCATTCACCCTGAAAACTGGGCCGATCACGAATTGCACCTGGAGCTAAGCCGCGCGCAGGCAATCGTCGATGAAGCGCACGAAGATTTTCACGCCACCCTGGGCCGACTCGACGGAGCCGGGTCAAAAACGCGCCGATTGCGCTTTCCGATGCCAAATCTGCGGGGCGCCGGCTTTTTTGACGCTCTCCGCGCCGGATTCGGGTTTTGGCTGCCGATCTTGATTTTGGGCATCGTCGCTCTGATTTTGATCGTCACCGCTTTGGGCAAATAGCCCGATTCCAAGCGAATTGTGGGCAAAATTGGCGCTTTCGCCACGGCCCGCAGGTCAGGAAGCCGGCTGGACGAACATTTTTTGGGTCCGGTAGTCGATCAGCGCCCCCAACCGGCCAATCGCGTTCAAACCCAGGATGCCATCCACGTCTACTTCGCCCATCCGCGCCTTTAACTCCGGGTAGCGGAAAATCATGCAACTGCGGATTGGCACAGCGGCGCCGGCGGCCTTGAGATCCACGACCCGCATTTCCAGCGCCGGGAGCGGTTTGCCGGCAACCTGGAGCTTATCCAGTTTGGCCAGGCTAAGCTGCGTTTTCTTGCCGCCCACCATTAAAAACGCGTCGATCGGCACCGCCGAAATTCCCACGCGCGCGGCGGTCGCCTGATCCAGGTAGGAAACCGGCAGCGCGGCGTTGATCAGCAGCCGCAGCGTTTCGGCGCCCAATTTCAGCTCGAATGCGGCTACCGTGGAATTGCCGTAGCCGTAGGCGACGGGTTCGTAGCCCTCCGCGGCCAGGATTTCGTCCGGTTTCGTCGAGCGCAGCCCCGCGCGGCGCGGATCGGTCGACCACAGGTCCAGATACTCCCGGTCGGCGTCGCTCAGCGTCCGGATCGGAACCTGGACCTGCTTGCCGCCGTCCACATTGAGCGTGGCGACCCCGTTTTTGAAGGCCACGGCCTCGCCCAACACCTTTTTGCCGCTTTGCGTCGTGAATTCGCGCAACTCACCCACTTTGGGCGCGGGAGCCGGGGCCGGAGCCGCGCCTTTTTCGGCAGCAGGCTTGCAAAACGCCACCCGCTTGCGCCAATCGATGATCGCCTCATTCGCCTGGAAAAAATCGGCACCCAGCAATCCCGGGCCCGCGATGCCGACCCGCTCCAAATTGCAAACCCCCATCTCCCACGGCGCCAATTTCGTCTCTCCGAGGGCAAAACTTTCGAACACGCTCGCGTAGACGCCCTCTTTCGATCCGTCCGGCATCGGAAACTCTCCGAAGAGGACCGTGCTGCGTTCCCCGCCCACTTCGGCGGCCAGATTTGCGTCGAACACGGTGAGAAATTGCCCGGTCTCCAGCAAAAACTCGTAGGGCGCGCCATTCACGCTCACATCCACCTTTAGCCGGCGGCCATCGGCCTTGAACGGCGTTTGCGTGTAGCCGGATTGGCGCAAAAAACTCGCCAACCCCATCTCCTCCATCCAAGCCATGCGGCGTTCGTCCGGGTTCCAAGCTTGAATGTAAGCCTGATCATCGACGGAGAGCGCTTGGATCGGGATGGCGACGGTTTCACCGGCCGAAGTGCGCAATTTCGCGTTGGCCCCATCCAGTTCCAGCAGCCGGGCCCGCACTTCTTTGCCGGAACTGCGGCTGGTGAAGGTGCGATACTCCGCAGCGCCGGGCGGTTCGGCGTCGGCCGCTGAGAGGGAGAGAGCAAGGAGAAGGAAAATGCGGGAAAACGGGTTCACGGGATCAGGCTAGCCCTGCCGTGGGAAAAGTCAGCTAATCGTTTGGCAGATTCGGCCGCCATCCTCCAGGCTGTAACTCACGGAACCCCCGGTGACGACAAACTGGATTTCGCCGTCGTCGATCTGTTTTTGGGTAAACGTGGTGATGCCGAGGCCGGGATTGCTCTTCTGCTCAAAACGGCCGCCGGACAGGCCGGAAACGGTAAACGTCAGCTCAGCGGCGGTGTTGTTGGGATCGGTCGCCTTGATTTGGGTATCGGCCAAATTGACCGTGCTGGCGATTTCGCCGGTGAAACTCGTCGCCTTGAAGGCGTGCTTGTTTTTCAACTCTCCTGTCGAACCGGTGAAACCGAGAAAAGCATCGCTTCGCCCATTCAAGAAAGTGTTGACCGGATCGCCCGTGTAGGTGGCGAGCAACGTGCCGTCAAAGGAAGCGCGCAACGTTCCGCTGGAAGCAATCCACTCGACTTGGTCGCCGGAAAAGTTGGCGATCGGCTCGGTTTTCGCTTCGAGCCGGGCGTCAATCATGGAGCCGCTCAGCCCCGCATAGGTTTCGCTATTCGCGCGCGAGGTTTTGAGTTTATCGATCACTTCCTGGGGGGACGACAAACCGTCAAGATTGCCGCCATTGGCCAGGTAGAGTTTGACGGCCTTGTTCATGGTGGCTACGTCACTCATCAGCTTGGCCTCTTTTGTTCCCAGTGACACGTCGCCAAAATACGGAATGGCAAACGCCATGATCACGCCAACGACGGAGATCATGAAGAGGGATTCAAGCAGGCTAAAGGCGTTACGGTTACGTAGGGGACTGGTGTTGAGGGATGGGCAAAGATTCATGGTTGGCGCAATTATCCTTGCTGGTGGACAGAACTCAGACCAATTCCCGAATCGGCGGGGCTTCGCTAACCGGCGTGGGACGATCGAAACGATCTTCGAACAGCGCGGCGGGGTCGATGCCGGAGCGATGCAGAATCGTGGCGTGCCATTCGCCGCCACTGATGGGGCGGTCGACCGGGTAACCGCCATGTTCGTCGCTCGCGCCGATGACCATGCCGCCCGGAATGCCGGCGCCGGCCAAAACGCCGCTGAAACACGCGCCCCAGTGGTCGCGTCCGCCGTTTGCGTTGATTTTCGGGCTGCGGCCAAATTCGCCGACGACAGCGACGAGCGTTTCCTCAAGCAACCCGCGTGATTTGAGGTCGGCGATCAGCGTGCTGAAGGCGCGGTCGAAGGGCGGGCAGAGGTTGTTCTTGAGGCGCGCGGTGTTGTCGCGATGCGTGTCCCAGAGCGGGTTTGGCGAGCTTAGGTCGCCTTCTTCGCGCGGGAAATTCACCTGCACGAGCCGGATGCCGGATTCGACGAGTCGACGGGCGAGCAGGACGCTTTGACCGAATTTGTGCTCGCCGTAAGCCGCTCGCATCGCCAGAGACTCCGCGTCGAGACGGAAGGCGTCGCGGGCTTGCCGAGAGGTCAGCAGCTCGAACGCTTGACGCCGATTTTCGCTCAAACCGTCGAGCGCATCGCCTGCGCTGGCCGATTGGAGGCCGCGGTCGAGTTCATCGGCCAAGGACTGCCGCGAGGCGAGCCGTTCGAGCGAGAGATTGTCCGGCAGGGAGAACGTGTCCGTCATTCCGGCGGCTGCGGGCGCGCCCATTTTGTAGAGAAACGGATCCCAGGCCGGCCCCATGAATCCGCCATCCTGACCGGGCCACAAAACGCCGGGGTTGTTGACGATCGGCTCCGGCAAGGTCACCGCGGTAACCGGCGAGCTTGGCGACTTGTGAAAGTGCGAGAAAAACGAGCCGACGTGCGGCCAATCTTTTCGCGAAGCCGGGTTGTCGGCCGCGGAGGCGTGGGTGTGGCCGGTGAAGAGTTGGTAGCCGCTGACGGAGTGCGAGTTGACGCCGGTGTGGAGCGAACGAATCACCGTGAGTTCGTTGGCGATCTTCGCGGTTAGCGGCAGAAGTTCGGAAAAATGCAGGCCGGGGACCGAAGTGCGGATCGAGCCAAAATCGCCGCGGATGGTATCCGGCGCTTCCGGCTTAGGATCGAAGGTTTCATGCTGCGGCGGGCCCCCGGCGAGAAAGAGGATGATGCACGATTTCGCCTTGCCGAATCCGCCGCCGGTTGCCGGTTTTGCCGTTGCTGAAAACAGGGCGCTGCTGCTCAAACCAAGGCAGCTAAGCCCGCCGACGCGCATCCATTCGCGGCGCGAGGAGCGTGGGTGTGGTTGGGAGCTGTGAAGACGATTGGCGATATTCAAAACACGGTCCGAGAGGCCAAGCCTGTCAACCACCTCGCCGCCATGCGTTGTGGTGCTGCGGCTTGCAAAACCGGAAACCTGCGCGAGGTAGCCCGGATGATTCCGAAAAGCCGAAATCCGAAGCTCGAAATCCCAGAATTCGGCCTTGCAGCGTGCCTGGCGTTGATTTTGACGGGCTGTGGTCCGGAGGATGCCCCGGCGCCTTCCGATGCGCTCGCTGAATCCGCTGTTCCACCGCCAAAAATCGAAGGGATGGTCTGGATTCCCGGCGGCACGTTTCTGATGGGCAGCTACTCAGGCATGGAAAACGAGCGACCGGTCCACGAAGTCGAGCTGGATGGTTTTTACATCGATGAAACCGAGGTGACCAACGCGCAATTTCGCGAGTTTATCGACGCAACCGGCTACGTGACCCAGGCCGAGCAGGAAATGAGCGAGGAGCAAAAAGCCATCCTCCCGCCGGAAATGCGCAGCGACGGCCCCATGCGCCTGGGATCGATCATTTTTCGAAAAACCGATGGCCCCGTGCCGCTCAATCAGCCAGTTTGGTGGGCGTTTTTACCCGGCGCGAATTGGCGCCATCCGGAGGGGCCGAAGAGCACGATCGAAGGCAAGGACGACTACCCGGTGGTTTGCGTAACCTGGGCGGACGCCGCCGCTTACGCGGAATGGGCCGGAAAACGGCTCCCTACCGAGGCGGAGTGGGAATTCGCGGCGCGCGGCGGCTTGATTGGCAAAAAGTACGAGTGGGGCAACGCGCCGCTTCCCGGCGAAAAAGAGAGCGATCCCGAAGATTGGCCGTGCAACATCTGGCAGGGCAAATTTCCCTACGACGACTGGGGGACCGACGGTTTTGCCGGCCTGGCTCCGGTGAAAACTTACCCGCCGAATGGCTACGGGCTCTACGACATGACCGGCAACGTTTGGGAACACTGTCAGGACTGGTTTGGCGCCGAATTTTACAAGCAGAGCCCGGGTTCCAATCCCCGGGGACCGGCGGAATGCGATCCCGGCCCCGGCGGCGAGCCGATTCGCGTGATTCGCGGCGCTTCATGGCGCATCCACCGCAGCTACGGTCCCGTGCCGCGTGGCGGGCAGCGGCCCATTTTGGAATACCGCGTGGCAACGCGCAATCAGTCCGGCATCGACACCGCCACCAACGACGTTGGGTTCCGCTGCGTAAAGCCTGGGAAATAGAATTCGTGAAGCCCGCGAAGCAAGAGGCTCCGCCCCCCCCCAAAGTCAGCAACCCACCAACGCGCCTAGGTCCTAGGTCATCAAGTTAAGCGAGCGGGCGCGCTTGATTTCGCGAGTAATCTTGCGATGCAGCTTGGCGGAGACCCCGGTGACGCGGCGCGGGTAGATTTTGCCCGTTTCCGAGACAAATTTGCCGAGAAATTCGGGGTGCCGGTAGCTGATTTTCTCCGCAGGGATGTCCAAACGCCGGCGCGGCATTTTGCGATTGTGGCGGCGCAAGTTGGCGAGTCTTCGTCGATTTTTCGGGACCATGGAAAGTTTGTGCTTGGTGCTGGGTTGGTTGTGCTTTGTGGTTGGAAAAAAGCACAAACCACGCGGGGTCACTTCATTTCGCGATGCAGGGTGCGGCGGTTGAGAAAGGGATTGAATTTCACCTTCTCCAGCCGGCCCGGCGTGCGGAGGCTTTTCTTGTTGCGGCGGGTCACGTAGCGCGAAGGCTGCTTGCCTTCTTCCTTGGCTTCCGTGCATTCCAAAATGATGATCTCCCGAGACATAGGGCGGATATGCTAGGCCAAAATTAGTCGCTGTCAACTCCGGTGTCGGCGCCATCCATCAAGCCGAAAAGCGAGCGCGAAGGGCCGCGGCCGTAACTGCGGGTTCGGCCTCCGTTTTGCCGCTCCCATTGCTCCTGACAGGTCACCGTCAGCCGGGCGAAGGGAATGGCTTCCAGCCGGGCTTCGGGGATTTTTTCGCCGGAAATCTCGCACACGCCGTAGGCGCCCTCATCGATGCGCTTGATCGCTTCCTCAATTTCGTAGAGCGCGTCTTGCTCCTGGGAAAGCAGGTTGAGGGCAAAATCGCGGTCGTAGGCATCGCTGCCGGCATCGGCCTGGTGCATACCGAAGGCGGAGGCCTCGCTGCCTTCCGCCCGCGAGCGGAGATTGTCTTGCGCGACTCCCGCCATGGCGTCCACCATGTGATCGTGCAACTCCAGCAACCGTTGACGCTGCCGCTTGGCGAACGGACTCAGCTTGACTTTTGCGCCGTTGTGCGTGGCCGGCTTTTTCTTGGCTGGCGCTGGTTTTTTAACGGGCGCGGCCTTTTTTGCGGCGACTTTGGTTGCAGCGACTTTGGGTTTGGCCGCGGTCTTGGTTTTGGGCTTGGCCTTGGTTTTTGAGGCGACTTTGGCCTTGGAGGCGACTTTGGTCTTGGTTTTTGCCGGTGAAGCAGACTTAGCCTTGGATTTCGCGGGTGCTGTTTTCTTGGCCGCTACCTTCTTCTTGGCTGGCGCCTTTTTCTTTGCACTGGCAGGAGCTTTTTTGGTAGCGGCTGTGTTTTTTTTCTTTGCCGCCGCCTTTTTCGCCGGCGCTTTTTTGCTCGCAGCTTTCTTGGCCATGGAGGGATATCGTACGGGTTCAACACGGCCCAAACCGTGTGTCCGGGCCAAAAGCCGGTTTAGGTAGGTGGGATTGGCTGGATTTGCAAGAGCAAAACCCCCCACGAGCGGGAAATTCCCCGTTTCACGGGTTGAGCGGCCAAAACACTGGAATCAAAATCGACGCCGCGATCCACAAAATGATGGCCAACGGCAAGCCCGCGCGGGCGAAATCGCTGAATTTGTAGCCACCGGCGCCATAGACGTAGGTATTGGTCTGATAGCCGATCGGCGTGGAAAAACTGGCGCTGGAGCCGAACATGACCGCCACGACGAATGGCCGGGGATCGTAGCCCATTTGCAAGCCAATCACCACCGCCAGCGGCGTAAGCAACGTGGCCACCGCGTTGTTGCTGATCATCTCCGTGAGCACAGCCGCCAGCAGATACACCACGGCGATGAGCACCACCCCGGAGCTGTTGCCCAACATTTGGGTCGCCCCCATGGCCACGCTGCTGGCCAGGCCGGTGATTTTGAGCGCCTCGCCTAGTCCCAGCATGCCGAAAATCATCAGAATCACCTTCCATTCGATCGCCTCGTAGGCCTCCTTGGCGTCGATGGTTTGCGTGACCAAAACCAGGAAAACCGCTGCCAGAGCGAAGGCCACGATCGGAATGTCGAGCTGGCGCGAAAATGAGCCGAAAACCATGAATCCGATGATTGCCGCCAAGGCAAACGGCGCTTTGAGCCGGCGCAACGGCGCGTGAGCCGGCTCGCTGAGGTTGACGAAGTCTTTTTGGTCGAAAAGTTGCGCCATTTTGTCCGCCGGCCCCTGCACCAGGAGCGTATCGCCAAAAGCCAGCTTCACCTTCTCGAATTGCTCGCGCAAATTCACGCCGCGGCGGTGCACGGCCACGATGATAACGCCGAAACGCTGGCGAAAATTCAGCTCCCGCAGGCTGTGGCCCACCAGGTTTGAATCCGGCCCGATGATGCCCTCCATCAGCACTGCCGACTCCGTGGAAATCTCCTCCAGGCCCAAAACCAGCCCCAATTGCTCCTCGGAAATCTCCATCATGCTGGCCACGTGACTTTTAAAGACGACCACGTCGCCGGCCTCGAATTCCAGCTCGTTGAGCGGCGTGCCGACCCGCTTGTTGTCGCGCCGCACCTCGATGATCCGGATTTTGCGCATTTTCGAAAGCGAAGTCTCGGTCACGATCTTACCGATGAGCTTGGAATCCGGCGAAATGCGGCCCTGGGTCAAAAACTCGCGGGTTTGCGCGCTTTCAAACAACGTGGACAAAGTGACGCGGTCCGGCAGCAACTTGCGCCCCACCGTCAGCAGGTAAACCGAGGTGACCGCCACGAAAACGACCCCGAGTTTGGCCGTCTCGAACATGGTGAACGGCTCCAGCCCCTCGCGCGAGGCGATATCCGCCGCCAACAGGTTGGTGGATGTGCCGATCAGCGTGCAAGTTCCGCCGGCGATCGAGACAAAGCTGAGCGGAATCAAAAATCGCGAAGCTTTCAGGTCCAACCGGCGGCAAAGCTGGAGCAAAATCGGCATAAAAACGACCACGACAGGGGTGTTGTTGATGAACGCGGAGAGCGGGGCCACGATGAGCGCCAAAACCAGCAAAATGCGGAATTCGCCCTTCCCAGCCAGTTTCCCGAACCAGGATCCCATTGCCTCGATGAGCCCCGTTCGCTCCAGCGAGGCGCTCAGGATGAACATGCACGCCACCACGATGGGCGCCGAGCGGCCGAAGACGTTTGCGAGCGCGGATTCATCCAAAATTCCCGCCAGCAGGCACAAAATCAGCGCTCCCATCGCCACGAAGTCCGGCCGGATCCACTCGCGCAAAAAAGCGGCGAAGACCAGGACGACCAACGCAGCGACGTAGATTTGGCGCCAAAGAATAGGCTCTGCTGCAACGTCGGGCATGGGGACACACGCACTCTACCGGGAGTGCGCCCGACTGTGGCACTTTTGGACGAGGGGTCAAGTTGGGGGCTATGCCGCTCTTGGAGTAAGAAGCAAATTGAACTTCGGAGCGAGTCAGGACATTGGAAAGGATGAAAACCGACAAAGAATTTGTTGTTTTGTACGATGCCGATCCCAGCAAGCTCTACGAATTGATTGGCAAAAACTTCCCGGCGCAAGGCGCCGAATGCCGCACCGAACAACGCAAAGAAATCGAAAACACCGCGGATTCGACCATCGTTCCAAACGACCCCAATGAAAGGGGGCTGATCGTCGAAAACCAGGGATACCGAGCCGAAAATCTGCACAGCCGGGCGTTGGTTTCCAGCGGGTTGTTTCTGGATCGCTATCCCGATCGGGAGTGCGAAGTTCACCTGATTTACCTGACCCGCACGCTGGATCCCTACAGCCTCACGACGTCATCCGGCAGGAAGCGTAAGAACCCAAAACCAAGGCCCTGCGCCAATTTCAAGCCGCACGTCCACTACCTGGACGAACGAATCCGCGAAATCGCCAAGACCGACCCTGACAATCCGCTGGTTTCGGTCTTTTTTCCGCTTCTGGAGCGCGACAAGGCGAAATTGTTGGTGAAATTTCAAGAGCACTACGATAATCTGGAAAAAGCACCCGGATTACCAACCAAAGCGCGCGAAAAGTGGCGCGACGTGTTTCAACTCTGGCTCATGCGGGCCTTGGAAATAAACTTCGAACAAGTTCAAAAAATGCTCCTGAAAGACCTACCACCCGTCGAAGAAACGAAGTGGGGAAAAGAACTCATCGAGATCTATCGCGATAAGGGAAAGAAGGAAGAAATGGAGGCTGAATTGAAGCGATTGGAGGCCGATTTGGCCAAATACGATGAGATGAAGGCCGACGGCATTCTCTCCAAAGAAGCCCACCGACGCTTGGTGACCGATGCAAAAGCTGAGATTTCGCGGATCAAAGGCAAATTGAAGGGTTGATGAGGCGGTCGCGCCCGCCCGAGGCGGGATTTTGCCGATGAAACCCTGGATTCTCGCCGCCCGGCCCAAAACGCTGCTCGCCGGTGTCGTCCCCGTCTGGTTGGGCGCGGTTTTGGCGGGGCATTTCATCGGGTCGTTCAGTTGGGGGCTAGGGGCGCTTACGTTGGCGAGTTGCTTGTGCATCCAGATCGCGACGAACTTGTTCAACGACGTGATCGACTTCGACAAGGGCGCAGACACGGAGAAGCGCAAAGGCGCAAAGCGCGTGACTCAGAGCGGGCTCATTTCACCCCGCGTGGTTTGGGCGGGCGCGTGGGTTTTTCTGGGTTTGGCCTGTGTTTTCGCCGTCCCGCTCATTTTGACCCGCGGTTGGCCGATTTTGGCGATCGGCGTGCCCTCGCTCTATTTTGCGTTCGGTTACACGGGCGGGCCGTTGCCGCTGGCTTACCGCGGATTGGGGGAATTGTTCGTGGTCCTGTTTTTTGGCGTGGTGGCGGTGTTAGGGAGCTATTTCGTGCAAACCGGCGAATGGAGCTGGCAGCCGGTCGTCGCCGGCCTTCAGGTTGGGATGCTCTCCACCGTGCTCATCGCGGTCAACAATTTACGCGATATCGACGAAGACCGCGCGGCGGGCAAGCGCACGTTGGCGGTTCGCTTCGGCAAACGCTTTGCGCGCGTTGAAATCGCGATTTTGTGCTTCTTGCCGCTGTTGATGGGCACGCACTGGATGCACCACAGCGAGCTGACGACGTATTTGCCGATGCTCACCGGCATCCTGGGATTCGTCATCGCCAAAAACGTCGCCGAAACCGAGCCGAGCCCGGCTTACAACAAATTTTTGGGATTGGCGGCGTTGCAGTTGCTGGTTTTCGCAGTGCTGTTTACGATCTCCTGGAAATTTTAGCAAGGCCGACCGTGCTTTCCGCTCTCGACAAAAAACTCTTCCGCGACCTCAGCCAAATGAAGGGCCAGGCGGCGGCTATCGCGGCGGTGGTGGCGTGTGGGGTGGCGTTGTTCGTCATGTCGCTGGCCACGCTCATTTCCATGCAGGAGAGCCAGCGGGCCTACTACGAGCGCTACCGCTTCGCGGAGGTGTTCGCCAGCCTGAAACGCGCGCCGAAGCTGTTGCAAGCGCGGTTGGAGCAAATTCCCGGCGTTTCGCGCGTGCAAACGCGAATCGTGCGGCCGGTGAACCTGAACGTGGAGGGGATGAGCGAGCCGGCCACAGGGCGAATCATCTCCATCCCGGAATTCGGCGAGCCGAAGCTGAACGCGCTCCATTTGCGTAGCGGCCGCTACGTGGAGCCCTGGCGCGAGAATGAGGTGCTGGTGGGCGAGAGTTTCGCCGACGCGCACGGGATGAAGCCGGGAGACAGTGTGAAGGCGGTGCTGAACGGGCGGCTGGAGGTGCTGCGCATCGTGGGAATCGCGCTTTCGCCGGAATACATCGCCCAGATGCCGCCGGGCTCGTTTTTGCCGGACGACCGCCGCTACGGAATTTTCTGGATGGGGGAGCGCGCCATGGAAGCGGCCTTCGACATGGAAAGCGCGTTCAACGACGTAGCGCTTACCCTCAGCCGAGGCGCGGCGGTTGCGAAGGCGATCGAGGGCGTGGATGCGCTGCTGGAGCCCTACGGCGGGCTGGGCGCCTACGACCGCGAAGACAACATGTCCCATCGCTTCATTTCCGATGAAATCAGCCAGCTGAAGACGATGGGCTTCTTTGTCCCGGCCATTTTCCTGGGTGTGGCCGCGTTTTTGCTCAACGTCGTGTTGCGCCGGCTGCTGACCTTGCAGCGCGATCAAATTGCCGGGCTGAAGGCCTTTGGTTACTCGGACCGGGAAATCGCCTGGCATTACCTGAAACTGGTGCTCATGATCGTCGCGGCCGGTTTTGCGGTCGGGACGCTGCTGGGCGTGTTTCTGGGGCGCAACGTCACCGCCATGTACGCGGAATTTTACAAATTCCCGGTGTTCGATTTTCACCTCAACCCGCCCATCATCGTGGCGGGTTTGGCGATCACCAGCGGAGCGGCGTTTTTGGGAGTTTACGGCGCGGTGAAGGCGGCGGTGGACCTTCCGCCAGCCGAAGCGATGCGTCCCGCTGCGCCACCGGTTTACCGGGCGACGATTATCGAGCGGCTCGGCCTTGAGCGGCTTTTTTCGCAGCAATTGCGGATGGTTTTGCGCGAATTGGAACGGCGCTGGGTGAAATCGCTGCTCAGCGCGTTCGGCATCTCCCTGGCGCTGTCCATCCTCATCGTCGGCAATTTCGGCAACGACGCCATCGACTACATGATGCAGCTCCAATTCTTCGTTTCCGACCGCAGCGACATGATGGTGGTCTTTGCCGAACCGGTGAGCGCTTCGGCGATTTACGGCGTGCGCCAATTGCCCGGGGTGACCTACGCGGAGCCGTTTCGCAGCGTGCCGGCCAGGCTGCGAGCGGGCCACCGGCGGCGGCAGGCGGGAATTTTGGGTCTGGAGGCCAATCCCGAGCTGTTTCGCCCCATCGACGCCGACGAGAACGTCGTCCCCATTCCGCGCGAAGGGCTGCTGTTGTCCGAAAAACTCGCGGAAATCCTCCAGGTTGACGCCGGCGACCCGATCGCGCTGGAGGTGCTGGAGGGCGAGCGGCCGGTCGTCGACGTTTTTGTGGCTGGCACGGTCAACGACTTCTCCGGGCTCTCCGCGTACGTGGACCGGCGCTGGCTTTCGCGCGTCATGGGCGAAGGCGAGTCGATTTCCGGCGCTTACCTGGCGGTGGACGAGGCGGCGCAGGATTCGCTCTACCATCAGCTCAAATTCACGCCCGCCATCGCCGGCACCACCATCAAAGTCGCCGCACTGCGCAGTTTTCTCGACACGTTTGCGGAAAACATCCAGCGCATGCGCGCCTTCAACATTTTTTTCGCCTGCGTCATCGCATTCGGCGTGGTTTACAATAACGCGCGCATCGCGTTGTCAGAGCGCAGCCGGGAGCTGGCCACGTTGCGGGTCGTTGGCTTCACCCGGCGGGAAATCACCGGCATCCTCATCGGTGAGCTAGCCATCGTCACCGTCGCGGCCATACCGGCGGGGTTGGCGTTAGGACACTTTTTTTGCTACCTGCTCTCATTTTCCATGGATACGGAAATGTACCGCATCCCCTTCGTCCTTTCCTCCTCCACCTACGCCACGGCAGTGGTGGTGGTGACGATTGCGGCGATTTTTTCCGCGTTCGTGGTTCGCGGCAGACTACGGCGGTTAGACCTCATTGGCGTGCTGAAAACGCGGGAGTAGCCGGGAGTAGGTGATAGGCGCGCGGAGCGAGATCCGTGGTTTTTGGACCTATGTTTCCGCGCCTGCTACCCATCATCCTAACCCTCCTCGTTTTGAGCCACGTTCGCGCCGAGCCGCCGGAATGGTCGGCGAATCCGGACGAGCACGTCACCATCAAAACGCTCATCGGCCAAATGCGCTACGATGTGGGCGATTTTGAGGTCGAGCCAGGCGCGAAAATCAAGATGACGCTCGACAACGTGGACGACCTCCAGCACAACCTGGTTTTGCTGAAAAAAGGCGCAAACGCCACCCAATTTGCCCTGGAAATGTGGAACATGGGCGAGGCGGGAATCGAGAAAGGCTGGGTTCAACCCGGGCACAGCCAAATTCTCGCCGCCAGCCGCCTGCTCAACCCTCACGAGGCCGAGGACCTCTACTTTGTCGCGCCGAATGAGCCGGGAGACTACCCCTACGTCTGCACCGTGCCCGGACACGCCCTGCTCATGAACGGCAAGCTGAAGGTGCGCCAGCACAAGCAACTGCTGAAGGACCTGAAATACACGCTCTACGAGGGAAATTGGGACAAAGTGCCGGATTTTTCCGCGTTGCAGCCCAAGGGCTCGGGTCAAATCCCCAACGGGCTGATGGATGCGCAAGTGGTGAAGAAAAACGGCGCTTACGGCCTGGTTTTCGCCGGAAAACTGATTTTGGAGAAGGCCGGCAACTACGAATTTTTCCTGACCTCCGACGACGGCTCGCGCTTGGTCATCGACGGCGAAGGAGTGGTCGATCACGACGGCGTTCATCCGGCTGGCGCGATTCAGAAGAAAAAAATCAAGCTGCAGGAAGGCGAGCATTCGCTGGAGCTGCGCTACTTCGACAAAGGCGGCCACAAGCAACTTTCGCTAACCGTCAACGGGCCCGGTTTGAGCCAGGTGCCGCTCACCAAGTGGACGGTTGGCGGCAAGCCCAAGAAAAAGTCGCCCAATCCCATCATGGTGACGGCGGAAAACCCTGGCGAGGCGGTCATCTACCGCAATTTCATCGATGGCTCGAACCCGCGCGGCATCGGCGTTGGCTACCCGGGCGGGGTCAACATCTGCTGGGACGCCGACGCGATGAACGTGGCCATGCTCTGGCGCGGCGGATTCATGGACGCCAGCCGGCACTGGACGAATCGCGGCCAGGGCAACCAGAAACCAGCCGGCTACGACGTGGTGAAAACGGCCCAAGGTCTGCCGCTCCAGGTGCTGAAAGACGCCACCCGGGAAACGTGGATTCGCGATTCCAAAGGCCAGGTCGCCTACGACCGCGACAAACCGCCGGCGGAGCGAAAATCGATGCGCACCTTCGTCATGCGCCACCCGGATTACCGGTTTCGCGGCTACCGGCTGGATGCGAAGCGATTTCCCACGTTTCGCTACGATTTCCAGGATTTGCAGGTAAAGGATCGCTTCGAACCCGCGGAAATCGACGGCAAAGAAGCCGTGTTGCGGACGATCGAGTTCACCGGCGCGGCCAAGCCCGGCACGCACTTCCGAATCGCCGACAACGTCTCCGGCGAGCAGGACGAAGTGTGGTATCACCTCGGCGACGTCGCTAAATTGATGGTGGAAGGCGGCGAGACGCCTTTCCTGCGTCTCGGCAAGGAACTGCTGGTCGAAGTGAAGGGAGAATCCGCGCTGAAAATCACCTACGCCTGGAAAACGCTCGTCGGCGGGAAAGTGAAGTGAGCCAGCGCAGGGCGCGTGAAACGATGGGTAAAAACGGGGCTGAAAGCCCCACCGCGCACAGCCCGGGGCTTCAGCCCCGGGACGTCTGGCAGACCAAAATGCGGCCTGAAAGGTCGCCAGCGAGAGCGCCATTCGCCTTGCTCGCGACCTTTCAGGCCGCCCAAACATTGACTGACACCATTCCCGGGCCTGAAGGCCCGGGCTTTGCGCTGATGGGCTTTCAGCCCATTTTTTGTCCCCTGTTTCATCCCCCGTTTGCCGGGGCGTTTGCGCCTGGAAACCCCGGCGGCGCGGGTTAGGGTGAGGGTCAGCATGTTCCGCGCCGCTCTCACCATTTCCCTCGCATCTTGCGCAGTGTGCGCCATTTCGGCCGCCGGCGCGGAAGACGGGGCGCGGTTGGGCCGCTGGTCGGAATCCGTCGCGGAATCCTGGTGGCGGGCGAACCCGTCGCCGGATCAATGGCGGGACGAGGCCCTACGCATGACGGTGACGCTGCGCGTGGCCCACGAACGGCACGGTTTGCGCAAAATGATCGCCAACAACCACTGGATGGGGTGGATGCTCCACACACGCTGGCTGCGGCTGATGCCGGAAAACTGGGAATCCGACGATTTTTACCAATTCGCCGAAAATCGGGCCGTTTTCGTCCAAATTTCGCAAAGTCAGCGAATTCGCGAGCAATTCCTGGGCGCGTTGGTGCCGGATGACGACGAAATTGCCGCCGCGCGCATCCTTTGCCAAATCGCCGCGAAGCATCCGCGCGATTTCGCGAAATTTTCGGCGTTAGCGGTCGCGTTTGCCGTCGTTTTCGACCAGCCGGTGCCGAAAACCTGGCCCCACGCGTTCGTCGATTCCGCCAAGCTGGCGGCCGGCGATTCGGACCCCGTGGACCGGTTCGCGTTTTTGGTGGAGTGCCAAAAACAGGGCCGTTTGCTGCACGATTTGAGCCGGCTCGGGGTTCGCGACCTAACGTTCGTGGTGGACACGCCGCTGGAGCACAAGGAGCTGCGCTACGCCCAGCAAATCAAGCTCAACACGCCGGACAAACTCACCCAGCTCTTCCCCGCGGTCCGCTACGATAACGAGCGAATCCGCAGCCAGCGCTACCTTTGGCCGGGCGCAAGCTATCGGCTCATCGACATCGGGCGCAACGGCGGCATTTGCATGGACCAGGCGTTTTTCGTCTCGCAGACCGGCAAGGCCAAGGGCGTGCCGACGCTGTTGTTCGTCGGTCAGGGAACCTCCGGCGAGCACGCCTGGGTCGGCTTTTTGAATGGCCTGGGACGCTGGGAGCTGGATTTGGCTAAATTCCGCAGCGAGCGATTTCCCATCGGTCAGGCCTACGATCCGCAAACCTGGCAACGCATCACCGACAGCGAGTTGGAGGCGCTGGTGCAAGGGTTAGGGAGCGCCTCGGCGTTCGGCCCCGGTCAGAAGTTGTTGCAGTGGGCCGCGCTCAACGAGGGCGGGCGGCTCTACGCGGAGATTTTGCGCCTGGCGCGGCAGGCGATGGCGAAGGATCCGCGCCCGTGGCGGTTGGAGGCCGACTGGCTGGAGGAATCTCGCGCGCCGGCGGAGGCGCGGTTGCGATTTTGGCGGCAATGGTCGGCAAATTTCGCCCAAAACCCGGATCTGCAGGTCAAGGGGCAGATGCGCCTGGTCGCCGTGCTGGAGGAGCTGGGCCAGGAAAGCGAGGCGGAGCGACTGCGGCGGGAAATCGTCGCGCGGAACCAATCCAAGCGCTTCGACCTGGGAATCGCCATCGCCGCGGAGCCGGTTTTCCGGCATTTGCGCAAGCAAAACTGGGACGAGGCGGAAAGAGCGTTTGAGTCGGCCATGCGCCGTTTTCGCACCCAGGCCGGCGGGCACCTTTTCTACAACCTGCTGCAACCCTACGTGGTGACCTGCCTGCAGGAAGACCGGCTGGAAATGGCGCGAAACGGCGTCAAACACCTGCAAAGCAGCGGATTCGACGTCTTGCCCGGGACGATTTTGGACAACGACATGAAGGAGCTGGCCCGGCGGGTGGCCGGAACCTGACCGTACGCCAAAAACTTGCTAAATCCATTGATTTTCATGCGCTGGTGGTTGCAGCTACCACGCCTTTTGCAGAAATCCGTGCATTTTCAGAAAAGCTTCCACGTCGCGCGTGCTGGGCTCCTGAAATGCCGGCTGCATCATAAAACTGTGGCCGCCGCCGGGATAGATTTTTAGCTCAAATTGTTGTCCCAGCTCCTTCGCCGCTCCACGAACGCGGTTTGGTGGGCGTAAAGATGATCGCGGTCGCCAAACAAAATCAACGTCGGCGGTAGAGGCCGGTCGCGGGTCAAAATTCGCGACGCCGACATTTTTAGCGCGTCTTCCACAGGATGCAGCAACTGCCAGTCACGCTCGTTGAAAAGTTTCAGAATTTCCTGAAATTTCGCGATTTCCGCCTCCGCAATTCGCTGCTCCCGCCCTAACATTGCCGCCAATTCGATGAGCTTTGCCCGGTGATCCACCGGTTTCACGAATCCCTCGCCCGCATCAGCCACAAATCGGCCGAGTAGCGGGACAAACGACGGAGCCTCAGCCTGCGTGCGCTGCCGAAACGGCGCCGCCTTCACGTACCAGATGTCGATCCCGTCAAACGCCGGGCAATAGAGCACCAGCGCATCCGGACTGCACGAAACCGAGCGGTCGTCCGACGCGTGCTCGAAGGCGCGGTTGAGGTGCGATTGCAAGGCAAGGTCACCGCCGCCGGAAGTGCCCGTCGCCACGATTTTTTCCGGGTCGATGCCAAGTTTCGCCGAATTCGCGCGCAAGAAGCGGATGGCGCTCTTGGTATCCGCCACTTGATCGCGCGGTTTCGCCGCCGCGGCGATTTCTTCCAGGCTCATGGCCGGCAATTTTCCCGAATTCACCGGCGCGGTCTGCGGTTTGACCACGACCATCCCGGCCTTGCGAAAATGCTCGCGCTGGACCGGAATTCGGCAGCGAAAAATGACCAATGCCGGCCGCAGGTCGCTGGCTTTCCAGTCATCGGGAAAATAGGCGGTCAAACTGCGGCGCGGCTCCTCAAGGTAGAGCATTTTGGCCGTTTTCACGCCGGAATCCTCCTGTCCGCGGACGAAGCAGGCGGCGATCAGGCTTAGGGCAAGCGTTAGGCGGGTGGCGCAGTTCATGGCGACAGCGTAGCTCAACTCGCTGGCGCGTCATCCCAATTTCCCGCACCTGCCCCACCGCCACCACCGACATGGCGCGATTTTCGTTTGCTCGACCTCGCTGCGTGCCGAACTTCGCGGCATGAACAGGCTTCCGTCCATCCTCACCATCACCGCCGTTTGGCTCTCGACCGCCTTGGCGTCGCTGGCCGCGCCACAAAGCCGGCCGAACATCATCTTCTTCCTCTCCGACGACCACCGCTGGGACCGAATGGGCTGCGCCGGGCACCCCATTTTGAAAACGCCGACCATGGACAAACTGGCCGCGGACGGGGTGCGATTTACCAACATGTTCGTCACCACCTCCATTTGCGCCGCCAGCCGGGCCACGCTCTTCACCGGCCTGCACGAGCGCACCCACGGCTACACCTTTGGCACGCCGCCCATTTCCGAGGAACACCGTCAGGCCAGCTATCCGGAGCTGCTCAGAAACAACGGCTACTGGACGGGATTCGTCGGAAAATTCGGCGTCAGCGTGGCCGGCGGAACGGAAGGCGTGGCCAAAATGTTCGACGAATTTCACCCTCTCAATCGCGCCCCGTATCACAAGAAAATGCCGGACGGCTCGACGCGTCACGTCACCGAAATCGCCGGCGACCGGGCCGTCGATTTCCTCCGCGACCGTCCGGCGGACCTACCTTTTTGCCTAAGCGTAAGCTTCAACGCGGCCCATGCGGAAGATCGCGACAAACGGCCTGGCGAGGGGCATTTTCCGTGGCCCAAGGCCGTCGATGGACTCTACGAGGACGTGGAAATCCCCAACGCGCGGCTGAGTGATCCGTCCGTCTACCTGGCGCATCCTAACTTCATGAAGCGTTCCATGAATCGCGACCGGTTTTTCTGGCGCTGGGACAATCGCGAGAAATTCGAGACGAACCTGCGCGCCTACTACCGCATGATCACCGGCCTGGACCGCGTGATGGGCCGCGTGCTGGAAGAGGTGGAAAAGTTAGGCCAGGCGGACAACACCGTGGTGATCTTCAGCGGTGACAACGGCTACTACGAGGGCCAGCGCGGTTTTGCCGGCAAGTGGTCGCACTACGAGGAATCCCTGCGCGTGCCGCTCATCATTCACGACCCGCGCGCGCCGGCGGAGCAACGCGGCGTGGTTTCGCACCCCATGGTCCTGAACCTGGACGTTTCGCCAACCATCCTGGCTTTCGCCGGATTGGAGGCCCCGGCTCACGTGCAGGGGCGCAGCCTCGTGCCGCTTTTGGAGGGCGAAAATCCGGCCGATTGGCGGGAGGCCACGTTTTGCGAGCACCTCATGGACAACCGCAGCATTCCCAAGTGGGAGGGCGTGCGCGGGCCGCGATTCGTCTACGCGCGTTACTTCGAGCAAACGCCGGTTTTCGAGTATCTGCACGATCTGGAGGTGGACCCGGATCAACTCGTGAATTTGGCCGGCGACCCCGAATACGAGCCGGTTTTGCGCCAAATGCGCCAGCAAACCGACACCTTGCGCGATGAATACGGCGGCCCCTTCGACGTTGGCCGAATTCGCGCGTGGAAAGCGGAGCAAGCCGCCAAACGCCAGGCCGCGCGGAAAAAATCCTAGCCTGGCTAACCCGCGATCATCCCCCTTCCTTGCTCCCCCGTGAGCTCGCCTCACGGGAAGCCAAGATTTATGGCTGGGGTGCGTCCTGGATGCGCCGGCCGCCCAATCTTGGCGTCCAGTCGGACAAGCCGACCGGGGCGCGGATTGTGTTTTGCTTGGTTTTAGCCGCTAATCTTCGCATCCGGCCAGACGAGCTGGCCGGGGTGCTGAAGTTGGTCATTCAGGCTGCCTCTCCGCTTACGGCTTGGGAGCACCGGGTTTTGGCGTGGGATTCGCCGGGCTGACCGGTGGTTTGGGTTTCCCCTCGGCCGGCTTGGCTGCGGTGGCAGGTTTTTGCGGCTGAGGTTGCGATTTTGGCTCGGGTTGAGCTTGGGCGGGAGTTTTTGGCTGCGCTTGAGCCGGTTGTGCTTGTGCTGGTTGCGCTTGAGCTTGTGCGGGAGCCGCGGGCGGCTGAGCCTGACCTTGGCGTTTGGTTAGCCGATTTCCCGGTCCGTGGTCTTCCAGGGTGGGGGAGGAGGCCGCGGAACCGTTCGCGTAGGAAACCTGGTTGTTGCTGCCGCAAATTCGAATGGCTCCTACCGCGCCGGTCTCCAGCGCGTTGTCCTCGCCGGCAATCACCAATTTTTTCACCTCTCCGGCCTTCACCTTGTTGCGCATCCCATTGATTT
>CBDCZR010000005.1:0-635984 GCA_965224535.1 Verrucomicrobiales bacterium
AACATATTTTGACACCTCGGCAGACCTCGTGGAAGCTCGTGTAGGTCTGACAAGTTTTGAACACGTTCAAAACTGTTACTACAACTCCTGAACAACCTGTAAATATATCAGAGCTGCTAAAGAGCCCAGCACGAAAAACAAAAGTAAACTGCGAGTAATAGCAATCAAAATATGAGCAAAGCACGAAGTCACAAGACCACTGTAAGAATTTTGGACAATCCAAATATTTTCCCTACATTGTGATCAGATAAATCGCCATCAACATCGTGAAAGTGGGCGGGTACCATTAGTACTGGTTTGATTTCTGTAAAGTCATGCATGAATACAAGTATACTTGTTCTAAACTTCAAATTTATTTCACACTATACACCTAAATTTGTGAATAAACATAAACTTGATTGTACTCTTTAAACGAATATGTGCAAAAATATAACAGGAACATTAAAATATATGCAAGAAAATATTGCCAAGATAATAAGCTTGAAAAGGGATAGTAATCTGCATAAAGGAAATCACATACAAAGGCTGTTTGCTATTTTAAGTGAAAATATCTAGGCCTATCGATACAATGGTCAATGAAAGTGGAACAGGAATATAGAATAAAGTGAAATAATGATTGCCAAAAGTTTATTTTAAATAAATTTAAAACACAAATTTGGTATTTGGTAAATAGAACCCGCTGCATGACATGGCATTAAGTGTATCCACAGGTAGTTGAAATCACTGCCTGCAAGGGAGGGACTGAAGATCCTGAAAGGTATGTAACAAAATGGGACTGCCATCTATCTGGGTGTTGGTGAACCAATTAAAACTTCATGTTTTCATGCTTCTATATCGTTAAGTCGCTGCCTTTAACATAACTTTCTAAATGTTCCATTTCATCAATTTGTTTTCAAACATGTTCATTTGAATACCAAACAGCCCAGCCCAATATTACAGATGATCTGCTATGATGAGCAAATAGCCGATCAGAAGTCGTCATTCCGTGATGGCGGAGTCATTTTTTATTTGTTGCACACCCTTCGGGACCTTCGGGACCTCAGTAAGTGGGTATAATTTCAAATACCTGTGGTGTATCTCAGCCTCTAAAAGAGCATTATAATCTTTATTTTAGCTGTTAAAATAAAATAACTATAAAAATGTGATAAAATTATGTAGATACATCAGGCTGTCGCTGTGGAAATTGCGAGAACAGTAGTACAGTTAATGCAACGGTTACGTGAACGTACCTTATTTATGCATGTAACCCTGTAGTGCAGTAGCCAAGGTGCACATATAGGCCTACAATCAAGTGGGCACTTTTTGAAGAAAGCATGACACCTACCCAGATATCTTAGAAATACTCTTAGCTTCAAGAAAAATATAGGTGGCAGTTTGAAATCTTGGAAGATTCAAAACGGCGGCCGTTTCCAAAAATGGCCACTATGCGATAAGAATAATTCTTATTCTTGCTGCTAAATCTCACAGAACAGCTAGATTTTAGTGATCTATAAATGAAATTTTATGTTTTTGATGATGCCACATCTTATTCTTATTTTACAGAAGGCACATTTATGATCTCACTGGCCGTTGACAACATCAGTCTGTCTCACGAATAATTATTATGCATGGAAACCATAAATACCCAGTTCTGTATCAAAGCGAAAATCGGAGAATGAACGTAGATGTAGGGTTGATGTTATGAAGGTGCATTTTACCCAAGATAACAGAACTGGTATCTGACGCACAGCATATGGCAGGTTGGACTCTGTCAGAAAATACACCATGCACTTTCTGTGACTGCATTACAACGCCATGAACACAGTGTTCTAAAGCTTGTAGTTACTTTAAGAGGTTTCACAAATCCATTTGCAGTGTACGATTTGTTCAATTTGGTAACCAAATCCATCACACCTAAAAAAAGGTCAAACAGGATATTTGCAAACAAGGTGAAATTGGGCAAGAATTGTTTGAGACCTTTGTAGCTAGACGAATCAAACGATCATCTGAAACCTTTTTGGGCCCCCAAGAAGAAACGAAAGTTGACTACAGAGTAGTACAGTTTAGAAAACAAGAATATCTGCCGGTAACAAATTGGTTGAGTTGAAACAGGATCGTTCATGTTTGCAAGATTATTTGCAAGATTATTATTGCAAGATTATTGGGTGTCTGCAAGGCTAGGCCCCGCATAAATGAATTTTCTGTGATACCAAGATCTGTCTTTGACCTGATGGTGCCATGCTTCACTGTTCAATGAACAGCATTTCGATTAACATCCTAGAGAAGCTTCCTGGTAATGATGAAACACTGACTAGCACAATCAGCAAAAATGAGGGTAAAGCTGAAGGATCAATCAAAACAGTTTTCATTGTTGATGCAATGACTGAAGTTCAAACTTACCCCATCTTCGGACTGTTCGACCCCGAGACCCCCGAGGTTCTCTCCATCGACTATGGTTTAGTCACTGAGTTTGAAGCCGGACGCGGCAAACGCAAAACCGCCGAAGGCCGCAACGTCTACATCCTTGGCGTCACCATCCTCCACGAACTCATCCACTGGGGCGACAACAAAGACGGCGTCCACCGCGACGACCTCCCTGGTGGCCGCGAAGCCGGAGAACTTTTCGAAGAAATCATCTACGGCAAAGTCATCAATTAACATCAACTAATCCGGAGGAACCTTACTCAACACACAGCATTTTGCCTCATGACTCGCACAAAGCACAGAGCACAAAGCACGAAAACGCCAAGCCAAGCCGACAAACGAAGCACAGCAATTGCTTATAGTTTGGTTTTTTGCCTCCTCATTCCTGCAATCGCTTCCGCCCAGCAATCCTCTCTACCTGAATTCACCTTCAACAAACAGTTCCTCCGGGCCGGTCAACCTGTCATCATGACCGTGGGTTCCTACTCCGGAGACCTTGTCGTTGAATCCGACTTCTCCAATTCCAGCGAACTCCACAAAGGCATTACCGACGGCAATGAAATCGACCTCGGCGTCGCCTCCGGTCCGGGCATCTATTTCATTAAAGTCATCCCCGCGCCACCGCTCCCGCCTTCCAGCTTCGTCTTCTTTGTCGGTCCGGGAGGCGTCGCGACTCGCGCCGAGTTGCCCGCCCGGGAAGGCATTCAATCCGACGTCCTCATCCGCTTCATCAAAGGCATCACCGCCGCCCGGCTCAAAGACGCCGCCCTTAACGTCGATTGGGCCGAATACGCCGCCGAAAATGCAGTCGGCGGCGTCAAAACCGGCCTTATCTGCGCCGTAGCCGTTTTCGATCCCACCCACCAAACCAAGCGGGTTTGTGCCGTTTCCGTCGGCGGGCACCTCGTCGATGCCGGAACCGCTATCATCACCCAACTCCTCGCGATCCAGCGCAAGGCCAATGCCATTTCCAAAGAAGAAGAAAAGCTCCTCGGCCACATGGTCCGCGCTCTTCCCGCTGCCGGGCTGACCCTCGCTAGCCCCGGAACGATGAAGCCGGATGAAACGATCGAAAGTGTTAGTACGGTGATCGCACTCGCGGGAATTACGCTGCAGGAATTTGTCGATACGCCCGCAGGAACACTCGGAATCAAAGTGGCGAGTGACTCTGCGGGGAAATTCACCTTTCTGTTGTCGTTGAAGTAATCAATAGAATCCATTTTGAAAGCTAAGATTCATCCTCCCGAGCCCGCTGAAACTGTAAGGGGCCGGTTTAGCAGGCCTCAAAACGAAAGTCCTTTTTGGCGCTATACAGCAGTTCTTTTCCTCGTAAGCTTTGCCTGTTATATCACTTGGACGTTTGGCTTTCTCCTTGGGGCGTATGCAGAAGCAAACGGCGCAGTAGAAAATCAGATAAAAAGTCTACCCGGAGGTGACCGGATTCTCACGGAAGTTATTTCAAAACGGCTCCAACCGAGGCGTGATTCAACCTATTCCGATAAGAATAATCTGGGAGATCCTCCAGAAGCTAGAAAAATCAAGCCAGCCAAAGACTGGCGGGAACTTGAAGCCATTTGTTACGGAAACGGCGGCGACGGAGTATTTGATTTGATGACAGGAAAATTGAATGGTGTATCACCGAGAGAGCTTAGCGACATGATCAGTGAACTGAGTTGGAGCGAAAATGCGGACGAAACTCTCAATTCGCTTTCAATTTCTGCAGCATCGCTGGAATCCGATGTTCAAAGTCTAGAAGAGGATGTGGGCTATTTATCAAAAAACCTAACTGGACCATGACAACGCAACAAAAACTCCGTAGAATTCCTTTCCTAGGTGTGTGCTTAATCGGCCCATGTGTTGCTTTGATTGCTGGATATTTCCAAGGAGTCAATTCGCAGGTCGACGGCCAAGCTCATTTTTTTGCAAGTTTTGCACCATGGGTTAGTTGGTTCGCAAAAGAACCCCATCGATTAGTACTGGTAGATTTGGACAATGGCGATAGAAAGCCCAAAAATGGAAAGGCTGAGTTACAAGTTATAAAGGAGAACGGGCAATATCATGTTCTTGTTTACAATAACTCAGGTCATCAGACCCTTAACGAATCCAACGTGACCCTTCCATTCCATCTAAAAAAGCGATTGAGCACTGCGTTTAAGACAATGCCTTCCGCAACAGAACAGGGAATGATCTCTCGGCATCTGAAGTCCTTAGTCAATTTTCGACCCAGCGGCGCTGAACTACGTAATGTTCGACATGCAATTTCTCATCTTACACATGAACGCCATGAATTTCGCCTAGCAGCAGGTTTAGCAAACGAGTTACATGGATTGTTGATTTTACAATTCGAAGGAAAGGAGAGAGGTTCGATCGGGTACGCAATCAGCCATTCCACTGCCTCCACTAAATCCCAGATTGAGTCGACTTTAGATGGGGTGAGTTTGTTTCACAATGACCACGCAGCGATTCTCCGAGAATCCGTCGCAAAACTAACACCGACTGCGAAACAGGCCCGGCTAGCTTCAGAACAAGCATCGAAGACCCGCAAGGCATTTGAAGAGGGTATTGATTCCCTTTCGAAATAAATGTAACAGAGCCTTACACCAATCTTAACTTCGCTATGAAAATGACAAGAAACAACATCCTAAGCATCGGCAGACTGAGAAAGAGTGACATCCACGCGCCGGTCTCTCTCCTAGTTCTGACGGCATTCCTACAACTTCAGTTAGTTCCTTATGCAAGTGCAGAGCAGGCGCCCCCACCCAACAATTTGCTGCAGATTCTCAGGGGGCTTCAGGAGCGACAGGAAAAAACCGAGGAACGCCTAACTGCTGCAATGGAGCAGATGCGCCTTCAAATGCTCGCCATGCAGGCTCAAGCCAACGGAATCAAGCTTGAAACAGCGAAAAATGACGCACAGGCCGCGCTTGATCGATTTTCGAATCTCCCTGTTACTGACCCCAAGGTCGCGACTGCAAAACAGGAACTCGAAGCTGCGATGGCAAAGCTACAAACCATCGACAAGGACACGCCTAAGGAAGAAGTCGATCAGATTATGAAAGAGGTGGAGGAGAAGGTTCGGGCTCTACAAAAGGTTGGTGACGAACACAACCGCGAATTCTCCAACGCGGGCAAGAGAATTGAGCAAGCCGCAAATGCATCCGGTAAGGAAAATCCGTTGAAATTTGACCGTGATTGCTTCGCAAAGCATGTCTCTTTTCCACTTGGAATGGTTGAGGGTATCAAAAAGCTTGATCCTCCTGTTTCTGCTCCTCCACAGAATCCATTTACAATGGTTTCATCAGCCCAATCTACTGCAGGAATCGGTGCGTCTTTGCTGGCTGCGAAGAAAGAGAAAGAATATGAGAAAATGCTCACATGGTCGAAAGACCAGCTTCTTGCGAAAATCGAAACCTACTCGAATCGTGGGTACTGGTCATCAGACCTTGTGGCAGCATATCCCGAAGCCGCAGAGAACTGCCTGAGAGAAAAGGGAGCAAGCGAAGAAGACATTAAAAAATTTGTTCACCACGCGAAAGGAAAACACCAGGCTCGGGACACCGCTCGAAATGGTCACGAAGCGATGACAGGGTTGTTGATGGGCGCGATGATGACAGGCAACCCTTACATCATTGGCGCAGCCTTTATTCTCGCGATATTGATGATGATATTTGGAGGGGGCAGCGGGGATGGAGATGGGGACGGCGATGGTAGTGGAGATGGGAAATACGATGGTGACGGTTCTGGCACTGGCAGCCCATATGCAGGGCCAACCAGCGAAGCTGATCCAAATACTGGAACTGTTGACGTGGTAGCGCCTCCTAATCCTGAGCAGGATACCGAAATTGTCGATCCCAAACCTTTTGAGAAGACTGATTGCGAAGGGTGCACGCTTAAGCCCCCCCACGGAAACATAAAAGTGACCGGCTCTTACCCTGGAGAGGTTACATTCACACTTGCAACAAAAGTGTTTAAGTATGATTTCGCTGGCAAGAAAGAAGTAAGAGTTGCGGGCACTGACGACACGATGCTGCCTCTAGGAGACGAATTAAAACTCGATTCAGTCGATTTCGAAAAGGAGCGCCTGAACATCACCGTGGATGGCGAGGAGTACTTCCTTGACAACCTAGAAGGCATTGTTGCCACCAAGAAATAGGGGCGATGCAAAGAAGCACGGGCATTAATAGGTATAAGTAATTGTCCGGCGATGAGCAGGCGCAAATCACGCGAAGAACTTGAAATTTTTTCGCTGTCCTTCGTGGACTTGATGTGCATCGCTCTCGCCGGGCAACTGATCCTCTGGTTGATTACTCAGGATGCAAAGCCATACACTCCCGCCAAAGAGAGCCTGGCTATCGTCATCAAACAAGACGGATCTACAGCTCATATGAGCGGCCCACCACCCAAGATCTACGCAACCCACTCAACTTCGCCCCTCGGTGTCGCGCTCAATTCGGTCCCATACGTTGATACAAATGGAACGTCAATCCGCCTAACGCAGGTGCTTGATGACGATCATTCTGGACGAGTCGTTGCGACATTTGAAAAACTTCAAGCGGATTATATCGTAGAAAAGGAATTCCGAAGGTGTTCCTCGACTTTTGTAGTGCATCACATTACCGTGTTTGTATTGGGCAAACCGCTTAAGATAGGTATAGTCTTCCACAGTGACTCGCATCTGACAACCGTATTACGAACTGCACCGCGAGATCCAAGTGTTAAGGCAAAGAAGAGTATCAAGGCGTTCCTCAAAAGCGTAGTGGGCCCACCACCTTATAATACGACCACGCTTCCCGACAACATTTTCTTGGTAGACCCCTCAAATTCCCAATTCAAACTTCAAATCCATGTCGACGCGGAAGGAAAAGTGGAGTTGCACAAACCTCTTTCATTCTCCCCGTCTCCAAATCAATCGGCTCGGCTCCAAAGGATGCTCGAAATTGGGAACCTACCCTAATCACGCCCGCAAAAAACTGCAATGGCAAGAGGAAATAGAGAACTCCCGAATCCACTTGGTCTCTCAGCCATTGATCTTATTACGTGCGCCTTCATAGCGGTTTTCGTATTAAATATTCTCAAAGACAAGTCCCGTGGCATTACCGACGAAAAGCCGCCCAAAGGAATTAGTTATGTTACTGCTGAGTTGTCTGCGGCGAAAGAGCTTGAGGACGCTTCGGGAATTAAAGTGCCCCAAAAAGACGTCGGGTTGACTTTAGGTGCCTCTATTACCTTTCCGGACGGTCGAATATATTCTAGCTGGAAACCAAGGGGTGACGAAATGGTATGGCAAACCGCCAATGGCGAAATCTCGGGTCTTTTTCGCGGAACAGTGCCCGGTTCGTTGGAGGTTCGGGTGGTCGTTCTTGATACGGAGCCCTTAATTGCCGGAGGGTATGGCCTGGAAGTACTCAACGTCAAGGTGCATGGAACTGTTGGCCCTGCAAAATCGGGAACGCTCAACGCGACATCATTCTACCGGACATCACTTACTCTAACCAGATAGCAAAATCAAACAATGCAGACAGTCTACGCTCACCCGTTCACGTTGTTGCTTTCAGTCTTCGTGCTTTCTCCGTGCCTATTTGCTGGACCTACTCCAGATGAGATTTCGGGTTTTCACCAATGGAGGGTTCGTAACGGTCTCAACGTGGACGAGGTTCACCCCATTTGGTCTCTCGATGTCCCTCCCGGCGATCCATCAAGCTCCACGGTCAGTATTTTGTTCAAGAAAGACTCGAGCGTTCCTGAGGGATTTACCCCCCACCTTTTTTGGACCGACCATACGGTTCCAATTCGCTTCGATCCGAGTTGCCGGACAACACCCACGACGACGCTGTTCTCGATTTCCTCTACTGTTCGAAAAGGGCTAGGAGGCGCGGCAATTGCTGAACATGCCGAGTTTCTTCCTGCTAGCTTTGATTTTCCCTTTCTTGACGGAATAAAAACTATGGTTCGTAGTCTTGCGGGGCTTCCCGATCCACCGAGTTCGCTTACGGTTTTTCCAACAGGCATTGTTTCAATGAAACGCTTAGTAGAATACAACGGCCTTCAAGCAATGTCATTTTTACCCCTCGGTTCTACCCCTAGCCATGCTCCAACTTCTCCAGTCGTGACAATCGAACACATCGAGACCAATTCCAAGGCTTTCATGGCCGAGCACTTTCAAGGAAAGGTTAAACCCATAATCGGAGCCAACTCAACTATCCAGGCGCTCTCAAAATCGGGATGGCTCTTGCTAGCTGATGCTTCCGGCCAACAGAAGCTCATCAATTTTAATATGCCTGTCCTCGAAAAGACGGTGATGCCTCGGGCGGGTTTCGATTCGCGCTTTGACGAGATTAAAGACGCTCCGGTGCAGATCGATGATCCAAACCTGTTTACAAGAAGACCATCTGACCTATACGATGATATCCTTCCACTCTTACCGTTTCCTCAAGAAACCATAAGACCAATTCTAGACAAATTGGGTATGGCTCAGCATCCCCGTTCGTTCCTATTGATCCCGTAACTCCCAACTCCATGCCAGAAGACTCCACCAACCAAGTCAAAAATAACATTCTGGAACGAAAGGTCAACTCATGGATGTTCGCAGTCTCGGATTTTTTCTATGAGATCGGACGCCCTGAAACGAAGTCAACAAAGGACAAATCCTTGCTGGTGCGACTCTTTGGAAATGTATGTCCTTCAATCACGCTAATCGCACTAGGATGGGTGGTTGCGTTTATTATTTTTCACTTAATGACCTCGGTCTTTCAGATAGATTTTGGAAAATACGATCTTGAAGAATTTAACAATCGAGTAGCTGAGCTTGCTACGGGCCCACACACTGGTGATTCAGACCGCACTGGTGAAAGTGCGGGCGATGCGACGGATGCCTCGTCGGCTTTGCCGGTTGTGCGCCTTGCCAGTTCTCCTGCAGATCTTGAAAACGGCACTGCTGAAGGTGAAAACGGCAATGCTGAAGGAATTTATTGCAAGGTGTCTACTTCCAATGCGGAATCTCCAGTATTCGCGCTTTTGGAGCGAAAAACCGGAGAGCAGAACTGGAATGCCGTCGTGCCAAGAGTTAAATCCCAAATTAGCCCTGAGGCACTGGTAAAGGTCGTAAGTATTCTTGGGGATTCCGCTGGCGAAGAGCAACTCGAGAACTACTCCGAAAACTTGCAGCAACTCTTGGATGAGTTATTGGTGAAAGATTTGAATGGGTTCGACCAATTTTCACTGGGCCTACAACGCCGCATCGGCGGCACGATTCAATTTTTGGCAACCTGGGTGTTCGGTGTTCTATTGGTTGTGGTTGTTAGTCGTGCAATCTCTTTCGGGAGGTTTAATCGTGCAGTCCGTGAATCCCAAGTTTATGGCCGAGATTCGCAACCCACGCCATGGGGCATCATAGACAGGAAGGGACAGGAGTTTTCAGAAGCTTACGAGAGCCTTCGCGGGGAATTCGCTGACAAGGAAAATGCGCTCGATGAAAAGCTGAAGGGCATCAAAGACAACGAAGAAGGAAAGAAATTGGAGTCACAGTTTCAGCGGGCCTACGATCGCGCATTCACCAAACTACAAGAGCAACTGGCCACCGATTCCGCAGATCTGCTCACAGGATACGAAGAAGTAGGCGATTACCTGAAGGCTCGCAACGCAGCTACCATTGCTCCTCATGTTGAGCTTTGGAGGTCGGGGCTTCTTGCGTTCAAAATTGCTGAAAGTAAGGTGGACAGCGTGTCCGGATACGTAAATGACCGAGCGAACATTTTGTTGGATCAGTTGGAGTCGTCACGTAGCCTCCTCAAGTATCTCGTTTGGCTGATACCAACAATTGGATTTCTTGGCACCGTATATGGGATAAGTGAAGCCGTGTTGTTGACAAATCAACTGGAGAGTATTGACGAGATTCGGCGCGCAGTCGGTCAATCCGCAACCGTGTCCGGCATCGGCATCGCTTTTTGACACCACCTTTGTCAGTCTATTTTTGGTCGTGATCGGCATGTACTTTCAGACTCGGGTCAGTGCGGTTGAAGAACAAATCGTACAAAGTGCAACTACGGATGCAATCAATTCTATTGTAAATGTGCAAACAATTGAAGAACAGTTGCGAAGAGTGCGAATGCAAAACAAGGAACGGCGAATTTCAAAAAGCGATCTCTCTCGAATCGGGGATGAAATAGCGGAGAGATTGACGGTGGGAATTTCCATCCCTGCTCCCACTGTCCAAAACCAGCCAGAGTCAACCACCTCCTCAAAAACCTCACTAGATCCACGGGACAAAATCATGATCGTCGCTGCAATAGTATCCGTGATCGTCGTAGTGCTACTGCTGTTCTCCCTGTTCTAGAATTTTTGATTCACAATTCTCTTATTTCCACCACAATGACATCAGAGAAAGAGAGCATATCTAGACCGAAGCCGATGCCGAGATGGATGCGCATGCTCGTATCGTTTGTTCCAGCATTGGTAATCATAATACTCCCGCTGACGATTGTTCGCCTATCTCCGGGGGATGATGCAGGCGTCATGGATTTTACTGATATTTCCGAACTGGCTATTCGCGATATTTATTGCCGCAGCGGTTGTGATGGAAGTATATCATCTTGTGTTTCAGAAGAAATTGCTGGATTTAAAGCAAGTTGTTCTTGGTCTGGGCGTACTTGGGACGTTTGTCGGGATTTTGATCGCACTACTGGGATTCGACACCTCGTCAATTGACGAAAGTATCGGCCCGCTTCTACGGGGATTGACAACAGCCTTTACCACTTCTGTTTGGGGTATGTTTGGTACCGTCGTTCTTCATAGCGTGGAACGGCTCTACAAGCCGAAAGAAGACGTCTCATCACCCGAACTAGAAGCGCTCAAGACGCTCGATATACCCTAAATGAAGTGATCAACGAAACCTTAAAGAACTCGCTCGAAGTTGCGCACAAGGCTGCTGAAGACTTAGTAGTTCCGATTAGACAGGCGATGCATTTACTTCATGAAGAGATCTCTGGAATCTCAAATGACATCGCGGAACAGTTGGGCAACGCGATTGAGGACTGTGTTAAAGGCTTAGAAGAATGCGTATTAGACCTCAAAACCAACACCTCGGATCTAAAAACTGCCACAGAGGAATTCATGGTACCACAGAAACCCTGGCCGCTTCCACCTCAGCATTCGATTCGGGCATAGCTCAGCTTGAAAAGGCAATATCAGAACTGAATGCGCAAGCCGGAGAATTGGGGCCAAGCGCTTTCAGAAGGCAGTGAATTTCACGAACATCTTAGCAATGCCCTAAATGGCGCAGGGGACACATTGGCACGCAATATAAACGAGGCCAGAGAGATTGCCAAGGATTCCTGGGTCGCCTCTGCGACCGAATCAGCCACAAGGATCGAGAAATCAATCGGCAATGCCACGGACCTTCTTGACCTATTGACGAAGCAACTTCAAAGAAAGGCAACGGCAATGTTCAACGAACTGAGAAAGACGGAGACATCAGCTTAGGTATTGCTGACGTAATGGCTGGCTTGATGATGGTCTTTTTGTTTTTGGCGGTCATCCTGATGCGACATGCGTCGGGGAAATTGAACGAGGAGGAGAGGATTGAATCGCAGATCCACAATGACCTGTTAGATTTAAGGAGCGTGATTAATAAGGATTTGGAAGAAATCCGCAAGAAGGAGACAAAATTTCCGGAACTTGATATTGTGGTTTTGGAGGACGGAATGAGATTTGAAAAAATGAACTTCGCGCTCGGCGAAGATGGTTGGGTCAAGGGTAGGATCCCTAGTGCTCTGAAAAAAGCTTTAGATTTAAGTTTCCCCCAGTTTGTTGATCGGATTATCATGGCACCAAAATATCGAGATAGAATTCACGAGTTTCGAGTTGAAGGGCATGCATCAAAAGGTAGCGGCACCTATGAGAACAACCTTTTAATCTCCCAATTGCGTGCGCTTTCGGTTGTTAAATACTGTTTAAGTGAAGAAATGATAGATCGAATCGACGGCTATGAAGATGTGGACGATCGCATCCGTTCAATTACAAGGGCGATTGGGTATTCTTATTCAAGACCGCTTGGTGTTACGAAAAAGAAGCCAAAAGGAGATGCCGATGCCAGCCAAAGAGTCGAGTTTAGCTTGCTTCTTAGACCACTGGATATGCCCTTTGATGAAGGTGTGTGGGACTGGCACTGCGCGAACGCAAACTGCCAAAATCGGGATTGTGGGGGTCGACGGGAATGGGCATTGCTGGCGAACCAGGAATCAGAAGTATCCTGCAATGTACATCGTTTTCAGATTCTGACTTTCCAATGGAAGCAACCGAATTCTTTAAACGGGTGAATGGGCATTACGAGAAGCGTGAATGGAAGCCCAATTTTGACTCATGCTTCATATTTCCTGTTGAGAATTCAATTAATGACCTGACTGATGACGAAATTCAAGATATCTTTCGTCGGGTGATAAAAGGAGACACAGCGGACCTTGAACCCTTGATGATCACTCAAGACAGTCTTGATGGGGTAACCGCACGGTGCCGCCTAATTCCATTATCTAGAAGGGATCAAAGATATGCGCAGTGGGTGATATATCTTGAGAATTCCGATAAGCGGCAGGTGACCCCTTTTGCACTGTCATTTTTTGAGGCGCCACTTTGAGTATGTGGGGCTTTTGATTGCAAATAGTAATTTGCGAGCGAATTTTTGAAATTGAACGAAATCAAAATGAAAATGAAAACTCGATACACGGTGATGTTGTTTATGGTAATCCTGAGTGGAAGCCTTTCAGCCTTCGAATTCAGTAAGTATGTGGTTCTGGAGCTAGGCAACCCCAAGGATGCGATTGCCTTGATTGCCGGAATGAACGATCGTGGCGTGGTGAATCTGACGCCGGGGACGACGGACTGGAGCCGCCCGATGAACTTTCCTCCCGGGAGAGAATACCTCGAAATGGTTTCCAGGGTTTGACAAAAATCCGGCGCCCAAAAAGTGGATGGAATATCTGTTTGCCCAAAAACAGGTCGATTTAATTTATCTCTCCGGGCATTTTGCTGAGAAGCTGTTTAACAACGAGGAACCGACGAATTTTAAGATTTCTTTTCTAGGAAAGAACCAGCAGGTTACGGTTTCTGCCAAGGGTCCTGACTATCATTTGAGCACCAAAACCTTGGCAGGCCAGTGCAAGGTAATTATAGTGGTCGGATGTAGTGTCTTGGGAAATAAGAAACACGCGAGCAATCTGCAGGAATGTTTTCGGGCAGAAGGAGGTGGGAAACCCATGATTTTGGGGTTTCACAAGACGTGTCCCGCCAAAGGGCAGGATTTGCTGGTGCAGCACTTCATGAAGCTTCTCCCAAAAAAGAACCTAACCGAGAGTTCGTTAGGAGAGGCCTGGCTTGCCGCTGCTAGTGCCTGGAAGAAAGAAATGCCCGGATTCTGGCGAAATGTCGCCTTCATGACCTCTGGCGGAGAGATCAAGACTGCTAAATAGGCTGCTTTATCAAACCAACAAACAACGTCTCTGGGGACACCTCTTGGCCTCCGTTTCTGGCCGATTGGAAGCGGGCATCAGGACTTTTTGCGTCTTAATGGCTGCTTCCGCCTAAAAGGGATCCGGTGTTCCGCTCAGGGCCAAATCGAACTGCTTTTTTGAGGAACTGCGGTTCGATCATTTGATCATTTGCCGAAGCCAGCGGTGAAAGTTGCCGCGCCGTGATGATCGATCCACCGATCCACCATCATTCCCGCTCCGATTCGTCGTCGAGCAACGCCGCCGCCAAAGCAAAATCAGGTTCCGTCAACCCGGTGTCTGGGTGGGTTTGGATGAGACGGCCGCGATGGGGTTGGAGGTCGCTCCGGTCGTCGAGAATGACAAAGGTTCCAGGAAATTCGTGCGTTTGTAACCATAAGTCAACCTCATGCCCGCGCGGGGGAAGCGCATCCCCGAAATCATCCGAATCGGACTCGATGACCGGCGTGGTTCCAACGAGCCGGGCTGCAACGCCCGCCGCGATGAGGCGAGAGCAGAGTTCCGGCCATGACATCCATTTACGCCAATCGGAACTGACAACGATGTCCGCCCCTGTGCTTTTCACCAGATGGTTGAGCCACCGCACATTGGCTGGATCGCAGGTCAGCGAGCCGTGTTCGTCCAACCATGAATCCGAATTGAGAACTCCGTCGATGTCCAGGAAGATGAGCTTTGTAGAAGGCGTCATTCGTCATTCGAAACTGCCTGGCTGAAACCGGAACCGGGCCGGCTTGACGTCCGTTCCGGCCACGGGGCGCTCTCCCGCGAAGGGCATGAGCTTGAGCACGCGGCGGGCCGCATCTTCCGGTTCCGCGTCTTGAGAGAGGATCATGTCGAGGTAGGCGAAGTCGATCGACACACTTGCCGGCCAATCAACTTGCGAGGCGTAGCCGGAAATGGGAAAGCGCGCCCGGCCCGGGATGCGCTCCTGAATGATTTGGGGAACTTGGCCTTTGAGGATGGAGCAGGAGGAAAAGTGAAGGAGGCGGAGGTTGTCGCCGGCGAATTGAAAGGCTTTGGCGATGGTTTCGGGCTCGATGAATTGCCCCTGAACGGTGAGCCCCTTGGCCGTGCCGTGGCAGGCGACCACGACGACGGCGGGTTCTGCGAGGTAGGCGATTTCGCGGCCCCAACGGAGGAGTGCTTCCCGGTTGGTGAAAGGTCGCTGGCGCACACGGACTTGGGGTGCGCGGGCGAAAAAGGCTTCGAGCATGTCGCCGAGGGCGTATTGGGGTTGATGCCGGGCGAAGCCGGATTCCCAGGGGGCTTCGAGGACGACGAGCCAGGTGAGGCCCGGTTCGGGCAGGATGCGGGTTCCGGTCCAGGTTTGCCACTCTTTGTCGCCAGCGGCTTTCCATTGGCCGCGGATGGTGTGCTGGCCGGCGCTGAGCTGGAAGTGGCCTTGGCCGCGGGTTTCGGGCTCGCGGTAGGTGAAGGCGAGGCGATTGTTGGCGCGGTTGAGGGTTCTGGTGAGTTCGCAATGGGTTCCCTGGTCGGAGTAGGAGCCCGAGATGGCGTCCCCCGATTGGTGGAGGCGCATGGGGCCGAAGGTGGTGGACCAGAGACCTGTAAAGCCTTGGAAATCGGGGATGATGCGGGCGCCTTCCCAGGTGAGGACCTGGTTTTCGCGGCCGTCTTCGGTCCAGCGTCCGGTGAAGGAGTTTGCGCCGGGCGAGAGGGTAAATTCGCCGCTGCCGGTGGCAGACGGTTCTTCAAAGGTGAAGATGAGTTTCTGGCGATTCTGTTTGGTCGATTGCACGGTTCCTCTGAGGCGCCCTCGGACGTCGCCGGTTTGATAGGCGCCGGTGATGTGACCGGGGACAGGTTCGGTGAGGTTCATGACGCCGTAGGTTGTTTGCCAGTCTCCGGCGAACCCGGGGGATGAGCCGGCAAGGATGGGACTCTGCAGGGCCGCCGCCAATACGATGATGGTGGGGAGGTTGAGGTTCATGGTCGACAAATGTAGCACAGATGTTGGGTAGCTGTGTTCATGGTGCATCGCTCCTTCCTTCCCTACAATATTCCGGAATGCATGGGTAAGGCTCTCCCTTTTCCGGTAAAAAACAGGAAACTCGGTAAACTCGGTAAAAAGTTGGTTTTAACTTCTTGAAATTTAGGAAAAATTAAACATGCTTGTTGTGCGTAGAATTTTTTCACCACACTAAACTTGAGCTTAAACCATGAGCGATTCACCCAATTCATCTTCCCTCAGCGACAACGCTTCACCGGAAACTGACAATTTTGATTCCACGTCAATGCTTGACTCGATCCACTCGGCGGAGACGGCGGGAGAGGAAACGACTTCGGAGGCCATTTCCACGTCCTCATCCGCATCCTCATCCCGCAGCGACATCAACACGAAGTTTCTGGCCGACATTGCGGAGGCGGAGGATGTGTTGGCGGCGGCGTTGGAGGAAGAGGAGTATGTGACGCTACTGGCGGACGAGGGGATCGATCAAGAGTTGCTGACGAGGTTGGAGACGGCGACGGAGAGTTCGCGGATGTTGGGTCACCAGGTGGTGGCGAGCAAGGCGGCGAAGAAAAGGGCGACGCGGAAAGAGAATGAGGCGAAGGATAAGTTGTTCGCGGTGTTGCGGAAGTTTCAGAATCGGGCGAAGCGGAAATTTCGCGGGAATAAGGAGAGGCTGGCGGCTTACCGGATTGGGAAGGCGAGTTTTGGGGCGAATCGGGTGGAATTCGAGCAGGATGCGAAGGTGGTGATCGATTTGGCGGAGGAGGATGCTTTGCCGGGTGCAACGCAGGAGAAAATCGCCGAGGCGCGCCAGAGTTTAGCGGACTGGAAGAAGGCGGATGACGTGCAGGATGTGGCGGTCCGCAAGCAGTCGGAGTTAGTGCAGGAGTTCGAGGATGCTGTGAGTGCGATCAATGGCGATCGCCGGGACATTCAGTTGGCGGCGGATGCGATTTGGCCTTTCTCGGAGAAAACGCACGTGCCGGTGCGGCGCAATTTCGGCCTGCCGTTGAGCCGGCCAATGCAGTTATGGTTATGGTTATTGTGGTTTGGTATTAGCCGTTAATCTCCGCGTCCGGCAAGGCGAGCTTGCCGGGGTGCCTAAGTTAGCGCCATTTCGGGGCGCGCGCCGCCGGCCGGATGTACGATCCCGAACTAACTCAGCGTCCCATCCAGCATTTGCTCGATCGCCGCCAACAGCCGCTCCAGCTTCACGGGCTTGGGGAGCATGAGGTTGTCGCCGCTCTCGATGACGCCGTCTTCGCTCACTTCGTCGTTAGACACCAGGGCGGTGATCATGATGGTGGGGACGTTTTCCAGACCGGGAATTTGGCGAATGCGGTCGCGCAATTCGCCGCCGTCCATGCCGGGCATAACCACGTCCAGCAGAAGGATGTCCGGCCGAAATTCCCGAGCCAAGCGCAAGGCTTCGCGGGGATCGTTTGCCGTTTCCACCTCGTAGTTGCCGGTGGCCTTCAGGTTGAGGCCCACTCCTACCGTGATCGACTTTTCGTCGTCGACCAACAACACACGTTTCTTTTCGTCCATGGGATACTGCTTAGGTTGGCAGGTTTGGTTCGTCAAGCGGCTCGCCGGCCTCTTATGGCCTGGATTTTCAGGTAAATTCTCGCCCGCGCGCCAGTAGGATCGTCCACGTTTTCGATCTCGATGTTGCCGTAGTGCAGGTCCACGATGGTTTTGGACACGCTCAAGCCCAGGCCCGTGCCTTCACCGGTGGGTTTGGTGGTGAAAAACGGGTCGAAGAGCTTGCGCAGGTTCTCCTCGGGAATGCCGGGGCCGGTGTCGCGAACTTCCAGCACGACGACGCGGTCGTTAGCCCGCAAGCGCTCGAATCGGCGCAGTCCCTGATCGCGGACAACTTCGCCGAGCCGGGTCGAAAACGTGCGCAGCGTCAGGGTTCCGCCGGATTCGGTGGCGTGGGCCCCGTTGGTGATCAGGTTGATGAGAACTTGCTCCATTTTGTGCGCGTCGAGCGGCACTTGGGGCAGGTTCGGCTCGTAGTCCTCCTTCACGGTGATTTTCTTGCGTTTGGGCCGGTGGCCGGCGAGCACCATGGCGCGACGAAAGAGGTCGTTGGGGCAGACCGGTTCCAGCGTCAATCCTTCCGACCGCGATACGTCCACCATGCCCTGCACGATGACGTCTGCGCGGTCCAAGGATTCAGCCATGGTGTCGAGCATCAGCTGTTGGTCGTCGCTTAGCGACTCGCGGGTCTGCTGGTAAAAATCCAGGCCCATGCTGATGGTTTGGAGCGGGTTTTTCACTTCATGGGCGACGCCGGCGGCCAGGCGGCCAAGCGATTCCAGTTTTTCGGCCTGGATCAGCAGCATTTGGGTGCTTTCCAGCTCCCGGGTCCGTTCGGCGACCTTGCGCTCCAAACCGCGGTTCGCCTCCACGAGTTGCTCGGTCATTTGGTTGAAATTTTGGGCCAAATCGCCGATCTCGTCCCCAGCGCCACGAAGATCATCGCCCCCAATCCCAGCGCCGCTGGTTGCCGCTTTTGGCAGCGGATACGCCAAGCGGATCGATTCCAAGTTCATCGGCGCCGCTCTGAGCAGCAACGGCAACGAGCACACTCTCCAAATCACCATCCCGCGCAGCTACCTCTACCTTCACGACTGGATGCTGGACAGCCCCGGCTGTGAAATCGGCCTTTCGGCAAAACTAAACTAAAGCTGCTGCGCGCCAACCCCATGAGCGACGACTTCGGCTATCCGGACGCTCACACCTGGGTGCTCAACGCGCCGGCAATGTCGCCAACCGATCCGCGTTCCCTGGTAACCATGGAGCTGCGCAACCGCAAGCCCGCGCGTTGGTCGGTGCGGCTCTACTGAGAGTGGGATTCGGGATAGACGATGGGCCCTAATCCGTCGTCGTCCAGTTCGCCATCATCCTTCTCAAGCGAGCAAGGTCCAAGAATTCGCAAAATAGCCCCATAATTCCAAGGGGATTCCATAATTTACAGTAGAAACAGGAAAGGTCCGTGGCGGATGAGTGGCAACAGCATCGTGCAACGCGCGATGTGTAATACGTGGCTGGCCGATCGGCAAGTGCCATCGATAGAACAACAATGGATCTCCATTCGCTACTCAAATGGAACCAAGAAACCGAAAGGCAAGAAGGGAAAATCAGCTAACTAACTAAAGCATGACGGATCGGAACCGCCCAGTACGGACCCGTACGCTGGGTGGTGTGGGGGGAGCGGGTTCAAACCCCCGGCCTACCCGATTATGGCCTGCGTTGGTTGCGAGATTCAGTGTCAGCTCTCCCATGCAAGCTCCTCTGGGGTGCCATCGAGGCGGACGGTCATCGCCAACCATTGGTCGTATTCTTCGGGATCTGGGGAAAAATCGAAAGTGGCGCATTGGGTGCCGGTGTTGAAGGAAACATTGGCGATCCTCAGAGCTTGGTGGAAATCCTCCCTCGTGATTGATTCGGTATCCTCTGATCCGTAGATCTTCCGGAGAAGCTCGTCGCCAGCGCCATACCCTTCATCGAGGAGGTGAGCTGTATAGTAGGCCGTGAAGTCCTCGTTCTCCCTGGGCATCGAGGAATATGCGATGTCCGCAAACTCACCCAACCGTTCGAGGAACAGGACAATCTGGGGCTTACTGTTCGAGTTGTCGCGCTCCCGATTGAAGTGCACGAAAAAGTTGATCCTCCTTCCCCGGAATTGGAGTGGGAAAAGATAGCAACTGTCAGGGCTCTCAAAGTCGATCTGGTTCAGCTGCTCCATTTCTACCATAATAAGGTTCAGGGTGTGGCGCGCGGGAGTCAAGCGTAAATGAGGCAAGGCAGGGCTGAGGAACGAAGCCCCCTGCCGCAGACCGAGCCACCGACGCTCCACCGCGTCGCTACCACCCGCTTGTGTGTGCCCAGCATGGGCGTTTTAACGGGGTGCATGTCCCCCGGTGTGAGAATCGATGCTGAAATGATGAAAATCAGAGTAACCAGAAACACTAGCAGAAGCCAACTGCGGCCGGGCAACCGGTCGTGGGGAGGAAGGCTATGTGCTGGGCCTTGAGCCGACGAACAGAAACCGCATCCGCTGGCCGGATGAATCAGGTGGACTGGCACAACACAGCAAAACCCTCCTAACCCCGCGACACAACCTCCGTCTTTTGCCGGCCGCGGACCCGGTAGCGAATCCCCGCCCAACGAATCCCCCCAATGGTCGCCGCGCCCAGCACCATCAGCAGGTGAACGGCCATGTTCAGGGTCGTCGTCACCAGTTCCAAAAGCCGCGCGGGGCGCAGTTGGCGAATCGTCTCGCGGTCGAACTGTTCGTGCAGGTAGGGCTGACGAAACACCAGCTTGAGCACGATCATGAAGCCCACGATGCTGAGCGGGATGAAGGCGCGCAGGTCGTTCCAGACCAGTAACCGCCACCAGGACAAGCCCCAGCCCACCATCCAACTGCCGGTGAAAAACAGGGCCACCCACCAGTAGCGCGGCACGAAGATGCGCACCTGGAAATATTGCCGCCGGCCGAATTCAAACAGCCCCCGCCAGGTGTAATCGACCGGCGAGAGCGCCATGAGCGAGCGCACGAAAAAGAGCCGGTGGCCGGCTTCTCGCGCCACGCGGGAAATTTGCAGGTCGTCGTTCACACTGCCGCGCAATTTGCCGGGAACGTCGATTTCGCGGAAAACTTCCGCGGATAGGGCCATGGAACCGCCCCAGAGCAAGGTGTGCCAGCTAGGGCCGGCCAGGACGCCGATGCCGGAATTGATGTTCGTGGCCACCAACGTGGAAAAACGCCGGGTTTTGGGCAAAAACCAGCGGTAACCGGTGGTCAGCTCCGCTTCGCCGACGTTAATGGGCGTGACCAGCGTCATGAGCCACTCCGGGCCGCCTACGATGTCGGCATCGGCAAACGCGATGATTTCGTCCCCCGGTTCCAGGTGCTGGAACGCCGCCAACTGGTTGTGAACCTTTTGGCCTTCGTCCTGCGCCAGGCCCGCGACCACCAAATTCACCTGGCGGGCGCGGCCGGCCTCTTTTTTGGCGCTGTGCCAGGAATCAATCCCCGGCGCGAGGTTGAGGTGGTCCAGAATTGCCTGCCGGGCGGGATCTTCGGCGGATTGCGTCACGAAAATGAGCCGGTAGTCCGGGTAATCCTGGTGCAGGATGAGGTCCAGGAAGTGGTCGAAGCTCGGCGAGACGTCTTTGGCGGCGATAATCAGCGTCACGGGCCGGCATCTGGCGTTTTGCGCCGCTTTTTGCAGCCGGTTGCGCTGCCGGATCAACAGCTTGCGCGAAATCCACGCCTTGAGCGGACCGTAGGCAGCCTGGATGATCCACCAGGTGCTGATGATTTTGATGAGGATGATGATGGTGGGATCCAAAACTCCGGGCTCGCGCCCATCCATAGCTAGATGAGTGTCAGGGTCAAGCGGGGGGACCCAAAAGAACGCGGCGGGGACTTTTAGTCGATTTTTAGTCACCGCGAAGGCAAAATTCAGGTCCGCGGCGAACTTCACTCCCTAGCTTTGGAAAAACTGGCGCAGAGTGATGGTTGCGCCGCGCGGCCGCCTCCCTATCAATGCCACCATGGCCGATGACGCCCAACTTTTGCCTGGCGGCGGGTTGATTCTTCCCGCGGAATTCGACCTTCCGCGAAAAATCCACCGCGCCTTCGCGGAAAACACCGCCGCAGGCATCCTGACCCTGGCCACCGGCCACATCGACGATGCTTTGCCGCCGGCGCTGAGTTTTTGGCGCGCGTTCGGGCACGATTACCTGACCAAGCTGTGCCAAAGCCCGCCCACCGAGCCGGATGCAGGCTGGCAACCCGTTCCCGCGCCTAACGCGGATGCTTTGCAAAATCGCGTCGCCGCCGCGCCTCCTGCGCCGGGCATGGAGTACCTGAGCGCGGAGGTTTTGGCCGAAACCTGGCAAAATCTGGACGCCCACGTCTGCGCGGAGACCGATTCCGGCGAAGACCTGGAAACCTGGCTCAAAGCGCGCAACCCGCTCTGGCGTCTCGTCGGCCGCGTCACCTTTCACCTGGCCGAAAACAAACGCAGCGAGTTGTTCCCGTTCGCGTTCCTGGCGACTTACACGCACCGGCTTAGCTCGCAGAGTAAATTGCAATACCTCCCCCTGGGGAAGGCGGTGAAAGAATACGCCGGGAAGAAGGACACGCGCACCTTGCAGAGCCTGCTTGCGCCGGTGCAGAAAGCGGCCGAAAACTCGGCGTTCGCGCGAAAATTGCTCGACAGCCGCCACGTTTTTCAGGCGCTGGCCTGGAGCCCGGATGAGGCCTTCGAATATCTGCAGGCTGCTTCGGATTTCGAGGCGGCGGGCATCATCGCCAAGGTGCCGGACTGGTGGAAGGGCGGACGTCCCTCGCGGCCGCGGGTCACCGTAAACCTGGACTCTCAGGACCTGTGCATGGGCGGGCTCAACGCACTGCTGTCGTTCCAAGTCGGCGCAGCGCTGAATGGCGAGCCGCTCAGCGCGGAGGAGTGGAAGAAGCTGGTGGATTCGTCGTCCGGGCTGGTGTCGATCAAGGGTCAATGGGTCGAGGTGGATCGCGAAAAACTCGGTGAAGCCATGGAGCACTGGAAAAAGGTGGAAGGCGCGGCGGCGGCCGGCGGGCTGAATTTTGCCGAGGGGATGCGGATGCTGGCCGGTTTTCGCGAGCTGGGCTCCGGCGTGGATGGCGTGGATGGCGTGGATGAGGCGCTGGAAGGCGGAGGCGATTGGACGCAAATCACCGCCGGCGGCAAGTTGCGCGAGATTTTGGCTCAAATTCGCGACCCGGGCGAAATTCAGGCGATCAAACCTAACAAAACACTCAAAGCGACGCTGCGGCCCTACCAGTTGGATGGGTTCAACTGGCTGTGGTTTATGCATCAGTTAGGACTGGGCGCGTGTTTGGCCGACGACATGGGGTTAGGCAAAACCATCCAGGTCATCGCCACGCTTTTGAAGGCGAAAGGGACGAAGGCCGCCCAAAAAAAGCCCAGCTTGTTGGTTGTACCTGCATCGCTCGTCGGAAATTGGCGGGCGGAAATCGAGAAATTCGCCCCCAGCCTGAAGGTCTTCTTCGCCCACCCATCGCAGACGCCCAAGGAGGAGTTGGAATCGCCGGATTTCGCGAAATTTCACGCCGTCATCACCACCTACAGCATGCTGCGGCGCATCCCGGCGATTTCCGAGCAAACGTGGAATTTTCTGGTTCTCGACGAAGCGCAGGCGATCAAAAATCCCGGCACCGCGCAGACAAAATCGGTCAAGGCGATCGACGCGCGGCATCGCCTGGCCCTAACCGGCACGCCAATCGAAAACAACGTCACCGATCTGTGGTCGCTCTTCGATTTTTTGAACCCCGGCCTGCTCGGCACGGCGTCGAAGTTCAAGCGCGCGGTCAAATCGATGAAAGAGGCCGGGCACGGTTATGCGCCGCTACGCCGGCTGGTTGCGCCCTACATTTTGCGCCGGTTGAAGACGGACAAGAGCGTCATCGCCGACTTGCCGGACAAAACGGAGGTGAACACAAATTGCGCCCTAACCAAGACACAAGCCGCCGTCTACCAGCGCAACGTCAAGCAGCTGGCCGAAGACTTGGCCGCGCCGGAAACCGAAGGCATTCAGCGCAAGGGCCTGGTCCTCACCTACCTCATGCGCTTCAAGCAAATTTGCGATCATCCCGCGTTGTTGTCCGGCAGCGGTAACTTTGAACCTAAGCACAGCGGAAAACTCCGCCGCTTGGCCGCAATTGCCGAAGAAATCGCCTCGCGGGGCGAAAAAATGCTCGTTTTCACCCAATTTCGCGAAATGACCGCGCCGTTGGCCGAGTTTTTGGAGCAAAGTTTCGCCAGGCCGGGGTTATTGCTCCACGGCGGCACGGCGGTGAAGCGCCGCCAAAAACTCGTCGACCAATTTCAGGATCCCGGCGGCCCACCGTTCTTCGTCATCTCGCTGAAGGCCGGCGGCACGGGTTTGAACCTCACGGCGGCTTCCCACGTCGTCCACTTCGACCGCTGGTGGAATCCGGCGGTGGAAAATCAGGCGACGGACCGCGCCTTTCGCATCGGCCAGAAGCGCAACGTCCTCGTGCACAAATTCGTCTGTCCGGGCACGATCGAAGAGAAGATCGACGAACTGATTTCGGCGAAAAAAGACATCGCCGAGCAAATCATCGAGCAAGACGGCCCGCAGCAGGTTTTGAGCGAAATGAGCGATGAGGCGTTGCTCGACTTCGTGGCGATCGACTTGGATTCGGCGGTGTTTTGATGGAGCCTCGCACGAAGACACGAAGGACGGACGCCGGCTATAACAGCCGGGAAATGTGCTCCAACGCGAGCAAGGCGTAGCTGGTCACAAGGATCGGGTCGTCCTCCCACCAGCGCGAGGATCCTTCGTTGATCCAGGAGCCGTCGGCCTGCTGCGTGTCGAAGAGCTTCAGGGCCAGTTTTTCCTTCCAATCCACCTTGGCGCCGCCGGCCAGTTTCAGCTCGCCGGTACCGCTCACGGCCAGGGCTTTTGCCATGGTGTGGAAGTAGTAAAACAGCCCCTGGGCGCCCATGCCGGGGTTTTCTTCGACGGTGTAGTTTTTGCCGAGCCACTCGTTCACGGCGGCGATGCGCGGGTCGTTGGGATCCATCTCGGCGTAAATGAAGCTGAGAAGGCCGGCGTAGCTCATGCTGCCGTAGGAACGCAGGGCAACTTTGCCGTCCGCCACTTCTTTTTCGCCCGCTTTGCTATCACCGGGAAAGTAGACGAAACCACCGCGATTCTCATCGGTTTCCGCCAGGTAGGACTCCAGGTTCGGTTCCAGGTTCTGGCATTTGGAGACGAACTCGATGGCCGCGCCCCAGTCCAGTTGCATGCCGACCCCGCCGGGCCGATCGCTCAAAACCTGGCGCGAGTAGTAGAGCGCCTCCATGGCCAGGTGAGTGTTTGACATGTCGCTGTGCGGGTGCGAGCCGCCGTAGCCAATTCCGCCGTCCATGGGGTTGTCCGCTTTGCCGCGCTCGTCGAAATCCGCCTGTTGGTTGATCAAGAAACGGCGCGCCTGTCGAATGGCTTCTTCCACCCCGGGCCGGTCGGGAATATGGAGGAGCGCCATCATGGAAAGCGAGGTGTTGTAGGTGGCCAAACCCTTGCCGTAAATGGCGCCGTTGCGGTGTTGCTTGGAGAGGAGAAACTCGTAGCCCTTCAGCGCTGGAGCCGGAATTTCGTCCAAATCCCGCTCCGGGTTGCTCATGATCGCGGAGAGCGGCAGGGCGGTGAGCGCGGGGTAGGTTTCATCGCCCCAGTGGCCCGCTTCCGTCTGTTTGGAGAGCAAAAATTCCAAGCCGCGGTCGATGTGGCGCTGAATCTCCAATTTGAGCGACAAATTCCCCTTGGCATGGTGCAAACGCCGTTCCTGTGCGTCAGCAAGGCAAAGGCTGAGGCCGGCAAAGAGAAGGAGGGGTAGGAGCGATCTCATTTCGTGGATTCTTTCGTCTTGGGTTGATTTTTTGGAGCGTTTTTCGCCGCCGCGGGTCGAAAAATGATGGTCACGGGCGTCTCCATGGCCGGGATGTTAGGACGAATCGGGAACCAGTTTTCGTCATCCAAGGCGCGGGGGTGCGGCGTGTTGAACATCGCCAACGGATCGCGGTAAATCGCTAAAATCGAGCCTTCTTGCTCCGCCTGAAACCTGCCGTCGACCACCTCGCTGCCGGTGTAAGTCCAGGGCGCCGGTTCCATGGCCGAATCTCCGCGTTCGTCGCGAATCAGCCCGCACAGCGGGTTGTCGATCGAGCCCGGCCAGGTCACGAACACGTCGATTCCGTCCCCGGCGGGCTCCGGTTCCGGCAACTCGCCCGGCGGGTAAAAATCGTGGAACAACTCCCCGTCGCCACTTTTGAAGCGCAGCAGTTTCAGCACCACGTTGAGGTTGGACGGGGAAATTTCCGTGGTGAGGAGCGATTCGTGATCCTTGCCGTCCACGTGAACCAGGACGTACTCCAAAATGCCCTCGGTCATGTTGACCACGCCAGGAAAGCGGATTTCCCGCGATTTTCCGTCAAATTCGATCGCGCCGAGCTTGAATTTTGTCTCGGAAATCTGTTCGACGGCGGGTTTGGCCGGTTTTTCGGCACTTTGAGGCGCCGTGGGCGGTTTTGGCGATTTGGGCGACTTTGGCGACTTGGGATCCTCCGCCTGCCCGAGGGCGAGGCTGGCGAATGAGAGGATGAGGGCAATGGATCGCATGTCGAACAACCAACACCGGGCGCTTGCGGATTTCAACGGTCGAAACGCGGCCACGCGGGTTTTCTTGGGAAACTCACGCCCCTCAAATCGCGCGGACAACCGGATTTTGCGCTTGCGACTCCCGCTACGCCGGGCGCAAATTACGGTCTGCACCCAACCATGGCCTCTCCCACCTCCACCATCCCCAAACACATCGCCATCATCATGGATGGCAACGGCCGTTGGGCGAAGGAGCGCGGATTGCCGCGTAGCGAGGGCCATCGCGCAGGCGCGGAATCGGTCCGCGAGATCGTGGAAGCCTGCAACGTGCTGGGCGTGGAGTTTTTGACGCTCTACGCGTTTAGCTCCGAAAATTGGCGCCGCCCGAAAAAGGAAATCGACGCGTTGATGCGGCTTTTGGAGCGATTTTTGAAGGAAAAGGGCAAGGAACTGCAGGATCAAAACATCCGGCTCCAGGCGATCGGCCGCCTCAATGATTTGCCGGAAAATTGCCAGCGCGCCTTGCACGATTCCATCAACGCCACGTCGGGAAATTCCGGCCTAACCCTGGTTTTGGCGCTCAGCTACGGCGGGCGGGAGGAGATCATCGACGGCATCAAGAGCCTCTACCGCCACATTGAGGAAGGCCACGTGGACATCGGCATGCTGGACCCGGATCTCTTCGGCAAGCACCTCTACACCCGCTACTATCCCGATCCGGACCTGATGATTCGCACCTCCGGGGAAATGCGGCTCTCCAACTTTTTGCTCTGGCAGCTCAGCTACGCGGAAATCGTCATCACCAAGAAAATGTGGCCGGATTTCCGCAAGGACGACCTCCACGCCGCGCTGGAGGAATTCGCCCAACGTCAGCGGCGGTTTGGAGGGGTTTGAACCTGAACGATATCAAGTTAGGGCCCGTTTGAATCCAAGCCAGTTTTTACGGCCACTCCCTCACGCGGGTGGGGAAAACGCGGCGACACTGTAGCACTCGGCCCGCGCCACCGGACCATCCCCACGCGGGTGGGGAAAACGCTCAATTTTCAACGAGTTACGACCATAATTTCTAGAATCAGGTGGGTTGGAGGCTCAAAACGGCACATTTTCTTCTTCGATCCATTTCTCCGCGATGAGTTGCAAACCACTCAAATTCACATTCTTCCGATTCGTCTCCCCTTACTCCTCACTTATGACGTTGCCTCACTCTAACTAACACGCTGCCGCCACAAACCGACTCAAATCGCGGGGGCTGCAGCGCGATCGCCAAATTCGGAAACCCGACCGATCAAGATCCGCCACAAACCGACTCAAATCGCGGGGGCTGCAGCTGCGCCATCTGTAAGTCGCTCAATTTTAGGTCGTTGCAGCCAGATTTCCGAGTGCTGGTCAGTTTGCCTGGCTGAATCACGGCAAATTTGCCATCTGACGGCGCGTAAGTCATTGAGTTTCATTCGTTGCGAGCACCTTCGCGGCCTCACGACGGCATTGCGGCTCTCGCGATTTCAAAGAACGGTTTGCCCCTGTCGGAAGGCGGTGCACGCAGGCGTGCAACAGGGCATTACCTTACTCGTTGAGCAAGAGTTCCACTCTACCGCGTCAACTCTCCTCCGCAACTGAATCTCCCTCACACGCCGCCAATTCCGCCTCAAACTCGGCAAATTCCTCCGGCGAAAGCCACTTCTTCAGCCGCACTCGGTTCACCTCCCAACAGCGCCGCCACTCGTTCGCCGCGACCCACGCGCGAAGTCCACCACGATGCAACTTGCCACTCGGCGCGAGCGAGATTTTCGTCGCGGTAGCCGCATCCGGCGGCACAAAACTAAGGCTCACGACGTCAACTTCCGCATCCTCCGGCAATCGCTCGACCAACGGGAAGAACGCCGGCTTGGCCCCGGATCGCAGACCGCCTTTGGCCTCGTCCGTGAGCGAAAACGCCTGGTTTTTGGCCTCGCCGAAGCGGCCGCGCGTCTCGTTGGTGAGCAACTCGCCCGATTTCACCTCGCAACGCACGCGGTGATGGATGTCGAAGCGATCTGGCTTAGCCAAGGCGCGCAGGCCGATGTTGAACGCCGCGTTGATGTCGGCGGCGAACGGTTTGGGATCGCCCGTGGCCGCCAAAAAGAGGTCGCCGCCGAGTTTGGGGCGAATCAGCGTCCTCGGCGGACCCGAGGAGTCCTTCGGGTTCACCTTTTTGAGCCATTTGGCGAGCAGCTCGTGGTGAGCGCGGTATTTTTTCGGCGCTTTCTCCGGGTTTTTGAGTTCGGAGACCTCATCGCACCGAAATCCGATCCGTCCATCGCGGGCGGAAAAGAGCGAGCTGTAGGCGGCGGGGGCTTCGAGAACGAGGAGGCCAAACGGCTCCGCTAACTCTTTCAGCTTAGCCAAAACCGCCCGGTGACTCCACTGGATGAGGCCGCGGTTTTCCCGGCGCGAACGGCCTTGCGTCGCGCGGTAGCGGCTGAGGTTTTCGACGACGATGAATTGCACCGGCTCGCGGCCCGGAATCCGTTCGTACTCGCCGTGGAGGTAGTCGGCGCGATCTTTGCGCGCACCTTTTTCCGCTTTTTTCAGGCGCAGGCCGAGGGCTTCGGTCAGGATGAGGTGGGCGGTTTGGTGGACGCGTTCTTGGCGCAAGCGATTGATTTTTTCGCGGATTTCGGGGCAAGCGTCCGGCAGGCTGTCGCGGTATTCGCCGGGTTTGGCCATGCCTTCCAATTTCCCGGTTTTCTCGAATTCCCGGAAGCGGCGCAGGCTGGCGTTGAGGCCCTGGCAGTGTTTGCGCAGGCGTTCGAGCAACTCGAGCCGCTCGAAACTGAGGCCGCGTTGGCCATAGATGCTCGGCGTGGTTTGGTTGGTGCGATGCTGGAGTTCGGCCTTGGGGATTTGCTCGCGGATGAGGTGCTGGCTGCCGAATTCGCCCTCGAAATTGGCGACGTCGGCCCATTTCCAGCGGCGCCGTTTTTGCGGGAGGACGATTTGGGCGATGCCTTCGAGCGCTCGCGGTAATTGGCGGGCGTGGTAGGCTTGGAGTTCGATTAGTTGCCGCCGAAGGTCAGCGCGTTTTGGTTCGGTGAGGGTGGCTTCGATGGTTTCGGCATCCGGATCGACGACTTCGAAAAGTTGGACGAGCTGGAAAACATTGCGCTGCCAGACGCTGTTGAGTTGGGCTTCGGTTTCGCGGTTTTTCTTGGGGCGAAGGGCGTCGATTTCGCGGTAGAGATCGGTGACGGTGTGTTTTTCCGAGTCGCTCTCCATGCTGAGGATGCGCGTCAGGGAGTTGAGGTGCGATTTGGCGCGGCCGAATTTCCAAACGAGTTTTTCTGCCACTTGGGCGAGCCGAAACGGGGAGGCGGAGGAAGTAGAAGAGGGGTCTCCGCACCCCGTCGCGTCAGGCTGCGACGCCTGCGGCGTTTTTCTCGGGTGCGGAGACCCTCGATCTACGGTTTGGAAATCTTGTTCGTCGAGTTGCAGCCACTGGGCGATTTCGATCGCGCTCGACACTTCTCTCCAGGTCGCCCACCGGCCTTTGCGATCCTGTTGCGCGTGCGGGCCGACGCCTTCGCCGGGGAGCCGAAGGTGTTTCGAGCCGGAGAACGTGTCGAACCACGGGTTGCCATCCGGGTCGACGCCGAGTTCGCGCGAAATCGAACCGGGTGCCGGTTTACCGCGTTGCACGGAGTGAAGCGCCATCGCCGCCGCGACGCGTTGGCCGAAATCGATCGAGAGGGCGCCGAAGCGTTGGTGCGTTTTCCACCAAGTGGACTCTTTTTTGTCGAAACCAGACCAGCCGAGGTAGAAAAACTCCCGGCCAACCAATGCTCCCATGCGTTTGGTGCCGTTTTCGACCAGCTCTTTTTTTTCCCAGGCGAACGGTTGCCATCCCAGCTCATCGGTCAGGCGCTGGCGCAGCTTGGTGGTGTCGAGCGAGATGGGAAAATTGAGCAAAAACCCCTCCGCATCGGGATTTTTAGGGCCGCGGCGCGGCATGAGCTGGACGGCGCACTTGCTGAAATCCTGCAACGCCGGTTCGACCTCCTGCGCCCAGTCTTCGCCCAAAAGTCCCTGCCAAAGGGGCGAGGCCCAGGCTTGGTGATCGAGCTTTTCGCCGGATTCGAGATGACGCAGGCCGTCGCGCAGCATGCGGGGCGCGGCGTAGGTGATTTTGGCGCGGCGTTGCTCCCAGTGCTCGCCGGTTTTGACCGCGATGGGCACGAGGACGGACATCTCGCCCGGATTGTGGTGAAATTTGCCCTTCGGGGTGAAATTGCAGGTGTCGGTGAAGCGCGGTAGGCGGCGGGAGTGGACCGGATCGGCCGGGGTAAATTGCACCGGCGATTCGAGCTGCTTCGCCTTGGCCTTCGCGCCACACCACTTGACGTAGTTGGAGATGAAACGGTTCTGCTTCGTCTCGTCGCCGGACTTCGTGTGTCGCCAGACGGGCCACCACTTTGGCTTGGCCAATTCTTGAATCAGTTCAGCCCAGCCGAGCCGGTCGAGGTGTTCTTTGCGCCATTGCTGGAGGCTATTTTTCAAGATTGGCTCGACTTCAGCATCGGGTTTGGGCGATTCGTCATCGACGATCGCGTTCCAAAGGGCAAACACGTCGCGAAATCCGCGAACGGCGTAACCGGAGAGATGTTCCCGCGGTAGGTCTACCCTGGAATCCGGCGCATTCTTTCGGCTGACGTCCTCCACGAGGTCTTGGAAGGGTCGGAACAGTTCGTTCGCCTGCAAACCGGCATCCGGCTCGCGATCGTCTTCGGCTTCGTCGTCGGAACTGGCCGCGGTGCCGGTGAGCAGCCGCTCGGCTTCGGCGCGGAGGCGTTCGCGATCCAATTTGCGCTCGTCTTCCTTGAGCCGGATTTGGTTGAAAACGGTGAGCGCCTCCTTGGCGGCGGCGACATCGAAGGTCTTCCACTGCCACTTCGCCGACGCGAGCGACGCGCCCTGCCAACTCGGCAAACTGGTGAACCCGCGGTAGACGACGCCGAGTTCCGAAGCGGCGCGGGCCAGCTTGATCGGGTCGTCCTCGAACCCGGCGGGCGTGGTGTTTGCCGGGGGATCGCGTTTCCAGTCATCACCCGCCGTTTTGGGCTTTTTCGGCTGCGGAAACTGGATCGCGAGGAGGCTGCGGGTGACGGAATTCGGGAAGTGCTGGAAGAGCAGGCAGGCGAAGATGCGCGATAGGGCGCCCTTGTTATTGCGCGGGATGACGAGGTCGTCCGGCAGGCTGGCGAGGTGGGATTCTTCGGCCTCCGCCGCGAAAAACGCCTGAACTTCCGCCGTGGCGACGAGGTCTTGCAGCTTGGCGGGCTCTTTCGGCAAATCCGGCACGGCGCGAAAATGGGCGAAGGCTTCCGACAGCCTCTTTTTCGCCGCCTCGCCCTCGAAGGTGGCGCCGGAGAGGTTAACGACCCAGCTCAGCTCGACTTGCTCGGCGAAACCGGGCAAATCGGCCTCGGAAAGCTCGTGGAGGGTGGTTTTGAGCTGGAATTCGCCCAGCTTGCGTCGCCAGGCCGCCGCGTCGAAGGGGAAACCACCGGTGAAATCGGGATCGCACAACCGCGGTAGCATCTCGTTGCCCTGGTTGCGGATTCCGCTGTCGCCGCGGCAGAATTCGAGCAGTTCGTCGAGGACGGCTTGGCGGAGGTGATCCGGGTTTTCGACGTTTTTGAACTGCGGGCGGACGAGTTTGAGCGCGGCACCGACCGTTGGGATCTCGTCAGCGGAAATTCCGAGGGTCTTGGCGATGGAGTGCTTCATCCCGTGGCGTTTCTCGCCTTGGCGGCTGAAATCGCCCCAAACTTCGGCGATTTGCTCCCGCAGCTTGAAAAACTCGCTGTCCGGCCGCGTCGCAAGGCTGAGGAGGCAGAGCGCGTGGTAGTTGACGGCGTGGTTGAAGAGTTCGGCGTGGTTTTGGAGACGGTTTTCCGGCACGGTTTCGAACTCGCCAGCTTCGTTTTCCACTTCCAACGCGGTAACCCGGCCCTGGTAAATTCGTGAGATGTTCATGAGTGCATCTTAGCCATTTGATGACCATCTTAGCCATAAATAACAGGTTGACGCAACGATATTTTCTGGTTTTGTTAGCAATGGCTAACCGCCACAGCTTTTGCGGCTGATCCCATCGCAGGCGGTGACGGGATGCACGATGCCAATTGGCACCTCCTCAAAAAACACCGGCTCGGTTCGAACGCAATCTCAGCACATGGAAACTTTACCCAGCCCGGATTTCCCCTATCTTGACTACGATGAGTCTCGACGAACAGAAAGCGGCACGCTTAAACGCGCGCTTGACGCAACCACGAGTGACCCTCGAGGAAGCGCATGCCCAAATGTTGCAGAACGGTGCCGAATTGAGACCCAATCCTTACAAACTTTCGCCAAGCAAGAAGGACGAATCATCGAGCCCTACCAATTCCTCCACTTCCTCGACGAAAGAAGCGTTGATTCCGAGCATTTCAAAGGCGGAACCGAACACGACGTAACGTTTGATCCCGATACGAATCGGGTCATCAAGCTCACTCGCCCCAACCAATTCGGCTTCTACCAGACGCCCGGTGACTATTTGCAAAACCTTCACCGCTGCAATCAGTTTTTCGACGACGATTGCCGGTTTGAGGGCTTAACCGATTTCACCGATGGGCTGCAGATCGTCACCTCGCAGCCATTCGTTCTTGGTCGCAAGGCGACGGACGAGGAGATTGCAAACTTTTTCGAAGACCTAATGTTTGAACGCGATGGCAGCACATTCGTCCACCGCCTCAAACGAATCCGCGTGACCGATGTAAAGGGCAAAAACGTCTTGATCGACGGCAACGGCTGGGTTCTTCCGATAGACGTCCACGTGGAAGATCTGCCAGTTTAGCCCCGGGTGACCGCGCCATGCGCCACAAAGTTACTGGCGGCAGCGTGCTGTTCCGCCAACGGCTTCCACTCCGGATGCGCCTCCAACCAAGCCGGACAAAGACTGGAAAATCCCATCGAAATCTTTCCGACATCATGGCTCGCCGCTGCCGTCACCGAACCGGCTACCGGCGCGAAACCCAGCCGTGTTTCCAACTCTCGCGCCACCGCACCCACATTGAAAATGTGCTGCCAAACGGTGATGGCAGGTTCTCCGGACTTAGTTGTTTTTGCCCAAAAAATCTCGGCTGCCATGCCCAAAAATTGGTTGCTGTTGGATTCGGTTAGGAAGTGATCCAGGATAGGGTGTGTTTGAATCGAGGCCAGTTTTTATGGCAACAATTCTTTGAAATCCCAATCCGAGGCGCTTTCGAAGAACTTCGGTTGCGTCTCTGCGGGTGATTGACCAGGATTCAACCATGAAAAACGCCACCGCCCTGTTCATCACCTTTCTCGCCCACGTTTGCTGCCTGCAACTCCAGGCTAACGAGCCTGCTACGCAAAAAATCTGGGATCTCGCCAATCTCAGCCAACCGCCCAAGGCGCAGTGGGGCGAAACGCGGGATTTGGTGCAGGAGGTTTACTTTCAGGGCGAACCTTATCACGGCCAACCGACGCGCGTTTTCGCCTACGTGGGCCGGCCGGAGGGCAAGGGGCCGTTTCCGGGGATGGTGCTGGTTCATGGCGGCGGGGGACAGGCGTTCGAGGATTGGGCGCGGCATTGGGCCAAGCGCGGTTACGCGGCAATCGCGATGGATACCGCGGGTAACGGGCCTGCTAAGAAACGGTTGCCGGATGGCGGGCCGGATCAGGATGGAGCGACGAAGTTCCGCAATTTCATGGAGTCTGAGACGCGAGAAATGTGGACGTATCACGCGGTGGCGGACGTGATTCTGGCGCACTCGCTGTTGCGCTCGCTGCCGGAGGTGAATGCGGAAAAAACGGCGATCACGGGGATTAGCTGGGGTGGTTACCTCACTTGCATCACCGCCGGCGTGGATTCCCGCTTCAAGGCGGCCGTGCCGGTCTATGGCTGCGGGTTTTTGCACGATAACAGCGTCTGGCGCGACAACCAATTGGCGGCGATGGAGCCGAATTCCCGCCGGCGCTGGATTGCGCGCTTCGATCCCGGCCAGCACGTGGGACGCACGGCCTGCCCCATCCTTTTTTTCAACGGCACGAACGATTTTGCCTACCCGCTCGACAGTTATCGCAAGACGATCGAGCAGGTGAAGTCGGAGCTGGTGACGACGGCGATTCACCTGAAATTACGCCACGGCCACATCTGGACCTTCGGCATCGTCGATGCGTTTATCGACTCGATTTTGCGCGATGGACCGGCGTTGGCGCGCGTCGGAGAAATTCGTCAATTTGCCGACAAAGCGCGCGCGCCGATCCTCAACAAAACGAAGGTGGTGAAGGCCGAGTTGCTCTACACCGCCGACCAGGGACCCTGGCAAAAGCGCGAGTGGAAGACGCTGCCTGGCAAGGTCACCAACGGCGGAATTGAGGCGGTTTTGCCCGCGGAATGGCCGATCGCGTTTTACCTGCAGGCCACCGACGAGCGCGGGTTCAAAACCAGCTCGACGCATGCCGATCGCGTCCGGCCCAGCGGCGAAAATCACGCAATCGCGCCCACGCCGCGGCTGGAGCAGGATTTTTACGATTGGCACGAGCGACACGCGGAGGTGCTGCGCATCAAGGACGAGATCGACCCTGACATTGTCCTCATCGGCGATTCCATCACCCACATGTGGGGCGGCCGCCCGCTCGAACCGGACCGCGCGGACGGCGCGGATTCCTGGGCGGAGTTGTTCGGAAATCGGGCGTTAAACCTGGGTTTTGGCTGGGATCGCACCCAAAACGTGCTGTGGCGCATCGATCATGGCGAGCTGGATGGGTTAGACCCGAAAACCGTCGTCATCCACATTGGCACGAACAATTTGGCCACGACGAAGAACCACGCCGCGGGGACGCCGGAGCAGATTGCCGAGGGAATCGAGGCCGTTTGCCAGCGGGTGCGCGCCAAGCTGCCGAAGGCGAAGATTTTGCTGATGGCGGTGTTTCCGCGCGGGGAGAAGCCGGACCATCCCATGCGGGTTAAGATCGCCCACATCAACGCGCGTTTGCGGAAAATCGTGGAAAACCTGGACGTGACGCTGGTTGATCTCGGGCCGGGGTTGCTGGACGGGGACGGGCGGCTTTCGAAGGCGACCGCGCCGGATTTTTTGCATTTGTCAGGGCGCGGTTACCAAATTTGGGCAGACGCCCTGAAGCCGCACCTCGCGCCATTTCGGCCCATCGCGGCATTGGGGGCCATGGTTGGCGAAGTTACGCCCACGAGCGCCTTCGTTCAGGTTCGGCTCTGCCATCCGGAGGGCAAGGTGGGCCGCGAAGTGCGAGGAGCGCCGGGAGTTGTGGAATTTCGGCTGAACACCGGCCAGGCGGTTACCGTGGAAGCTAAGCCGGAGCGCGATTTCATCGCGCGGGCCGCGTTTTCCGGGCTCAAACCCGGCACGGCCTACCGCTGCTTCACCCGGCTGGGTTCGAGCGAAAAATCGCTCATCGCCGGCCCTGACACAGCCTTCAAAACCCTACCCGGCCCGCTAAGCAACGAACCCGTCCGCTTCGTCGTCGTCACCGGCATGAACTACGCCAAATTTCACGGCGACGACCGGATCGACAAGGCCCAGCACCTCATCGAAAACAACACCGCCCTGCCGCAACCCTACTCCGGCGCGGACAAGCACCTGGGTTACCCGGCCCTAGCCACGATCCTAAGCCTGAAGCCGCATTTTTTCGTCGGAACCGGCGACAACGTCTACTACGACACGCCCGACAAACCGCGCGCCCAAACCATCCCGGAGCTTCGCCAAAAATGGCACGAGCAATGGATCCAACCGCGCTATCGCGACCTCTTCGCCGCCGTGCCGACGTATTGGATGGTCGACGACCACGACTACCGCATTGACGACGGCGACAACACCGGCGACCACTTGCCAACCGTGGGCCAGGCCCGCGCCACGATGCTGGAGCAACTGCCGCTGGGCGCGATGGGCGACCTTGGCGCGCTAACCTACCGGACTCACCGCGTAAGCCGCGATCTCCAGGTTTGGTTCCCGGAAAACCGGATGTATCGCAGCCCCAACGGGGAACCCGACGGCCCGCGCAAGAGCATCTGGGGCGTGGTGCAGAAAAACTGGCTCAAAAAGACGCTCGCGGCCAGCGACGCCAAATTCAAGCTGCTGGTCTCGCCCACGCCGATGATCGGCCCGGACGATCGCCGCAAAACCGACAACCACACTAACCACGGCGGATTTCGCCACGAGCGCGATGCGTTTTTCGCCTGGCTGAAGGAGACCGGCCTCGACCAGCGCCATTTTTACATCGTGTGCGGCGACCGGCACTGGCAATACCACTCCATCCACCCGACAGGGATCGAGGAATTTTCCTGCGGCGCCTTGATCGATGCGAATTCGCGTCTCGGCCGCAAACCCGGCGACCCAGCCTCGACCGATCCGGAGGGGCTCATCAAGCAGCCGTATTCGCAAAACCCGCGATCGGGCGGGTTTCTCAGGATCGACGTTAGCGGCGGCACGCTGACTTTCACCTGGCAGGACGAACATGGCGCGGTGCTGCACACGACCGTGAAAAAGTGAGGTGCGGATTCAAGCGAGTTAGAGCCCGGCAATGGAAGGCGTCATCGAGCACCCTAGCCTGCATTTCTCACGGGTTTTCTGCTGCGGCTTGCTGCGGCGCATTCTGCCTGCGTTCCGCGCGAAATTCGCCTTGGACAGTGTGTCCTCACACAGCCCGGCGGCAAATTGCGCGCGCGTCTTGGCAGAACGCGTCCTCGCGGCGCCTCGCGACGAAAACCCGTGAGAAATGCAGGCTAGGAGACTGTCGGACTTTGCCGGCCCGGCGTCGAAAATCGAGGATTCGGCCCAAATTTCCCTTCGTTTTCGTCCCTTATGTCCCCATAAAGTCCTCAAACACCTGAAAATTTTTGGCTCGAACCTCGAATTTCGCCGCCATACGTTCTAAGTCCGACAGCCTCCTAGAGCAAATTCCTCGTTTTTGCGCCATTTGCCCGCGCTGACGAGCGAATCGACGGCCTGAGCCAGGACGCCTTGCTGCCAGGCGGTCCGAATTTTGAAGCGAGGATTTTTCCTCGCCTACTTACCCACGAACGTCATCGCGCTCTTCGACTGGGACGCGCTGCGGGCCGCCAACGTCGTGTTCATCAGCGATCAACTTGGCCGCCAGTTTGCCGACCTGCGATTCACCAACGCAAGCGGCGGCGCATTTCGCTGCTCTTCGAGCACGAACGCGACGTGCGCTACACCACCCCGCGCCAACTTTTCGGCTACATGAGCCACGAGATCGGCCAGGCGGAGGAGTCCGAGCCGCCGCCGGCAATCCTCACCGTGGTCTTGGTCCAACACGGCATCTGGAAGCGTCCTCCGCGACTGAGTTCGTCTTCCCAATCACCAGCAACGCGATTATCGATTCAACGCTACTGTCTGACTCCGCAACCGGGGCCCAGCCCGTCAATTGCGCGGAAGAGCAGACTTTCGCAATTTGATCATTTGATCCGCGTTTTCACGGTCCAAGCTGTCATCCCCGATCGTATTGACTCGTCCGGCCATTCGCATCATGAGAACGGCTGGAACCAACAGACAGAGAATCACGAAACAGAGGCGAGCGGACATGGCGGAAGCGGGTCGACTAAGCAGCGTTTCAAAATCCGTCCCATTATATGGCTGCGGGGATGATTTTCCGGGAAAATAACACCCACCATAATATCAAAATGGTCAGTTTGTTGGATTGTCCGACAAATTCCTCGCAAATCTGAGCAAAATGGACGATAATTCTCCAACGGACGGTCCTGCGATCTTTCGCCGGACCCAATGACCAACGGTAACCACCCGTTTGAAAAAAAGTGGCAGACCGCCTGACGAAATCCCTCCCCCAACCAGAAATCACCAAGTCGGCCCGGCCCCGGGTTCCCGATCGAAAAACCAGAGCGAAACGCAGGTAGCTGCCGCCCCCAAACGGACGGCCCCTAAAACCATGCTACCAAACCGAAACAATCGCGAAAGCCGTTTCGCCGACTGGACGACGCCCTTGTTCATGCGCTTTTTTCCGGGCAAACGCGCCGAGGACCCGGATTTCGCGGTCCCGGAGCCGCCAATTGAGCCAAAACTGCCAAAAATCGGCCTCGCGCTGAGTTCCGGAGGGGCGAAGGGCTTGGCGCACATCGGCGTGATCCAGGTTTTGGAGGAAAACTCGATTCCCATCGACATGGTGGCCGGAACCAGCATGGGCGCTTACGTGGGCGCGTGTTGGGCGGGCGGGCTGGACGGCGAAGGTTTGGAGGTGCTGGCCGCGGAAATCAAGACGCCTCGCGACCGGTTGCGGCTCATCGATCCCGTGTTTCCTCCGCGCAAGGGCTTCCTGAAGGGCGAACGCATCCGAAATCGGCTTGTTCGCGCCATTGGCGAGAAGGATTTCGCCGATTTGGGGCGGAAATTGCTCGTCATCGCCACGGAAATGGGAACCTACGATTCCCACGTTTTCAGCCGTGGAAACGTGGCCGACGCCGTTCACGCCAGCCTGGCCATTCCCGGTATTTGCTGGCCGGTGGACATCGATGGCAGACGTTATGTGGATGGCGGCGTTTCTAATCCGCTGCCGGTCAGGGCGCTGTTTGACGCCGGCATGGACCACGTCATCGCCGTCAGTGTCATCCCCACGGTTGAGGAGCTCCGAGCGCGCCGGCAGGAAGCCAGCCTCATTCGGCGCACTCCCCAAGGTTTTCGCAAAATCGCTGATTTTTTGAATCGACGCCTCAACTACTTTGCGCCGGGCAACGTGCTGGACATTCTGCGCAGCGCCGCCTTGGGCTCGCAGATTCGCGTGGCGGAATTCAATGGCGCCATGGCCGACGTTTACCTGCGTCCCGTGGTCTGCACGGGGAGTTGGCACGATTACCACCATTTTGACCAATACATCGCCGCCGGGCGAAAAACCGCCGAAGCGCACCTCAGCCGCATCAGAGCATTGCTCGATGAGGGGGCCGTTTCGCGCCCAAAACCGGCAAACGACCACCTCAACCCCTCCCTAAGCTGATGAACCTGAACCTGGACACCTCCATTCGAAAAAACTGGGACCGTAACGGCCGCGATCTGCTCGCAAACTGGCAAATCGACCGCCTCAAGCGCTACCTGAAATCGACCGTTTTGCCGTTTTCCGCTCAATACCGCGATTTGGGAATCGTTCCCGACGATTTGCGCTGCTTGAACGACCTGGAATTGCTCCCGTTCACCAGCAAGCGCGATTTGCTGCCCACCGAGGACAATCCCAAGCGGGCGCGCGACTTCGTGCTCATCCCAGACGAGCAAGTGCTGCGAAAACGCCCCAGAACCATCGCCAAAGCCCTGTTTCGCGGAAAATCGCGCGTGAAGGACGATTTCGACCGCGAATTTCGGCCGATTTTGATGACCAGCACCACCGGCCGCTCCACCGAGCCCGTTCCCTTCTTTTACACGGCGCACGACCTGAAAAACCTGGAAACCGCAGGGGTTCGGCTCATGGAAATCTGCGATTCCAAGCGCGAGTTCAAGCACATGAACCTCTTCCCGTTCGCGCCACACCTGGCGTTTTGGCAGGCGCATTACGCCGGCCTCGGCTACAACGTCTTCAACCTGAGCACCGGCGGCGGAAAAGTGATGGGAACGGAGGGAAACGTGGCCTTGATGCGAAAAATCGAGCCCGATGCGCTCATCGGCATGCCGACCTTCATCTACCACGTGCTGCAAGAGGCCGTTAGTGAAGGGCTGCACTGGAAAAACCTGCAACGCATCGTTTTGGGCGGCGAAAAAGTGCCCGATGGCATGCGCCGCAAATTGCGCGCGCTCGCCGCTGAATTGGGCTCAGGCCGCGTCCACATCATGGCCACCTACGGATTTACCGAGGCAAAGATGGCTTGGCCTGAATGCCCGGTGGACCCCGGCGAGTCCTCCACCGGCTACCATGTTTACCCGGACCTCGGGATTATCGAGGTGGTCGATCCCGAAACGGGCTTGGCAGTTGGTGAGGGCGAACCGGGCGAAATTGTCTTCACGCCGCTGGATGCCCGCGGTTCGGTGGTTTTGCGCTACCGCACGGGCGACGAAATCAGCGGCGGGTTGACCTACGAGCCGTGCCCGGCCTGCGGACGAACGGTTCCCCGCCTGGTCGGCAACATTTCGCGCGTCAGCGACTATCGCCGGCTCAAACTCGGCAAATTGAAGGGCACGTTGGTCAATTTCAACGAGTTAGAGCACGTTCTCGACGACATCGACGAAATCGGCGCTTGGCAGCTTGAAATTCGCAACACCGGCGATGATCCGCTAGCCGGCGATGAGTTGATCGTCCACGCTCACCGATCCCCTGCCGGGAAAAAAATGGCCAATGACGAGCTGACCGGGAAAATTCGGCGCCAATTTTACCTGCGGGCCGAAATTCGCCCAAATCGCGTGGAATTTCATTCCGCGGCGGAAATGCGCTCCAAACACGGGGTTGGCGAGAATTTGAAGGAGGAAAAAGTGGTCGATAAGCGCCTAACAGCACAAAAATCGGGCAAAGAGAATAAAATCTTGTCAAATGAGTCAGTTTCACGGTAATTTTAGAAGTCGTAAAAACTACGACCCCTCAGTCCATGTCCTCCAAAGCCCAGGAAGCGGACCGCGAACTGCGTAACCGATACAGCTTCGCGGCCAAACAACTCGACCCGTGGAAATCCGCGATTGACGCGATGACGGATTCCACCCGGCGGCAGGAGGCCATCGGCCAATTGGCCAAAATCCAGCGCCTCGCCGGTTATGTGGCCGATCGTCTGGGAGATTTGGGATTAGCCCGCGAAACCGGCCAGGATTACCTCTGCCGCGATGCGGAAAAGAAGGTCGACGAGTTCGAACGCGAAGTTTTGAGGTTTCGCGGCAGTTTTGGCGAGGATTTGGGCTCGGTTTTGGCTAAAGCCGCCCCCATGGCGCGCCCGTCGGCGATTGGGGAAATGCGCGCCGCGTTGGATGTTTCCTCCAGCCTGGATCCGCTGAATCTGCGGCCTCCCACCGCCCGCTCATCGGTCGTTCGGGAGATGAGAGCCCGCGCCATGCTGGAGCGCAGCCGAAAATGGCGACACTTTTCCCGGCTAACCGAGGAATTCGAGCGGTGGGAGGGCGCCATGAGCGATTTATCGCGCAAAATCCTCCACCTGGAGCGCCAATCGCCCGAAAACATCGCTCCCGTGGCCTGGAGGCGTCAAGTGGCCGAACTTCAGAGCCAACGCCGGCGCACGGTCGAAAAAATCGGCCGCTGCCGTGGGTGGATTCAAACCGGAGAAAACCGGATGGCGAGCACCAAGGACTGGCAGCGGGATTTTGAGCTGGCCCACGAATTTCTCGAAAAACTGAAAAAACTCGTGGCTGAGGCCACCATTCGGGACGAATCGCAAGCGCCGCCTCCTCCGGTTCCGATTCCCGTTCCGGAGTTCAAGACCGTTCCTATCGGCCCCGCAAGCAAAGCCACCCACCGGCGTCGCCCGGGCATGGGCATGGCCTCGCGCAAAACCGGGAACGGCGGCGGTTAGCGTTGGCGTTGGTGTTAGCGTGCGCGGCTGCGATCATTCCGTCTTGCCAGCGGTGTGGTCGCAGGATTCGTGGCCAAAGTGCTCTTTGCGCAACTCGCCGCTGTAAATTTCCCGAATCGTGTGCCCGTCCAGATCGCCAACTTTGTGCTCGTGCACGTTGCGATTCACGCACAGGACGCTGTCGGTCAACCGCTCCACCAAACCAAGATCGTGGGAGACCATCAGGATCGTCATTTCGTCGCGCAAACTGTCTAACGTTCGCAAAAACTGTTCTTCCACGCTCAAATCAATGTTTGCCGTCGGTTCGTCCAAAAGCAAGAGGCGCGGCTCGGTCACCAAGGCTCGCGCGATCAAAACGCGCTGTTTTTGACCGCCGGAAAGGTCGGCAAACGGCCTCCCTGCCGTTTCAGCCAAACCCACCTCGCCCAACGCCCGTTCGGCCGCTTGCCGGTCGCTTTCCGCAAACCGCCCCCACCACGGCAAGCGATCCAATCGGCCCATCAACACCACCTCCAGCGCGGTCACCGGAAATTGGGTGTCGAATTGCATGTGCTGAGGCACGTAGCCGATCATCTTGCAGCCAACGTGCGGCGCGTGATCCAAAATGCGGATTTCGCCGCTTTCCGGTTTCAACAAGCCAAGCGCCAGCTTCAAAAGCGTCGTTTTTCCGCCGCCATTTGGGCCAATGATGCAACTGCACGACTTTTCCGCCACCTCAAAACTCACCTCGCGCAACACGCGCGCCTCCGCGTAGCGAAAATTGACGTTTTGGAAGCTTAGCGCCGCAGGCATGAAAAAAGGCCGTCGCTTAGTCGTACACCGACGGCTCCAGATCGGCCAAATCGCGTTCTTCGATGAGAATTGGCTTCAGGCTGCGCAAAATTCGCAGGATGTCCTCGATTTCATCCAGCCGGTCTGCGGCGTATGATTCGCTGATGGCATAATTCCGCCCTTCCAGCGTGAGGAACAACCACATCCGCCCCACCATGTACGCACCGTAAATCGGCTTGTCATCCTGGTCCAATTCCTGCGCTGCGAGCATCGCCGAGAGCACTTGGGCTGCCGGATGATCCTTACGCGCGGAATCCTCCGGCTTGTATTCGTGCAAGCAGAAAAAGGGAAGCTCCGGTTCGTAAGCCCCGGTGGCTAACAAACCATCCACAATCCCCTGAAGCTGAATGTCGTCAACCGTGGCCGAAATCGCCCGATCGGCAAAAAATCGAATCGGCTCCTCTAAAAAATGCGCCATTCGGATCAGGGGAAAAATGACGTAGTACTTCAACTCCTCCTCCGACCAGTAGGAGGAATAAAGGCTGACCTGATCGCGCAAAACTTCGAGTTCGGCGCGCTCCTCCTCGGTAATTTCGCACGGCGAATCCAACCACTTCGTTAGGCTCGCCAACGAGCGGTGGCGCCTGAGTTTGAACGTCTTTTCCAGCAAAGGCAGCGTCCATTGCGCGAAAGAGCGGGTTTCCATGCCGCATCCTACACCCTAACTCCTTCGCATCAACCAGGATGCGCCCGGAGCAGAATTCGGTGGCATTTGGCGCGCTGGAGCCGAAGATTGCCGGCATCGTGGAAGACGAGTACAAGGTGCGGCTCGACATTTTCGAAGGCCCGCTGGATCTGCTGCTCTACCTCATCAAAAAAGACGAGGTGGACGTCTACGACATCTCCATCGAGCGGATCACCAAGCAGTACATGGCCTACCTGGAGACCTTCAAGCTGCTCAACATCAACCTGGCCGGCGAGTTCATCGTCATGGCCTCCAACCTCATGTACATCAAGAGCCGGCTCATGCTCCCGCGCCACGTGCAACCGCCTGAGGAGGAGGCCGAGGAGGACGACCCACGCTGGGACCTCATCCGACAGCTCATCGAGTACAAAAAGTTCAAGGACGCTGCTGCTTTCCTGGGTCAGCGCGAGGAACAGCAGAGCGCGCACTTCCATCATTTGCCGGAAATTCCGGAATTGCCGGAAGACGCCAGCCCAGCCGGCGACGTGGGCATTTTCGACCTCATCCAGGCCTTTCAAAACGTCCTCCAGCGCTTTGAGGAGAGCAAGGGAAGCTTTGGCGAGGTGATCGACGATCACTGGACGGTGAGCGACAAGATCAGCCACTTGCTCGATTCCATCCCGCCCGGCCAGAGCGTCCCGTTTTCCCAGCTTTTTGCCAAGGCGACGACGAAGGGGGAGGTGATCGTGACGTTTTTGGCGTTGTTAGAGCTGATGAAGGTCAACCACTTTCGCGCCGTGCAAACGGAGCTGTTGGGCGAGATTGAGCTTCACCGCAACGAGGGGGTGTGAGCCATGAGGCGTGAACCTTGGCGGCGACGTTTGGCGTTTCCTCCGCGTTTTTCGGGAACGGCCGGCCCAGATCCTGATAAACCTCAGCGACTGCCTGGATTGCCTCTTTTACGTTTTCCAGCGCTTCCTCCACCGTGTCGCCTTCGGTCACTAACTCCGGCACAAGCGGTGAAGTCACGGTATAACCGCCTTCGGGCTGGGGATCGAGGAGCAGAGGGATGCGATAATTCATGGATAGGGAAATCTTAAGTTCCAGATGTGGTGCAAACCAGTGATTTTTGCATGTTGCCGGCGCCTCATTGCGCCCAACAGGGATGGCCGGTAAGGTTGGCGCATGATTGCCGATTTTGACCACGATCCTGACAAGTTGACACCCAAGGTTCCGGATTTGGATCAAGTTCCTGTCTCAAGCACGTAAACAGCGCCGCGCGTGAGCCAAGCCCGCTACAGCATCGGCATCGACCTGGGCACGACCAACTGTGCCATGGCCTACGCGCCCTTGCAGGCCAAGCGCGCCGAATCGTGCGTGTTGCCCATCCCGCAGTGGGATAGCGCGACGACGTTGATCGAGCGCGATGCCCTGCCGTCCTTCCTCTACCTGCCGGCCGATGAGGAGTTGGCTCAGCTTCGTGGGAAGGCGAAGGGCGGCGATTGGATCGTTGGTCGCTTTGCCCGGCGCCAAACCACCGTCAACCCCGCGCGCGTCGTGCATTCGGCCAAATCCTGGCTCACCAGCGCGGGTGTCGACCGCACGTCCAGGTTCCTGCCCTGGGGCTCGGAGCAAGTCGGCGAAAACGCCAAAATCTCGCCCGTGCGAGCGTCCGCCCTCCTCCTCAACTACCTGCGTGACGCGTGGAATGAGGCGCTCGGCGACGCGCCGTTCGATGCGCAGGAGATCACCGTCACCGTCCCGGCTTCGTTTGACGCGGTAGCCCAACGGCTCACGCTGGATGCGGCGCGCGAGGCCGGTTTTCCCGATGGCGTCCGGCTTTTGGAGGAGCCGCAGGCCGCGTTTTACCGTTGGCTGGAGACGCACGAGGCAGGCGGTACGCTCCAGGATTTTTTGCCAAAGTTGCCAACCCGGCCCCACACCATCCTCATCGTCGATGTGGGCGGCGGAACGTCGGATTTCAGCCTCTTCGACATCCGGGTTTGGAAAAATCGCAAGCTGCCGGTCATCAAACGCATCGCCGTGAGCGACCACATTTTGCTGGGCGGCGATAACATCGATCTGGCGCTGGCTCACATCGCGGAACCGCAGTTTGGCGAGCAACTTAGCGCCGATCAGTGGAGCCACCTGGTCGCCCAATGCCGCCGGGTCAAGGAGGACGCGCTGGCGTGCGAAATCGGCGCCGAAACGGAGGGGGACGACTTCACGCTGGCCGTTCCCGGACGCGGATCGGGCCTGCTCGCCGGCACCTTGACGGCAAAACTAAGCCTGGCCGAAATTCGGGCGTTGCTCTTCGACGGATTCTACCCGGAATGCGAAGCCACGGCCAAACCAGGGCGCGTCGCCTCTGGTCTGCGCGAATTTGGCCTGCCCTACGCCACGGACAGCGCCATCACCCACCACCTTGCCGAATTCCTAACCGATCGACCAAAAATCGACGCCGTGCTCTTCAACGGCGGCAGCCTTCAGCCGGAGCGGCTTCGCCTCCGCATCACCGCCCAAATCGCGCGCTGGCAGGGCGGAAACGCGCCCGTCATCCTGGAAAACGCGCAACCCGCCCTGGCCGTGGCTCGCGGAGCGGCCAGTTACGGCTGGCTACTCCAGCACCAGGCCAGCCGCATCGAGGCCGGCGCGGCGCGAACGCTGTTTTTGCAGGTTCGGCGCGGTGAGGACGCTTCGTTAGTCTGCGTGTTGCCCAAAGGCACGGCCCAGGGCAAGGAAATCGTGCTCGACGGCCTGAATCTGAGCTTGGTCGTTAACCAACCGGTTCAATTTCAAGTCTTCAGCTCCACGCGCCCGGACAAATTTCGCGCCGGCCAGGTGATCGATGCCGACACGGCCGATTTTCACGCCCTGCCGCCGCTGCAAACCGTCGCCAACGCCAACGATTCCGATGATTCCGGCCAAATCCCGGTCGATCTCAGCACCCGGCTCAACGCGGTCGGTTTGCTGCAAATCGAGTGCCTGCGCGGCGACGATCCCGAAACGCGCTGGCCGCTGGAATTCAACCTCCGCCAGGAGGCTTCAGACTCCGAATTTCCAATTTCCAATTTCCAATCCAGTGTTCCCGACGAAAAGCTGGAAGCCGCCCGAGCGCGGATTTCCCATCTCTTTGGTCAGCCCTACAACAAGCGCGACAAGCTCACCCCGACGCGTCTTCTCGCCAGCCTGGAAAAAATCCTAACACAGCCAAAACACGAGTGGGACGCCCACCTTTTGCGCCAACTGTGGACCACGCACGCCGATTGCTTCGACTGGCGCTACCAATCCATCGACCACGAAGAAAGCTGGATCGCGCTGGCCGGATTTTTGCTGCGCCCCGGCTACGGCGTCGCGCTGGATGAATCGCGCATCGACCAGCTTTGGCGCGTGCAGGAGGAAGAATTCTGGTTTCCCGGCAAGCGTCTGGAAATGCAGGCGCACGTCCTCTGGCGACGCGTATCCGGCGGGCTATGCCGCGAGCGTCAGGAAGGGTTGCTCGCCCAGAGCCTGCCAAAAATCGAGCAACAAACCAAGCCCAGCGCGGAGATCGTCCGCTTAGTCGGCGCGTTAGAGCGCGTCGCGCCCCAAACCAAGCGCAAAGTCGCCGAATTACTGGTGGAGCGAGGAAGCGCGTTAGGCCGCGAAAGCGGTTACGCCGAGCCCTACTGGGTGGCCCTAACTTTGTTGCTAAACCGAGCCCCAACCTACGCCGGCCCGGAATCCGTCCTCCCCCCGGCCTCGGTGGGGGCGGCCTTCGAGCGGGTTCGCGATTTTGACTGGAAAACCCAGGTTCACGCCGCGTTAGTCCCCGCCTTCCTGCGAGCCGCCCGAATCGTCGACAACCGCGCGCTGGATTTACCCAAAAAGCTGCGAGGCGAGATCGTGCGCAAATTGAAAGGTGCGGGAGTCCCGCCGGTGAAGCTGGCGCCGCTAGAAACCTACGTCCCAGTCGCCAAAGCCGAGCAAGCGAGTTTGTTTGGCGAGGCGCTGCCGCCGGGGTTGGTTTTGGGGTGAAATGAAGCAGTTGAAACTCTAACTAGCTGCATTGCGGCAGCGCAAAAATCTTCGCCCGCGGCTCACCGCCAAGTGGCTTCTGGTGCGCAGTCTCTACGAACACGGCTACGCCACGGAGGACATCCAGCGAAGCGCTTCAGCAATGTTCCCGCGGATTTGGACACGCGGTTGGAACGATTGAATCACGCGCAGGCGGAGGATTTGAGCCTCGATTTGCTGGACTTCAAGGCGTTGGGCGATCTCCAAGCATGGCTTGATTCCAGGGAAATCGGCCTAACCAAATCAGCTTAGCCTGAAAAGCACGATTCTCCCTCGCGTCCCACTGCCGAAAGCGTGATTTTCCCGGTTTACACCGCCGTTCCTTGCACGCATCCTAACCGGCGATGAAAATTCACGCCCAATTCTTGTCCCTCGCCGGAATCGCGGCCGCCGTCACGCTGTCGAGTTGCTCCAGCGTCGTCAGCGAGTTCGATTCCAAAGCCTATCGCTCTTCCAACCCCAGTGCGGTGAAAGTCCGGGTCAGCCTGGAGCAAAAAATGGCCTACGTGACTGAGGGCGACAAACTGTTGCTGGTTACCCCTGTCACCATCGGCACGCCGCAAAATCCCACGCCGAAGGGCACGTTCAAGGTCTTTCGCAAGATCGAGGACAAGCGCAGCTACACCTACGGCTTCCACGTCGGCCAAAATTCCATCCGCCCCGGGAAAAGCGCCAACACGCCCCGCGGCCATCGCTACGTGGGCTACCCCATGCCGTACTGGGTGGAATTTCACCCCGGCTACGGTTTCCACAGCGGCGGGGTTTGGCCCGTGCCGCGCTCGCACGGCTGCCTGCGGGTGCATCAAAACGTGGCGCCCAAGTTTTTTCACCTCGTGAAAACGGGCACGCCGGTCTACATCGCGGACCGGCTGCCGGAGGATCAAACCATCGGCCGCAGAATCAAGCGCCCCACCGATTACGAGGACCCCGATCCACCAGCCAGCCTGCTAATCACCGAAAAAGCCTTCACCAAGCCGGTGGGGCCCCTGTTCGAGGAAGGCCCTCCGCCCACGATCCGGTGAAGTGATGCCGGCAACCACGACATCCCAGCCAAAACGCGTCAACGTCCGCCGGCCGGAGGTGATGGAGCGCGTTCAGGCGGAGGTGGAGGTCCACTACCGCAGCACGATCGTGGAAAAAGTCCGCGCCCGCGGCGGCCGGCTGGAAATCGACAACACCACGGTGCTGCTGGCCAAGGAATTCGGCTTCTGCTACGGGGTGGAGCGCGCCATCGATCTGGCTTACGCGGCGCGGAAGGTTTTCGAGGACAAAAACATCTACCTCATCGGCGAAATCATCCACAACCCGGAGGTGAACCGGCAATTGATGGAGATGGGGATCAAAAACGTCGTTGGCCCGGGCCGCGACGCGGCCATCGCCGATTTGGGGCCGGAAGACGTGGTCATCGTGCCGGCGTTCGGGACGACGGTGGAGACGATGAACGAGCTGAACGAGCGCGGCGTCCAGATCATCGACACCACCTGCGGCGACGTGATGAGCGTGTGGAAACGAGTGCGAAAATACGCCAAAACCCAGGCCACCTCCATCATCCACGGCAAGGCCTACCACGAGGAAACCAAGGCCACGGCATCCCGCGCGATGGGCGCCGACCGCCGCGGCCACTACCTGGTGGTGCTGAACCTGGACGAGACCGACGATGTCTGCGACTACATCCGCACCGGTGGAGACCGGGCCGAGTTTTTGGCCAAATTTGAGGGCGCCCACTCCGATGGGTTCGATCCCGACCTTCACCTGCGCCAAATCGGCGTGGCCAACCAGACCACCATGCTCAAAAGCGAGACCGAGGAGATGCAACGCCGCCTGCGCCAGGCGGTTTGCGACCGCGATGAGGGAGAAACGGCCAATTTCCAGAATTTCGACACCATTTGCGGCGCAACGCAGGAACGTCAGGATGCCTTGCACGACATGCTGACCCATCCCATGGATATGCTACTCGTCGTAGGCGGTTACAATAGCTCCAACACCAGCCAACTGGTGAAAATCGGTGGCGAACACGTCCCGTCGTTCTTCATCCGCACCTCCGATTGCTTGCGCTCGCTCAGCGAGATCCTCCACTTTGACCTGGAGCGCAAGGAGGAGCTAACCAGCTACACCGACGTCCTGAAATCTGACGAGCGTCCCGTCACCATCGGCATCACCGCCGGAGCTTCCTGCCCGAACAACCTCATCGAGCAAACGATCCTGAAAGTGTTCGAGCTACGAGGCATCGGCCGCGAGCGAGTCGAGGCTGCCTGAGCCCGAACCGGCCGAATAGTCCACCGAAACCAGGCAAAGCCCGTCCGGAGGTGCGGCGAGAGGCGATTTTTTGCCCGTAGCCGGGTTTTCCAGCAAATCCTGGATTTCCGGGATCGAAACGCCGCCTTGCGCGCAACGAATCGCAGCGCCGACGATGAGGCGGACCATTTTGTAGAGAAAACCGCTACCGTGGAAGCTAAGCCGGATACGATTTGGCTGCGTTTGCAGGTTTGCGCGAAAAATCCGGCGCCGGGTGTTGTCCGGATTTGATTCCGCATCCCCGCGGTTGGCCGCGAACGCGGCGAAATCGTGCTCGCCCTCAAACAACGCGGCAAGTTCGGTCAGCTTCGACAAATCCGGCTTTTTCGGCACGTGCCAGGACAGCCCCGCCAGCAACGGCGGCAAAACCGGGCCGGTGAACAGGTCGTAGCGATACGTCTTGCCGCAGGCGTCGAATTGCGCGTGAAACGACGCATCCGCCGGCTCGCAATCCATGACCCGAACGGTGCGCGGCAGTTTGGTGTTCAGCGCGCGCAGCCAGGCCGCGCCATCCATCTTTAGCCGCTCCGGCGCGTCGAAATGGGCGACCTGCCCCAGCGCATGAACCCCGGCATCGGTTCGCCCGGAGCCATGGACCGCGCCCGCTTCCGGATGAACCCGCCCGCGCCGCCGCGTTGAGGTGATCCTGGATCGTGTTGCCGCCAGGCTGGCTCTGCCAACCCGCAAACGGGCGGCCGTCGTAGGCGATGGTGAGTTTGAAGCGCATTTTTGGGGAAAAACTCGAAATTCGAAACTCGAAACTCGAAATTCGAAATTCGAAATTCGAAATTCGAGATCAAAATTCACAGAGCCGGCCGGCGATTCCGGGCTCGAAACTCGGAGTCCCGTAGCTTAGGGTCGATCCTTTCGGATTTCGAGTTTCGGATTTCAAAATGCTCCTGACCTCTCAAAACCTGCAAACCCTCGAATCGACCCTAACCACCCTGGGTGAGCCGAAATTCCGCGCCCGGCAATTGGCGCAGTGGATCTACGGAAAACGGACCGCCGATTTCGCGCAAATGACCAACCTCAGCCTGGGTTTGCGCGAAAAACTCGCCGCCGGCTTCAAATTGCGCTCCCTCACCCTGACACGCACCCAAGGCGCCGACGATTCGACCCGCAAATTCCTCTTTCGCCTCAAAGACGGCCGCTTCATCGAGACCGTCCTCATTCCGGCGAATCCCGCGCTTTACGGCCAGGCTTCCGACCGCCACACCCTCTGCGTTTCCAGCCAGGTGGGGTGCGCGTACGATTGCAAATTCTGCGCCAGCGGCCTGGCCGGTTTTACCCGCAACCTGGAGCCCGGCGAGATTGTGGAGCAAGTCCTCCAGGCCGAAGCCGAGAGCGGCCGGCGCGTCGATAACGTCGTTTTCATGGGCATGGGCGAACCGCTGGCCAACCTGACCAACGTCCTCACCGCCATCGAGATCCTCAACGCTCCGTGGGGCGTCGGCATCGGCGCGCGGCACATGACCGTCTCCACCTCCGGCTTGGCCCCGCAGATCGAAAAATTCGCCGATTGGCCGCTGCAAATCCGCCTTGCCGTCAGTTTGCACGGCGCGACCGACGCCGTGCGGGAACGGATTATGCCCGTGAACGCCAAATACCCGCTCGACCGTCTTTTTGAGGCGCTCACCTACTTTTCTCGGCGCAAAAGGCAGAAAATCACCTTCGAGTACATCCTCATCGCCGGCATCAACGACGGCCTGGAGCAAGCCGAACTCCTCGCCCATCGCGCACGCTCGCTGCGTGCCAAAATCAACCTCATCCCCTACAACACGGTGGATGGATTGCCGTGGAAACGGCCGGCCGAAACGCATCAAGACGCCTTTCTCGCCATTCTGCGCCGCGGCGGGCTTCAAGCGACCTTGCGCCGGGAAAAAGGCCACGATATCGACGCGGCATGCGGGCAATTGCGGCTGAAAGAGGAGGGGTTGGGGTGAGGCGTAAAATGAAGGGACTGAAGGGACTGAAGGGACTGAAGGGACCTAAAAGCTCCGGTTCGGGAACAGCGTCCCTTGGGTCCCTTCCGTCCCTTAAGTCCCCTTCCCTCACGAATTCGCCACGTAGGCGGAGACCATCCCACGTTTCGCCAAATCCGCCGCCAAATTGCTCCAGGGGCCTATTTGGTTGAACAGCCACAAAATCCGGGTTCTGCGGTTTTTTCGCGGCAAATCCGGCATGGGCGCGTAACCGTCGGTGAAGAGGATGAGGCCGTCATAACCGGGGTGCTCGTCCAGGTAGTCCATAACCGGCTGAAAGTCGGTCCCGCCGCGGCCTAACACTTGCACCTCATGGCGGGCGCGCTTCAGTTCCAGCGGTTTTCCGCGCACCTCGGTGTCGAATTGGATGACGTCGATGCCCTCGATGCCGTATTTGAAGAGGCGGTTGACGATGGAAAACGCCACGCGCACGTCTTGGCTGCTGACCGAGCCGCTGACGTCCACGGCCATGAGCAAATTGGTCGAAAATTCGCGCCGGCTGCCCATGTAAGCGAAGCCGTAGCGCCGATTCGGCTTCATGCGCGTCAGCCTCCGTTGGGAGCTGAGGATGCTGGCCCGAAACGCGCGCAGCAGCTTGCGGTAGTCGACCTTGGGACGCAGCGTGGCGAGGATGTGTTCGCGCAAATTGCCGGGCAGCGAGCCCCAATCCTGACCACGCTCGATTTCCGTGATCACCACGTTGATTTGCTCGGTTTGCAGGAGATCCTCGTCCCAATCGCGCGCGTTTTCCTCGCCCGAGGCGCGGTAGCAGGCTAACGGATTCTGCTCGCCATCCGATTCATCCGAACCTCCCGAACTGCTCGATCCGCCCGAACCGCCTGATTGGTCCAAAGCACCCGAGCTGCCTGATTCTTCCGTCTCGCCATGATTCAGCAGTTGCTTGTAGTAGTACTCGAAAAACTGCGCGTCGTGCTCGCGATCGCCAAAAACGTCCACAGCCCGCGGCAACGGCAACGACGTTGGCAGGTGCTCCTTGATCGTCAAATTGCTCGCGGCGAAGGCCACGGCGGCGTTCGGCATTTGGCGCTCGTAGGGGTGTTTGAGCAGAATCCGCGTCGCCTCCACCCGCATCACCTCGGCGAGCGTTTTGGCGTCTAGCGCGTCGAAAAACAACGGGTTGTACTCGATTTTTCCGCGCCCAACACGCACGGAGGCGATTTTTGGCTCGGCGCGGACGTGATGGGTCGTCCAGGCCAAAAACAGGGCCGGTTCCTTGAGAAACCACTGCTCCACGACCTCTTGAATCCGCTCGCTGGCTGGTTTTCGCCTCATTTCAGCTCGATCCCCTTCACGTAGCTGGTCATGAGGTCCAAAATCGGCTGCGACCCAAACAGGACCAGGCTGACGTTGTCGAACCTGGGGTCGTTGAGCTTGCTCGCCAGGTACGCGAGAACCTCGTTTTGCTGGTTGTCGCGCATCAGTTCCAGGTAGCCGAGCATGTTTTTGAGCACCGTCTTCTTTTCCGCGGCTTTGAGCTTTTGCGCCTGCATCCAGAGCAGCATTTGCTCGTTCAGGTTGGCTAAATCCGGCACTTGGAGCCTTTTCAGCTTGGGCTTGGCCTTGCCGAAACGCAGCAAAACGTCTTCCGGCAGCAACTCCGGCCGTTTGCGCGCCTGGCGGAAAAACTCGACCGCGGCGGGGGACCCGATGATGCCGGCGGTGAGCTTCAGGAGGATGTCGTCCAGCGTTTTTTGCCCGGCAAGGAGCCGCGCCACGCGTTCCCAGCCTCGGCGGTCGGGCGATTTTTCCAAATCCGCGCCGGCCACAGCCACACCGGGCTCGCCGGTTTGACGGGAGGGCGTTCCATCCAGCCAACCGGGGTTTTCCTGGATAAATTGGACCACGCGCGCGTCCAACTCGCGATCCGTCGCCCAAACCAGCCAATCATCCACGGTGGGGGCGAATTCGTAGATGTTGAAGCGCGAAACCAGGGCCGGATCCAGATCGGTGAGCTGATACTCGTCACCCTCGTTGACGGCGGCGATGACGTAGCTGCCAGCGGGCAATTGCTTGCCGGCCAGGCGGCGATTCAGCGTTAGATCCATGACCGATTGCAGCACCTCCGGCCGCGCCCGGTTCAATTCGTCCAAAAACAGCACGATCGGCTGATCCGGCTCGGGCCACCAGTAGGGAGGGATGAAGTCGGTGCGGCCCTGTTTTTCGTCGATTCGCAGCAGACCGATCAAATCGCCCGGGTCGGCCATTTGGCCCAAAAACAGCGCCACCACGCGCCGGCCTAACGCTTCGTGGTAAGCGCGAATGACCTCCGATTTTCCGATGCCGTGTCGGCCCACCAGCATGATGTTCTGCTCCGCCGGGGTCAGTTCCAGGATTTTGCGCAATTCCTGCGCGTCGATTTTGATGGATGCCATGGTGATGTTGTCGCTCCGCTGCCAATAAGCCTGGTAACTGGCGTGGGGAATCCTGGAGCCCTCCGGAAACCCCACCTCAAAGTGGTCCTCGCGCGACCACCTCGACAACTGCTCGGGTGTCCGCAGGCCGATCCGGACTTGCCGGATTTCCTCGGATTTTCTGGTCTCCGGGTTGTATTTGGTCGAGATTTTGGCGGAAACGCCGTCTTGCCGCTCAAACTGCGCCTTTACATCCGCCAGCCACTTCTTTTGCTTGGAAATGGCGACGGTGATCGGCTTATTTTCGGGGTTAGCGAAGGATTCGCGCAAAAATTTCCGCATCGTGGCGCTGCTCAAAATGCTCATCAGTCCGACAACATGGGGCCGTCAGATGGGTTGGGCAACCCGCGAATGGGTCAACGATAGGGTGCGTGGCGGAATATTTGGCGTGGGGTCCAACCGGGTGTTTGCAGCCGTTTGACGTGCGGTTATGGTAGTTGCGAACGACAAAACTTCATGCTGCCCTCTCTTCCCGTCTCGAACTCCAGCTTTTCCACCCTGCGAGAGGCCGGGCAAGTCTATGTCGATAAGACCGAGTGGATTTACCGGCTGGCTCGCGAGATTAATTCGGCCTATTTTCTCTCCCATCCCCGTCGTTTTGGCAAGAGCCTGCTGGTTTCCACCTTGCAGGAGTTGTTTCGCGGAAACCGCGAACTTTTCGAGGGCCTCTGGATCGACCGGGAAACCGGCTGGGAATGGAAGCCGCATCCGGTGATCGTGCTGGATTTCAACGGGATTACCTCGGAGACTCCCGAGCGCTTCGAGATCAATCTCTCGGCCAAGTTTGCCCAAACCGCCGCTGCGTTTGACGTGGAACTGGATGAGCCGCCGATTAGTGGTCGCTTCAAGGAATTGATCGGCAAAGTGGCCGAGACTACTGGGCAAAAGGTTGTCATTCTGGTCGACGAATACGACAAACCCATTCTCAATTTCCTGGGCAAAGGTCCTGAAGCGATCCAGATCGCCCACCAAAACCGCGCCATCCTCAAGCGCCTCTTCGGCACCCTCAAGGAGAACGAGGTGCAACAGCATCTTCGGTTTCTCTTCATCACCGGGATCACCCGCTTCGGCAAGGTGTCCATTTTCTCCGATCTCAATCAGGTGGAGGACATCAGCAATTCCCCCTCGCACGCCGGGCTGCTCGGTTACACGCAGGAAGAACTCACCACCTGTTTTGCCCAGCACATCCACGCCTTTAGCGAAAAGCTCGGCCAAAGCGAGGAACAAGTCATCGCGACCTTGCGCCGGCAATACAATGGCTACCGCTTCTCCAGCAACCCGCTCCAGGTTTACAACCCCTTTTCCATCCTGCGCTCGCTGAAGGACCTGGAGTTCGGCTCTTATTGGTTCGACTCCGGCACCCCAACGTATCTCACCGACCTCTTCGCCGCTTCTCCCATCCAGCCCGAGCAACTGGAAGGGCTCAAGGTGCCCGAACGCCTCGCCAACACTTTCGACATCGAAAACCTGGACATGGCCGCCTTGCTCTTCCAAAGCGGCTATCTCACCATCCACGAGGTGCACGACCGCGCGCTTACCCTTGGTTACCCGAACGAAGAGGTGAAAGGCGCCTTCCTGGAGTTGCTCTACGGCAGCTTGACCAATCGGCAGGCCGTCAGCGGGCTGGTCACCGCCTTTGATCTGGCCGATCACCTCGCCATCGAAGACATCGAGGCGTTCATGAAGGGAGTCAACGCGGTGTTTGCCTCCATCCCCCAGGTGTTGGGCGAAAAGCTCAACGAAGCCAACTTCCACACCCTGTTCTATGTCGTCGCCTCGCTGACCGGGATGATCGCCACCAGCGAAATCCTGAGTTCCGAAGGCCGCACTGATTTGGCCATCGAGTTTCCCGACAAAGTCTACGTCATCGAGTTCAAATGCGGCCGCAGCCCGCAAAAGGCGCTCGAACAGATTCGGGAGAAGAACTACATGGATCGCTGGGCCGGGACCAAGCGCCAGTGCATCGCCATCGGGATCAATTTCAGCGTGGCCAAGCGCAACGTGCAGGGCTGGGATGTGGAGCGGTATTAGCCTGAAACCTGAAAAATCGGTCAAATCCGGCGATAGGGCGCGTGGCGGTAGTATTTTGGCGTGGGGTCCAACCGGATGTGGAGCCAGCTCACGCCCATCCCGGCCGTGCTCAACCACACCGGCGAAGATGAGCCGCGCCGATCCTGAAGCGTCTGGCCCACGCAGCGCCATAATTCGTCGATCTGCGTGGCCGGCGCTTTGCGGCAAAAGGGCGCCAAGCTGGTGTAAATGGCCTCGTCCGCCAGCGGCTTCGGGGCGATGAGCGTGGAATCTCCGCCGCGGTTTTGAAATCGCGCCACGGATTGGTCTGAATCGTCCAAATCGCGAAAATATGCGGAAAACGGGCCCGGTTGCGGCCGAAGCGAGGCCAGCGACGGCCCGTCGATGAGGACGAACTCAAACTCGCCAGCCGCGGATTCCGGGGTAAGAGGCGGATTTTCCCAAAAAAACGCGCCAAACCGCGAATCGGCGAGAATTTTGGCAAAAAACGCGCGAAATTCGGCGTCGCCGGCCCAGAGAGCGACCGCGCCTTCGAAATTCAGCCCGGGAAAGCGAAAATGCTCGGTTCGCGGGTCGAGTGCATCGCGCTGATAGGGCCACGTTTTCAATCTTCGTCGTCCAGCAAGCTCATGCTCAGCTCAAAGCGCGTATCGAACTTTCCGCCGCTGAAATTGCGGCAACAGTCGTAGCAGGCCGCCGAGCGGCGGATCTTGCGCACGCGAAAAATCTGGTGCCCGCAGTTGGGGCAGCTGTAGACGTAGCGGCGTTTTTGCTGGGCGCGCTCGAACGGCAAATCGTGGCAACGATCCTCGCCCGGGATGCCCAAATCCGCGCACGCCTTTCGCCATTCGCGGCCGTGGGGATCGATTCGGCGCTTGCCGGCACGGTGATAGGCCACCAGATGCGCCAACTCGTGCCGAAGGGTGCGGTCCACCTCGTTTTCGGCGTCATCCAGTTGCTCCAGCGCGGGATTCAGCTCCACCAGTTTTTCGTTGCGATAGGCGCGTCCGGCGGTGGTTCGCAAACGCGCGTTCCACACCACCTTCACCTCCTGAGCCAGGTCTTCGTGGCCGATTTTCGCGATCAATTCCCGCGAAATCCGGGTCAATTCTACGTCGGCGCCGTGGCGATTGGCTCGCGGCTGCGAGCTTGGCGCGGGCGGGGGAGCCGGGGACTCGGCAGCGGCGGAAGGCTGGTCGAAGGAAAAATCCAGCTCCAACTGGCGGCGATCGGGAGTTTTTCGGGACTTCACGGGAGAGCGGCAGGTTGCACGTCGGAATTGTCGATTTTTTGCTCCTGGCCGGTGGTTTTGTCCAGGAAGCGTTGGGCGGCGCCTTCCGTCGTAACCAAGGTGTGGGGTGGGACGCTGCGGCGCAGGAAAACATTCGCGCCGATGGTGGATTGCTCGCCCAATCTGGTGTGCCCGCCCAGGACGGTGGCGTTGGGGTAAATGGTGACGTAATCCTCCACATCCGGGTGGCGCTTGTTGCCCTTGACCACCCGGCCTTCGGCGTCTTTGGGGAAGCTGCGCGCGCCCAGCGTAACGCCGTGGTAGAGCTTGACGTGATGGCCAATGGTGCAGGTCTCGCCAATCACCACGCCCGTGCCGTGATCGATGAAAAAATGCGAACCGATGGCCGCGCCGGGGTGGATATCGATGCCCGTGCGGCTGTGGGCCCACTCCGTCATGATGCGCGGAATCAGCGGCACGCCCTTGCGGTAAAGCACGTGCGCTAGGCGCTGGATGGCGATAGCCTCGATCGACGGATAACTCAGGATGATCACCTCGTAAGTCGTCGCCGCCGGGTCGCCCTCATAAGCTGCCTCCACGTCGGTCCGCAGCAAACGGCGGATTTCGGGCAATTCGCGCAAAAAGCTGCAAACCACCTCCTCCGGCGATTCATCGTGCCGGCCGCCGCGTTGCTCGGAATACTTCAGGCTCTTGGCGATTTCCGGCGTCAAGCGCTCCACGAGGCCGAAAATGCGCTTGCGCGTCAAATCCGCCACATCGTTGCGGTGAATGGGCTCCTCATCGTGGAAGCCGGGGAAAAGCAGACGCAAAAAATCGCGGCAAATCCCGGCAATGGCGCGGTTGGAGGGGAGATTGGTGCAGTCGATGCGGTTGATCCCTCCCACCTCGTGGTAGGAGTCCACCAAAGCGTCCGCGATGAGTTGTTTTGGGCAATCCTCAGGCATTGGGAATAGACGTCAGGCTGCGCCTCGCATTGCGCAAGACTAACGCCTCGCCGTCAGATTTCCAACCGCAAATTTGCCGGAATAGCCGGCCAGTGAAAGAGCGTGAAACCGGCGCGGAGCTGTGGTAGACCTGAGCGATGACATCAAAGATGGCGTGAAGGAGCTTTCCGGAGACGTGTTGCGAAGGCAGATTTCGTCGAACGGGTGTGACCGAAGCTGAATGTCGCGTAGCGACAAAATAGGTTAGCCGTGGGTTTCAACCCACGGAAAGGCGGGCCGGATGATGCGTCGCGTAGCGACCGCTTAAGGTCTGTACAATTCTCCCCGCGTAACCGGTCGCTACGCGACGGATAAGCACTGGTACGTCGCATCCGTGGGTTGAAACCCACGGCTAACCTATTTTGTCGCCAGGCCGCCAGAAAATGGCCCGAAGTCTCGATCCGCCGCCGCGCGAGCCAGTCTTCCAACACGCGACGTCGATCCCGGACCACGCCAAATCAAACCTGCATCGCACGCAATCAATCCTGCAACACGCGAGGTCAATCCCGGACCACGCCAAATCAAACCTGCATCGCACGTAATCGATCCTACAACACGCGAGGTCAATCCCGGACCACGCCAAATCAATCCTGCATCGCACGCAATCAATCCTGCATCGCACGACGCCGTTCCTGAATCGCGCGAAATCAATCGGGTGCAAATCCTCTCATTCCATCATTTTTCTGGTAGTTGCGCAGGGAGGTTTGTTCGAATCTGAACAGTTCTTAGTTCGTCATGCTGAGTTTTGGCAATCTTGTCGCGAGCCCATCGAAAGAACCTCTCCCATTCTCCGTTGAGTTCGATGCATCTCAGATGTAAGAGCATCTCAGCACGTCCTTCGATCCAGCGCATCCCCGAACAATCCATTCTTTCGCCGATCACATAACGCACCGCACCCTCGATCACGCCGCTGGCGATGACCAAATCCTGTTCGATCAGTCGGCCGTAGGCCAGTAGGTGTTGGCGCTTGTCCAAATAGGCGAGGCTCTTGGGAAAGGCCGACGCCGCTGGAGACGGCATCGTAGACGTTCAGGAACTGGAGGCCTACGTGAAGAGCCGGCTCCGCACGCTGTCTGACGAATTCGGCAAGGAACAGCGGGCAATGACCTATGTGAGGGAACAGGTGGAGTTCCCCATTGGGCTGGTGAAATGAGGCTTCATGTGTTCCTTGCGATGAAGAGGGAATTTTCGAAGTGCAGCGAAGTCGGGGCTGGATGCGTAACAAGAGCAGAGCGATAACCGTCCCCTGCCATGCCCGCCAACCCGTCCGTTGATCACCGTCATACCCCAGCAATAAAGCAACCCAAGTGGTGGTTCCGATAGCGCTTGGCGGTCTGCGACACCTCGGACCTGGGTAGATCGAGGCGGAAGCGGAAAATCGTTTGCGGGTCAGCCCAATTTGCTCTTTTCCTGCCGAATGCAAATTCGGTTTCGATTTCTTCTCATCGCGGCTCTCCTTCCGGTCGCCACGCTTCCGGCCAAGCCTGAAATTCCGTCCATCCCCCGCATCGAGCGTTCGGACTGGATCAATGTTAGGACCGACGTAACTCCCGCCGCGAAAGGCGACGGTAAGGCCGACGATACCGCGGCATTGCAGGCTGCGCTGAATCTCTTCGACGCCAATCTAAACACGCCCAAAGTGGTTTATCTCCCGGCCGGCGTCTACCGCATCACCGCCACGCTGGAATGGCCGTCATCAGTCGCTTGCTCGTTGATCGGCCACGGGCGCGATACCGTCATCAAGTGGGACGCCGCCGCCAAATCTCGCATGCTCTGGTCGCGGGGCGGCGCGCAATCGCGGTTCGACGGGATCACTTGGGACGAGAATGGGCGCAACACCATCGCGGTGCATCACAACGCGGATCTGCGCTTTGAAGCGTCGTCCTCACACTACAACAGCGCTTACCTCAATGCCTCAGCCGGAATCCTTGGGACCTACGGTTCGTTCCAGGGCGGGCCGAAGTCGAATCTGGCCACTTCCGAGATGGTGATCGGCATGGGCAAGAGCTACAACTATTACAACGAGCTCATCACCCGCTGCGAGTTTCGCGATAACGGCTATGGCATCAAGTTCGGCGCCGGGTATGGTTACGTGCGGTTCTGCCATTTCGAGAACAGCGAGCAGCTTGATATTCGGGGCAGCACGCGTTCGACGGCCCGGTTTTGCACTTCGTTAGGATCAGGCGCGTTTTGGGATGTGGAAAGACCCGTGAAACAGCCGGCAGGGGTGCAGAACTGCGTCATCTCGGGCTGGAAAAACCCACACTCGATCACGGCGCACAACAACAGCCTGATTTTCGACAACGTCTTCGAAAAGCCGCCCGGAGCAGAGGCGCCGATCTACTTTTACGACGACAAGGCTATCGTTTCGCGGAATGTTAGTGAGAAAACGGAAGGCGTTTACAACTTTCGTTCGGGCAGCGAAATCGTCGATGTGCCGGCTGGGAAACTCTCCCGGATTTCGCTCAAGGCGACGGATTCGTTCCTCCTGACAAAGCTCAAAACGCCAACGAAGATTTTCGACGCCGTCCAGGATTTTGGCGCGGGTTCGGACAAGGATGATACCGCGGCAGTCCAAGCTTGCATCGACGCGGCCAAAGCGCGCGGCAAGGGCGCGATCGCCTACTTTCCGTCCGGCCGCTACCGGCTCAGCCAAACCATCCAGGTCAGCGGCGGCGATTATATCATCGGCGGCACGGGGTATCATTCCGAGTTCGAGTGGAAAGGCGAAACCGGTGGCGTGATGTTCGCGGTAACCGATCCGCAAAACCTGCGATTCGAGCAACTCGGCTTCCATCAGCACCTCATGAAAGACGGCTGCACGGCCATCCAGCACACCGAAACCGGCCCCAGTTCGGCGGTCTATGATTCGATGAGTTTTCCGCAGACTACCAATATCACTTCGGACACGGCGCGATTGCGCGAAGGGCTGCACTTGAACGATCTCGGCGCGGAATCGGTGGTGTATTTGTCAGGGCGGCTCAATGGCCGGGCTCGGATCGAAGACTGTGGCCGCGCCCAGATCGTGGGCGAGTTTCTCAACGGCAACCACACCTTGGTGGACGGCGCCGATCGTGATACAAGCGGGTTCATCGGTTGGGGGAGCATGAACGGGCACGACCTAACTAACTAACCGTTGCTGATAACCAAAATCTCGTCGTGGGCGATCTGAATTTCGAGCAATCGGGGCACTCGGGTCAGGTGAGTCTGCGCAGCATTCGTCTGCTGGGCGGCGAGGGGCGTGAGCCGGGCCGAGTCACCGTCGGCTGTCTCAAAGCCAATCTTTTCGACAGCGCGCAGTTTTTTGAGATTGACGATTACGCGGGACAGTTCAGCTACCTGCACGGCACGCCCTACCCGGAACGCAAACGCGGTGTGATCGAGCTGATTCACACAGGCAAGGCACCCATCGACGTGTTGATCGGAGCGACCGAAACGCACCACACGTCCTTGCCGATTTTGGTGGACGCCGCCGATTCGCTCCGGCTGACGATGTTGGGAAACACCCATACGCGCCACTTGCCGAGCGAGTGGTATGGCGGCGGCGCCCGCTGGGTGGAGGGAGCCAAAGCACAGGGCCCGAACCACGCCCTCGAGTTCGATGGCACGGATGATTTTTTGCTCGGGCCGTTGAACGAGAAATTTGCCAAGAAGGCTACCGCGTTGACCGTGATGACCCGGGTGAATCATCGGCGAGCGGTCAGACGGCTGATCTGGTGGGTTACCTCGATGTGAAAAGCAGCCACTCCAATTTTAGTTGGCGATTGCAGGTGAACGAGGACGACACGCTGGAGTTCGTGGTGAAAGACAAAGCCTCCGGCACGGTTTCTTCCAGCGGGAAAAGCCGAACCAAGGCGACGACCGGCAAATGGCATCACGTGGCCGGTGTTTGGGATGGCCGCGCGCTGAAGCTTTTCGTCAACGGAACTCAAGAAGCCTCTGCGCCGGCCGCCCGGGCGGGTTGCGCAACGGGCTGGCGACGACCCGCGTTTCGTGGGTGCGTAGGTTGATGGCGACCAGCGTCCGGTTGGTCTTCGTCAGCAGATTCACCAAAAAGACTTCCTCGCCTATCCGCCCGATCGGCGTGCCGAAGACGGGCTTGAACCGATCGAAAACCGTCCACTTTCCGCTGGCGCGATTCAGCACGGCCAGAAAGGATCCCTGACGCGCCACCAGGATGAAATCCGGAAAGACGGCGACTTCCCCGCCCTTCCCGGAACTTCCGCGGAACTCCGGCAGTGGGTAGGACTCCGCTTGCAACGTTTCCGGGTCGATCCCGAAGACGCAGCCTAACGTGCGACTTTTGCTCCACCCGTCCTCATGCCATTCGCCGTAGACCCAAAATTTGTCCAGGGCCACCACCGGCGCGTCGTTGGTAAACGCGCAAATGCCGCCCCGGGCCCAATCCGGTTCCGGCCCGGCGCCCAGCGGATGCCAAAGGCGCGTCAACTCCAGGGTGCGGGGCGGCGGCGGGGGATTCTGTGTTCGGCGCTTCTTTTCCCGCAGTTCGCTCATGCGCCGAAAACGCGAAAAATCTTCCACCTCGGAGAGCGGCGCTCCCAGACGCCGGGCGCAATCCAGACTGGCCGCTTCCGCGATGGCCTCGGCTTCGGACCCCAGAAACCGGTAAGCCTTTTCACCTATGGGAGCGATCACGGATTTGCGGTCGGTAAAATAGGTGGGCGTTTCGGCATGATTCAGAAACGAGACGACGGAAGCGAATTGGGCGAACCAACCGCGTTCGTGATTCAGCGGACGAATCACCGGAAAGCGTGAGGGTGGAATTGACCATGGCGATCCTCGTGAGCTGAAACCGCCAATCACGAAAGACACGCCAGCTTTCCGTGGCCTTGCCCATGGTTGGCGTTAGGCGAAGGAGACGTCGGCCCACTTCATCGAGCCTCACCGGCACGTTCATCGCAAATCCGCGCACGTGTTGTACCAACCCATCTCATTCAGGCTGGACGGACATAGGTTCTATATTTTTCCAAAAAACTGAAGAACGATGTAGTTGAATACTACCAAGAATACGAAACACCCACCAGTGGTGATAGCTGATCGCTTAATTCTGTAAGAAGACATTCTTGCCTCATACGAGCCAACCGCACCCCTAGTCCTTTCCTCCAACTTTGGAAACGAAGGTTTGGGGTGCCTGCGAAGAACGACAACCAGTAACGATAAAGGCCATAGTAATATGCTTCCAAGAATCCAAATTAGAAAGATGACGAACCCAAATCCTATAAATAGCGCAATCAGAAAAACCGTCGTGTACTTTCGGCTCTTGGATGTGGGAATAAATCCAGCATCCTTGCCCAGCGCGTCTCGCAACTCTCCGAACTGCCGAAACAAGGTTCGCGCCGATTCCCGAGTTAACGGCACGGCAAAGAGAATCATTCCAACAACGATATAATCCAACTGCCAGTCGTCAAATTTCAACGGAAAATCGGCTATCAGTTCACGAAATCGGTCATACAATGGCCCTGTAATTCTCCTCCAAAACGTAATCAAGTGGCTGAACCACTCAACCCACTTGATCCATCCGTCGGACATGGACACTAATCCCATGATTGCGGATGGAACTTGCACCAGCTGCCAGACCTTGACAAACCAACGCGGAAAAAGGCCCCATTGCTCAGTGGTCTTTTGTTCGCGCACATTCATCCAACCCAATTGAGGCTTCCTCACTGTTTCGCCAATTACAAAATCTACGTTCGTTTGGATTTGGATCTCCTCCGTTCGTCGCCGTAAGCCTGCGGAGCGCGGACATTGCGCAGAACCACGCGTTTTGCCGCTGAATCCGGTCCCGAAGCGAGATGCCGGCGCACCGCATCGGTCTTTTCCTGAAAACCGCGTTCCTCAGCCAATTTCTCCACGATCTCTTGCCAACGCAGCCCGCTGTCTTTCCGCAGATCGCGCTGCGGCCGGTTTTTGCGCATGGCAAAGGGATGAACCGGCGCGAAATCCGACTCCGTACGCAGCAGCCGGAACAACTCCACCGATCCCGACCAATTCGCCAAATGAACAGCCATGTTCCGGTGAGCCGCCGGGTCCGAACCGGCGTCGAGCAGTGTGGGCGCTTCCTAACGCCGTCCCCGGAACGTGATCGCCCAGGATAACCGTCCGGTCGAGCTGCGGCTTGCGTTTCAGCAACTGACGGATTGCCAACGGATTGTTGTTGTAAGCGGCATATTGGATCGAATCCATGGTGCGCTCCCCATCCGGATCCGGCGCCGTGAGCGTGCCGTAACCGTGATCAAAGAGCAGATCGTAGACGTCCGCCGCATGCCCATCCCGGATCGCGAAATAAACCGGCGGAAAGTCGTCGAAAGAGTTGATTCGATCCAGTTTGCCGCCGCGTTGAATGAGGAGCGCCATCGCGTCGGGCGCATTGGCCCGGAAGGCGCAATCCGCCGGCGTATAGCCCAATTTGCCGAGCGCATTGGGATCGAATCCCCGTCCCAGCAACGTCTCCACCAGCCCCGCCTGATTCGCAATCGCCGCGAGGTGAAGCCACGTTCGTTGGGTAGGCGTTCGGAATGCCGGATCGAGATTTACCTCGCCGGAATCCAGCAACATTTTGGCAATGTCAGGACGCCGGTAACGCAGCGCATAAGCGAACGCATTGAACCCGTGGTCGTCGATGTGATTCGCGTCCGCGCCATCCGCGAGTAGTTCGGCGACGCGTTCCGATTCGTTCAGCGCAATGGCTTCGCGGAGTGAACCGAGTTCGCCGGCGGTGGCGAGATTGGAGAGAAGAGAGAAGGCGATGAGGTGTTTGATCATGGGTAGGCAAAAGGTGGTGTGTCAGGTTCTCAACGTGTCGAGAATCTCTTTAAATCCGATACCGATGCGATCCAAATTGCGAATTCGTTGTGGGTTGGCGCAATGAATGCCACGTCGTCTCCCAGGCGCGTTGCATTGCCGATCACCCGGTCGTGCTCCAGCTTCCAGGCCAAGGTCTTGCCGTCGTCGTGGGTCAAGTCTTGCAACGGCCCGGTTTGGGGTAGGCGAAACGATAGGGGCGCGCTGCCCGCGGGGCCGCGAAGTTGCGGTGGGTTCTCCGCTCCGCGGAAGTCGATCGCCCAGATCTCCCGGTCGGTGAAGTTTTTGGGTTCGGTTAGGCTCCAATCGCCTGATTTGGGATCGAGCGCATGCCAAACAAATCGCTTGGACTCCACTCCGAAAACTTGAACGTAGAGCGATTCGCCTTCGCCAATGACTCGGTGAAAACGCAACCCGCTCCGGTCGATGGGCGATTCGGGCGGGTGGCGCAACGAGCTGGCGACGACGCGAGTTTCGCCGGTTTTCAAGTGCAGACCCACCAGCGACTGATTTTTGGCATCCTGATCGTTGAACACAAACACCTCGTCCCCGATCCGCGCTGGGTTTCCGAGAGCCGGGTTGAAACGCTCGTGGTAAATCCATTTGCCTGTCTCAAAATCGTGCAAGGCGGCGAACGACTCCCTCCGCAGAATGACGAGGGCATCCTGCCAAACAGCCAACTTCCCCTCCATCATGCGGTGCGCGGACGGCTCGGGATCGGACAGCGGATAGACCGATGCCGTCATGGTTTCGGGATCGACTCCAAAGACGCACCCCTTCCTTCGCCCGTCTCCACGGAAGAATTCCCGCCATTCGCCATAGACCCAGAATCGTCCGTTGGCCGCCACGGGCCGGCCGCTCAAGATCCGGAATGTTCGCGCCCATTTCGGCTGTGAATCGTCGCCGAACGGATGCCAAACCCGGGTAAGCTCCATGGTGGGCACTTGTGGCTGGGGCCGGGATTTCCGCTCGTTTTCGCGTCGTTTTTCAGGGGCGGAAAAATTGCTGAAGCGGTCCACCGTTATCAACGGCACTCCGGTGCGGGTAGCGTAGGCCTGGCTGGCTGCTTTGACGATCTCTCCGGCCTCCGATCCCAGGAATTGGTAATCCGCCGGGAAGAGAAACTTGCCCCAGTTGCGTTGGTCGTCGAAAAACCCTCCGTCCGCGCCGTTGCTCAGGAAGCAGGTTAGCGATGCAAGTCCGTGAATGGTTGCGCGTTCCTTGTAGAGCTGGCGAAGATTCGGGCTGGCGCCCTGTTCGGAGACGTGGAGAAAATTCGTCTTGCTCGGCCACCGCCACTTGCGAAAAATCGCCCAAGTCCGGGTATCCTTCGCCATGGTCTCCGTCAACGCCAGGAAGGCACGGTCGATTCGGTCGATCCTGGCGCCGTAACCCGCCTCCCCGCGTTGAATCAGATCGGCCAGACAGGCTGCCAGAAACGCAACGTCCGTCTCATCGTGATCCAGGAATTGCCGGGCCCAGCGCTGGTAGGCTGTGCGCGGATATCCGGAAGCGGGAAGCATCTTTCGCGGGCGCCCGTGACGCGGGCCAAAGGGATGGCGCATCGCATTCAGAATCAGCGCACGCTGCCAGTAGTCGGTGCTTTTCGCCAGCCGGCCGACGGTGCGATTCCAATCCGCCAGCAATACCGCGTCATCTTTGTGGGACCATACGGCATGAGCCGCGCAAGCCGCCTCGGCCTGCAACGTCCGAACGGTTCCCTGCTTTGCCGCCAACTGCCGAAGCCGCTCCCGCGCCTCACCTAACCGTTCCCGAATCGAATCCAGTTCCGCCGCCCAACGCAGCCGATCGCTCGCCGTGTGAATGAACCCTGACAAAGCGCGAACCGAATCAAATACCGCGTTCACATCTTCCAGCCAGCGCTCCCACTCTGCGTCCTGAAAAGACTCCGGCGTGAGATCCAACGCATCGTGAATGCTGTTGAGCGCAGCCGTCGTCGAAGCAATCGCTTGACGGCCGCTCAGGGCTCCGGGAGGACGCATCGGATGGTTCACGCAATTCAGCTTCCAGATCCTAGATTGCGGAAATTCGGCCAGGTGTTTGGCTAACGCATTGGACTGGAAACGGACCCTCTGTGCGTGAGCCAGCGCCCGCAGACAAGCCACCTCAAAAGTCTGCCCGCCCAAGCTCCACGCCGTCTCCGAAGCCTGCTCCGCCACCGCGAAGAGCTGCGCACCCAGCGCCCAGTTGGCTTCGGCAATCGCAGAGGCGATTTCCGCCTCCGGGTCCGCGTGGGAAACGGACGCCAGCTTGGGCGGGATTGCTTTCACCGCCTGGTTCACCAGTCCCGAAACGTCACCGGTCTCGGTTCGAAATCGCCGGTTCAGCAGGATTTCCCCGCCCCGGTTCGCGATCGTGAGATTGAGCCCGAAAGTTTGTTTTTGGGTGAGTGACCGTTCGATGAGGAGCCGGAAATCGTAGGCGCCGGCTGGAATCGGCTCAGTTTGTTTATTGGCTAACCGCTCCCGTTCCAGCAAGCCTAAAAGCTGGCGATCCAACAGCACGAAACGACCGGTCTCGACCAATCTTCGCTCGGTCAGCAGCCAGGGAAGCTCCTCCAGTTCTCGCTTGTTCTGGTAGGCGAGGGGCGCCCGCACGTTGCGCAACACGATGCGAGGGCTCTCGTCACGGGAACCAATCGCAAGACTCTGATACAACGCTGCAGCCAACGCTTCGACCCGGTCCGCGGTGCCCGGCCCGTCGAGCAACTCGTAGCGTATCCACCGGACTTCCGCCGAACGCGTCTCCACCAGCTTCCATTGCCCCAACAGACGTCCGTCCGGCAATTTGAGGCTCTGGCGGTGCAAGACGTGAGTTGCAGTCAACCAATCCGGCGTTCTTTCAGTGGTGAGAACCGCTTCCGCCAGGAGGGCTTGAAAGGCCTCGCGCTCAACCAACTGCACGTCTTCAAAAAGACTCAGTTCCGCGGCGAGCAATGCGGCGGCATCGGCTCCGGCGTCGTCATGAACGATTGCCAGCCGCACCGCCTGTTCGCCGGGATTTTCAACGCGGGCGATTTCCGGTTTCCCGAAGTGGGCCAACTCTTCCACCACCTGTTTCCACGGAAAATCGCTCTCCTCCCGGGGATTGGGCCGTTCCGTCAAATCCCGAATCGGGAACGGATGAAGCGGCCGGAAATTCGGGCAGTGGAGACGCAGAAGCTCAAACGCCGCTACCGCGCCCGACCAGTTCGCGAGATGAACGGCAAGGTGTTTGGAGACCGCCGGATCGGAGCCGGCTTCCAGCAAGAGACGAACCGTTTCGTGGTTTCCCCGAGCCGCGGCGATCCCCAATGCCGTGGCAGGAAACCGGCCGTCGATGATCACCGTCCGATTCAAAGGCGGATTGAGTCGAAGCAATGCTCGGACCGCGTCTGCGTTGTTGTGCCAGGCCGCGAACTGCAAGGGGTCCATAGTGGAGGCGGGATCCGGGTTGGGCGGAGGGGTTAGTTCGATTTCGAGTAATTGGTAGAACTCTCGGGCGTGATGGCCTTCGATCGCCTGATAGACCAGCGGAAATCCCCGATTGGCCGCCACCTTGATCAATCGGCCGCCGCGCTCGCGGAGGGCAACCAGCATCTCGGAAGCATCAGCCCGAAATGCGTAGTCCGCCGGGGAATAGCCGTGTTCGTCTAGCGCGTTGGGGTCGCATCCATCCGCAAAGTGGGGGAGCAATTCGGGATCACCCGCAATCGCCGCGAGGTGAAGCCAAGTGCGTTGGGTAGGCGTTTGGAACGCGGGGTTGAGTTTCACCTGGCCGGAATCCAATAACATTCTGGCAATGTCAGGACGCCGGTAGCGCAGCGCATAGGCCAACGCGTTCAACCCGTGCTCGTCGATGTGATTCGCGTCCGCGCCATCCGCGAGCCGTTTGGCGACGCGTTCCGGCTCATTGAGCGCGATAGCTTCACGAAGCGAACCGAGTTCCACTTGAGAAGACAACTCCGCGTGAAGGCAAAGTGGATAAAGCAACAGCAACCTAGCCGCGCAAAGTCTATTGTTCATGTGCGGTCAGGGTAGTTTCGCCAATTCGGCTACAATTCGTTCCGCGAGGACCTGGCCGGCTTTCTGCAGCGCGGACTTCGAAGCGACGTTCTCCGCCAGATCGACGGCAGCCTCGGTTTGCCGGTCCACGGCGATGAGCTTGCCTTTGCCATCCTGAACCTTGATCTCGACCCGCGCGCGGCAAGAGATGAGTTGCCCGCGGCGTCCGGCCAACTCGCTGAAGCCTTCGCCGATGACACGCGCGCCGGCCTCGTCCATGGCCTCGGTTAGGCCAAATCCCAGTTGTTGCAGGGTTCTTTGGATCTCCGTCTGCGCGGCGGGATCGGGAATCGCGCGGGAGATGTGCTGTTCGGGAATCGAAACGTAGACTTTGGGCAAATTGGCGCGTTGCCCTAACACCTTGCGTAGTCGCTCCAGCCGCTGTTGCTCGGTTTCCACTTGCGCCAGGAGCGTTTCCCGGCGCTCGGTGATGGTTGCGCCGATTTTCTCGCTCAGCGTGGTGATGGCGGCGTCCAGCTCGTCCGCGTTGCCGAGCTTTGCGGTTTCGCCGTAAACGCGGCTGGTCTCCACGCCGATGATTTTGGCGATGACGTAGGTTTGTTTGCCCACGGGAAACACGCGGCCGGTGATGAGAACCTTGGCGCCGGTGAGTTGCCCAATCTTCGCCGCCGTGGCGTTGTTGACCGTGCCGGAAAGCGTCAGTTCGTGCTCGCTGAGGATCTTGTCCAACTCGGCACGCTCGACCATGGCCAGGTTTTCGTTCGTGCTGAGAAACGCGCCCAGCAGGGTGGCGGATTGTTCGCCGAGCCCCTGCACTTTGGCGTCGCTTTCCTGGAAGGTCAGCACGGCCACGGACATGGGCGGCGGGGGCTGTTCCGGTTCTTGGGCGCGAGTGGCTTGCGTCAGAAGCAGCGAAACGGTTAGTATTCGGGTTAGGTCCATCATGGCTGTAGTTGGGTGAAAAGTTGGTCCAGCGCGAGTTGCGCGCCGGCATTGGTGGAGAAATCCGCGAACCAGCGCCGGTTTAGCTTGATCAGCCAGCCTTCACCAAGTTGACGGGCGACCGGCGTCCAAGGCACGGATTCCGCGGTTTCGAGCAAAACCAGCGCCTGATTTTGGCTTAGTTTTATGGGAAACCCCGCGCTTCCATCCCCGGTCAGAAACCAAATTCCGCGCCATTTTCCAGTGCGCAGCGTTGCCGCGTCGCCTTCCGCGATTTCCAGGTCGCGATCGGCAAACGCAGCTCGAATTTCCGCCGCGCCGGTGGTGAAAATTGGCTGAAAACCCGGGTTTTGCAGGATTTCGTCCGGCACAGCGAGCAATTCGACCGTGGCCAGGATTTGAGCGGGATTTTCGCGGGAAAAGCGCAGCAACAGCGGGATTCGCCGCTCGACCGTGGGAATGGCGACCTTCGCGGTGATGATGTTCGCTTTGCCGGCGGCAAGCACGATTTCATCGCTCACGGGGCGCCGTTCGGCCAGGGGAACCACGGTGGCGCTTAGTTTTTGAAACACCTCCGCCATGACGCGCGCCTTGGTTCCCGGCGGACCGTAAATTTCGAAGCGAAACTCCGCCTGCGAGCCCGCAAAGGCCGCGTAAACCCCGGGAACTGGTTCGAACTGCCCGGGGCCGGAGCGCAGAACGGCGGTGACGGGCTCGGCCGCCGTTTGGCTTGGTAGGAAGGCAAGAATGGCAAGAATGGCAAGAATTCGAATCACAGCGTCAACTTGGTGGTGGTTATGTTAGGGGCGGAAGGCTGCTCCAGCACGTAGCCGTCGTCGCAAACTACCAGGACGCGTCCGTCGCCGCTCTCCAGAATCTCGAATCGCCGCGTTCCCAGCTTAAAATGGCTGCCGCTGAAGGCGATCACGCTCACGTTCTGCCCCGACTGCGGATCGCGAAACGTCACCAAAAATCCTGGCCCGCCCGGCGCCGGCCCTTCCGGGGTCAACACCCAATCCGCGCCCGACTCGCCCATGACCACTGCCTCGATTTGATTGCCAAAGAGCGCTCTTCCTTCCCGCAACAACCTGCCCGCGTCTGCCGCATCGAGTACGGGCCGTTCCCTGGCGACGAACAGTCCGGCGATGAATCCGGTTAGGATCAGCACCGCAGCGGCCAGCCAGTTGCGTTGCCGGTGAAGGCGGCGTTTTTCAGCGTTTGCAGCCTCGGTTTGGGCCTGGCGAAACGCGTTCAACGCCGCTTCCCGCGCCTTTTCGCGCGCGCTCTCCGGAATCTCCGGGCCGGCCCCCGGGAGGCCTAACAAGGTCACCAATTCTTCGTTTTCCGGGTTCATGGAGCTTGATTTTCTTCCTGCATCATTTCGCGCAATTGGCGGACCGCTTGCGAGACGCGCCAGGAAATCGTCCCCTCGGCGCAACCGGCGATTTCTCCGGCTTCGCGATGATTCAGCCCCTGAAAATAGACCAGCGTGACAGCCTTGCGATAAGGCGCATCCAGCCGGCTAACCCACTCTCGAACGGAGGCGTTGCGTTCGGATGCGTCGGCCAGTTGCACGGGCGCGGGCGCCATTTCCACCAGCGTCTGCTTCGTGCGTTCGAGGCTCGCGGACTTGCGCCGGGCATCGGTGATGGCGTTGCGGGCGATTTTGTAAAGCCAGGCCCGCACACCGCCCGGATCGCCCATCCTGCCGATGGCGCCCGCCGCTTTGACAAAGACGACTTGCGCGATTTCCGCGGCGTCGAGGCTGGTGTTGTAGCTCTGATGGGTCACGAAACGGAAAATTTCAGGGTAATAGCGGTCGAAGATTTCCGCGAACGCAGATTCATCGCCGCGCGCCGCGGCACTGACGATTTCCGATTCGCTTGCGCTTCGATCGCTGGCTTGATTCATGCGCGTTCGTTGTGGGTAACGAAGCCCGGCGGAAAATCCTTGGGAAGGGAGAAATTTTTCGTTCGGAATCATCGGCGCAAGGTTGGCGTCAAACCCCCGCGACCTCGCCATGCATCACCAGAAAAACACCTCAGCCAGCTCCACAAATTCCTTGCGCTCGCCAAAGCGGTCCTCGGCCAAATTCGCCTTCGCGATCGCCACCACGTCCTCGAAGGAGAATTGCCCGCAATGGGGCGAACGACGCAGAATCATGCCAAAACCCGCGACCGCGCTGGCGAACTGAAAATCGTTGGAAGCTTGCTCGAACTCGACGTCGGCAGGCTTCACCGGCGTTTGCAGGAGGCGGCTCACGGTCTCGCCGGGCCACTTGTAGCGCAGCTTCAGCGTTAGCATTTCGCCGGACGCCTCAGCGCCGGTCACGCGGGTTTTTTGGTATTTCAGGTCAATTTTGCCCGGCTGATCCGGCAGCTTCACCCCAGGCGGGACGATCTCGTAGAGGGCGGTGACGGTGTGACCCGCGCCGATGTCGCCGGCGTCGATTTTGTCGTCGGCAAAGTCGCGATTTCGCAGCAATCGGTTTTCGTAGCCAATCAGCCGGTAAGCGGCGACGTGCGCGGGATTGAATTCCACCTGAATCTTCACGTCCTTGGCGATGGTAAACAACGTCCCGGCCAGGCGGTTGACGAAGAGCTTCTCCGCCTCGCCCATCCCGTCGATGTAGCCGTAATTGCCGTCGCCGTAGTTGGAAAGCGTCTCCATGGTGTCGTCCTTCAGGTTGCCCATGCCGAATCCCAAGATGCTAAGCTGCACGTTGGCCTTGGCGTTGTCCATCACCAGTTTTTTCAGCGAATCCTGGTCGGTAACGCCAACATTGAAGTCGCCATCGGAGCAAAGAATGACGCGGTTGTTGCCCTTTTCCAAAAAGTTGTCGCGTGCCACTTTGTAGGCCAGGGCGATGCCTTCGCCGCCATTGGTGCTGCCGCCGGATTGAAGCCGGTTCATCGCTTGCTCGATGGCGGCCGAGTTCCGCACCGAGGTAGACGGCAATGCTAAGCCGGACGCGCCGGCGTAGACCACGATGGCGACCCGATCGTCCGGTCCGAGCCGCTCCAGCAGCAGTTTGAGCGATTTTTTCACCAGCGGCAGCTTGTTTTCGGGGCTCATCGATCCGGAGACATCCAGGAGGAACACCAGGTTCGACGACGGACGTTTTTCAGGCGGCAATTCGTAGCCCTTGAGCCCGATGCGCACCAAGCGGTGATCCGGTTTCCACGGCGAGGCGGCTACCTCAACGTGCGCGGCGAAGGGATGCTCCACCGGAATTTCCGGATGCAGCGGGTTGGCGGCCTGTGGCGGGGGCGCGTAGGCGTAGTCGAAGTAGTTGATCAGCTCTTCGATCCGCACGGCGCCGATTGGCGGCTTTTGGCCGAGTTCGAAGATGAACCGGCGGATGTTGGAGTAGCTGGCCGTGTCCACATCGATGGAAAAAGTGGAGAGCGGCTCGTTGAGGGGGCTGAGAAAGGGATTGTCGCGCAACGATTGGTAGGATTCGGTGTTAAAGTTAGGGTCGGCGCCGGGCGGGGCAAGATCGGGCTCCCGCGGAGGAGGAACGTAGGATCCACCACCGCCAAGATCGGCAAACGGGTCAGCGCCGCCGGAGCGCTTTGGCCGCATGCGTTCCTCCATCTTTGCTCTGGCCACCGCGCGCCGGTATTCGGCCTGCGCTTTGTCGAACACGGAAATATTGCCGTCACTCGCGATTGTCCAATCCAGCTTGCGGGTCTGCTTGGTCAAAATCTCGATGATGGTGTCCAGGTTGGCGTTTTCGAAATTTGCCGACACGATGTAGTCCTGGCCCGGCTGCGGACGGAAATCGGCCACGATTTCGATCGCCTTGTCGTTGGCGAGGACATTGCGCACGCCGGCGGCTCGCGCCACGATCTCCAACTGGCGCAGCGCCTCGGTCATCTCCGCCTCCTGCACCTTAAAACGCGGGACGACCGCCTGAAACAACACCGCCCGGCCCGGCATGGCGATGAGCCGCCGATGCAACTCACGGAGCTGGCCGTTGGTGTAGAGCACGACGTCTCGGCCCTCGATGCGCCACTCAAATCCGACGTGTTCGGTTAGGAATTCCAGGATGGTGTCCAGACTTTGCCCGCGAATGTCCGTGGTGACGCTGGGTTTGAGAAACTGGGAATCGGCCGCGATTCGGATCGTCACCGGATTTGCCCCTTCCGGCCGCGCCGCGTTCGCCGTCTCGGCCAGGCGCGCGATTGCGACATCCAACGGCGCGTTGCGAACTTGAAATTTCGGGATGACCAAGCGCGAGAGCGCCAGACGCCGTAGGTTGTCGCCGGGCTCCGCCAGCAGGGGAGTCGCGAGCCCTAACATGACGACGAAAGTGAGCAGCGTTCGGAACGATTTCATGGATTTGTTCCCCCAAAATTGCCGCGGCAGGACCGGAACGCAAAGGCTTCTTCAGCTACAAGATGGCCTCAAAGCGCGTCGGGTGACCAATTTCGCGCGTAGTTCACTGAACCGGGATTTTTAGCTCGATTCGCTGATTGCCGCGCAAAACCTCGGCAGGCACAAGATCGCCGGGTTTGTGGCCGCGAATCATCTGGCCGATGAGTTGGCTTTCGGTTCGGTGCTCGTCGCTGCCGTCCACGCTTAGCAGGACGTCTCCCTTCTTCCAGCCCTTTTGCTTGGCCAGGGCATGCTTTCCGTATTGACCGACGTGTTTGGCAAATAGGGCCAGCTTGCCATCGGGAATCCCGAGCCGGCGCCGCTCGTCTTCCGGCAGTTCCTCCAGCTTCATGCCGCCAAACGCCATGGCCCGCATCGGCCACGTGCCAACGCGCCGGGAGATGTCTGAGTTCGTTCGCCAACCAGCCGGCAGGGTGATTTCCACATCGGCCGTCTTGTCTCCGCGCCGGGCCAGCGCAACCAGACGCCCGCCGGAATCCGGCGCGTGATGAAGAACCCAGCTAACGTCGGCAGCTGAGATCAACGGCTGGCCTGACAAAGCCAAAAAAACGTCGCCCGCGCGCAATCCGGCCCCTTCGGCCGGCGATCCCGGGGTGATGTCGGCGATCTGCGTCGGCACGCTTGCATCCAGGCGAATGCCGATGGTCTCCGGGGCGGGGTGGGGGTAAATCAGGCTCAAAGGCAAGGGTTTGCGCTTGTCGCGAATCTCCAGCCGCATCGCGTCGCCAATCTGGTGGCAATGCACGCAGCTCTTCACTACCTGACCGTTCCAGTTCAGATCCGGCCCGTATTTTTCCTGCAAACCCGGCATGTCCACGGGCGTGCGGTAACGACTCGGCTCACCTTGTTTTCCGGCTAGAGCGGTCTTGTTGCCCGGGTAGGCGGCGTGGATCTTCAGCGCGCCTTCCAGCGCAGCCGCAAACGTCGCCGTCGCCGCATTTTGGGGATCGCGTTGGTGCTCCCACGAGCCGTAGCGGCCGTAGATCGTGCCGTCCGCGTTGAAGAACAGCGTGGTGAACGACAGATCGTAGTCAAACTGAAACCGGGATAAATCCAGCGCGTTGGCGTTGATGAGGCGGACCCTCACGAATCGATCCATCAGGGGCGTGACCGCCGGATTTTCGACCAACACCTCGGTATCGATCCCCATGCAAGCCAAACACGGCACGCAGCGCAAAACGACCATGAGCGGCTTGCCCGTTCGTTTCGCCTCCACAAAGCCCGCTGCGACATCGTTGTAGATCCAGCGGGTGCTCGACTCCAGCTTGGCTTTGTCCGCGCGGACGGCGCCTTCGCGATCCTTCACCGTCTCGCCGCCGGCGTCGGGCAACAGGCAAAGGAGGCCAAAAACGAGGCAGATTGGGCGGGGAGGCTTCATCCGGCGAGTTTCGGCAAATCGCCGGCAAGATTCAAGCTTTCGGTGTTCCCAGGCTCTCAAAGTGGATTCGATCGGCGGCCGAAATTCCCTTGCGCCCAGCGGCATCCGGCGTCCTCTTAGCGCGCTCATGGAAACGTACAAAATTCTTGTTGCGGACCCAATCGCGGAGAAAGGCGTCGAGGATCTGAAGGCCGATCCCCGCTTGGAGGTTGACGTGGCCGAATCAACCTACTCCGAGGACCAACTGGTCGAGATCGTGGACCAATACGCCGGAATCGTGGTTCGCAGCCAAACCAAAATCACGCCCCGCGTGCTGGAGGCGGCGAAAAACCTGCGAGCCGTGGGGCGCGCCGGGGTGGGGGTGGACAACATCGATATCGCCACCGCTTCGCAATACGGCGTGATCGTGATGAACACGCCCGCGGGCAACACCATTTCCACCGCCGAGCACGCGTTTGCGCTGATGATGAGCATGGCGCGGCACATTCCACACGCTCACGCATCGGTGGTGGGCGGCAAATTCAAGGAGGGGCGCAAAAAACACCAGGGCGTGGAGTTGAACGAGAAAACGCTGGCGATTTTGGGCATGGGCCGCATCGGCGGAGAGTTCGCCAAGCGCGCGCGCGGCTTCAACATGCGCGTGGTGGCCTACGATCCCTACCTGGCCGGGAGCAAGGCGGAATCCATGGGCGTGGAATTGCGCGAAACGGTGGAAGAGGCGATTGCCGAGGCCGATTTCATCACCCTGCACATGCCCAAGACCGAGGAAACCACGCACATCATCAACGCGGAGCGAATTGCGCGGATGAAGCCGGGCGTGCGGATCATCAACTGCGCCCGCGGCGGGCTCATCGACGAAAAAGCGCTGCTGGAGGGCCTGGAAAGCGGAAAAATCGCCGGCGCGGCCCTGGACGTCTACGAAACCGAGCCGCCGGAGCCGGATTCGCCGCTGTTGCAGCGCGAGGACGTGGTCCTAACCCCGCACCTGGGCGCCTCCACCGCGGAAGCCCAGGCCAACGTCGGAATCGAGATCGCCAAGCAAGTGCGCGACGCGGTGATCGACGGAACCATCGTCAACAGCGTCAACATGCCGAACATTGACGCCCGCACGCTGGAAGAAGTGGGCGATCACCTGGAACTGGCCCAAGCGCTGGGGACCATCGCCGCGCGCATCGCGCCCAAACAGCCGGAAGTCTTGCGCATCCACTACAGCGGCAAGGTCGCCACCATGGACACGCGGCTCATCACCCGCTACGTGATGAAAGGGTTCCTGCGCGTCGGCTCCGAAGGTCAGGGGCTCAACCACATCAACGCGCCCACGTTTGCCGAAAGCCGGGGAATTCGCGTCAGCGAGTCGAATTTACCGCAACCGACCGATTACACCGATCTCATCGAAGTTTACGCGGAAAAAGGCAGCGAATCTGTCTGCACGGCCGGCACGCTTTTCGGCAAGGAACCTCGAGTAGTGCGTCTGTTAGAGCGCAAAGTCAACGTAGCGCCGCGCGGGCACCTGTTGTTGCTGGAAAACAACGACACCCCGGGGATCGTCGGCGGCGTGGGGACGGTTTTGGCGAAAAACGGCGTCAACATCGCCAACATGTCGCTGGGGCGGAACGAGGAGGGCGGGACGGCGCTGATGGTGCTGAATCTGGATTCCGCGCCGGACGCGACTTTGCGCGAAGAACTGATGGGCTTGGATGGAATTTTGGATGCGCGGCTCATTTCGCTGTGAATCGCCGCGATTCGTGCGCGAAGGAGATTTGCGGCAAAAGGGCCGAAATTTCGCGCCCGTGCTCTCTTCCAACCGCACGCTAACCAACCCGCCGCCGGTGATACAACACCGATTCCGCCACCAGGACCAGAATCGCCAAAATCAGCAGCCAATACGCCGGCGCCCGGCCCTTGGCGATTGCTTGGGCGGTGGTTTCCACGTCTTCAGCGCCAAGCAAACTTTCGGCTAACGAGCCCAGCGAAGCCGCGCCAGCCCACTCGCCTTCGTCGTTGCGAAATTCGTAAAATCCAACCGCCGAAACCGGTCCGAAGCGTTTGCCCGCGCTCTCGATGAGGCCGCCACCTCCGGGTGGCGAGACGAAAAACCGCGTGTCCTCGTGCGCGCCGGGCACCGGGATCTCCGAGCCGGGCTGATAGGTGGCCAGCAACTCTTCGTCGCGCCCGGCCAGGTGCGTGGCTGCGCCGTGGATGAGGACGGGGAACCAGGCGGAGAAGTAAAAGCTGGTCGCGGCCGGATCCAGGTTCAAAACCAGCGCCGAGCGCCCTTCTACCCGCGCAATGTAGGCCAACGGGGCCCCCGCTTCCGAGGCGATGAGCACCAGCGAGCCTTCCGGCGTTTCCAGCTCTCGCGCGCCGATGAATTCCAGCGAGCCAGCATCGACGAAACGCAAAATCGGATGATCGTCCAGCAGAACCTCCGGCACGGGATCGATGATTTCTTCGCCCAACGAGGCCCAAAACGGCGATTCGCCATCCGGCTGAATGACGACCGATTGCGCGGCGGTTTCCGGCACGTTTCCGCGCCCTAACACGATGTCCACGTCGCCCTCGCCGAGCGCCAGCAACCCATCGGACTGCTGGAAGGCGAGAACCGAGTTTTCGAGGAAAAATCGCTCTTCCGCGCTAACGGCCACGGTAATCGGCTCGCGCTCTAACAAGCTTAAAAACGCGGTGTTGTCCGTCGCGAACGCGTCGTCAAGATCCAGCTTGGCCGTCCAATGTCCCGCCGGCGCGTCTTCGATGACGAAGGTCTGCGCGGCGCTCTCACCGGCCTCCAATTTCAAGGGGATGAGCTTGAAAATCCGGCTGGATTCTCGGTGCTGCAAGACGAGATCCGCCTCGACCGTTTCCTCAAACGTGGAGGCGACGCGGAAGAAAAAACCGACCCGGTTTGGTCCGCCGGGGATGCGCTGCAAATCCGCCGCGGTGATGCCGATGTTTTGGGCGGATTCGCCGATTTTTACGATTTCCAGCGTCTCCGGCAGGTCATCCGCGGCATCGAACGCTCCGTCGGTGAAAAAGAGCACGCGGTAATTTTGCGACCACTCCTCGCTTTGCAAAATTGCCTCGAGCGCCTCGATGTTGAGCGGAAAATCGGTCGGTTCGATGGATTCGATCGCATCGATCGATTCGCGCGTGTGGTTGCTGAGGTGGGACTGAAATTCGACCTCGCGTCCGATGGCGGCCACGGCGACGCGCTGGCTGTCGTTCGTGCCTAACACGATCTCCGAAGCCGCGTTTTTCGCCAATTCCAGCCGCGAAGCGCCTCCCTGCGAGGCGGACATCGACGCGGAATGGTCGACAACGAGCAGGAGATCCTTGCGTTCGTCCTTGGTGAATTCTGGGTTTGTTAGGGCCAGCGCCACCGCGGAGAACGCCAAAATCATGAGCAGCAGCGAAAGCAGGTCGCGCAGCCGGTTGAAGAGCGCGGAAGTCTTTTTTTGCGAGAAAATTTGTTCCCAAAGAAAGTAAGCCGTCGTCGGTTTTCGCCGTGGCCGGACCTTGAGGAAGTAAATCAGCGCCAGCGGCAACAACGCCGCGAAAACCCAGAAAAAGCCGGGATTGAGGAAGTTCATGGGGCGTGAAAATGGAAATTCGAAACTGGAAATTCGAAATTCGCGCATGCGCAACGGGCACTCCATTTTCCAATTTCCAATTTCAAATTTCCTATCATGCCACCAGCCCTCCCCTCCGCAAAATATCGCGCACCACCTCCTCAAACGGCCGCTCGGTCGTCGTGGCGGCGATTCCGATGTCGCGCTGCTTGCAAGCGCGGTAGAGACCGTTGTTCCACGCCTCGACCGCCTGCTCGTACTGCTTGGCTTCGCGCGCGGTGACGGTGACTTTTTGCGTCCGGCCGGTTTCCACGCAATGCAGGTTCACGTCGCCTTTCCAGTCACAGCGCAGGTCGTTGTCGTCCTGAACCTGAAGGCAAAAAAGCTCGTGTTTGTGCCACTGCAGGAATTTCAGCCCCTCGTCGTAGCCGCCCGGGAAGAGGAAGTCCGAAACGCAGACGACCATGCCTTTGCGCCGATGCCGAGCCTGGAATTCGCGGCTGCAAATCGTGAAATCCGTGTCCACGCCGAAGGTCTCCGCCTCATCCAGCGCGCGCAAAAACGGGATGACGTTGCCCCGGCCGCGGCAGGAGTCGAGCAGCGGGTTGAGGTGATCGGCCAAGCCGTAAACGCAGAGCCGATCGAGCGTGTTGAGGGCGATGTAGCCGATGGCGGCGGCGAGTTGGCGGGCGTAGAGGAACTTGCTCTGCATCGACGGGCTGCAATCGAGCAAAATGTAAATCGTCGTGTCTTCCTCAACCTCGAAGAGCTTGATGACCAGTTGCTCGAAGCGGGCGTAGATGCGCCAATCGATCGAGCGGAAGTCATCGCCCAGCGAATATTCCGCGTAGTCGGCAAACATGATGCCGGAGCCCTTTTTCGTCGAGCGCCGGTCGGCTTGGAGGCTGCCGCCGAGCACTTTGCGCGCCAAGAGATAGAGCGACTCGAGTTTGCGGACGAAAGCGGGATCGGTTAAGGACACGAGGTGCGTTAGTCGATTTCGCCCACTTTTCAAGATCCTTCGTTTTTGCCAACCAAGGGGTCCAAAAACTTGAAAAGCTCCTGCGTTGCCGGGTCGTCGGGTTTGCCCAGGTCATTGTTCAAGCGGCTATGGTTGCTATCGCGCTTGCCGTAGACCGTCACCGGAATTTCCGAGGCTTTCAGCACTTCCCCAAGCCGCCGAGCCTGAGCGCGGGTGTTAGGATTTCCCGAGAAATAGAGGATCAAAAACGGCGGGATGCCCTTGTCTTTCGCAACGTGCGTTACCGCGGAAAAATCGACGTGCTTTTCCGGATCGTTGCCGAATTTTTGCCGGTGTCCGAAGCCGAACATCTTCCCGCCGTAGAGCGTCTGGCGAAACTCCGCCGTCATGATGATTTTCGGAATATCGTAGGTGTCGCCGTCCACCGGCACGCAGCCCTTCAGCGCATCGAATGACACGCCCACCTCCTTCAGGTAGCGCTCGTCGATGCACAGCAGCGCCGCCAGTTGCGCGCCGGCTGAATGTCCGCCGACAAAGATGCGGGCCGGGTCGCCACCGTGCTTGGCGATGTTCGCGTGCACCCATCCCAGCGACTTGGCGACATCGCGAGTCAGCACATCCATCGTCACCTCGGGCAGGAGCCGGTAATTGGTGGAAACGAAGACGAATCCGCGTTCGGTCAGCACTTTTGGCTTCAGCGCGACGTCGCTCTTGTCCCCGCCTCCCCAACCGCCGCCATGAATCCAGAACATGACCGGAAGGCTGGATTCGGGCGGATTTTCCGGCGTGTAAATATCGAGAACGTGGCGCTTGTGGCCGTTTTCCACGTAAGGCACGTCGGATGTGAGATTTTGGGCAAAAACGGCGCCGGAAGCCAAAAAAAGCGTCAGCGTGGTAGCAATGAAATGGCGGTTCATAGCGACTTTTCGCCGTTGAGTCGGCCGGAGGCAACCCTTTCTCCGCCCCAACTGCGTTGTCCGAATTTTAGCCGATAAACTCGCGGAACAACCCGCCAAAAAGCGCTCCCATCTTCCAGTAATTCTCCCCCCGGCCAAAGTGACCCTTCGTGTAGACCACGATCGCATACGCGCGGCCACGATGCCGAAACCAGAGCCCTTCGTGCTTGAACTCGTTGAACGTGCCCGTCTTTCCGCCGATGTAGGTGATGGAAGCCGGCAGATACCAGCGGCCCCGGCCGTACTGCGCCCGCCGCATCGCCTCCAGCAACAACTCGTTGCCGTACTGAAGCTGATAATTCACGCAACGGCGGAAAAACTCGCAGTAAAAACGGGGCGACTGCGCATTGCCCAAAATCGCGGCCGGCGGGAGGCTGTATTTGCGCAAAAACGCGCGCTCGTCCTCGATGGAGTAGAGCCGGTTCAGCGCCCGCCAACTGGCGTTGATGCTCTTATCGCAAACCTGAACGATGTGCATGAAGTTCTCCCGGCTTAGCTCGCCGCGGTATTTGTCCAAAACGATTGCGCTCAACGCCGGTTTCGGCATCGAGCCGCCATTTTTCAGCTCATCCGCATTCCACTGCGCCAGGTATAGCCCGCTGGATAGATCCTGCACCGCGTAACCCACCCGGGCATCATGCTTGGCGGAATGGTAAGCAGCCTGAAGCGTGCCGGACCACGCCATGCCCCGAGCCGGGTTCGGCGAGTAGCGGAACGAGGCGCCGCTGGCCAGAAACGTCCGCACGAACTCCGCTTTGGCCTGTGATTGGCCGCTGTTGTCGCGGTTGGCGCTCCCGATCGCTGCGGAAGGCGCCCTGGAACGGCGGTAACGCGTGGAGGTGGTTTGGCAGCCCGCCGCAATCATCGGAAGCCCGGCCAGAAACGTGCGTCGTGTCTTGGGTTTCATGGCAATTTCAACCATCTACGTCATTCCTCGATCGCCGGCAACTGAATTGCTCTCGGTGCACACCGCTGTGACGCGGCGGTGGCGAAAACTTCGGGCAGTGGCTAGAATCGCCTCATGGCCAACAAGAAAACCAAGCGGCAATCCAACCAAAAACCGCCCAATCCGCACGACCGCTTCATCCGCGGTTGGTTGGGCAAGGCTCGCGAAATGCGCAAATTTTTGCGTTGGAGCCTGCCCGAATGGCTCCAAAAACCGCTGAATTGGCGAACGATGAAGGTTCGCGTCAGCTCGACCTTTGTCGATGAACGGCTGCGCGAGCGCGAGTCCGACCTGTTGGTGGAATTTCGCACCAAAGGCGGCAAACCGGTCCTGGTTTACGTCCTCTGGGAGCACCAGATGAGGGTGGATCCACTCATGCCCTGGCGCATTCTCTGCTATCGCGTGGAAATTTGGCGCCAATGGCAGGAAGAGAACCCGGGAGCCACGGTTTTTCCGTTCATCTACGCGATGGTGCTGCACCAAGGACCGGAAACCTGGACCGCACCGCTGGATTTCGCCGAATCCATCGCGACGGACGAATTGGGCCTCGACCAAGAAGAGTTGGAGGATCAGGAAGTGCGCAGCCGCTACGGCGTGCTGTCAGTCAGTGAGTTGCCGAAGTTGGGTTGGCCCCAGGAACTCACGTTGCGGCTGGGATTGAGCCTGATGCATCAGGTCAGCCAAGGCAGTAGTTCGCGCTGGCTGAAAGATCGCGGCGAAGACATGGACGCGCTCTTGAGCCAAACCGGCGGCCGTGCTATTCTCTCCATCGTCATCGAATACATTTTCATGACCGACGACCGGGAAAAAGTCGTCCAGATGCTCAAATCCAATCCACCCGAAATCCAAAGCGAGACCATGACTTACTACGAAGAGATCCTTCAGGAAGGAATCGAAAAGGGAATCGAGAAAGGCCGCAAAGAGGGCCGTGATGAATTCCAACGCGAAATGATTCTGGGGATGCTGGCCAAGGGCTTGACGCCGAACGAAGTGGCGAAGCTGGTTTCCGTTACACCGGCCAAAGTCAGGGCGCTCGCCGCAAAGGCGGCTGAAACCGAGGGCTAGGATTGGCCGCGCGATCTGGCGTGGGCTTCCATCCAGCAACGGTGGAAACGCGGAATGCTTCGCCTTTTCTCCCACCACACACGCAGCAAATCCCGCGTTGCGCGGAAGTGCTTGCCAAAAGCGTTCGCAGGGCGCATCGATTTGTTGCAAATGACGTGGATTTTTCGTTTTTTGCGAATTCTGCTCGGTTTTCTCCCCATGGACGACGATCTCGAACAACTTTACCAGGACATCATCCTGGGTCATAACAAGCGGCCCAAGCATGAGGGCGAACTGGATCCCCATACCGCAAAGGCCGAGGGGTTCAATCCGCTTTGCGGCGACCGCATCACCGTGTTCGTGAACGAGGAGGACGGTAAAATCACTCGGGCCAAGTTCCTCGGCGAGGGCTGCGCCATTTCTCGAGCCTCGGCGTCTATCATGACCACGTTGCTAGCCGGCTTGACCCCCGAACAGGCTCGGGAGAAGGCCGCGGAAGTGTATCAACTGCTCACCGCCGCGGGGGAGCCGGTGGTGGATTTGGCGGAGATGGGCGATTTGGCTGCGTTGGCCGGGGTGCGAAAGTTTCCGGCGCGGATCAAGTGCGCGACGTTGGCTTGGCATGCGTTGGAGGAGGCGCTGGGAGATCCCCGGACGGGCTAATAAGTCCGGCAACCTTCTAGCGAGGCCTCCAGCTTGGCGCGCTCTTTCAGCCACTGCCGCAAATCCGCAACTGACGAAAAGTCCAGTAATGCGAGGTGAAGCTCCGAAAGCGCGTCCAAGTCCAGCTTTCTGATGTCGGCTCGCACTTTCTTGCTCAGCTTGCCAAATTTGTGGTTCGCCACGGCAAGGCAATCCTCCATGCGTGCCTTCTCCGCCCCCAAATACTCCATGGCTTCTTGGTAGGGATTGGTATCTGGAAGGTCGGCGGTGAGTTCCATGGTTTGCTTCTTTTTGTTGGATTCTATCACCTTCTCGCGCACCTGCAAATCCAACGGCTCGGGCAGCTTCATTAAGCCTGACACCAGTCTCAGCAGCTTGTAGGATTGATCCCGGTTCAATCCCAATTCCGCCATGCGCTCGAACAATTTCACCTTTTCTTCGGCGCGAAGGTCGAAGTTTTTCTGCGTTTCCAAGGTTTTGAGATGCGCGAAGATGAAAATGGCGGCTGGCTTGGCTTGGCTTGGAAAAAATCATCGCCGCAGCGCTCCAGGATGTTTTTGACCCATTCCGCGTGATAGGAGAAATCCATGCCGGCGCCGGCAGCCTTCACGCCATATTTTCGCAGCGTTTTCGGTTCACCGGGAATCGGAGGGCTTACCTCGCGAGGTAGGCCGGTGTGGGAGAAAAGCAGGAGCGGTACGATTGGCTGCCGGCGTTTGCGGTAAAGCGGCATCCAAAAAGTCCAGCATTCGTTCGCTTCGGGCGACGAATCCCATCGGCCGGTTGTGGATTTCCGAATGGTAGAGGACGGTTTTGGGATCGCCCGCGAGTGTGCGTAGTTCCAGCAGCGTATCCACGATGCCGCCGCGTTTCGTCGCAAATTCCAGGGCGTCGAGTTCGCGTTGCAGGTTGATCGGTTGATCGGCGGAACTGACCAATCGAATTCAGTGGCGACTTCTGGGAATGTCAGGGTGATGGACTCCTGCGGGAAGTATTCGTTGAGCCCCTTCCACGGTTGGTCGAAATCGTCCTGCCACTTGGGTGTTTTTTGCGCCGGCATGAGGTGGATTCGTCTGGGACGCGTGGCCGTCAAGCTGAAGCTGATAGGGGCACAGCCGCGACTTTTTCCAGGATACCGCTTCCTAACGCTAACTCGCGCGCAAAAACTGCTCGCTGCGAATGCGCTCGGGCCGGGAGCCAATCCACCCCCCTCGATGATGCATTACCCAATCGATGAGAGCTGCGTCGAATCCGACGTCGCGGCCGGCATTCTCGCTCATGTGCCATTTATGACGCAAAACCTCGTCGCGCTCAGCGAGAAATTCCTGGTAAAACAGGGGAAAATTTGTGTCGTTCACGGGGGTTGGTTCGAAAACTTGGTTCGGCTTCAGAGCCGGGTCGATGGCTTTACCCGATGTTGGAAGGATCGGTAACCATGATGTTGATGGCGGATTGTTCCGGTGCAAGTGCGAATTTTTGCCTACTCAAATGGAAAGGGATACATGGCGTCGTGTTCCGCGCGCTCCTCCTCGCTCATGCGGCTACGCATGACCTGGGTGGTGTAGGCGCCCACGATTTTTTCCTCGGCAAAGTACTGCCAATCGCTCACCTGGTTGAGCGTGAAGCGAATCTCCTCGAACGCCTCCAAATCCTTCAGCTTCATGGGCGACTCATTGACGATGCCGCTGTAGCCCTCTTCCTCCGGCCTCACGCCGTTAATCCACAAGTCTTCGCTCACATCGCCCTCGGTTACGCGAACTTTCGCCAAAAACCCGGCTCCCATCGTGTCGGGATCCTGGGATGTGGTGAGGAATTCCTGGAAGCTGGCTCGGGCCTTTTCCATGGCGGCGTTTAATTCCGGGTCATCGGAAGAAATGGGCTCGACTTGGGGCAGGGGCTCTTCTTCACGCGAGCATCCGGCGGCCAACAGGCAAATCATCAAGGCAAATCGCGACCACTTGGGCATACCAAGATGCTCGCCGATTTGCCCGTTAAGCTCAAGGATGAAATTCGGCGGGTTGGCCGCTAAACGGCTGCATGAAGGGTTCGGTGGGCTCTCCTCGGCCCTGGGGATGAAAATCATCGTCATCTACCTTGCCGGCATCCTCAAACGCGGGCACACCGGGGCTGCTGAGCACTTCTTCCTTCTCCTTGGCCTCGCCGCCTTCCGCCGCCGGGAGCGTTCCGGTCAACTGTTTGAGCTGGTGGATGCGGAGGCGGAACACGTAGAGGTAGCTGATGAAGCATTCGATCAAATCCAGCGTGATTTCGGCAATTTGCTGGTTGCATTCGCGCTCCAGATCGAAGTGCGCCCCCAACCCGTGCCCATCCTTGAGCGAAGCAGCCAGATCGACCAGCGGCTGGTCAGTGTTGATCGCCTTGATCAGTTTTTCGACCAGCGTGGCCAGGTTCCCGCTTTGCTCGGTAAAGGAAAGCTCGCTGCGGGCGATGTTTTCCAGCACCTTGCCGCAAAGAGCCACCGAGGCGTCCCAGCTACCTCCGTTGTAGGCCTTCATGGCGGCGTTGTAGGCGCGCATGATTTTGTGGGATTCGTCCAAAATACGCCGGTCGCCGTTGAAACAGCTTTGGCGCTTGGAGTTGCCCCCCTGGGGTCCTTGCGGGCTCTGTGGTGCGAGCGGCGTTTGCGGCGTTTGTGAGGGTTGCGCCGTTTGTGCCGTTTGCGGCTGAGCCGCACGCTGAGGCGTGCTTTGGGCAGGAACTTCGGGGGGTGTTGTGGGCATGGCAGGCTTGTCCATCCGGCCCACATTTGAGTTTTTGTCAGGATTAGCAAGCAATCTTTCCAAATTTTTTAGAGGGCTTAAAGAAGCTTGGGATAAACCGCTTTGAGATCCAATTCGTCCTCCATTTCCTCTTGCAGGTCCAACAGCTTGGAAAAGAGAAGCTTAACGATGGGCGACATTTCGGGGTTCTCGGCCAAATTCTTCGTTTCAAAAGGATCCTTTGCCACGTTGAACAACAAGGCCGCAGGCGCGCGCGGATACAAAACCAGCTTGTAGTCGTCGTGCGTAATGGCGCGCTGACCGTCCAGATAAGCGCCGTAAATCGCGTCGTAGCCCTTTTTCGCCTTCCCGGTCAAAAGCGGCATCAGGCTGTTGAATTCCACGTAATCCGGCTTCTCGACCCCCGCCAGGTCCAGCGTCGTCGCCATGATGTCCTGCAAGTAGACGCGCTCCCCGTTTTTGGTGCCTTTGGCAATGCCGGGGCCGCTCACCAGCAAGGGCACCCGCACGCTGTGGTCGAACATGTTTTGCTTGCCCATCAACCCGTGTTCTCCCACGGCCAAACCATGGTCTGCGCTGTAAAAAATGAAGGTTTCGCCGGCTTTCCCGCTCGCCTCCAGTTCATCGAGAATTCGGCCCACTTGCTGGTCCAAATGGGTGATGATGGCGTAATATTCCTGGCGATTGACCTTCACCGCGTTCTCCGTGCGCGGAAACGGCGCCAATTTTTCGTCGCGCAGCCCCCGGCCCGATTTCATGGCCTCGTTGAACGGGTATTCCGGCACGAAATTGACCGGCATGGCGATTTTTTCGGTCGGATAGCGGTCCACGAAGGATTTTGGGCTCTGGCGAGGATCGTGCGGCGCGTTAAACGCCAGATACATGAAAAACGGCGCATTGATTCCTCCCGCCACCTTCAAAAAATCCACCGAATCGTCTCCCACCACCTCGCTCCAGTGCTTGCCGCCCTCCCAAAAGCCGCCGAATTTGGGATCGTAGGGGCTCCAAGGGTCTTTTTGGCCGTCAATTGGCCGATTGTAGCCCTCCTTGGTCTGTTTCGGCATTCCGCCGCGCACGTGCCGGTTGATGGTGAAAATGCGGTTGGTATCGGCTCTGACGTGCCATTTTCCCGTAAAATACGTGTCGTAACCGGCCTCACCTAGCAACTGGCTCCAAAGCTGGCCGTTTTCCTGCATCTGTTTCAGGTCAGACTTGTTGGCGCGCCAGATAAACTTACCCGTGTTGAGCATCGTGCGGCTGGCCACGCAAACCGCGCCCGACCAACTGCCCATGTTGTAGGCATGCGTGAACGTCGTGCCCTGACGCACGAGCCGATCCAGGTTTGGCGTCTGGATTTCCTGGTTTCCCAGGGCATTGATGGTGCGGAAACACTGGTCGTCGGCAAAAATGAAGAGCAAATTGGGCCGATCGGCGGCATTTGCGCCGAACGCCGTGAAAAGGGCAAAAAAGCAGAAAAACGCGGATTTCATGCCGGCCACCGAAGAGTAGAAACCCCCATGGTGCAAGCTCTTGCGGTTGAACCCGTTCAAGCGCCTGCCCGCGCCGCGATCGTAGCTTCGATTGGCAATCGAAGCGGGGGATTCGACTGCCAGTCGAATCTACTCCTCCGAGATGCAGTAGACCCCGCCAAAGGTCCGCAGAAAAATCTCGCCATCGGAAATCGCGGGGGTGGAGTTGCTGCGTTCGCCGAGCGAATTGACCGCTAATTGCTCGAAACCACCCGGATTCGGCGCAAAAACGACGGTTTGGCCCTCTTGGTTGGTCGCGTAGAGCCGCCCTGCAACCATGACGATCGATCCCCAGTGATTCGGGCCCTGGACTCGCTCGCGCCACACGTCTTGGCCGGTTTTCGGGTCCAGGCAACGAATCGCGCCTTGCGCGGCATCCGGGATGTAGAGGTGCTCGCCGACGAAAACGCCGGAGCCGATGCTCTGCGGGTTGGGTTCTTTGCGCCAGAGCCGCATTTCGGTCACATCGCCGCTGCCGCCGGTTTTGAAGCCGATGGCCGGACCGCCGAATCCACCGATGGCCACGCAAATATCGCCGGCCATGTGGGGGGAGGAATACGACAGCTCGCCCTTGCGGCCCTTGAGGCCCTGACAAAACCAGAGCAACTCGCCCGTGGCCGGATCGTAGCCGTTAACCCGCGTGTTGAAGCTGCAAACGATTTGGTCGCGGCCGTCGATTTTTGCGAGGACCGGCGTGCTCCAGGAGCCGATGTATTGGTTCTGCTCGTTGCGTTGTCCGTTGCCGGCGACCGGTTCGTCCGTCTCCCAGAGCGTCTTGCCGGAGGCCAGATCGATGGCGGTGAGGAAAACCCGGACGCCGGGGCCGCAGTGGAGGATGATTTTGTCCCCGTAAATCACCGGCGACGAGGCGTAACCCCACATGTGCCGAAATTCGCCCAAATCGCGCTTCCAAAGCTCCTTTCCGGCGAAATCGTAGCAAAACAGGCCCGCCGATCCGTGCCAAACCACGACTTTTTCCCCGTTTGCCGCCGGCGTGGGCGATCCGTGAGGGTTGGTCTTGTGCGTGGGCATTTCCTTGCCAAATTCGACCGTCCGCACCCAGGTTTGCTCGCCGGTTTCGCGGTCGAAGCAGAACAAACTACGTTGCTTGCCTCCCCTTTCGGTGCAGGTCACGAAAACCTTGCCGTTGGACACGATGGGGCTGCTATTTCCCGGTCCCGGCAGCGGCGCGCGCCATTTTACGTTGGAATCGCGGCTCCAAGTGAGCGGCGCGGATTTTTCGCCGCTGACGCCGTTTCCGTCCGGCCCACGAAACTGCGGCCAATCGTCGGCGGAGGCTAAAACGGGGAGGAGAAGGGCGGCGCTGAGGGTGAGCAATGCGATTGCTTGGATCGGTTTCATGCTTCAGTTCACCGTCAGTGCGCCGGGTGGTCTTGCAGCCAAAACTCTCGCAGGAAACCGCTTTTTTCAGGAATTTGGCCGATGATGGCCGTTGGTGCGCTTGCCGGCGAGGTGCTGGCCGAATCCAACCGGAGGCAGGAAGCGCTCGTCCAGCAATTCGGAGGCGCGGTTGGGATCGATCTCCGCCAAATCGGCCGAAACTCTCGGTTCGGCAACCTCCGAGCCGTTGATCTGCCGCGGGTGGGTTCCATCGTGAAACGCGGCCATCAGCGTGGTTTGGGGGCCAAAGCCGGCTTGGGCGAATTCCGCGCCGCGAACGTCGGTGGAGAGCTTGGAAATGGGGCCCTCCACGCCGAGCCGCGCGTGGTTGTAATGATACTCGTCGTACTCCACGATTTCGTCGTAAGGGCCGGGTTTGGAGAAAAATTTGACGATCAGCGGGATGGTGTCGATCAGCATGAACAGCCCGGCGAGGACGAGGTAGGCCATGAGGGCGAAATGGCCGCCTTCTTCGCCTTTCTGGAACAAGCCGTGCAGGGCGAGGGTTTGGGTGAGCAGGTCGCGGCGCGGTTCGGCGCGAATGGCGTCCACCCGCGTTTTTTCCTCCGTGGAAAGGCCGGTGACTTCGGTGCGCAGACGCTCCAATTCGGCCAAACCGCAGTCGATGTGCGCCTGAATCTGGTCGCGAACGCCGTTTTGTTGATCCACGAAAATGGCGGCTTGCGCTTCCTGAACCTGGCTGCGCAGGGCGGCGACGCGTTGAAGCTCGACTTCCATTTTTTCGGCGCGTTCGGCGATTGCGGAGGCAAATTCCCCTTTGATCCGCTGCTGGCTGTCGTTGATGGCGAGTTGGGCCTGGCTGCGCTGTTGGGTAAGGGTTTGCAGCAGGCCGCCGAGCCGTTTTGCCTCCGCCCGGCGCCATTCCAACTGGTCGTCGCGAATGCTGCGGGCGCGGGGGCCGACGCCGACAATGCCGCTGCGTTGACCGTTGATTTCGCGCTCGAATTCGCGCTGCCAGTGGTCCAGGTCCGTTTGCAGTTGGCGCGATTGCTCGGTGAGCGTCGCCAACTCGGCGTCGATTTCGGTGATTCTTGCTGCGTGGGCCGTGGTTTCGACTTCGATGCGGTTTTGCATGGCGGCTCGCTCGTCGGCGTTCAGCCCGATCGGCGCTTCGGTCGCGGCGGCGTCCTCATCGGCTACGATGAACTGCGCATCGAAGGTTTCCTTCCAATCGGCGCGATTTTGCGCGATTTCGGCCTCCACGGTGGCGATTTTCTCCTCCACGATCGCCTTGTTGCCGCGAAACACCTCGCGCACCTGCTCGATTTCGCGATCCCGCTCCTCTTCGATGGTGGCCACGATGGTGTCCTTGAAGAGCAGCAGCGTCAGCGGGTGGGAAACGGTCAACCCCATGAGCAGGGCGACGACAAAGCGCAGGGCGAATTGGGTGGCTTTTCGGGATGCGGGCTGAAAGCAGCGGTAAGTCGCCAAAAGCGCCCGATCGATCGAGAGGATGATGAAGGCCCAGGCGATGGAGATGGGCACGATGATGCGCCAGTCGCTGGTAAGCGTCGAAAGCGCGTAAGAGCAGGCGATGAGCGCGAAAACGCAGGGCACGAGGACCGCTGCGCCAAAAGCGACGTATTTGCGCTGCTCCCATTGGGGGCACTGGCGCAGGCTTTCCCCGCTGGCCCCGGAGAGCCAGATGAAGGTGTTGCTGAGCCAGTTGCCCTGCCGTACGTGGGCGGCGTTTTGGGGTGGCTCCGAGTGGCTGGCGGCGGGCTGGGTTTTGGGCATGAGGAACTTAGGGCGTTTTTGCCCCTACCCAAAGAGGACGGCCCGCTGGGGGCGAGAATTCAACCGGATTCGGGGAGATTGGCCCGTTTGGAGAGGGGACAGAAGGGACAAAAGGGACGAAACGGCGGCGTTGAGGAAAGCGCGGTCGCCTTGGGTCATTTTGGTCCTTTTGGTCCTTTTGGGTCCCTTACCCTTCCCCCTCCAGCAGCGCCAAAATCGCCTCCGCGGCGCGTTCGTGGGCCCCGCCTTCGCCGAGAAATTCGACCACCTCGCCCAACTCGTCCGCCAGTTGGTTGCGGTAATCGGCATCCGTGAGCATGCGGGCCAGCTCGAAGGCTATCGCCCGGGAATCCGCGCGTTCCTGGAGCAATTCGCGGACAATCTCGCGACCCGCCAGGTTGTTGACGATTCCCAGGTGCTCGACGCGCATCAGCAATCGCGCCACCTCCGCCGTGAGCCAGTTGACCTTGTAAACCAAGCAATACGGCAGGCGAAAATAGGCGGCTTCCAGCGTGGCCGTGCCGGAGGCGATGACCGCCACGCAACACTGCTGCATGAGCGTGTGAATATCCGCGTGGCCGGCATACGCCGAGGCGCTGGGCATGGGGCCGGCTTCGGGATGGTGGATGCGCACCTCCACGTCGAATTTGTTGGCGGTTTCGCGCAAATACAGCGCCATGGGCTGGTTGACCGCGGCAGTCACAAAATGGAGCTTGGGCCACTTTTTGTGAAGAATCTCCGCTGCGCCCAGCATTTCGGGATAAAGCACCTCCACCTCGCGGCGCCGGCTCCCGGGAAACAGGCCCACCATGTAGGGATCGCGCTTAATTTCGACCCGTTTTTGCGCCAACTCATCAATCAGCGGGTGACCGACAAATTCCGTCTCCAACCCCGACATGCCGTAGAGTTCCTGCTCGAAGGGGAAGATGCAGAGCATCAAATCCAGCGTGCGCGCCATTTCCTTGATCCGGCCGCGTTTCCACGCCCAAACCTGAGGGCTGATGTAGTAGGCGATTTTTCCCTGGTAGCCCTTTTGGCGAAGATTTCTGGCCAGCCGCAGGTTGAAACCGGGGTAGTCGATGGGGATGACCACATCCGGCTGCGTTTCCTGGATGCGCTGCAAGGTCTCGCCCATTTTGTTGGAAAAGTAGCTGTATTTGCGCGCCACCTCCCAAACCCCCAGCACGGCGGATTGATCCAGCCAATCGCCGACTTCCGGGGCCAGTTTTTGCATTTTTGGGCCTCCCAAACCGAGAAATCGGCACGTTTCGCCACGCTCGGACAGGTGGCGTTGCAGACTGGACATCAGTTCAGCGCCGTGGGTGTCTCCGCTGACTTCACCGGAAATGAGGAAAAACGTGGGCATTATGGGTAAACCCCAAAATGGACGGGCTCTTGGCAACTTTCAAACCCGGATTCCGCCCAAGCGCACACCCTCAATACAGCCGCACCAACCAACGCGACGGCTTTCTTCAAGACAAGTTGGCTGGAGACAGCACCAACTTCCGCAGAACACTGACAAGCATTTTTGCGCAAACGTTGGGTCGAAGAGAGATGATTTTTGAGATTTCTGTGCGCGGCGAGACGAAAAATTCAATCCCTGAATCCCCTGCAAACCAGGCGACGATGAAAACTGAACCCGCAAAACCGCCCCAAACCGAATTGGACCGTGTCGCGGCGACGCCCCGCCGTGTTCGCACGGTCAGCGTCCCGTTCCCAGATTTGGGCCTCACCCGGCTCGCCCCGCACCGAGGCGAGCGGACCGGATTGCCGGGAACCGCAGCGCCCGCCACCGTGGCGATTTTCCGGCGCTCGGACCTTGACGCCAGAGACCGCCCCTATACTTTCCCCCAGCAAGCCGGTTGACCGTTTCCCCGTTGGCCGCCGGCTCAGTTCAACAGGCAAGTATGCCATGAAGCCGATCACCTCGAATCTGAAAACGGAAGTCAAACGCGGCTTCACGGCATACTTGCCTTAACGTTCTCCCAAGAAATAGGAATCAATTGAAGTGGCCGAAACCATTTACATCGAGACAACGATCCCAAGCCTCTATGTCGCTCGGCCTTCCGCGCAACTGGTGGAAGCAGCTCGTCAGAGGCTCACGAAGATTTGGTGGGACGATAACCGCTCAGAATACGATTTGGTATGCTCCCAGACGGTGATTGATGAATGCGCCAGAGGTGAAGCGGAAATGGCCGACAACCGAATTGCATTGCTCGATGGGGTGCCGCTTCTCGAGCTTACCAACGAAGTTTTGAATGTTGCCCAGGATCTCGTCAATCGTGAGATTATCCCCACGAAGGCGGCGGATGACGCAGTCCACATCGCTGTTGCATCTGTGCATGAGATTGACTACCTTCTAACATGGAATTGCAAGCACATTGCGAACCCTCACAATTGGAGGCGGATCTCGGACTGTCTATCCGCGCATGGGTATCGAGCATCCGTGATTTGCACGCCTGAAGATTTAATTGGCGATGATAGCTGAAACCCAAGAATCAATTATTGAACACGTCCGTTCCCTTAAGGAGGAGAACGCGGCCGAGCATGGATTTTCGCTCAAGGCGATCATTGAGTCCGCCCGTCAACGTCAGGAGGCTTCCGGTCGTCGCATCATCAGGCTGACCAAGGGAGAACAAACGGGTGGAGACCGACCTGGGCCCCGCCTTGAGGTTGACTCTTCACCTTAATCCTGGGAGTTCTCATTGCAATCCACCTGCGCTCTCGGGCCCAGGCGGCTCACCCTGAACGTTGAGCCTCGTTCCGAGGCAGAGGCGCGGAGGCGCTGCAATCCCTGAATCCCCTGCAAACCCGGCAGCGATGAAAACGTCCTAAAAAAGAACCCGCTCGAATGGTCTATTTCGTCTGCAGAAGTGAGTATGAACCCCCACACGGAAGAAGGATCATTGAGTATCCAGACGCCACAGACCTGGCAGATTGGTTCAGAGCGCACTGGATTACGCGCGAAGAGCTGATCGCGATAGAGCCACAGATCGCCTCCGAGCCTGATTTCGATCCATGGGATTGGCAGGATCAGATTCATGACCTGCGAGAGAAGGCGTTTGGAGGTGGCTTTTACGGGCTTTGCGAGCTTCTCGTCTCTATGCTCGACAGGTCACCACCTGAGAGCCTGGCAGAGGTGGAGAGTTTTGTCGCCTCATTCGGAGGCAACTATTCCGAAGGAACGATTGCATTGGTAGACGGGGCGATTCAGGCACATACCGATGACGACGAGATTGATATTGCATGGTATCTCTTCGACGACAGATTCGTGAATCAATTCCCGGAAAGGGCGTCCTTCCTGTTGCATAAGCAACTCGATCTACCCGAGGAATCTGATTCCGAAAGCTGGACTCCCTCAATTGCGACGAAGACAATTGCGGCCGGAGATCAGGCAACTTATGCTGCTTCTTTTCTTGCCAGAATGGAGCAACTATTACGGACATCGAAGGGTGCTGCCGCCTTCCCACACGTCTCCCCGATCTTGGCACTTGGTTATGCGGTCAGCGAACGAGCGAAAGTTCAAACTACGTGGCGAGGATTCTACCTGCGAGCTGACACTCAAACCGGACTGAAGAAAGAATATGAACCGTCGAAGACTGGAATGGGTGAGACCTGAGTTAAATGTAAAATTTTTCAGCATAAAGTGGGCAAATCGGGCGGTATTTTATAATTTGTACAAATTTTATTGTGTGGTTAGGTGCCTATATGTCTGCCACATTAATCAGCGAAACGGACAATGAATTAGTGATCCAAGTGACCGTTTCCAAATCCAGGGAATTTCTGCAATGCGAAGAGGACATCCAAGACGCCTTAAATCAGGTCGGAAAATTGGCTACGAGCAAATGCCTTGAAGATTTCGACTCCGATGGCTCGCCCATTATCGTAGCGGGCAAAAAGTTGACGGCCAAAAAGACAAAAATCGCCAAAAATTATGAAACTCCTTTCGGGGTGGCGAGTGTTGAACGATACATCTATCAAGATTCAAGTGGAGGCAGTGTGCATATCCCAATGGAGCTGGATGCGAGAATCATTGGTGGAACGACACCACGGTTTGCCAAGATCGTAGGCTTCAATTATGCTCACAACAATGCTGGTGTGGTGCGATCCAACCTCCTGCAGATTCTCCATCGGGACGTATCGAGATGCTACATTCAGGATCTTTCGCAACTGGTTGCCAATCAAGTCGATCAAAAAAGTCGTTACTGGAACTACGAAGCCAGCGAGCCCCTCGCTGGAGAAGTAGCCTTCATCTCTCTTGGTATCGATGGCACTTGCCTGTTGTTTTGCGACGAAGGGCACCGCCAAGCCATGGTGGGAACGATTGCATTCTACGATGCAGCCGGTGAACGCCTGCATACCAACTACGTCGGCTCAGCGCCCGAACACGGGAAAGCCACGTTTTTAGATCGCATGGACGAAGAAATTGCACGAATCAAATCCAAATTCACAGATGTGCGTTATGTGGGCATTAGCGATGGGGCAACTGACTACCTGCCGTGGCTAAAAAAGCACACGACAACGCAGGTTCTCGACTTTTGGCACGTGAGTGAATATATCAACGCGGCGGCCGGAGCAATTCATCGCAAGAAGTCGGAGCGTGAGGCTTGGATTGAAGATGCTTGTCACGCCCTCAAGCACAATCATGGTGCCGCAAGAGAAATCTTGGCAGAGTTGGAGCTGGCCTATACCAAGAATCATTCAAAAAAGATCCAGAGTGATCTTGATTCCGCCATTTCCTACTTTTCGAACAATCTCGAGCGAATGAACTACGCAAGTTATCGCAAGAGCCACTTACCAATCGGTTCGGGTGTGACTGAGGCGGCTTGTAAGACTTTGGTCAAAACCAGAATGTGCGGTTCAGGTATGAAGTGGGGCCAATCAGGTTCGGATACCGTCCTGACTTTGCGTGCCCTGGCATTGACACCATCACGTTGGGCGGAATTCTGGGAGAAACTCACCAAATTTGGACTCACATCTTCCTCCAAAGCCTAAATCAACTCTCATGTGAAGATCGTTGACCTGTTAACTCATCAACTAAGTTACACTACATTTAACTCCGGCCTCACCCACTGGAATCTATCTCGACGCCTCAGTTCGAGATGCTGTTGAGGTGCCGCATTTCACAGATACCTCAACGACGGAAAGTGGCATCACGACACGCACCGTGAAATTTCCGGCCCGTGCAGGCCAGCCTCAAGGTTTGGTCGTGAAACTCGTTAATGGAGCACATGCTAACAAGGAAGCGATCAATCGATGCATCGCGAGCATTCACCGCAAAGCAGAACAAGGCGGCGCTGAGCAACCCGCTACCGCTCCCGAGTCAAAGCCGGAGGGTGAGAAGAAACCTAAACCAGAATCGGAGGTGCGCCCCCAGTAGCGGGTGCCAGGCCTCGGACGTTCGACGGGAACAGGTCACTTTGACATTCACCGCGCAGCCACGTATCTGCCAATCACTGTCCCCGCTCCATTGGCTTCGCACTTGCGCACTTGGGTTCTCCTCTTCTGCATCAGTCGTCCACACTTCCACAGCCAACTCTCCGCTTCCGCACTTTGGCTCTGCTCTTCTGCTCCTACCTTACAGCCATCCATCCGCATCTTCGCACTTCCGCCCCTGCCTTCCGCCTATCGTCCGATCCTTCCTTTGGGCTTGTCGTCTGCACTTCCGCGGCTTGCAAGGTCGAATCGGGTAGGCCGGGGGTTTGAACCCGCTCCCCCCACACCACCCAGCGTACGGGTCCGTACTGGGCGGTTCCGATCCGTCATGCTTTAGCTGATTTTCCCTTCTTGCCTTCCGGCTTTTTGGGTCCATCAGGGTAGCGAATGGAGATCCATTGTTGTTCTATCGATGGCACTTGCCGATCGGCCAGCCACGTATTGCACAACCCGCGTTGCACGATGCTGTTGCCACTCATCCGCTACGGACACGGCCACGGTCATCAAATGGTGGTGACGAGCACGGCTAAAATCAGGGCGATGGCGCCTTCGCGGAGGGGACGGATCATGCGGGGAAATTTCAGGCTCCAAACGCAGGAAAACCCCAAAATTCCAGGTTTCAGCCGGTTTCGGCGTGGTTTTGGGAATTGCGGCCTGGAATTTTGGGATGGATTGGGATTTGGTGCTTGGAATTTTGGAATTTTCCCGATGAACCAAGTCATCCGCAACGGCACACTCATCCTCCCGGACCGAATCCAGCAAAACGGGCTCGTCGGCATCGAAAACGGCCGCATCACCTTTGCCGGGGCCGAAAGCGAGGCCAACCCGCCGGCAACGGCCGAAACGATCGACGCTGAAGGCGGCTACATCGCCCCGGGATTCGTCGATTTGCACGTTCATGGGGCGTGCGGAGCGGATTTTATGGACGGCACGGAGGAGGCGGTGGGCACGGCGATTGCCGGGCACACCCGCTACGGCACGACGTCCATTTTTCCCACGACCACCACCGGCTCGCCCGAGCATTTGGATCGCATGCTCGATGCTTGCGAGACGTTTCGGAACTCCTGGAAACCCGGCGATTGCGCGCGATTGGCCGGGGTGCACTGGTACGGGCCGTATTTCGCCTCCAGCAAGGTGGGGGCTCATCCCGCGGGCCTGGAGCGCGAGCCCGATCCGGCGGAATACACGCGCGCTTTCGACCGCGGCATCGTCAAAATCGCCACCTGCGCCGCGGAACTCCCGGGCGCCGAGGATTTTTACCGCGAGGCGCTGAAACGCGGCATTTTGGCCACCTGCGGGCACTCCAACGCCTCCTGGAATGAGATGCAACGCGGCTACGACGCCGGGCTGCGCCACGTGGATCATTTTTGGTGCGCCATGAGCAGCACCGACAGCGTTCGCCAACGCTTCGACCCGCCCTACCAAGGCAGCATGGCCGAATTCGTCCTTTTTGAGGATGGGATGAGCACCGAGGTGTTGGCCGACGGCGAGCATCTGGCTCCGGAGCTGCTCCGCTTCGCTTTTCGGTTCAAGGGCCCGAAGCGCCTTTGTCTGGTGACCGACGCCAGCCGCGCCGTGGACATGCCGGAGGGCGAATACCTCATCGGCCCGCAAGACGCCGGGGAATGGTTTCGGAACAACGGCAAAGTGGGCGTGGGCTTGAAGAAGGGCCTGGCCAGCACGGTGCGGGGCATGGATCACATGGTCAGGACGATGCTGGAACAAAGCGGCGCGACCTTGCCCGAGGTTTTCCGCATGGCCTCGCTAACGCCGGCCGAGCGCGTTGGGATGGCCGATTCCATCGGCAGCCTGGAAGCCGGGAAACTGGCCGACGTGCAGATTTTGAGCCGGGATTTCGAAGTGCGGCGCGTTTTGGTGGAAGGCGCGTAGCCGCGGGCGGTCGCGGAAGCCAGGCCGTAGAGCGAGGAAGCGCAGGCGCACAATTCACGGTTTTTTGCTTGCACGCTGCGTCTGTTTCTTCAACAGGGGGGCGAATATCCTGCCAGATCCACCGGTCTTAAAGTTAGCAAGCGGCGCGAGAATTTTCCAGTTCGCCACGTTGACACAGGCTGCGCGCGATTTTTTTTTCTCGGCTGCGTGGTCGGCGAACTGGATTTCTCACGCCGCTGCTTTTAGACTCGTCAGGATGCCAAACTTGAGACCAACCCGACTGGTTTGTGCGATTGCGGTGGTGGCGATGGTAGGGACGGGATTGTGGATCGGGTTCAGCCAGCCGCGCTACTTTAGCTCGCCCACGGCCCCACGAATGCCGGGCGAACCCTGGCTGGAGGCGAATTTTGCCGCAAATCCTCGCCCAGCGCCGGATTTGCTGACGCCGGCGGAGGTAACCGTGAAAATCAGCGAGCGGGAGGTGCGGATCGTCCCGAAACGGAGACTTCGCCCGCAAGCCAGCAGTTTTCCGCGCCAAGAGACGGTGGTGGCCGGCCGAGGCCTGGCCGCCGCTTTTGCCGGGAGAGCCTCCGTGCGCCCGATCGCCGGTTCGTTAGGCTACGCCATTGGCGAGGACCAGGGGCGCTACCTGCTGGAAACCACGGAATTCGACCCGGGAACCGGCGCGCTGACCGCCGGCTTGGCCGCCACCCGGCCGGATCTGGCTGAGCTGATGAAATTCTGGCCAAACCGCGAAATTGGCCTGGGAACGGGCGCGCTGACCCACGTGGGCCTGGCCTATGAGCTAACCAACCTGCAAGACGTCCAGAGGCTGGAAAACACCCTCTGGAACGGCCAAACCAACGTGCTGTGCGACCGAAATCCCGGTGGTTTCGCCGTGCGCGACCGCGTTTTCTACGATTCGTTCTACTTCAACGCCCTGCACCCCTTCCCGGCCATGGTGGAGGTGAATTTCCGCCACGGGCCGGCGCGGGATTTTTTGCTGAAACCCCGAACCGGCGAAGAAGCGGCCTGCGAGAGCTTTCGATTCGCGATTTTGCACGTCATGGGCGGGCGCATAGCCGGCGCTACGGCGGGGAACGGCGAGGTTTCGGTGCGTCTGCGCGAAAATGCCGCGGAAAATGCCGCCAACACCCTGTTCTTCACCAGTTGGTCGTCGCTGGAATTGAGGGATTGGGCGGATTTTGAGGTCGTGGACAAGGCCGGGCGCGCCCACTCATTCCAACGGCGGGAAGCTACCAGCTCGTTTGCCATTTTTGAGGTAAAACTCGCTCAAAGCGACATTGCCGCCTTTCGCCTGCGTTTTCGCCCGTTCCTCAAGCGCGCCGTGTTTGAGCTGGGCGTCCTGCCCGGAATGCCGGCGGAAAATCAAGGCGTGACCAACCTCTTCGACGTCACGGTGCCCTACGCAAACCGCGTTGACGACTATCAGGAGGAGCTGGTCTCAAAACTGGTGCAAATGAGCCTCGATCCACGAACCTACTTCACCGGGCAGCCCCCTAAAACCGGAAAAGTCTACCGCAACGCGACGGTTCGCGAGATTTGGGAAGATGCGCTCGCCAACCATGACCCGGAAGTGCGTTTCCAGCTCGATCGCGCCAACCACAAAATCGTGGCTCTCCCGCCCCGGTTTCAATGGCTGCGCGACCGCGCCCCAGCGTGGCTGCCGATTCCACGTTGAACACTTGCCCATGAGTTCACGAGAAGTCATCAAACGGCTAAAAAAAGACGGTTGGACGCTCGTGCGTACCACGGGAAGCCACCACCATTTCAAAAAGCCGAATCACGCTAAGATTGTCACCGTTCCACACCCCAAAAAAGACATTGCAAAAGGGACTCTGAGAAACATCTTTAATCAGGCGGGGTGGCCGTGGCCGCCCTGATTCATCGCCCATGAAACGCTGCTATCCCATCGTTCTTCACAAAGATCCGGAATCGGATTTCGGCGTGACCGTTCCCGATTTTCCCGGATGTTTTTCTGCCGGCAGCACGGTAGAGGAAGCCTTGGAGATGTCGCGAGAGGCCATTTTGGGTCATGCGGAGGTCATGCGCGATTTTGGCCAGAATGTGCCCAATCCAACCCCAATCCATCAACTTTTGGGCAATCCGGATTTTGCGGATGGAATTTGGGCGATTGTTTCGGTGGATCTCATGCCGGGCAAGGAAGCTCCGGTGGCCGCTTGACGCAGCGCCGGAATTTGTAACGAACGCGAAAAATCGGCCCTGACGCGATCCCCTTGCAATTCCCGGGCGTAATGCTTTAGGGAGACCCAACCTATGAGTTTGTTTCGAGTCATCGCCACATTTTGCGGATCGTCGATCGGGAGAAAAATCCTCGTCGCCGCCACCGGCCTGGGGCTGCTGCTGTTTTTGGCAGGCCACCTGGCGGGCAACCTGCTCATCTACGCCGGGCCGGAGGCGATCAACACCTACGCTTACGAGCTAAAGCATGCTTTGCACGGTAGCCTGGTCTGGATCGTGCGCGCCGGATTGCTGACGATGCTGGTGATTCACGTGGTCTTCACCATCAAGCTCACGCAGGAAAATAAGGCCGCCCGCGGGCATCGCTACGCGCACGGAAAAACGGTGCAAGCCTCCCAAGCCAGCCGCACCATGATTTTGAGCGGGCTGGTCCTGTTGGCCTTCGTCATTTACCACCTGCTGCATTTTACCGTGCAAACCACCGGCGTGGAGGCCAAGCCCTTGCCGGACGGCAGGCACGATGTTTACTCCATGATGGTCGCCGGATTCAGCAACGTGTGGGTGAGCGGATTTTACATCTTGGCCATGGCCTTGCTTTGCGCGCACCTCAGCCACGGCTTTGCCAGCGTGTTCCAAACCCTGGGTTTGCGCACGGAAAAGACCAAGCGCCTGCTCAAAACGCTGGGAGTAGCCTACGCGCTGGTCATTTTTTTCGGCAACATCTCCATTCCCATCAGCGTCATGGCGAACATCGTGAAACCCGCGCCGGCGGCGGTTTCCTCCGTGGATCCCGAGGTTTAGGTGGCGACGCCAGCCTCTTACCGCAGCAGGTGCGGGCGCCAGATTTCAGCGCCGCGCTCGGCCACGAGCTTGTCGAAGATTTGCACGTCGGTTAGGCCCTCGTCGATGCGCTCGCCGATAATCCGAGCCAACTCGTTAGGGCCGCCGCAGCCGTTCACGTTGCAACTGGCCAGCGCGTAAAACATGCCCGTGCAGCGGTCGTTGCCAACCGCGCAACTGCAATAAATCGAGCGTAAAAACCAGTCGACCCGCTGCTGCCGGCCCGTGAGGCGGCCGATGTCCGTGGGGCGGGTGGATTGCTGAATTTCCGCCGGCGGCTCGGGGACGAGCAAGCGGATGCGTTGGCCGAGGGCGAGATCCTGCTGATCGAGGCCGCTGTTGGTCACCAACCGCAGTTCGGTGCGTTCGCGCCACGGAGCGACCACCTTGACGGTGGCTTTGATAGGGCGCTTGCTTAGGTTGATGGTTACCGCGTCGCCGTTTTTAAGGTAGCGCCCCCAGCGGATGGCTTCGTGATCCAAAATCAGGTCCATTTCGCCGCTGACGGGATGGAGAAAGCTAACCGTCCCGGGTAAGCCCTCCTTGCGCCACCGTTCCCGCAGAAAATCCTGCTGCACGCTCCGCGCGGCCTCGAATTCCTCCCGCGATTTTGCGGCGCGGATCGCGTTTCCGGCCGTTTGCGCGAAAATCTTGGTTTCGGGCTTCAAGGGCGGGGAAGGTTGGAGGAGTTGGCGCTCCGGCGCCTTTTTGGCCCCGGGAATGTGCAGCACCACGGTCTGCGCATCGGCGGATTTCACGGTGTAGGGCGTCTGGTGGATGTCTTGCTCGGAAAGCTCGTCGGCGATCATGAGGATTCGCGTCGGTTTTTTGTCGCGATTCATCGTGAACCAGACCCAGACGCGATTTCCGGGCTGCAATTGCTCCAAGCGCCCCCACCAGCCGTTGATTTTCACCTCGGCGTCGGGCAAAATCGTCCAATCCGTCGGCTCCTCGTCGCCTTCCAGGCTCAAGCGCACCCGGGCAGGTGTCAGGGTGGTGTCGGCCTCAATGAAGCTGCCGAAGCGTTTTTTGACGTGGCGCAAAAAATCGGCTTTTCCGGCGACAACCTTCGGTTTTTTGGGTTTGTCAGGTTTTTTGGGTGTGGGCGATTTTTCCTGCGCGGGGAGGTTTCCGGCCAACAGCAGGCAAAGGCCGGAGAGGACGAGGGTCAGGCGGGTGTTCATGGCGAGGTTTTTTCGGTTGCACCACCCTAGACCGGGCCAACGCTACGCACCACCGATGAATTCAGCGGCAACATCAGTTTTCAGCATCAGCATCAGCATCACATGGCGCGGGTAGTGTTGCTGGGCAGCTACGCGCCGTCGCTGGTGAATTTTCGAGGCAGGTTGATCCAGGATTTGGCCGCGCGCGGACACGAGGTCATCGGGTGCGCCGTGGGTGAGGATGAGGCCGTCGCGCGTCAGCTTGAGGCTTGGGGAGCACGCTACGTTCCGGTCAATTTGCAACGCACGGGGCTCAATCCCGCCGCGGATTTGGCGACCGCCGTCAGTTTGGTCCGCCTGTTTCGCCAACTGCGTCCCGACGCGATTTTCAGCTACACCATCAAGCCGGTGGTCTACGGATCGCTGGCGGCGTGGCTGGCAGGAGTGCCCCGGCGCTTCTCGATGATCACCGGCCTTGGTTACGCGTTCATGGGCACGAACTGGAAACAACGGCTCGTCGGCAGCGTGGCCCGGACGATGTACCGCGCGGCCCTAACCACCAACCAGGGCGTCTTTTTTCAGAACGAGGACGACGCGTTTTTGTTCGTACGCTTAGGATTGGTGGACAGCGCGAGGGTGACCCTGACCGGGGGCTCGGGCGTCGATCTGGAGCACTTCGCCGCAGCGCCGATTTCAACCCGGCCGGTGCGATTTTTGATGTGCGCGCGGATTTTGGTCGAAAAGGGCGTCCGCGAGTATTTCGAGGCCGCGCGAATCGTCAAACAACGCTTCCCGGACGCGGAATTCGCCTTCGTGGGCCCGTTTGACCTTGGAAATCCCGCAGGAATCAGCCAAGCGGAGCTGGAAGCGATGAACGCCGGGGGCCACGTCCGCGTTTTCGGTGGAACCGACGACGTGCGGCCGTTTTTCCGCGATTGCGCCGTCTACGTCCTGCCCTCCTACCGCGAAGGAACGCCGCGCACCGTCCTGGAAGCCGCTGCCATGGGGCGTCCGGCCGTCACCACCAACAGCCCGGGCGGTTGCCCCCAAACCGTCCGCGACGGCCTAACCGGATTCCTCGTCCCCCCACGCGACAGCGCCGCGTTGGCCGAGGCGATGGCGTGGTTTTTGCAGCATCCGGATCGCATCCAGCCCATGGGCGAAGCCGGGCGGCGGCACATGGCCGAGCGCTTCGACGTAAACGTGGTGAATCGCGCGATTTTGCGGACCATGGGCTTGTGAGAGGAGCACAAACAAGCTAGTTTGCCCGATGAAGTCGTTTTCGCAATTCACGCTGAAAGAGAGCTTGGGTCTGCTGGGATTATCGGAGACATTGCCCTGGGACTGGGAGGGAGAACCAGCCGAAGTTCCCGAAGCACTGACCGCGCAGATACACAGCGCCCGCGATCATTTCGATCTCAACGGCTCCGAGGCCAGCCGCGTGTTCCTCATCGACATCATCTTGTTGGCGGCGATCGACTCGTTCGAAAAACTACGATTTTGGAAGGAAGCCAACCTTGAATCGACAATCGCCAGCGGCGTCGTGGATTATTTGCTTGCGCATCGCGCGGCCTTTTTTGAAGCACCGCTGCTCTGCATCGTAGAGGCGAAGCGCGACGACTTTGACGCCGGTAAGTCGCAATGTCTGGTGGAATTGGCAGCCTGCCATCAAGTCAACCAAGAAGCGGAACGAGCCATTTCTCCGCTGCATGGAATCGTGACGAATGGTGGTGGGTGGTTGTTCCTCCGCTGGTTTCCGGAGAAAACGCGTTGCGAGGAAACGGTCATTTTCGGTCAAGGGAGTTTGGAGAAGGTTCTCGGCGTTCTCCGCGACATTTTCACCGAATGTAAGCGGCTGGATGACGAAACGTCAACGTGAAGCGCCCGATCGACATCGTCGTTTCGTTGGCCGGAATCGTCATCTTCAGCCCCGTTTTGGCCGTTTTGGCCATTTTGGTCGCGAAAAAGCTGGGGAGGCCGGTTTTGTTCCGGCAGCCGCGCCCCGGGCTGCGCGGCGAGGTCTTCGAACTCACGAAATTTCGCACCATGACCGGCGAGCGCGACGAAAACGGCGAGTTGTTGCCCGATGCCGACCGGCTCACGCCGTTTGGCCGCTGGCTGAGAAGCACCAGCCTGGATGAGCTGCCCACGCTGTTCAACGTGTTGCGCGGCGAGATGAGCCTGGTGGGCCCGCGCCCGCTGTTAGTCGAATATCTCCCGCGTTACTCGCAAAAACACGCCCGCCGTCACGAAGTTCGGCCCGGGTTCACCGGCTGGGCGCAGGTAAAAGGCCGCAACGCGCTGAGCTGGCCGGATCGCTTTGATTTGGACGTGTGGTATGTTGACCACCGCTCGTTTTGGCTCGATTTGAAGATCATGCTGATGACGATTTTCACGGTTTTGAAGCGCGAAGGCGTGAGCGCCGAAAATCACGCCACCATGCCCAAATTCACCGGTTATGACGAGACGTAGGCTGTTGGTGTTTGGCGCCTCCGGGCACGGGTTGGTGGTGGCCGAAGCCGCGGCCGCTTCCGGCTGGGAAGTGGCCGGTTTTTGCGATGACGGTGTCGAATCCGGCGTGCGTATCGGCGTTTGGGAAGTGTTGGAGCCCTCGGCAGCTGACGATCCGGATTTGGCGGTGATCGTCGCAATCGGCGTCAACGCAACGCGGCGCAAGGTCGCCGCGCGGCTTGAAGGGCGACTGGAGTCGGTCGTGCATCCTAGCGCGGTGGTTAGCCCCAGTGCCACCGTGGGCAACGGCGTTTTCGTGGGTCCGCGGGCGGTCGTTCACGCCGAAGCGGAAGTCGGCCCCGGCGCCATCGTCAACACCGCCGCGGTCGTCGAGCATCATGTTAGGATCGGCGCGTTTGCTCACATTGCTCCCGGCGCCGTGCTGACCGGAGCCGTCGAGGTGGGGGAGGAGACACTCGTGGGCGCAAACGCCGTGGTCGCGCCAGGTTGCAAAGTCGGCAGCGGGGCAACCGTGGGAGCCGGCGCAACCGTTATCCGCGCCGTAGACGATGGCGCTACGGTGGTGGGAGTTCCGGCACGTCCAATCAACCAGCCATGAGCGACCGGCCCCGCATCTACCTCTCACCGCCGAGGATGGGCGGCACGGAACTCGACTATATCCGCGAGGTGTTCGCGCAAAATTGGATTGCGCCCGTTGGCCCGCATTTGACGCAGTTTGAGGAGGTTTTCGCCGATTACCTGGGCGGAGGCCACGCCGTTGCGCTGGTGTCCGGAACCGCGGCCCTGCACCTGGCGCTAATCGAGGCCGGCGTCGAGCCGGAGGATGAGGTGATGTGCTCAACGTTCACCTTCGTGGCCTCGTGCAATCCCATCCTCTACCTCGGCGCGAAGCCGGTTTTGATCGATAGCGATCGTGAGTCCTGGAATCTTGACCCCAATCTGCTAGCCGATTTTTTGAAGCGGCGTGCGGCGAAAAATCGCGTGCCCAAGGCGTTGATTTTGGTGCACCTCTACGGCCAACCGGCGGATCTCGACGCGATCGGCGAATTGTGCCGCGAGTTCGGCGTGACGCTGATCGAGGATGCCGCGGAAGCACTCGGCGCTCGCTACAAGGGGCGTGCGTTGGGGCTCGATGGCCTGGCCGGGGTCTACTCGTTCAACGGCAACAAAATCATCACCACCAGCGGCGGAGGTATGTTGGTTAGCCGCGATGCGGAACTCATCGGGCGGGCTCGATTTCTCTCCACCCAGGCCCGAGATCCGGCCCCGCATTACCAGCATAGTCAGCTAGGCTACAATTACCGGCTCAGCAACGTGCTGGCCGCGATCGGCCTGGGCCAAATGGAAGCGCTCGAGGGCATTGTCGCGAAAACCAAGGCTCACTTTCGCGGTTATGCCGAGCGGTTTGCGGAAATCGAGGCCATCGAAATGATGCCCGTGCCCGCTTGGTTGGAACCCACGCATTGGCTGAGCTGCATTACGCTCGATCCTACGAAAACCAAGGCCACACCGGAGGATATCCGCCTAAAACTGGAAGCCGCCAACATCGAATCGCGCCCGCTGTGGAAGCCGATGCACCTTCAACCGCTTTTCGCCGGTGCGGAAGCGGTTGGTGGTGATGTTAGCGCCGATTTGTTCCAGCGCGGGTTGTGTCTTCCGTCCGGGGCCGATTTGACCGAGCAAGATCGCGAACGGATTTGCGCGGCCGCGATCGAGGCTGTGACGGAGTGATTCGAATTGGGCGGAAAGTCTGAAATTTCGCCCTACAGCCTTTGGGCGGCTGGAATTCCCTGCTACTTCAGTTTCCAAAGGTGAGCGTCGCTACGGATGAAGACCGCGCCATCGGAAATCGCGGGCGTGGCCAGGATGGTCTCGCCAAGCTCGATTTCACCGACGATTTTGCCTTCCTCGCCGCTGGGATCAATGATGACGCCGCGGCCTTGCTCGGTGAATTGGTAGATTCGTTTGCCGTCGCTGATGGGTGAGGAGCTGGTTTCACCGCCGATCCGCATTTTCCAGATTTCCTCGCCCGTTGCCTTGTTTGCCGCGGAAAGGAAGCTGCCTTTCGAGCAAAAAATCCGCTCGCCAACAGCAATAGGGCTGCCCGTGCCGGGGCCGATTTGACCGTTGCGCCAGAGTTGTTGCGGTGCGCCGCCCTGCTGGGTGGGTTGCAGCGCGGTGATGCCGTGGGAGGGCGTGTAGAGGACGCCGCCGCTAACCACGGAGCTGGGTGTCGGTGAGGCGCCGTCGCTGTAGTTCCACAGTTCGCTGCCGGTTTGCGGGACGACGGCCAAAATGCCGGCGGTGGACTGCAAGGCCACGATTTCGCCGCTCAGCGGCACGGGAGAGGTCCAGTTTGCCGCTTTGGGCCGCGTTTTGTGCCACAAATTCTCGCCGTTGGCCAAATTCAGCCCCGCGGCGAAGCTTTCGCTGTCATTTTCGCTCTGCACGATGAGCGCGCCACCCGCGACGATAGGGGAGGAGGCCATGCCCAGGCTGTTGCTGGCGTTGGGGTAGTCCAGCCCGAGCCCACGCAGCCATTGCAGGTTGCCCTCTAAATCCAGGCAAAACAGGTCGTTGGAGCTGTAGAGCGCGAAAACGCGTTTTCCGTCGGAACACGGGCTGGGAGCGGCCACGCAGGTTTTGGGATGGGTCATCGTGCGTCCCGTGGCCCAAAATCGGCGTTCCCAGCGAATCTTACCCGTGCCAAGGTTCGCGCAAATGACGTGGAGCAACTGCTGGTCCGGCCCGCTGGAGGCGGTGACGAAAACGTTGTCGCCGATGATGATGGGGCAGGAAAGTCCGCGGCCCGGGAGTTTCAGCTTCCAGGCGATGGATTCCTCCCCGCGATACTCGGCGGGACCCTCGCTTTCGGCGATGGCGGAGCTATTTGGGCCGCGAAACTGGGGCCAGTCGGCGTTGGCAGCGAAAATCAGGCAGTGGGTGGCAAGCAGGGAGAAAATGGCGGGTTTCATGCGGATGACGGTTGGCGAGAGGACGGATGGCGTGTTGGCGGGTTTGCAGGTTAATCTTCAAATTTCTTCAAAACCAGGGAAGCGTTGTGCCCCCCAAAGCCGAAGGAATTGCTGATGGTGGTGGAAATTTTGACTTCGCGCGCCTCGTTGGGCACGTAGTCCAGATCGCACTCCGGATCGGGCTCGTCCAGGTTGATGGTGGGCGGAACCACGCCGTCGCGAATCGCCATGATGCACGCGGCCAATTCCACGCCGCCGGCGGCGCCCAAAAGGTGGCCGGTCATCGATTTGGTGGAGGAAACCAGCAGGCCGTCCTTCGCGCGGTCGCCAAAAGTGCTTTTGATGGCCTTGGTTTCGCAAACGTCGCCCCGCGGGGTGGAGGTTCCGTGCGCGTTGACATAGTCGATGTCCTCCGGGTTGAGCTTGGCGTGCCGAATCGCGTTTTCCATGCACAAACTCGCGCCGATGCCGTCCGGATGCGGCGCGCTCATGTGGTGGGCATCCGCGCTGACGCCGTAACCGGCTAGTTCGCACCAAATTTCCGCGCCACGCGCCTTGGCGTGCTCCAATTCTTCGAGAATCACGCAACCGGCGCCCTCGCCCATCACAAACCCGCTGCGATCGACGTCAAACGGGCGAGAAGCGGCTTCGGGATCGTCGTTTCGGTTGGAGCAGAGCGCCTTCATGTTGCCGAATCCCGCCAGGCCGAGGGGCGAAATGGAGGCTTCCGATCCGCCGGCGATGAAGGCGTCGGCATCGTCAAATTTGATCATGCGCCAGGCTTCGCCGATGTTGTTGTTGGCTGTGGTGCAGGCGGTGACGATGCACATGTTGGGGCCGTGCAGCTTGTAATCCATCGAGATCATCCCGCTGGCGATGTTGGTGATCATCATCGGGATGACGAAGGGCGAAACACGCGAGGGATGCTTTTGCAGCAAGGTGGTGTGCTGCTTTTCCAGGGTGTCGAGCCCGCCGATCCCCGAGCCGACGAGCACGCCGATGCGATTGCGGTCCAGGCTCTCGAAATCGATTCCGGAGTGTTGCACCGCCATTTTTGAGGCTCCCATCGCCAGTTGGGTGAACCGGTCCGCGCGCTTGGCGTCCTTGGGGTTGTTGAACCATTCTTTGGGCTCGAAATCGTCCACTTCGCCGCCGATTTTGCACTGATAGTCGGTGGTGTCGATGGTCTCGATGCGGTGAATGCCGCTGCGCCCTTCCTTGGCGGCGTTCCAAAATTTTTCCAGGTTGTTGCCGGTCGGGGACAGTACCCCGATGCCGGTGATGACGACTCTGCGATCCATGTGGGTGAGGCTGGTGATTAAAGACGGTATCAATTTACCGGGCTGGTGAGTTTGCAAGGCCGGATTTTGCCGGCGAACACGCGCAATTCGCAATTTTGCCCGATTTTCGCAGAATTGTGCGGCGCGTGAAGCAAGCCGCCTGAAGGAAAAAATCGGTTTTGTCGAAATTTTACTGTTTTTACGGGCAGAGGTGATTTATTTTAGAAAACGAAATAATCAGCATTTCCAGCCTAACTTTTCCAAAAAAACATGAAACTCCCATCCCTTACCCGGACCCTTTTCGGGGCTTTCCTGGCCTTGAGCCCCGTTTTTTCCGTTTTTGCCGGCGATGACCACGGTTACGCCTCCTTTTACCGGCCAAATTTTCGGGGGACCACGGCTTCCGGAGAAATCTACGATGCCCGGCTCCTTACCGCGGCCCATCCGGAATTGCCCTTCGGGACGCTGGTTCGCGTAACGCACCTCAAATCCGGCAATTCGGTGGTGGTGCGCATCAACGACCGCAATCCGTTCAATTCCGGCCACGTGATCGATGTCTCCTACGCCGCGGCGCAACGCTTGGGAATCGCCAGCATGAGCATTGCTGAAGTCAGCGTGACTGCGCTCAACCCGAACCAACTCCAGGCGCAAAAAAGCGTTCCTTTGCCGGAAACCGTCCGGCAAAGGGAAAGCGGAAAAACGGAGGTTTGGAGGAAACTGGTGCCGGTGACGAGCCGCTCGGCCAATCCCAATTCAAACGTCTGGCAAAACCAGCAAAATCAGGCTCCGCGGGCGAAAACCCAGGAGTTGGCGCCGGCTCAGGACGGCGCCAGCGTCAATCGGCCGATTCTGCGCGTTCAATTCGGCGCGTTTCGGGATTCGAGCCGGGCAGAGGCCGTGCGCCAGGAGCTGCGTCAGATGAACATCGACACGATGATCGTGCAATCCCACAGACCCGGCACGCTGCCGTTGCGCGTCATCACCAGCGGGGTGTTTTTCGATGAAGCCGACGCCAGGCGTTGGCTGGACTACGTCAAGCACCAGACGGGGCGTTACTCTGATGCTTACGTCACGCGTTAGGAGCCGAGCCATCCCACCCCCGTCATTTTTCTCGCCCATCACGTGAAAGCTCAAACCAAGCGGTTAGCCAATCAACCCAAGGACGTCCACCGTTCCTCGCGCATTCTCCGAACCCTGCTCGACGCCACCCACGAAGCCATGGTGGTGCTGGATGAAGAGGGCGACATCGTCTTTGCCAACGCCGCGGCCCACAGAATTTGGGGCTACGCGGACTCGGGCTTGGAAGGATTGCCGCTCAACCGGCTTTTCGCCCCGAAATTCGAGTTTTTGCAACTGCAACACGGAGGTTTGCGGCACGGAGTAACCACCGAATCCGAAGGTTGCCGGGCTGACGGGAGTCTTTTCCCGGTTGAGGTGAACATCCGCGAAATGGAGGTCGATGGCTATTTTTACCGCCTCGTCACCGCCGACGACGAGGTGGCCAACCGGGAAATGGACGCCGCCCGCCAACAGGTCGCCACGTTTGAAAGCCTGGAGCGTTTTGCCTCCGGATTGGCGCACGAATTGAACAACGTCCTGACCGGCGTGCTGGGAAACATCCACCTGGCGATGGAGGAAAGCGGGCGCCGGGGCCGCTTGCAGCCCGCCCTGCTGGAAGCCGCGCACAACGCCAGCCTGAGGGCGCGCGAATTGACCAAGGAACTGCTGGAATTCGCCAAAGGCGAGCCGCCGGAAGCCTGCGCCACCAGTTTGCGCCAACTCGTGCGCGAAAACTGCCTCATCGCCCTGAGCGGCAGCCGCATGAAGTGCGAATTTGACTTCGCCGGCGACCTGACCGCCGCGTATCTGGATCCGGCGCAATTCGGGCAGGTCATCCACCAGCTCGTGACCTTTGCCGCGGATGCCACCGGGCATTCCGGCATGCTGAAATTCCACGCTGAGAATCGGCTGGTGGAAAGCGATGAGGACGCGTTTGGCGGTGAGCTGATGTACGGCAACTACGTGGTCCTTTCCATCCGGCTCCCCCTGCAAATGGCCGACCGAGAGATGGAGCACCTCTTTGAGCCCTACGCCCGGTTTGGCCAAGGTTGCTCCGGCCTTTCCCTGGCCATTTCGCGCAGCATCGTCAAGCGCCACAGCGGCCACATGACCGTGGAGGACGACGAAGACGGCTTGGCGGTGGCCTTGTACCTCCCCGCCTCCGTTGATGTGGCCCAAGACACGGTCACACCGCTCAGCAGCGGCGTTCCATCGTCGCAGGGAGCCAAGGTCCTGGTCGTGGACGATCAACAACTGGTGCGCCTGGTCTTGCAGCGCAGCCTGGAAGGCGCCGGCCATCGGGTCACCGCTTGCGAAAACGGCGAGGAAGCGATCGAGATTTACGCCGACGCCGAGCGCGGCGGCGACCGGTTCGACGTCGTTTTTCTGGATGTAACCATCCCCGGTGGGATGGGAGGTGGGGAAACTTGCCGCCGCATCCTGGAAATCGACCCGCTGGCGGCCTGCGTCGTCATTAGCGGCAACACGGCGGATGAAATCATGACCAACTACCAGGCCTACGGCTTCGTGGACCACCTCAGCAAGCCCTTCGACGTCGATATTCTGGAGCGGCTCGTCGAAAGCCTGGTCGAAGATCGCGACGCCGTCAGCGAACAAGTTGCCGAAGAAGAGGAGGATGAGGATCCCGTGGCGTTGCCGTTTTCCGACAACATCGTGGAAATCGATTTTTCATCGCCGGATCGCTGATTTTTGGCGCAAAACCGGCTCACAGCGCGGCTCCTAACGCATCAAAACTTCCCTGGCTTCGGGATTGCTCATCAGTTTTTGGTACTCAAGCTCCACGCGGTTTCCGGCCAGCGAAAGCTGTTTGGATAGCTCGCTGCGCTGGCTGCCCCTCAGGCTGGGGGGGATTTTTCGCAACACACCCTCGTAGCTAACGATGGATTGTAGCCAGGGAACGCTCTTCGGGTCCAAGATTTTGCGATTTTGGCCCAGGTACGACAGCGCCTTCGGCAGAGAGTCAAATTTGGGCGACTTGCCCTTGTCCAGAAAAACGTAGGCATGGAGAATTGAGTTGAGCGAGCCCTGAAGGGTGAGTTGCGGCGGATTTCGTCTTGCGCCCTTCAGCAACAAAAACCTGGCTGAAGCGTGGTTTGGGTTCAGTTCGAGCACCTTTGACAGGCGTTCGCGCACCTGAGCGTTGGCCAGGTAACCGGCTGGCGACGGGCGGTCCAGGGCCTTCTGAACTTCGGCGAAGAGTTCGATGCTTTGCTGAATTTTGGGATCCCGGTTGGCGGGCGCCGCTGCCAGCGCTTTGGCTTCGTCGAACGTCTTCACCACGAAGAGCTGCGTTTTGATGAGCGGCTCGACCCCATCGGTGAGCAGAATATCGCCCAAACGCGCAGCGCTCTTTTCCGGAATGGCCAAAAGATCGACGGAATTCGACGCTTCACGTTGTTGTGCCGCCAAAACGCGCTCGCGGATGTCGTAGATTGGCTGAACGCTTCCGTCAGCGTTGAGATCTCCCGCAGGCGCAAATTTTGGATCGAGATCCCAATCGTTGACCAGGGCGTCAACCAGCAGGGCGCAGGCTAAGACCGCGGTCGGTCCATCCGCCGTGGAATAGGGGTGGTCGAAGGACACCTCGATCCGGTTGCCCCGGGGCACGGCAAGATTGCGGAGCGCAAACATTTTCACCATCTCCCGCAGGGCGGAATTGAGTTCCGGAGCTAGCACCCCTTCCAGGATATCGATGGAAGATGCAGCCTCTCCCGTGGGCGTGACGGAGGCTTGCACGACCGTGGATTTCATCGCTTCGCTGGCGAAACGCAGGTTCATTTCGATGGAACTGCGGGATTCGGGAATTTCCGCGTCAGAGAGAAAGACGCCACCAATGGCGGCGTCTTTGCGGGCAAACGGTTCCGGCGGCGCGGGTTCTAGCCTCGGGGAGTTCTTGGCGCCCAGTTCGTTGAAAACCTGGTAGGGGCTCATCCCGCTTACAATCTCATCCATGACGGCCGAGGCGCGGAACCCAACGGATTTGTCGGCAGCTTTGACGGTTGCCAGCAACCGGGTTAGCTCCGTGGACACCGCGTCCCGCGAAATGAGCGAACTAAGGCCGAAACCCTGCCCGTGGCGAAGGCGGAAGTTGGTTTCAATCACCGGCCACTGACCTGGTGCGATGGTGTGGGCGAAGGCGAGGGCCTTGGCCTTAACCGAGGGATCGATGTCCTCAAGCTTGGCAAGGGCGACCAGTGATTCGACCAGCCGCCCTTGTTCCTCGGGTCCGATTTTCAGTTGGCTCCGATCGAACAATGCCCTGCTGAAGTCCGGCTCCTTGTAGTCTTGGCCCAAGCAAAAAAGCGGTGCCAGGCAAAGGGCGGCCAAGGCGCCCAAGATGTCCGCAAACTTAGTCCTGGTTGTCTTCATTTTCTTCTTCATCATCTTCAATTCCCAACTCGATTCGGACCTTTTCCAACAAGCTCTTGTGGGTCGATTTCACACGAGCGCTGGCGGTAGCGATGTTGTTGCTCAAATTGCGCTTGGCTTTAGGGCTGCTTGGAGGGTTGTTTCTCACGATGCGGATCAATTCGGAGAATTCGACAATGGCGTCGGCCGTAGCCTGGGCGCGCTGGTCGAGCTTCGAACGGATGCGCTTCAAATTGACCGCGGCGGTGGCGAATTCGTCGCTGTCGAGGGCACTGTTTTTTCCCAAAAAATCGTCGTTTTGCAGGCCTTGGTAGAGTGGAAGCGCGGCGCGGTCGATGGCGGTAAGCGAACCCCGCAAGCTTAACCGTTGCGGGGTGCGGCCCTGCCCTACCAGCAGCAACATTTTAGCGGAGGCGTGATTTGGAGCGAGGTTCAGCACCTTGCCAAGGCGCTGCTGCACCTGCCCGTTGCCCAGCATTCTTGCCCCGGAGCGCCCAACGACCTGTTGCACCGTCGCGAACAGTTCCATGGCTTCTTTGAGCTTTGCGGAGCGTTCTTCAGCAGGAACGGCCAGCGCCTTTGCCGCTTCAAAGGTCTCGATCGTAAAAACCTGGATTCTCGCCATGGGCTCAATCCCATCGGTGATCAGCATGTCCCGAAGCACCTGTTCGTTGGACGAAGGGATGGCCACGTGGCTGCATTTGCGCGTGGTCGCCCCGCGGATTTTTCCGTCGATACCACCGACCGGCTTCACCGTGCCGTCCGAATCCATCGCTCCGGTTACGGCGAATCCAGGGTCGATATCTGCGCCAGTGATCAGCGATTCCAGCAGCAGGCAGCAGGCGACCGAAGCCGAGTCGCCGTCTTTGGGCGAATACTGGCTTTCAAAGCTGATTTCCACGCGATGGGCCGGCGGGATAGGCTGAATGGAGTTCATGAAGCTCACTACCTTGACCAGACCCGACTCCATCGACTCACCAACCTCCTGGTTGAACACCACTACCGTGCTCTGGCCGGGAAGCCCCTGCAACACCGTGGCGTTCATTTGGGTAGCTCCGCCGGCAAAGTTAGATCCTTGCAAAACCTGTACCAGCAGACCTTTGATCAAACTCTGGCGCTTTTTGAATCCCCCGCCGCTACCTCCTTCATCATCGGTCATCGCTCCAGGTTGCTCGAAGTAGATCGCGCCATAAGCATCTCTTTGCCCGCCAAGACGTCCCGCGGATGATTTCGCGCCATCTGAAAACACAGGCGACCAGTCAGCTGATTCCCTCGGGGGGATTGTGATTGATCTGGACAGCGAAGAGGCGATATCCAGCACGTACGGCCTCAGCGTGGGCTCCGGCACATCCTGGTAAAAATCCAACAAAAGGCCCCGTTTGCTCGTTGGGGCTTCCCCGGGAACGCCAACCCGAATTCTCGCCTCAGGCTTATCCTGGCTCCGGCCATAACGCAACGCAAAATCCTTCTCGATGACCTCACGATGACTTCCTATGGCGTAGGCCAACGCCATCGCCTTGCCACGAGTGAAGCCATCCGCATTGATGTCCCCAACCACATCCATCAAAATTCGAGTGAGTAGTTCTCGTCTAACCGGATCTAAAACGACGGCGCCCGATTCAAAGAGTTGCGCCCCGAAATTAGGCTCATCGTAGGGAAGCCTGGCTGATTTCTGTGCGTGGGCCGTGGTAAGAGCAACCACACCAACCAAAATAGCGGATATCATTCCTCCCGGGTAAGCAACGTCCTTCATAGCCCTCATTTTAACCACGTTTTGCTGGCGAATTCAATGCTGAATTCAGCTAAATTCGGCTGATTTTTGTCACAGCGCGACTTCCACCCGCTCGCCGTGCTCTGGATGATCGGCATCCGCGCAGCAAAGCTGCAATTTCAGCGAATCGCCGTCCATTGTTGCCTTCACCCAACCACGAGGGCGGTTTTCCAAAAACACGAACCCAACCGCCGGCAGGTTGACCAGCCAGGTTCCGCCAGACGTCTGCTCGTGCCGCCAACTGTGGGCGTGACCAAAGAGGTAAGCCTTAATTTGCGGGCGCGAATCGAGAAAATCCAGCCATTCCCCGGTGTCGCGCAGGCCGATGTCCGCGTAAATGTCGTTTCGCCGCGGATCTTCGGGGTGATGGTGGCCAACGACGACGAACGATGTATCCGGCGTGGCGGCGAGTTCTTCATCGATCCAGGCCCGTTGCCGCACACCAATGCAGCCCGGCACCTCGTGCACGCCCAGTTGGGTATCGAGCAACAGCCACGTGGCTTGCGGAAACGCGATTTTCGCCACGTGGCGGCCTTCGACCGGGCTCGGCGGGTTGCCTAACATCTCGCGCAAATGCGTGCGGTTGTCGTGATTTCCCGCCAAGGCGTCGATGAGAATCCGGGCATCGCGCACCGGGGCCAAAATCTCGTGCATCGCGGCGTAGTTGCTCTTCCGTCCCACTCGGTAGGCGCAATCGCCGGTGATGATGAGCCGCTCCGGATCAAACGCCGGCAATTCGCCCAGCGCCGCCTTAAGATTCTCCACCGGCCGTTGCCCGTACGCTTGCAGGTTGGGATTTGTGGGCACGTGAATGTCGGAAAAAAGGGCGATTCGGGTCATTTTTACGGTGGGTTTGTGAAGGAGCGCCGTATAATTGCGCCGACCAACTCGTCGAACGATTATGCTCCAAGCCAACCAATTTCTCCAGGATTCCCGCGTCGCCAAGGCCAAGCAAGCCTTGCTCGACGCCATTCGCGAACATTCCGCCAAAATCACCGGTCCCAAGCCGCCGGATGCGAAGCTCGCGGCCGAATTTCAGGCCCAAGCGGAGGAATCGAGCGCCGTTCGCGGGCGCGGACTCGCCTTGCCGTATTTGGCCAGCGGATTGGGCAACGGCGCGTGGGTCGAACTGACCGACGGGAGCGTGAAACTAGATTTCATCAGCGGCATCGGCGTCCACATCCTCGGCCACAGCAACCCGCTCATCATCGAATCCGGGATCGACGCCGCGCTGACGGACACGGTCATGCAGGGCAACCTGCAGATGGCCTACGATTCGATCGAACTGGGCCGAATTCTCCTCGATTTGGCGAACGCGAACGGCGGCGCGGAGCTGGCGCACTGTTTCCTTTCCACCAGCGGGGCGATGGCCAACGAAAACACGCTGAAAGTAGCCTTCCAGCACAAATCGCCGGCGTCGCGGATTTTGGCGTTCCAGGGCGCATTTGCCGGGCGCTCGCTGGTTACCTGCCAGATCACCGACCGCGAGGCTTATCGCAAGGGTTTGCCAAAAACGATCGAGGTCGACCGGGTGCCGTATTTCGACCACGCCAACCCGGGAAAAAGTGCGAAAAACGCGGTCGCAGCGATCGACAAACACCTCGCGACTTACCCCGGCGAGCACGCCGTGATGGTCGTCGAACCGATTTTGGGCGAAGGCGGCTTCTACCCGGGAAGTTCGGAGTTTTTCGAGGCGATTCTCACCCGGCTGCGCAAAGCCGGCGTGCTCATCTTTTTTGACGAGGTGCAATCCTTCGGCCGAACCTCCGCGCCCTACGCGTTCCAGCATTTCGGGCTCGACCGGTTCGCCGACATCGTCAGCATCGGCAAAATGACCCAGGTTTGCGCCACGCTCTACCGCGCGGAATTGAACCCGGATCCCGCGTTGCTAAGCCAAACCTTCACCGCCAGCACTTCCGCGATTCGCGCCGCCTTGGCGACGTTGACCGAACTGCGCGAAGGCGGAAGGGATGGCTACGTGGCTGCATTTGCGCGTGGTCGCTCCCCGAATTTTCCCGTCGATACCGCCGACCGGCTTCACCGTGCCATCGGCATCCAAAGCACCGGTTACGGCGAAACCAGGGTCGATGTCCGCGCCTGTGATCAGCGATTCCAGCAGCAGGCAACATCCGGCTCAACGTAGGGACGTCTGGCTGAATTCTGCGCATGGGCCGCGGTAAGAGCAGCTACGCCAAGCAAAAAAAGCGGAAATCAATCCTCCTGGGTATGCAACGTCCTTCATAAACCACGTTTAACCACGTTTTGCCGGCAAGTTCAATCCCGAATGTCGGCCATCCCGACCCAACACTCACCCATCCCGGACGATCCTTGGGCCTGCACCGCTCGCTGGAAGGCTATCAAGTGCCGAAAAACCTGGCCGGTCGCCTCCGGCGTAATTGGATCCAAGGATGCAAGCCGCGTTTTGCGGGCGGAGTGCGTTGGCGCTCACCGTTTCTTAGCGTTGTCGCCAAAAACCGCGGCCTCAGCCCTCGCCCCGGCTCTTTGCCTCCAAAATCCGGCGAATGCGGCTTTGGTTGTCCGGGTGGCTGGAGAACATGTAGGCCCAGCCCGGCAACGATCCTTCCTGCTCCTCCAACACCTCGAACAGCGCTTCGGCGCCCTCCGTTTCGCCGTAAACGGCCAGCACACAGCGAATGCCGAAGTCATCCGCCCCGGATTCTTGAGTGCGGGAATATTTGGCCAAAACCAAGCCCGTGGTACCGCGGGAAAACGCCTCCAGGTCACCGCCGAGCAGAACCCTGACACTCATACCAAAGCCCAGCCGCCGGCCCATGCCCCGCAGGTGGTCGCGCTGGGCGAAGTGACCCAATTCATGAGCCAGAACGAATGCCACGGCCACTTCTTCATCCAGCGCGTTCAACAACCCGCGCGTCACGCAGATGGTCCCGCCCGGCACGGCGAAGGCGTTGGGAGACAACTCCTCCATGTAGGTCAGGTGATAGTCGATCTGCGGCACCTCTTCGTAATCGCGCAGTTTTTGCAAAACCCGCTCGCAGAGGGCAAATTTTTCCCGCAACGCCTCCGGCACATTGCTGGAATCCAGGGCGTTGCCGACGTTGCTAAAGAGTTCCTGCTCGCGCTCGGGCGAAATTCGGGTGACGGCCAATTCCGTGATGGCGACGACGCAAAAGTAGATGAATGTTAGGGCAAGAGCAACCAGGACGGCCAGCGTCACCACTTCTTTCAGCATCCCGCGATCCCCTCCTCCGCTGCTGGCTTCAGCGGCTTTGCCAAGGTTACGTCGGACGAATTTCACGCGTTTGCGGTTTGCGGAACGGGATCCGCAGCGTAGCGCACGGCTGTTCCAAAAGCCAACACTTCCACGCCGCCCACTCCCCCTTGGCGATGGTGAATCGAGGCGATGTTGGAGGAGATGACCCGCAAATTGACGATGATGTGGCAATCCGGCGCTTGTTCCTTGAGCCGGAGGATCGCCTCGCGTTTGGCCCGGTCCAGCAGGCTTTCGTAGGATCGCACGTTGCCGCCGAAAATGTTGCGAAAGGAGGCCAAAATCTTCTTGAAGTAGTCCAGGGAAACCACCACCGACGCGGTCACCAGGCGAGAGTCAGCCACCTGCGCATCGGCATCCCACGAGCGGGTTGGCACCGCGGGAAGATGATCGGTGTTCGCCTCCCGCTGGCGAATGGAGCGGAAATGGCGTTGCTCGATGAAGCGCCCAATCACCAGCGCGCAAACCGCAAGAATCAGCGGCAGGGAGTAGCCGATGAGGATGATGATGGTTTCAGCGCCGGAGGGATCTTCCATGGCCAGGCTTAGATTTTCAGGTTAGCCCTGGGGTTGCAGCGATGGTGGGGCTGGGGCCGCGCTTGCCCCGGATTGAACCTGGATGGCCGTGCCGTAAACGTAGAGTTCTGCGGCTCCCTGGGTCACTGCCGAAGTGGAAAAGCGCACGTTGACGATGGCATTGGCGCCCAACGCTTGCGCCTGCTGAATCATGCGATCCACGGCTTCTTTGCGGGCGTCCTCCAGCAGCTCCGTGTAGCCGCGCAACTCACCGCCCACGATGTTTTTGAGCCCGGCGGCAATGTCGCGGCCCACGTGCTTGGCCCGCACCGTGTTGCCGGAAACGAGGCCAAAGTGAGCAACGGTTTGTTGGCCAGGGATGGTTTCGAGATTCGAAAGAAGCATGGCGCAGGCTGGTGCTTTTTGCCGTGTTAGGCAAGCCGTAAATTTCACATCGACCGCAGGCGCGAAAACAGCTTGCAGACCGTTTGCGACAAGCGTTCCGGCGAGGCAATGATGTCGAAATTGTGCTGGGCGAACATGCGCGGAAAGTAGTCCGCGGCGCGTTTTTCGATCGCGAAGGCGTGCGCGGCGATGCCGTGCAATCGGCCGGTTTCGATCGCCTTTTTCACGTCGTAAATCCCGTGGGTGCCTTCGTAGCGATCGTAATCGCAGGGGCGCCCGTCGGTGACGAGGAGGATGATTTTGCGCTTCGCGGGCTGCCGATGAAGCAGCTCCTGGGCGTGGCGCAACGCCGCGCCAATCCGGGTGTAACCATCGGGCCGGATTGCCCCCAACCGGCCGCGAGACTGGGACCAGGGCTCGTGGAAATCCTTGAGCTGGAGAAAATGGCAACTGCGCCGCGTGTTGGAGCTGAAGCCGGCTACCGCGAAGGTTTCGATGAACTCCTCCAGCACCTCACCGACGCAAAAAATGGTTTCGCGAATCGTGTCGAGCACCCGCACACCGTCCAGCCAGGCGTCGGTGGAATAGCTGAGATCGAGCAGCAAAATCGCGGCGACGTCGTGCAAATCGCGGCGCACGTCGGTGTAAATCGCCTCCGATGGGTTCGCGCCGGTGCGCCGCCGCGTTTCGCTATCGACCACAGCGTCGATGTCGAACTCCGAGCCCGCGGTTTGACGTTTTACGCGCAGTTTTTCGGAGATGATGGAGGCAAACTGGCGCTTGAGCTGGTCGATCAGCGCACGGCGGCGGGTGGACACGTGCGTTAGCCAGTCGGGATCGCTTTCCAGCACGGGCGCCTGCCTAACGTAGCACCAATTTTGCCGGTAACGGCCGAGCCGGCGATCCCACTCCGGGTAGGGAATGCCGGCGGCGGGCGCATCGTCGCTTACCTCCAGCGTTAGGCCGTCGAGGACGATGTCGGCGCGATAAATCGACGGCGCGCGCTCCGGCGTGCGGATCACGTGATTCATGTCGACCTCCGGCAGCGCTTCCGCGTGATCGTCCAACTCGTCTTCATCGTCGGTTTTGCGGCTCTGGCCGTCGTATTCTTCCAGCGTCTCGACTTTTTCGAACGTGTGCATCGGCAAATCGTGGCCGGGACCGTCGTCCTCAGGCGCGGCCAGGACTTCGACATCGCTTTGCCCCTTGCCTTCGATTTCGGTGACGGTCTCCGGGGTTTCTCCCTGTGCCGGAAGCTCGGCTAATTCCGCGGCGGACGCTTTTTCAAGGGGCGGCGAGGGCAGAGCGCCGAGAATCTCCTGGTAGTCCAGGTCGTTGGGCAGGCTCTGCCGAACCAGGGCGATTCGCTCGGCGAGAAACGGAAATTCGTCGGCGTGAGAGTCCAGCAACGCGGTTAGGGAGGGCGCGGGCTCGTTTTTTCGCAGCGCCAGGGCCGCGGCGATGGTCTTGAGGTCGTAGAGCGCGTGATTGCCTTCGATGGAGGTGGCGGCGCGAAATTTGGCCGGCAGGAAGACGCGATCGCCCGCACCCAGGCAGCGTTCGTCAGTTTCGAACAATGTTAGGGGCCTGCCCGCGAGCATTTCGGCCAGCAAAATCAATTCGTGGCGCCGATCTTTGAGCGTGGCCGTCACCGCATCGAGATCCCGTTGCCGGCGCCGGACGAACAGCCGGCGATAGAGCGACCGCAAGCCGATGAACGTGTTTTCCTCCCATTCGAGCCATTGCACGTTGAAGTTTAGAGGGGTCAGGGGTTCAGAACTTGGGCCGGTAACGATGACGATGGTGTCAATCCGACACCACCTCCACGGTGCGCGCCCAGGCCTCCCAATCGCGGGCCATGGATGCGACGCGTTCGGGAAATTTCGCCGCCAGGTTGTCGGTTTCGGACCGGTCGGCCTGCAAATCGTAAAGCTCCCAAACCTTGTCGCTCGCGCCCCAAACCAGCTTCCAATCGCCCTGCCGAATGGCGCGATTTCCGAAAAGCGCCCAACTCAACGAGGCGTGCCCCTGGCGCTGTTTTCCGCGAAAAATCGGGACGAGACTCTCGCCTTCGACCGGCAAAATGGCGTTCCCAGCAAACTCAGCCGGATACTCGGCGCCGGCTAATTCCAGCAGCGTGGGCATGAAATCGACGATGTGGCCGACCTGGTGGGTAATGGCGCCGGGCGCGACTTTTCCCGGCCAACGGACGATCATCGGCGTGGCGATGCCGCCCTCGTAGCACCACGTTTTGAACTGGCGAAACGGCGCGTTTTGCGCCCAGCCCCAGCCTTTGCCCACAAATTCGTAGCCGCGGCCGTCGCCGACCGGGATTCCCGCGTTGTACTCCTGAAATCCGGCTTCTTTTCGCGGCCAAGTCGCGCAACCGCCGTTGTCTGAGAGAAAGATTACCACGGTGTTGTCCGCCACGCTGCTCTGCTCTAACGCGGCCAAAACCCGGCCGATTCCGCGGTCCATGCGGTCGACCATGGCCGCGTAAACCTCCATCCGCGCCTCTTCCCGGCGGCGTTCGGCTTCCGGCAGCTTAGCCCAATTGGGCACGTCGTAATCGTAGCGGTAGTCGCCGGTTTTTTGATCCGGCGGCGAAAGCTTCGGCTGCTTTTGAAACAAGCCCAACTCGGCCTGGCGCTCCTGCCGGCGGCGGCGAAGCGCGTCGTAGCCATCCGAAAATTTGCCGCGATACTTGGCGATGTCATCCGCCGGCGCATGCAGCGGAAAATGCGGCGCGGTGTAGCAGAGATGCACGAAAAATGGCTTCTCACCCTTCGCAAAGCGCTGGATCGTCTCGATGGCGTGAGCCGAAAAAGCGTCCGTGGTGAAGTAGCCGTCCGGAAATTTGGTGATGCGCCGTTCGTTGTGCGCAAAGGCCCGGAATCGGCCGCCGTTGTAAAAAACGGGGTCCTGTTTGGCGGGGTTGAAAAAATTGCAGCAGCCGTCCAGCAGACCGTAAAATTCCTCGAACCCGCGGTCGATCGGGCGAAGCGGCGCATCGCGACCCAGGTGCCATTTTCCGGTCAACGCGGTGGCATAGCCGGCCTGGCGCATCGCCTCGCCTAACGTGACCATATTCGTCCGCAATCTGGGGCTCTTGCCCTGACGCGGATGCAGGCCGGTCAGGAGCGCGGAGCGCGTAGTGACGCACACCGCGCAGTTGTAGAACTGGGTGAAGCGCATTCCGTCCGCCGCGAGCCGATCCAGGTTTGGCGTTTCGATTTCGCCGCCGTAGCAGCCCAAATCCGAAAAACCCAGGTCATCGCAGAGGATGAGGAGTATGTTAGGACGCTCCGCGTTGGCCGTAGCGAGCAGCGCGGTGATGAGGAGAACGATGGATCGTGTCATGGGTTTCCGAGCGATGTCACAGGAATCACGGTCAGCCCGCACTCTTCCTTGCCGATGGAGTAGACCACATAGAGGCGCCCGGCATGCTCGTAGGCGTAGGGGTAGGACCATTGCGGGCTTTTGGCGTTGCCGGGAAAGCGCGGCGGTTTGGAGCGCCCGTGCCGCAGCCGCCACATCCGGCTCAGGCTTAGCTCACCTGGTTTGCCGGTGGAAATGGCCAACGTGTCGCGATTCCGGTAATTGGAGACCAGGTAGAGCTGGCCGGTGCTTAGTTTATCCAGGTAGGCTTTGGCCCGCGGCATCGGCAGGTTGCTCGGCCGCGCGGTTTGCCAATTTTTGCCAAAATCTTCGCTACGCGCCACCCAGGCTACTCCCCCGCCGCCGCGAATCACGGCCAAAACGCTCGGGCCCTTTGCCCACACCGTCGTTTCGGCAAAACTCGGGGCCAGGCGCCGGTGGTAGGGAATCAGGATCGAATCCCACTTCCTGAGATCGCCGCCGCGGCTGATGGCTACGACCGGCAAACCGTCCTTGTCCTGGCCGCCGGTGATGAAGCTGCCGTCGTCCATCGGCACGATTTGGTCGTAGGGCCAGCAGTTTTTCATGACGATGCCGCGCGATTCCCAGCGGTCCGATTGCCGGTTCAACACGAACGCCTCGCCTTGCAACCCGGTGAACCGTTTTCCGCCCGTTCCCACGCCAAACCGGGCGCAGATCGTCCAAATCTCGCCCTCGTGAACGAACAACACGCCGTGACTGTGCCGCTCCGCCCCATCGAAGCCAGGGCCGATGATTTCCGGCGCCGACCAAGTCAAACCGCCGTCGGCCGAGCGGCGGCCTTGCAACGTTTCGCGCGGGCCGTTTTCATGGACGGGACTGTTGGCCCAGTTGGCGTAAAAAACGCCGTCGTGCTCCAAAATCGCCGCGCCGTGCAGGAATTTGTAGCCATCCGCGTCCGGGCGATGGATGACGCGATGCTCGATGCCCTCGGCAAACGGAATCTGCTCCGGATCCGATGGAAGCGGCGGGCCGGTCCACAGCTCGTAGGTTTGGGCAAGGGGCTCGACTTTGCCAGGCGGTGCAATTTCCGCTCCGGAGCGAATGACGAGATCATCGAGCAGATACCAGGCGCCCGGCGCGATTCGCGTGCCCGAAACCAGGCTAAATCCGCCAAACGGCAGGTCCGTGCGATAAGCGGCCACGGTTGTGCTTGGTTGGTTGGTTAGGTCTCGGCTACCCGGTTTGGAGAGAAAAATGTCGATCCCGCGCGATTTTGCGTTCATCACCGCGCGCAATCGATGCCAAACGGGTTTGGCCGGATCGCTCGAGGGCTGGATTTTGCCAGGTATGGTCTCCCAAGAGCGGGTGCGGCCGTCGAATTGCTGGAGCTTGCCGCCTTGCACGCAGAGGTTGAACTGGCTGGCATCGTCGCCGTTGGGTTCCTGCGTCCAAACGTGGAAAACGCGGCCCGCGCCGGCGGAAACTGCGAAGGAGAACTCGATCGCCAGATTTTGCCGCGGAGCGTCGAACCATCGCGAAAGAGCCACCAGCCCTTTGTCCGTGGATCGCCCGCCTTTTAGCGCGCCGGAGAAGCCTGCGACCGCCGGCCGAGTTTCCGAGCGGAACGAATCCCAGCCTGCGGGCGGCTGATTGGGAGCCAGCGCGTCAAAATCGGCTTCAAGGACGATTTCGGCGCAAACCAGCGGAAGAAGCAGCAGGTCAAAATTGGTGATCATGCGCTGCTGGGGCCAAGTGCGGAAATCGATTTTCGGGCGGGTGATGATCTCACGTTCGCTCACCCTACCACGCAACCATGATCGTTCCCGCGGTTTCTTAGCCTTCCTCTGTTTTCCGATTTCCCCTAACCTGCCTTCAACCTGCTTTCTGGCAACCCCTCTGGCAACTTTCGCCTTCGCATTCGCCTTCTCTGCCGCCGCCTTTTTCTGCTCGACGATCTTTTGCCGCTGCTCGTCGGTTAGCACGCCAAGCAACTCGCGAATCTGCCGCCACTTCTTGAGTGATTTCTCGACTTGAAAAGCGAGATCGGCCTCGTAGGCGGCGCGGGCATCCTCCTCACTTCCGACGATCAGGGCGTGAACCAAGCAACCGCGAAAGACGAAATCATGACCCTAGCCCAAGAATTCCGAGCAGAAGGACGCGCCGACACCCTGGTGGCATTGGCAGAGAAACAGTTCCAGCCAGATCCCTCACTAGCTGATCGCATCCACAAACTCCCACCTCTTGCGCTGGAATCCCTAGTCTCGGAGATTTTGGATTTCGAAACGGTGGACGACCTCAAGAAATGGCTCGAGGCAAATCAAGGATGATCGAATTCGTGTGGAAAATTGGGAACTTCGAGCCATCCATTGAACCGCCGCACGATTCTCAATACCTTCAACGCGATACCCACCACTTCGGGCTGGGCAGACGAACCGGGCGTCGCCGATGCAAAGGCGAAGCTGCATCACCCTGCCAAAGTCAAAAACCTGATCGGTGAAGATCTCGGTCTCATAGAATGTCATCCGAACAGACTATACGCCATTGCACGGCCGCAACCTGATTTTGTCCTTCCTTCGGCGAACGTCGAAGTCCTCCTACACCTGCCTGAGGGTGAGGCTTCGACTCTGGGTTGATGGGTGAATTGTCATGACCGTTTGAACTCGCGGCGGGGCAGGTGTTAGGAGCGACGCCTTGTTCTCCATTTCTGGTTATTGCGGCAAGCCGGCTTCGGTTAGCCCACCTAATCGAAACAATTCCTTCTTCAGCTTCAGGAATTCGCTCAATCGTCTCTTTCCGGTATCATCACTCGGTGTCCAAACGGAGTAATCTTCACCACGATAACGGATTCGAACCGATGTTCCGTCCAGTCCGAGAACATCATCCCGTGCCACCTGCTTCCAATCGATTCGCCTTGCCAATGCTTGCACAGAGGCCATCTCGCCCACCTCAAGAGTTCGTTCGGAAATCTGAGCTTCCTCGTTCCGATTCTGTATCTCGACCGACATCCTCCTGTCGGTCTCAAGGTGGATTTTCACGCGGTGAGCGGGTATTCTCAGAGAATTGAATACCTCTAGCGTCACCGGCTCTGGATTGCCGTCGGTCGAAGCGACATTCTTCCCTGCTTGGCACGCAACGACTAAGAAACAGAAAAGAGCGATCAGTGCGCGGCTCATTTTATTGGAGAGACGTCAAAGACCTGCCACCCGCTACTTGGAGCGTCCCTCCGATTCGGGTTTGGTTTTCTCTTTGCCCTCAACCTTCAACTCTGGAGCGGTAGCGGGTTGGTCAGCGCCGCCTTGTTCTCTCGTTGGCTTCTTCGTCTGAACCATCATGATACCTTTGTCCGTGTCGAAACTTTTGACCTCAATGTCGAAAGTCTTTCTCGTGGCCTTTGGGCGCTCGTCGCTCAGCCAATAGGAAATTCCAACTACCTTCTTCGTCTTGATCGAATACGTCACGATGAGAACACCCTCACCGACCGTCCACATGGTCAAGCGATTGTTTCGGTCAATAGCTTCCATAGCCAGCATGGTTTCTTTGTAACCTGCCTTTCGCATCGCCTCTTTGGCCTCATTGAACGAAATTCCACTGTCGATTTGAATTGCCTGTAATTGAGGCACCAGAAAAGTGAGAATGATGAAGCCTAAAATTGTGTTTCGAATTTTCATTTTTGAGAGAACGTTAAGGCAAGTATGCCGTGAAGCCGCGTTTGACTTCCAGTTTCAGATTCGAGGTGATCGGCTTCATGGCATACTTGCCTGTTGAACTGAGCCGGCGGCCAACGGGGAAACGGTCAACCGGCTTGCTGGGGGAAAGTATAGGGGCGGTCTCTGGCGTCAAGGTCCGAGCGCCGGAAAATCGCCACGGTGGCGGGCGCTGCGGTTCCCGGCAATCCGGTCCGCTCGCCTCGGTGCGGGGCGAGCCGGGTGAGGCCCAAATCTGGGAACGGGACGCTGACCGTGCGGACACGGCGGGACGTCGCCGCGACACGGTTCAATTCGGTTTGGGGCGGTTTTGCGGGTTCGTCTTCATCGCCTGGCTTTCAGGGGAGTCATGGTTTGCGGCGGCTCGGCGGCTCCCGGTGGAGGTGGGGCGCGCTGCGAGCCCGCCCGGCTGTCCGACCCCAAAAGATTGTGCCACGCCAGATTTTGCGATCCGCAGGCTGGGCAACGGCACCGGCCCAAGCCGGTTGGCCCCGCCTCCTCTGGCGGCGTCTCGGCGTCCGGGAGGGGCGGCTGCCCGGGAACCGGCGCGAAAGGGCCCGTCCCCGGAAACGCCTCCTCTGGCGGCACCGCGCCCATCAGGACCCGGCACATCGCCACCTTCTCGCCGCGGTTGCGGGTGGAGAGGATGCCGTAGTGGCGGATCTTGCAGAAGCCGCGCGGCAGGATGTGTTGGGCAAAGCGCCGGGTAAACTCGGCGGCGGTTAGGGTCATCTCCTTGCGCTTGTCCCCGTCTGCGTAGTCCTTGTAGGTGAAGCGGACGCTCTCCCGGCGGCGGTCCACCTCCAGCACCCGGCCTCCGGAGATAGCGACGCGGTGAGTATATAAGGACAGGTAGCGCAAGACCTGTTGGGGCCCGCCGAAAGGCGCCTTGGCATACACGTTCCACTTGCGGCGCGACCAGTGCCGCAGTTGTCTGGCGAAGGCGCCTTCCTCACCCCAGTGGGCAACGGCGCCGTGGAATTCCAGCTCCTCGTTATCATAAGAGCGGCGCAGTCCTTCCAGGTAGCGTGCACGGAACACTTCACCCAAAGCCCGGGTGGAAAACAGCCAGCGTCCCCCGCGTTGGCCGGGCTGGGAATCAACCCACTCGTCCCCGCACAAGCTCAGGCCGCCACCGGTCACGATGAGGTGCAGGTGATAGTGCTCGCACAGGGTCTGGCCCCAGGTATGTAGCACGGCGGTGATGCGAGCTGCGCGCCGAGGTTGTTGCGCCCGAAGTCCAGCAGCGTGGAGGAGGCCGCGTCAAAGAGCAGGCTGAGGGCGCGCTTCGGGTTCTGGCGGATCAGCGGATTAAGCAAGTGCGACAGGGTGAAGACGACGTGGAAGTAACCGATCGGCAAAAGCGCCTGCTCCTGACGCTCCAACCACTCGGCACTCTTATGATACTGACAGCGCGGACAATGGCGGTCGCGGCAACTATGCGGCACCAGCTCGCTGTGCCCGCAATCCAGACACTCGCGCAGGTGTGCGCCGAGCCGTCCGCTGCCGCACGCCAAAATCCGGCGCAGCACGTGCGATTGCCGGGGCGACAAGCCCGGGCCGCCGTCATCCGCGTTCCAGCCCAGCGTCAATGCCTCGGCCAATCGACCGCTCGACGAGCTCGCTTCCATCGCTTTGGATAGGATAGCGAGCTTTTATGGTAAGGAAGGCTCTTCTTCGGACTTCACGCCCGGTGCGGTCGACTTCCCCTCATCCAAGGGCGACACGCTGGGATCATAACCACTTTGGCATTGCACCAGATGAAGATAGCGCATCGTGGTCGACAAATGGCGGTGACCCAAGACCAGCTTGAGCCGGGTCAACTCCATCCCCGCCATCAGGTGATGGGTCGCGAAGCTGTGGCGCAGGGTGTGTATGCCGCCGATGCGGGGCAACCCGGCGCGCTGGCGGACGCGGTGAAAGAAGCGCTGCGCGGTCCCATCGCAGAGCGACTTGGTCGGATCCTGTCTGCCAACAAACAGGAAAGGAATCTCCTTCCCATGAGCGGCGCGGCAGTTCTTATAGTAATAGACCAGTTCGTCCTGCAGGCGCATCGGCAACAGGGAATAACGATCCTTCTGGCCCTTGCCGTCGCGCACCAGAACGCGGTGGCTGGAACGCTCCAGCGCATCGAAGGTGATGTTGCAACCCTCGTTCAAACGCAGCCCCGTATGATAGGGGAAGGATAGAAAGGTGTAGTGCAACAGATCACGCCGGGCCGCGGTTAGAAGAGCCTCAACCTGCTCCACACTATAGGCCCGCGGCATCCGCGTTTGAGTGCGAGGCCGGGGCAGGCAGGCCTTGAGCGCTTCGGAAGGGCGGCCCAGAACATTGGCGTAAAAGTAGACCAACGCATTGACGGCCTGGTTGATGGTGGAGGATGCCAAGTTCCTGGCGTGCAGCCCGCGCAGAAAATCCAGCAATTGTTCCTGGCCGAGCAAATCGGGGCTTTTGTGATAAAACTCCGCGAGCCTGCGAACCCAGGAAACGTACGCTTTGATGGTTTTCGGGGAGCGGCCGCGCAAGGTCAGGTGGTCGATCAGTTGACGGCGCAATGCCGTCCCTTCGGATGGGTGGTTTGTTTTTTCATCCCATTAACCTTGCCAAATTCTCTCCCCTTCGGCCACCCTAAAACCTTGCCATCCGCTTCGCGCCTCTGCCTCGGAACGAGGCTTAGTTCAACGGGGGATATCCTGCAAGAATGCAGGGATATCCTTTTGTGTTCAACATTTTTGCAGGGATAATTGTGTATTGAGACGGGATGGTGGACGCAGGAATTGGAAGGGCGGTGGGTGCATGATTGCCTGGGTGAACTACCGCCTGTGGTGGGGATGTTATCGGGGCGAAAGGGCGTTGTTAAGCCGTTCGGCGGCGCGCGCTTTTTTCTGAGAGGGAGAAGCCGGGCTCCGGGGCCGAATTTGGCCCGCAATTTCGCGAATTTTTCAGGTCAATCCCGCTAGCGGCCCGGTGCTGTCGACGAATCGCTCCCTTTCGATGCCCATGGCTTGGAGCATGGTCACGAACACGTTGGACATGGGCGTTTGCTCGGTAAAACGCAGGTACTGGCCGTGCTTCAGGCCCAATTTGCCTCCGCCGGCGAGGAGCAGCGGGTAGTTGCGGTTTTGATGGGTGCGGCTGTTGCTGCTGCCGTAGAGCACCAGGGTGCGGTCGAGCAAATTGCCGTCGCCTTCAGGTGTTTCGCGCAATCGCGTGAGGAAACGGGCCAGATTTTCGGCCAAAAACTGGTCGAAACGGCCGATGTTCTCCGGTCCGCCCTTTTTTCCGGCCGCGTGAGCCAATCCGTGCCAATCGGCCTTCAAACCCAGGCAACCGGGAAATTTCCGCGCTCGGGAAGGGCCGTAGCTGCCGATTTGGTAGGTCGAAATGCGGGTGAGGTCGGTTTGGAAGGCCAGGAACTGAAGGTCGTAGATCGCCTGGAGGTAGGCCTTCGGCGCCTCGGTGGTGGCGTCGAGCGCGATGGAGTCGCGATCGACTTCCGGCAGCGGCACGTTGAGCCAGCTTCGCGCGCGTTCGACCCGCTGCTCAACCTCGCGCACGGAGGTTTGGAACTCGTCGAGCTTGCGTTGGTCCGCCACGCCTAAATTGCGGCGCAGGGAGCGGGATTGCTCCATGACCAGGTCCAGAATGCTGCCGGAATTCTCCAATCTGCGCCGGTCGTCGCGGCTGGCGCCGTCTTGGCCGAAAAGGCGCTCAAAAATCTGCTTGGGATCGCAAAGCGCGGGAATCGGCTGCCCTTTTTCCGTGTAACTTAGGGTGGTGGTGCGGGTGCGCGGGCCAACGCCGCCGTCCGTGGACAATGTGAGCGAGGCCAGCCGGGTTTGGCCGCCAATGTGGCGCGCGGCGAGTTGATCCAGCGAGATGGTGTTGCGATAGGTCACCGCTTCCAGGTTGTTGGCGGTCAGGAAGGTGTCGCCGGTGTCGTGGCCGTTCATCGCGCGGCAGCGGGGATGCGACAATCCACCAAAAATCGAGACGTCGCCCTTCAGCGGCTCCAGCGGCTTGAGCACGTTCGTGAGCTGGTAATTTTTGCCCTCGCCGGTCGGAAACCAGCCCCATTGCCGGTCTTCGGCGTCGTCTTTGGGGATGGCGATGCCGAACGGGAACAAAACCGCGCACATGCGGCGCGGCAACTGTTTGGGCGCGGCGGCGCCCATGGCTTCCAGCCACGGAAGCGCCAAAGTGACGCCAGCGGCTTTGAGGGCGGTGCGACGGTCGATTTGCCAGGATTTTTTCATGCAGCTATGGCGATTACACGGGCAAATTGCGCCGGATCTTCACCCAAAAAAACGAACAACGCCCCGGCCGCGCGTGCAGCCGGAGCGTTCGAGAAAAAAGCCGGAAACGGGGGATTTTCCCCGTTTTTTTTGCGGAAACGGCTTACACCATGTCTTTGAGCGCCTTGAGCGGGCGAACCTTAACCACCTTGCTGGCGGGTTTTGCGGCGATTTCCATGGGTTCGCCGGTCCGTGGGTTCACGCCCATGCGTTTTTTGGTCGCGGGCTTCTTTTTAACCTCAATCTTCAGCAAGCCAGGCAGGGTAAAGCTGCCCGGACCGCGCTTTCCGATGTTTTTGTTGATGAGATTGCCCAATTCGTCCAAAACGCCATTGACGTCGGCTTTGGTGAGGCCGGTGGATTCAGACAGGGTGGTGACGATTTCAGCCTTGGTGGGCTCTTTCTTAGCTGTAGCAGTAGCCATGTTGTTATGGGTGTGTGGTTTAGGGAATTGACCAGCGGCTTGCTTGAGGCAATGCTAGTGTTAGGAGACGCCCGTTAGCTTGCTCTCGCCGCATCGTCAATGCGATTTGGAGATTTTTTTGCAACGTTAGTGATTCGCACTTTCGAGAATCGGCGCTCGAAGGCCGCATTTTTCCCGTGAGCTTAGCTGAATTGGTTGGGAATTCGGGCCGAAAACCGGCCAAAACCGGAAAATCGCGGGCGGGCGGTGAATTTGCCGCAAATGGGGCCGGAGCTGCGCTCAATGCACCTAATTCACCGTGGGACGCATCATGAACAGCCCGTGCGTGGCCTGGAAGGCGTGACTCATCTTCATGCGCTTCTTTTCGTGGCCCGCGCCCCAGGAATCGGAAAAAATCAGGTCGTTGGTTTTGTCGTTGTAGCCGATGATCATGCGCATATGACCGCCGCCAGCCTGCTGCGCGATGGACGGTTCTTCGGGAAAACGGCCCAGCATCAGCGCCCAAAGCAGCGGGACGCCCTCATCGACGTGCTTTCGGATCGCTTTTTCAAAATCCTTGGCCTCAACCACGTCTTTGAGCCGCATTTCGCGGTCGGGCTCGTAAAGCCGGCCGTTCGTCGCTAACATTCCCAGCGGTTTGAAGCGCATCCTGAATTTGCTGTCGATTTTGCCGAGCGCTTGACTCATCGCCATCGTGCTGGTGCCGCCCTGCGCCTCGGTTCCGGCGATTTGCGCCAGTTGATGCTGATCGCAGGGGATGCCGTAGTATTCGAAGAGGCGCTGCGCGGAGGCCACCACGCAGTAGCCCTTGGGTCCCTGGTCCACCATCGGAATTCCGGAAATGAAGACGTCGCCGCCGGATTCCCGCTTCACGTTGCGCGGCAAATCACCGCGTCCCACGGAGCCGCCGGAGCGGCTCTTCATCGCGGCGGCCATCGCGCCCTTGGCGTCGCGGCGCATCATCCGCATCCGCAGAAACTCTGGATTCCCGTCGGTTGCCTCCGGGTTGTGCTCGACCACGGCCATGCCTTTGGCGGAAATCCAGGTCCACCCTTCGGTCAGCAGCCCCTGGCTGGGATTGGCCTCCCGCCGAAACGGGCGCACCGATAGGCCCTTGCTCATCATTTGCCCGCAAAGTTTGAATCTTCGGTCGAATTCCGCCGCGTCGATTGATCCGGCGTCACCGCGGTTGTAGACGGAAAACGTGATCCCCTGCAATTTGCCGTCGGCGAAATCCACGATCGCCTCCTCCACGGGCACTTCGCCGCCAAACAGGCTCAATTTCACCTCCACGTTGCTGAATGGCCGGCGAATAAAATGCGCCCGGTCGCGATTTTTCGTCAGCCACTCAAAATAGACGTTTTTTTCCATGCGCTCCGGCTTTTCGAACGCTTTTTCCAGGGCGTCGGGCGTTAAATCCCAGTTTTCGGGAATGGTGACCAACGGGTCCAGCGAGCACTCAAATTCAAAGTTGCGTTGCCCGAACGCGGAAGAAGCCAGCAGCAGCACGATCGCCGGAAGAATGAACGATGCTCTCATAGCGTCAAACTACCAAGGTTGAGACCAAAACGAAGCGAAAAATTCGCCGGCGGCTGACAGCGGCTCAACCGTTTAATAAATATTAAATAAACGCCCTGGAAAAATATGAAAAACATGGTTAAAATGAAAATCCGAGTCCGAACTCCCCTTGCTCGATCCTAGTCATGAATCTCAACAACTCTCACCCGGACAAAATCTTGCCGTTTCGTTCCGTTGCCAACCATTCGTCTGATTTTGTTTCCGTTCGCCCAAAAATCATCATGAAAACCACCTGCACGCATCAGTCCTTGCCCGAAGCCTTTGGAATCAACATCGTCGATGCCGCGCGGGTGACGGATTTTAACCTGGAAATCGATTTCAAGGTCGAGCTAAGGCACGATCAGTTGCGGCAATCGCTCTTGTGTGGCTTGGTGAACCCGGATTTCACGAAGGGGATCGCCATTTCGATCGATCCCGGCTCCGGCGCCATCGTGGACGCTCTGAACGGGGCGGGAGCGCTGGGTTATTTGACGATGACGCCGATTTTGCCGAGCCGCCCGATCCACTGCGAGCTGCGCATCCAAAAATTCGGCAAAAACCACATCTGCACCGTCTTCGTGGAAGGAGAATCGGTGATGTATCCGGCGTTCGTCTCCGGCAAGGACCTGGTTTTCAACGCGATCGTGGGCAGCGACGTTCCTTCCGGCTCGCGAGTGAGTTACCGCGATCCGGTTCTCAACGTGGGCAGCTTGGCCAAGGTGGCCTAGAAGTTTTCGGTTTTAAGTTTTCAGTTTTAAGGGAGGGTTGATTTCCGCCGCTTAAAACTTCAAACTGAAAACTTGAATCCTTCGTGCACGAACCCGCCAAGCCTGACAAAACCCTCAATTTCGGTTCCGCTTGGGATTACGCGCCCGCCCCGGAAACGACTCCCGTCCCGCTTCGCGAGCGCTATTCGCTGTTCGTCGGCGGAGAGTTCGTCGAGCCGGAAAAATCGCGATATTTTCCCAGCATCAACCCGGCCACGGAGCAGGAATTGGCGCAAATCGCGCAAGCCGGCCCTGCGGACGTGGATTCCGCCGTGGAATCGGCCAGAACGGCGTTTCGCGGGACGTGGGGCAAGACTTCGCCGCGAGAACGGGGAAAATTTCTGTTCCGCATCGCGCGGATGATTCAGGAGCGCGCCCGCGAGTTGGCGATCCTGGAATCGATGGACAACGGCAAGCCAATCAAGGAGAGCCGCGATATCGATCTCCCGCTGGTCGCCGCGCATTTTTTCTATTACGCAGGCTGGGCGGACAAGCTGAGCTACGCCTTTCCCGGTCCGCACGAACCGAAACCGATCGGCGTGGCCGGGCAGGTCATTCCGTGGAATTTTCCGCTGCTGATGATGGCGTGGAAGGTCGCCCCGGCGCTGGCTTGCGGCAATACCGTGGTCATCAAGCCCGCGGAAACCACCTCCATCACCGCCCTGCATTTGGCGGAGATTTTTCGCGACGCCGGATTGCCGCCCGGAGTCGTCAACGTCGTCACCGGGGCCGGCGAAGTGGGCGAAACGATCGTGAATCACCCGGATATCGACAAAATCGCGTTCACCGGATCGACGGAAGTCGGCAAAAAGATCGCCACCGCCGTGGCCGGCACGAAAAAGCGGCTCACGCTGGAATTAGGCGGCAAAGCGGCGAACATCCTCTTCGAAGACGCGCCGCTGGATCAAGCGGTCGAGGGCATCATCAACGGCATCTACTTCAACCAGGGCCACGTTTGCTGCGCCGGCAGCCGGTTGCTGGTTCAGGAGGGAATTCACGACGAAGTGACGCGCCTGCTCGAAAATCGCCTCCAGACGCTGCGCGTTGGCGATCCGCTCGACAAAAACACCGACGTCGGCGCGATCAATTCCGCCGAGCAGCTCGGCCGAATCCGCGAATTGGTCGCCGCGGGGCGGGAAGAAGGGGCGAATTTCGTGGAATCGGGCTGCAAGCTGCCGGACGCCGGTTTTTGGTTCAAACCCAGCTTTTTCACCGGCGTAACAGCCTCGCACCGCATCGCGCGGGAGGAGATTTTCGGCCCGGTTTTGAGCGTGATGACCTTTCGCACGCCGGAAGAGGCCATCCAACGCGCCAACAACACGTTTTACGGCCTCAGCGCCGGCGTTTGGACCCAAAAAGGCAGCCGAATCCTGAAAATGGCCAAGGAACTGAAGGCCGGCGTCATTTGGGCCAACACCTACAACAAATTCGATCCCTCCAGCCCCTTCGGCGGTTTCAAAGAGAGCGGATTCGGCCGCGAAGGCGGGATGCAGGGGTTGATGGCCTACGCGAAAATCTAGCCTGCGATGGATGCCAGCTCGCGCCAATCGGCCAATCGCTCATGAATAAGGCAGGCTAGGAACCGGAAAACTCACCTCACGCTCTGCCGGTTTCCTCCAACATTCGCCGAATTTCTCCGCCCAACTGCTTCCAGTGCGGGTTGTGACGCAAATCGGCGACGGTCATGCCCAGGCGGGTCGTCCAATTCTGATCGCTCAAGACGCCGGGCACGTTAAATCGGTCTTCCAGGCCCAGGAGATCGGTGATCATGACCGCGGCATACTTTGAAGACGACGCGAACAGCTCGCGCAGCAGCGCCTGGCGAACCGCATCGCCGTACGCGGGAACGGGCGAGCCCTGACCCTCCGGGTACTTCGCGAATCGTGCCAAACAGTGAAGAAAATGCCAAGCCGCGCCCACTTCCTCCGGCGGATGGTTGTCCTGGATGATTTGGCGATGCCGCTCCCACTGCGTCTTGATCGGTTCGTGATCGTGAGTGGCGTAAGTGGCCAACGTCAGGTGGCTGTAGGATTGGGCGTCGTTCAATTCGCCGTCAGGCTGGGTTTCCCACATCGGCACGCGCATCCCGGCCATTCCCAGGCTGTTGAGGCTGCCCGGCACGTATTCCGGCACCATTCCCAGGTCTTCGGCGACGATTTCCGAGCCTCCGGCCGCCTCGGCGATCGCTTTCAGGTAACGCTCGCCTTCCGCCTGGTTTTGCGCGCGATCTTCCTCGCTGTCGTCCGGCCGCGGCTTGAATCCCGGCAGATTTCCGCCGGCCGCCTCCCTCACTTCCTCCTCGCTGCGGTGGAGAAATTCGCCATTGCGCTCCGGGCGCCAGGGGAAGCTGTAAATCCGGTAAAAACCCAGCACGTGGTCGATGCGAAAAATGTCGAAAATGTCGCAAAGCTTGGCAATTCGCCGTTTCCACCAGGCAAAACCGTCCTCGGCCATGCGATCCCAGCGATAGAGCGGGATTCCCCAGTTTTGGCCCCAACGCACGACAAATTCGTCGTCCTTGAAGTTCGTTTCCGGCGGGGCGCCGCCGCACCAGTCCAGATCGAATTGATCCGGCCGGGCAAAAACGTCGGCGCTGCAACGGCTCAGGCCAAACGGCACGTCACCCATCAATTTCACCCCCCGTTTGCGGGCATGGTCCGCCACTCCGCGCCATTGCTCGTAGGCGACGAATTGCACGTAGGCGTAAAAGGCCTGCTGAAACTGAGCCTGCTCCGGAGCCGACCCAAACAGCTTTTCCTGATGGCCGCGGGCTTTTTCGATCGAATTGTAGCGCTCCGGCCATTCCTCCCAATTTTCGCGCCCGCCTTCGATGTCCATGAAGAGCCGAAACAGGCAGTAATCCTTCAGCCAAGCCTGCTCGCGCCGGCAAAAGGCGAAAAACGCCTTTTCGCGCTTCGATCCGCGCAATTCCGGGGTTTTTTGGAAGTGCTGAAAGGCCCGCCACAGCAAATCTGACTTCAAACGGCGCACCTCGGCATAGTTCACGGGCCCGAGCCGCAACGCCGCGAGATCCACCTCGCGCACGACTTCGTCAAAATCGGCCTGGAGCAGCTCAGGAATCACGCCCGGGGTCAAATCGAGCGTGGTCGGCTCGATCGCGACCGAACTGATGGCGTTGTAGGGGCTGTTGTCGCCCGCCATTTCGTTGATCGGCAAAAATTGCAGGAATTTCATGCCGATTTCCGCCGCCCAATCGATCGTCTCGCGGACGCCCGCGGTATCGCCGATGCCGAGGTCCAAATCGCGGCGAATGGCGAAGACCGGCACGAGAACTCCGGCTAGGCGGGGTTGGGAGTTGGGACTGCGGTCGGACATGGGTTAGGAAATATAGCGTCGCCCATTCTAAGCGCGACGGGAAATTCTGGAAACATTAACCATTGCCGCGATTTTTCGCGTTCGGCCTCTCAACCCGATCCCTCCACGCAACTCCGCGGCCGTGCGGCCTCGCGCAGATCGACAACCCGGAACAAAAAATAGATCGCCAGCACGCAACCGACATCCAGCCACGGCCAATGCCGCGGAGCGATGAAATAGCGGCCAATTTCGACGAATTCCGCGTTGGAAAACGGGTAGGCCCAGGCAATTCCGCCGGCAATTCCATCGCAAAACAGGTGCAACGCGCAGCCAAAGACCATGAGCCACGCCGTGAGCTGTTTTCGGCTCGGAATCCAGCGTCCGGCGATGAAAATGGCCACCGGGATGAATCCTAGCAGAAACCAAATGTTGTGCGTCCAACTCGTCAACCGCGCATCCAGGCTCAGGTGCGGGTGCAGCAGGTCCGGAGCGGCGCCAGCCAGCCCGATGGCCCAAAAATGCGGTTTGCGCAAAAGCGGCTCGCCGTGGCGATGCTTCCAGATGAGGTTGGCGGTGGCGGCGATGACGACCGGAGCGAGTCCGTGGGTGATGACGTTCACGATGGCGGCGAAGGTACGCGCTTCAACCGAACCCGGCAACGGGCAAAGTCGAAATCAGACCGAATGCAGGGCGATGCGGTTGCCCTCGGAATCCAGGACGACTGTCCGGTAGCCGTGCGGGCCGATTTCGTGCTTGGATTGGACGATTTTTCCGCCGTTTGGCTCGACCAGCGCCTCGGCGTCGTCCAAGCGCCCGTTGCAGTCGAAATAAAGCAAAATCCCCTGATCCGAGGGCGCGGGATCGCTGCTCTCATACAGGCAGCCGCCCAGGTGGTCGTCGTCGTGCGGCAACACGGCAATCCGGCCGCCGTCGAATTCTTGCAGGTCGCAATTTGTGTCCAAAACGGCGTCGTAAAACCGCTTGGCGCGATCCAGGTTTTCGACCGGCACGTCGAACCAGCAGATGTTGTTCTTCACGCCTTTCATGAGCCCACGCAATACAGGTGGGTGTCGGTGCGGACGAACAAATTGCCCTGGGAAATGGCGATGCTGGAGCGGGTGATGTTGAGCAAACTCTCGCCCATTTCCGCGTGGTGCAGCAGTTCGAAGTTATCGCCCGCTTTGACCACGAAAACGTCGCCCAACTGGTTGATCAGGTAGATTTTGCCGTCGCCAGCGGTTGGTGAAGCCTCGAATTTCTGGCGGTTGATCTCCTTGGGGCCCACCGGCTGGCTGTAGATGATTTTGCCGCTCTTGGGCTCCACGCAAATCAGCGATTTTGCGTTGCTGCTGAGCACGTAAAACCGGCCCTGGTAAAACAGCGGCGTGGAGACATCAGAGGTCAACGGCTGCTGCTTGGTCACCTCGCTCACCCAGGCCAACGCGGAATCGTCGCTGGTTCCTTTCAAACCCGCTTTCACCGCGTAAATCGGGTGTTTTTTCGGCGCGCAGGCCAAAAACACGCCGTCGCCGTAAACCGGGGAGGGCACGATGCGCCAAAATTTTTCGCGATCCGGGTTCCAGGTGCCCCAGCGCCAGAGTTCCTTGCAGCCGTCGTTCAAATCGTGGCCGGAAATGGAATCGCCGCCAATGACGACCAATTCCTCGCGTCCGCCCGCGTTGACCACGATTGGCGAGGTAAAAGCCTCGCGCGACTCCATGAGAGCCTCGGAGGGACGAACCTGGCGGAACAACTCCTCGCCCGTGGCCGGGTTGAGGGCCAAAATGAACGATTCCGCGTTTTCGGCGCCGCGCCCGTCGACCGGCTCGTCGCGCTGAAGGATTTGGAGGTAGAGCTTGTCGCCGTGCAGCACCGGACTGGTGGAAAACGTCCAGCCGAAGGCAAAACCGCCGATGCGCTCGGCGAGATCGTCGCTCCACAACTCCTTGCCGCTGAGGTCGTAGACGCCCATTTGGCCGTTGCCGAAGAAAAACACGACGTTTTCGCCGTCGGTGACCGCGGAAGGCGCGGCAAAGTTGCTTCGGTTGTCTTTAGCGACGCCGGGGAACTCCTTGCGCCACAGTTCTTTGCCGGTTTTGCGGTCAAAAGCCAGCGCCACGGAATTTTTGTCGCCATTTGCCGAGGTCAGGAAGACGTGATCGCCCCAAATAACGGGAGTGGACGAGCCGGCGCCGGGCATTTTCACGCTCCACTTGACGTTGTCGGTTTTTCCGAACGACTCGGGCAATTTGGTCTCGTTGGAGGAGCCGTTGTGGTAGGGGCCGCGCCAATTGGGCCAATTTTCGGCGGATGCGAGGGCGCAGAGCAGGAAGGATGGGATGAGGGCAAGAACGATGCGGAATTTCATGGGCAAAGCTAGGATTTTCGGCGAACGGTTGGAGCTTGGCGGCGTTCTGTCAACCGGGGAAGTTGCGGACGATTTTCCCGGTAGCGGTGACTTTTCGATAAAAGGGCCCCAGTGAGCTTGCTCGCTGGACCGCCAGGTTAGCTGCTAAACTTGCGGTTTCACTCCTCCGCTCCAGCAGTAATCCTTCGGATACCAACGCGTTGCAACGCACTCTCAAGAGCAAAAAGCCGCTAAGCATACCCGAGTTGCAAAAAAAACCGGGTCGTGTCGCCACGCCCGGTTTTTGGGAAGTTGGTTCAAAAACCAAAAATCTTGCGCTAATCCTCGCCTTCCACGTTCAAAAACTCGCGAACGGCCAGATTTTCCACGAATTTCTTGTTCAGAGGCACCATCCTCATGATGCTGTCGGGACGAAAATAGCCGCCCTTCTCCAAAATCGGGATGGCGCCGCCTGCTGACGCGTCAAAGCGCGAAAATTGGCGCGTTGCCGGGTTGTAGTAAAACACCTGCTGGATCATGACCATCCCTTTGGCTGAGCCGTTGACCACCGCGTTCAAATCCGCCTTCTTGATGGCGCCAAAATAGTCGCGATTCGACTGAACGCGCCCGTCATCCACGATAAACGAGACCCAGGTGAGGTCGGGGTTCCACTTCAAGTCTTCGGGCTTGATGAGTTGCGGCCCGGCTGCCGTTCTGGCGGCCGCTTTTGCGGTTTCATCGCTTTCTGCCGGGGCATTGTCCTGGGCCAGGGCGCCAGTGGCAAGAAAAACGGCTCCGGCGGCGGCCAACACGTTAAGGTAGGTAGTTTGTCTCATCGATCGGGTTTTAGGATGTCTTTTGTCTTGTGGGTGAAGGGAAAAAAGGGCAAATCGCCGCGTTTTACGGGATGATGGGCGTGACGGAGGTGCCGGGCGCGGACATGCGGCGGATGACTTCCTCGGTGATGTCAAAATTCTCGTCGTAGGCAAACAGCACCGCCTCGTTTTTGGTCAAAATTACGGTAAACCCCCGCTCGAGGGCGATTTTCACCGCGACCGGGCGCACCTCGTTGCGAAACGCCTGAACCAGCGTGACCTGATCGCGGCTTAGTTGCTGCTGCGCGGTGTTTTGCGCACGGGTAAGTTGCACGTTCAGACTCTTGATCATGTTGGCCAGTTGCTGCTGCTCTTGCTCGGTGGCGTCTTCGCCGATTTCCTGGCTTTTGAGCCGAACCTGCTGCATGAACCGCGAGCGAAGTTGGCCCAGCTCGTTGTTAAACTGCGCTTTGCGCTGTTGGAGGGCGTCTTGCAGGTCTTCGTCCCGATCCAGCCGGTCGGCAATTTCGTCCAAGTCAATGACTGCGAAGCCGTTGCGAGGTTGTTGGGGTGCTTCCGGCTTTTCATCCCCACCAAGTTTGATGCCCAATTTTTCGCACCCGGCCAAACTGAAAAGCAGCGTGGCGGCAAGGAGATGAATGGAAAGACGTGTCATAAGGATGAGGATGTTGGGACGCTAGCTGTAGGCTTTAGGTTATGATTGTCGCACTGTCTAGCATGTGACGCAGTTTTGTGTCGTGCTTTTCAGAAAAGGTCCAATTGAGGGGCCGAAGAGCGCCCAAACGCCCAAAAATTCGGCAAAATGGCGAATTTGCGCCCCGTAAGCCGGCCGCGCGTTTTTCCGCTTTCCCGCGCCTGCAAGCCGCGCTAGGTGTCCTGCCAGGTCGCTGCAACTCGAAAAATTCCGACTACCGGCATGAACACCCAGCCCATTACGCCCGAACTGCTGTCAAACTCCGTCGTCGCCGTGCCTCCGCTGGCCAGGGACGAAGATTACTCCCTGAGCAAGGCCCACAACCAGCGCATTGTGAGGCACCTGGAAGCAGGCGAGGTAACCACCCTGCTTTACGGCGGCAACGCCAACCTCTACCACATCAAACCCAGCGAATATCTGGCCCTGCTGGAGATGCTGGAGGAGATTGCCGGCCCCCAAACCACCGTCATCCCCGCGGTCGGTCCGGCCTACGGGACCATGATGGATCAAGCTGAAATGCTGCGCGGAACCAGCTTCCCGGCGGTGATGGTTTTGCCTCAGGTCGGCCTAACCACGGACCAGGGCGTCCAACTCGGCATTCGCCACTTTGCCGAGGCCGTCGAAAAACCGGTGGTGGTCTACCTGAAGCAGGATGGCTACCTTTCCGTGCAGCGAACCCGGGAACTGGTGGACGACGGCCTGGTTGCGTGGATCAAATACGCAATCGTGCGCGACGATCCCGCAAATGACCCGGTTTTGCGCGAATTGACCGAAAACGTCGATCCCGCCCTCATCGTGAGCGGAATCGGCGAGCAACCCGCCATCGTGCACCTGCGCGATTTTGGCGTGGGCGGCTTCACCTCCGGTTGCGTCTGCATCGCTCCGCGCCTTTCCCTGCAAATGCTGCGCGCGATCAAAGCGCGTGATTTCGAGCGTGCGGAGGAGATTCGCAGCACCTTTCGGGGGCTTGAAGACCTGCGAAACGAGATCAATCCCGTACGCGTTTTGCACGAGGCGGTGGAATTGGCGGGAATTGTCGAGACAGGGCCGATTTTGCCCTTGTTGAACGGCTTGGACGACGCCGATCGCTGCCGTGTGCGGGAGGAGGCGAAGTCGCTGCTGGCGCAAAATTGAGCGTTGGGCGCTGCGCCAATTTGACCGTCAAAACTGACTTAGCTCGCGCCAAATTGGCTCAAAAACCTAGGTTATTCCGGAAAACTCTCGGATCGAAAATGTCACGCAATCCTCTTATAACCAAAAGGTTGCGAAAAATGGAGAATTTTGGCAAAAAACCTGCTCTCTCCCAATTTGTCCGCGCTTGCAGTGCGGCAACATTCTTAAAACTCTAACCACAAACTTGCAATGACATTGATTCGACCTGAATTGACTCGGTCCGGCAACTTGGATCACTGGTTGCTGGACTTTTTCTGGAACGAGCACCCGTTCCACGGCTTCTGGGGCCTTTCACCCCGGGCCAATGGCGAAAGCAGCGCCGATACCGACCGCTCGCGAGCCTACGTCGCGGCGGACTTCTACGAGGACGCCGAAGCCTTCCATGCCGTCATGGAGCTGCCCGGCGTGAGCAGAGAAAACGTGGACGTGGAGTTGGAAAACTCCGTGTTGCGCATCACCGGCAAACACACCGACAAATTCGGTGACAACGAGCGCTCCTTCGAGTTCACGCGCTCGCTCGCCATTCCCGAAGGCGTCGATGGGAGCAAAATCAGCGCCGAAATGAAAGACGGCCTGCTGTTCATCTCCATGCCTAAGAATGAAACCGTGATGCCGCGGGCGATTGAGGTGAAATAACCCCCGCCGCCCTAACATCACCATCGCCAACCCTCTAACTTGAAACAACGAAAGGAGACATTTGTCATGGAAACTCCCTTTGCTACCAATGAATTGGCCGCGGCCGATCCCAGCGAACAGCCGCGCCGCTATCGCCGGCCCTACTACGACATTTTTCCGGCAAACGAGCACTACGAGATTCGTGTCCTCATGCCCGGTGTGGGCAAAGAACGCGTCAACGTGTCTCTGGAAGGGCGCAACCTTCAGGTGGAAGGTAAGCGCCAACATCAACCCGATGAGAGCAGGCGTCCCATCCTCAACGAGCTGAATTGGGACGACTATCGGCTCAATCTGGAACTCAACGTCGCCGTGGAAGAGGACTCCATCGCGGCGCATGTCGGAGACGGCATCCTCACCCTAACGCTGCCAAAAGCCGAAGAGGCCAAGCCGCGTCGCATTGAGGTAAAGTAGCTGGCTCCCAAAAGCTTCGGGCCAAGTCTCGAAGCCCCTGTTTTCATCGTCGCGCGCGTGCCAGGTCCTGCTGGCACGCGTCTTCGTTTTTTTGCGAAATTGCCGGCCTGCCGGGATTTTTGGTGCGCCGGGGAGTGAGCCCGGTGGGACTCGAACCCACACTTGAGGGATTTTAAGTCCCTTGCCTCTGCCAATTGGGCTACGGGCTCAGGGAAACGATTTGCCGCGGCAGCGTGATGGGCACCCTTCCATATCGTTGGCGGTTCGCAACCCTGGGTTCGTGGAGTTGCCCGGTTCTCCGTGGCCGCGGGAAAATCGACCGGTTTGGTGACCTTGGGGCGTTGGAAGGATGTCTATGCCTCTGAATTTTGCCCCCATTTTGGTCTAGGGATCGTGGCGTCTACGATCGGGTGACGGAACCGCTCGTAGGCGCCACAACCTTTTGCTGGCGCAGCGAAAAGTTCCCGTGGAAACCTGGCAGGACGTGCGCTATCACAACCAGGTCATGAGTTCCGAACGCCTGAAAAATCTGGACGATGTCCTTCTCATGGGGCCCGGCCCCTCCGCCGTGCCGCAAACGGTTTACGATGCGTTGGCGTCGCCCACGCTGGGCCATCTGGACCCCGATTTCATCGGCCTCATGGATGAAATTAAGTCGATGCTTGGCGATTTGTTTCAAGCTGAGGGCGGGATGAGTTTGCCCATGTCCGGGACCGGTTCGGCGGGCATGGAAGCCACGTTTGTGAACCTGATTGAGCCCGGCGACCGCGTTTTGATCCTGAAAAACGGCGTTTTCGGCAATCGCATGGAAGACGTGGCCACGCGGTTGCGGGCTGAGGTCGAGAGCCTGGATTATCCGTGGGGAAAACCGGTCAGCATCCAGGATTTGCGCGAAAAGTTGGCCACGGCGCCCCCTTACAAATTGGTCGCGGCCGTTCATGCGGAAACATCCACCGGCGTCGCCAATCCCATCGAAGAAATCGCCGAAATCATGCGCGGAAACGACGCGCTCTTCCTGGTCGATTGCGTCACCAGCCTGGGTGGAATGAACGTCGATGTCGCGGGGTGGGGAATCGACGCGGCTTACAGCGGCACGCAGAAATGTCTTTCGTGCCCGCCCGGGTTATCGCCGGTTTATTTTTCCGAGCGCGCGATTGATGCGATTCGTTCGCGCCAAACCAAGGTTCCGAGCTGGTATCTGGACGTGACCATGCTGCTCAACTACTGGAGCGGCGAAAAGCGGGTTTACCACCACACCGCGCCCATCAACATGCTCTACGGGCTCTATGCCGCGCTTGATTTGGTGCTGGAAGAGGGGCTGGAGGAGGCTTTTGCCCGGCATCGCAAGGCCCACCGCCAACTGGCCAACGGATTGGACGCGATCGGGCTCGAATTGCTGGTGGACGAGAAAAATCGGCTGCCCATGCTCAACGCCGTCGTCGTCCCGGACGGGGTTGACGAAGGCGAAGTCCGCCAGCGCCTTCGCAACGAGTTTTTCATCGAAATTGGCGCTGGTTTGGGGCCATTGGCCGGGAAAATCTGGCGCATTGGCCTCATGGGCCACACGGCGCAGCCGGAAAACGTCGATCGGGTGTTGGAGGCGCTGGAGCGGTGCGTTGGTTGAAGAATTGGCGGCGAGAAGCGCCTTTTCGGTAACCTGACCACGCTTCTCGGCAGTCTTGACGATGCGCGCGAGGTTCTCCAGGAGACGAATCTGGTGATCTTGCAGAAGATGGCGCTCAACGTCGAATGGAAGCCGGGAAGCCGAGCTTTCGAGGAAGGCGCTCCACTTGACGAAGGCCGAATCGAGTTGAGATGACTTCGGGTCCTTGTGCTGGAACCGGCGAAGGGTTTCACGATTTGTGCTCCGGCGTTTTCCTGCGCTGCATTCGCTAAAAAACGATAAATCGGCACCAGATTTTACGTTTTGGGACAGGAGATTCCCCAATGCCGCTTTCTCGCCTCCTAACCTCGCTTTCGTTTCTCGCAACCCTCGTTTTCGCCATCCCGTCGCAGGCTGAATCTCCGATCGAGCGGCCGGATTTGCCGAAAGCAGTCGACCATGTGCTGCGAACGCATTGCTACGGCTGTCACGGGCCGGAGAAGCAAAAGGCGAAAATCCGCTTCGACACCTTGGCGAGCGATTTCGTCCGGGATCGCCGCGCCGCGGAAACGTGGCACGACGCGCTGGACGCGGTTGCGGCCGGCGAAATGCCGCCGGAGGATGAGCCGGAGTTGAACGCGGAGGAGCGGGCCGCGTTGACCGGCTGGATTCGCGGAAAGCTGGACGAGGCGATCGCAGCGATGCAGGGCAAAAGTGAGGGCGTGGTGCTGCGGCGGCTCAACAAGGCGGAGTATCGCTACACGTTGGGCGATTTGCTGGGTTTGCCGGGGAATTACGGCGAAAAGCTGCCGGAGGACTCGCTTTCCGACGATGGTTTCGCGAACAATGGCGCGGCGTTGGGGATGTCGGCGCTCCAGCTGGAATATTACCTGGAAACGGCGCGCGAGGCCCTGGGACGCGTGCTGGTGGAGGGCGAGCAGCCGGAACGAACCGTGCAAACCGCCACCGAATCCGCGGCGATCAAGGGCGTGGCTCCGGGCATTCCCGGATTGCGGTTGGGACGGGCGAACTACTTCGCGCTCCGAGTCGAAAACGTGCCGCGATCCGGAGATTTCACGGTTCGAGTGACCGCCCGGGTTGATTCGCCCAACGCGCGGACGGCATTTCTCGGCGCCGAATACGGCAACAAGATCAGCGGGGCGATTTCCTTGCTCAAACCCGTCGGCACTGCGGACGTGGCCTCAGCCGAGGCGCGGGTCTACGCATTTCGCGGCCGGGCGGAGGATTTTCCGATGATCCCCAGGGAGGGCGAAAAGTATCTCCAACTTTTGGTGCTCAAGAACGTGCTCGACGATGGCGAACCCCTCCCGGAACCGAAGAAAAACGCCAAAGGCAAGGAAACCAAGGAGTATCCCGAAGATCCGGATTTTCCCAAGATCGTGGTCGAGTCAGCCGAGTTCGTGAGCCACGATTACGCGCAGTGGCCGCCGGAGCGGCACCGGCGCATCATGGTTTCCCAAGACCCGAGGGAGGTGCTGCGCAACTTTCTGGCGAAGGCGTGGCGGAAACCGGCGACCGAAGCGGAGTTGGACCGGGTTTTCGCGCATTTCCAGGCTGTCGCCGCGCAGACCGATTCGCAAGTCGCCGCAATCCGGGAGACTTTGGCTGCGGCCCTGGCGTCGTCCAACTTTCTCTACCTCGTCGAGCCGCACCTCAAGACCGGCGAATCGCGCCCGCTGGATGCTTACGAACTCGCCTCGCGCATTTCCTATTTTTTGTGGAGTTCGATGCCGGACGCGCGCCTTTTCGAGCTTGCGGCCAGTGGCGAGCTTCTCCAACCGGCAACCCTCCGCTCCGAGGTAACGCGCATGCTCGCCGACGCCAAATCGGAGCGCTTCATCGAGCAGTTCACCACCCAGTGGCTCGATCTCGGCGGATTGGAACGCGTCGCCGTCAATCCCCAGTTTTACCCGGATTTCGACGATGCGCTCAAAGCTGACATGATCGGCGAAACCCGGGCGTTCTTCGCGGAAATCCTGCGTTCGGGCCATTCCGCGCTGGAGTTTCTCGACGCCGACTGGACCATGGCGAACGCGGCCCTAACCAAGCACTACGGCGGCCTAACCGGGCCAAAATCCCAGAAATTCGAGCGCGTCTCGCTGAAGGGCGCCAACCGGCCTGGTGGTTTGTTAGGGCACGCCTCCATGCACCTGGCCAACTCCGATGGCGAGGACTCCCACCCCATCAATCGCGCCATCTGGATTCGCGAACGCCTCCTCCACGATCCGCCCCTCCCTCCCCCGCCGAACGTCCCCGCGCTCGATTCCACCGACCCGGATTTCGCCAAGCTCCCGATTCGCGAGCAGCTCAAAATTCACCGCGCCGATCCCGCCTGCGCCGATTGCCACAACGGCATCGACCCGTGGGGCATCGCGCTCGATCACTTCGACGCCGTCGGTCTCTGGCGCGACGAAATCCGGCGTCCCAGCGGCAAACGCGGCAAATTCGACCGCATCCCCGTCGATGCGCGCGACACCCTGCCCGGCGGCGTGAAGCTGGACGGCGTCGAGTCGCTCCAGGCTTACCTCCTGGAAGAACGCCGCGATCAATTCGCCCACGCCCTGGTTTCCAAATTGCTAACCTACGCCCTGGGACGTTCGCTGGAACTCGGCGACGAACCCGCGCTTGACGCCCTAACCGACGACTTCGCCCAAGACGGGTATCGGCTCCCCGGCCTAATCCAGGCCATCGCCACCAGCGAGCCGTTTTTGACCCGATGACGACAAATTGACACCATTTCAGCGTGTTGGCATATTGATGGCATGACAAGAACCCAAATCCAGCTTCCCGATGAGCTTTACGAGCGCGCCAAGAAGGTGTGCGAGGACCGTGAAATGTCGTTCGCGGAATTCGCCCGCCGTGGCATCGAATACATGCTCAGCATTTGCCCCGACACCGAAACCCAACCACAGGCCGAATGGGAACCGCCGACTTCAGCCGGGATGAACCTGCGTTGGGCAAGCTTGAGTGACGCACAACTCAAGGAGATCGCCCAAGAATCCGAAACGGAAAGGCAAATCATCGAGGCTATGAAATCAGCCCGAGGGTCCGGCTCATGATCTCCATCGATACAAACATCTTGTTTCACGCTTGGTACGAACCTTCTCCCGACCACCAGGCAGCTCGTGAGTGGGTCCGCAAAATGGGCAAATCGAAGGACGTGGCTATCTCGGAGTTCATTCTCGGTGAATTCTATCGGCTGCTTCGTAATCCTGCTACCACCAAACCTAAGCCGCTGGGACCGAAGAAGGCGGTAAACGTGGTCGCCACCTACCGGAATCATCCCCAATGGCACTTGATCGGATTTTCGGGCAATAGCCGGGATTTGCATGACACGCTCTGGAAACTTGCCGGCAAGCCAAACTTCGCCTACCGCAAGCTCTACGACGTTCGGGCGGCCCTAACCATGATCGCCCAAGGCGTCACCCACTTTGCTACCGTCAACACCAAGGACTTCAAGAACCTTGGCTTCAAGAAAGTCTGGAACCCGTTGGACGAAACCTCTTCCTGACCCATATTCACCACGCACACGCCCATGAAATCCTGGCACCTCGACCGCCGAACCCTCCTCCGCGCCTCCGGCATCTCACTCGCTCTTCCCTGGCTGGAAGCGATGGGCGCGAAAGCCGCGCAAACCCCGCCCAAGCGCTTCTGCGCCATCTACTTTCCCTACGGCGTCGCACTGCCCGGGCCAAAGCACGAGGACGCGCGCTGGAACTGGTTTCCGAACGGCGAGGGGCGCGATTTTACGTTCAACAAGTCGCTCAAAGGCCTGGAACCGCTGCGTTCGAAACTGACCGTGCTCGGCGGCCTGGAACACCCGCAAATGACTGGCGGCGGCGGGCACGATAGCGGCGACACCTTCCTGACCGGAGCCAAATTTCGCGGCAACAACCTGAAAAACACGATCTCGCTGGACCAGGTCATGGCGAGGACGCTGGGTAGCGACACGCGCTTCCCTTCGCTGGCGTTTTCGACCGATGGCGGCGTCGGGATCCCAACGCGGACGAACACACTGTCCTACGACGCCAACGGTCTGCCGATTCCGTCGTTGAACCGCCCGGCGCTGATTTTTGAACGCTTATTCGGCTTGAACCCGGATTCGATCGAGACGCAGCGCCGCGGCCACGCCGTCACCGGCAGTCACCTGGATTTCCTGCTCGACGAAGCGCGGGCACTGACCAAAAAGCTGGGCAAAGCCGACCGCGAGAAGCTCGACGAGTATCTCACCTCCGTTCGTCAGGTCGAGCAGCAGGTGCAGCGTTCCGCAAGTTGGCTCGACGTGCCCAAGCCGAAGGTCAACGCCACCGGCCTTACCCTGGACGCGGACGACAATACGCCGAAGGAGTTGATCCGCACCATGCTGGATTTGCTGGTGCTCGCCTTCCGGACGGATTCCTCGCGCATCGCCACCTATCAACTGGCCAGCATGCACGGCGCCACCTCCATCGCGGTGAAATTTTCGCAACTGCTCGGCTTCGGCAAAGGCACCCACAGCCTGGCGCACGGCTGGAACAAACCCGGCGGCGCCGAACGGCTCGGGAAGTGGGATCAGTGGCAGGCTGAGAATCTGCGTTATTTCCTGGAAAAGCTGGATTCGATCCCGGAAGGCGGCGGCACGCTGCTGGACAACACCGTGGTTTTCTACGGCAGCTCCAACAGCACCACCCACACCAATCGCAACTACCCGCTCATCCTCGCCGGCGGCAAGTCGATGGGTTTCCAGCACGGGCAATACCTGCGTTTCGACGGCAAAACGCCGCTTTCCAACCTGTTCGTCACGATGCTCGACCGAATGGGCGCGCCAACGCCGTCGTTCGCCGACAGCACCGGAGAAGTCACTTCGGTTTGAGGGACCGGGTGCTGCATTTCCAGTCTCTCGTCGCGGAGTTGGCCAAAATCGCCACAAGTCGAAAATTTTTCGAGTTGTGGCGGAATTGAAATTTTGCTCACGCAAAAAAATCCCGGAAAAATGCGCTCCGGAACGAGGGTCGTGAGCATGGCTCGTTTCGATCGGCGGCTGCGGCGATCCATCACTGTTGCCAATCGCAAGACCGACAATCAATCGTTGAAAAAATGTTTGCCGGTTAGACCCGCCTCCGTCTCCTCATCCACCTCGTAGTAAACGTCGGCCAAAATGTCGCTTTCCGGCGGCCACGGGCTTTGCTCGGCGAATTCCGCTGAGGCTTCCGCTTCCGCCTTCGCCTCGCGATTGAGTTGCTTGAAATCGTCCTCGCTCAGGAGGCCCTCCGCTTCCAATTGCAGCTTCCATTGCGCGATTGGGTCGTGGTCTTCCTTGTAACGCTCGATTTCTTCCTTGGTGCGGTATTTCGTCGCGTTGGCATCGGCGACGGAGTGGCCGCGATAGCGGTAAGTGTCGGCCTCCAACAGCGATGGCCGCGATTCGCCGTGGGCACGCTCGATCGCCTTGATGATTCCGGCGCGCAGCTCGTAAATGTGGGAGCCGTTCATGATGTCCCACTCCATGCCGTAGGCCTCGCCGCGTTGCGCCAGGCACTCGCGGTGAGCTGACGAACGCTCCTGGCTCGTGCCCATGGAGTAGCCGTTGTTTTCAATGACGTAGATGACCGGCACGTCCCAAAGTTCGGCCAAATTCAGCGATTCGTGAAACGCGCCCTGATTCACCGCGCCGTCGCCGAGGAAACAGAGGCAACTGCCCTTGATTTCGCGGTATTTGAGCGCGTAGGCGATTCCCAGGCCGAGCGGCGTTTGGCCCGCGACGATGCCGTGTCCGCCCCAAAACCGCTTGTCTGGGGCAAAAAAGTGCATGGAGCCACCCTTGCCCTTGGAACAGCCGGTTTCCTTCCCAAAAAGCTCAGCCATGCACTCGTTCATGCTCATGCCGGCGGCCAGGGCGTGTCCGTGATCGCGGTAAGCGGTGATCATGTGATCGTCTGGCCCCATCAGCGACGCCGCAGCGACCGCCAGCGCTTCCTGGCCGATGTAGAGGTGCAAAAATCCGCCCATTTTGCCGGCGCTGTAGAATTTGTTGGCCGTTTCCTCAAACCGGCGAATGCGCAGCATATCGCGCAGGAACGCGATTTTGTCGTCCGCGCTGAGCTGCTGATTGATGGGGGCATCGGCGTGATCGCCCGCGTTGGATTTGAGCTGTGGTTCGGCTACCGCGGCCATGGTGCGGACTCTAACGCACGTGCGGGGGCGGCTTTCAACCGCAAACCCGTCAGCCCACGTCTTGCCGCACTTGATTGGCCCAAAAACGAAACGCGACGAACGCGGCGACCAAGCCCTCCTCAACCGTGGGCGCCTGGATGCGGTAGTGAGGAGCCGCAGGAGCTCTACCAAAGCCACGACATCGACCGCGGCCACGGCATTTGCGTGTTGGGAAACCGCGTGATCGTAGCTCAGGTTGGGTAGTCAAAAAAAAACCTATCATTGTCAAAAATCACAAACTCACTTCCTTTTTTTCGCTCACTCAGTTTTCGGAGGCTTTCTTTGGTGGCCTCAATTTCCCTTTTGCTCGGGTAGGCCGAGCTTCCGATTTTCCCTTCCGAATAACCGGTTTTTGGCGCAAAACCGGCTCACAGCGCCATTTTAACTCGCTCGCCCTCGTTGGGATGGCCGCCGTCCGGGCTGCAAAGCTCCAATCGCAGGAATTTGTCGTCCATCGTCGCTTTCACCCAGCCTCGGGAGCGGTTTGTCAGGAACGCGAACGCGACGGCGGGCAGGTTGACCAGCCAGGTTCCGCCAGACGTCTGCTCGTGCCGCCAACTGTGGGCGTGACCAAAGAGGTAAGCCTTAATTTGCGGGCGCGAATCGAGAAAATCCAGCCATTCCCCGGTGTCGCGCAGGCCGATGTCCGCGTAAATGTCGTTTCGCCGCGGATCTTCGGGGTGATGGTGGCCAACGACGACGAACGATGTATCCGGCGCGGCGGCGAGTTCTTCATCGATCCAGGCCCGTTGCCGCACACCAATGCAGCCCGGCACCTCGTGCACGCCCAGTTGGGTATCGAGCAACAGCCACGTGGCTTGCGGAAACGCGATTTTCGCCACGTGGCGGCCTTCGACCGGGCTCGGCGGGTTGCCTAACATCTCGCGCAAATGCGTGCGGTTGTCGTGATTTCCCGCCAAGGCGTCGATGAGAATCCGGGCATCGCGCACCGGGGCCAAAATCTCGTGCATCGCGGCGTAGTTGCTCTTCCGTCCCACTCGGTAGGCGCAATCGCCGGTGATGATGAGCCGCTCCGGATCAAACGCCGGCAATTCGCCCAGCGCCGCCTTAAGATTCTCCACCGGCCGTTGCCCGTACGCTTGCAGGTTGGGATTTGTGGGCACGTGAATGTCGGAAAAAAGGGCGATTCGGGTCATTTTTACGGTGGGTTTGTGAAGGAGCGCCGTATAATTGCGCCGACCAACTCGTCGAACGATTATGCTCCAAGCCAACCAATTTCTCCAGGATTCCCGCGTCGCCAAGGCCAAGCAAGCCTTGCTCGACGCCATTCGCGAACATTCCGCCAAAATCACCGGTCCCAAGCCGCCGGATGCGAAGCTCGCGGCCGAATTTCAGGCCCAAGCGGAGGAATCGAGCGCCGTTCGCGGGCGCGGACTCGCCTTGCCGTATTTGGCCAGCGGATTGGGCAACGGCGCGTGGGTCGAACTGACCGACGGGAGCGTGAAACTAGATTTCATCAGCGGCATCGGCGTCCACATCCTCGGCCACAGCAACCCGCTCATCATCGAATCCGGGATCGACGCCGCGCTGACGGACACGGTCATGCAGGGCAACCTGCAGATGGCCTACGATTCGATCGAACTGGGCCGAATTCTCCTCGATTTGGCGAACGCGAACGGCGGCGCGGAGCTGGCGCACTGTTTCCTTTCCACCAGCGGGGCGATGGCCAACGAAAACACGCTGAAAGTAGCCTTCCAGCACAAATCGCCGGCGTCGCGGATTTTGGCGTTCCAGGGCGCATTTGCCGGGCGCTCGCTGGTTACCTGCCAGATCACCGACCGCGAGGCTTATCGCAAGGGTTTGCCAAAAACGATCGAGGTCGACCGGGTGCCGTATTTCGACCACGCCAACCCGGGAAAAAGTGCGAAAAACGCGGTCGCAGCGATCGACAAACACCTCGCGACTTACCCCGGCGAGCACGCCGTGATGGTCGTCGAACCGATTTTGGGCGAAGGCGGCTTCTACCCGGGAAGTTCGGAGTTTTTCGAGGCGATTCTCACCCGGCTGCGCAAAGCCGGCGTGCTCATCTTTTTTGACGAGGTGCAATCCTTCGGCCGAACCTCCGCGCCCTACGCGTTCCAGCATTTCGGGCTCGACCGGTTCGCCGACATCGTCAGCATCGGCAAAATGACCCAGGTTTGCGCCACGCTTTACCGCGCTGAGCTGAACCCGGATCCCGCGTTGCTAAGCCAAACCTTCACCGCCAGCACTTCCGCGATTCGCGCCGCCTTGGCGACGTTGACCGAACTGCGCGAAGGCGACTATTTCGGCGAAACCGGCAAAATCCTGCGTTTGGGCCGGCATTTCGCCGATCAGCTGGAAAATCTCGCCAAAAAGCATCCCGATCTCGTTTCCGGCCCCTTCGGCCTCGGCGGGATGATCGGTTTTACCCCGCTGGGCGGCGATCCGGCCAAAGCGATGCCGTTTGTGAAAAAACTGTTCGAAAACGGCCTCATCGGCTTCCCGGCGGGCAAAAATCCGGCCCGCGTCCGCTTCCTCATCCCCTACGGCGCTATTTCCGAGGCCGAGATCGACATCGCCGCTGAATTGATCGAAAACACTCTGCTCGAAGTCAGCACGGCCGATGCGTGAGTATATTGCTCCCGCCAAAAACGATGCTACGCTAGGTGCATGAGTGCAACGCTTCCAGTTCCCAAAGACCTGCGACCACAGCTCGTTCAACGGCTCGAAAAATTGGATGACGCGGGGCTGGTTTTTGTCCACAACGTCCTGCTTCACGCGGAAAAGGAACAGCTTTGGCGTCAGCTTTCCGAGGATTTTGAGCAAGACCGGCAAAACGGTGCGATGGACCAGTTGCCGGAGATTATCCGCGAGGTTCGGAGCAAGGCGGAAACATCTTCCAAGTGATTGCGGGTGATCGTTTGCATCGACACCAACGTCGCGATTCAGGCGCTGGCTACCGGCAACCCGTATTTTCCGATTTTGGACTCCTGGGTCCACGGAGGCTGATCCGGACGACAATATGTTCGTTGATTGCGCGATCGCGGCCCCTGCAAACTATGTCATCACTGAAGATCGCCACTTCAATCCGTTGGCGAATTCCGGATATTTTCCGCAACCGATACGTCCAACGGAATTCATGAAACAAGTGCTCGACCAACCATGATCCCCCGCATCCGCCCCATCGCCTTTGAGGATCTGGACCGATTGCTGGAGCTGGCCCAACAGACCGGTTTTGGCCTGACCACGCTCCCGCCGGAGCGCAAACTGCTGGAACGCCGCATCAAATTTTCGATCCAGGCCTTCCAGCAACTGGTCCGCAAGCCAACCGGCCAAACCTACCTCTTCGTGCTGGAAAAAGACGGCCAAATCGCCGGTACAACCGGCATCGCCGCGAAGACGGGCGGGTTCGAGCCGTTTTACACCTACCAGCTCGACACGGAGCACTTTGAGTCCGAAACGCTTGGTGTCTCGCACGAGGTTGAGGTGTTGGTGCCGATTGCCGAACACAGCGGCCCGGCGGAGATCGGCAGCCTGTTTCTTTCGCCGGATTTCCAAGGTCAAGGGTTGGGCGGATTGCTCTCGCGATGCCGGTTTTTGTTCCTTGCCGAGCATCCGCGTTATTTTGAGTCCACCATCATTGCCGAGCTGCGCGGCCGGATTGATGAAAGCGGTCACTCGCCGTTTTGGGACGCCATCGGCAAGCATTTTTTTGGCGTGGAATTTCACCAGGCCGACCACGAGGTGGTGAAGAGCAAGCAGTTCATCGCCGAGCTGAAGCCGCGCCACCCGATCTACGTCCCGACGCTTCCGCAAGCCGCTCAGGACGTCATCGGCAAGGTCCACCCTAACACGTTGCCCGCGTTGAAAATGCTGGAACGCGAGGGATTCCGAACCAACGGCCAGATCGACATTTTTGAGGGCGGGCCGACGGTCGAGTGCAAGTGCGAAGACATCCTGACCGTGCGCGAATCCCAACGCGCCGAACTGACGAAAATCGGTGAAATCCCGGAAAATGCGCCTCCTGCGATCATCGCCAACACCAGCCTGGATTTTCGGGCGTGCAACGGGCCAATTTGCGAGGAAAACGGCGGCCGCGTCCGCCTAACGCAAGAAGTGGCCGACGCCCTGGAGGTGAAGCCGGGAGATTTCGTGCGTTATGCGTGCAAGCACCGCCTCAGCGGTTGAACGGTTGAATTGCGCCCTAACGACGCGATCGCTCAGAGCAAGATCGGCGGACCGAAGCGAATTTCCTCCGGAAACGGGCGCCGCGGGCGTTGTTGATGTCTTTGGCGACGCCTTTGCCCATTTCCACTGGCGCAATCGTCTAAGAAGCCCGTTGCTGGCGGGTCACACTTCTGGCAGATCCATCCTTCGACCCAAAAATCCCGCCATGACACGTCTAACCACCCTAACCGCCGCTCTCACCCTAACCATGATCGCAGAACACCAACCCACTGAGGCAGCCGATGGCCAGGAAATCGGATTTATCGAGCGTTTCGCTCTGGCCGAGGACCGCGAACAGGCGCTGGAGGAACTCATCCCCGGCACGGACGATTTTTACTACTTCCACTGCCTGCACCTGGAACAGCAGGAAAACTGGGAACGCCAGGCGGAGCTGATCGCCGATTGGGAAAAACGCAAGCGCGGGAGCCGGCTTTTGCGCGAAATCCGCTATCGGCGCGCGCTTTTGCGCTACGGCCAGGATCCGCAGGGGTCGCTGCGATTCATCCGCGAGGAGTTGGACCTGCGCTTCAACCACCAGCAGGAAAAACGCGACCAACGCCCGGATTTGCCGACGAGCCTGGACCAGGATTTCGTGTCGCACACCTCGTTTCTGGATGACGCGCTGCGCCGCAGCCACAACGATCCGCCGCTGGGTGAGCGCGGGGTCGATTTCGTGCTGCGCAACCAGGTGAAGCTCTCGCCGCAGCAGACGCGCGCGGTGTTGCGCAAGGTGCAGTGGCCGGATTACGAGCGGCTGGTGGAGTTGGTGGCCGCCGACCTGAATTTGCGCGAAAGCCGGGGTTTTGGCGAGTTTGCCATCCACGGGCGCATGCTGGAGGCGCAGCTCATTGAGTTAGCCCGGCGCGTGCCCAAAGTGCTGGGTGATGAGGACTATGTTAGGGCCAGAATCCTGCGTTTGCGCCCTAACGATGACACCAACTGGACGTTCGATCTGGCCGAAAAGCAGGCCTATCTGGAGCGAACCTGGGATTTCGTGCAAAACCTGGATGCAGCCTGGAATTCGCTGAAAGTGCACGTGGTTTTCCACTTGCTGGAGGTGAAACGGCAGCAGGGCGTCTACGATCGCGCGTTGTTCCTGACATACCTCCAATTGCCGCGCCAGGCGTCCTACGTGGAGCCGAAATTTCTCGATCGCCCGCAACATCGCGGCCGCGCGGCGAATCTGGGCCAGAATTTCATCGCGATGACGGCGCTGCCGCCGGTGGGCGACGATTCGGAACTGGTTTTCGACCACCTAACCGAGTTCCTCACCCAAGACGAAAAGCCGGACGCGTTTGCCGACTACATCCGGCAAAATCAGCTGGATGACCACTGGGCGGAGACGATGCTCCAGGCCGGCAAGGGCGATGCCGAGCGCTGGTATTCCATCCTGGGCCCGGGCAAGACGCAGGCGCTGAAGGAGCGGGTAACCATCGGCCTAAGACCATCGAATCCGCGCGAAACCGCGCCGGAACAAGCCGTGACGCTGGTCGCCGACGTGAAGAACGTACCGCGCTTGGTCCTGAAAATCTACGAGCTGAACGCGCTGAACGTTTACCAGCGCACCGGCGCGGAAATCGACACCGCCATCGAGCTAGACGGCCTGGTGCCGAACATCGAGCGCGCTTTCGATTACGAGGAAACGCCGATGCTCAGAAAACGGCGCAGTTTTCCCCTGCCGGAGCTAACCGGAAAACGCGGCGTGTGGGTGGTCGAGCTGATCGGCGGCGGCAAGAGCAGCCGGGCGCTCATCCGCAAGGGGTCGCTGCAAATTTTGGCCGACACCACGGCGGCGGGGCACGTGCTGCGCGTGCTGGATGAGGACAATGTTAGGGTCGAAAATCCGGCCGTGTGGCTTAGCGGAAAGCGTTATGCCGCGAACGACGATGGCGAGGTGATTTTGCCCTTCAGCAATGAGCCCGGCGCGCGTTCCATCGTGCTGGAAGGCAACGGAATCGCGGCGTTGGCCAGTTTTTCGCACGAGGCGGAAAATTACGCGTTGACGGCGAATTTTTTCGTCGATCGCGAGCAACTTCTGGCGCGGAATGAGGCCAAGTTGTTGGTTAGGCCTTCGTTGACCGTGAACGGGATGCCTGCGCCGGTTGCGCTGCTGGAGGAGGTGGAGTTGACCATCGAAACGGCGACGCAAGACGGGGTGCAAAGCAGCGAGCGCGTGCCCGATTTTGAGCTGTCTTCGGAAGAGGAATCGGCCTACGCGTTTAAGGTGCCGGACCGCCTGGCGAGCATGAATTTTGTCCTAACCGCCAAGCTCGACCGGCCCAGCCGCGGAGACAAGGCGGACCTCCACGCAGGCGACTCCATCTACGTCAGCGCCATCAACCAAACCAAGGAAACGCGCGCCCTGTTTTTGACGAAATTTGGCGAAAACTGGGTCGTTGAGTTGCTTGGAAAAAATGGCGAGCCGATCCCCGAGGCGGCGTTGAACTGCTCCTTCGTGCATCGCGATTTTCCGGGCTTCAACCGGCGAACGTCGCTGAAAACGGATGAATCCGGCCGAGCCAATTTGGGTAGGCTGGCGGACATCGAGCATGTTCGGGTGGATTCGCCCAACGCCAGCGTCCAAACCTGGGATTTGCCGCGCGAACGGCGAACCCGCGATTCGGTCGTCACCGTCCAGGCCGGCGAAGCGATGCGAATCCCGGCTGTTGGCGACTTTGACGCTCCAACCCGCGAAACCGTGGCGTTTTTCGGGCTTCGTCAGGATGCTTTGCGCGATGACCGGTTCGGCTCGCTGAAGCTGGAAAATCGCGCGTTTGTCGTCGAAAATCTCGATCCCGGCGATTACGTGCTGCACCTGCGCGAAGAGGGCCGGACGGTGCGGATTCGCGTGGCCGAGGGCGAGACCCGAGAGGGGTTTGTGTTAGGATCCGACCGCCATTTGGAGGTGGCCATGCTCGAACCCACGTCGCTGGTTTCCGCTGTAGTGGAGGGGACCAACCTCGTCGTCAAACTCGGCTCACCCAACGCGTTAACCCGCGTCCACGTCATCGCGGATCGCTTTTTTCCGGAAATCGACGCCCACGCTCAATTTGCCAGTTTTCCCCGCCTCACGCCGCTGGAGATTCGTCGCGCCACCTGGCGAAACAGCTACGTTTCCGGCCGAAAACTGGGTGAGGAGCATCGCTACATTTTGGAACGCCGCCAATCGGAGACGCATCCTGGCAATTTGTTAGGCCGGCCCGGATTGTTGCTCAATCCCTGGGATTTGCGCGATTCGCAGACCGATACCCAGCAGGCGGAATCGGGCGAAATGTACGACAAACGCCAAGCCGGCGCAGCGTCGAAGATGAAGCGCGATGCGGCTGATGACCCCGCAGCTGCCGGGGTGGAAACGTCGCATCCGGACCCTGGCTTTCTGGCCACAACGTCGGCGAAGCTGGAGAACCTGAAACCGGATGATGGTGGTCTTGTCAGGGTGCCGCTGGAGCGATTGGGCGACCGGCATTGGCTGCGCGTCGTGGTTGTGGACCCCACGCAGGTGCTCACCAAGGACGTGTTCCTCGACGACCGGGAAACGGAGTTTCAGGACCTGCGGTTGGCCGGCGCGCTGGACCCCACCAAGACCTACGCGCAGAAGAAGCAAACCACCGTGCTAAGCCAAGGCGAGACACTGGAATTGGGCAGCACGGAATTCAAGATTTTCGACAACTTCGGCGATCTACACAGCCTCTTTTCCACCCTCGCCGACGACGCCGGAGAACTGCTGGGCGAGTTCGCCTTCCTTCTAACCTGGGACGAACTGGAACAAGCCGCTAAGCAGGAAAAATACTCGAAATACGCCAGCCACGAGCTGAGTTTCTTCCTCTCCCGGCGAGACCCGGATTTCTTCAACGCCGTCATCAAGCCCTACCTGGCCAATAAGCGCGACAAGACGTTTTTAGACGACTATCTTCTGGGCAAAAACCTGGAGCGTTACCTGGAACTCTACGAATTTGGCCGGCTGAACATCGTGGAAAAACTGCTGCTGGCGAGAAGGCTGGGTGGCGACGTGGAAGCGCAAATCGAACGCCACGTCATCGACGCGTTTGCGCTCTTGCCGCGCGATTTGGGCGGGGAGGACACGTTGTTCGAGACGGCGTTACGCAATCGCTCGCTGGGTGATTTGGATGGTGACGCGTTTGGCGAAGTTGCCGGCCGCGCGGACTACGCCTTTTCGGGGGGCAACGGCCTCGGTATTGACCTGCAGGGTGCGCCGGCTGCGAAACCAGCGCCGGCAAGCCGCAAAAAGGAGAAAGCATTGCGCAATGAGTTGGCTAAAGCCCCTCGGGGAGCTGTTCTGGAAGCGGCGGTCGTGGAAATGGAGGAAGCAGCCGAAATGGACGCGGAAGATGGTCTGCAGCGTCAAGCCGGCCGAAAACTGGGTTTAATGATACAGCCTGAGCGCGAACAACTCGATCGCCTGCGCGAACTCCGCGACGAAACACGCCAACTCTATCGCAAGCTGGACGCCACCAAAGTGTGGGCGGAGAACAATTACTACGAGGTGCCAATCGAGCGGCAGATCGGTGATTATATAACGGTCAACGCGTTTTGGCGCGACTATGCAGCGTGGGACGGGCAGGGCAAGTTTCAGAGCGCGAATTTCGTCCACGCCACGCAAAATTTTAGCGAAATGATGTTTGCCCTGGCTCTGATTGGACTGCCTGCGGAAGCGGCCGAACATGATATCCGCGTGGAGGACGGTTTGCTCAAAATCACCGCCGGCGGCAACGTCATCGTCTATCATCAAGAAATCGTTCCCGCGGAAAAAGACGACGATCCCGCGCCCTTGCTGGTGAGCCAGAACTTCTTCGATCCCGCCAACCGCTACCGCGAGGAGAACGGCGAGCGGACCGACCTCTTCGTCACCAACGAATTTTTGCCCGGCAAGGCCTACGGATGCCAAATTGTCGTCACCAATCCGACTTCATCGCGGCAAATTCTCGACCTGATGACGCAAATTCCGGCGCAGAGTTTGCCCCTGGCCGGAACGCGCCTCACACATAGCCAAAAAGTGGGCGTGGAGCCGTTTAGCACACAACAATTCGAGTATTTTTTCTACTTTCCAGCAGCTGAAGGGCAACACCCACACTACCCGGTGCAACTCATCAAAAACGAGCGTCAAATTGCCGCTTCGCCGGCCTTTGTTTTCAACGTGGTGGATGAGCTTAGCGATGTAGACACCGAAAGCTGGGATTATCTCAGCCAATTCGGCACGGAAGAGCAAGTCATCCAGTTTTTGGAGGATAATAACCTGGGCAACTTGGATTTGGCCCGGATGGCGTGGCGCGTTCGCGAGGATCGCGACTTTTTCGTCAAAACGCGCGATTTGCTGCGTTCGCGCGGGATTTACGATCCCACGCTCATGAGTTACGGCGTGTATCACAATGACCCCGCGGCGATTCGCGAATTTCTCCTGGCGCAGCAGGGCTACCTGGAAGTATGCGGCCTGTCCATCGACTCGCCGCTCGTCGTCTCCGATCCCGTCCAACGACATCGTTACCAGCACCTGGAATACGCCCCGTTGGTCAACGCGCGCGCCCATCGGCTAGGCTCGAAGCGCCGCGTGTTGAACCGCGATCTCTACGGCCAATACGATCAATTTCTCAGGATTTCCGGTTATACCAAAACGCTCGACTCCGAGCAACATTTGGCCGCGGCGTATTATCTTCTGCTCCAGGACAGAATCAGCGAAGGCCTGGCCCATTTTGGCAAAGTCAACGCCGATGACATGGCCGAAAACATCCAACACGCCTACCTGAGCTGCTACGCCGCGTTTTATGCAAACGACGCCGCTCAAGCGCGCGAAATCGCCGCGCAATACGTTGATTATCCCGTCGATAAATGGCGCGACCGCTTCGCCCGCGTCGTCAGCCAGCTGGAAGAAATTGAAGGCGCCGCCGCGCAGGTTCACGACGACGAAGACCGCGACCAAAAGCAGGATCAACTGGCCGGAACCGAGCCAACCTTCGAGCTAAACGTCGAAGACCGCGAAATCCGCATCGCTTACCGGAATTTGGAGGCGGTGACGGTGAATTTCTACGAAATGGACCTGGAATTCCTCTTCAGCAGCAACCCCTTCGTTTCCAGCGAAAGCGGCCGGTTTTCCTCCATTCGCCCCAACAGCACCCAAACCGTACAACTCGCCAACGACGCCACGGAACACACCTTGGCCCTGCCGGAGGAATATAGCGCCAGCAACGTTTTGGTGGAAGTGTTAGGCGGCGGACGCAAAAAATCGCAAGCCTACTACGCCAACTCGCTCGACGTGAGCATCGCCGAAGGCTACGGCCAAATTCAGGTGTTCCAGGATAGCGACGGAAAACCGCTACCGGCAACCTACGTGAAGGTCTACGCCCGCACGAACGACGGCAATGTGCAGTTTTACAAGGACGGCTACACCGACCTGCGCGGAAAATTCGACTACACCAGCCTGAACACGAACGAACTCGACCGCGTGGACGAATTCGCCGTTCTCGTATCGCACAACGACCAGGGTTCGGTGGTGAAGGAGATTTCGCCGCCTAACCGGTAAGGTTGGCCCGCTTTCTGCGAGACCATCCAAAAAATCACGCACCTTCGATCAGCTATTTTTCCGATTCCCCTAACCCGACGCGTAAGCCTGGATGCCAACAATCTTCACGCTGCGCGTTTGGCCGGCTACTTCAGTCGGCAGGCTTCCGGTTTCGCCGACGGCCTTGCCGATGAGGGCCTGGCCGGCGCCGGTGGTGTAGGAAATGACGTTGTTGTCCGGATCGGAGTCCCAAGCGCCCAAAATCGTGTAAGTCTCCTTCTCGCCACTGGTTTCGTCCTCAATTTCGACGATCGTGCCCACGGAAACGCGGCCGGTGTCTACTTCGCTAAAATCGGTCGGCCGCGCGCGCTTCAAATCGCGCTCCATTTCTTCGCGTTGACGGCGTAGGACGGCTTCCTGCTGCTTGGCGGCCTTGTACTCGAAGTTTTCTCGAAGGTCGCCGTACTCGCGAGCCACCTTGATTTCCTCGCGGTTTTTGGGCTGAAGCACGTTGCAGAGGTGGTCGAATTCCTTTTGCTTGGTTTCGAGACTTTCGTAGGAAACCACCAGCGTTTGCTCCTTTTCCGCATCGGCGTCCGCGCCGCCGGTGATCAATTCCTGAATTTCCGGGTGAATCTTGACGATCCGGGCGAGGAGCGATTTTCGGGTCAAATCGTCAAAGGCCGGGCTCATCATGAGCCGGCGGGCAAATCCGCGCACCGCGTTGAGGTCCTCGCCAACCACCATGTCCGGAATCAGCTCCGGATCGGACTGCAAAATCTCGGCCAGCCGGTTGGAACGCCGCACTTCCTCGCTGAGGTGATCTTTCTCCAGCGCGGCCATCAAAACATTGGGCAAATCACTCTCGATCACGCCGGCGGCCATCCCTTTTCGTTCGCGGCAGAGCCAAGCCAACAAATCGGAGCTGTGCGAGCGCTGTTGCAGGCCCAGGCGGAGAAAATCGTTCAACTCCGATTGCCGGTCTTGATCGACGAGAAACTTGGTGAGTTCGGTCGTGCCGCGCAGGCCGGCGGTACTGAGCATTTCCATGACCACTTGGGGCCATTCGTCGCCAAACGCGTCGGGAAACGACTCCAAAACCTGGCGTTGGCGGGCGACGCCGAGACCGCGGAGAATTTCGCCGAGCTGAGGGCGCTCGCTGTTGAGAAAATCGGTCAATTCCAGCCGGTCCTCGCCCAAATCCAGCCCTTCGAACTTGGCTTCGACGTCTTCGCGGGCCAAAATCAGCTCCAAGGCCTGGCCAGGCATCATTTTGGCGCTTTTTTGGGCTGAGGCGTTTAAATCCTCCAGCACGGGCTTGAGTTGCTCGACCGGGGATTCGAACGCATCCTCGTCCTTGAGAATCGCTTCGGTTGCCTTGGCCTTGGTCTTCAAATCGGTGGATTCCATCACATCCTGAACCATGGCGTCGGCGGCGGAAATATCGTCGGCGCGCATTTCCAGGGGTAAGTTGCGCTTGGAGGGCACGACGAAGCGGCGATCCTGCCGCAGTTCCTTTTTCGTCTTGTCCCACCAGTTTTTGTACTTGCCGTCGGTGACGACCGAGCCTTTGAGGACGCCGTCCAGCTCATCCAGCGACATGGAGTTATCGTGGCTGGCCAGGGTGCGGCGAATCAGCTCCACCGGGTCGTCTTCGGCCAATTTTTGCAGGTCTTCCTTGCTGCTGAGGCGTTGCGCCAGGATGTGATCGTCCGCCACCGGTGTTAGCGCGTTGGCGGCGAAATTCAGCTTCATGGCGTGGTCCGGCTTTTCCTCGAAATCGATGAGCAACCGGTCACCCAGCAAATCCCAGCCGGTGATGATTCCCACCCCCCAGCTTTTGTGTTGGCAATAGGCTCCCTTCGGCAACTGCTCGATTTTTTTGGCAGTGTCCGTATCCAGTTTTTTGGCTTCTACAAGGTGTTCTAACTCCGCGTCCATTGTAAGGTCAACCTAGAGAGCTTCCCGGCGGGTGAAAGCGTTTTTTATTTAAAGGTTGCCAAAAAATGGGATTCTGCCTAGTCTCGGTCTACGATGAAAAAAGCGCTTGCAATCCTCCTGGCAATTTCGGTCCTCGGAACGGCTGTGGCCGACATTCACACTCCCCCCGGCGACCGTGAAACTCCCGTGCGAAAACTCAGCCGCAGTTTGGCCAACATCCTCTACGGCTTCATGGAAGTGCCCGCCTCCTGGGAAAAGACCCTGAACGAAGAAGGCGCCCCGGAAGCCTTTACCTACGGCATCATCAACGGCCTGGATCGCGCGGGGATGCGTTTTGGCTACGGCCTGTTTGAGTTGATCAATTTCCGCACGCCCAAGTACAAGGACAGCTATCGCATGCCTTACAAGGGGCTGGATTACGACTCGGTGCATGGAATGCGCGAATTTCCGCCGGAAATCGGCTTCGCCACGCGATCGGGCTACGTTCGCAACAGCTCGAACACGAATTGACGCCGATTTGCCGCCCGGCATCGTCCTTTCGTTTTGTTTTGCTTCATTTGTTTGTTTTGTTTTGTTTTGTTTTTGGTTTTCATAGGGTTTAGGCGCCGCCTCGTGTGAGAGCGGCGCTTTTTTTTTGCAGCGGCCGTCTCCGGAAAGGGAAGGGCAGCTTGACGCGCCCGCGATTTGTCGGAATTTGAGGGTTTCTCACCAACATGCGAAAAATCCTCGTCACCTCCGCCCTGCCCTACGCCAATGGCCACATCCACATCGGCCACCTGGTGGAGTATTTGCAGACCGATATCTGGGTGCGCTTCCAGAAATTGCGCGGCCATCGCTGCATCTACCTCTGCGCAGATGACACCCACGGCACGGCCATCATGCTGAGCGCGGAAGCGGAAGGCATCTCCGAGGAGGAGTTCATCGCCAAGATGAGTGAGGCCCATCAGCGGGACTTCGCGGGATTCGATATCGAGTTCGACCACTTCGGAAGCACGAACAGCCCGGAGAACGAGGGGCTTTGCCAGGTGATCTGGAAATCCCTGCGGGAGGCGGATTTGATCGCCGAGCGGGAGATCGAACAGCTCTACGATGTGAAAAAGGGAACGTTCCTGGCGGACCGGCAAGTGCGCGGGACCTGCCCGGCGTGCAAGAAACCGAATCAGCCGGGAGACAACTGCGTTTGCGGCCACACCTATTCCCCCACCGAACTGATCGACCCGGTGAGCGTTTTGTCCGGAACCAAGCCGGAGATTCGCAAGGCCCATCATCTCTTCGTTCAGGTGGAGAGACTCCACGATTTCCTGGAAACGTGGACGCAGTCCGGGGTGATGCCGAAGGAGAGCGCGAATTACCTCAAGAACTACTTCCTGAACGAAAAGAACGAGGAAACCGGCGCGTTCGAGCCCAAATCCCTGGAGGATTGGGACATCTCCCGGCCGGCTCCGTATTTCGGCTTCGAGATTCCCGATAGCCCGGGGAACTACTGGTACGTCTGGTTCGACGCGCCGATCGGCTACATGGCGTCCACCAGGCAATGGTGCGAAGCGCACGGGGAGGACTTCGACGATTGGTGGAAGAGCGAGGAAACGGAGATCCACCACTTCATCGGCAAGGACATCCAGTACTTCCACACGCTGTTCTGGCCGGCGATGCTGAAGACGGCGGGTTTCAGTTTGCCGAAGTACGTTCACATCCACGGTTTCCTCAATGTGGACGGCGAGAAGATGTCCAAGTCCACGGGGACGATGGTCGACGCCTCCAAGTACCTGGAACACCTGGACCCGGCCTACCTGCGATTTTACTACGCTTCCAAACTTTCCAGCCGGGTGGAGGATATCGACCTGAACCTGGAAGAGTTCGCCAGCACGGTGGACAGCGTTTTCAAGAAGGTCGTCAACCTGGCCAGCCGGACGGCGAAGTTCCTGAAACCGACCGGGTTTTCCGGGAAATATCCGGACGACGGAGGGCTGTTCCAGGAATTCGCCCGGGCCGGGGAGAAAATCGCGGAGCACTACGAAAACGCCGACTATTCCCGGGCGATTCGCGCGATTCTGGATCTGGCGGACAAGGCGAACCCCTACATCGAGGAAAACGCGCCCTGGGAGCTGAGAAAGGACCCGGAAAAGGCCGGGCAGGTCCAGGATATCTGCTCCATTGGCCTGAATCTGTTCCGGCAGCTAGCGATTTATCTGGCCCCTGTGATGCCGCAGCTTGCGAAAGACACCGGCGAATTGGTCGGCGAACCGATCGAGCGTTGGGACCAAGCGCAGAAGCCGCTCGAAGGCACGCCGGTGGCGAAGTACAAGCACATGATGAAGCCGGTGGATGCAGAGAAGATCGGCAGGATGATCGAGGAGAGCAAAATCGAGCCGGAAGCCGCGCCGTTCGCGACTTCTGGCGCCAAACCTGACAGCGGCGAATGGCTGGAAAAAGAGCCGATCGCCGAGGAAATGACCATCGACGACTTCGCCAAAGTGGACCTCCGCGTCGCCCGCGTCATCACGGCCGATGAAGTGCCCGAAGCGCGCAAACTCGTCCGCCTAACCGTCAGCCTAGGCGGCGATGAAACGCGCAACGTCTTCGCCGGCATCAAAGCCGCCTACGACCCCGCGGAATTGGTCGGCAAACTCGTCGTCGTCGCCGCGAATTTGGCCCCGCGCAAGATGAAATTCGGCGTCAGCGAAGGCATGGTCGTCGCCGCGGGTCCCGGTGGGAAGGACGTGTTCTTGCTCGGCCCGGATTCCGGCGCGCAGCCGGGTCAGCGTGTGCATTGACGAGGATGTTGTAGATTCGATTGGCAATCGAATCCTCTGGCAAATGAGAGCTTCGATTGCCAATCGAAGCTACGTTGCCAGTTGAATCGCCTCCGCCATCGCGTCGATCGCCGCTTCCAGCGCCCCGCGGTCGAACGGCGTTTGCCAAACCGGGTAGACGTTGGAATCGTACAACTCCGCGGGCGGGAGGTAGCCGATGGTGCCGTTGATCAGGTTCATCACGGCGATGTTGCGCTCGGGAAATCGACGCCGCAATTCCTGCTGGAGCACGGAATACGCCTCGCAGCAACATCCCGCCAAAATCGCGTCGCCCAGACGCCAGACGTAAACCGGCAGCTCGAAGGTTTCGCCGTCGCCAACGCCGCGGCGGACGTTGCGCTTGCGGCGGAGGCGTTCTTCCAGGGCGCGGTCTTTGCAGATTTTGCGCTCGGCTTCCAGTTCCTCGGCGCTGGGCCAATTTTTCAGCGGTAGGGTGGCCGTGGTTTCGATGCTTCGCAGCATCGTGGGTAGCTCGCGCGATTCGTGTCGCCAAACCGCGAGCGGCGCGCCGGATTCGACGGTTTCCGCAAACCTAAGCTGCGTTCCTGGCGGTTCCATCCCGTTTAACGCGGACAACGCCGCAAAACCCAGGTTTCGCCCGTGTTGATCCGCGATTTTTGGGTCGCCAACGTATTGGTAGCGCGGCGCCAGGTCTCCGCAGGCGCCAAGCAGGAACAACGCAGGCACGCCGGTCGTTTCGCGGATGGTCTCGCGCATCGCGCCGACGTAATCCGGGGAAATCGCGGTGTTTTCCCAGGCCAACGTGGTCGGGTGACAGGCGTAGTTGACCAGCGTTGCTCGAATTCGGCCCTGCGCGTCGCTCACGCGGCCCAGCAGCAAGGTATCGTCCGGCACGCCACGGGGGTTGTAGCCGCAAATCACGCGATCGCCGTTGGGATCGGGAAAATCGCGATCCGCCGCCAAATTGCAGCGTCCCCGGGTCCAGTCGAGCGTGGCTTCGAACTGCGAATTTTGCGATTCGCGGACGGAATCGACCGCCGCGCGAAAAAGCTGCTCCATCCAGGTTTGGAGCAATTCGTTGCCCGGCAGCGAATCGTCGGGCTCCATCATCGGCGGGCCGGCGTGAGTGTGTGAGAGGGCGAAAATGAGGTTGGCGCTTTCCATCGAGAGTTCGTCCAGCAATCGCGCTTGAAACTGGCGAAACGTGTTCAAACCCCGCCACCAACCCAGATCGGCGTCGATCAGAACCGGCGGTTCACCCTCGCCGGAAAATGGCGACAGTGTCAGGGCCGTGAGCGTGAGCGGCCGATGGATGGATTCGGCTACGTCATGCTTGGCCGCGCCCCAATTCCGCGCGTAAATGCCGACCGGCGGGGTGATATCGGCTTGGGCCAGGCCGATGCGGCCAAGAAAGGAGGGATGGGCGAATTGTGGGGTCATGGGTCGTCAATTTAGGGGGCGAGAGGTGATTTCGCGGTTTTTGTCACCAGTCTCCCACCGCGCCGTCCGCGTAAAACACGCGTTGGGGGATTTCCTGCTCGAAGGGGTGCTTTTTCACCGCGTTTTCGTCGATTTCCACGCCCAAACCGGGCTTCGAATTCGGCGTTACCGTGCGATTTGACGGGTCGAGCGAAAATCCTTCCGTCACCACATCCTGACGCCAGGGAACGTCGTCGTGCACCGATTCGCAGATGATGTAGCTCGGCTGGGAGAAGCCGAATTCCAGCGACGCCGCCGTGCTGACGGGGCCTTGCGGATTGTGGGGCGCGAGCGAAATTCGGTGCGCGTCGGCTAGGGCCGCGATGCGGCGCGCTTCGGTAAGTCCGCCGCAGTGGGTGATGTCCAGTTGGCACACCTCGCACCCACGCACGGCAAACAAATCGCGAAACGCGGCCAAGTGGGTGAAACGCTCGCCGGTGGCGATTGGCGTGGAAACGGCGGCGTTAATCGCGGCCAGGCTTTCCAGGTTTTCCGGCCAGCAGGGCTCCTCAAAGAAGTAGAGCCCGTAGGAATCGAGCGCCTGGGCGAATCGCATCCCCATGGCGGGCGAAGGGCGGGCGTGGCAGTCGACCATGATGTCGATTTCGTCGCCGACGGCCTCCCGCATCGCCGCAACGCAGGATTCGGCGGCGGCAACGGGTTTCAGCCCCTCCAGCGGCATGGTGGGCGGCACGGCCATGGATTTGAACGCGGAAAATCCGTCCCCGACGGCCTGACGCGCCAGATCGGCGAACTGCTTGGCGTTATCGACTGGCGTTTCGTAAAAATTCTCCATGTTTCCGCCGCCCAGGTGGCAGTAGAGCCTGATGAAATCGCGAACCGGGCCTCCCCAGAGTTGGTGACAAGGCACGCCGTGGATTTTGCCCAAAATGTCCCAAAGCGCGAGGTCGATCCCGGAAATCGCGGTCGAACGCACCACACCGCTGCCGTGCCAGAAATGCTGCCGCCACATCATCTGCCAGAGATGCTCGATCCGGCGCGGGTCCTCCCCGACGATGAGTTCCGCCACGTCCTCGATCGCGCCCACGACGCTGCGCGTGTGCCATTCCAGCGTGGCCTCGCCCCAGCCGATGAGCCCCGGTTCGTCGGTGAGGATTTTGACGAAAATCCAGTTCCGCATCCTCGCGTTGCAAACCAGGGTCTGGATTTTGGTGATTTTCACGGTGCGCCGTCAGCAAAGCGCGCCCGAGTGCATCAAGGCAAGCGAAATCTCCTCCGGCTTGCGGGCCAAACTGTTAGGCGCCAGGCGCTCAAGCCTCAAAATCGACAAATCCGAACACCTGTGCGAGGGTCGCCGGAAGATCGTCGAAACCTACGAACCGCGTCCCATGAAAAGCTTCTTCGCCATTTTATTGATCCCCCTGGCAGCCGCACCCACTTGCAGCGAACGTTCAGATCCTGACAGCAACACCAATTCCGCCGCCAAAGCCTCGACCGTCTCCGTGGTGCCGCGCGCCGAGTGGAGCCAATCCGAGCCGGACGAGACCGTGCTGAAAAAGCTGCCGATGGGCAAGATTCGCTACGTTTCCATCCACCAGACGGAGACGCCGTTTCCTGACACGGTGAACGAAATGCGGCGCTTGCGCGGCATCCAGGGCTGGCATCAGACGAATCCGGAAGGGCCGCAGTGGGGGGACATCGCCTACCACTACCTCATCGGCCCCGGCGGCGAAGTTTACGAAGGCCGCAGCGAAAAATTCGCCTCCGCCAGCGGCACGATTTACCTGACGCCGAAGCAATGGGAGGCCGCGCCGCAAAACGCCGAAGGCCAGACCGAAGCGAAGCCCCCGGAGGGCGTGGAGAAGCCGGGAGCGTCCGCCGGGCACCTAACCATCAGCGTAATCGGCACCTTTCACGAAACGCTGCCCAGCGAGGAGGTGCGCGCCAAGCTGGTGACCTTTGTGGCGCAAAAACTACGCGAAAACGGGCTCGGCATCGGCGACGTGTTCTTTCACCGCGAGATCGCCTGCTACACGGATTGCCCGGGCCAAGCGCTCTACGATTGGTTTCGCGGTCCGGAGCGCAAACGGGGCTCCAAGGGTGAGGGGCTGAAGCAGGTGGAGGCCGCATTGTAAGCAAACCGATGAACGCAATCATGAAACACGCCATTTGGTTAGGCCAGGTCATCACGATCCTGGGTTTCATCACCTATTTCACGCTATTCGCCAAATTTCCCGCGCTGCGCGATTTTCCCTGGATCAACCTGCCCATCGTGCTCGGCGGGCTGGCGTTGACCGCCATCGGCGTGCGCGAAATCTGGGCCGGCGCCTCGTTAGGCAAGCAGGTGCTGGCAAGCGTTGGGCTGGGCATGACGGCCCTGGTCGCCCTGCTGTTTTGCGGCTACGTTTTCTGGCTTTCCTACCAATTGCCCGAACCCGGCGCAGAGACGATGGCCGCGAAACAGGCCCCTCCCTTTGAGCTAAGCGACGCCAACGGCAACACCGTGCGGCTCGCGGATTTTCGCGGCAAACGCCTCATCATCTCGTTTTACCGCGGCCCCTGGTGACCGTTTTGCATTTCTGAGCTGCAAGGTTTGCAGACAAATTTGCCGAAGATTCGCGAAGCCGGCGCCGAGGTGGTCGCCATCAGCGCCGATACGCCGGAAACGCTGCGCAAAAAGGTGCAGTCGCGCGGAATCGAGTTTCCCCTGCTGGCCGATCCCGAGCTGGCGGCGATTGATGCTTACGGTCTGCGGCACGAGGGAGCGGATCCCTTCAGCGGCGGAGACATCGCGCGGCCGGCGGTTTTCATCATCGGTGAGGACGGTCAAATTCTCTGGCGCCACCTCACGGACAACTGGCGGGTGCGCGTGACGCCGGAGACGATTTTGGAACAACTGGAAACTGGCGCGAGCTAGAAACTGGGGCTCGACCGTGGCCAAAAAGAAGAAACCCGCCAAACCGCTGGCCGCGATCGAAAAAACCTGGTGGCACCCGGTTTTCGCCGCCATCACCGCCTGGCTCCTGGAAAAAGTGTGCCGCTGCGAAAAAGAAGTCAGCACCGGCGAGCTACCCAAGAGCATCGACCTCGTAGCCCGACGAAACCGCCGAAAACTCACCGATTGGGTCCTGCAAGCCGCCCCCAGCGTCTTCTCCCGCCTCAACGACATCACGCTCTTCGAACTCAAAGGCCCCACCGCATCGCTGCGCAACGGCGACTTGGCCCTGATGCTCTCCCGGCTCGGAGCCTGGCACGCCGCCGAAGAAAACAAGCCGACCCTCTCAAAGGTCAGCATCCTCTTCGTCGCGCCGGCGATGACCTCCGGTTTCAAGGACGAACTCAAGCTCTGGGGCATGAAAGCGGTGGAAAACAGCCCGGGGATCCACCGCATCGAAGGCATGCCGGTCGAAACCTGGGTCATCGGCACGATTGAGGGCGAAAAGCGCGGCGAACCGCTCTTGAGCGTGATGAGCCCGCGCTTCGTCGAAAAACGCCGCGCCGTGGTCGACAAAGTGGCGACGCGTGGCTATGGTAACATCCTGACATTTTTCACCCGAGAGCTGCAGCATTTTTCCGAACGGAATCCCAGCCTACCCATCCCAACCTTTGAAATCGACGACATGGCTAAATTCACCAAAGAAATGGAGAAAGAGATGATCGAGATGCTAGGAGCAGAATGCGTGCTCGAGCATATTTCGATGGAGGATAGGCTCAAGAACGTGCCGGTGGAGGAGATTCTCACGAAAGACCGGTTGAAGGGATTGTCCCCCCAAGACCTCGAACAAATTCGGCAATTGCTCGACGAGCAGGCTGAGGGCAATTCAGGGAAAAACTAGCTCAATCGGAGGAGGCATGCGCGGCTACCAAAACCTGGGTCGTCGGCTATTTCACCTCGACCAGGTTTTTCAATTTGCCGATCGCTGATTTGCCGATTCCATCCACTTTTTCAAGATCGTCGAGCGATTTGTAAGGCCGGCCTGCGATGATTTTCTTGGCCGTGGATTCCCCAATCCCGGGCAACGCGTCCAGCTCCGCAACCGTCGCTGTGTTCAGATTGACTTTTCCCGGCTTTGCCTTCGTTTTCGACGCTTCCTTTTCGCCGCCGGACTTTTCCGCCGCGGCCGAGAGTCCTCCGCCATCCACGAAGGCCACGATTTTCTCCATCGTCTTTAACCCGACGCTTTTCACCGTCACCAAGTGCGCGGAGGATTCCAAAGGGCGGGCCTTGACGATCGCGGCGGCGGTGATTTTCCCGATTCCGGGCAATGCCGCCAGCTCCTTGGCCGTGCCACTGTTGAGTAGCTTGGTTAGGCGGCCCTTGTTGGTGGAACTCAGCCCATCCAACAATTTCTCGGCGGCCAGAATCTCCCTTTCTTGCGCCGTGGGTTTCTTAGCGGCCTTTTTCTCTTCGTCATCCGCGGCGATGCCAACGCTAGCCAACGAAATCGCAGTGATGGCGACGCCCCAACAGTAAGTCAACCTTTTCATGTCGGCACGCTTGGCATTCCCGACCCTAGCGCAAGTCAAAAAGTTGATTTTTTTCATGCCTAGCAAATTTTAGCCGCCAATACGCCAGCCAGAGCCGGGATTTGACTTGGGCGCGCGTTGGCGACTTTGTGAGGCCAATGACGCCTGCCTGCCGACCAAATCCCGACGAACCAATCAATTGGAGGCGCTCAGCGTGTGGAAAGCGCGAACTGCGCCAGCCTAACATGACACCCATCGACGTCCAGTGGCCCGACCGCATTTCCTTCGCCGACGCGCTCGCTGTCCAGGAGAAACTCGTCGCCCGACAGGAGTTAGGTTAGACAGCCTCTTTTTTTTGAAGGCTCTTCATACGCTCGCGCCGTAGCTCAGTCGGTTTGGGTCACTTCAACCTGTGATTTTTTGCTTTGGTCGATGGTGATCTCGCCTTTCGCGGAAACCGTCCGCTCCTCGTCGGTTCCATCCGGCCAACGGACCCAAATCTTCACGTCTCCGGCATAACCGGCCGGCTTGGCGAACAACAGGCGGGTGGTGGAGGCCGAAAGGTAGCCGCTGCCCAGCCTTACTTCGGCAAGTTGCTCGGGCAAACCCGCGATCGTCACCTTAACTCGCGCTCCCGCGGCCATTCCATTGCCCTTCGGGCCTTTGAGCCGAACCGGCAACGCGCGATCGCTTTTCGCGGCTTGGTTGATGAACACCTTGGGGGCGGCGTCGTTGATCCCGACCACCAAGTCCATCAGGTTGTCGCGATTCACGTCCATCGCGGTCAGACTTTTGGCGTCGCCACTCACGATTAGCCCGCTCTCGCGCGGCGGGATGGGGACGAGCAATTCTTCGGGCGAGCGGGCGTCCGGGTTGCGGCGCAGCAGTTGGCTCAATCCGCCGCGCATGGGGCCGGTTTCCTCTTGCGGGGTGAGGTGATTTTGGACGAGGTAACAATCCACGTAGCCGTCCAGGTCAAAGTCTTGCAGCACCACGCCAAAGCCGGGCGCGACGTGGGTGATGTGGGGCAGGGGCACGTATTTGAAGTTGCCCTCGCCGTCGTTGAGGAAGGCGCCGGAACGCAGTTCGTTGGCCTTGACCAGGGTGGATTGTTGCAGGCGGTCGATCGGGTAAATCTGGGAAAGCGGGGCGCTGGCGAAGTTGTGGTAGGTCTTCATGCGCTGCTTGACCATTGGCATGGCGTGGCTGGAGCAGGAGAGGCCCCGGCGCGGATAGCAGACGCCGTTTTCAAAGTTGGCCTCCACGATGTGGGCCTTGCCGGTTTTGTCGAAATCGCCGAAAAAGATCAATTCCGGCGATTGCACGCTGGCCTGGTACTGGCTGTTGGTTCCCAGGTTGGCCGCCACCAAATCCATGTCGCCATCGTTGTCCAAATCCGCGGCTTCCAGACCCGTCCACCAACCCAAAACTTCGTGAACGCCGTTGGGGGTGGGTGATTCCAAGCGGCCTTCGCGGTTGCGAAACACGCTAACCGGTCCCCAATCCCGCGCCACGACCAAATCGACCCAGCCGTCGTTGTCCACGTCGCTCCACAGCGCACCGGTGATGAGCCCGAATCCGGTCAGGCCGGAGGCGACTTCCTGCGTTCCATCGCTGAATTTGCCCTTGCCGTCGTTGATCAACAGGTGGCTGTCGGCCGGCTTGGGATATTCAGCGACGACCGAGCGGGTTCCCACGAAAATGTCCAAATCTCCGTCCCGATCGAAGTCCGCTACGGTCACTGCCGAGCTGTTTTCGCGAATGTCCGGCAAATTGCTGCTGCCATCGGTGAATTGGCCCCAACCCTTGTTGAGATAGAGCCGATCTTTGAGCTTTGGCGAGCCGGCGGGGTGTTCCACGCTGCCGCTGGCGACGTAGAGGTCCAGATCGCCATCCGCATCGGCGTCCAAGAAGACCGCGCCCATGTCTTCGCGCTCGTTGTGGGTGCGGAAAACCGGCTGAATCCAGTCATCGAGCGTTGGCGCGCCGCCAGCCTTGGTTTTGTTGTAAAACACGACGCCGGAATGGCCCGCGCTGCCGCCAATCCAGAGATCTTCCAGGCCGTCGCGGTCCATATCGCCCCAAGCCTGGGCCGGACCGAGTTGGGAGAGCTGGAAGGGCAAGAGAGGCTGAGCCGCAAAGTCGTCGAACCGCGTTTCCCGGCGCGGGTAGCTATCGAGCAGGTCGCTTTCGGCAAACCAGGTTTTTGGCGCCTCCGGCTTCGAATTCGGGACTTCGCCCGCTTCGGTGATGGTGTAAAAACGGTTCGCTTCCAGATTTTCGAAGCGTTGCTCGATGCCGCTGGGCCAGCGAATGGTCAGCTCGTCAACCTTTCCGGCGTCGCCGAGGCCAAAGTGGACCAGGGGCTCGTCGGCATCCAAAAATCCCCACGCGCTGTGCAGTTGGCGGACTTGCGTCCCCGCGGCGGTTTTCGCGAAAATGGTCGCTCCGATGCCCTGTCGGTTGCTTTTGGTCCCCACCAGCTTGAGCCGGATGGAGGCGCCGGTGGGGGCGTCGTTGCGGTAGATGAAAACGGGATCGTTGAGGTTGCACGTGACCAAATCCAGGTCGCCGTCGTTGTCCAAATCACCCTGGGCGCAGGTGTGGGTCATGCCGACGTGATCCAGGCCCCATTCACGCGACACGTCCTGGTATTTCAAGGCGCCCACGTTGCGAAAAGCCAGGTTTTGCTCGCGTTTTTCCGGCTGATTTTCGTAGAGGTCCCAGTGCGGGTGACCGACGAGGCGCTCGTGGGTTAGCGCCGGCAAATCGGAGTGGTTAAAAACGCGCGCCGCGCCGTTGGTGAAAAAGAGGTCCGCGCGGCCGTCCTGATCGTAATCGCCGCTTTTGATGGCCCAAGTCCAGTCGGTTTGTCCCACGCCGGAGAGGTAGGCTGCCTCCAAAAACTTCTCCGTGCCGGTGTTGACGAATAGGCCGTTGCGCATGATCTGCCGCGCGCCGGGAGCTGCTGCCAAACGCTCGGAAAGCGAGCCCATCGACGCCATGGACGCCTTTTGCTTGTAGTGCGTGGTGGGGAACATGTCCGCAACCATAAAGTCCAGCATCCCGTCGTTGTTGCTGTCGGTTAGGGCCGTGCCCATGGTGAACCAGGTCGACTGCGGGAAGACTTCGGCCAACACCTCGGTGAAGGAGCCGTCGCCGTTGTTGCGGTAGAGGTAGTCCGGGTCCAAAAAGTCGTTGCCCACGTGCAGGTCCATGTGGCCATCGCTGTTGAAATCCCACCACGTGGCGGAGTTGCCGATTCCCTCTTTTTTGGTGATCCCGGCGGCGACGGTGACGTCGCGAAATTTGCCGCCGTCGTTGCGCATCAGGTAATCCGGGCGGCCTTTTTCGCTGTAGAGCCAACGCTCGTTTTCATCCTGGCCTTCCACCTTGTAAAAGCGGCCCAAATCACCGCCAACGCTCAGCCCCGTCGGCTCGGAAGCGTCTTCTTCCAGCGGAACGGGCGTGGCGGGACGGCCGCCTACGCGGTGCAACTGGTGGGTGAGCAAATAGAGGTCCAAATCGCCATCGGCATCGTAGTCGGCAAAAGCCGGCACCAGGCTGGCGTCGATGATGTTGAGCCCGAATTCCTCGGCTTTTTCCACGAAACCCATTTTGCCGGTCTCCTTGAGCTGGTTGAGGTAGAGGTGGTTGGGCTGATCGTAGTAACAGACGTAGATGTCCAAATCGCCGTCGTTGTCGATGTCGATCATCGCGCCTCCCCCGGCCCAAAGATCGACGCCTCTCTGGTTGGCCCCGAGAACCACCGGAACGCCAGCGCTAACGTCCACGAAGGTGAGGTTGCCGGCGTTGATGTAGAGCTTGTTGGAGCGCGGGCCGCCGGTGATGAAGATGTCGCTCAAATCATCGCCGTCCACGTCGCCAATCATGACCGTTCCGCACGCGAAACTGGAGTGGTAAAGCCGCTTGTCGCGGTGCCACAGAGCAATTTCATGCACGTAGTCGATGCTCGTCGCCGCCGGGCCAAGCTGAGCGAAAAGCGTGGGGCTAAAGGAGATGGAACCGCCGCCACTTCGGGCGAAGGGACGGGATTCGATGTTTTCCGCAGCAATCGCCGCGGCCGCATGGCAGACCAGGAGGAGAGCGAAGAGACGAGGGAACGTTGTCATGGAGTGTGGGAATTTTGGGGGTAGTTGCGGGCCTGAGGCGCAAGTATAATCGACAAGCGCGATGGGCTCAACCAGCGTTGAGAACTTCGCGCGCGTGCGAGACATCCTTGCGAATCTGTGCGCTCAATTCGACGGGGCCCGAAAACTTGCATTCGGCGCGCAAAAAGCGGCAAAAGACGATCTCCACCTCTTCGCCGTAAAAATCGCCGCCCGGGTAGTCCAGCACGTGCACTTCCAGACGCCGTTGCTCGTTTTTCTCCGCAATCGTGGGCCGCGTGCCCAAATTGGCCACACCGGGGTAAAATTCGCCGCCCAGCAACACGTTGACCGCGTAAACCCCGCTCGGCGGCAGTTGCTCGCTGCGCACCGCGAGATTGGCCGTGGGAAAACCCAGGGTGCGGCCGAGTTGGTCGCCTTTCACCACCGTCCCCATCAGGCTGTAGGGCGCTCCCAGCAACTCCGCGGCCCCATCCAGATTGCCTTCGCGTACCAATTCCCGAATTTCGGTGCTGCTGACCGGTTTTCCGCCAATTTGCACGGCATCGACGCCGGTTGGCTCGAAGCCCAGCTCCTTCCCCAACCGATCCAGAAGCGCGAAATCCCCGGAGCGCTGATGGCCGAATTTCCAGCCGCGTCCCACGCAAACTTGGCGCAAATCCGGAGCCGCAGCGTGCAATTCGCGGATGAATCGGGCCCCGCTCTTCCTGGCGAACGCATCGTCAAATTCCACCACCAGCGCGTGGTTGATTCCCAGTTGCTCCACCCTGCGCAGCTTGTGCGCGGTGTGCGTCAGGATGCGCGGGGCATCGTCAGGACGCAAAACGCGGATGGGGTGAGGATCGAAGGTAGCCAGCATCGCCAATCCCCCGGATTTTTCCGCGCCATCCAGCGCCGCGCGGATGACCGCCGCGTGACCCAGGTGCACGCCGTCAAAAACGCCGATCGCCAAATGCAGCGGCTCGGCGATTTCCGATAAATTCGCGATTGTGCGGAAAACCCGCATTCATCCATTTTGTTGCTCGGATCCAGACTGTCCAGGCTTGCGTTTGAAAAATAGCGCGTTTGCGTGCGCCATGCACCGAAAGCTCATCCTGTTGCCCGTCTTTCTCCTCATGGCCGCCGCCGCCGAATTGCCGATCCAGCGCGTCGACATCCACGTCGATGGCGCCCGCCCTTTGGCCGGCGAGCGAAGCCGGTTCGCGATTTCGCCCAGCGGTGAGATCGCGTTCACCTACACGCTGGCGGCGCACGATCTTTCCTGCAAGCCGCTCGGGCTCATCCAACCGGACGGCGAGATTCGGCTCACGGCCGTCGACAGCGAGTCCACCTGGAACGTGGAGGGGTGGGGCACGCACGGGTTTCCCTTTGATTTGGCCTACGATTCGACCGGTGAGTTGCATGTTGCGACGCGGCATCGCGGGCAGCCTTACGGCGTCGATTATTGGCGCCGGGTCGATGGCGATTGGAAGCTGGAATCGTTCGGCGCGGGCGTGACCTTTGGCGGAAACAACGTCGCGCTGGGGCTGAAATCGGGCGATCGGCCGGTTGTCATCAGTTTGGACCGAAATCGCAGCCGGTTGGCGGTTTGGGAGCGCGATGACGGTGGTGAGTGGTCCGCGAGCCTACCCGCGATGCTGGGAAATGCGGCGGCGGGCCACTTTGACCTCGTGGTGGAGGGCGATGGCCGGTTGCGCGTCATTTTTTGCCAAAACGGTGGCCCTGCGGTTTGTGCGACGCGCGATTTGGGCGGCGATTGGACGAAGGCGCCGATTTCCGACGCGGCGCCGGCGCGCATGATCGCGGCAACCCGGGACGCTTCCGGCCGGACGCACGTTTCCTTCGCTTCCGGCAAGGCCGTGCACTACGCCGTGCTCGGCGAAAACGACACGTGGACGTCGAAAATCGTCGCTGAGGCCGCTGCGGGCAACCACGCGGGCCGCACCGATGTTTCCGCGGCCGGCGGACGGGTTGCGATCGCCTGGGAACGCGGTTTGGGCCCGAATTTCGCGCCAAAAGACTACGGCGGCGTCACCGGCGCGGCCATGCTGACGACGATCGAAAGTGATGGCGCGGTGGCGACTCGCGAACTGGTTCCCAACAATGGCGGTAGGCCGTCCGTCGCCCTGTCATCGGACGGCACAACAGCCTGGGTAGGCGTCTACACCGGCAACACTGCGGGCGACGATTTTTACCTGCTGCGAATCGGGCCAGGTGAGGCGCCCCAAGTCTCCGGCGACGCGGTTAGCCAGTTTCGCGACGGCTGCCTGCGCGACATCGATTCCGGCAACGCCAAGGCCGAGTTGCGCGGCTTGCAGCGGATCGATTTTTCCACCCTAACAACCGCACAACGCCACGATTTGATCGGCCGCTTTCTCGACCACGACGACCCGCGAATTCGCAAGTCCATGGCCGCGGCGCTCGGCGGATCCGTGGAGGCGCAGGAGCAGTTTGCGAGCCGAATGCCGGAAATTCTCCGCGATCCGGATGGATTGGTGCGCAAAACGTTCCTCGAATCGCTGGCCGGCGCTGAAAACGCGAAATTCGCCGCGCCGGTTCTCGAAACGGCGTTGGTTGGGGACGATCCGACGAACCGGCTCTGCGCGGCAGAGGTTGTTCGTCAGCATCCGGACTGGCTCGCGCCGGCCGTCCTCGATCGCGCCGTTGAGGCGATGATTCGCAACCTGGGATCGGGATCCGCCGAGATGGCGCTGGAGCAGTTGGTGGACGTGGGCAACGTGCGCGAGAAACTCGGCAACGCCGCAAAAACCGGCGCCCCGCTCCAACGCGTTCGAGCCGCGCTGATTCGGTTCCGTTGCGGGGAGGAAATCGACCTCGGCGCGTTGGCTGAGGTTCCTGGGAAGGCCGGCCGGCAAACTCAGCTCGCGCTTTGCGGATTGCTCGGCCAAATGCGGCGCGCGGAGTCGGTGAGCTTGCTCGAAAAACTGCTCGGCAGCGAGTTTCCCGCGGTTCGCAGCGCCGCGGTTTTTGCGCTGCGCTCGGTTGGGCACAACGCCGAGTTGAAACCCGTCGCGAAGCACCCCAAGGGGTTCGATCTCCTCGCGCTGCGGGCTAACGCACCGGAATCAGCCGCAGCCGCCGCGCTAACCAAGGCGCTAGGCCACAACGACCCTAACGTGCGCCAAAAATCCTGCGATGCGCTCAATCGCATCGGCGCAAAATCCGCCCGGGCCGCGATTCGGCCGCTTTTGCGCGATGACGACGCCGGAGTGCGAATCGCCGCCAAAATCGCCATCGCCGCCCTTGACGACCAACCGGGGGAAGGGCTGATCGACCTCGAAACGTGGCAAAACGCGACGCCTAACCGGAAAACTCGGCAAATCAACGCCATCCACCGCCTACCCACGGAGGTAAGCAACGGCGTCGTCCAGGCCGGCGGCGACAAGCAGCTCTTGATCGATGATTTCGTCATCGCGCGCCAAACCGGCCTAACACGTCGCCTACATCCGTTCGAAAAACATCCGCGCAACCCCGTTTTGCAAGCGCAAGCGCCGTGGGAAGAAGGTTGGGCCGATCCGTTCATGTCCACCGTCCTTTACGACGCCGCGGAGCGCTGCTTCAAGATGTGGTATCGCTGCGGACCGCGTCATTCGCTCAAGGCCTACGCGGTCTCGGCCGACGGAATTCACTGGGAGCGCCCTAACATTGCGCAAAACGCGTGGCAGGAGTTTTCGCGCCACAATTTGCTGGGTTTCGAGGGCAAAATCGCCACCTGGAAAAAACCCGGCAACAACGTCCTTTTCTTCCCCAGTGCCGAGGGCGACGCGCGCTATCTCTCGCTCTTCTACCAGCCGCCGACCAAGGACTACGCGATTAGCCGATCGGCCGACGGCATCACCTGGACGCAGCCAAAATCCGTCCGTCAGGCTCATGGCGATGTGGTAGGGTTAGTGTCCGACCCGGCGGGCGGCGACTTCCTGTTTTTTCCGAAATACATGCGCCAGCACGAGGGGCACACCCGGCGTAGTTTCACAGCGGCTCGGTTGGCATCGCTCGACGCCCCGTTTTCGGCATCGTTCCCCTTTCTTGCCGCTCATCGCGATGACGCCCGCGTGGTGGAGGATGCGGCGCGCGCTTACGGCAGCCTCTTGCCGGGCACGCTGCGTCTCGGCGAGTTTCACAGCGAAATTTACTCGGTCACCGCCATTCCTTACCAAGGCGTGGTCGTCGCGCTCTACGATTTATGGCCGGTCATTGGCAGCCGCGAAGGCCCCCTCGACATGCCGCTGAAAGTCAGCCGCGACCTGAAAACCTGGACCGATGTCGACTATCCGCGCCGCGCGCTTTCCATCGGTGAATTCGGCGAATGGGACTCCGGCATGGTCTACGGCGGCAACACCCTGCTGGTGGTGGATGACCGCATTTGGTTGTACTACCTGGGCGCGAACATGGGTCACTGCACTCGCATTTTGCCCGCAACCAAGCCGTATCACAGCGTAGGCGTGGGTTTGGCGACGCTACGGCTCGATGGATTCGCCTCCCTGCAGGCAGCGGGTGAGCCGGGCGAATTCACGACCAAGCCGATGAACGTCGCCGGGGGCCGGTTGCAAATCAACGCGCGTTGCCGCGAAGGCGGGGCGATTCGTGTGGCTTTGTTAGGGCCCGAGGGGAACGCGTTGCCGGGTTTTGCGCTTGAGGACTGCGTTCCGTTTACCGGCGACGATTTGCGCCACGTGGTGAGGTGGAAATCCGGCGCGGAGATTGCGGCGGGGGTTGTTTCGATGCGCGTGGAGGTGGTCGAGGCGGAAGTGTTCGCGTTTCAGTTTGCGCCCTAATCCGCGTCCGCTGCCAAGTAGGCTCCGCCTCGCGCTATTCTGGGCGTTATCAGTTTTTTCCCTATTTCCGTCGCGTAGCGACAATGTATGGTAGCCGTGGGTTTTAACCCACGGATGCTCGGAGGAAGATCGGATGCGTCGCGTAGCGACTGCTTAGGGTTTGCGGTTAACCAAGCCTAACCGGTCGCTACGCGACGGGGCAATTTTACGCCTGCCGTCCGTGGGTTAAAACCCACGGCTACCATACATTGTCGCTACGCGACGGAATCGACCGATAGATTCGACAAGCCCAAGGAAGAGGAGGAAAAAAATTGATGACGCCCAAAAAAACGAGCCGAAATCTCGCAATTCTCGCGTTTTCGCCAATCAAGCTTGCGATTTTTCTAAGAATGCGTGATATTCAGGTTTTCCTGAGTTTTTGCCGCCGCGCTCAAAAAATAAATGTCCCAAGCCGTCTCTTCCTTCCATCCCGATTTGGGCCGTTTTGCCTTCCGTCAACCCGCCTTTTCCACCCAGCAGCGGCTCGGTTCCGGCTGGCAGCGAGAGCTTGACGAAGTGGTTCGCAACTTGAGACGCCAGCCTCCGCGCGGGTTCGCAAAAATCCTCGATTTACGCCCGGGCATCGATTGCGAAGCCGAAATGAGCCTGGAATTGCTGCCGGGAAAAACGCTCGAAGAGCTGGTCGGCCGCCATGGGCCGCTGGCCGCCGGCGCGTGGTGCGGATTGGCGCTTCACCTGCTGGAAATCGCGGAATGCGCGCTGGATCGCCCGGCTCTCGAGCCGAATTTTGCGCCGGCGTCCATTTTTGCCTGGCCTGGTCCGGACGGATCGCTTTTGGCCGGTTTTGCCAGCCTCACGCTGGGGTTGAACCGCTTGCAGGCTGAGGATCGTTGGGAACGCTGGGCCGGAAAATTGACCGCCATCTGGGTTTACCTGGTCACGGGCGAATGGGAGCCGGATTTCGCCAGGCTCATCGACGATCGCCACCGCTACACCGTCCGAGTCAAGCCTTGCCCGGCGCTGCACCGGACTTTCAAGCTCTTGCTCCATCGCGATGCGGACGAACGGCCGAGCACCCCGCACGATTTCCGCCGGCTGCTGCGATCATGCGCGGAAGAATCGGGAACGAACGTAGCCCCGGCAATCATCGATGATTTTCGCGAACTACCCGCCGGCGCCCGCCGAATTCTCCCGGAAAACCTGCGGCTTAACCTGGAAACCCGAGACACGACGCGGCCGAATCAGATTCCGGCGATTCATCCGGCAACTGGCGAAAAACTTGTCCTCCATCTCCTGCCTAACGCAGATAATGTGCCGCAACTTGCCAAAACCGTGGATTTGATGCGCCGGGGCCGGGATCTCCCCGTCACCAAAGCCGTTGGCCGTTGGAAAATCGGTGGTTGCCGGATCGTCGCGGAAAAGCTTCCACCGGGCCTAACATTGACCGAACTTTTGGCGCGAAAACGGCCAATGCCGGGCCGCATCGCCCTGACTCTGGGCCGGCAAATCTCGCGCGCCATGGGCCGATTGGAGCGGCGTGGACCGCGGGTGCCCCATCTTTGCTCGGAGCAGATCCTTTTGGCGAAAACTCCGGACGCTCAGCCGCGAATTCTCCTCCGTCCCCTCTCACCATCGCTCGTCCATGGCGCCGATCCGGCCGCCCACAGCCCGGATGTTGACCGTGCTCGAATTCGCCGAAAACTACCGGATGCGGCGGAGGGAGGCTTCGTCGAGTTGATGGCGAGACTCCTCGGAGCCGGGCGGCTGGGCGAAGCAAAAATCCGTTCGGCGCTTCAAGCTGCCAGCGGAATCGAACGGTTCAACCCGGCGGATTCGCGGGAGAAGCTCCTAACCAGCCTGTTGGCGATTTTTGACGAAAAACCGGCTAAATCAGCCGCAAATCGCGCTCCACGCGAGCAACCGCCAGTGATTCGCCCGCTTTGGCCCATCGTCTCGATGGCGGCGACGCTGATCGGCTGCGTGGCGGCGATCGCAACCTGGAATTCGGCTGAATTTCGGCCGGTTTTGACCGAGGAAACGCCCCGCGGCCGGGAAACTCCCGCGCTCGTTCTACCGCCGCCAAATCTCACCCCCGTTTCGGCGGATGCAGCCCTGGCCCCGGCAAAATCGCAAGATGCGTCCAAGACGGACGGCCGCGGTTTTTGAATTTTGAACCCGCCGGCGGCAAGCTCCGCTCATTTGGCGCTCACGTCGTAGCAGGTGATGGCGTGTTGGTTGCGGATGTAAAACTTACCGTTGGCCACAACGGGATGCGCCCAGGAGGGCCGGCCGTGGCTTTCAATTTTGAACCTGCCGGCTTCCTGATAGCCTTGCGGCGTGGCCTTGACCAGGGCGACTTCGTGCCGCTCGCCCAGGCAGTAGAGCATGCCATCGGCAAAAACGACGGAGCCTTTCCTGACGCTGCTGTCTTCCCAAACCACCTCCCCGGTCATGAAATCCAGGCAAATGAGCGAGCCGCTGCTGAACCCGTAAACGTGGTCGCCCACTTTGACCATACCGCCGTGGTGACTCTGAAGTTTTTTCTGAAAGTAGACCTCGTCCGCCTTGAAACCGGTCTCCGGGTTTGGCGAAATTTCGACCATGCCCGTCCCCGTCCCGTAGGCGCTGGAAACCAGGACGTGATTTCCGGAAACGATGGGTGAGGAGCAGTTGGCCGTGCCGTTGTTTGCGCCGGAGTATTTCCAGAGAAATTCGCCGGTTTCCGCGTTGAGCCCGAAAACGCTCTCGCGCGCGAATTGCACGATCGTCGGTTTCCCGGCAACATCAGCCGCGACGGCGGTGGCGTAGTGAGCCGATTGCGTCACTTCGTTGCTCTTCCACATCACCTCTCCCGTGTCCTTGTCCAACGCGATAACGCAACCGCCTTGGCCGCCGGGCGTCACAATGATGTGGTTACCCACGATGAGCGGCGATTCACTGTAACCCCAGCCGGGACGGCGGCCGCCAAAGTCCTCGGTGAGGCTTACGTGCCAGAGGGTTTCACCGGTGGCGACGTTCATGCAGGTTACGTCGCCGTTTCCGCCCTCGGTGTAGACCTTGTCGCCCACGATTGCCGGGGTGCCGCGCGGGCCATCGCCCTGACCGTTGCGGTAACCGCCGATTGAGCGCTTCAAATCCGCCTTGCTCAGCACGCCATCGCGCCCCGGATGAAATTTGGCGAAATAGCTCTCCAACTCCGCCTCGCTCACCACGCCGTCGCGGCCGCGATCCCGCTTGGAGAAAAAATCCTGCATTTCCTCGGCGGTTAGCTGGCCGTCTCCGCGGCGTTCTCCTTCCGCCTTGGCGTCCGCGTTGTTGAAGAAACCTTGCACCACGGTTCCGCGCGCTTCTTTTTGCGAAATTTGGCTGTCAGCGTCTTTGTCGAACGTGGCGAGCATCAATTTCGTCCGCGCTTCTGCGATTTCTGCGACTTGACCGCGATTTCCCGTTGGTTGGTCGATTTTCGAGGTTTCGCGGCCCAACGTAGCCGGAATTTCGGCCGGTCCCAGCTTCCCATCCCCATCCGCGTCGAACGCGGCCACGAATCCGGCCGCACGCGTTTTGGCGATGGCGGCGGCGTCTGCACCGGCCTCGGCGCCGTCAGATTCCAAGGCGCGTGCGCCCAATCCGGCCAAAGCCTCCTTTTCGTCCAACTTTCCGTCGCCATTGCCGTCGTAGCGGGCGAATTGTTCGCTCACCTTGCCGTCCAGAGCTGCGGCAACCGGCCCGGGTTGCTTGGCCCAAAGCAGCGAGCCGTCCTTTTCGCTGAAAGCCAGCACGTGCTCCACGCCTTCTAAATCGCCCATCGTCAAAATCCGCCCCTCGGCGATGGCCAGGGACGAATACCCTACCCCGGCGTTTTCGATCTTCCAGGCAACCGCAGGCCCGTCTTCCGGCCACTGCTGGAGCAGGCCGGTTTCTTGAGACAAGCCGTCGCCGTTGGGGCCCCGCCAATTGGGCCAATCAGCAGCGAAAGCCAGGTTTACCGGGAGCGCGAGGAGGAGAGAAAGGGTGGTGAGTCTGTGAGTCATGGCGTGTTCACGAAAACTGGCGGCAACGCCTTTCACAGCACCCTGCGGCAACACAAAAACGGCCCCGGAGCTTAACTCCGGAGCCGATTCTGCGCTTAACTTTTCTGGCTAAGCAGGCGATGATGGATTAGCACCAAGGCCAGGCGTAGCTGTGCTGAGAAACGTTGAAGCTGTCGTGAACCGTCGTGCTGGCATCGACCTGCGTCACCGTGGTGGTGTTGAAGGAGTCGTTAACGCTGGTGTCAACAACCGCTCCGGCGTCACCGCCGATGAAGAGGTGCTGGATGCCACCGGCAGCAGCTTCGAGTTCTTTTTCCGTCAAGTGTTGGTTTTTCATAGTATTTGGTTGGTTTAGGTTTGGTTAGGTTTTGGTTTTTGGTTTGGTTTTGGTTCGTCAGCGGATTGTTTGGGTTTGTTGCTGACGGGATGGCATAGAGCGAGTTGCGCGCCAAGTTTTTCAGCCATTTCCGCAAGGCCCTTAAAATCAGTCAATTAGGAATCTAAATTAAAATCCCAACCAAAATCGAGCCAGTTTCTCTGCCGAATTTGGAAACTGAGGCCCATGAAATAGAGGCCCGTCTCCATATTTCGCGCCATTCGACGAAAATCGTGCTCATGCAGGTCTGCGAGTCTGTTTTCAGGCTTGAGGAATGCCCTCGGCCTCATAGCTTAGGCCCTAACTGAGATCCTAAAACCCGAAACCCGAAACCCGAAATCCGAAGTCCGAGTTTCGAGTTTCGGATTTTCCCCTCAAATGTCCACCTTCACCAAACGCCGCTCCTTCACCGTCACCGACCTCACGCGGATGATTCGTTCCGCCTTGGAGGAGCGGATCGGCAGTGTTTGGGTGGAGGGCGAAATCAGCAACCTGCGCGTGCAATCCAGCGGGCACGCCTATTTTAGCCTGAAAGACGCCAACGCGCAGATTCGGTGCGTGCAATTTCGCAGCGACGCGTTCAACAATCCCGTGGCGCTGCGAGACGGGATGCAGGTTCAGGCCTACGGCGAGGTGACCGTCTACGAGGCGCAAGGCCAATACCAGGTGATCGTCCGCACCATTCAGCCGCGGGGGATGGGCGAGTTGCAAGCCAAGTTTGAGGCGCTGAAGCGAAAACTCGAAGCTGAGGGGCTCTTTCATCCTGGCCGCAAACGGCGAATTCCCCGGTTTCCGAACGTCATCGCGCTGGTGACTTCGCCAACCGGAGCGGCCGTTCGCGACATGCTCAACATTTTGACGCGAAGGGCGCCTTGGGTGCGGATCATCGTGGTTCCCGTCCGCGTTCAAGGCGAAGGGGCGGCGGTCGAAATTGCGGCGGCGCTGCGCTGGATTTCAGCCCCGGAACGGCCCGGATTGCCGGCGATCGACACCATCGTCGTCGGCCGCGGTGGGGGGAGCATGGAGGATTTGTGGAATTTCAACGAGGAAAATCTGGCCCGCGCGATTGCCGATTGTCCGTTGCCGGTGGTTTCCGCCGTGGGGCACGAGATCGACTTCACGATCTGCGATTTTGTGGCGGATTTGCGCGCGCCAACGCCCAGCGCCGCGGCGGAATTGGTCGTGCCAGACCGGGTGGAGGTGCAGCAGCAGCTTCAGCGCATGCATGGGCGGATGGAGAACCAGGTGGCGCACCGGTTGCGGCATTGGCGCAAAGTTCTGGATCTGTTAGCGCGCAGCGGCGCTTTTCGCGAACCCGGCCGCGTCCTGGCCGACCGCCGCCAGCGGCTCGACGATTTTTCCGCGCGATTGGGCGAAGGCAGCCGTCAGCGTCTCCAATTTGCTCGCGATCGGGTGGCAAACGCCCGGCGCCTGCTGGATTTAAGCCGGCCGGACCGCGTTTTGGCCCAGAGGCGCGAATGGACGGCCATGTTGGTCGAGCGGCTCCATCGCGCTGCAACCCGGCAAACCGCGGAAATGCGCCGCCGGCTGGAGGCGCTCTCCACCATGGTGCGGACTCTGGGCCCGGATTCAGTGCTGAGCCGCGGCTATTCGCTGACGACGGATGAAGACGGGCAAATCGTCAGTTCCGCGGCGCAGTTGGAGCCCGGCCAAAACGTCTCCACGCGACTGACCAGCGGTGCGTTTGAGGCGGAGGTGACCAAGGTTCATCCCCACAAAACGTAGGTCCACAAAAAAGCCCGCGACTTTCGCCGCGGGCTTCTTTTTTTCTCGGGTGGGGTGAATTTGTTGGTTCGTCCTTCAGCTTACTCCGGAAGGAGGACGGTGGTCCCCGAGGTGCGATAACCGCCGGAAATCTTGCCATCCTCATCTTCGTCAGCTTCGTCGAAGATGTTGTCGACGCCGCTTCCGACCGGGCCGCGAATCGTCGCGCCTTCGGTCCTTCCGGTCAGCTTTTCCTTGCGCACCTGACCGCCACAGTAGCCGACGACGGCTTGCCGGGACTTGAGCCACGGGTGGTTGGCGCCGTAGCTTCCGCTGGCATCTTCCATTTCATCGGCAATGAGCGGTGAACGCGCCGGGCTGGAGTCGCTTTGGCCGGCAACGTAGGCGTAGCAGACTTCTGAGGAGGTCAGCTCGCCGTCTTCATTGGGCGGGGTCACTTTTTCAGGATTGCCTTGGACGAAGAAGATCGCTTCGGTGCCAAGTTGGACCTCTCTGAGCAGCTCCTGGAAGGCTTCGGTGGCATTGCCAAAGCCGCCTCCTTCGCTGGCGCCGTCGCCCGATGTGTCGAACGCCGGATAGAGGCCATCCCAGTCCTGGGCATACAGCTTGCAGGCTTTCACGATTTGGTCTTGGTGAGCGACGTCCTTCATGACCCGGGCGCGCGTGACGACTTGGGTGTAAGTCGGCATGGATACACTCGCCAAAATCGCGATGATCGTGATCACCACCATGAGTTCCAACAGGCTGAAACCGCCTTGGTTGGATTTGAGGGTTTGTTTCATTTTTTTGCGGATAGTTGGTATGTTAGTGCCGGCCAAATGTTGGTCACGGCCAATTTAATGCTGTGATTTACGGCCACATCAGTCGTGGCGCGAAAATCGAGCAAAGCCTGCCATGGGTGCGAAAATCAGGCAAGACTTTTGCCCGGAAGGGGTGGAAATCTCACGATTCAGCGACCTTGCGGTAACACAACGGTAACATTTCGCCAGATTGCCGGACTTTTCTGACAGGCGGCCCGCTCCGGACCGTCCATAGTCGCCAAAACGGAACTCTTGAACCCCCGAAACTCAGATTCCATCCGCTACGCCGTCATCATCCCCGTTTGCAACGAGGAAGCGTGCCTGGGCCCGGTTTTGGACGAATTGATCGAAAAATGGCCGGGTCGCGGCCGCGTCATCGCCGTGGGATTGAACGGTGCCACCGACCAATCCGCAAGCATCGCCCGAAATCGCGGCGTTATTGTGGGAGAAAGCGAAATGCGAGGCTACGGCCACGGTTGCCTGGCGGCAATTGGGGCGCTGGACACGGCTGGCCAAGCCTACGACGCGTTGCTCTTCGTTTCCGGCGATGGGGCGAGCGCTCCCGAGGATTTACCGAAGCTGCTGGAGGCCTACGAAGCCGGCTACGATCTGGTTCTCGGCTCGCGAACCACCCTCCGCCAATTCCCGAGCCGGCCCTGGCGCCGCACCCTGGCAAATCTCGCCTTGGGCCTGTGGGCGAGTCTGCTGGCGCGCCGGATTTACACGGATTTGGGCCCGCTGCGGGTCATCGACCGCGCCTTGTTCGAAAAAATGGCGTTGCGCGAGCGAACCTGGGGCTGGACGATCGAGCCGCAGGTTTTGGCTCCCCGTTTCGGCGCGAAAATTGCCTCCGTCGCGGTTCGCGAGCGCCCTCGCCTGGCCGGCGAACAAAAAATCAGCGGGGTGAGTTGGGCGCAATCCCTGCGAGTGGGCCGGGAAATCGTGGCTGCCGGTTGGCGGGCGGCCCGGCGTTCGATTCGGCCTTGACGACCCGTGCCTGGTGCTGGCACAAAATAGGCGCCGCATGATTCCGCGCTCTCAACTCCCCGTCATCGCCCTGGTCACCGCCTACAACGAGCAATCCACCGTTGGAGGCGTGGTAGACGTGCTGAAGCGCTGCCCATCCATCGGCCGGGTTCAGGTGGTGGACGATGGCTCGACCGATGCCACCCGCCGCGAAGCTCTCGACCGGGAAGTGAAGGTCATTTCCTTGCCAAAACGCGTGCCGGTCGGTCAGGCGATCATGCACCACCTCACCGAAATCGAAATCGAAGGCGAATGCATCCTGCTGTGGTGCGATGCGGACCTGGTGGGCCTGGAACCGGATTACTTGGAAACGCTCATTCGCCGTTTTCGCGAAAAAGACGTCACCCAGTCGCTCAGTTCCCGCGGTGTGCCCCTGGATTGGCCAAAATGGCTCCGCGGTTGGCCGGTTCGCGGGATTTGGGCCGCTTTGTTTGGGCCAATTTCCGGCGAACGCGCCATTTTGCGCTCGGACTTCGTTCGAGCCATCGAGTTGGCGCAAAAGCTGGAGTGGGCGGAGATGATGCGCGGCTACGGCATCGTTTTGTTCCTCAACTGGTACGGCAACGCCTTTGGACGCGGCTCCGTCATCTCCTACTTCGACCAACTGCGCCAACGGCAAAAGTTCGAAAAATGGGGCAAACGCTCCAGTTGGGAAATGGTGCGGCAGTGGGTCCAATTCATCCTGGTTTGGATCAAAATTCGGCTCCACGCGCGTCGCATTCGCGCATCCTACCAAAGCCACGGAGAAGGCGTGGTTGCGGAAAATTCCGGGGCAAGCGCTCCCTAGCTCCGAGCGCCATTGGCTCAGTGGCAGGGTGAGTTTCTTGAAATATCGTAATTTTCACGAATGCTGGCTGTTGAACCTTAGCGAAGGCGATAGAATCAATAATTTTGACTTGATCGAAAAGTTAGGCGCATCTAATAATCACCCCATGTTGGCCACCGACGATATCACAGCGCTTCGCAAGCAATTTCTCTTTGCCGATCACCTCATCCTGGATGAATCGCCCACGCGTGACTTCTACAAAGAGCTGCTCCGCGGTTTGGCACACAAAAACAACAATGTGCTGGCCGTGGTGCAGGGTTTTTCCAGCCTCATCCTCATGAGCGACGACCTGGACGACAACATCCGCGAAAACATCGAGCAGATGCGCAATTCCGCCCAGCACTCCTCCTCGCTAAGCGAGCGCATTTTGACCGCGGGCGGCTGCGTGCGCATGAGTCCGCAGCCATTGAGCCTGGACGATTTTTTGCCGTTGATGGATGGAAACCTGCGCTCCATCTGCGAAGGCAAAGAAGTGGGTTTTACCCTGAACATTGCCGACGGCGTTCCCCGGATTACCGCCGACACGGCCCGCTTGAAGGAAGTGCTGGTGGAGCTGGTGAAAAACGGAGCCGAAGCCGCCGCCGGGCATGCCGACGGCCACGTGCAACTGGACGTGCTGGAAAACGGAGTCCTTTCCCCAGCCAAAGAGAAGCGGGTGGATATGGTGTTGCGCAACAACGGCGCGAGCATCCCGGAAGACAAGCTGCCCAACGTGTTCAAGCCGTTTTTCACCACCAAAGGCAGCGAATATTTTGGCATCGGCCTGACCGCCGCAGGCGTTTTGGCCGGGCAGATGAAAATGCGCCTGGGAATCGCCAGTGCCGGCAACTTGACCACGGCTTGGTTGAGCGCGCCGGTCGATGCGTGACGGTCCTACCGATAAAGCGAATCCAAGCTATGCCACCGGATGTGCGGATGTTTCTCCGCCCGGGTCACAGGTTTTCGCGTAAAGGCGCGCAACTGAATCGTTAGATCGCAGGGATTGGGAAAACGCTCTGCTTTCGCCGCCAATTCCTTGGCCAAAGCGGGCGCGGAGGGAACCTTGGCCCACTTGCACTCGCAAACGTCCCAGCGTTCGTTCTCCCGCAGTCCCAGCACGTCGATCTGGACGTTTGGGTCCCAAAATTCTTGCGCCGGGCGTTTTCGCGCAACAGCACGGCCAGGGTTTTGCCGTCGGGCGAGCGAATGCAACCCGGCTCGCAAAGATGCACCTCGCTGGACTGGTAAACCGCCTCCGGGAACGACCAGGTGAGCCCGCCATCGGTGCTGAGCGTTTTGTAAAGCGTGAATTCCGGCACTCTTTTGCCGTCAGCGGTGAAAAAACGCCCGTCGTCGTGAAACATCGCCAGATAATGGCCCTGGCCGGTTTTCAGCGCTTCCACAAAGCCCATCACCACGGTTCCGCCCCAATCGCCGGCCGGTTTTAGCTCGCCCCAATTCACGCCGTCATCTTCGCTCACTGCCAGGCGCGCCGGGTAGAGGCCGGACCACATGATGAGGCGCTTGGTCCCGTCCGGGCCAATGACGCGATGCATGGTGGGCACCTCCTTGCTCGTGGCCCAGCTTTCCGGCGTGGGCAGGCGATCGCTCCAGGTCAGCCCGCCGTCGGTGCTGCGCTTGTAGACGATCGGCCCGCGTCCGTGGCCTTTCGGGTAGACGCAGAGGATGGTTTTGCCGTCTTCCAGCAACACGGTGGTGGGGTGGCCGAGATACTGGCCGGTTTCGCGGTCCACCAGCACCTGGCGGTCGCTTCGAGCGTTCAAATCGAGGTAGGCGACTTCCGCGGCAGCAATGGCCGGAATGAAGAGCAGAGCAAGGAATTTGGCGGTCATGATGCGTTGGTTGGTGCCGAAACTTTGGGGACTTCCGCCGTCAACTCAAGGATTTCCCGAATCAGCGCCGGGCCGCGGTAAATGAGCCCGGTGTAGACCTGCAACAGCGCCGCGCCGGCTTGGAGACGCTCGCGGGCGACCTCGCCGGAGAGGATGCCGCCGACGGAAATGACGGGAATGGCGGGATCGAGTTCCGAGCGCCAAAGCCGGAGGCACTCCAGCGACATTTCGCGCAGCGGCCCGCCGCTAAGGCCGCCGGTTTCGTCCGCAAGCGGGTGAGAGCGAACTCCAGTGCGGCCGATCGTCGTGTTCGTGGCAATGACGGCGTCGATTTTGAGCCGGTTGAGCATGGCGGCGAGTTCCTTGGTCTGCGCCTCGGTCAAATCCGGCGCCAGTTTCACGGCGATTGGCCGGAAGAGCCGCGTTTCGCGCTCTAACTCCGCGCGTTCCTCCTGCAACCGGCAAAGCAGCGGTTCGCAGGAATCAACCGCTTGCAAATCGCGCAAACCTTTGGTGTTCGGCGAGGACAGATTGACCGCGATGTAGTCGGCCGCCCGGTAAGCGCCGCGCAGGCCGGCCACGTAGTCGTCGATGGCGCGCTCGTTGGGCGTGTCGAAGTTTTTGCCCAGGTTAACGCCGAGAATTCCGCGAAACGTGCGCCGTTTTTCCAGGTTCGCCAAAACTTGCTCCAAACCCGGGTTGTTGAACCCCATCCGGTTGATAATCGCCTGGTGCTCGGGCAGCCGAAAGAGCCGGGGGCGCGGATTTCCCGGTTGCGGACGCGGAGTGACCGTCCCGACCTCCACGTGCCCGAACCCGAGCGCGCCGAATGCGTCCGCGGCGATGCCGGCTTTGTCCATCCCGGCGGCTAAACCAACGACGTTCGGGAATTTCAGCCCCATCACCTCGGCGGGACGGTTTAAATCCGCGCCGGCGCCGAATTTGGCGAGCAAACCGAGGTTTTGCGCCAGATTCATCGCGCGAATCGTCACGTGGTGCGCCGTTTCCGGTTTCAGCCGAAAAAGCAGCGGTTTGGCGATCGGGTAAGGGTCCACGCTTTGGTGGTAAACCCGAAACTTGAAATTCGAAACTCGAAACTCGAAACTCGAACCACCCGGCAAATTACCGGACCAGGACGGTCGCGCCCGGCCGAATGAGGATCGGGAGGCGAATCGCGTCCCAGTTGGCCAGGCGAATGCAGCCCGCGCTTCGGGAACGGCCGATGGTGTGGGGGCTGTTGGTCCCGTGCAGGCCGATGCCGGATTTGGTCAAACCGGCCCACAAAATGCCGACCGGGTTGTTGGGTCCGGGAGGAAGTTGGTAGAATTCCTCGCCGCGTTCGCCTTCCTCCAGCATTTTTTTGTCCCACCGGAATTCCGGCGTCGAAACCATGGATTTGAGCTTCCAATCGCCGTAGGGGATGAATTTTTTGGCTCCGGGCGTGATTGGGAAACTGGCCACCAGGCTGCCGTGATCGAAAATTTTGGCGATTTTCACCGACGTGTCCACGTAGACGAGGCGCTGGCTCAAACCCGGCAATTCGCCGAATTTCTGGTGCCGGCGGATCGCGGAAAGCTCGAACGGAGCCACGTTGGGAACGCGGACGCGGTTGCCGGCCCGCAACGTGGAAAGATTCGTCTCCGGGTTCAATTCGCGCAGGAACGGTTCGTCGGTGTGGTAGCGTTCGGCGATGAATTCGGCAATCGAGCGGTAGGGCATGTAGTCCAGCTTTTCCTGCTCGGCGGGATCCGTGGGAAGGCTGCCGACATAGCCGAAATCACGCTGCCGGACGGTGTAGGAGGTGTAGGAGCCGTCCACGTTGCGTTTGGCTTCGCGCAGCAGCTTGTACCAATTGGCCGGATCCTGCCGCCAGCGCTGATTGTAGTGCCGGGCGGCGATTTTCGTGAATTGGCCCATTTTTCCGTCGATTTTTCCGGGTCCCAGCAGCAATTCGTCCAGGTAAATTTGAACCAGCACAATGGTTTCGGTATCTTGCGGCTCGGCGGCGGTGCGCTGAAAAAGTCCGGCAAAACCTGAGGCCGGAAGCAAGAGGGCGGGGGCAAGGAGAAGGGCTCGAAGAGCGCGAAGGGGAAGGAAAGGAAGGCAACTATTCATCCTGGTTCTTTTGGGCTTAAGGGGGGGCGAAGAGTAGCTGCAAAAGTTGGATGGACGCCGGAATATAGCCGCATGCGCGCGGTTTTGCCACCCGTGATTCCAGAAACTGCGATTTTGTCGAATTTTGCGACTCAGATCCGCGGAACCAGGATGAGCGCCGTTTCACCGCTTCGCAGATTTCCCGCCGAATTGTCGATCATCAGCCGAATTCTGACCGTTTTGGTCGCCGGATTGATGATCGGGGAGACGAACTCGATTTCACCGCGCACCAGGGTGTCGCTGCCGTCCTCAATTTGCACGTCCAAGCTGTCGCCCACCTTCAACGGGCGCGCCGCCTGAGCCGGAACGTGCCCCACGCAGCGCAGGCGGTCGACTTCGACCACGCGCACGAGGTAGTTGCCGTCCTGAATCTGGGTCGGCGTCACCGCTTCGGCCACGTCCTTGGTGATTTCCGTCACGATTCCGTCGATCGGGCTGGTCAGGATGCGCCGGCGCAATTCGGCTTCGATTTGTTTGACCTGGAGCTCGTACTGCTCGCGCTCTTCCTTGGCGATGATGAGGTTGCCCTCGGCGACCTTCAACGTGGCCCATTCCCGGCGCTTTTCCGCCGAACTCGCGCCGCTGAGCCGGTTCACGCGATTGGCTTTGTCCGATTGCAACTCGTACTCCGCTTGAGCGGCCTGCACGCGCCCCTCGCTCTTGGCCTGCATTTCGGCGATCGCCAGCCGCGCCTCGGTGATTTCCGTGTCCAGCTTGATGAGCACGTCGCCGGTGGACACCTCGTCCCCTTCCTTGGCCACCAACTCGCTGATTACCCCGGTCTCGATCGGCGAAATCTCGATCGAGCGGAAGGGATCCAGGTAAGTCAGGACTTTGACCGATTCCTGGTCCTGATCCTGCGCGGAGGCAAACGTCAAAATGATGCCGAGGATGCTGAGAATGCTGATTTTCATGCCAAATTCGCTTTGATTTCGTCGAGCCACTTGTCGCGGTGGGCCATGGCGAGCCGTTGCTCGTATCGGCGACGTTCTACGTCGGCCTGGAGGTCGTCAAAATTTTTGCTGAATTTTCCGGACAGCTCGCCCTCGTTCCGGGAGCGGGATTTTCGCATTTCTTCGGCCAATTCCGGGGCGTACATTTCGACCAGGTGATCGTCCGCGCTTACGAACGCCTGAGAGCCCCCCGGTTGCCCCTGACGCGCGCCACGACCGACCAATTGCCGGTCGATTCGGATGGATTCGTTGCGTTCCACCACGATGACGTGCAATCCGCCGGCAGCTTCCGATTCCTGGCTCAAACCGATGTGCGTGCCGCGGCCGGCCATGTTTGTGGCCAGCAAAATGTGCCCCGCCTGGCCGGCGCGAGCCACGATTTCGCTCTCCTCCTTGTCTTGCTTGGCCGTCAGCAGCGTAAACGGCACCCCGGCGGCCTCCATCAACTCCGCCAGCGCTTCGCTCACCCGAATGGTGCGGGTGCCGATCAAAACCGGCTGCCCGGAGGCGTGACGCTGGGCTACTTCCTTCACCACCGCGGCGAGCATGGCCTCGTTCGACTGAAAAACGCGCTCCGGCAGCATTTGGCGTTGGCTCGGTTTGTGCAGCGGCACGGTTTCCACGTCCATTTTGAAAAAATTCCAGAATTCGCCCGCGCTTTCCGCCGCCGTGCCGGTCAGGCCGCAAATGCTCTCGTAGAAGCTGAAATAACGCTGGCGGGTGATGCTAGCCGCGGAATCAGTCTCCGCGCGAAGCTCCACCTCTTCCTTGGCTTCAACCGCCTGGTGCAAGCCATCGCGCCAAGTCCGCTCCTCAAACCGCCGGCCGGTAAATTCGTCGATGATCACCACTTTGTCCTCCTCATCGATGACGTAGTGGACGTCGCGGTGAAAATAGTGCTCGGCGCGCAAGGCATTGAGCACGTAAGTGTGCCAGGGCCGCCGCAACATGTCCCAGGGAATGCCCTCGATGTCGTGGATGAGGTCGAATCCCTCATGCGTCAGCTTTACCCCGCGATTTGCCAGGTTCAGCTCGAAATGGGTGTCTTCCTCCAAATCGCGGGCCACGTCGCGCGCCAGCCAATAGGCGGGAGCGGCCTCGTTTTCGCCCGGCGGCGCCTCGCTGATGACCAGGGGCGATCCGGCTTCATCGATGAGCACGCTGTCCACTTCGTCAATGACCGCGTAAGCCAGGCTGCGCTGAACGACCGGCGGTTCGGGAGCCTTTTGGCCCATCAACGCGTAGCGCAACCGGTCGCGCGCGCCGGCGTGAGGAGTCCGCAGCAGCGCCAGTTGGTCGCGCAGGTAATCAAACCCGAATTCGTAGCCCACGCCGTAGGTGATGTCGGCCTCGTAAGCGGCTTTTTTCAGCTCCGGCGTCCCCTCTTGCCCTTCCGGCAACAGCGCGGAAGAAATGCCCAGATACTCCATGATCGGCCCGGTAAATTCCTGGTCGCGCTCGGCCAGGTAGCTGTTGACCGTCACCACGTGAACGCCCTCGCCAAACAGCGCGAACACAAACGAAGGCAAGGTGATGGCCAGCGTTTTGCCCTCACCGGTCGCCATTTCCGCCACGCCGCTGCGCACCAGAATCAAACCCGCCAAAATTTGCTCCGGGTAGTGAAAAAGGCCCGAAGTTCGCCGCGAAGCCTCGCGAACCATGGCGAAACCAGGCTCAATCACCTCCTCAAGCTGCAATTCCTGGGCCGCCGCCGCATCGCGCCATTCCTTCACCTGACGCTGAAAATCGGCCTGGTCGCGCCGGCTCATTTCTTCCGCCAACGCCTCGACCCGCTTCAAGCGCTCGCGGTCGCTGCGGTGGCGTTTGCGGTCGACCGTCTGCTTCCAACGCCGATACACCTTTGCGCCGAGAAAACCGCGTTTGTCGTACTGTTTGCCGAGGGTGATGGCCATGTGTTCGGAACAGGGAGGGGGGGATTCCAAGTTTGCCCACGCTTGGGCGTTCGTCGAGCGGTGGTTATTCGGATTGCAGTGGTGCGGAGTTTTGGAGAGATTCAACTCCAATCCTCAACCGCCAAATTGGGCACACGGGAAAACTCTTGGGTATTGGCAGTCACCATCGTTGCTCCCAAGGCCCGCGCAGTAGCCGCGATCAGCAGGTCGTTCGGACCAATGATGTTTCCCATTCGCTCAAGTTCTTCCCGGATTGAAGCGTAGTGTTCCACCGCATCGCCTTCAAAGGGCACCCAATCAAAAGGTGCGATGACGTGTTCGACTTTCGCTTTTTCCTCGCTGGGATGATTGCTTTTCAGGCACCCCAACAGCAATTCGGCTCTCACCACCTCCGGAATCTTTACATCCTCCGCTTTTGCCGAGCGCAACTTTGCGATCGGCCCCTCCTGGTTTCGCATCACGGAAATGATGACGTTAGTATCCAGGCAATAGGTCATTCATCCAAAGTGATCGTGTCCAATGGCATCGCAATCTCGGCAGGTTCCTTAATCTCTGTTCCGCCAAACCCGGCAATGGTATCAAAATAGCCGTTCGGCCAACCAGTTTTTACGGTTGCCGCCGTGGTGAGGTGTTGTTTCGCCCACGCGGATAGCGATTTCCCTTCCCGCTTAGCCGCATCGTTAAATGCGGAGAGTGTGTTAGGGTCAAGATCGATCGTAAGGGTCGACATGGTGGAAACTTAGAACCAAAAATTCAAGCTGCAACTGAGGCCGCAAATCAGACGATTGGTTCGATCGTTTGGACTACTTTTTCTCCAATCCCTTCCGAAACTCCCGGTCGGCGTCGGTCACGAAGTCCAGGTTGCTGCAGCGTTCGACCAATTTCATGTCGAGATCTGGGAATGTGCGGCTGTTGGCCGCGATTTCGTATCCGTCGCCCTCCGCGGTGAGGTGGTGGACGGCGAGTTTGCCCTCTTCCCAAATCCAGATTTCGGGCACGTTGAATTTCGCGTAAAAAGTTTGTTTGCTGATGGCCTCAGTGGTGACGACAACCTCTACGACCAAATCAGGACCCTCTCCCGGCGCCGGTTCGCGGTCGAACCAAAAGGATTCGTCGGGGTTCTTGCCGGCGTCTTTTTCCTGGGAGCCAACCAATGCGCTGCCCGAACTGACCATGCGCTTGCCCAGGAGTGAAGCGTAGATGCAGATGAGGTGTTCCAGGATTCGGCTGACGATTTCGTGGGGATTGGATTCGTTGCCCATGATTTCCAAGGTTCCGTTGCAATAAGCGACCTGGCCGTAGCCGAGTTTTTGAAAGTAGGCCGCAAAGCGTTCGTAACCCGCCCAATCCGAATCCCGGAAAATGACATGGCCGCCCTGGACGACGACGTCGGCCAGGTTGATGGTGGGGCGCAAACTCATTGGCTTTTCAATCTATGCGAGGCCAGGTTTTGGTCCAGGAATTTTGAGCGGTGGTGATCGACCGCAAATCGAAAGTCCTGGCCGCGCCAGATCACGCAATCCGCTCCAGCAAAAACCCCAGCAACTCGCAGCAGCGCCAGTTGGTCGCGCAGGTAATCGAACCCGAATTCGTAGCCCACGCCGTAGGTGATGTCGGCTTCGTAGGCGGCTGTCCCCTCATGCCCTTCCGGCAACAGCGCGGAGGAAATGCCCAGGTACTCCATGATCGGCCCGGTAAACTCCTGGTCGCGCTCGGCCAGGTAACTGTTTCCAGCGCCGATAGGCCTTGGCGCCAAGAAAACCGCGTTTGTCGTACTGTTTGCCGAGGGTGATGGCCATGGGTTCGGAACAGAGAGGGGAGATTCCAAGCTTTGCCCGGGCTTGGGCGTTCGTCGAGCGGTGGTTATTCGGATTGCAACCGCCCGATTTCCTCGCAAAATTGCCAAAAAATCTCCAACCAACCCAAAAATGGCCGAAACCGAAATTTACGTCAATCAGCAGTTGGATGGCTACACGTGTCAGCTAAGCCCGGAATCTCGCGCAAAGCTAGGAAGCGAACAAAACGGCAGTGAAGTCGCCTCAAGCATATTCGTTTCCTTTGACTCGGTTTCGGACTTTCAACTCCAAAACGGCGCAATTTGGAAACACATCGTCGAGATGCTCACCGGGCACCCTCCGGACCAGTTGCTGAAGCGCGGCAAGATTGCCTTCGTCAATCCGGTAACGCAGGCAACGATATTCGAGCCGAAGCCGCAACATGTCTAAGCGGGCGGATCTCTACACCGGCCGCGCCGGTCACTTGGCGGTGATGGCTGAGTTGCTGCTGCGAGGATGGAATGCGGCGATTCCGGAGGTCGATGTGGGGGACGACATCTTTGTGGTCCGCGACAGCGACGGAAACCTCCGGCGGGTTCAGGTCAAAACCGCCATCGGCAAGTCGACTCGGAACGGGCACTCCGCTCAGTTTAACCTCCCGTTGGCTCAGCTACGAAATCCCATCACTCCCGACCTGATTTACGTATTCGCGGTTCGATTGGCCGATCGTTGGGATGGATTTGTGGTGATCGACCGCAAATCGCTGCACGAGTATCACCAGTTGCATGGTGTCGGCAGCAAGAGTGGGCAGCGAATGGTGCTTCGACTCCGATTTCGGGGAACGGAGGTGAACTGCGGTTCCTGCGATTTTTCGAAATTCCGGAACAACTGGCACTGGTTTCCAGCCATTCGGCACTGAAAGTCTCGGCCGCGCCAGCTCACGCAATCCGCTCCAGCAAAAACCCCAGCAACTCGCCAATCGCAATCCGCTCCTGCTCCATGCTGTCGCGGTGACGCAGGGTGACGGTGTCTTTCAAATCCTCGCCGCTCTCGCCCATCGTGTCAAAATCGATGGTGACGCCAAAGGGGGTGCCGATTTCGTCCTGACGCCGGTAGCGGCGGCCGATTGCGGCGGTTTCGTCGTAAAACACGGTCATGTGCGGCTGGAGCAGCTTTTGCACCTCGCGCGCCTTGGCGACCAGTTCCGGCTTGTTCTTCACCAGCGGAAATACGCCGCATTTGATCGGCGCCATGCGCGGGTGAAAACGCAGGAGGATACGCGTCTCTTCCTTGCCTTTTTCGTTGGTGATCGTCTCCTCGTCGTAAGCCTCGCAAATCAGCGCGAGAACCGTGCGGTCGCAACCGGCGCTGGGTTCGACGACGTGGGGAACGAAGCGTGACTTGCTTTCCTCGTCGAAGTAATCCTGGGGCTTGCCGCAGTGCTCGGAGTGCTTTTTCAGGTCGTAGTCGGTGCGGTAGGCGATGCCTTCCAACTCCTGGATGCCGAACGGGAACGCGTACTCAATGTCGTAGGTTTTGCTGGAATAATGGGCCCGCTCGCCATCGGGAACGTCGAGAACGTGGAGCTTTTCGCGCGGGATGCCGATATCTTCGTAAAAACTGAGCCGTTCCTCCAGCCATTCGTCGGTGAGGCGCAAGCCGTCCTCCTCCGTGCAGAAAAACTCGATCTCCATCTGCTCGAATTCGCGGCTGCGGAAGGTGTAGTTGCGCGGGTTGATTTCGTTGCGAAAGGCCTTGCCGATTTGCGCGATGCCGAAGGGCAGCTTGATCCGGTTGGAGTCGAGCACGTTTTTATACTGGGTGAAGATGGTTTGCGCGGTTTCCGGGCGCAAATAGGCAACGGCGTTGGGATCGTCGTCATCCGCGGAGGCGCCCACCTTGGTTTGAAACATGAGGTTAAAGGCGCGTTCCTCGGTGAGTTCGCAGCGCTTGTCTTCACCCTTGGGAAGCTGCTTTTTCGCGTCGCAAAGGGGCGTTTCTTCGAGTTGGTCGGCGCGAAAGCGTTTTTTGCAGATTTTGCAGTCGACCATGGGATCGGAAAAGCCACCGACGTGGCCGGAAGCGGTGAGGACGGCTTGGTGGGTGAGGATGGCGCCGTCCATGCCCAAAACATCGTCGCGGTTTTGCACGTTGCGCCACCACCAGTAGTCTTTGAGGTTGCGCTTCAATTCCGCGCCCAACGGGCCGTAATCCCAGCAACCGTTCAGTCCGCCGTAGATTTCGGCCGATTGAAAGATGAAACCCCGGCGTTTGCAGAGGCTGACGATTTTTTCCATCGATTTGGCGGAATTTTCGGCTTGAGACATGGCGGGCAATCGTAGCTTGGAATTGCACTTTCGCAAAACGCGAAACCCTGCTAATCTAACGGGTCCAAATCTCGTCCAAAACACCATGCAATCCGAATACAGCTGGCAAGTGGCCAAAAACGCCGGGGGATACAAAAGCGAACCGATCCAACGTTACGGCTGGTGGATCAGCCTGGCGGTGTTGCTTTCCGTTCTGGTTCACCTGGGATTGTTCGTCCTCTTTGAGCGGGTGCGGGTGACGATGAAAACCGCGGCGACCGCCGTCCAGGTGTTTCAACCGCGGGACCGGGCCGTTCTGGAAGAGGAGGACCTGCAAAAGATTTTTGCCGAAGAGGAGCCCATTCCGGAGGAGGCGCCCACCAAGGACAAGGACCTGACTTGGGACGAGGAACCGCCTGAAATGCCCGAATCCTTCCCCGAGGTGGTGAAATTGACGCCGGAGACGGACACGATCAAAAATCTGTTCGCCGAGACGCCGATTCCCGCGCAAACGGTCGATTTGCAGGCTGTGGAGGCCAAAATCGACCTCAAAGCCGCCGAATCCGAGGTCAACGCGATGCGCGAAAAGCTGCTCGAAGCCTCCCAGGTCTCGATGAATCAGCCGAAGCTCTACCTGCAGGAGCAGGAGTTTGAGGGCGCGGCCGATTCCGACGAATTGATCGACGCCATGACCAAAGGGATGAACAGCCAAGTGCGGGCCAACATCAAGGGCCGTTTCAGCACGTTGGAGGAGCTGATGGGCAAGGGCGAAAACCTCCCCGGCGTCGCCGAAGCCTGGATTCCCACCGACCTGCTGTTCAAGTTCGGGGAATGGAACGTGAAAGAGGAGGCGCGGCTGAGCTTGATGCGCCTGGGCATCATCATCACCAACAACAAGGACTCCCAGTTCATCATCAAAGGCTTCACCGATTCCATCCCCTTCCGGCAAAAGGACTCCGCCGTGGACGGACCGCGCAACAACCAGGAACTGAGCCAGTTGCGAGCCAATGCGGTGCGCGATTACCTGGTGCGGTCGCTGCATTTGGACGGCTACGACATTCGCAGCGTCGGCTACGGAGCGCGAAATCCGCTCGTCATCGTCGCGCCAAGCGGAAACATCCAGAACGACATTTTGCGCGAGGCGCCCAACCGGCGGGTGGAGATCGAAATCCGCAGCGGCGGCGAAAAATTGCCGTAAACCGCGAAAAAAATCGCCGATGACCTGGGTTTGGCGGCAAAAGTGGCGACTGTGCGGGTTGGTCCTTCTCGCGGGCTTGGTGGCGGGGAATTTCCTGGCATGGCGCCATGCGCGAGCACTGTTCCGTTTCCAGCCTGACGCCGCCGAACGCACGAAATCTCCGGAAGACCTCGGTTTCGGCGAAAAAATCGGCGTTTTGCTCAATGGCGTCACCCTGCCAAAGCCGCAAAACACGCAAACGCCGGAAAACCTGGGTTTGGCCTTCCAAACGGTGAATTTCCCGGCTGAAAACGGCCAAAACCTCGAATCCTGGCTCGTTCGTGGAAATGGCGAGACCGCGGTCCTGCTCTTCCACGGCTACGCCGCCAGCAAACAGGCGACTCTGCCCATGGCGCGGATTCTGCTCGGGCTGGGTTGCAATTGCCTGCTGGTCGATTTTCGCGGTTCGGGCGGTTCCGGCGGCGCCACGACCAGTTTCGGCTACCACGAAGCGGAGGACGTTCGGGCCGCGGAACGCTGGACTACCGAAAATTTGGCGCCATCGCGCACCGTCCTCTACGGCATCTCCATGGGCGGAGCGGCGGTCACCAGAGCTTGCGCGGAATTGGGGGTAAAGCCGGACGGGTTGGCGATTGAGAGCACGTTCCCCAGTTTTCGCGGCACCGTGGCCAAACGCTTCGAGCTGATGGGCCTGCCGGCGTTGGTGATGACGGGGCGGCGCGATACGCGGGTGCCGCTGGAGGACGTCCGCGTCATGGCCGCGAATTTCGCGAATCTCACGGAATTGCACGTGTTTGAAGCCGGTCACCGGCCCTTTGCCGAGACGCATCCGGGCCAATGGGCTGAGGCGATGCGAGGATTTTTGGAGGATTTGTGAGTTCGGGGGATTGCGGCGTGCGCCATTCCAAAACGAGCCGAAAATTCTCACGCCGCCCCTTCGCAATTCGTGTAAGGTGGGGAGAATGTCATGAAAGCCCTCCTCCTTCCCTCCCTGTTGCTGGTGACCCTGGCGCTGAACCCGGTTTTGGCGCAAGAATCCCCTCCTCCGCCACCGGAAACGCCGGAAACACCCGCCGAAACCGAAACCGAAACCGCGCTCAACGACACCATTTTCGCCAATGCCGTGCGATTGGACCGCGCGGTTTCCTCCACCACCGGCATGGCCATCTCTCCGCTGCTGGGCATGGGCGTCTTGGGCATGTGGCAGTATCTCAAGGCGGAAAACGGCGACCGGGCGCAGTTGCCGTGGTTCACGAATCCGTGGGTTTGGGGCGTGGCGTTAGGGCTCTTTGGGCTCGGTTTTTTGAAGGATACCTTTGGCATGGTGGTTCCGGAGGTGCTGAAAAAACCCCTGGCCGCGTTGGACGTGCTGGAGAACAAAGCCAGCGGTCTGGTGGTGGCTCTGGCAGTGATTCCGGCCTCCGTCGCCACGCAATTGCCCGCCCCGGCCGAACCAGGCGCGGCGCTGGGTGCGGGAGACGGCGCCCCGGTTTTGGCGGTTGTGCCCATGGTGGCCCCGGTATTGCTGGCCATCCCGCTCATGATCGTCATGTTTGGCGCGGTGTGGATGGTTTTTCACGCGTTGCGCTGTTTGCTCTTGCTCAGCCCCTCCAGCATCATCACGGGGGCGATTTTGGGGCTGAAAGGGCTGTTTTTGGCCGGATTTGCCGTTTTAGCGTCCATTTCGCCCTGGTTGGGGGTGGCTTTGTCGCTGGTCATCGTCATTTTCTGCATCGCCATCTCCGGCTGGGCCTTTCGCTGGAATGTGTTCGGCACCTTGTTCGCCTGGGACGTGTTGTTGAGCAAGTTTGACGAACCGTTGAAGGACGGCGAGGAGCTTCGCGGCTTTGCCCGGCCCGGCTTGCCCGACGTGAAACCGCGCACCTACGGATCGGTGCGGCGCGACGGCGAAGAGTTGGTTTTCCGCTACCAGCCGTGGTTGATCATGCCGGAGCGCGAGGCGCGATTTTCGCTCGAAAACCGACGTTTGGGCGTGCGCAAGGGATTGGTGTTCCCCGCCATCACCGCGCGCTCGCCAGGCCGGGATTCTTACGCCTCGCTGGTGGAATTGCGGCCCAGATTCCGGACCCATGAAGAGCTAATTTCCGCGAATTTGCAAGCGGAGGAGATTTTGCCGTCGCGGGTCGTCCAAAGCGCCCAAAACGCGGTTCGTTGGTTGCGGGAGACGATCGACAGCTCGCTGGCTACCCCGCGGACCCTGCCCGGGTAAGCCAATTCCAGGGGCCCGACGATTCCAGCGCGCGAGATTTCCCGGCAGCCCGGGTTGGTGAGCTTTTTTGAAGCGCGGCGACGGTTCCGAGTGCAATCAGGCCAGACTGCGCCAACATTCGCCAACGATTCGCGGAAGACTTCACCATGGAAGAGCGCCTATTCTACTTCACCGCCGTTTTGGCCCTCGGCATCGCCGCGCAATGGATTGCCTGGCGGTTCAAGCTGCCGTCGATTTTGCTGCTCCTGGGTTTCGGATTTCTGGCCGGGCAAATTTACGACCAATCCGCCATTTTGGAAGACACGGCGCTTTTCGCCTTCGTCTCACTGGCGGTCGGCGTGATTTTGCTGGAAGGAGGGTTGTCTCTGCGGTTTAACGAGTTGAAAGAGGCCGGTCTGCCCGTGCTGCAACTGGTGACCACGGGGGCGCTCATCACCTGGATTCTCGCCATCCCCGCGGCGCGATTTGCGGCCGGGTTCAGTTGGCCGGTGGCCACCTTGGTCGGTGCGATTCTGGTGGTGACAGGGCCCACCGTCATCGGGCCGATTCTGCGCACCCTCAAACCCTCGCGCTCGGTCAACTCCGTCCTCAAGTGGGAGGGCATCGTCATCGATCCGGTCGGCGCAGTCTTGGCCGTCCTCGTTTTTGGCGTTCTTTTTGGCAGTCACGGTAACAGCGCCGCCACCGTGCTTGGCGGCCTGGTCAAAACCCTGGCGGCCGGCTTTGGCCTGGGTTTTGGCGTGGCCTGGATGCTCGTCGCCGTCCTGCGCCGGCATTGGGCGCCAGACTACCTGCAAAGCGTCGTCATCCTCACCGCCGGCCTGGTCGTTTTTGCGATCTCAAACCACATCCAGCACGAATCCGGGTTGCTCGCCGTCACCGTCCTGGGAGTGGGATTGGCCAACCAGAATCGGGCGAAAGTTCGCCACATCATCGAATTTAAGGAAAATTTGCGGATTTTGCTCATCTCCACCCTGTTCATCATCCTGGGCGGCCGGGTTTCGTGGGAACAAGTGGTGTCGGTCTGGAAGGAGGCGTTGCTGTTTCTGGCCGCGCTCATCGTGGTCGTCCGGCCCGCGGCGGTTTTTCTCAGCACCATCGGCAGCAAGCTGACTCGCAAGGAAAAAATCTTTCTCTCGCTCATGGCGCCGCGCGGAATTGTCGCCGCCGCGGTCTCCTCAATTTTCGCGATGGAAATCATCAAGCTGGGAGAGCCGTTTCAAAGCGAAGGGGAGCGCATCGTACCCATCGTTTTCACCGTCATCGTGGGCACCGTCCTGTTTTACGGCCTGCTCGCCGGCCCGGTGGCCCGCAGACTGGGCGTGGCGATGAAAAAGCCGCAGGGCGTCTTGTTTGCGGGAACGCGGCGCTGGGTCATCGAGTCCGCCGTAGCGCTGCAAAAACTGGGCTATCGCGTGTTGGTGGTGGATTCCAACTACACCGCAACCTCAAACGCGCGCATGGCCGGAATTCCGGCGGTCAACGCCAACGTGCTCTCGGAATTCGTGACCGAAGAACTGGATTTATCGGGAATTGGCCGAATGCTGGCGGTCACTAACAACGAGCAGGTCAACTCGCTGGCCTGCATCGGCTTTGCGCATGCGTTAGGCCGATCCAACGTGTTTCAGCTCGCGCCGAACGATTTGGGGAAATCCGAACGGAGGCTGGGATCCGACGAATTGCGAGGCCGCCTGCTCTTTGGCGGCGAAAGCGGCAACCAACGCCTCAACCGGCTGGAAAACCGCGGCGCCGCCGTCAAAACCACGCCCCTGACGGAAGAATTCACCTGGGAAGACTACCTCGAGCGCCATGGCGAAAACGCCATCGTTCTCTTCATTGCTCGGGCCGATGGAGAACTGAAAGTCGTAAGCGCCGAACCGTGCTCCGGCGAAAGCGGGGACACCCTGGTTAGCCTGGTGCTGGAGGAATAATAAGATCAGGTCCCGAAAAACGGTAGCAGCCTGGACTTCGAACCGATCGTGTGGTTGACACCGTCATTTCACCGACTTGGATAATCTTTCCCAGACCAACTATCCAGCACCGAACGCTGCCAAACTTCCAATTCGGCCTTCATCGCACGAACTCGTTCTGGTTGCATAGCGCGAAGATTGTTCCGTTCCATGGGATCATCGGCCAGATTGTAGAGTTCGATCGTTATCGCATTACCTTTCTGGATTCTATGCAGCTTCCAAGGCCAAGCATTCCAGGCGGCGTGACCGCGAAACCCTTCGTCGCCAAAAGAAGGGAACTCCTCCACGTTTTTCAAAACCCTCCGCGGATGCGGGTTTGGCGCGCCCGCTAGCTTTGCCTCCAGCAGCGCCTTGATGATGCGGTCGCTATGGGTCGACTGACCACCTGTGTGACCATGCCAAAACCCCATCGGCGGGCGTTCGGATGGTTGTCCGGCTAGGATTGGTCCCAAATCCACTCCGTCCAAAACGGGCTGAGGATCCGGTTTCGCGCCGGCGATCGCCGCAAGCGTTGGGTAGAGATCCGCGGTAAAAGCCGGCGTATCCACCGAACCCGGTTTATATCGCGACGGCCACTCAAGGATCGCCGGAACGCGCAAACCGCCTTCATAAATGCTCCCCTTCTTTTGCCGGCCACCAGAGGATTCCTCGGCCAGCCCGCCATTGTCGCTGCAATAAAACAGAAGCGTGTTCTCTGCAATGCCAAGTTCGCGCAAAGCCTTCCGGAGACGTCCCACCTGCTCGTCCAAAAGCGTAATTTCCCGAAAGTAGCCTTGCATCTTCGCGCCATCCACGTCGTTATATAGCGCCGCCGCATTTTCGGTTTCCCGGGGCAATTCGGCATGCGGACCGTGTGGCGAAGGAAACCACGTCACCGCGAACATCGGCTGCTCGCCCGCGTGATGTTTGGTGAGAAAATCGATGGCAGCGTCCATGCTGATGACCGTTCCCGGGCCCTTGAGATGCACGTATTCGCCATTGCGGCTAAGATACGGGTCGTTGTCGAAAAAATTCAGGCCGGAAAGCCATTCGTCGAACCCTGCGCCGCCTGGATTGGTAGGGCTGTCAGGCTGGACGGAGCCGATGTGCCATTTGCCGAAATGGCCGGTCACATAACCCGCGCTCTTTAGCACTTCGGCGATGGTGGTTTCGTGAGGGCGAAGGTAGTGTCCGTGATTCGGAACATTGACTCGAAAGGGATGGCGTCCGGTCAGGACGCTGGCCCGCGTGGGCGAACAAACCGGCGCGCTAGCATAGAAGCGGTTGAAAACAACGCCGGCCTTGGACATAGCGTCAAGATGCGGGGTCTTCACAAACGGATGCCCCGTAAAACCAGTGTCGCCATAACCATGATCGTCAGCCATGACCAGGATGATGTGGGGCTTGGTCTCTGTTTCGCAAAATGCGAAGGTCAGGAGACAGTGAACCATCAAGCTAAGCGCGAAAAATCGCAGGGCACTGAGTTTCGAAATCATGAGTTTCATTCGTAGAGAATCGTAGCTGGCGAAAGTTCAATTTTTGGCGCCAATCGCCCTGTTTTGACTCCCGCAAGGTAAAACCTGAGCAGCATCCTGTTTCTATGCACCCCATGGCATGGCTCTACACCGCTACCGACGCGTTCAACTGCCGGATTTAGGATGTCAGCGCCCGCTGTTTCCACCGGAATTAACCCACCGCGATGTCGCTCCCCCCGCTGTGCGCGGATTTCAGGCATGCATCGAGGATTTTCTGCGTTTTTAGCGCGATTTCGGCCCAGTGCTGGTCCGGCTTGCCCCTCAGCGCCAATTCCGCGAAATTGCGGAAGAGCCGTGTTTCCTGCGCGCTGGGATGATTGTTGGCGTACTCGGAAATGGCGATGCGCCGGTCGTGCCGCTCCATGACGAACTGGGTGTTGCGGATGTCAAAGTGGGGGTTGGAGACGGTGAATTCCAGCTCGTTGCCGCAGTAGGGCAGCACAAAGTCGTTCACCATAAGGTGTCCCTTGTCGCCGCTCACGTGGGCCCATTGCTGATGCTCGGTGCGGAAGGAGTTGTAGAAGCTGGCGGTGACGTCGTTGGGGAAAAACAGCTCCGCGCTGAACTGGGTGGGCACTTTGTCAGGGCTATCGGCGCGTCCGGCGCCGCTGATGAGCCGCGCGGAAACGTGGGTGGGCATCTCGAAATTCAGCGCCCACAGCGTGAAACGAATGGTGTACCAACCCAGGTCGCCCAGGCAACCGGCCGGCTCCAGGCTGCTGTTCAGGCGAATGTTTTCGGCCAAAAAGTCAGGGGGCGCGCAGAAGCTGAATTGCGTGGCGATGCGTCGAATTTCGCCCACGCTCTCGCCATCGTCCAAAATCTCGCGAATCGCGCCCAACCGCTGGCTGTGCATGAACATGATGCCGTCCATGAACTGCACGTTGGCGGCGTTGCAGGCATCGATCATCTCCGCCAGGTCCGTGGCGTTGATGGCGCACGGTTTTTCGCACAAAACGTGCTTTCCCGCCTGCGCAGCCTTGATGACCCACTCTTTGCGCAGGCCGGTTGGCAGGGGGATGTAGACCGCGTCGATGTCATCGCGGCCCAGCAACTCGCCGTAGCCGCCCACCGCTTCGGGCGCGGTTGGAAACGCGACGTCCGCCTGACATTCGTCGATGAATTGCTGCGCTTTTGACGATTCGCGGCTGGCAACCGCCACGAGGCGTCCGTTTCCCGAATTTCGGATGGCTTGCCAGTTCTTGCGCGCGATTCCGGCGGTGCTGAGGATTCCCCAGCGGCAAAGAGTTTTTTGGCTCATGGTGGTTGTTCCCCTTAACCGGGAAACGCGTTCCTGCAAGGGGACAAACGCGGGGCGTCCAAACGCAATTCAAGGTTGCGCGGCGGTTGGCGCCGGATTTAGTGCCTCAACGTGAACTTTCGACACATTTGCGCAACATTTGGTGCATCTGTCAGGACTTAAAACTTGAACTTAACGCTTAAAACTCCGGCTTGACCGGTTTAGGTCGCCAGCATGCGCTTTCAAAACAAAAACGTCTTCATCACCGGCGCCGCCATGGGAATCGGCGAGGCCATGGCGCGAGAATTCGCGGCGGAGGGCGGGTTCGTCTGGGTCATCGACCGCGATGCGGCGGCTGGCGAGGCTGTTGCGGCCGAAATTGGCGGTGAATTCCACGCTTGCGACGTTTCCAACCAGGCGGAGGTTAACGCGCTGATCGAAAAAATCACTGCCGTCCGCCGTTTGGACGTTTTGGTCAACAACGCCGGCATTTCGCACATCGGCACGGTGGAAACCACCACCGCGGAGGACATGGACCGAGTCTACGACGTCAACATTAAGGGCGTCTACCACACCCTCCACGCCGCCATCCCCAAGATGGTGGAGGCCGGCGGTGGCATGGTGCTCAACATGGCATCCATCGCCTCAAAAACGGGGCTGAAGGATCGGTTCGCGTATTCCATGAGCAAGGGCGCGGTTTTCACCATGACCCTGTGCGTGGCCAACGACTACATCGACAAAGGCATCCGCTGCAACTGCATTTGCCCGGCGCGCGTCCACACCCCGTTTGTCGATAACTACCTGGCCAAAAACTACCCGGGTCAGGAAGCCGAGATGTTCGAAAAGCTTTCCGCCGCCCAACCGATCGGGCGCATGGCCAAACCCGCGGAGATCGCCAAGCTGGCGGCGTATCTTTGCAGCGACGACGCCGGTTTTGTGACCGGAGCGGCGTGGGACATTGATGGCGGGGTCATGAACCTGCGGTAGGTTTCAAAAATAGATGTACTGGTGCACGGGCGGCCATGGGAGGTGCATGATGTGTAGCTGGTGGATGACGAATCCCGCGTTGACGGCAATGAGCAACGCCGCGGCGGAAATCGCCTGCCAACGCCGGCGCTGATAGATGCGTTGCACGGCGTAGGAGCCCAAAATCATGAAAATCGGCAGCATGGGCAAGAACAGCCGGGTGTAGTAGGGCGCCCGCGGCAGGTAGAGCAGCAAAATGTCCGCGGAAATCCAGAGCAACGCGCCGATTGCCGCCGGTTGCCGAAAATCGCGCAGCCGCCACCCTAACACGAACAAAACCGCGAAGTGAAAAATGGTGACGCTGGAGGTGAAAAAGAACGACCAGGAGCTGTTTTTGCGGAAATCCTGCGCTTTTTCCCAGTTAAGGTGAAAATTGTGCGACCAGTCGAATCCCACCCACATCGCGGCCAAAATCAGCGCCGGCGGCAGGGTGAAAATCAGCGCCTGGAGGATCGGCGAGACCAAACCCGGCAAACGCAGCTTTCCGCCGCCTAACCAGGATTCTCGCTCGCGCCAAACGTCGGCTAAAAATCCTAACCCGGCAAAAAACGCCATCCAGCCGAGCCCCGGCGGCCGGCAGGTGGCCAGAATCAGCAAATTGGCAGCGAAGGCGAGGTTGAGCCGCCAACCTGGCTTGCGCAAAATCCGTTCGTGAGCCAAAACGAAGGCGAGCAGCACGAAAAACACGCCAATCGGGTCGGTGCTGACCTTGCAGAAGGCCTTAAGAAAAATGACGTGGCTGCCGAGCAGCAGAACGGTCAGCAGCGCCGCGCCGGAAGCCACGCGCAACCGGCGGGTGAGGAAGGCGTAGAGCAGCAGGCACGTCCCCAGGCTCGCGAGGCCGGTCAAATGGACGAAGGGCGCCATTTTTCCCGGCCAACCCGCCAACAGGTAGCCGGTCAGGATGGCGGAGGTGAACGGCACCTGAGCGTGCGGATAAGCGCGGAAAAATTCGACCGCTTCACGCCGGGTTTCCGGATTTTTCGCAGTCAGGTAGGCATGCATTTGCTCGGCGTAGGTTCCGTACTTGTCCGGGTCGGCATAGCCCCAGGCGTGCTCGTAGCGATAGGTCCAGCCGTGAAAACTCACCAGGCCCGCCGCCAGACCGAACAAGGCGATCAGCGCCGGGTGAAACTTCGCGAATCGCTCGTCAAAAGCCGCTGCCCCCAGCAAAACCGCCAACAGCGCCACCAGGACGAATTGCGCCCACTCCACGCCCAGGTGATAGCGCACGATGAACGACTGGTAGACGTCGTCCGGCAGCTTTTCGCCGCCCAGCCAGGAGCGGATGGGGTAGTAGCTCACCTGGTCGCTGCGCTTCACGCCTTGCGGCATATCCGGGAAGCGGTCCTTTTGCGATTCCGCCACCAGGTAAGTCACGCGGATGGTGTCCCCGGCAGCGTTGTTGGGGCGGAATTTCGCGTGAAACTTGGCCCCGGCGCCAAAGGTCCCCTCGTAAAGCTGCACCCCGCGCGTTTTGTTCTGAATTTTCAAATTCACGACGGTTTTTTGGCCCGCTAGCAAGTGAATCAGGGTCATCCCGCAAATTCGCGCGCCGGGAGCCTCGAATTCGTAGGCAAACTCCACGCCGGTCGGCAAATCGATGGTTTTCGGGTGCAACCACAGCGTCTTGAAGAACGGCTTGGGCGGGATGCGGCCATTCAATCCCAGCATGACCGCGCCAAACACGGCGGCGAACAGGATCCAGACGGTTAGGGGATGGGTTAGGCGGTTCGGGAGGTTCACAGGTGGGTGAAGCGGTGGAGGTGCTCGTTAACGCCGGGCCAACTGTAGCGCATGACCAGCAGCAGCCAAACGTTGGCGCCGGCGACGATTGCGGTTAGCCCGAAGGCCAGCCAGGGCCAATTTTTTGTGGCGCGCTCGATTCCCGGCGCAACGATGACGTAAATCGCCGGGACCAGCGGCAAAAACAGGCGCAAAAGGAAGGGAGCGCGCACCACGGTGAGCAGCAGCAAAAAAACGGCGCACCACCCTAACATGAGCCGAACGGTGGGATCGCGAAAATCGCCGGGCCGCAAAAAAACGCCGAAAACCAGCAAAACGTGGGCCGTGGAGAGAAACGTGGGCCAAAAATGGGCGAACGTGGATTGGTGGTGGTAATTTTTCGAAAACTCACGCGCCTTCATGACGTTGTGAAACAGGTCGAAGCCGAAAAAGACCACCGCCACGAAGGCAAAGGCCGGCAAGGCGTAGAGCGCGATGGCGCGGGCTTGTCCCGCCAGATCGAGGCGGCGTTCGCGGATGACGTCCATGAGCGCAGCCGAGCCGGAGAACATCGCCAGGTAGGCCAGTCCGGGCGGCCGCACGAAAGTCAGCGCCACGAGCAGCAGCGCGAAGAGCAACTCCTCCCACCAGCGAAATCGCCGCGCCAATCGCGCCAAGAGCGCCAGGCATGCCAAAAACGTGAGGAACACCCCCGGCTGATCGGAACTGGCGGTGACGAAGGCGCGCGCGAAGACAAATTGCGTCGCCAGCAGGGTTAACGCCAGCAAGATGGAGCGATTCGATAGCCGCAAGCGCGTTTCCAGGCACCAATCGGCCAGCAGCAACACGCCAAAGCTCGAAATTCCCACCAAAAAGACGTAGCTCGCGAACATGGGGCTGCCCAGCAGTTTGCCCAACGCCACGAACATCGGCACCAGCAGCACGAAGGTGTGGTCGAACTTGCGCCACCAGGTTACCACCTCGCGCCGTTGCTCGGCATCGCCGGCGACCCACTCGGCGATTTTTTCACCGTTCATGCCGTATTGATCGGGATCGTCGAACGCGGAGTTGTGGGCGTAACGTTGAGCCCAAAGTACGGCGCTGGTTCCCACGAGCGCCACCCCGACAAGCAGCAGGTAGAGCATGCGGCCGGAAGTCCCCGCGTTCTTCGCGAACAATCCCGCCAGCACGCAACCGGCCACCGGCCACAACCAGGCCAGCGCGCCGATTTTTTGGTGAAAACGCAGCGTCACCAGCGGCCAAAGCTGCTCTGCGGCCTCATCCTGGCGCACGCCGTCCACGTAGACCTCAACCGGCGTGGTTGGCGCGAATTTGGCGCGCTTGACGGCCTGCGCCATGGTCGGCCAGCGCTCGAGCCGCGATTTTTCCACGTGATAGGTCACCGCAATGCGGTCGCCGCGAGCATTGCCGGGCAGAAACACCGCGTAATGCAGGTGCCCCCGCCCCACCAGCAGCGTTTCGTAGAGTTTCGTGCCTTGCGTCTGGTTTTCGATCGTCACCCGCACCTCGTGCTTTTCATCCGCCAGCAGGTGCTGGAGCCACATGCGGCTGATATTGCGGCCGGGAGCCTCAAAAACGTAGGTGAAGTCCCTTTGCGTGGGAATTTGGATCAGCGGCTTTCCGGCATGCTCCTGGTAAAGGTGATAAAGCCCCCGCGGCGGTTTTTCGTGGTAAACGAACGCGGCCATCCCCGCCATGAGCACGGCAAAAATGAGGAAGGTGCGAATGCGGGAGAGGCGAATCATGAACCTTGAGACGGGGGCAAGGAGGCTGTCGGACTTAGAACGTCTGGCGGCGAAATTCGAGGTTCGAGCCAAAATTTTCACGAGTTTGAGGACTTTATGAGGACATAAGGGACGAAAATGAAGGGAAATTTGGGCCGAATCCTCGATTTTCGACGCCGGGCGGGCTAAGTCCGACAGTCTCCTCGGGAGGCAGAGCTTCGCATTTTCGGTTGTGCTTTGCTCGTTGTTCTTTGTTCTTTGTTCACCAGCTTGTTTCCCGACCCTACCCAGCTTCGTCTCCAAAGCACAACAACCAAAAGCCCATGAAAACTTACGACTTCGCCGTCATCGGCAGCGGCATCGCCGGCCTGACTTTTGCGCTCAACGCGGCGAAACACGGCAGCGTCTGCATCGTCACCAAACGCAGCGCCGAAGACGCCAACACCGCCTGGGCGCAGGGCGGAATTTCCTGCGTTTGGAGCCCGGAAGACTCCTTCGACCAGCACGTGGCCGACACCCTGGACGCAGGGGCGGGACTTTGCCGCGAAGACGTGGTGCGCACCATCGTGGAAGAAGCCCCGGCGGCGATCGAGGCGCTGGTTTCCGCCGGAGTCAAATTCGACAAGCGCAAGAACGACGACGGCGAGTTTGAGTACGACCTGGGGCGGGAAGGGGGCCACTCCAAGCGGCGCGTCTTACATTCGGCCGACACGACGGGCAAGGAAATCGAAACCAGGCTGGTGGAGCGGGTGCGCGAGGAGAAAAACATCGATTTGCTGGAGCATCACTTTGCCGTGGACCTGATTACGACGAGCAAACTGGGTTACGCCTCGGAAGATCGCTGCGTGGGGCTCTACGTTTTTGACGAGGAGGAAAACGCGGTCGAAACCCTGCGCTCCAACCGCGTGATTCTGTGCACCGGCGGCAGCGGGCGCGTTTACCTCTACACCACCAACCCCAAGATCGCCACCGGCGACGGCGTGGCCATGGCGTGGCGGGCTGGCGCGGAAATCGCGGACATGGAATTCACGCAATTTCACCCCACCTGCCTCTACAACCTGAAGCTCAAATCCTTCCTCATTTCCGAGGCGGTGCGCGGTGAAGGCGGGCGCCTCATCGACAAGCACGGCAACGAGTTCATGCAAAAATACGACAAGCGCAAAAGCCTGGCGCCGCGCGACATCGTGGCCCGCGCCATCGACGCTGAAATCAAGCGCACCGGCGGTCCCTGCGTGTTTTTGGACATCAGCCACAAGTCCAAAAGCTTCATCGCCAAGCGCTTCCCGAATATCTACGAAACCTGCCTGAGCCTGGAAATCGACGCCGCCAAGGAGCCGATTCCCGTCGTGCCCGCGGCGCATTATCAGTGCGGCGGCGTTCTCACCGACGTGAACGGCGCAACCAGCATTCGCGGGCTTTACGCGGTGGGGGAGGTGGCCTGCACCGGGCTGCACGGCGCCAACCGCCTGGCCAGCAATTCCCTGCTGGAAGGGGCTGTGGTCGCCAAACGCGCCGTGGCCGACATTTTGGAAAAATTACCGCTCGATGGCAAAGCACCCCAAAAATTCGACCTACCGGCGTGGGAAAGCGGCGATGCGGAGGACGTGGACGAATTGGTCGTCATTTTCCACAACTGGGACGAAATTCGCCGCCTCATGTGGGACTACGTCAGCATCGTGCGCACCAGCAAGCGCCTGCAACGCGCCGCCACGCGCCTGCGCAACCTCCATCGCGAAATGCAGGAATTTTACTGGAATTTCAAGATCTGCACCGAGTTGCTGGAACTGCGCAATTTGCTCGACACCGCCTCGCTGATGGTCGATTGCGCGATGCGGCGCAAGGAGAGCCGCGGCCTACACTACACGCTGGATTTTCCGGAGCAGAACGAGCAAATGAAGGAAGACACCGTGCTGCGGCGATTTTAGCGTGCCAAGTTAAGTTAAGAGCCTGTCGCTTTCCAAAATCGGATTGCAGCAGAAAATGACGAACGTTGCGAAACTGACCTCAAACGGTATCATTTGTCCGTGACTGCCGCTGTGGATAAACTCCAATATTTGTCCGTCGAGGAATACTACCAACTCGAAGAATCTTCCGATTCGCGCTTCGACTACCTCGACGGTGAAATTCTTGAGAATACCGGCGGAACGTCTCGCCACAGCGCGATTTCAGTGGATTTGGGAACGGCGTTGAGCATTCACATGAAAGGCAAGCCCTGCCGGCCCTTCAATGCCGATCAGCGAATTCGCGTGCTAAGTTCTACCTACCGTTTCCATCCGGACCTCAGCGTTTTTTGCGGCAAGCTGGAGTATGAGGACGAAGAGAAGTCCCCGAATCGACATACCGCAACCAATCCAACCGTGCTTTTTGAAGTGCTGTCGCCGAGCACCGAAGGCAACACTCGAGGAAACAAATGGATTAACGCCCAGTTCATCGAATCGCTCCGGGCCTTTGTGTTGCTTTCCCAGGATGAACCGCTGGTCGAAGTTTACGAGCGCAAAGATTTGTCGGAACAGTGGCGTTACCGATTGATTCGCGGGATGGACTCCGCCTTAGACCTGGAGTCAATCGAGGTCTCGATTCCGCTTCGCGAAATCTACGAAGAGGCCCTCGAATTGCCGCTGCCATGAACCATCGTTCGCGTAGCACCTGATGCTCTCCGGATGAAGGTCTCCTTGACTCCGATGGACCGTCGACAGGTGGAGGAAATCGCTTCCTGGTGGTATGAGGCTCCGTTCGAGATTTGCGCGGCTATCTCACGGACAAGAGGAATCAATTTTTCGCGGTCGTCGGCGATGATGGGGCCACTTTCGCAAGGCGCGATCAGTGGACGACGCTAATACCTGGGCGAGAGGGCGCGGTTGGGCGTTATTTAGGTGCGCTCCGCAGGTGCGCCCGAAACTCACCAAAGGTAGCGGTCGTGGAATTGGCATGGGCGATTCTAGCGCCACCTCCGGGGCGCTTTCAATCTCGAACGAAGACCGGTGGCTCCACTTCGTTCCACCACCGGCTAGGTTCTTTGAGAGCCTCCGGCTCATTTCGACGCACGGTGAAAGCCCACCACAAGTCCGAGAGTAAATTCGAAATCTGAATTGGGAACTGCGAGTCAGGTTGCAACCTGACCGAGAGTTTCGAAGTTTCCAGTGACAAAGCTACTTGCAGCAAATGCAAATAGGTTCTTCGCCGTGACAAAGCTACTTACAGAAAATGCAAATAGAATCTTCGCCGTGACAAAGCTACTTGCAGCAAATGAAAATGGGCTATTCGCCGTGACAAAGCTACTTGCAGAAAATGCAAATAACATCTTCGCTGTGACAATGCCTCTTGAAATTCCTGTGAGTGCTTTTGTTCGTAGGAAGTTACAGGATGCAATTTTCGGGAGTGGCTTTGTTACGAAAAAGATTCTAGTTTCCATTGGCGAAGGTGACTTTGCGGTCATTTTGATCATTTTTCTGGTGCTCTCGGATTTGTCGTGGGCTTTCACCATGCTCTGAAATGAGCCGGAGGCTCCCAAAGAACCTAGCCGGTGGTGGAACGAAGTGGAACCACCGGTCTTCGTTCGAGATTGAGTGCGCCCCGGAGGAGGCGCTATTGCCAATAGTGGGTTTTAACCCACGGATCGCAGGCGTAAAATTGCCCCGTCGCGTAGCGACCGGTTGGGCGGGGTTAAGCGTGCATCCTAAGCAGTCGCTACGTCTTAGCGACGCATCCGATTTCCTCCAAGCATCCCTGATTTTCGTCTCAAACTCCAACCCTGTGGGAGTTAGGAGCGCCCGGCGCACAATCGCTGAAGTGCTTGCCGGCTGAGAATGCAGAATTTCGACCCGAGGTATCGCCTGAAAACCGGAAATCGCCGTTCGCACCCTCAACGGATCGGCGTATCCTGACACTCGTGCGAAATTACACCCTAACCGGCTCCCCAGCCTCTTCCGGCTCCAACATCGACTACGCCGCGGAACTGAACCCGCAGCAGTTCGCCGCGGTCACCAGCCCTCCCGGTCCGGCCCTGGTCATCGCCGGCGCGGGCAGCGGAAAAACGCGCACCCTCACCTATCGCGTGGCCTACCTGCTGGATAACGGGATCGAGCCGTACAACATCCTGCTGCTCACCTTCACCAACAAGGCGGCGCGGGAAATGATGCATCGCGTCGAAAACTTGCTGGGCATCGACACCCGCCAGCTTTGGGGCGGCACGTTTCATTCCGTGGGAAACCGGATTTTGCGCCGCCATGCCGATCGCATTGGTTTCGAGCGCAACTTTTCGATCCTGGACCGCGAGGATCAAAAGGAGTTGCTCGCCACGGTCGTCGCGGAGTGCGAAATCGACGGCAAGGCCGGTTTTCCGAAGCCAGAGGTGCTCGGCGACCTCTTCAGCATGGCCACGAACACCGAGACGAGGCTGCAAAAAGTGCTGGAACGCCGCAACCCGCACTTTGCCGAAATGGGCGACGCCATCGCGCAGGTTCGCAAGGCTTACGAAGCGAAGAAGAAGCAGACCAACAACCTGGATTTCGACGATTTGCTGGCAAAAACGCTGGTTTTGCTGGATGCCGAGCCGGACGTGCTGGAGCGCTTCCGCCACCAGTTTCAGTTCGTCATGGTCGATGAGTATCAGGACACCAACAAGATCCAGGCGCGGCTGATCGACGCCTTTGCCGGGAAGCATCACAACGTCATGGTGGTGGGCGATGACGCGCAATCCATCTACTCCTGGCGCGGGGCGAATTTTCGCAACATCCTCAAATTTCCCGAGCGCTATCCGGAGGCGAAAATCTTCAAAATCGAGACGAATTACCGCAGCGTTCCCGAAATACTAAGCCTCGCCAACCACGCCATTCGCGCCAACGCCGAGCAGTTCGAAAAAGCGCTCCAACCGGCTCGGCCCGATTGCAAAACCCGGCCGGCGCTGGTTCGGCTCAACAGTCCCAGCGAGCAGGCGCAATTCGTCGCTCAGCGCATCGAGGACCTCATCGGCGAGGGAATCGAGCTGGAGGAAATGGCGGTGCTCTACCGGGCGCATTTTCACAGCATGGAGGTGCAGATGGAGCTGAAGCGGCGCGGCATTCCGTTCCAAATTACCAGCGGTTTGCAGTTCTTCGAGCAGGCGCACATCAAGGACGTGGCCAGCTACCTGCGTTTTGCCGCGAATCGGCGCGATGAGGTCGCGTTCAAGCGCATGGTGCGGATGTTGCCGGGAATCGGCGACAAATCCGCCGCCAAGCTGTGGCAATGCTGGAGCGGCGGCCCGGGCGGTGGCGAGATCGAGCTTTTTTCCGAGCATTTGCTGGAATTCAAGGTTCCTGCCAAAGCCAAAAAAACCTGGGAGCAACTCGCCTACACGCTGGATGAACTGATTCCCGGCGGCGAACTCGCGGCCCCGCAGGCGATGATCAAATCCGTCCTCGGCGGCGTTTACGAAGACTACCTGCGCAGCAAATACCCGAACTATGACTCGCGCCGGCAAGACTTGGAGCAGCTCATGCAATTCGCGGGCGATTTCAGCGAAGTGGAGCCGTTTTTGGCCGAATTGAGCCTGCTTTCCGGCGTCGATACCGACAAAACGCCAGATGTGGAGCGCGATTCGCGAGAAAAAGTAACCCTGAGCACGGTTCACCAGGCCAAGGGGCTGGAGTGGCGCGCCTGCTTCGTCATTTGGCTGGCCGACGGGATGATGCCGAATTCCCGCGTGCTGGAAGAAGACACCAAACGCAAGAACCACGAGGGCCTGGAGGAAGAGCGCCGCTTGTTTTACGTGGCTGTGACCCGGGCCAAGGACGAGCTTTACCTCACCTACCCCGTCATTTGGCGCAACGCCTACTCTGGCGACGTGATTCAAAAGCCTTCGCGGTTTTTGGGCGATTTTCCGGTGGAGGCCGTGGAGGAGTGGAACGTGGGTCACTTCTAGCCGGAAAAAATCGCGAAATGTTCCACATCGTCCTGGTCGAACCCGAAATCCCGCCCAACACCGGCAACATCGGCCGGCTTTGCCTGGCCACGAACGCGACGTTGCACCTGATCGAGCCGTTGGGGTTCGAATTGAACGACCGGGCTCTGAAACGCGCGGGATTGGATTATTGGGAGGAGGTCGATGTCCGGCTTTGGGCTTCGTGGGCTCAATTGACCGGCGAATTCGGCGGCGTTTCGCGATTCTTTTTCCTCACCACCAAATCAACCCGCCCGTATTGGGACGAAAAATTCCAACCCGGCGATTTCCTGGTTTTTGGCCGCGAGACGAAAGGATTGCCGGAAAACTTGCTGGAGCAAAACGCCGAGAATTGTCTGACGATACCGATGCAAGGCACGCGCAGCCTCAATTTGGCAACCGCGGCTGGGATCGTGCTGTATGAGGCGCAGCGTCAAAATTCGTGACTATTTGTCAGGAAATTGGCGTCAAAGTTAGTATCCCTAGCATAAACCCCTTTCCGAAGAGCGATTTGTGGATATATTGTGAAAAAGTTGTTGGCAACAAGGCCGAACCTCGGTTAGGAACGGTCCTATCAGCCGCATCAATTAAAAAATCTAGAAATTTAGAAAATGTTAAGTTTTTAACTTGCATTACTTTAAAGAATTACTATAATTGCCCCGACGCACCACAAAACTATAAACCCATAACTGGAGTCTTAGAATGGTAGCACCAAGAGCAAATTACGGGATTACCCGTATCGACCAACCCGAAAAGAAAAACCACGGTTTTTACGTGAGAATCACGCACCGTGGCACCACCCACCAGAAATACTTCCCGGACAAGTCGTCGGGCGGAAAATCCAAGGCCTTGAAATTGGCTAAGGACTACCGGGACAGCCTTCTGGCGAAAATGCCCAAATACAAGCAGGAGATGGCCGCCCGCAAGAAGCGCAAAGCGCTTAAGAGCGGCGTCACCGGCGTGACCCATGTGGTCAGTAAAGTGGGCGAAAACAAGCAATATCAATACTGGCAAGCCGCCTGGGCTGATGAGAATGGCAAGCGCCGCACCGCGAAGTTTTCCATCAGCCGCTACGGGAAGGACAAAGCCCTGGACATGGCCAAAAAAGCCCGCGCCAAGGCCCTTCGCGAAGTAGGCAAAGCCAAAAAAGCTGCGAACTAACTAGCCTTACTTGATCCAAAAGTAGGAATTGTAGTTCGTAGAGTGCGTTTCCCTTACCTGAATCTGAAAATCGGCTCCCTGGTCTCTCCGGGGAGCCGATTTTTTTTTGTAGCCACGGGATAATTCAGGTCAGGAAGCTACGGCAGGCAACATTTCCCGCCGCGGCAGCGGCATTTTCCCTTGGGCGGGCAACAGCAGCCGCCTGAGCCGGTTTTTTCGCCCGACGCCGGATCGACCGGTTTTTCGCGTTCTTTCGGGTCGTGTTCGGCCCGGCGAAAAGCGGCGCCCAAGTTGCCGTCTTCGCGCCAACCCAGGTAGCCCTCGAAGCGTTTGCCCTTGTGGCTGGCGAAGGGCAGATGAATGAAGGGACCGGCATGGGTCATGCTGAAATTCCAGCCGCCGTCCGGATTCCACACCCCCTTGGGCGCCGTGCCGGTGCGCTTGCTGTCCCGATCCGCCACGCCGGCTACGTAGTGGGTGAAATTGTGCCCCGGATTGCGCATCGCCCAGGTGAACCGGCGGACGCTGGCGCCGGCGCAGGGCTTCCACCAGCTTTCGTAGGCGGTGTCAGCGTTTCCCAGCCACCAACCGGGGTTCAACCTGGCCAAGCGCGGCGGTAGATCCACTTTTCTGCCCTGCTGGAAGTAAACCCTCGCCGAAACCGGCGCTTCATCCGGAATTTTGGCTTTGCCGGGAACAACCGCGCAGGAGCTGAGAAGCGCTGCGAAGCCAAAAAGGGCGAAACGAAGGACCATGCCGAATTAGACCGTGGAACGCCGCAGGTTATTTCCCAGCGCGGCATTGATCCAAAAGCAAGGCGAACGATCAACGGTGTTAGCTCATCGTTGCCGGGTTGCTTCACTCGCTGATCCCGCCTTCCGGCAACGTCGCCCAATCCGGTATGACGCCGCTTTCGATGCCAAACACGCCCCGGCCGATCGCGTAGAACAGCAGCGCGATGATCGCCACGCCAATGAGGTTGATGAAGACGCCTACGCGCACCATTTGACCGATCTTGATCCTGCCACTGCCAAAAACGATCGCGTTGGGCGGGGTCGCAACCGGCATCATGAAGGCGCAGGAAGCGGAGACCGTCGCGGGAACCATGAGCAGCAGCGGATGCACCTTCATGCCCAAAACGGCGACGGATGCCAGAATGGGCAGCACCATCTCCGTGGTGGCAGTGTTTGAGGTTAGCTCGGTTAGGAAGGTGAGCGTGAAGCAAACGGCAAGGATGACGAGCAACGGAGGCAACTCGTCCATGCCGGAGAAGCTGTGGCCGACAAACTCCGCCAGACCGGAGACGCCGAAGCCTTTGGCTAACGCGAATCCTCCGCCAAAAAGCAGCACGATGTGCCACGGCAGCTTGCGAAACACGTCCACGTCCAGCACGCTGCGGTGCTGCTGGCCCTCCGGGCCTTTGCTTCGCGCGGGGAAGAGGAACAAGCTTAGGGCCATGGCGATCGCGACCGTGCCGTCGTCGAGAAATTTGGCTGTCGGCAGAAATTGCGACCAACCGGGAATCGTTAGGGCGCCGATTGCCAGTTCTTTGCGAAAAACCCACAACACCGCGGTTAGGACGAAAACCGCGGCCACGACTTTTTCCTCGAATTTCATCGGCCCGAGCGAATCGTGCTCTCGGTGGATGACGTCCGGAGACAGGCGCAAATCAGCCGGCATTTTGAAGAATACCTGCGTTAGGAGAAACCAAATGATCCCTAACATCAGCACCGAAACCGGCAACGCGAAAAGCATCCATTGGCCGAAGGCGATGGGTGGCGCGTCAGGAAAAGTGATCTGAAAAATGCGCTGGAGCGACAAATTCGGCGGCGTGCCGACTAAGGTGGCGATGCCGCCGGCGCTGGCTCCGTAGGCGATTCCCAGCAACAGCGCCAGGGACAGGGTTTGGGTCTTTTCCTCGCCAAAAATGGCTTCTTGCTGACGGATGATGGCCAGGCCGATGGCGAGCATCATGATGGCCGTGGCCGTGTTTGAGATCCACATGGAAAGAAACGCGGAGGCGATCATGAAGCTCAAAACCAGCCGCGACGGTCCGCCGCCGACGGCGCGGATGATGCCCAGCGCGATGCGCTTGTGCAGGTTCCAGCGTTCCATGGCCAAGGCGATGAGGAAGCCGCCGATGAAGAGGAAAATGGTGCTGTTGACGTAAATCGGCGCCGTTTCCTTGCCGGGCAAAATCCCGAGCACGGGGAAGAGGACCAGCGGCAGAAGCGCGGTGGCGGCCAGCGGGATGGCGTCGGAGATCCACCACGTGGCCATGAGCAGGGCAACCGCGGCCATGCGGGTGACGAGCGGGTTGCCGGGCTGAAAATCGCAGAAAATCAGGACGATGGCGAACAAGGCGACGCCGAGCCAGAAACCCAGCCGGTCGGCGTGGTTTCGTGCGGATCGGAGGCGCTCGCCCAGGGTTGGCATGGGGGTGAGTGTGGGGAGAAATGGGCGTTTGGCAAGGGGAGGGGGCCCGGATTCGCGCAAAGTCTTGGCGGAAATTCAGGAGCGCTCTGAAGTTCCCGCGTTTCGACTGGCAACGAGCCAGAGCGCGGCGTTGCGGCCGCAAGTTGACCGCCCGCAACAGCGCGGCAACGTTCCTTTGGTTGTTGCATCCCGAATGGAATGCTTCGACGAGACAATTTTAGAAAAAACGGACATGAAATTGCTCACGATCGTCTGTGCGACCGGCCTCGGAATCACCTTGCCGCTCACGGCGGCTGAAAACCGAACTTCGTCATCATTTTCACCGACGACCAGGGCTACGGCGATCTCAGTTGCTTCGGCGGCGATCACGTGAGCACGCCTCGCATCGACCAAATGGCGGCCGAAGGATCGCGACTGACCAGCTTCTACGTCGCGGCTCCGGTCTGCACCCCGTCTCGCGCCGCGCTGATGACCGGGTGTTACCCGAAGCGAATTGACATGGCGACCGGCTCGAATTTTGGCGTCCTCCTCGCGGGAGATCCGAAAGGTCTGCATCCTAACGAAACCACCATCGCCGAGGTGTTGAAAGGCGCCGGATACAAAACGGGGATGTTTGGCAAGTGGCACCTCGGCGATCAGCCAGAGTTTCTGCCAACGAGGCAGGGATACGATCCGGTGTTTGGCGCGGGTGGGAGATTGGGTGGGAGATTGGGTGGGAGATTGGGTGGGAGATTGGGTGGGAGATTGGGTGGGAGATTGGGTGGGAGATTGGGAGATTGGGGACAGGGAGATTGGGTGGGAGATTGGGAGATTGGGGACAGGGAGATTTGGGAGATTGGGAGATTGGGAGATTGGGGAGATTGGGGGGAGATTGGGGGGAGATTGGGGGAGATTGGGGACAGTGGGGGAGATTGGGGGAGATTGGGGACAGGGGGGAGATTGGGGGGGGAGATTGGGGAGATTGGGGAGATTGGGGGGGGGAGATTGGGGAGATTGGGGGGACAGGGTAAATCTACGTAAGAAATCGCCACAATCAGATTTTTCACAATTTCGTCTTGCGTATCCCTCACCGCCTGCTCATTTTCAGATATGAGAATCGCCCGAATCCTTGGTCCGAGCACTTATGGCAGCAATTGTTACCACGTCATGTCGCGCGCCATTGAGGGCCGCATGATTTTCGATGACGTCGCCAAGGAGAAATTCCGCGCATTGCTCGACGTTCACCTGCGTTTTGCCCAGATTCGCAGCATCACTTTCTGCATCATGGGCAACCACTTCCATCTCCTCGTCGAAGTGCCGCATCCCGACGAAAACCCGCTGCGTGATGCCCCGGATTCGGTGTTCCTCGATCACTTGGAGATACTCTACAGCAAGAAGACCGTCGAGATGATCGCGACGCAGTTGGAGGACTATCGCGATAGCGGAATGCACTCGCAAGCCGAGGCGCTGCGGGAACGCTATTTGTCGCGGATGCGCGATCTCTCCATCTTTATGCGCGAGCTGAAACAACGCTTCACCCAATGGCATAACAAGCGCGCCAAACGTAAGGGACCGCTCTGGCAAGATCGCTTCAAGAGCGTGGTCGTGCAGAACAGCGAATCGGCGTTGCGGACGATAGCGGCGTATATTGATTTAAACCCGGTTAGAGCCAAGTTGGTGGCTGATCCGAAGGATTATCGGTGGAGCGGATATGCCGAGGCAGTTGCGGGAAAACAAATGGCTCGTGAGGGACTGAAAGCGTTGGTCGGCGAGGTAATGAAAGGAGATTTCGAGGCGGATTGTTGGGAGCAGGTACAGCGAATGTATCGGTGTTGGCTTTACGAAGACGGGCGCGAGCGTGAGGATGACGATGGTAAGGTGATCAAGCGTGGCGAAGGCGCGTTGGCTCGCCGAGTTTTGGTGAGGGCGCGGGTGCGTTACTTCAGCGATGGCGTGGCGTTGGGCTCCAAGGCGTTCGTGGACGAGTTGTTTCGCGAGCGCAAGGAAGGGTTTGGAGTGAAACGGTTGGATGGAGCTCGCAAGATGAGGGATGTGAACTGGGGCGGGTTGATGAATCTGCGTGATTTACGCGGCGAGGTGTAGAAAACGGTTTCAGCGTTCAATTTCCCTCGCTGAGCCGGTCCAATAGACGTCCGCGAAAGGGATCGGCGTGCCCAAATATCGGCCAATCAGGCTTAAAATGAAAGTTTCGCAGGAGGCTCGGAGCGGTGGGCGCTTTGAAGCCAGGATTTGGACACCATTTCGCTGATCGGAAGTTGCTTTCACGGGGGCATTTGGTTAAAAGCAAGGAGTGATTGATGTTTCACGTAAGAAAAGCCCGTCTCCGGTGTATCGTCCCCGGTGTATCGCCGGTGTATCGGTCCCCGGTGTATTTCCCGTCCCCGGTGTATTTCCGCGTCCCCGGTGTATTTCCGTCCCCGGTGTATTTCCCGATTACTGAAAACGGAGGGAAAAATGTCTACGCAATCGTTAAAAATGCTCTCCCAATTATGCACGATTTTCTGGGCCTGGAGATTTCCTATGAAATCATTAAGATACCTGTTACAGGCATGCCTAGAGCGATTGCAAAATTTTATTCACCGGTTCCAGGAGGTGTAAGGGGGTATACAAGTGTTCCCGACTGGGACAAGAATGTCCAATTGGGCCAAGTCACTTCGAAAGTCACCCGATCGGCCAATGGTATGGTTTACGTGATGGTAGATCAGTTGGTCGAGCCGAAAATTACGGGTCATCAATTTCTGCCAGATGAGTCGATGATCGGGATTGATAATTACTATACATCCAACGGCCTGAGTGAAATAGTTGCCCACGAAAATCGGCGCTTGGATGTGTACAAACGGGGTTTCGATGAGTACTTTAAAAAAGCGGTAGATTACGTGAAGAAATGTGAAGTTTGTGGAACAGATAAAGAAAATGCTCACACGAAACTAAAAAAGCTAATTGTGGATACATATGTGGAATCTTGGTATGCGTTTTTGAATTACTATACGGAGCAGCAGACGCTAATTGGAGCAGAAAACACTAGGCAGGTCTTTCACTATGGCTCTATATACGATCCACCGCTGGGGCATCCCGATGCTGAACTCGTTGCGATGATAAAACTATTCGACAGTTTTTGGGATGTTCACCAAGTCGAGGATCCGGCAATCAAATTCAACCAGCTTAATGTTCCCCAATGCAAGCAGAAACAAAAACCATGATGCATGAAATGTTATTTGTAGTCGGTATGTTCCAGCTAATGATTCTCATTCCCCCTGTAACCTCCGCCGAAGAACCGAGGAAAGAAGAGAGTTTTTCTATCGAGGGTGCAAAAATTGGTGAGGGGCAGTTAATGCTCAGTATCCGCCTAATGAATATGAGCGGTCGCCTGCTACGTGTATTTCCCCAGAAGGCCTTTCCGGGAAAAATCTCTTCAACTAGTTCCTTAGAGCGTCAGAGTTGGCTAATGGATCGCAGGTTTGTGGCCTCTCAAATCACTGGAAATAATTTACAACCGATCATTGAGCGCCCTATTCCGACAGATGATTTTAACGTTTCTTATGTGATACCGTTAGACGACCTTGTTGTGATGGGAAAATGGGAACGTATTGGGAAGTTGATTGGGGGGGAGATTGCTGTCGAACTCAATATGAGGATAATGTTTTCGCAGAAAATGCGAAAGATTGTTTTTTTAAAGTGTGACCTGACGTCTACTCCAGAATAGTAGGCGGCGAATTTCTCCTACATGACGAAGAGAAGGAACAATTTCGCCCGGCTCATGGAGCAATTGTTGACCTTTTGAGTTCTTGGGATTGGCCAAGCGTCCAAGGAGCGCGGACACTCCTGTCCGCCCCGGAGCCCAAGCGCAAAAACAGGGATCGAGACCTGGACAACCTACAACGTCCACGGCCAAACCATCGAACAACGCACCATCGCCGGCGAAATCGTCCAAATCGCCTCCACAACCTACGATTCTCTGGGCCGCATCGCCGAAAGCAAAGACCGCTCCGAATATCGGACCCAATATCAATTCGCCAACATTCCGAAGAAGCGGACACCACCATCCTCCCCGGCGGCGCAACGCGTATCAGCGCCAGCTATCTCGACGGCCGCCAAAAAAGCCTCACCGGAACCAGCGTCGTCCACGCCTATTATGATTACGGCGTTGAAGCTGAATCCCACCAAACCTGGAGCGAAACCCGCCAAGCCAAGAAGGACGGCCCGCGCTGGAATCGCAGCTACACCAACTTCCTCGGCCAAACCGCGAAAAGCACGCGCCCCGGCGTCGGCGAGAACGTAGAAATCGCCAGTCTGCAAACCTACGACAGCATCGGCCGCCTAAACGCTTCCCATTCTGAGTTCCGCACTCCGGATTCCGAATTTGAACCCCTCGGCGCGCCGAATCGAGTGGTTTACGACGAAAACGGCGAGATATCCTTGAGCGGCTTGGACATCGACCAAAACGGCGCGTTGGAAGAAGTCAGCAACGACCGCCTAACCCGCTCCGAAACCAGTTTCGATCACGACAAGTCCGGCCACTGGTGGGGCATCCAGAAAACCTGGACCTGGCCCAAAACCAACGACGCTGCCAAGGTATTGCTCAGCGAAGTAAGAAGCCGCCAAACCGGCTTCGCGGATAGAAGCAACGAAAAACTCGACCTCCTGGTCAGCGAAACCATCCAACGTAGCGCAGGTCTGCAACCTGCGAGCATGAATTCAGAACCAGTTCGGCACATTCCTGATGCCTCCGCTCACTTTCCACGAATGCAGAGATCAAAACCGAGGTGTCAAAATATCGCGCCATGTTTTCCCGCCACGTTCCCAAATGCCCGTCGCGCTCTTCCCGGTCGGCGCGCAGCGCTTCAACCGCGTCAAACGTCTCGTCATCCTGGTTAGCCACGATTAGCCTGCCATTGCGCTCGATCAGCTCAACCGGCTCGGCGTCGATCACCGGTCTCAATTCCAGATGATCGCCCACGGCCTGGACTTCCAGCTGGGTTCCCTTGGTGAGGTTGAATCGCTGCCGAATCGCCTTTGGTAGAACCAAGCGGCCTTCTTTTGGCTCATCGCTCACGTGATCCCAATGAAGTTGGTGCAGCGCCCTCCCATCACTCCAAGCTCTTTGCCAGATGCCTCCGCCAAGCCTCGATCGAGCGCCTCAGATTGTCCTTCGCGTCACCCTTTACCGCGTAGCACTGCAATCCCACCTCACCGCTAAACCCGATTTCGCGCAACATCCTCAGCAGCGACGCCTGATCGAAGCTTCCGCGGTCGAGCGGCTGGATCAACGTGCCCCAATTCGTGCCGTCCTCATCCGCGCCGCAGGTGCTGACGCGCCAAAGCAGGTCCCCCGCACTTTCCAGCGTGGCGCGCAGATCGGAGGCGGGCTCGACCTTGAGAAAATGGCACAGGTTGAACATCACGCCGACGTTTTCACGCTCGCTCAGCTTGGCGATTCGGACCGCGTCGCCCACCGTATCGACGTAAAATCCGGCGTGCGGATACAGCACCACGCGCAGGCCGGATTCCCGGGCGAGATCGGCGACGGCACGAACAAAAGCGACCGCCTGCGCATCGGTGTTTTGCCCGCCGCGTTGCACAAACAGCTCGATGGTCGTGAAGGAGCCCTCAAGCTGCCGGATGGCTTGCGCGATACCCGGATTGATCTCGGGCGCGCCGATTTTTCCGCCGATGTAGAGGGACGAAATCGGCAAGCCCGCTTCCGCGTGCAGCTTGAGCCGGGCGGCGAGCTGGTGTGGCTTCGCGGAGCCGAGGCTGTCGTATCCGAGGTCCTTGAGAACTTGAATTTGCTCTTGGGGAGAGCCGAACCGAACCCCGTTTTCGAACGCAAAGAACTTCGGGGCGAAAGCTGGCTCGGATTCCGCGCCAAAGGCTGGAAGCGTCAAGAGGAGAAGTGTTAGGAAGGAGAATCGGGTGGTCATGGGGCAGAATTTGTGGGTGAGTCCGGCTCGGGTTCAAACGTTTTTTGCCGATAGGATGACGGACCATCAACGTGACCATGGAAGGCGATGAATCGAGCAAAACGTCCCACGCCTAACCGCCGCGACCTTCTCCGGACAGCCGGAGGTGGCCTGGGCGGTATCGCGATGACGCAGATGCTCGCCCGCGAGGCTTCCGGCGTAGCGCTGGAAGATGGCCTGCATCATCCGGCCAAGGCGCGGCGCATCATCCAACTGTTCATGACCGGCGGCGCCAGCCCGATGGACACCTTCGACTACAAACCGGAGCTGGAAAAGGTGCACGGACAGAAGTTAGGCCCGGAAAAGAAGCCGGAGGGCTTTACCGCGAAGCCCGGCGCCCTGATGAAGAGCCCGTTCGAGTTCAAGCAGCACGGCGAAAGCGGCCGCTGGGTCAGCAGCGTGTTTCCGCACCAAGCCAAGTGGGTCGATGAGATGGCGTTTCTCATGGCCATGGTTAGCAAAACGAACGTCCACGGGCCGGGGACCTACATGATGAACTCGGGGTTTCTCCTGCCGGGTTTTCCCTGCATGGGCGCGTGGATTTCTTACGCGCTGGGGAATCTGACGGACGATTTGCCCACGTTTGTGGTTTTGCCGGACGCCCGCGGCCTGCCCTACAACCAACGCGGCCCGTTTTCGTGCGGGTTTTTGCCCGCGATCCACCAAGGGACGGTCATCGACGCCGGTTCGCCGAATCCCGTGCCGGATTTGTTCGCCGCTGAGCGGTTCAAATTCGCCACCAAGGCGGCGGCTCGCGATGGGCTGAGCTTGTTGAAACAGGTGAACCAAGACCACGCTGCGGTACGGCCGCACGACAGCCGGTTGGACGCGCGGATTCGTTCCTACGAGCTCGCGGCGAGGATGCAACTGTCCGCGCCGGAGGCTTTTGACCTGTCCAAGGAAAGTCAGATGACGCGCGCGGCGTACGGCTTGGATCAGACGGTCACGCAAGAATTCGGCCGGCGTTGCCTGTTGGCGCGCCGCCTTGTCGAACGCGGCACCCGCTTCGTCCAAGTCTGGAGCGGTCCGCAAGGGGCGAAAAACAACTGGGACAACCACGGTAGCATTCCCAAGGAGCTCCCTCCGATGGCGGCGAGTGTCGATCAGCCGATTGCGGCCTTGTTAGGCGATCTCAAATCGCGCGGCTTGCTCGAGGACACCTTGCTCATTTGGACGACCGAGTTTGGCCGCACGCCCTTTGCCCAAGGCGGCGACGGTCGCGATCACAACGGCGGCACCTTCGTCACCTGGATGGCGGGAGCGGGCATCAAACCCGGCGTGGCGCATGGTCAGAGTGATGATTGGGGTTACCAAGCGGCTGAGGGCAAGACGTACTGCTACGATTTCCATGCCACGATTCTGCATCTGTTAGGGATCGATCACGAAAAGCTGACGTTTCGGCAAAATGGGATCGACCGGCGCCTGACCGACGTCCATGGACATGTGGTGCACGAGATTTTGGCCTGAATGAGCCAACGTGGGGCGACGGTCTTGGATTTGCGGCTGGATTTTTCGCCCACACATCCTAACGGTGCGCTATGAACGTCGATTGGGACAATTGGATCCCTAACATGCGCGCTAACCTGCTTTTCGTCGTGGAAGACGGCCGCGTCCTGCTGATTCGCAAAAAACGCGGACTGGGAATGGGCAAAATCAACGGCCCTGGTGGAAAACTAGAGCCCGGGGAGGATGCCTTGAGCGCCGCCGTCCGCGAGGTGGAGGAAGAATTACTGATTCGCGTGCCGAAAGAGGCCTGCGAGGAAATGGGTCTGCTGCGCTTCCAATTCGTCGACGGCCTGGCGCTGCATTGCGTGGTTTTTCGCGCCCATGCCTATCACGGAACGCCTACCGAAACAGACGAAGCCAAGCCGCATTGGTTCCCCATCGACGAAATCCCGTTCGACGAAATGTGGGCCGACGACCGGCACTGGCTGCGGCCCATGCTCGGGGGGCGAAAATTCGAGGCAAATTTCGTCTTCGACGGCGAAGAAATGCTGGAAATGGCGCTCGATTGGCGGTAATCCGGCCAAATACGCCTCAACCCAGAATCTCCACCGGCGTCCCCACCGTCACCTCATCGTAAAGGGTGGCCACGTCGGCGTTTTTCATCCGCACGCAGCCAATGCTGACCGGTTGGCCGATGTTTTCTTCGTCATTGGTGCCGTGGATGTAGATGTAGCGCTCCTTGGTGTTCGCGTTTTGCTCCTCCAAGCCTTCCAGCCACAAAATCCGGGTCAGCACCATGTCTTCCTCGGATTTTTCGCCCGCGTTCCATCGGCCCACCGGTTTGCGGTCTTTGAAGATGGTTCCCTCGGGAGCGTCGCCGCCAAATTCCTCGCAAACCTGAAATTTGCCGGTTGGCGTCTTAAAACTGCCTTCCTCGCTGCCGAGACCGTGGCGAGAGGTGGAAACCGGCCACGAGGCGACGACGTTTTCGCCCTCAATCAGCCGCAATTCCTGATCTGGCACCGAAACCTGAATTTTCCGCTGGGATTTTTGCATTGCGTTGACACATTGTCAGGAAGATCGCGCTTTTTCAAATCCGGAAATTATGAGTCGTCCCAAACATTTGGCCATTGTCGGCGCCACCGGAGCGGTGGGGGAGGAAATGCTGAAATGCCTGGAGCAACGCCAGTTTCCCGTGGCCAGCCTCAAACTGCTGGCCAGCGCGCGATCCAAAGGCAAGTGCATCCCGTTTCACGGCGAGCAACTGGTGGTGGACGAGCTGACGCCGCGCTCGTTCGAAGGTGTGGAAATCGCCCTTTTTAGCGCGGGCGGCGGGATTTCGCGCGATTTTGCGCGCCATGCCGTGGATTCCGGCGCGCTGGTCATCGACAATTCCTCCACGTTTCGCATGGATGACGAGGTGCCGCTGGTGGTGCCGGAAATCAACCCGAAAACCGCCCAAAAGCACCGTGGGATCATCGCCAACCCTAACTGCACCACCATCGTGACGCTGATGGGGCTGAATCCGCTTCACAAAGCCTGGAAGGCCCAAAACATCGTGGCTGCCAGCTATCAGGCCGTATCCGGCAGCGGCGCCATGGGAATCGCCGAGCTGGAAGCGCAGGTCAAGGCGGTGCACTCCGGGCGCGAGGTGGAGCCAAAGATCTACCAGCACCAAATCGCCTTCAACGTCATTGCCGACATTGGCGGTGTAGGAGAAAACGGCTACACCAGCGAGGAAATGAAGATGCAAAGCGAGGGCCGCAAGATTTTGGGTCAGCCGGATTTAAGGGCCTCGGTCACGTGCGTTCGCGTGCCGGTCTACAAGTCGCACAGCATCGCCGCGTGGGTCGATTTTCAAGACGCGCCGGACGTGGATGAGGCGCGCAAACTCATCGAAGCGGCGCCCGGGGTCCAACTGGTCGACGACCGGCAACTGGGCCGCTACCCGACCCCGCTGGATTCCACGGACGGGGACGATTGCTTGGTCGGCCGGCTGCGGAAAGACCTGGTTTTTGAAAATGGGCTGAGTTTTTGGGTGGTGGGCGATCAAGTGCGCAAAGGCGCGGCGCTCAATGCGGTGCAGATTGCCGAGTTGCTTGGGTAGCGGAAATAACGATCGGGACACCCCTTTCGCAAAATTCTTCAAAATTCTAAATCATAAAGGTCATGAAAAAGGCACTATTTCCACGCTCCGGAAATTTGCGCGTGCCTTTTCGCGGCTTAGCTGTTAAGTCCTGCTTAATTCCCCCATGTTTCGCCCCTTGTTTTTCGTTTTTGCGCTCGCGTTGCCGGCTGCGGCTGCCGGCCGGGATTTGTGGATCGGTGAGCTTTCGTGGGCCGATTTTTCGCTCGAATTGCAGCCGATCAAGGAGCGCACGGTCAAGGATGCGGCGTTGGCGGAAAGCGGGAAGAAAGCGGCAACCGAGCAACTCGCGAAATTTCGGCAATTGAAGCGCAAGGGGTTCGCTTCGGCGTTGGAGGTCAAGGAGCAGGAGCGCAGTCTGGCGGCAGCCAACGCGCGTCTGGCAATCCTGCAATCCTACGCCCGGACCCTGCGTTTGGCCGAAAAAGTCGCGAACGGCGCGGTATCCCGCTCCATTCGCTCCGCCACGCACGAGGCCCCATTCCAGGCGCCCGGCGTGACCCAAACTTTCGGCAACATCGACCTCTTCACCCTCATTTGCGAGCCCGATGTCCAACAACTCCAGGCCGCGATCGAGCTGTTGCAGGCTCGCCAGGTTCCCACCGGCCTGGGCCGCAGACTCGCGGAGGTGGACGGCGAGTTTTTGAGCGGTTTGCGAGGCGCGATCGACAAGCTGGACAAGCCCTATGCCAGCGACGTGGGCCGATTTCGAGCGCGCACGTTCGTCACCGCATCCAACCTGCTGACCTCCGTTCACGTGAGCGGCCGCATGGAGCGCGATGCGGCGCGGCTTCAGGCGCTGATCGACCTTCGCGAGCGTGGCCAAAACGCGCCGTTTCCGTGGCTCAGCCAGCCGTTGGGCCTGTTGGGAAGCGGTTGGCGCATTGCCGCGGCTCCCTCGCCCCGGGTCGTTGCGCTGTGTCTGCCCCTGGCCCGGGCTCAACTGGAGGAAAGCGGTCAGGTGCGGATCGCCGAAGCGTGGCTGGCCCTGGCCGAACACCGCTTGGGCGTGAAGAATTTGGCCCGAAAACGGGATGTCGGCACGAATTTGGAGGTGGAGGGTTCCGAGACCGAGTTGACCGCGGCCCGGGCCCGAATTGAAGGCGGCGCGGCGGTCACGAAGATTCGCCAATCGCGCTACGATTTGCTTTGCGAGCTGGCCGGCGGGCCGATCGGCGAAAGTGAGGACGAATTTCCCGAATCCCTGCCGGAAATCGAAGAAATGGCGTTGGCGAGCTTGGAAACTTTAGCGGACCAACCTGAATTTATCTTCGGCGGCCTGCTCAACCTGGAAACCTGGCTCATGGCCTGGCTGAACCACGAAAACGCGCGGCGAGAGCTGGATTTTCACCTCAGTCATCGCCGGCAAATTCATGCGTTGCGCAGATCGACGGCCAACGAACGGCGGCGGGTCTCGCTGCAAGCCGATTTGGCCGAGGCAACCCACTTGGCCGCCGCCGAAAGCCTGCGGCAACGCGCCCTGGAGTTCCAGCAATGGGTCGCCGCGGCGGATTTGGCGCGGAATCCGCAAACCTTCGCCGGATCGCGATTGCCGGCCAGTGCCTTGAGCCGAAGCGCGGAGATCGCGCGCGCCAACGAGGAATTTCTGCGGGCCTTGCACGACCACCACGCCGCCTACTTCCACTTTCAGGACCGCTACGTGGCCAAACTGGAGCGCGTCCACCGCCGCGGGGCAGCCTCCAGCTACGAACTGGCGCAAACGCGGAGCCGGCTAACCATGATGCAGGGAAACGTGGAAAAGCTGCAACCGGCCCTGGATTTGCTGGGCCTGGAGCGCGAGCTTCACGACGCGCTGAGCGCCACCTCGCCCGCCAACCGGCTTCGCGACCTGTCACCGGCCGCCAACCGGCTTTTGGCCGAAATTTCCTCCGTGCGCGAGAGGCCCAACCCGGGCGCGCTCAAAAATCTGGACGCCGCCCACGCTTTCATCCGGCGCCGGGCGGAGAAAATGCGTCCGCTCGTCGCCAAGGGCTTCGCCACGAAGCTGGAGTTGGCCGAAATCGAGCGCAGCCGCGAAACCTACCGGCTCATCGCCGATGCCGAGCGCCAACGCGGACTGGCCACCGCTCCCGCCGCCGCCGTTGTCGGGAAACCTGCGCCGCAGCCGCCGCGGACCCTGGAATTGCCCGGGCTGACCCTCACCGGACCGGAAACCGGCTCGCGGTCGGGCTCGATTTCCGCAAGCCCGGCTCCGTTTCCCGAAGTGGCCACCAAAGAGCAAATCCCGCCTCCGGAGCCGGAGTAACCCCCGGATTTTCCGCACCGCCCGCGGTTACCGGGTCACGCACATGACCCAAGTGGGCCGTCCGGGCAGTTCCACGCGGCTTAGCTCGGTGAGATGCCCGGTTTTCGGGTCGATGCGGTAGGTGGCCAGGCGATTGTCGCCCTGACCGCTCACGAAAAGCAGGCTACCCGCGGCGTTGCGGCAAAACGAACGCGGGACTTTGGGGCAAGGGAAGCGTTTTTCGAACGTCAACCGGCCGTCTCCGGCATCCACCCGGAAAAGCGCGATGGAATCGCGGCCGGCGGCGGGGTCGTTGCGATTTTTGATGTCGCGGTTGGAGACGTAGAGAAACCTGGCGTCCGGCGAGAGGTGAAGATCGGCCGTGGTCATGCCCTCCTCGTCAGCGGGATCGGTGCTGACGATGCTTTGCAGCAGGGTTAGGGTCCCGTCCGCCTCATTCCAGGTGTAGACGCCCGCGCCGGGCCGTTCGCGTTCGTGCGTGACGTAGGCCAGCGGCTTGGCGGGATGAAAAATCAGGTGCCGGGGCTGCTTCGCGTCCGTTTCGCCGCGCGGGCCGGGCGCAGAAGACGGTTGGCGCGGGACGATTGCGCCGGTCTTTGGATCGAACTTGAGCTGGAAGATTTTGTTGGGCCCGGTCGCCGGGACGTAGAGCGTCTGGTTGTCCGGCGCGAAAAAGGCGGAATGGGCGCATTTTTCCAGGTCAAACGTGCGAACCAGCGCCCCCGCAAACACGCCACTGCCGCCAAGCGCCCAAACGCTCACTTTACCGGCGCCGTAGTTGGATCCGGCCAAAAATCGGCCTCCGGCGTCCACTTTCAGGTATCCGGCGCTCATTTGCGAAGGCGCGGTTTCGACCAATGTCAGGGCGCCATCCGCGGCGCAGGTAAACGTGGCGATCGCGGGCGTTTTTTGGCGTTTTTTGCCCCCGGCGCTGTCGGATTTCGGCGCATCCACGTTGGTGTTGACGAAAAGTTTCCCGCCGGCTGGAGCTTCGGTCATCGGTCCGGCCACGCCCAGTTCCAACGCTCCCGCTTGAGCCAACGCGCCGGATGAATCGTCGATCCGGTAACTGGTCACCTGTCCCCCGGCGGAAACCAGGAGGTATTCGGCCGCCGGAGCGACTTGGACGGTGAGAATGATGGTTAGGACGGCGAAAATGGCGGTGAGGCGACGATGCATGGCCGCACTCAAGAAGCCGGCCGGGGTTTTTGCAAGTTTTTGGCGAACGCGCCCAGTTGAAGCAGTTGACGCAGTTGACGCGGCTGGGTTGCCCGGATTCCAAATCTCGGCTAAGGGTGCGAAATGAACTTGGCGCCGATCTGGAACTGGTTTCGGCAATTTCCCGCCGCGGTTTACTGGCTGACGCTGGTTGGGTTGCTCCTGGCGGGCGGCTACGTGTTCGAGGACTTTCGCGGACGGCGGAATTTCGCGCAGTTCGGGCAAAGGTGGGCGGCGAAAGGCGTGGAAGTGCGCTGGGATCGGCTGAAATGGCCAGAAGCAGCGCCGGAGGAGAATTTCTTCGCGGCGCCGATCATGAAAGAGTGGCTGGATGCGCCGGAATCGCGCAAAAGTTCGACTCGCTTGGGCGAAATCCGCCGCTCGCGCTGTCCGGAGTTTACGAGTGTGCGGGACGAACGGCGCGAATACCCCGGAACAGGCGGAATCGGCGCTGGTTGGCTGACGCCGCTGCGCGCGGATCTTGTATCACCGGGCGCGACGAATGCGGACGACGCCCAACAAATCCTGGACGCCTTGGGAGCGATCGAGACCAATTTGGCCGAGTTTTCCGCCGCGGCGCGCCGACCCGCGGCAGTCCGGCCGTTTCCGGACGTGAGCGTGGATGAGCCGTGGGGTTTTTCCCCGTTTTTTGACAGCGCCAATGCTTCTCGCATCATCGCTTTGCGGGCGCGCGCCCACCTGTGGACAGGAAATGCGGCGGCTGCGTGGGAAGACGTAGCGACAATGTTGCGGTTAGCCAAACACGTTGGCCAACCGGAGAATCTAATGCTCGGGCACCTGATGGGAATGGTGATAGCCATGGATGCGACCCAGGTAATTTGGGAGGGCCTGAAGCTTCGGGCTTGGGACGACGATCGATTGGCGGAACTTGCCGCTGAAATCGCCCGCCTGCATTTCATGGAAGCCTTTCCGGAAGGGATCCGGATGGACGTCGCTTACTTTCGCGCGCTGGTCCATCGCGCGGCTTTCGAGCGGGAATTTCGAATGCAGACGATGGGCCGCGAAGTTTTTGTCCCCGGTGTCCGCACGTTTGGAGGCCAAGTTGCCGATGGCCTCGTCGATACCGGAATATGGTGCCTACCAGCGGGCAGTTTCCTGGAATCCGCCTGCCAAGGAGACAAGGATCGGCTCGAAGCCGTGCATCCGGGCAGCGCTCCCAGCACCCGCCTGGAACTGGCCCATCTCGACGACCTCAAAGCGCGGCGCGCAGCCGCAAAACCGGGTTTCCACGGCATTTGGGAGAGGCCCAATCTCTTTTCGGCCACCCAATTTGCGGAGCGGACGATTGTGGACGCCCAATCCATTGATTTTGCCTCGATCGCGATCGCGCTGGAACGGTTTTTCCAGACAACAGGCGCTTACCCTTCGACTCTCGCCGAGTTGGTCCCCACGTTTCTGGCATCCGTGCCGGACGATCGCTTTGACCCGTCCCGAAAGGTCGTCTACCGCCCGGTACCGGAAAACGGGCGCTATCTGATCTACGGCGTGGGCCTGAATTGCGCCGACGACGGAGGAATGTTCGATCCGAGGCGAAAATCCGGAGATTTGGCGTGGCGATACGCCAAGGCGCCCGCACCAAAATCGGGCCCGTCCCGAAAGCTCCAGCCCGTAGGCTGGCTTCCCCTTCAAATCAACTGCCCGATAGGCCGGTTTGCCGTCAAAACCTGCATCACGTCGCTGGAAATGCCGTCCAGCAGCCGCACTTGGCCGATATCGAAAAGGGCGTGCAAAATGGTGGCCGTGAGGTTGTCCATGTTCACCGGATCGGAGGCTGGTTCGCCGCCGTCGCGGGTGGATTGGCCGATGACTTGGCCCATTTTGAGCCCGCCGCCGTAAAGCAGCAACGGCGCGATTTTTCCCCAGTGATCGCGCCCGCCGCGCGCGTTGATTTTCGGCGTACGGCCCATTTCGCCGCAGCACACCAGGAGGATTTTCTCGCTCAAACCGCGCGCTTCCACGTCCTCGATAAACGCGGAGATGGCGTGGTCGAACGGTGCGCCCACGTAACCCATGCCCTCGGTCATGGTGGCGTTGTTTTTGTCGGCGTGCATGTCCCAGACGAAGTTGGTCGTTACCGTGACGAAGCCTGCGCCGCGTTCGCAAAGCCGCCGGGCCAAGAGCATGAGCTTGCCGATCGTCTGACTGTGATCGCGGTAACGCTGGTGGTTGTTCCAGGTTTTGCGGATGCTTCCCGGGTTCACCAGCGGGGCGGTGTCGTAGCGCGCCAGGGTTCGCGGATTTTCGCGCGAAACGTCGAAGGCCTCGGCGATGCCGCCAAAAATCGTGTCAAAGGCTTGCTGCTGGAACCGGGTCATCCCCTCGGCGATTCCGTGGTCGTAAAACGCGGCTTTGGTTGCGTCCAGCCGGCCCAGCAGGGTCTTGCGATCCTCCAGGCGTTGGCGCGAAAGGTGCAGTTTCATGTCGCTCTGCAGGTCGCCCTTCGAACCCGGTGCAAACGGCGCGAAAACCCGGCTGAGCGGGCCCGTTGAGCCAAAATCGCCGAATTTCAGGATCGCCGGCATGGCCTCGGGATCGACCGCTTGCGGGTAGAGCGCGATGTTCTTCGGCATCCCGGATTCCGGCACTGAATTTCCGGCAACGCGGGCGTAAAGCGAGCCAATGTTCGCGCCGAGCGAGTTTTTGCCGACGATCGGCTTGATGTCGTGCGCGCCGGTTCCCGTGGTAAACGAACGCACGACGGCCATTTTGTGCGCCAAACCGGCCAAGCGCGGAAAGGTGGAGCCGAAGGTGATTCCGGGGATGGAAGTCGGCGTTTCGCCCGTGGCGCTGCGAATCGTGGAAGGCGCGTCCATCTTGGGATCGAACGTCTCGATCTGCGAAGGCCCGCCGTGCATGAAGAGAAACACCACGGAGCGGTCCTTGATCATGGGCCGGAGTTCTTCGCGAGCCTGGAGCAAGCCGGGAAGCGCCAATCCTCCCAAACCGAGCGAGCCGACGCTCAAAAAGGCGCGGCGATTGCGGGGAGGGGAAGCGGGATCGATGAAACTGAGCATGGCTGTCTTCTTAACCACGTGGCGGCAGGGCACCGGCCTATCGCAGTTTTTTTGGCGGGCGCGCTACGATTTCGGCCGCACGATGACGCTGATTCCGTCGACGCGGATGACTTCCACCTCCACGCCGGACTCAACCGGGCCCATTTCGGAGACCACGTCGCGCTTTTTGCCGTCGATCAGCGCTTTGCCGGAGGGTTGCAGGGGCGAGGTGGTGGCGCCGGTTTTGCCGACCAATTCCGCCAGCGCTTCCAAGGCGGCGTCGTGGCCGATTTCCGTTTCCAGCGTGACCCGGCGGCCGAAAACCGAGTGCCGGAAGGTTTTCATCCAAAACCAGAGCATAAACAGCACGATGCAGGCCACGCCCAGGGAAATGAAGCTGCCGATGCGGAAGCCGTATTCGCTGAAAACCATGACGATGCCTACCGCGATGATGAGGCCGCCGATCAGGCCCATCAAACCGCCGGGCAGGTAGAATTCCAGCCAGAGAAAAACGAGGCCGAAGATGATGGTTAGGGCGATGACCCAGGCGTCCATGGTCTGCAAAAAATGCCAGGTGATTGGTTAGCCGCCCCGGCCGCAGCATTGTTTGAATTTTTTGCCGCTTCCGCAGGGACAGGGCTCGTTGCGGCCCACTTTTGGCTGACTGCGCCGGACGGGGAGGCGAATTTGCGGGCCGGCGTTATCCGATCCCCCCCCGGAGGTCATCACATCCTCGGCTCCGGCGGCTTTTTTGCCGGGTTGTTGCTCGCCGAAGAGGTCGGCCAGCTCCGCGCGCAAACTGCCGGTGGGCTGGCTGGGAATGCGCACGGTGCGGAAGGCAAAGAGGTTGCCGAGCGCCTCAAACTTGATGTTGTCCATCAAATCGACGAAGAGGTCATAGCCTTCCTTTTTGTATTCGACCAGGGGGTCTTTCTGGCCCTGGGCGCGCCAGCCGATGGCCTCGCGCAGACCGTCCATGGCGTAGAGATGGTCGCGCCACAAATTGTCGATGGCGGAGAGGATGATGAAGCGCTCCAACTCGTCGGAATGATCCGGGTTTTCGTGGGCCATTTTCAGCTCGTAAGCCTCCTTGACCTTCTCGATGATGAACATTTCCGCGCCTTCGTCGGATTTTTTGTCGAACTCGGCCTGCTCGGCGCTGAGCATGAGCGGGAAGGTGGAATTGACCCAGTGCAACAGCCCGTCGATGTCGCGTTCCGGCCCTTCGCCCTCCTGGTGGAGGAATTCGATGACTTTGGCGGGGATGCATTCCTCGATGAGTTCGACGATGAGCCCGCGGGGGTCCTCGGTTTGCAAAACTTCGTTGCGATAGCCGTAAATGACCTCGCGCTGCTGGTTCATGACGTCGTCGTACTGCAGCACCCATTTGCGGCGCAGGTAGTTGCGCTCCTCCACCTTTTTTTGCGCCATTTCGATGGTTTTGGTGAGCAGGCCGCCTTCCAGCTCCTGACCTTCTTCCAGGCCCATGCGGTCCATGAGCTTGGTCATGCGCTCGGAGGCTCCGTACTGCCGCATGAGGTCGTCCTCAAAGCTGACGAAGAAAATCGATTCGCCGGGGTCGCCCTGACGTCCGGAACGGCCGCGCAATTGGCGGTCGATGCGGCGCGAGGGGTGGCGTTCCGTGCCGATGACGCGCAATCCGCCCAAATCAACCACGCCTTCGCCCAGTTTGATGTCCGTGCCGCGGCCCGCCATGTTCGTGGCCACGGTCACGGCGCCTTTTTGGCCGGCGTTTTGGACGATTTCCGCCTCCTGGCGGTGGTGTTTGGCGTTGAGGACGTTGTGCGGGATTTTTTCGCGCTTCAGCATTTTGGCAAGGACCTCGGACGAGCGCTCGCTGGCCGTTCCCAGCAGCATGGGTTGGCCCCGGTCGTGAGTTTCCTGCACCATCTCCACCACGGCGGCGAGTTTTTCGCGTTGGGTCTTGTAAACGCGGTCGTTGAGGTCGCTGCGCGCGATGGGTTTGTTGGTGGGGATGACCGTGACGTCACAGCCGTAAATATCGTGAAATTCCGCGGCCTCGGTTTCCGCCGTTCCGGTCATCCCGGCCATTTTTTCGTACATCCGGAAATAATTCTGCACGGTGATGGTGGCGAGCGTTTGAGTCTCCTGATCGATCTTCACGCCTTCCTTGGCCTCGACAGCCTGGTGCAGGCCATCGCTCCAACGGCGGCCGGGCATGGGGCGGCCGGTGTTTTCGTCCAGGATAACCACCTTGTTGTCCGCGACCATGTAGTGCACGTCTTTTTCGTAGAGGCAGTAGGCCTTGAGCAACTGGCTGATGGAATGCATGCGCTGAGCCTGCTGGTCGGCCTTTTCCTGGAACTCCTGCTTGCGTTTTTCGCGTTCGGCCTCGCTGACGGAGGTGTCGCCGTCGATTTGGCTGAATTCCGTGGCGATGTCGTGCAAAACGAAGGCTTCCGGGTCTTCGGGGTTCAAAAACGCGCGTCCTTTTTCGGTTAAATCCGCGTCGTGCTGCTTTTCGTCCATGGTGAAGTAGAGCTCCTCTTTCAGCTCGAAGAGCGCCTTCTTTTGCGCGTCCTGGTAGAACGACAGCTCGGCTTTGTCGACCGCGCGGCGCACGTCGGGGTCCTCCATCATCCGCAAAAGCTGACGATGGCGCGGTTGGCCCGTTTTCACGCGAAACAGGTTGAGGCCCACCTGCTCGATGTCCTCCTCATCCAGCGCTTTTTTCGCGTCGTTGGCGAAACCGTTGCACAGGGCGATCTGCTTTTTGACCAGTTGGTTGACCACGCCCTTGAAACGGTCGAACTGATGGGTGGAGGAGGCCACCGGGCCGCTGATGATGAGCGGGGTGCGCGCTTCGTCGATCAAAATGGAGTCCACCTCGTCGATGAGCGCGTAGTAGTGGCCGCGCTGCACCTGACTGGCCACGGTCGTCGCCATGCCGTTGTCGCGCAGGTAGTCGAACCCAAATTCACTGGCGGTGCCGTAGGTGATGTCGCAGCGGTACTGCTCGCGGCGTGTCTCGGAGTCCTGGCTGTTCTGGATGCAGCCCACCGTCAGGCCGAGCCAGCGGAACAATTGGCCCATCCACTCGGAATCGCGCCGGGCCAGGTAGTCGTTGACGGTGACGAGGTGAACCCCTTGGCCGGTTAGCGCGTTGAGGTAGACCGGGATGGTGGCGACGAGCGTTTTACCCTCGCCGGTCGCCATTTCTCCGATCATACCGCGATGCAGCGCGATTCCGCCGATCAATTGCACGTCAAAGTGGACCATTTCCCACGTCACCGGCAAATCGCAGACCTTCCAGCTGTCTCCGCATAAGCGACGGGCGGTGTTTTTGACCACGGCGCAGGCTTCGGGCAAAATTTCCTCCAGGTAGGCGGCGCGTTTGGCGGGAAATTGCTCGCGTAGGTCGTTGTAAGCCTCCTGACAGTGCACGATTGCCTGGGCTTGCGACTCCGGTTCGCCGTTTTTCTGCTCCACCTCCATGCGGCTGGCCAAATCCTGGGCGCGGTCGAATTCCTTGCCCAACGCGCCGAGACGCATCTGCCAGGACTTGATCACCGCGTTTCGCTCGTCGGGCTCCATGGCGTTGAGCTTGCGTTCGGCAAAATACTCCACGTGCTCCTCGTAACGCGCCAGATGCGCCTTCCAGGCCGCCGTTTTCTCTTTCAACACCTCTTCGGGCTCGTTTTGAAGCCCTTCCTCGATGTTGTTGATTTGCTGGATGACTGGCCAAATCTGGCGCAGCCGGCGCTGATTCTGGTTGCCGACGATTTTTTTGAAAACCCACTGAAGCATGACGGAAATTGGCTAGGGATGCGGGACCAGGAGCCTTGTGAGGGTGGTCCGGTCAGGCAACCATGCCCAGGAATTGGAAATTGGAAAATTGGAAATTGGATTTCCCAAAATTCACCGAAAAAATTCGACCCGCGCCCCGCGTCATCGGCAAAATCCGAGGACGGGCCGGCTCCCCGAGAATTTACGCGGCCAACTGGGAGTTCACCAAGCTCCGTTCCCGGTAGTTGGTGGGTGATTCCCCCACGTAACGCAGAAAGCTGCGATTGAACTGCGAGAGCGACTGATAGCCGACGTCGTAGGCCACTTCCGTCACCCGAACCTGGGGATTGAGCAGCTTGCGCTTGGCCCACTCCACCCGGCGGCGATTCACGTATTCGGTCAGCGTCATTCCGGTGGCTTGCTTGAACAGCTTGCAGAAATAATACGGGCTGACCGAACAGTGCGAGGCCACCTGGTCCAGCGTGATTTTGTCTTCCAGATGCGCGTTGATGAACTGCTTGGCCTTGATGACCGTAGGCGGATCGGAATTCTCCTCCGCGATCAAAAGGCGGGCGAATTCCTCGGAAAGTTGCAGCGAAAACGCGGCCAACAGGGTGATGGCGCCCAGGTAGCGCTTGGCATCCATGGTGGGCACCTGAAAAAACGCCGATTTCAGCTCCTCACGATTTTTCGCGGGGATGCGCAGTTCCTTCAGCTTCTCGTAAATTGCGTCGAATTGAGCGTCTTTTGGCGGATTTTCGAAAACCTGGCCCGTTCGCAGAAACGCGATGAGGTTGCTGCCGTTGCGCACGGGGATGGCCGTCTCCTTCAAGCCGGCAAAGCACTGGATGGTCTTGGAGCGGTCGCAGGCGGACTCAAACAGGCATTTGCGGGCCAACGCACAAGCTTGGCAACCCTTGCCCAATTCCAGCTTTTGGCAAAACGGGTTGGCCGCCAGTTGACCGGGGCTGGTGTCCGGATCGTCCGGCTCGCCGGCGGGACGCAGTTCGATGTCGAGGCCCGTCGCCAAGCGAAAAGCGGTGCGGTAAGTTTGAAAGAGCGAGGATTCAGTGAGTTTGCGGAGTACGCGGTCTTCGGCGTTATCAAGTGAGGCTGTCATGCGTTGGTTGCTTTCTTTCGGTAATGGGATTGAGTTTTCAAGCTAGAGTGGGCTTGGGTTTTCAGGTATTGGCGACGTTCACCAGCCGCTGCATGGTGAATCTTCTTAGGCCGAGTACGAAATTTGCGTACGGCGCTCACCTCCGCCGGATTTCTCGAAACGCACCCTAACTCAGCCCACCTTGCCGGTTTCCACCCACTTGACGGCCTGCCGCATCAACTCCGTGGCGTCGCGGATCGCCAGTTTTTCTTTGATGTGGGTGCGGTGAGCATCCACCGTCCGCACGCTGATGTTCAGCATCCCGGCGATTTCCCGGCTGGCCTTGCCTTCGCCCAAAAGCCGAAAAACCTCCAGTTCGCGGTCGGTCAGGCGCCCGATTCCGGCTTCTTGGGATGCACTGCCATTCGCGAAATTCTGGACGATGCGCGCGGAAACCTGCTCGCTGACGAAGATGCCGCCGGTCAGCACCTGGCGAATGGCTTGGACCAACTTTTCGGGAGCTTCCTGCTTCATCACGTAGCCTCTGGCGCCGGCTTTTAAGGCGCGCTCCGCGTAGGTGATCTCGTCGTGCATGGAAACCACCAAAACCTTCAGCTCGTTGTGGATGGCGCGGAGGTCTTTGATCAATTCCAGCCCGTTTTTGTCCGGCAAGGACAAATCCGCCAGCAGCAAGTCCGGCGGCGTTGTCTCCAGCGCGGCAAAGGCCTCGGCCGCCGTCCCGGCTTGGCCGGTCACCTCCAAATCGGGCTCTGCGCCAATCAGGGAGACCAGGCCGTATCTCATGACAGGATGATCGTCGACGATAAACAGCTCGCTCATGTTGCTCGATCGGTTGGCGGCAGGGTTGGGACGATGCACTCGATGGTCGTTCCCTGGTTGGCGCCGGTGTGGATGTTGAATTCGCCCCCGAGCGTGCGCGCCCGGTGAGCCATGGTGAGCAAACCCAGCCCACTACCGGGTTCCCGCGGTTTTTCCATGCCCGAGCCGTCATCGCTCACAACGAGGCGCAGGTTGTCCTCGCAACCGGACAACTGGATGCAAATCGACGTTGGCGCGGCGTGTTTGACCGAATTGTTGATGGCTTCTTGCGCGATGCGGAAGAGTTGGATCGATTCTTTGCCGCCCACTTCGGAAACCGGCTCCGTGCACTCGAATCGGCAATCGACCGGGTAGGCCCGGTGCGTGCGCGCCGCCAGGTCCTGAAGCGCACCCACCAGGCCATCGCTTTCCAGGGTCGCCGGCACCAATCCATGGGCGATCTCGCGAGCCCGCACGTTGACTTGGGAGACCATTTCGCCGATTTGGGCGAGGCTTTGGGCTCCTTCGCCGTAAATCTCGCCGAGCTGCTGCTCCAAAACCTTGGCCAGGCACCCGATGCTGGCGAGCTGTTGGCAGAGATCGTCGTGAATGTCTCGGCCAATTCGGCGTTGTTCCCTCTCACTGGCGTGCAAAATCTGTTCCTCCAGCTTCTTCACCTTCTCTTCGGCGCGTTTTCGCTCGGTAATATCGACCACGCAGCTAACCACCAGCATTCCATCGGGAGTTTCCACCGGGGTCAGGCCAATTTCGACCGGGAACTCGCTTCCGTCCTTGCGCTGGGCAAAAAGATCGCGCCCCACACCCATGGCCCGGTGATGGGGAGTCCGATCGTATTTCCGGCGCAAATCCTGATGCGGCTTGCGAAAGCGTTGCGGCACCAAATCTTCCACACAAAGGGCCAGCAACTCAGCGCGCCCGTAGCCGAACATCTTGGCCGCGGTTTCGTTGACCAGGACGATTTTTCCTCCCGGCCCGGCCACGACAATTCCGTTGGGAGCCGCGTCGAAAACGAGTCGAAAGACGTCGTGTACGTTTGGCCAGTCAGGTTCCATGCCGTATTTTGTAACGGAGACGAGAGAAAGCCAAGCGCCAGATTTAATCTGCGCGCAAATTGCGGAAACGTGCGCGGCGGCTGGAAAAACAGGTTGCCCCGCCGGCTGTTCGCCAAAAAAGTGCCGCCATGGAAACCAAGACCCTTGTCGCCTGTTTTGCTTTGGCGGGCCTCCCATTCAGCGGCGGCGCGGATGAGGCGTTTGTCGAAGATTTTGAGAAATTTTCAATCGGTGAAGAGCCCGATCTCTTCGTCCTGAACGGCAGTTTCACCGTGGAAATGGACGGTGAGAACAAGGTGCTTCAGCTTGGCCCCGAGCCGTTGGACGAAGGCATGGTGCAACTGGGCAAATCCTTCAAAACTGGCGCGGAAATCACCGTCCGGGCAAAAGGAAGCCAAAAACGGCGCAGTTTTCCCAGATTTGGCGTCGGTTTGCACGGAATGTCCGGCTACCGCATGCGAGTGGTGCCCGCCAAGCGCGTTTTGGAGTTGGTAAAGAACGACGACGTGGTTTTGACAGCGCCGTTCGCCTGGTCTCCCGGCCAATGGCACCGACTTCGCCTCCGCGTCCGGCGCGCCGGCGACGAAAGCTGGAAAGTTGAAGGCTGGGCCTGGATTGAGTCCGAAAAAGCGCCGGAAAAGCCCAGCATCGTCTACAACGGCGAGGATCAGCGCCTTCAGGGCAAAGGGTCGGTGGTCGGCACGCCGTACTCAGGGTTCCCCATTTTGTTCGATCAGGTGGAAATTCGCGCTGCGGAGTGATTAACGCCAGGACTCTTAATCTTAATCCTTATCCCCGAGCGATGATGATTACTGATTAGGATGAATACGGGTGTGGCCGGAACTGAATGTCGCGTAGCGACAAAATATGTTAGCCGTGGGTTTCAACCCACGGATGCGACGTACCAGTGCTTATCCGTCGCGTAGCGACCGGTTACGCGGGGAAAATTGGACAGGCCTTAAGCGGTCGCTACGCGACGCAGGCATCATCGGCCCGCCTTTCCGTGGGTTTAAACCCACGGCTAACATACTTTGTCGCTACGCGACATTCAGCTTCGGTCCCACACGATGAAAATTAAGATTGACCTCCTGCCCTCCAAAAAAGGCGTTCCCGGCGCTGAAGCCGGGAACGCGGAATATTTTCTCGTTTTGCGGAACCTGGCTGCCTAAAACTGCGGTTCGCTAGGTGTTGCAGGGTGCGCCAAAATCAGTTTCTTCTGGCAAAGGGAGCATCCCTGTGCCGAAGCAGAGCGAAAGGGTTTGCCGCCAGACAAAGCAATGTATTGACACTGCTCGTTAGGGCATATCCATTCGCCATGCGTTAACAACGCGAATGATTTTGGCTCTGAAAGCACGGATCCAACAGGGACGGATGTTTGTTCTTCCCTGGGTCCGTTTTCCGGCGTACCGGATGAAGCAAATACCACAATGGCAAAAGCAGCCATCAGCATTCCGCTGACAAGAACCTTTATCGTTGACATGTTAGACATTGGAACAGAAAACGGTGTAAATTTCAAGTCTTAAGTTTAAGTGTGTGATGACCGGTGAACGGAATCACGGGCCGTAATTCCAGACCGAGCCGGTCAGCACTTTTTGCAGCTTTATTCAAAAAAAATTCGGCCCAGACGAAAAAAATGAGCACATCCGCGATCGAACAGGATTTTAAACTGGTCCAATCCATCGTGAAGGGGGATACCGGCGCCGGCGACGAGTTTGCCGAGCGTTTTCGCGATAGTTTGGTAGGCTGGCTTTGCTCCAAGTGCGACTCCAACGACGGGCGTTCGCGCGAAAAAGCGGTCGAAATCGTCGATCAACTCATTGCCGAGTGCGTGGCGGGCGATTTGGCCAAAAACAAACCGCCGTTGCTCACGAAATTTGCCGGCAAAGGCTCGCTGGAAGGCTGGCTGCGGCGTTCGTCGCGCTGCCGGCTCATCAGTTGGTGGCGCAGCCTGGAATACCGCTCTGAGCAAACCGAATCAACCCTCACCACCGAAGACAACGATCAGCCGCTGGAGACGCGATTTGCCGCTTCGGAGGGCATCCACACAGAGCCGGCGATCGCTGAAGTGCTCAAGGACGCGCTCATCTACGGATTTGGCGAAGCCCAAAAGCAGGAGCCGCTGGGTTTAGTCTTTTTGCGGCTCTCCAGCCTGCACGGCGTGCAAAAACAGCGCCTGGCGCAAGCCTGGGAGCGAGATCCGGCCCAAGCCGGCCGCCGCATCGCCAAAGTGCTCGATTTGGTTCGCACCTCGGCACAAGACTACGTCCGCGCCGTCGATCCATTCCTTCGCTTGGAGTGGGAGGACTACCTCAAGGTCTTTGAGGCCTACCCGCGCCTGCTTCACGGGGATTCCCCGGAGGACGCCAAATCCAGCTAAATTTTTTCCACGTTCCTTTGCAAAGAAAGTGAGAAGCGGCGTCTGGCCCCACATCTCCCAATTCACCCGAAAACTTCTCACCATATATGCCGATGACTGCAACCGACGAATTCAACCTGATGTGCGACTTCCTGGCTTTCATGAGCCCCAAAATTGAAGCTCGCGATGCCACCCCCCTAAACGACGAAGAGCGCAGCACCCTGGAGCGAATCGCCCGCGGCGAGAGCAACGATAGCGAGCGCGACGAGGTTTTGGACCTTCTTGTGGGCAACAGCACGGCGCTGGAGTTCCTAGCCACTCAACTCAACGCCAACGCCTAGCGGGACGCAAATTTCCCCTCAATACATGGCAGTGTGTGATGGACGGCCGGGTCAATTTTGATCCGGCCGCCTCATTTTTTTGGGGGGACGGCGGATTGAGGGGCCCTACGTGCCCAACTCGTTCAATTCGCCGTAGGCGTCGGTCCGCCGGTCGCGTAAAAATGGCCACATTTGACGCTGCTCGTCGATTTTTCGCAAATCCAGCTCCACGACCAATTGCGCGTCGTCTTCGCCCGCTTGGGCCAAAATCTCGCCGTCCGGGCCCGCGACGAAACTTCGGCCCCAAAAATGAATGTCGCCCTCCACGCCCGTGCGGTTTGCCGCGGCGACGAAGCAACCGTTGGCGATTGCGTGGCTGCGTTGCATGATTTGCCAGGCCTCGTACTGTTTTTCCCAAATTTCGCGGTCCTCCGGAATCCAGCCGATCGCGGTTGGGTAGAAAATCACGTCCGCGCCACGCAAAGCCGTGGCTCGGGCCGCTTCCGGGAACCATTGATCCCAGCAAATGCAGACGCCAATCCGGCCATGGCGCGTTTTCCAGGTTTGGAAGCCTGAATCGCCGGGCGCGAAGTAGAATTTTTCGGCAAATCCGGGATCGTCGGGAACGTGCATCTTGCGGTAGGCGCCGAGCAGAGCACCATCGGCATCGATCACCGCCGCGGAGTTGTGAAAGAGCCCGCGGGCGCGTTTTTCGAAGACCGGCGCGATGATGGCGACTTCCAATTCTTTGGCGACGTTTCCCAGCGTTTCCGTCGATGGACCGGGAATCGCTTCAGCCAAGTCAAAGTTCGAGATTTCCGCTTCCTGGCAAAAATACCGCGTGGCGAAGAGTTCTTGCAGGCAAATCACCCGGGCGCCTTGCTTCGCGGCTTGGCGAATACCGGCGATGGCGCGCTCCAAATTCTCCGGTTTTTGGGCCGAAGCGGCAAACTGAACGAGCCCAATGGCGAGGACGTCGGATTCCATGGAGGCCACGGTCCGCAACTCAGCCGAATTCGTCCATCGCAAAATCGATCAGAAAATTAGCGAAATTGTTCAAAGTTTGGCCTTGCTGCGCGCTTGTTTGGTGTATTGGCTTTGCGCTAGAACCCTTTGAAAACTTACAAACCCCGTTACCCAGTTGAACGATCCTACCGTTTGTCAAAAAACGGAATCGGCCGGCTCCACACACTCCAGTCCAGATTGGTCCATCCAACGCTCTGACGATCTCTACGGGATCGCGGGATGGGGATGTGGCTATTTTTCCATCAATGCCGATGGCGAGTTGTCGGTTTCGTTGCCCGGTCCCCAAAAACGTCTCCCAGCCACCAGCTTGAGAGACATCCTAACCGAGGCACAGACGCTTTACCCGGAATCGCCGCTCGGCGGGCCGGTTTTGCTTCGGTTTCCCCAAATTCTCCGGCATCGGCTCAATCGGCTTTACCGCAGCTTCAGCGAAGCTATCGAAAACGCCAAATTTTCCGGGATTTATCGCGGAGTCTCGCCGATCAAGGTCAACCAGGAAATGCGGGCGGTGCAGAACCTGTTGCACGCGGGCGAGCCGTTCCATCACGGCCTTGAAGTCGGCAGCAAGGCGGAATTGGCGATCGCGATGAGCCAGTTGAAGGATCGCCGGGCTTATTTGGTCTGCAACGGCCGCAAAGACCGGGAATATCTGGAATTAGCGCTGCTGGCCACCGGTTTGGGCTTGCGGGTGGTGCTCGTCATTGAATCCCCGCTGGAAGCAGCGCAAATCGCGGAACTTTGCAACCCGCGCAACCAACGGCCGCTCATCGGCGTTCGGGTGCGATTGCGCTCCCAAGTCGGCGGAAACTGGTCCGAAAGCTCCGGCGACGAAAGCGAGTTTGGGCTGAACGTGGCCCAACTCTTCGATGCGCTGCAATTCCTGAAAAACGGGCGGTTGTTGGGAAATTTGGTGATGCTGCACTACCATCAGGCTTCCCAGATTCCGGATCTCGAGACCGTGCGAACCTCCGTGCGCGAAGCTGCCCGCCTTTACGGGGAATTACTGCATTCGGGCGCGGAAAATCTCTCGATTCTCAACATCGGCGGCGGATTGGCGGTCGACTACGGCGCGGGAGAGGGCACGGGCGACTACGGGATGGACGAGTATTGCCAGGCGGCCATTTCCGAGATCGTGGCGATGGGTCAAATCTCCGGAGTTACCCCGCGCGTGGTGATGAGCGAGAGCGGCCGGGCGGTGATGGCGCCCTACGAGATGCTGGCCATCCCGATTCTGGAAGCCGCTTCCGTCCTGCCAAAACCCGAATCACTGACGACGCTGGAGGAGGAGCCTCATACCTTGGAGATGCAAGATTTGCTGAAAAACGTCTCCTTCCAAAATTTGACCCGCTTCGTCAATCGCGGCCGCTGGCTGGTGGACGACGCGCGCAGCGAATTCCTCAAAAACCGGCTCTCGTTGCGCCAATTAGGCCAAATGGAGAAAATGTTTGGCGCGCTGATGGAACAAGCCGCCGGTCTGGCCGAGGAAGGCGGGCACCGGGCAAAGGAAGGGGCCGAATTGCGCTTCCGCGAGTGTTACTTCGGCAGTTTTAGCCTGTTTCAGTCGCTGCCGGACAGTTGGGGGATCGATCAAATTTTTCCCATCGCGCCGTTGCAGCGTCTCCACCAAAAACCGGTTTGCCGCGGCGTGATCAAGGACCTGACCTGCGATTCCGACGGTGTGATTCGCAAATTTGGCCTTCGAGGCGCGGCGAGCGGGTTTCTGCCGCTTCACCGGATTCATGCCGGCGAATCCTACCACGTTGGGGCGTTTCTGCTCGGCGCCTACCAGAACAGCTTGGGGGATTTCCACAACCTCTTCGGCCGCCCTCCGGCGCTGGAAGTGACGCAGCAGGACTCCGACGTTCGCATCGAGCTAACGCGCCTCGGAGATACGCTGCACGACGTGCTGGAAATGGTGGAATACCCCGTGGAAAGGGTGGTGGAGGATCTTGGCGAACTGGTGCGCCGGTTTCACGCGGAAAATCCCCATGCGTTCGAAGATCCCTCCGCAGTCGAAGCGATTTTTGCCCGTGCATTGCGCGGCTCCACCTACCACATACCCTAGCCATCCAGCCAACCATGTCCCAAGACGTCCACCACTTCGTCAACCGCCATTTTCGCCACTTTAACGCCGCCGCCCTCAAAGACGCCGCGGAGGGATACCACTCCTTGCTCGATCGGGGCGGAAAAATGTTCCTGGCCATGGGCGGGGCCATGAGCACGGCGGAATTGGGGCTCAGCCTGGCGGAAATGATCCGGCGTGACAAGGTTCACGCCATTTCCTGCACCGGCGCCAACTTGGAGGAAGACCTCTACAACCTCATCGCGCACGATCGCTACCGCCGCGTGCCGAACTATCGCTACCTGACCGCGCAAGACGAGCTGAAAATCCACCGCGACCGGCTCTGCCGCGTGACGGACACCTGCATCCCGGAGGAGCAAGCCATGTTCGTGCTCCAGGACCTGATGCTGGAGCAGTGGAAAGCGGTGGAAGCCGCCGGAGAGCGAAAATTTCCCCACCAGCACCTCTTCGACATCATCCGCGCCGGGAAACTGGACGCGCACTTCCAAATCGACCCGCGCGATAGCTGGATGCTCGCCGCCGCGGAGAAAGACCTGCCCATGTTCGTCCCCGGCTGGGAGGACAGCACCTCCGGCAACATGTACGCCGCCTTTTGCCTGCAAGGTGAAGTGCAACCCGGCTCCATGCGCACGGGGATCGAGTACATGATGGAGCTGGCAGGGTGGTACGAACAAACCGCGGAACACGCGCCGGTGGGTTTTTTCCAAATCGCGGGCGGAATCGCGGGAGATTTCCCGATTTGCGTCGTCCCAACGCTGCGAATCGACCTGGAAAAGAAGCAAACGCCGCATTGGGCCTATTTTTGCCAAATCAGCGACTCCACAACCAGTTACGGCTCCTATTCCGGCGCCGTTCCGAATGAAAAAATCACCTGGGACAAGCTTTCCCCCGACACGCCAAGTTTCGTGATCGAATCCGACGCCACCATCGTTGCGCCATTGATTTTTCAGTACCTGCTGGATGGGTGAAGTGTGATGGCAGGGAAGACTTGCAGTGAGACTCATCAACCGCATTATGGCCGCGTGGTTTTCCTCAATCCGCAACGGACTTTTCCTTCAAAAACCACCGAACCTGAAGGAAGTGCCTGCCAAACTCCAAACCGACCCCGCCATCGTGGAAGCCTTTGAAATTGCTCGAATCAGCAACCTGACACCCGAGGAAGAGGATGCGATCGACCGCAAAGAGCGTTGGATTGCCGAGCAAAAAAAGTTGGTCGCCGAGCGGGAGACGTATCTTCAAGAGCGGGATGATTTTCGGCAGAAATACGACGAGGTGAGCGAAGAGTTCGGCAAAACTCAAAACCGCGCGGAAGCGTTGGCCGCCAAGCTCAAGGAATTGGGAGTGGATCCGGATTCCGTTTGAACCAACCAACCTTCCCAAAAGGAGGTCGCCGGTTTTAAATTCTTACTCCTCCGGCATCAAATCGCGCACGTGGGGAAAGCGGCCGCTAAAAACGCGCAGGTGTTGATCGGTCAGGCCGCTCCACACCACTACCACTCCGTCGGTGATGCGTTTGTCGATCTGGAGGTAATTGCGCAAGCCGGGAAGTTGGTCGCTCAGCGGTTGGGTGACGACGGCCAACAGGCGCCCGTGATTTTCCGGCGAACCGGTGATTTGCGCCAGGGCGTTGGAGCCGCGTTGATCCAGTTTGAAGGCGGCGCCGAAGGTGGTTTTGTCGTCGGAGACAAAGGGGTAGAACCACTGGATGTCGGCGTCGGTGGCCACGGGTAGGACCTTGAAGTAAAACTGCTGGCCGTCGCTCATTTTCACCGCTTGGGCGAATTTCGGCCATTCTTCCTTGCTCCCCTCCAGGTGAAAGGAAATGAGCACCGCTTGCCCGCGCTTGCCGGAACCGAACGAGGTGAGACCGAGCGCCAGGAGCAGGAAAACGGGAAAAACGGCCGTTTTGAGGCTGCGCGGGAGCATTTGGAGAGGATTTTGCATGAAGTTAGGCTAGTTTACCACCCGGCGCCGAGTTTTACGAACCTTTGGCGACTTTTTCGACTTTTTGTGGCAGACGACTCACGGCGAATGCAGATTCAAAAGAAAACGGTTGTCAGGCGTGCTATGATTCTCTAGAAAACCTTTCGGATCTTGCGCAAATTTTTCGTCCAAGATTCCGGATCTGTCCCCAAAACCTCCCGAAACGTAGGATTGTCATGATACCAGAAGACGCAACCCCTTCCATCGATCCCACTCAGGCTGAAGGCTCTGAGGTCGTCACCGAAGACGCGCTGAACCCAAAGCTGCGCCAGCTCTACATGAAAGGCGTCAGCGCATTGGACCAGAAAAACTTCGACTACACCATCAGCCTGCTCCAGGCCGTGCTCAAAGAGGAACCGCGCTTCCTGCTAGGGCGAAAACGCCTCCGCGAAGCAGCGGTCAAGAAAAAGGAAGCCGACCCCAAGCGCATCAACATTGGCACGGGAGGAATCAGCGCCATGAAATTGCAGCCCATGGTGAAAAAGGACCCCGCTGCCGCCGTCGTCGCGCTGGAAAAAGAAGTGCTGGCCAACGAGCCGTTCAATCCCCAGGGCAACCAACTGTTGTTTGAGGCCTGCAAGGCCGCGGGAATGCCGATGAGCGCCGGTTTCGCGCTGGAAACCCTGGTGCAGGGCAACCCGGAAAACACCAAGTACATGCACCATCTGGGCGATTTTTACATGGATCACGATTTCTGGGAGCAAGCCTCGATCGTCTTTGCGCGCATCACCAGCTTCGACCCGACCGACCTCAACGCGACCCAAAAGGAGAAAAACGCCACGGCGCGCGCCTCCATGGCCAAGCAAAACCTGAAAGGCAGCGTGCGCGACAACCTGCGCGACGCAGACGCCGCCGCCGAGCTGGAGAAGCAAAACCGCTCCGGGATGACTGGCGAGCAGTTGGATGAGCAAATCGCCATTTACCAGGCCAAATACGCCGAGGACCAGAACGACCTGCAAACCGTCAAAGTCCTGGCCGGCCTTTACGAGCAAAAAGAGGACTTTGACAGCGCGCTAAGCTACTATGAGTGGGCCCACAACTTGAGCGGGGGCGACGTTTCGCTGGAAAAGAAGGTCATCGAGACCCGAGAAACCCAGCGAAACCGCAAAATCCGCGAATACGAGGAGTGGCTCGAAGAAAACGAAGGCCATACCGACTACGACACGGTGAAGGCCGACTACGAGGAGTTCAAGGGCGGCCACTTCAAGGCGCAAATCGGCGCTTACCAGGAACAGGTCAACCGCAACCCGACCGACAACGAGTTGCGCTACAAGCTGGGCCAAGCCCTCTACGAAGCCGGAGAGTTGAAAGACGCGATTCCAGAGCTCCAGCGCGCTCAATCCAGCCCTAACCTGCGCACCAAAGCCATGCTCTTGCTCGGCAAGTGCTACGAAGGGCGAAACATGAACGACCTGGCCGTCGATCAGTTTGAAAAAGCCGCCGCCGAGCTGCAAATCATGGACGACACCAAAAAAGAGCTGCTTTACTCCCTGGGCCTGGTGCACGAAAAAATGAGCGACAAGCCAAAATCGCTGGATTGCATGAAGCAGATCTACGCGGTGGACTACGGTTACCGCGATGTGGCCGAGCGCGTGGAGAGTTCCTACGATTAAGGAAAAACTCGAAATCCGAAACTCGAAACTCGCAAATCCGAACGGCGGTGAAAATTTCCCGGGTTTTTTTGAGCTTTTGGCTCCTGGCCGCTTGGATGCCCATGGCGGCGCAAAGCCAGGATTCGCCGCCCAATTTCGTGTTCATCATCGCCGATGACCTGGGTTGGGCCGACGTGGATTTTCATGGCGGAAATGTCCCCACGCCCAACCTCGATCGCCTCCGCCGGCAAGGCGTGGAACTGCGCCAGCACTACGTGGCGCCGGTTTGTAGCCCAACTCGGGCGGGATTCCTGACCGGGCGCTACTGGAGCCGTTTTGGCGTCACCACACCCACCAACACCCTGGCTCTGCCCATGGAAACGGTCACCCTGGCGCGGGCGCTGAAAAAAGCCGGCTACGCCACCTGCCTGAGCGGCAAGTGGCACCTGGGCTCAACCACGGAATGGGGGCCGAATCGCTTCGGATTCGACCACAGCTACGGCTCGCTGGCCGGCGGGGTCGCGCCGTACAACCATTTTTACAAAAAAGGGCCGTATTCCACCACCTGGCATCGCAACGATGACCTCATCACCGAGGAAGGCCACGTAACCGACCTGCTAACCAACGAAGCGGTGGGCTGGATTCAGGAGCGTGCGGACGATTCCGCGCCGTTTTTCCTCTACGTGCCCTACACCGCCGTGCACCTGCCCATTCGCGAGCCGGAGGAGTGGATGAAGCGCGTCCCGGCGGAGATTCAGGGCGACGTTCCGCGCCAATACGCCGCCTGCATCCTCCACCTCGACGACGGGGTCGGAAAAATCGTCGATGCGGTGGGAAAAGCCGGAAAATCCGCCAATACGCTCATCGTTTTCACCAGCGACAACGGTGGCTCGACCTCGGAGAACAACGACACGAAGTATCCCGACGACAATTGCCCGAACGGACGCCTGCCGGGCAACAATTCTCCGCTTCGGGGCAAAAAAGGCGACCTTTACGAAGGCGGCACCCGCGTCCCCACCATCGCCTACTGGCCCGGAAAACTCGCCGCGGGCTCGGTTTGCAATTCACCGCTCCACATCGTCGATTGGATGCCGACATTTTGCGCCCTGGCCGGCGCCGAGGTTTCCCCCGAGGCCCTGAAATGGGATGGAAGCGACGTTTGGCCCGCGATTTCCGGCCAAAGCCAGTTGCCGCCGCGCCTGCTTTATTCCGCCGGAACGGGGTTTCGCTCCAGCGCGCTGCGTTTCGGCGATTGGAAGCTCATCGTCTTCCACGCGAAAAACGGCGGCAAAGAGCGCGCCGAACTCTTCGATCTGTCCAAGGACCCTAACGAACAAACCAACCTCGCCGATTCCCAACCCGCCAAGGTCGCCGAAATGCGAAAATTGCTCGCTGCCGCATCCGCCGCCGACCGGGATTAGAAATGGGAAAATCGGGGACCACGCGGGCGGATAAAAACACGCGCCGGGCGTCACTTTTGGCCCAAAGCCGCGCGAACGGCCTCGACGATTTCCGGCCCATCCGGCTCGTGGTGGCTTTTGAAGCGCCGCAGCACCTTGCCATCCTTGCCCACCAGGATTTTCTCGAAATTCCAGCCAATGCGCCCCGCGCCATCGGGATTTTCGGCCTCGGTCAGGAATTTGAAGAGCGGAATCTGGTTTTCGCCATCGATCGTGACCTTGGCGAACATGGGGAAGCTCACCGCGTAGTTGGCTTGGCAGAATTTCTGGATTTCCGCGTTGGAGCCGGGTTCCTGCCCGCCGTAATCGTTGGACGGAAACCCCATCACCACGAGCCCCGCGTCCTTGAAGTGGCGGTAGATGTTCTCCATGTTCGCATACTGGTCGGTATAACCGCAAACCGAAGCCACATTGACGATGAGCAGCACCTTACCCACGTAATCTTTCAGGGAAACATCCTCACCGGCAATGTCCTTGGCCGTGAACTCGTGGATGCTGTCCGCAACGGCGGCGAATTGGGTCAGGAGGGCGATGGAGAGGAGAATGGACGAGGCGGTTTTCATCGGAAGGGAGTGGATTTGGGGTGATTTTTGCGTTGGTAGGTAAACACGTTGCCAACCAGATTGCAATTTGGCAACTGAAGGAATGGGGGAACGCTGCCCAGAATCCACCTCAGCCTAGCGGCCGCCTGAATTTCCGATTTCCGATTTGCCGGTTTTGGGCTAACGGTGTGCCAATGTTCTCACAACTCAGCGACAACCTGGAGGGCGTCTTCAAAAAACTCCGCGGGCACGGCAAAATCTCCGAAAAAAACGTCACCGACGCCATGCGCGAGGTGCGAATGGCGCTGCTGGAGGCGGATGTCGACTTCAAGGTGGCCAAGGACTTCATCGGCTCCGTCAAAGAGAAGGCGCTGGGCGAAAAAGTGCTGAAAAGCATCACCCCGGGCCAACAAATCGTCAAAATCTTCCAGGATGAGCTGGCCGAGCTGTTAGGGGGCGATTCCGCGCCGCTGGACCTCAATCCGCCGGGACGAATTTTGATGGTGGGGCTCAACGGCGCGGGAAAAACGACGACTTCCGCCAAATTAGCCCTTCACCTGCGCAAACAAGGCCGGCGTCCTGTGCTGGTGGCCTGCGATTTGGTCCGTCCCGCCGCGATCGACCAGTTGGTGACGCTGGCCAAGCAAATCGACGTGCCGGTCTACGCGCCTGACAAAGGCGAAAAAAACGTGGTCAAGGTCGCCAAGGCCGGAATGGTGTTCGCCAAGGACAACGACGCCACCGTGACGATTTTCGACACCGCAGGCCGCCAGGAAGTGGACGAAGAATTGATCGGCGAGCTGAAAAATCTGCACAAAACCGTCGATCCCCGCGAAACGCTGCTCGTGGCCGACTCCGCCACCGGCCAGCAAGCCGTGGGCGTCGCGGAAACGTTTCAGCAAGCCGTGGGCCTCACCGGAATCGTCCTGACCCGCGTGGATGGCGACGCCAGGGGCGGGGCCGCGCTTTCCATGCGCTCAGTCACTCGCGTGCCCATCAAATTCATCGGCGAAGGGGAAAAAATGAGCGCGCTGAGCGAATTTCATCCCGACCGCATGGCCGGACGGATTTTGGGCATGGGCGACGTGGTCAGCCTGGTTGAAAACGCCGCCGACGCCGTGGACGAGGACGAAGCCATGCGCATGGCCGAGCGGCTCAAAAAGGCGCAGTTCGACTTCAACGACTTCCTCGCCCAGATGAAAATGATGCGGCGTCTAGGCCCGCTGGAAAATCTGCTTGGCATGTTGCCAGGCATGAGTAAGATGCCCAACCTCTCCGTTGACGAGAAGCAGATCAACCGGACGGAAGCCATCGTTCTCTCCATGACGCCGAAGGAACGCAGCCGCCCGGAGATCATCAAGGCCAGCCGCCGGAAGCGCATCGCCAAAGGCAGCGGAACCACCGTCACGGAGGTCAACCAGTTGCTTCGCCAGTTTTCCCAAATGCGGAAAATGATGCGCAGCAAAGGAAAAATGAAGAAGCTGATGAAGCAATTTGGCGGGGCTCCACCCGGCATGGGCTTCTGAAAATTCTCCCCATCGCAAAATCCAAAAATTTAAATCTCAAAATCACCAAAATGGCCGCAGTTATCCGCCTACGCAGAGAAGGAAGCAAGGACCGCCCCTACTACCGGGTGGTCGTCACCGACAAGCGCAAACGCCGCGACGGGCGCTACATTGAGTCGCTCGGCACCTACGATCCCATGAAGGAGAACGCCAACGTTTCCCTGGATTTGGACCGCATCGACTACTGGACGTCCGTTGGCGCAAAAGCCTCGGAAACCGTCACCAGCCTCATCAAAAAAGAGCGCAAGAAATCGCGGGCAGCGTCCGAAGTGGCCGAGGGATAACCTGGAACCTGAAAATCCATGGAACCTGGCCTGGCGCTCCACGAATTTCTCGAATTCATGGTGGGACAATTGGTCGATGACCCGGCCAAAGCCAGCGTATTGCACGAAAAAGACGGCCAGCGCCACATTTACCGGGTCCGGGTGGCGGAAGACGACGTTGGCAAAATTATCGGCCGCAACGGCTACACCATCAGCGCCATTCGCAGCTTGTTCAAAGCCGCCGCCCTCAAGCACAAGATCCGCGCCACCCTCAAGATCGATGAGGTGGACAAGTAGGGCCGCCCGTAAAACGGGCCGGTGTCGGGTTTTGCCGCCCCGCACCAAGTTTGGCGGATTTTCGACGTTGGCGACGATTTTCCCGGCTTTTTTGGCCATTTCGAGTTGTAGCGAAGAATCCGCCAAGTCGCCAGCCGTCCTCCCAACCTCCGAGGTGGCTGAATCGGTAATTTCGGCGAAACGCGAGGCCTACCGGGCCAATCTCGAAGCTTTGGAGACCGATCGCGTTGCCTTGCGCGAGGAACTGCAAAACGCCGCCTCTTCCGGCAAAACCGCAGTTATCGCGAAGGCGCGTCAACGGCTGCTCCGCGCCCTGATCGAAGACATCTTCCCCGCCTGGTACGGTACGACCTGGGCGTTCGGCGGCGTTTCCCAACAACCGGGCGAAGGCCAGATCGCCTGCGGGTATTTCGTCACCACCTGCCTGCGCGATGCCGGTTTCCGGCTGGAACGCGTGAAGCTGGCCCAGCAACCGTCCCAGCGCATCATCACCACGCTCACCACCAAGCCGCACATCAAGCTGTTTTATGATAAGCCCATGGACGTCATCGCCAAGCACCTGCGCGATACCGGCCCGGGATTGTACGTCGTCGGTTTGGACCAACACACCGGCTTTGTCGTCAACGACGGCGAAAAACTCAGCTTCGTGCACTCCTCCTACTTTCGCCCGCCGTTTTCGGTCACCGCCGAGCCAATCGAAGGCTGGAATCCGCTCGCCAAGTCGCGCTACCGCGTGTTTGGGCGAATTTTGACCGACGAAACCGTTCGGCGCTGGATTCAGGGCGAAAAATTTCCGCTGCGGCGGTGATCGGCACGGCAAGGCGCCAAAAGGAACAAAAGGGGTGTGACCGAAGCTGAATGTCGCATAGCGACAAAATATGTTAGCCGTGGGTTTCAACCCACGGATGCGACGTACCAGTGCTTATCCGTCGCGTAGCGACCGCTTAAGCTTAAGCTTAAGGTCTGTCCAATTTTCACCGCGTAACCGGTCGCTACGCGACGGATAAGCACTGGTACGTCGCATCCGTGGGTTGAAACCCACGGCTAACATATTTTGTCGCTACGCGACATTCAGCTTCGGTCACACCCAACAAAAGATCGAAACGGCGAAGGGGAGTTACTGGAGCTTCAGCGCCTTTGCGCCGGAAATTTTCCCCGTCGGGCTCACGGCGCGAACGGCCAGGGCCTCAGGCCGGCCGCGCAGGGTCAATTGGGTCGCCGTAGCCGGCAAAATGCGCTCCGTTCGCCAGGTTTTGGAGCCCGGGGCGCGGGTTTGCACCACCCACCAGCGAACTGCGCCGGCTGATGCCGCTGGCCAGGCCAACGCCACGCCATCGCCGGTCAACCGCGTGGCGACGACCGGCTCCTTCGGCGTTTTGCCGCCGAGCCAGGGCGATTCCGGAACCAACGCGCGTTGCGTGTAGCTGGCGGCAGCGAGCTGTTTGCGAATGCCGTCGCGATCCTGCTGAAGCGCCTTCATGCTCCAGTGAACGTGGCCGGTTCCCGCCTTGGTCGCGGCATGCCGGCGCGTTTCCGCGATTTGCGCCACGATTTCGCGCGAACCGCGATTCCGGTCCGTGGAACTCTTGATCCGGCTGGTGGCGACCCCCGGCCAAAGATGGCGGTCGCGCTTGTTTTCGCCGGCCCACCACTTGATGAGCGTGGTGAAGCTCTGCGGCTTCTGGTTGATGCGCCAGTAGAGCTGCGGCGAGAGGTAATCGACCCAGCCCTCGCGCAACCACCGTCGAGAATCGGCGGCCATATCCTCGTAGGCGTCGATTCCCGCCTCAATCGTGCGTGGCACGCCGGGACGCCAGATTCCGAACGGGCTGATGCCGAATTTCACGTGCGGTTTGGCGGATTTGACCTCGTGGTTGAGCCGTTGGACCAGGGTATTGACGTTATCGCGGCGCCAGTCGGTTAGGCCCAGTTTTCCGCCCTTGCCGCGATAGGCCTGGTAGGCTTTGGAGTCATCAAAGAGGATCTTGTTGCCCTTGGGATAGGGGTAGAAGTAGTCGTCGATGTGGATGCCGTCCACGTCATAGCGCCGCGTCACATCCGCCATCACCTGGACGGCGCGATCCTGCACCGCTTTGTGGCCTGGGTTGAGCCAAATTTGCGTGCCGGCGGGCATGAGATACTGCGGATGCGTCCGGCTAATGTGGCTGGCCGCGGCGCTAACTTTCAGGTTGGCGCGGGCGCGGTAGGGATTAAACCAGGCATGAAGCTCCATCCCGCGCCGATGCGCCTCGCGGACGGCGAAATCCAGCGGATCGTAGCCATCAGACGGGGCCCGGCCCTGTTTGCCGGTTAGCCAGTGGGACCACGGCTCGATTTTTGAGGCGTAAAGCGCGTCGCAACCGGGCCGAACCTGAAAAACGATCGCATTGAGCTTCAAATTCGCCGCCATATCCAGCAACGCGGTAAGTTCGCTGCGTTGTTGGGAGGCTGTCAGGCCAGGGCGCGACGGCCAATCGATGTTCCAAACGGTGGCGATCCAGGCCGCGCGAAATTCGCGGGCCGGCTCCGGGACCCGCTCGCGGTTGGGGGCATAAGGGCCGGTATCGGCCTGGCAAGCGGCCACGGTCAGGAACAGAGCGGCGGTCAGCATTCTCATCTCGGTAAATTTGGACGCAAACGGGGAGAAATCCATTGTTTTGGTGGATTTGTTAGGATGAAGCCGTCTGCGGGCCATCTGCGGGCGGGTCCTTTAGTAGCTCTGACCGAGATGCACTAAAAACAGCCTAGGAGAGAACCCCGCTTTGAGGTTGATTTCTCCAGGTGCTCTGAGAGATTCTCGTTGCAATCAACCCGCGCTCCCGACGGCTAAGTGCAAAAGCTATGCCAAGAGGAACATTGGAAACGACTATCGCCAAAGATCAGGTGATCGGAGCTTTGCTCGATTCAATTTTCGTCAAATCCCACCAAGAGAATGGATGGCTTGACTTCTATTCGACCTTTTTCCGGTTGGATTCGGGCCTTTGTTTCCGCCTTCCGACTCCATCCTCGAACTTTACAACCACCCAGATTCCATTTTGGACAAAGCTATTCGGAAAGCAGAGGGGAATTCCAAAAGGAAGGGTGACGGCCGTCAAGGTGGACTTGGTGGAGGAATTGCACGACTTCCCAATTACCGTAATCTGTCTCGAATCAGGGATAGGAATCACCGAGGTGGGGTGCGGGCCGCACGGAGTAAACGCGGCGGGTATGTTTATTATGTTGCCAGATCAGTTTAGTGGTCGCGAACTCGACTTTTGGGATGCGTCACAAGAAGAAATTTCCCAACTTGCCCCATCATATGATGAACTCTAACGTAGTTGTCTCTAGCCGATAGACGCATTTCCTAGCACGGGTACCACCATGAATCACGCCAATGCCACCGAAAGCAGCACCAACAGCGTGCCATTGTGCAACCCGTGAGCCATGGTGGCGGCGATGAGCGAATCGCGCCACTCTCGTATCAATCCCAGGGAGACGGCCATCGCCAGCAAACCGGGAACGGCGATGATGCCTTGTGGATGCACGATGGCGAAAATGAAGGCCACGGCCAGCAACGCGGCCGCCAGCGCCAAGCGCGAGCGCAACGCCCGGTAAAGCGCGCCGCGGAACATCACCTCCTCCACAAACGGACCCACCACCGCGGCCATGGCCATGACGGCGAGCAATTGCGCCAGGCTGGCGTGATGCGCCATGGCAAACACCGGGTGAGTGACCGGCGTTTGGCCGCCAGTTCCCTCCGCCAAGCCGCTGGCGATGAGTTGGAGCACGATGGTCGCGGCGGCGCCGGTGGCCAAAATCGGCAACAGGGCGATGTAACCCGCAACGCCGGCAAACAGCTCCTTCAGCACGCCGTCGCCGCAATGCAGGCCCAATTCCTGCCGCAGGGTGGCCCAAGGAATGCCGCGAACCACCAGCCAACCCAGCGCGAGGCAAAGCGATCCCGCAATGGCGCCCATCGTCCACAGCGTGGGCGCCGAGGTCTTCACCACCGCGCCGAGAGCGGAGAAACCAATCATGCCCACCAGGTAGGCCGCGAACGCTTCGAGGTAGAGTGGGGCGAAGGCGGATTCGCGCTGAAAACGCAGGCGCCGCTTTCCGGTGCGAAATTCCGGAATCGCCACCACCAGCATCACCAAACCCAAAAACAGCAGCCCCAGGGCCAACACGATGAATGCGCCAAACATGATCAGCAGCCGATTTCCGGTGCGCGCGACCTCCTTGCGCGCCCGATCGTCAACCTGAGAGAGCAGGAGCAGCCCGCTCCAACCTAGATTTTCGCGGATTAGCGCGGTTCGATCCTCCGGGAGCGAGTCAGGGCTCTCCACGGCCTGGCGCACCGCCGCGTCCAACTCGCTATCGCCTGAAAATTTGGCCAGAACCTCGATTGCATCCGGCCGCAGGGCCTCCGCATCCAGGTAAACCAGCAGCGCGGCGTAGGCTCTGGCGCCGGCGCGATTCCCCACCAGCCCACGCAGTTGCTCCACGTCGCTCACCGCCGCCGTCCGGTCGAAATTCGCGATTCCGGCGAACAGCTTCGATTGCAACTCCAGCATGGCGGCGGATTCCTGCTGCTGGCCGGGGTTGTTTTCCAGCTTGGGCCGGTAGGCAAACAGCGCCACGCAAACCAGGATAACCGCGCAAGCCAGGATGGTGGGCCAGGTGAAAAATTTGGGGTGTTTGGTCACAATGTGCGGAATGTCAGGCCGCACATTCCACCTGCTTCCCGTGTTTTTGGCAACTGGGAATTGGCGGGGATTGGTGCTCGAAAATTTGTCTTTGCGGGAGGCTCGTATAAACTACCGGCAACAATGAAAACCCCGCAATACCTCGACCGAATGCTGGATCCGATAACAGCTTGCTTCACACCGGAGGTCTCCCAACGGTTGTCGAAAATTTCCATGGATCGAGAGGTGCAAGATCACATCGACGATTTGGCCAGACGCAACACGGAAGGCGAATTATCCGATGAGGAGCGCGCAGAACTGGAAACCTACGTGCGGGTTGGCAATTTTATCGCCATTCTTCTGGCGAAAGCGCGTAAGCAAGAAACCCAGCCTTGAGGGAGCGTGATCGACGAGAATACTCGCCGAATCGTGCGTGCGCGAGCGGCCAATCGTTGTGAATATTGTGGCATGGCGCAGGAACACATCCCCTTTCCCCGATTTCACATCGAACACATCCGCCCGATCAAACATGGAGGATCGGACAGCGTTGAAAACCTTTGTCAGGCCTGCGGTCAGTGCAATCTCCACAAATCGAGCAACCTAACCGGTTTCGATCCCCAGACGGACAAGCTAACGGCCCTGTTTCATCCGCGAAACGATGATTGGAGCGAACATTTCACGAATGAAGGCGCGGTCATCGTGGGTTTGACTCCAATTGGGCGCACAACCGTTCGTGTCCTCAACATGAACGATCCCGACCGCATTGAACTGCGGGCGGAACTTTTGAGCCAAGGCATCCAGATTTGGGGTGACGAGTCCGCCTCCAACCATTGAACCATCGCACTTCCCCTCCACGCTTGCCCGACGCCCGCTTCTGGCCTAGCGTGCCCGCCCATGAGCGTTCCTACCGAACATGACGAGGCCACCAACGCCCGGATTTTGGCCGTTTCCGAAGACGAAATCCAGGGATTCGTCCGTTTTCCCTTCCAACAAATCGCCGAACAATCCGGTGTGCCGCTGGAGACGGTTTTGGAGCGAATTCAGGCGATGTTGAGGGCAAAAGTCATCCGCCGCGTCCGCCAAACCTTGCTCGCCAACAAATTGGCCGAAGGCGCTTTGGTGGCTTGGAGAGTGCCGGAGGAGAAGTTGGACGCCGCCTTCGATTTCATGGCCAAGGAGGACCCTTTCAGCGGTCACGTGGTGGTTCGCTCCACCGATCGAAATCTGACCGGCGGCGAATACCGGCTGTGGACCACGCTCAAGGTCCCGCAGGGCGAAAGCCTGGAAAAACACGGTAACGCGCTGATGCGGCTGACGGGCGCCGAGGAGTTCATTTTGATGCCGGCCAAGGGAATTTTCGCCCTCGGCGTGGGCCACGTGCGGCGCAAAACCATGGAATTTGGCGCCCGGGCGCCCCAACCGGCCAAAATGATGACGACCGCTCTGGTGGAACTCGACCCGCAGGAGTGGGAAGTTCTCCTGGCGTTGAAGGAGGAATTGGCCCCGGAGGAGATTTGCGAAAACCCCTGGCAAAATCGCGCCGAACGCGCCGGGGTGGATATCGACACGTTTTGCCAAATCGCCGAAAATCTCGATCGAAAACGCGTCATCGGCCGGTTTTCCACGTTTTTGGAGCACATCAAGCCCTCGGCCACCGGCAAGCGGGTCACCAAATTCAACGGCCTGTTTCATTGGCGCGTGCCCGATGGGATGCAGGAACGCGCCGGCGGCGAGGTTGGCCGGCATGAGATCATGACGCACTGCTACTGGCGCGAAGGCGGCCCAAAATTCGGCAACGTCAACATCATGGGCGTGGTCCACGGCACGGACAAAGAGGTGATGCTCCAGCACAAGGCCGCCATCGACCAGCATCTGGAGGAGCAGAAAATCCCCGTGCTTTACGACAACGTATTTTGGGGCGGGCGCTCGGAAATCAAGCCCTCGGAGATCTCGCCCAAAGTTTTTCGCGCTTGGCACGAAAAATGGGAGTCTTAGCGGGTGTGACCGAAGCTGAATGTCGCGTAGCAACAAAATGTGTTAGCCGTGGGTTTCAACCCACGGATGCGACGTACCAGTGCTTATCCGTCGCGTAGCGACCGGCTACGCGGGGAAAATTGGACAGACCTTAAGCGGTCGCTACGCGACGCATCATCGGCCCGCCTTTCCGTGGGTAAAACCCACGGCTAACATATTTTGTCGCTACGCGACATTCAGCTTCGGTCACACCCGTCTTAGCCTGCCTAGCGCGGACCGCTAAGCTAAGCTAAACCAAAATCTCCCGCAAAACCCGTGCCGGCTCCACTCCGGTCAGCCGCATGTCCAGCCCCTGAAACTTCACGCTGAAACGCTCGTGCCGGATGCCTAACAGGTGCAACATGGTGGCGTGCAAATCGCGCACGTTGACCACGTTTTCCACCGCGTTATAGCCAAAATCATCCGTGGCGCCGTAGCTGACTCCGCCCTTCACGCCGCCGCCGGCCAGAAACATGCTGAAGCCCTTGATGTGGTGATCGCGGCCCGTTCCCTGGGCCATGGGCGTGCGGCCAAATTCGCCCCCAAAGACGATGAGTGTCTCCTCAAGCATGCCACGCTGTTTCAGGTCGGTGATGAGCGCGTAGGCGCCGCGGTCGACCAATTTGGCCACCGTCTCGATGCCGCCTTTCACGTTGCCGTGATGATCCCAGCCGCGGTGATAAAGCTGGATGAAGCGCACGCCGCGTTCGGCCATCCGACGGGCCAGCAGGCAGTTGCTGGCAAAGGAGCCGTCGCCGGGAGTCGCTCCGTAGAGGTCCAGGATTTGCTTAGGTTCGTTGGAAATGTCGGTCAACTCCGGCACGGAGGCCTGCATGCGAAAGGCCAGCTCGTACTGGCTGATTTTCGCGGTAATTTCGGGGTCGTTGACCACCGCGTTGCGGCTGCGATTCAGCGCGTTAACCGCATCAACCACGACCTTTTGATCCGCGCGGCTCACGCCCTTGGGATTGCTGACGTAGAGCACCGGATCGCCCTTGGAGTGAAAGTGCACGCCCTGAAATTTGCTCGGCAAAAACCCGCTGTGCCACTGCCGCGTGGCGATTGGCTGGGATTGACCGCCGCCCACGGAGGTGAGGACGACGAAGCCCGGCAATTCCTGCGTGTCGCTGCCCAGCCCATAGAGCACCCAGCTTCCCATGCACGGTCGGCCGGAAATTTGCGTGCCGCAGTTCATGAACGTGTGCGCAGGATCGTGGTTAATCTGCTCGGTCTTCAGCGAGCGCACGATCGCGATGTCGTCGGCGATTTTGCCGATGAAGGGGAACTGGTCGGCGATCTGTTGGCCGGATTGACCGTAGCGCTGGAAGTTGAGCTGCGGCGCAAGGCAATTCAGCGGCCTGTTTTGAAGCTGGGCGATCGGCTGGCCTTTGGTGATCGACTCCGGCATCGGCTGGCCGTCCATTTCGGCTAATTTCGGCTTGTAGTCGAAGGTCTCCAGGTGCGAAGGGCCGCCGGCCATGCAGAGGAAAATGACGCGTTTGGCGCGTTGGCTGTGGTGAACGGCGGGACGCCGGTTTTCGGCCAAAAGTTGCTGCCCGAGAGCTAGCGAGCCGATCCCGATGCTGTGGCGATTGAGGAAGGTGCGGCGGTTAATGTGGGTCATTTCCCGGCATTATTTGCACGAAAAGCGGCCTCGTGCTCGAAAAAACTCCGCGCCATGCGTTCGTAAATTTGGTACTGCCGCTCGTAGGCCAGTTCCTGCTCCAGCGTGGACGGACGCCGGCCTTCCGGGAGAAATCGCGATAAATCCCAGCCCACGTAGACGAAGCGCCCTTTGCCCACCGGCACGTCGCAGAGCACCGAACGCGCGGTGCCGGAATCGCCGATCAGGTTGACGCCTTTGCTAAGCCGCATCGCGGAAAAGCCAGGTCCTCCGAGCCAATCCGCGGTCTCCAAATGCGCCAGCCAGGGATGCTGCGGCTGGAGGAGGCGAAGCTGCGACTTCACGCCGCGCGGACCGGTTCCGGCGATCGATTCGACGAATGTTAGGCCCTCGGCGCCGGGAAAAATCTGGCCGAGCAACTCCCGGCCGATCGCGAGTTGGCCGCCGTTTTCCAGGTAGGCGCGAATTTTCGCGAAATCCGCCGGCGCGAAGCCGCTGGGCTCCATTTTGGCGCGAACCGTGCTCCCTAACATGCCCACCAAGCCATAGCCGGCGAAGTCTTCCGGCGCAACCCAGGTTCGCTCGAAGACGTCCACCTCGAAACCCGCTTTTTCCAGGGCAAAACGCAGCATCGGCGCATCAAACGCCGGGTAACCCAGAATCAGCGCCGCGCGTTTGGCCGAAATTTGGCGCGGTTGATGCAAAAACGGGGAAACCTGGAATTTTGGCTTCGTTAGGCCCTCGTTGCCGAACATGCCAAGCCGCCCAAACTGACCCACCGGCGCATCCGGGCCGGCTCCCACGGTTTCCGGCGCGGTTGCCGGATTCGCGTAGGTGTCGCCCTGCGTCCAGCCGGATTCCGAAAACAACGCCGAGGCCCGGAATTTCTGCAAAAACCCTTCTCTCCCACCCTCCCCGGCTTCGTGCGACCAATGCACGTTGTCCTTCGCCGCGAACGCCACCTCTTTAGCCGGCAAAACCTGCCCCGGCAGCCCCAGATCGTGCACGAACCGGTTGCGCTCGATCCGCCGCCGCGTGCCCTTGCCCATGGCTTTACCCCAGCCGGCGGCGTAGTATCCGCGCCAGGGCGAATCGCGCGAAAGCACCGTGTTTTCGATGAAATCGATCGGCTCCCAAGCCGGGCTGCCGTGATCGCCTGACACGCGTCCAAACGTCGCGATCGGCCCCTCTTTCGGCTGCTGGTAGAGCACCGGCCCGCGCAGGTCAAACACGTTGTTGCGCACGGTCGTCTGCTTGCCGAGTTGCTTGTTCCCGCCCGCGTCGATCGTGCGCTGCCGCCCATGGCCAACGCCAAAGGCAAACGCCGAAAGCACGCCGGAAATCCGGTTGTGACGGAAGGTGAAATCTCCGCCGGGCGTCGACCCATCGTATGCCGTGCGGCAGGTGATGAAAAAGCCGTCGTCACTCACGTTGTCCAGCAAGCAGTTGCGAACCAACACCCCGTCCACGTTGCCGATGAAAACGCCGTCCACGCAGTCGGTAAATTCGCAAAACGCGAACTCGAAATCGCGATTTCCGCGCGCCGGCGGGTTCCAGGCGCTGGCCGAGACGATGCGCGCCTCGATCGAGCGATACTTCAGGCTCCAGCGCCATAACCACGGTGCTGCGATACCGCGAAACGCGCAATTCGCGCAACGCAAGCCGCTGGTGCTCACCACCCGCAACGCCGATTGCCCGCCGTAGCTGGTCACGCCGTCCAGGGTAATGTTAGAGCAGTCCGTCATGTCGATCGTCGCCTCCCGCGAACCGCGCACCACCAGGTCGCGCAGGACGACGTGTGCCGCACCAACCAAGCTAAGCGCGGATTTCCCGCGTCCGGCGATGACCAGCGGGATTTTTCGCGGATCGCTCTCCCCGCGGTAGTTGTTGGCCTCGCCGCGGCTAGGTTGTTGGGTAGGCGCAAGCCTCACGTGGATGCGTTGCGTCTCCGCGTCGTAAAACACGCCCGGCCCGCAGTAGAGCCCGTTTCCCTGCGCGGTTTTGCTACCCTCTAACCTGTGAAACAGGTGGTTGTCGCTTCGCAAATCGGTCAGGAACCGGTAGCCGTGGAGCGGGATCATCGAATCGGCGAAATTTCCCAGCACGTTGGTTGAATCCGGCCGCTCGCCAAGCCCCGGAAACTGCCGCGCGGAGCGAAATTCGCCATTTTCGAGCGGTTCCCAGGCCTTCGCCGGATTTTGCTGAAAATCCGCAATCCCGCCATCGAGGATCGCCAATTCACCGGGATACGAGCCGATGGTGACCGGTTTTTCGGCCGTGGCGCGAATTTCGATGCGCACGTGCTCGTGATAGACCCCGCCGCGGATCAGCAGAGTATCGCCCGGCCGCAATTTCGCCGCAGCATGGCCGATGCTCCGCCAAGGCGCATCTTCGGTCCCGGCGTTCGCGTCATCGCCGGCCGAGCCATCCACGAAAAACACCGGCCCGTCCGCCGGAATCGGCCGATCCGGGTTCGGCTGCGGAAGCGGGCGCATGGGCGGGTGAGAATCGAAATCCTGCGCTGCAGCGAGGCTTGTCGCAGCGGCGCAAATCAGAGCGAGGGTGGTTTTCATGGGCCCAGCATTCCGTTTGACGAGCCGCGTTGCAAGGGCGAGATCGCTCCATGAACCCACGCAAACCGAAAGATCGCGGCTCTCGCGAATCGTCTCTTTTCCGCACGCGCGTTTTGCCGTTGTGCGTTGTTATTCTCGCCGCGACCGCCGCGTGGCCGCTTCACGCGCAAACGTGGTATCGGGGCAACACGCACGCTCACTCGCTGTGGAGCGACGGGAACGATTTTCCGGAGATGATCATGGATTGGTACAAATCGCATGACTACGATTTCGCGGTTCTAAGCGATCACAACATTCTCGCCACCGGCCAAAAGTGGATGGGCCTGCAGGCGGTCGCACGTCGCCAACGCGCCCTGGGCAAGCCGGCGTTTGACAAGTATCTTCGCCGCTTTGGCGAGGATTGGGTCGAAACGCGCGAGGTGGACGGCAAAACCGAGGTTCGGCTCAAAAAACTGGCGGAATATCGCGGAAAATTCGAGAAAGCCGGCGAGTTTTTGATCGTCCAGGCGGAAGAAATCTCCAATTACTCCGCCGGCAAGCCCGTCCACGTGAATGCCGTGAATTTGCCGGGAACCAAGCCCATTCCCGCCATCAAATCCAAACAAACGGTGCGGGAGATTTTGCGCGAAAACTTGCGCGCGATCGCCGAACTCGAAGCCCAGACCGGGGAGCCGATTCTGGCGCACCTCAACCATCCCAATTTCGGGTGGGCGATCACGGCGGAAGATCTCGCCCACGTCGTTGAGGAGCAGTTTTTCGAGGTCTTCAACGGTCACCCGGGCATCCGGCATCTTGGCGATAAAGAGCACCCCGGCGACGAGCAAATTTGGGACATCGCCAACACCATTCGCCTAACCAAGCTCAATGCCCCGCCGCTCTACGGCGTGGCCACTGACGACTCCCACCATTACCACGGCGGCAATGTTTCGCCCGGCCGCGGCTGGGTCATGGTGCGGGCCCGGGAGCTGAGCGGCGCGGCACTCGTTGAGGCGATGCGCGAGGGGCGGTTTTACGCCAGTTCCGGCGTTTTTCTGGATGCGGTGGAATACGAGCCGGACACGCGCACGCTACGCCTGCGCATACGGCCAAACGGCGAGGAAACGTTCACCACGCAGCTCATCGGTACCCGGCGGATCGGTGATCGATTGGGGCCGATTGGCGAGGTTTTGGCCGAAAAATCGGGGACGGGCGTCGAATTTCAAATTCCGGACGACGCCCTCTACGCGCGAGCCATGATCCAGTCCAGCCGCAGCCACCCCAACCCATCGTTCGAGGGTCAAAAGGAGCAGGTTTGGACTCAGCCAGTTGGTTGGGAGAAGTGACGAACGGCGCGGCGCTGGCTCAGCGAAATTGCACGGGCAGCTTTTTGCGCAGCGCATCCAGAATCCGGCCGTGAACGTCGTCGATTTGCGCGTGTTCCAGGCTGCCTTCCGGATCGCGGTAAACCAGGGAGTAGGCGAGCGATTTTTTGTCCGCGGCCAGCTTTTCGCCGCTGGGATCGCTGAAGACGTCGAAGAGTTGGCTGCTCTCCAACAATGCTTCCCCGGTTTGCGCGAAAAAGTCGGCAACCTGCTGGTTGGCGAGGTCGACCGGGGCCTCGATGGCAACGTCGCGGGTGATGGCGGGGAACCTGGGAATCTCGGAAAATCGCGGCGTCGTGTCGATGGCGGCGGCGAGCTTTTTCAGGCTCAACTCGGCGACGTAGACGGGTTGGTCCAAATCCAGATCGCGCGCGCGTGCGGGCCAAATTTGGCCTAACATGCCCACCTTTGCCTTGCCCATCCGGATTTCCGCGGCGAGGAGGAGGCGGTCGTCTTTTTTCGGCTCCAGGGTGACGGATTGGCCTTGGGCAAGCGATTCCAAAATCCCGCGCAACGCGGCAAAATCCAGGTTTTCCGGGTTTGGCGCTTGCCAGGAGATTTCCTCCCGCGCTCCGGTGACGAGCAGGGCGAGGTTGGCTTGCTCGATCTGATCGCCCGATTTTGGATTGGGGCTGGCGACGAAAGTGGTGCCCATCTCGAACAAACGCAGGTTGGTTAGGCCCATCCTGACATTGTGCTCGGCCACGCGGAGAAGCGACGGGACTAACGCGGGACGTAGGACGCTGTGGGTGTCGGTCATCGGGTTTTTGACCCGGATCGGCTGCATTTTGCGGTTTGCGCTCGCGAGGTCGTCTTCGAGCTGGGATTCGCTGATGAGCTTGATGGTTTGGCACTCGCAGAAGCCGATGCTGGTGAGATGACGCGCGATTTTGGCGCGGAAATCGTAGTCGCCGTCCGGTTTGGAGGGCGGGACGAAGTCGGCGCTTACCTTAGCCGGCACCTTTTCCAGGCCGTAAACGCGGGCGACTTCTTCGATCAAATCGACAGGGCGTCTTAGGTCGAGGCGGTAGGTCGGAATCTGCCAGCCGGCCTTGGTTTTGCGCAATCCCAGGCTTTTGAGAATGCCGTCGATCTCCTTGTTCGGCACGTCATGGCCAATGAGGCGGCGACAGTGATCGTTGCCGAGCGGGACGGTGAACTCGGTCTGCGGAACTTCGCCGGCGATGAGAATTTCGTCGTCCGCCGTTCCGCCCGCCAGCTCCAAAATCAGCTTCGTCGCCAACTCGGATGCGCCAAGGATTTGCGCGGGATCGACGCCGCGTTCGAAGCGGTAGCTGGAATCGGAGTGCAAAATCAGCCGCGACGAGGTTCGGCGAATCTGGCTTGGGGTGAAGTAGGCGGCTTCGAGCAGAATGTCGGTCGTCGATTCGATCACGCCGCTGTCTTCCCCGCCCATCACGCCACCGAGGGCGTGGGCATCCTTGGAATCGGCGATGACGCAATCGGCTTGGCTTAGCTCGTAGGTTTCGCCGTCGAGGGCGAGGAACTTCTCCCCGGCCTCGGCGCGGCGCACGTGGATGCCGCCGTTCAGCTTCGCGAGATCGAAGGCGTGAAGCGGTTGGCCGACTTCCATGAGCACGAAGTTGGTGATGTCGACGATGTTGTTGATCGGGCGCAAGCCGACGGAGTTCAGCTTCTCTTGCAGCCAGGCTTGGGCTCGGGCCGACCTTGACGCCGCGGATGAAACGACCGGTGTAGAGCGGGCAGGTTTCGCTGTCGGTGATCTTGATTTCGCTTGGCTTCGCTTCGCGGGTAGGGGTGGAAATTTTGCCAACGCTAGGCTTGGATTTCAGCTTCTCACCGGTCAACGCGGCCAGTTCGCGGCCGATTCCGAGGTGGCTCAGCAAATCCGGCCGATTCGGCGTGATCTCCAGGTCGTAGACGGGCGGGAAAACCTCGCTCAGCGGCGTTCCCGGTTCCAAATCCTCCGGTAAAATCATGAGCCCGTCGGCATCGTCGCTCAATCCCAGTTCACTCGCGCTGCACATCATCCCGTGCGATTCGACGCCGCGTAGTTTGCCCTCCTTGATGACGAAACCACCGCCCAAATCGCAGCCCGGCAACGCCAGGGGCACCTTGTCGCCCGGCTGGTAGTTTTTCGCGCCGCAGACGATCTGGCGCGGCTTAGCTGACCCGTCATCCACCTGACAAACGCTCAATTTGTCGGCATTCGGGTGCTTCTCGGAGATCTTGACCTGACCAACGACGAGGTGCTCCGGCATTTGCTCGATGCCTTCGACCTCGATGCCCGCAAACGTCAGCAAATCCGCCATTTCGTCGATGGATTTGCCGGAAAGGTCGAGGTGGTCGTTGAGCCAGTTGAGGGATGTTTTCATTTTTTTGGCAGAATAATTTTGGCAGAATGATTTCTTTTATTTTTGGAGGGTGGTGAACTGGATTTCTGGGCCGTTCAGGTTGATCCAGGCGATGGCTTGCAGGTTGGTGTGACTTAGGAAGCGGCGCTGGTGTAGTTCCATGAGGTTTGTTTCGCCTCGAATGGCGGTCAGTGCCAACGCAATATCCGGGGCAAGCAAATGAACTTCCTGCCTGCCAACCTCTTCGCCCAGATCAAAAATGGGGATGCGCCGGATGACGTTCCCTTTTCCGCCAAGAAAGTGGGTCAGCGCCTCCAAATAGAGAGCTTTTTCCAGGTAAGCGCCCCAGTCTTGGAAAAGCGCGAGAATGCATTCACGGACGCGAGTGAACTCCGGAGTCAAGGGCTGCCAGTCGCGTTCTTTGGTTCGGATTCGGCTCCGGTCCTCATACGTTAGCGTGGTGGAAACGAAGCGTTTTTCGACGCTGGTTGGCCGCAGATTGATGAGCGAGCCATGATGCGTCTCGGTGAGCAACAGGTAGTTCAAAACCTGGGCGTGATGGGCCGGATTCAGCTTCGCCACGGTCTTCGTTTCAACTACCACGCCGCGCTCCACCATCAAATCGACGCGATATTCCTTCAGAAAGTCTGCGTGAGTCACCCGTATCCACATCTCGCGCCGCGCGTCCAATCCCAGCCTTCTGCACCTAGCTGCGATCGCGCCCTGGTAGTTGTCCTCTTCCAACAAACGGCCAAGCGCGTTGTGAACCTCAAATGCTACGCCAACGACCGTGTGCTCGATCTGGTGGAACTCCGTTTCCCCGATCGCCCGAATTTCATCCTGGCACTCAATTGGCATCCTAAAAAAATTATTCTGCCCCAATTATTCTGCCATCAAACTCCTTCGTCCCGGCAGGGTGGTGGTTGAGCAAAGTCGGGGATGTTTCATCGTCTGAGCCAATAACCCAAACGCACCCGAGAATCAACGGCGGAGGCAATGCGCTCTTCAATGTAGCTGGAGAAAAAGAGTTGGCCGCGGGGTGGAGTTGAGAGACCTTTCGCCATGCCTGACATCGACCTCAGCCAGATCCCCAACCTCCGCGTCGTGGAACACCCCGTGATCAAGGCGCGGCTCTCTAAACTGCGCGACGCAAACACCTCGCCGGGCGAATTTCGCTTTCACCTCGGAACCATCGGCCGGCTCATGGCCTACGAGGTCACCCGCGATTTGCCGTTGCGCGACGAAACCGTGCAAACGCCGCTGGAAACCATGACGGGGCATGCCCTGGCGCGGCCAATCGCGATCGTCTCCATCCTGCGCGCCGGCTTGGGCATGGTGGAGCCCTTCCAGCAACTGCTGCCGGAGGCGTATTTCGGACACATTGGCCTGGCGCGCAACGAGGAGACCCTCCAGCCCGACCGCTACTACTGCAAGCTGCCGCCGGTGATGGACGAGGCCGACGTCTTTCTGGTCGATCCCATGCTGGCGACCGGAAACAGCAGCGTGGAAGCGGCCAAGCAACTACGCGAAGAGGGCGCGGCGCGGTTGCGGTTAGTTTGCCTGGTTAGTGCCCCGGTGGGCATCGCTCACTTTCACGAGGCGCATCCGGACGTGCTGATTTTCACCGCGGCGATCGATCGCGGGCTCAACGAGAAGAGCTACATCGTCCCGGGCTTGGGCGATGCCGGCGACCGGTATTTTGGCACGCTGTGAGGACGCCGATTCATCTGGAGGACCTGCCGTTTTGCCCGTTTTTGCCGGAACCGGACGAGCCGCAGACCGCGGCGGCGATGCGGAAACTCGGCAAGAACCGCGACCCGGCGTTTTACGAGGCAGCGTTGCGTTGCGGGCATTCATTGTGGCTCCAGGGATTGCCGGCGCAGGCCATGTTGCAGCTCAACCGGGCTTTTGGCTGCGATTTGCGTGGAGACGAGCCGGTTCTGGAATCCTGGCCGCTACCCTACGCAGCCATGGCGTGGATCATGCAAGCGCGGACCGACGATCAGTTCATCGGCAATCCGCGGCGGCATTTTCAGCATTTGGCCACGCGCATGGTGGAGCCGCGCAAAGAGCTGCGATCCTGGCGCGCTTGGGCGTGTTGGTGGCTGAGTCGCCGGATTTTTCCCGATTTACCCGCCGATGAAACGCAAATTCGCGACGAAGGCGTGGTTGAGCCTGAGTTCGATCAAATCGAGGAGCGCCTTAGCCGGTTGGGATTGCCGGGCGAAGTGGAAATTTGGCGAAAAGTGGCAAACGGGCTGGTATAGCTCGTCGTTTGGGGCCTATCCGACCGATGTTCTTCAGCTTGGCGCGCGAAAGTAATCCACCGTCCCCTGCGCGGCCAAAGACTCCCCAATCCGCCCTAACGCGTGAACGTAAGCGGCGGTGCGCATGTCGATGCCGTGCACCTGCGTTAGCTCGTAAACCGCGTGGTATTCTTCGCGCATTTTCGCGTGCAGCTTGGTGTTAACCTCCTCCTCGCTCCAGTACCAGCCGGCTTTGTTTTGCACCCACTCAAAGTAGCTGACCGTCACCCCGCCGGCGTTGGCCAGGATGTCCGGAATCACCACCGCGCCGCGTTTCGTCAGAATTTTGTCCGCATCCGTCGTGATCGGTCCGTTGGCTAACTCCAGGATGGTTTCGGCCTGGATTTTACGGGCGTTTTTCTTGGTGATCACGTTTTCCAGCGCCGCGGGAATGAGGATCTCTACGTCTAGCTCCAGCAACTCCGCGTTGGTGATCTGGTCGGCCTCCAGCATGTCGCAAATGCCGTCCTCACAGTAGATCGCCTCCAACCGCCGGTGCACGTTTTTGGCTTCGATCAGGCTGGGGATGTGGAAACCCTCCTTGCGGTAAATTCCGCCCTTGGAGTCGCTAACCGCGACAATTTTGTAGCCGTCCTCATGCATCAATTTCGCGATCGCCTGGCCCGCGTTGCCAAACCCCTGAATCGCCACCCGAACGTCGCGCGGTTTCCAGCCACGATGAATTTCGTGCTCCATCACGCAAAAATAGCCGCCGCGTCCCGTCGCCTCGCTACGGCCCTGGCTGCCGCCCAGAGCGATGGGCTTGCCGGTGATGACCGCGGGCGTGTGGCGGCCGACCAGGTGCGAAAACTCATCCATCATCCAGCCCATGATCATCGCGTTCGTGTAGACGTCAGGCGCCGGAACGTCGATTTCCGGGCCAATGAAGTCCGCGATGCGGCGGATGAACCCGCGGCTGAGCCGTTCCAGCTCCAAATTCGACAATTCCTTGGGATTCACGCAAATTCCGCCCTTGGCCCCGCCGTAAGGCAAATTCATCAGCGCGCACTTGCAGGTCATCCAAAACGCCAGCGCCTTCACTTCGTTTATGTCCACGTCAGGGTGGTAGCGAATGCCCCCTTTGGCCGGACCGCGGGTATCGTCGTGACGGACGCGGTAACCGTGAAAAACGCGCATCTCGCCGTTGTCCATGCGCACGGGAATCGAGACGTCGATCACCATTTTCGGGTGTTTTAGCCGCTCCAGCGCCTCTTCGTGAATTTCAGCGTATTTGAAGGCGTGGTCGAGATTTTTGATCGCGTCGGCAAAAACATCGGGATGGGAACGTTGCTTGGCACTCATGGGTTTTGGGGAGATTTGGGTAGAAACTAAGACGGGTCGCTTTCCCCGATATCTTCATTCCATTCGCCAGGATGTTCTGCGATAAACTGCCGCATCAACTCCTTGCACTCCGCGTTGTCGTGATGTTCCAGGCTCACGCCGTTGTCTTCCAGCCAACTTTCCGCGCCCAAAAACGTCGAATTTTCGCCAATCACCACTTTTGGGATGCCGTAGAGCAAAATGGCGCCGGAACACATGGGGCAAGGACTGAGCGTCGTGTAAATGGCGCATTCCCGGTAGAGTCTGGCCGGTTGCCGCCCCGCGTTTTCCAGCGCATCCATCTCGCCATGAAGCACCACGCTGCCCTGCTGCATGCGCCGGTTGTGGCCGCGCCCGATGATTTGGTCATCGTGAACCAGCACGCTGCCAATCGGAATTCCGCCCTCGGCCAGGCCGATGCGCGCTTCTTCGATCGCTGCTTCGAGAAATGGGTCCATCCCGCAGCCAAGCATCAATTGCCGCCGCCGCCAGAACGAAAAACAGCTGATTGAACGAAAAACTCACGTTCCCAATTCTTGAACTTTTCGATCTCCTGTTGGCTCGCGGTTAACACTCGTTCCGGTGAAATCACCGCAAACGCCAATTTGACCTCCGCGGCTAAAAACTGCTGCAAAATCCAATCCTCCGGATCGACTCCGGGAGGCGTTTCGATCTTGTTGCGTTGGTTATAAATCGCGGGCCGGACCGAGCGATAGATTTCGGCGGCTCGTTGTATTCCACCAACGGAAGACGGTGGCCGGTGAATCGCCGGTTTCTGGATCGCCCTGAGCCAGCTTGACCAAAACGTATAGCCCTCAGATTCAAGCAGGCCAATATAGTAGTCGAGCCAAGGCGGTTGATGATTATCTACTTCCATTTGAAGCAAAGGTGCCTTTCGGCTCATCTCCTTTCCCCAGGCATACTCGCCGCGGATCATGTTTTCGACGATCTCCATGCTTGCGGGCCGCTCCCAAGCCTGTCGAACAACCTCGTCCTCAGCATGATTTTGCATCTCTAAATATCAGCGCTTCCATAATTTCAGCAAGAATCGGTGGAAACAAATCCAATAGCACGGACGGGGGACGGACTCTGGCGCTAAATGTCCCACCCCATGAATTCCCATCAAAGTGAGCCAGGATTCAACCCTCCCCCCGCCGGTATTGAAACGGCGCCGAATCCACTACCGCGTGGATAAACGCCTGAAACCGGAAATTATCCTTCGCCGCGGTTTCCTGAATGCGATTCAGCGCTGGCCGGTCGTAGTATTGCAAGCCGCGTCCCAGGGCATAGGTTAGCAGCCGCTCCGCCAGATTTCGCGCGAACGCTTCGCGCTTTTTATTCGCCAAAATGGCGCGCAGCTCGCTGGCGCCCTCGAATTTCTCGCCGGTGTAAAGTTGCCCGCTCGAATCGACCGGCTCCTTGCCGTCGCGCTCGCGCCAAGCGCCGATTCCGTCGTAATTTTCCAGCGCCAGGCCGATCGGGTCCATCCGGGCATGGCAACTGGCGCACAATTTGTCCTCAGCGTGCATTTCCAACTGCTGGCGCATCGTCAACTCCTTGCCGGCGCGTTTTTTGGTCTCTTCCAGGTCGGGCACGTTTTCCAACGGCGGCGGCGGCGGCGCGCCGAGAAGGTTTTCGAGAACCCAGTTGCCCCGGTTGACCGGCGAGGTGCGGGTGGGGTTGGAGGTGATGGTCAAAATGCTGGCGTGGCCCAAAAGTCCGCCCCGGCGCTCGCGGTTGGCTCCGGTGAGCGAAACGCGGCGAAACTGGTTGCCCTTCACCTCGCCGATGCCGTAGTGCCGGGCCAGGGGCTCGTTGAGGAAGGTGAAGTCGGCGTCGAGAAATTCGAGCACGCTGCGGTTGCCGGCCAAAATCGCGCTGAAAAATTGCTCGGTTTCCTGGCGCATCGCCTCGCGCAACGGCGCATTCCAGCCGCGGTAGGTCTTGGGATCGGGCATGACGATGTCCAGGTTGCGCAGTTGCAGCCATTGGCCGGCGAAATTGCGGGTAAACGCGGCAATTTTGGGGTCGCGCAGCAGCCGATCGATCTCCGCGTCCAGGTTTTCGCGCAATTCGCCGGAATCGGCCAAATTCAGCAAACGGTCGTCCGGGGTGGTGCTCCACAAAAAGTACGACAGCCGCGAAGCCAGCGCGTGCTCGTCGATCGGGTGGATTTCCGCGGGATCGTCCGGCCGGGCCTGCGATTCGGCGCGAAACAGAAATTTCGGCGAAACCAGCACTGCCTGGAGGGCCAATTTCACGCCGGATTCAAAATTATCGCCCTCCGCCTTGGCCAAATCCACGAATTGAAGCAAGCGGTCCAGCTCCGGCGCCTCAACCGGCCGGCGCCAGGCTTTTCGCGCGAACGCAGCCACGATTCGGCGCGCCCGGTCGGCTTCCGTTCCCGTTCCGCCGCGCGAAAAAATGACTTTGTGCGTGGCTGTGGGCGGCGGCGGCTTCAAATTGAGCGGGCCGGCTAATTCCGCGCGATAAATGTGCAAATTCCGGTCCCGGCGGCTGGGATCCTTGTTTTTCGGGTCGTAAAAATCGTTCAAAAACGCCAGTTCCAGCCAGCGGTCGCCGCGGCGCGTGGTGACCTTGGCCTCACAGTATTGCGGCTGCTGCCGCTGGGCCTTGACCGCGAATTTCCGGTCTTTGTTGCCCTGAAACTTCACCAGCATTTGCGGCAACTCGTCGCCCGCGTGGTCGGCCCCAACCAGGATGCGCAGTTGGTATTCGCCATCGCGCGCTACCTTGATTTTCGCCCCGATCGCGCCGGCGCCGGACAAGGAGCCCGTTCCATTGGGCGCGTGGCGAACGCCGCGAAACTCCTCCTGACTCACCACGACTCGCCCCGGTTCGGGCGGGCGCGTGCGAATTGCCGCTGAAAGCAGCCGATCGGCGGCGATTGCGTATTTTTCGAACAAACCGGGCGACATCGTCAGCACATCGCCCACGTTGTCGAAGCCATAGCCGGTGTCGTCCGGGGGCAAATCCGCGGCGGGATCGAAACCCAGATCGCCCAGCAAATCGCGGATGGAATTGCGGTATTCCTCTCGATTCAGCCGGCGAATCGTGACCCGGCCGGGATCGGGATTTTTCGGGTCCAGGCGAAAAACTTCGCGTTCGATCCACCCTGCCAGCATCAGTTTTTCCTCCTCGCTCATGGGAGGATGGTCGCTCGGCGGCATGAGCAGCGCCTCCACGTTGTGGTGCACGCTCTCCCACATATCCAGCGCCGTCAGCATCTCCTCGCGATCGGCAAATTCATCCAGCACCACGCCGCCCTTGCTGGCTCCCTCAGCGTGGCAATCGTAGCAATGCTCGGCCAAAATCGGCTCCACATCGTCGTCAAAGCTGATGGTTTGGGGGGAGCGAACATCCGCCAGCGACATCCCGAAACGCTGCATGGCCCCCGCTGCGAAAATCAGCAGGACCAGGCAAGAGGCGATGACATGGCGAAAACCCATCGTTCGGTTAGAGCCCGCTGGGAATCGGCGCGTTCAATTCAGGGGGCGCCGGCCTCAGCGGCTCAGCCTTCTTGCTGGCAACCTTGCCGGAGGCGAGATGATAACCTGCGATGATTGCACAAGCCGAAGTCGAAGTCCCCAACCCGGATTTGAGCCTTGAGAAATCGTTGGTCGGCACGTTTCGTACGATTGGACATCACATGGCCTCCTACGAAGGCCCGATCGGCAACTTTCTGCGTCACACCACCGCACGCCGCCTCATGAGTTCCGGAAACTTCGACGCGGCGTTCCCCTCTTCGGTCCGGACTTTCGAGATGTCGCCCACTGGTATCGCGAAGTCATGGGAGGCTGTCGGGCTTAGCCCGCCCGACGTCGAAAATCGAGCATTCGGCCCAAATTTCCCCTCCTCAGCCTACGGAGCGCCTTCCTCTTCGTGCTCGTAGAGGTCCTCTTCCCCTTCACCGTCGTTGCCGTCGTCCTCATCTTCATCGTCGAGCATTTCCGGGATCAATTCGCTGGGATCCTCCACTTCCTCCAGGTCCTCGCCCTCGGCAATTTCGGCTTCGGAGAGTTCTTCGGCCTCCTCGGCCTCTATTTCGGCGGGATCCGGCATGGCGTCGTCAAAATCGGGAACCTGGCGCACGTCATCGGTCCGCCATCGGAAGCGCAGCCTCCAGGTTTTGCCCACTTCGTGGCCCTTTTTGTTCCGAGGCTGAACGGGAGCGCTCAGTTGCTCGAGCAGGCGGCTGATTTCGTGGCGAATTCCCTCGGCGTGTTGGTCGGGCGGCAGCACGAAGTAGAGGAACCCGTTGGCGCGGCTGGTGCAGAGGTAGAGCTGCCGGCGGGCCATCCACATTTGGTCCTCGTTTTCAATGTTGTCGATCCCGTCCGGCATGCCTTCAATGACGACGATGGGGTATTCCAAACCCTTGACGCGCGTTTCCAGGAAATCGGTGAGGTTTTCAGAACTCACGGCGTTGATTTGGAAACCCAGGGCGTGCTCTTCATCGGCATCCACGGGTTGGTTGGTGAAGCGCACCCACAAAACGCGGCTGGAGTCGACTTGTTGGGTCGCGAGCAATCGCGCCACGTCCTCCGGGTGTTCGTAAAGGTCGGCGGTCCGGCGCCAGTGGTTGCCGGGATGGCTGTCGTTGCGCATGGTCACCACGCACTGGTTGGTTTGATCGTTAGTCGCCACTTTTGCCCCCAGGCAGCCGCGCAAGGTGGGTTGGCGCTTGCTGTTGATGGACACTTTTTCACCCGGCGGGCGAATCATGGCGCCCTGCTGGGAAAACCAGCGAAACAGCAGGGCAATGCCGGTGATGGCCGCGGGAAAGGGTTGGCGATAGCTGCGCGTCATGGTGGTGGTTTTGCCGCTAAAGTTCATGCCCTGGATGATGAGCACCTTTTTGTTGTGCTGCTTGAGCCGCTGCTGATGGTCGATCGCCACGGCCAGGTAGTTGGCGCTGGCGCGGCCGTTGGCGTGCCAGTTGGCGATTTTTTCCTGATCTTCCAGGCTCAAATCCTGGCCCTCGTCGATGATGAGGACGGTGCAATCGGCGGGGATTTCGCCAGTCCATTGCGCAAAATGCACCGTAGGGGCGCCGGGCAGCGTTTCGCCGCCGTTCAGGGCCTCAAAGTCGCCCCAAAACTTGGCGTAGTAGCTCTCCAAGGCGTCCACCTGGGCCGAACTCATGGCGTAGACGTAAATGCGCCGGTTTTCCAGCGCGGGCATGGTGGCGGGCAACCGGCCTTCCACGGATTCCAGCACGCGCAGGACCGATTGGTTCGCCCCGGAGACGATGTGGCGGTTGGAGCGAAAAACGCAGGCTGCGTAAGCCAGCAAAACGCTCTTGCCCGAGCCCGCGGAGCCGGAAATGGCCCAGTGGGTGCGTTTTTGGCCTTCCAGGTGAAATTTGGTGAAAATGCCGCCATCCAGGACAAAACGCAGGTTATCGACATGTTGCAGCGCCTCATTCGTGGGCGGATGGGGGAGGTAATCCTCGTGACGGCCCATTTTTAGCTGGGTCAGGTCTTGGGAGGCATGGACGGCGACCGGCTTCCAGCCCTCGGCCTTGAGGCGCTCCAACCGCTCCTTGAACTGCCGGTTGGTCATGGCGATTAGCAGCACGCCATCGGCGTAAAGTTGCCGAATTTCCTCCGGGTGCCGGCCGGCGTGGACTACCCAACCCTCCACCACCGGGCTGCCCCGCTCCTGGATGCGCAGGCACTGAAACAGGGCTTGAATTTGCCCGCGCACCTGTTTGCGGACCTCCTTGGCCTGGCCGAAATAGCGCGCGTACCAGCACTTGCTGTTCAGCGCGATTTCCTTGGAGTTTTCCTTGGTGAAACGCCGCAGAATGTTGTCCTTGCACTCGATGACCACCAGCTTTTCCTCCTCACCCCGGCGCATGTGCAAAATGTGGTCCGCCTGATTGGCAAAAAGATGCCCCTCCGGGGTATCGGCGCGAAAAAGCGGGACGCTGGAGAGGATGGCGAAGGGAAAGTGTTGTTGAAGGAGTTTGCCCGCCTTATTTTCGGTCATTCTGGTTGGTGCGTTGCCCTACGCTCAGGCTGAGAGGCAGATTGTCCCAAAAAACGCGCCGCGCAACCGGGATCGTGGCAAATTCACGCGAACCAGGCGCTGAATCGGGGGAATCTCGCTCAAAACGGCGGTTTTCTGCGTGCAGACGTCCGAAAACACGGTGGCCGCAATCTGAGTGCCGCGCGGTTAGCTGGATAAACTCGCGGAATCCTGGGCGCCGGCTTGCTCGCCGGGCTCATCTTCCAAAATTTTTCGCAAGGCAGCCTCGACCAGCATGCCGTGGCCAAGATGGACTCGGGCGGCTTCGTGCTGAGGCTGAAACAGCCTGGTTAGCTCACATTCCAGGTCTTCGAAGGATGGGTTTTCCGTTGCTTGGGTGGTCATCAGGTGGTGCTGTTGTGGGGTCCGCCGGCAGGGCGGAGTAAATTCGCTTGAACTCGTCCATGGCTCGGTAAAGCCGCATTTTCGTGGCGCTCAGGCCCAAACTCAGGCTTTCGGCGATCTCGTTCAAACTCAGGTCGGACACGAAACGCAGCCGAATGATCTGTCGCTCTTTTTCCGCCATTCTTGACAACGCGCGAGGCACGCGGTCGTCCGGCGTTGCCGCAAAATAGGCCAACTGCTGCACTTCCACCTCTTGGGCGTAGGTTTCGCCGGCGGTGGTCTCGCGGTTGCGGCGGGCCATGGCGGATTTTCGCCGATTCAGGCACAAATTGTAGACGATGCGGTAGAGCCAGGTTTTGAAGGAGGAACGGCCCTCGAATTGGTGGATTTTGTGGTAAACCTGCAAAAACGCATCCTGACACACCTCCTCAGCGTCTTGCACGTTGTGGAGCATGTTGATGCAGGTGCTGAAAACCAGCGTTTCGTGGCGCCGCAGCAGTTCCTGGTAGGCGGCTAGTTTGCTTTCGCCGGTTTGGTGTTTGCACAATTCTACGAGTTCGGCATCGCTGCTCTGGCCCAAGGGCCTGGGGGTCATTGGTCGGGACAAGGTGCAGGGGGTGCTAAGGTTTGACAAAGGTGGGGTGGACGGATACTCAACGTGTGTGCTGTCAAACGCTTGATGTTGCTCGCCATGCACCCGGTAAGCGATGCCCGGCAACGCTTTCGTTTGAGAAAAAATCGCAAAAAACCCCGCCATCGGGGCTTGCTGGCCCGGGCCGCTAACGGATTGCTAAAAAAATCCACTTTTCGCTTGCATTTGTCAGGGCGGTTTTTTAGGGAAGTGGCTATGACCAGGAAACACAGCAACTGGTTGTTGGCAACAGGGCTCGGCTTGGCTTGCTGCGTCCTGCAGGGTTGTCAGCAAGACCAAGAAACCGAAACTTCCAGCACAACGGCCAATTCAGAGAACCTGGCCAATCCAACCGCGCCAGTCGTCGAAGCACGGCTCGCACCGGCGCCCAAAAGCAAGGCGCCGGAGCTAACCGAACCCATCAACGTCAACACCGCCACCGCCAAAGAGTTGGCAAAACTGCCGAGCATCGGCCCCATTCTGGCCCAGCGCGTGATCGACGGCCGCCCCTACGGCACGGTCGAAGATTTGCTCGAAGTCGATGGAATCGGAAAGGGCACTCTGGAAAAAATCAACACCTTAGTGACCCTGGACTGAGCGCTTTCGCCGCTCCGTACCGCCCAACAACGAGGTCAACGCAAGATGCTCGCCTTGAGGCCGGGCGCCCCCTCCTTGTGGCCGCGTCCCAAGGGCGAGAGCGCTTGCAATTTCGCGTGAACTTGGCAGGGTCGATGCCCAGATGAGCGATTTTCTCCAAACCGCGACCGATGCGGCCAAAGCAGCGGGTCAACTACTGCGCGATAACTACGAAGGCGAGCTAAACGTCGATGAAATGCTGGAGCACGACATCAAGCTGGAAATGGACGTGCGTTGCCAAAAAACGATCGAAAACATCATCCTGGCCGCGCATCCCACCCACGCCATTTACGGCGAGGAAGGCCTGGCCGGCGATCAAGGCAGCGACCACCAGTGGATCGTCGATCCCATCGACGGCACGGTGAATTTCTACTTCGGCATCCCGCATTTTTGCGTCTCCATCGCCCTGCGCCACGAAGCAGAGATGATCGTGGGCGTGGTTTACGATCCCATGATGGACGAACTGTTTGCCGTCGGCCCCGGCCAGGAGCCTACCCGCAACGGGAAGCCGATCTCGGTGAGCAACCGCTCGAATTTGAGCGAAGCCGTCGTCACCGTGGGTTTTTCCAAGACCAACGCGGGCATGGAGGCCGGGCTGGAGCGCTACAAGCAAATCGCGTTCAAGGTTCGCAAAACCAGGATGCTGGGCAGCGCCGCCCTCGGCATGGCCTACATCGCCTGCGGCCGGCTGGACGCCTACATTGAGGAATCCGTGAGCCTCTGGGACATCGCCGCGGGCCAACTTCTCATCGAGCGCGCCGGCGGCCGCGTCATGAAGCGTCCCCTGGCGGACGGCGACACCTTTGGCGTTACCTCATCCAACGGAAAGCTCCCGATGGACGAGGTTGCCGGTTAGGAGGGTGTTGGAGTTTAGCGTCGTGAAACCGCGAACCCTCACCGCTGAAACCTGCGAGCAGCTCGAGCTGGTTCGAGCCAACCCGGGGGCGGATTTGACGCGATTTCCCGATTTTTTGATCTTGGGGCCGCAACGCACCGGAACCAGTTGGCTGAACCGCCACCTCAAAGCCCACCCGGAGATTTTCCTGCCCAAAGGCAAGGAAACCTACTTTTTTAGCACGCTGCTGGAGCCGGAGCAGCAAAAATTCGAGTACCCGCGGTTGGAGGACTACACCGGCATGGCGATGGTCGATTCTCGCCGGCGGACGCTGCGCAAAAACCTCGAATCCTGGATGTTTCACCGCCGCCCCTACGCACCGAAATTTTTTGGCGACGCCACCGCCACCTACGCCACGCTGCGGCCGAAAGTGATCCGCGAAATCTGCCTCATCAACCCGGAAATGAAGGCCATCCTAACCATGCGCGAACCGGGCGAGCGCGCATGGTCGCACGCCAAAAAACAGATCACCGAGCATTCCGGCCGAACCATGGACCAAGTCGATCCCGAGAAGCTGGACAAGTTCCTCCGCGCCCGGGGTCAGTTGGATCTCGGCATGTATTCGGCGATGATCGCCAACTGGCGTGCGCATCTTAAAACCGGCAACCTGCTCGTGGCTGAATTTCGGCTGGTGGAGGACGATCCCGGGCTGTTGCTGACTGAAGTGCTCCAATTCCTGGGCGCAGAGGCCGAACGCTTTCCGCTGCGCCGCAACTTGGCGGAAAAAGTCTACCCAACCGGCAATTCCACCAAACCGCCGCAAGTTGAGCAGCGCATCGCCGAACTCTACGCCGCGGCGAGCCAGGATTACGGGCAAGTGCTTGAGGAATTGGCGAAAACGCAGCTCTCTCCCGGCATTTATCGGGTGTAGCCGGATAGCGTGGTAATCGGCGGAAGTCCCGCGAAGTAAAACGGGTCCGGTCGCGTCGTTTCGCCTTTTCAGATGACGAATTTTTCATGCGCTGGCCGGGATTAGCGTCATGTTCGGCTGCATGGCTAGTTTCATGACGCTCAGGGCCCTTCTGCCATGGATTTCCGCCATTCACCGCAACGGCCGCCCCGCAGTCCCGCTGCCGCCCCACGAACTTTTCGATTCTGCCCTCGAACTGAGCGCCGAAGAGATTCACCAGTTCAAAACCCGCGGTTACCTCGTGAAACGGGGACTAATGCCTGCCGGTGACGCCAAACGCGCCGTGGACCGCTGCTGGGAGTTGCTTCCGCCGCGTTTCGACCGCCATCGCCCCGAAACCTGGTCCGGCCCGGTCACCGATTCCTGCGATACGCGCGATCTGGCCGAGCGGCTCGGCAAACTCAAGTTTCGCGAGTGCTTGCGCGGGGAACGCTGGATTTACGACCTGCTCGTGGCCAACCGGGCCGTCCGCCGCGTTGTCGAGCAACTCCTCGGCCCCGGCCAAGTGGCCGAACCGCGCTACGTGCGCGGTTTTTACCCCATTTTTCCCGATCCCAGCCTCAAAATTCGCCTTCCGCGCCCCCACCTCGACCGTCACGCGTTTCAGGTCGGTGTTGTGGCTTACTTGGAGCGGGTAGACTTCGGTGGCGGCGGATTTACGGTTTGGCCCGGCAGTCATCGCCTCACTTACCATGGCTTTGCCACGCGGGAGGATGACGTGCGGCGGCGTGCGTTGAGGGCCAAAATGGACCGGGCGATGCGCAACACGGCGCCGGTCGAAATTGTGGGCGGGGTTGGCACGGCCGTGTTTTGGCACCATCGCCTGTTGCATGCCGCGGGTCGGAACCGCTCCCGGCGGGTTCGGCAGGCGATGCTGGGCGATTTCTCGCGCAAGGACCTGGATTCGACCCGCTGCCTGTCGCCGCCGCGAGACATGTGGGAGGGTTGGGCGATTTAACCCGCGAATGCGCGAATTTTGGGGCTCAATCCGCCTAATTTCGCGTCAAACGGCGGGTTTTTGCGGTTTGTTGAAATTTCCGCTGGATTCCCCTGCCTTCCCTCACGCATTATCGCGCTGAATCATGGCCGTCCTCAAAATTGCTTGCCCAAAGTGCGGACAAAAGGTGTCCGGCGACGATTCGTTCTACGGAACGAGCGTTGTTTGCCCGATTTGCAGCGCAAAGATCGATTTTCCGCCCAAACCGGATGAGGGAGCCAAAGTCGCGAACGATTCGGTAGCCAACCTCCCTACCGCGGCGGGCGATGATGCGCCTCCCCAGCCGCACCAGGCTTCCGCTCCGGCTCAAGCGGGGACGGTTCCGCCTCCTCCGGGCTATCCGAAGCCGCAACATCAGCCGCCTCAACAACCGCAGCAACCGCCGCCTCAACAACAACAACAACAACCAGCCTATGCCCAGCAACAACCGGCGACTCCGCCTCCGGGCCAAGCGCTGCCGCAGGGCGCCGTTCTGCCGGGCGGGCCCATTCCCCAGGCTCCGGTGCAGAGTCCGTACGGGATGCCGCAGCAGCCGGGGCCGGGCCAGGCTTCGGCGGCTCCCGATGCGCGGGATCGCGGCCGCGGCGAGACCAATGACGATGCGGGGTCGTTGCCGCTCATTTCCCTGATTGCCGGCATTGCGTCGATGGCGACGTTTCCGTGCGTGGGTTTGTCGATCCTCTGTGGCCCCGCCGCCATCGTCACCGGCCATGTGGCGCTCATCCGGTTGCAGGCGGCCGAGAGCGATGCCGGCAAGGGCAAGGTTTTGACCGGGCTCATCCTGGGCTACGTTTCGCTGGTTTTGGCGCTTATGGCCGCGGTGGTTTGGGTTAAGGTCATCATCCCGCGCCTGGGCGAAAATGGGGGATCGGCCCAGCTTTGGCAGCAGTTGTGCTCGTCGATCGGGTGAGGGGTGCGGACTTGGCCTAACGATGCTTTTTCCATGACGAAATTCACCCTCCACGCGCTCTTTTTCACGCTGGTCCTGCTTTGCGCGGCGCCGGGCCAGTCTGGCCGCCCGAACATCGTTTTTTTGCTGGCGGACGACCAGAGCTTTTACACCCTGGGTTGCTACGGCAATGCGGACGTGCAAACGCCCAACATCGATGCGTTGGCCAAGGCGGGCGTCACGTTCGACAACCACTACGACACCACCGCCATTTGCATGGCCAGCCGTGCCAGCATCCTGACCGGCATGTATGAGTACCAGGCCGGGTGCAACTTTGGCCTGGGCAACCTGCCGGCGCGAAATTGGGCGCAAAGTTACCCGGTTTTGCTGCGCCAGGCTGGTTATCGTACCGCGATTGCGGGAAAAATCGGGATCGTGGTGGAAGGGAGCGGCCTGCCGGAAGGCGATTTCGACCGGTGGGGCGCCGGACCGGGCCAGACGCACTATCAAACGAAGAAAAACAAGGCGATCGCCAACTACGCCGACGAATTTCCGCACGCCACCCGGGCATACGGTGCGTTTGGCCGCGATTTCATCGCTGAATCCGCCGAATCGGGCCAACCGTTTTGTCTTTCGATTAGCTTCAAGGCGCCGCACCGGCCCACGACCCCGGATCCTGCGTTCGATGATGTTTACGCGGGCAAAACATTCGCCAAACCGAAAAATTTTGGCCGCGAACACGGCGGCCATTTTTCCGAGCAAAGCCGCCAGGGCCGTCAGTTCGAGCGATTTTCGAGCTGGAACTACGACAAAAGCTACGATGAGGTGATGCGCGTCTACCACCAGCAAATCTACGGCATCGACGTCGCCGTGGGGATGATTCGCCAGGCGCTGGAAACCGCGGGCGTGGCGGAAAACACCGTGGTGGTCTACACCTCAGACAACGGCTTTTTTTGCGGCTCGCACGGTTATGGTTCCAAGGTTTTGCCCTACGAGGAAGCCTCGCGGGTGCCGCTCATCATTCACGATCCACGCATGCCGGCCACTCACGGCCAACGTTGTGGGGCGGTGACCGGCAACATCGACTTTGCGCCCACCATTTTGGCGCTGGCCGGGCAGAAAATCCCTGAAAACGTGGATGGCGTTTCGCTTTTGCCGCTGCTTCGCGAGCCAAGCGGCGACGTGCGCGAAACCCTGGCGCTGATGAACTTTTGGGGGCCGGTGGCGACCCATTCCTTTGGCGTCGTGAGCCGGGACTGGAAGTACGTGCACTGGTTTTACGGCGGCGGCGGGATGACCCCGGCCGAAGAACTCTACGACATGCGGCGCGACAAGCTGGAGTTGGTCAACGAGGCTCTGAATCCGGAAAAAGCGCCGGCGCTGAACCAGATGCGCGAGGCTTACGACCAGGCTGTGGCGCGAATTTCGCAAGACGCCGCCCGGCCGGTTTACGCCAAGTACGGCACGCTTTTTGACCGAAAAACGCCCTGGGCGGAAAAATCTCGCGGCGATTGAGGGCCGAGCATCGCGACAACCGCGAGGGATTTGGTTGCGCCAACGTCCGGTAGCAGGCAAAGCTGATGGCGCTTCAAAAAATTCGCCGCATGAGACCATTCGCCCTCTTCCTCTCCGCGCCCGTTCGCCTAACCGCTGCGATCGCCGCCGCCGTCCTTGCATCCGCGGGCGCCCAAAACGCGGCTTTCGTCCCCACGCACAAGGACGTTGCCTACGCCAGCGATCACCCCGCCCAAATCCTCGACGTTTACCTCGCAGAATCCGACAAACCCACCCCGGTCATGGTCTACATCCACGGCGGCGGCTGGCGGGCGGGATCCAAGGCCAGCGTGCCGAATTACCTGCGCGCCGGGTTCTTGCGCGGCTGGTTTTCAGTCGTTGCCGTCGAGTATCGCTTCACGGATGTCGCCACCCATCCGGCTCAGGTCCACGATTGCGCCCGGGCCATCCAGTTCATCCGCCACAAAGCTGCGGAGTGGAACCTGGACCCGGAAAAAATCGGCGCAGCCGGCGGCTCGGCGGGCGGACATCTCTCGCTGTGGCTGGCCTTGCACGACGATCTGGCCAAACCGGATTCAGCCGACCCCATCGAGCGCCAATCCTCGCGCCTAACCTGCGCGGTAAGCTACGCCGGCCCGACCGATTGGGCTCTGCTCGGCGAAATTCCCCACGCCCACCCGGCCTACCGCCAATTGCTCGGCCACGAGCCGGGGACGGAATTCGCCGCCATGGACGCGGAAAAAGTCGCCGGCGTTTCGCCAATCACCCACGTTTCTCGCGACGATCCGCCGGTTTTGCTGGTTCACGGGACGGAGGACACTATCGTGCCCATCCAACACGCCAAAAAACTCCACGCCGCCATCCAAAAAGCCAAGGGGCGCTCCCAATTGCTCGTCATTGAGGGCGCCAACCACGGGATGCGCGGCGGCAACGATCCCACCCAAGCGGTGAGCGCCTTTATCCGCCGAAATCTCATCCCGCGCAGCAAACCCAGCGGCAAAACCACGCTTTCGGCCGAAACGCCGGAATTGCTGCAAACCCACGAAAACCTGACCTACGCCACCTACGGCGAGCGCAGCCTGCAACTGGACCTCTACCGCCCAAAAACCGCCGCTCCGGCCAAATTGCCCGGCGTCATCTGCATCCACGGCGGCGGCTGGGCCAAGGGCAATCGCACCAGCCACGCGAACCTGGCCAAAGCGCTGGCGGCCCGCGGATTCGTCGCTGCGACCATCTCCTACCGCCTCAGCGGCGAGGCGCCCTTCCCCGCGGCCATCCACGATTGCAAGGCGGCGGTGCGCTGGATGCGGGCCAACGCGGAAACGTACGGCATCGATGCGGCTAACATCGGCGCGATCGGGCTATCGGCCGGCGGGCACCTAACCGCGTTGCTCGCCACATCCGGTGGTGTCGCGGAATTAGAGGGCGCAGGCGGAAATCCCGAGTTTTCCAGCGAAATCCAGGCTGCCGTCCCGCTCGGCGCGCAAACCGACTTGATGGCGGCGAGAATCCTCGAACGCTCGAAAACGGCCGAGATTTATCGCCAGTTTCTCGGCGGATCCCAGGAAGAGCGGGCGGAAACCTACCGGCTCGCCTCGCCGCTGACCCATCTCGACGCCGCAGACCCGCCGATCGTCTTCCTGGCCGGCGAATTCGACGATCCCAGCACGCGCGCGGAGTTGTTTCGTAGCAAAATGGGCGAGTTAGGCCTCGAAACCGGCTTCACCGAGCTTTCCGGCGGTCCGCACGCGTTTTTAGGCGGGCAAAACTGGTTCGGCACGTGCACCGAGACGGCATCGGCGTTTTTTGCGCGGAACCTGCGGTAGAGCGATTGCATTTTCCGTGCCGTCCGTCTGAATCCGGACCTTGTCGCCCCGAATTTCGACGTGAACGAGGCATCCGTGGACCCGGCAGAATTTCTCCTCCCATCCATCGTTGCCACCTTGTATTCATCCCGCTCTCGGTCCACGGCGAGACGGTTTTCACGATCGAATACTTCCGGATATTCGATGGCGGCAAGGGGTTCTTGGCGAAGGCGTCGTTCTCTTGGTAATCCGCCCATGAATCCAGCACTGTCGTCACGGCTCAAACCAAGGCAGGTTTGGGTCAAATCGTTGGTGCCGAAGCTGAAAAAGTCTGCACCCTTGCAATTTCGTTCGCGGTCAACGCGGCCCGGCGCGGGGAAGTTCGATCATCGTGCCGACTTGGTAGTCGAATTCGACGCCTTTTTCTTCTCCTCCTCAGCGGCGCCCCGGCGAATCTGCCTTGATTCTAACCATCTTCCACGTAGGTTTTCCAAAAATGGGCGATGCCTTGGACGAGAACGGCAAAGTGGAGGTTTTGGCTCCGCTCCCCAATTCTTGGGAAGACGGCACGCGTCTCTCAGTCGAGGAAGCCGGGCCTTCGCCAAGCGTGATTGAAACATTTCGGGCCCTCGTGGAAGAATGGAAGCGCGAAACTCGTTATCGATCGTTTTCTCCCCAAATTGCGCTTCATCCTGCCTATCAGCGCATCATTGGCATGGGGCTTGACGGATTGTCGCTGATTTTGCGCGAACTCCAAACTGCTCCGCATCATTGGTTTAAGGGAGTGGAGCATAGCGGAGTCGAACCGCTGACCTCTTCAATGCCATTGAAGCGCTCTACCAGCTGAGCTAATGCCCCAATTCGGGCCAATGTCCGCCGAAATGACGAGACGGCGCCCCATTTTAGGCTGCCCGCAAATGCCTTCAACCGTTTTTTCGGGGTTCGGGGTTCCGGATATTCGCTGCGGCTGGTGAAATTTTGCGGAACCGTGCGGCGATCGATCTCGCGGGCCAGTTTCGCCCCCGGTTTCGGAAAAACGGGTTGCGGCTTGCTTCCGGCGCTTTTAGCTAGCCCTGGAAGTCTGAAAATCTAACCACACACCCAACACACTCACATCATGAATCGCAAACTTCGCATGGGCATGGTCGGCGGCGGCCGGGGAGCGTTTATTGGCCAGGTCCACCGCATGGCGGCTAACCTGGATGGCAAGATCGAACTGGTGGCGGGCGCGTTTTCGTCCGATCCGGAAAAATCGCGGCTCTCAGGGCAGGATTATTTCCTCGCTCCAGACCGGGTTTACGGCAGCTACGGGGAAATGGCGCAAAAAGAGGCGGCGCGGGAGGACAGAATCGATTTCGTGAGCATTGTGGTGCAAAATCACCTGCACTACGACGTGGCCAAGACGTTCCTGGAGGCCGGGTTTCACGTCATTTGCGATAAGCCGCTATGCTTCAACCTGGAGCAGGCCCATCAATTGCGCGACGTGGTGAAAAACTCCGGCAAAGTCTTTGCTCTCACCCATAATTACACCGGTTATCCCATGGTGAAGGAGGCGCGCCGGATGGTGAAGGACGGAGAGTTGGGCCGCATTTTGAAGGTGGTGGCGGAGTATCCTCAGGGCTACGCCGTGGGCGATGTGGAAGGCGATGGGCAGGGAAAAATCAGCAACTGGCGGGCCGACCCCAACATCGCCGGGCTGTCCAATTGCACCAGCGACATCGGCACCCACGCTCACAACCTGGTGCGCTACGTTACCGGGCTGGAGATCGACGAAATGTGCGCGGAATTGACGGCGTTTATCCCGGGCCGTCAGTTGGACGACGATGGCAATATTTTGGTGCGTTTTGATGGCGGGGCCAAGGGGATCATCTACGCTTCGCAGATTTCCAACGGCGATGAAAATGCGCTCAACATTCGCGCTTATGGCACCAAGGCCTCGCTGGAGTGGCATCAGGAGGACCCCAACGAGTTGATCGTGAAATACGCCAACGCGCCCCGAAAAATCTACCGGCGCGGCAACGAATACATCAGCTCCGCGGCGGCCGAGCATGGTTACACGCGGACGCCGTTTGCGCATCCGGAGGGCTTTATCGAGGCGTTTGCCAACGTTTACCTGGCCGCGGCCAAGGCGATGTCCGATCAAATTCAGGGAAATCCCGCGCCGCCGGAGGGTTACGATTTTCCCACGGTCGATGACGGGGTGGCTGGGATGGCTTTCGTGGCGACGGCGGTGCAGAGTTCCTCCTCCACGGAGAAGTGGGTGAAATTTCCCAAGAATTAGGGGAGGCGCGTTAGGCGCAAAATCGGCCCCAATTCAGCCAAACCGCCTCAAAATCAACGGCATAGCCAAAATTCACGCCTAATTCGCCGCCATAGCTTGCACAACTCCTTTGGTTAGCGCCAAGTTGCCGTATTTGGCCGTGTCCCCGGTCATGACGACGCAAAACGCGGCTTTCGCCATCTCGTAGAAGGCGTAGCGCTCAATTTTTTGCAAGGGCGGGGTTTCCGGCCAAGCGGCGGAAATTCGGCTCCAATAGCCCTCCTCCACGGTTGGATCCGGCGTATCTCCCTCCACCGGCGCCATCATCAAAACGCTCTCCGCGGTGTAGGTGTCCGTTGGGAACAATGGCAGGATTCCGTCCAACAAATCCGGGATTTTCAGCCCATCGGCGCGAATGACGGGCGGGCCCAGCGATTCGCCGGGAAAATGGGCATCGGCCAGGATAATCCGATCACCGTGGCCCATTTTGCAAAGCGTGGCCAGGAGGTCGGGACCGATCGAAGGCGAAATTCCAACGAGCATGGTTGCGGTGGGCTATCGGATGACTTTTCGCTGTTTCAGCTGTCGTGACTCTGCTTGAGCCACTGGTTCAAATGTGCCGGTTTTTCGAAGCTGTGGGCAGCATTGAGCAACTCAACCAGCAGCTTGGACGGCAGCTTTTCAACCTTGGAACGCGCTGCCTTGGAAAGATTGCCCAATTTCCGTTCCAGAAACTGGCATGTCAGTTGCACCTGACCCTGTTCCTGCCCGTGGGCGATCAACTGATCGGCAATACTCATGGCGTTGTCTTGGATGATGTGGTTTTTGAGGTGTTTGACGATTTTTTCGCGCTGTTGCCAGGATCGGTCGTCCACCTGAAACATGTAGCGCAACAGCGTGCGCAGCATACCGACGGAGTCCGGCTGCTGCAAGAGTTCCTCGATCATTTCCGCGCGTTCGTCGAAAAACTCCAACCCGCGCCCTTTCGAGGCCGCATTCATCAGCGCCAGGGTCACGCGTCCCAAAATGTGGCCTTTCAAGCCGGAATCAACGGTGACCGGGATGTAGCCCATGTTCAGCTCCAACTCTTGCAGGCAGTCGAGCAACTCCGCCGGCGCGGATTTCGGCCGCTGCATCAAATCGGCGATTTTGGTGGGTGGAGTCCAGCCGTCGCCTTGATGGACGACGAAGGTGAGGATGTAGGGTAGGCGGAAAACGTCGCCCTTACGGGATTCCGCGCGCAGTTTGTTCCAGATGTCCAGCTTGTAGCCGGCCAGGCGGAGGGCGGCCATGCGTTGGAGGTTGGTTAGGTGCTCGAAGAGGAAGTAGAAGTAGATGGGGATGGTGGCGCCCAGCATCGGCGCTTTGAAGAGCAGGTCGGTGTGCGATTCGACCAAGTCGGGGCTGACGAAGCTGCCGGGGCAACCGGCCAGATTGCTCCAATTCGTCCAGGCGACCACCGGGTCAGGGCTGTAGTTGCCGAAGAAATCCCTGGCGACGGGGAGTTGACCGTAGCTCCATTTGATGAGGCGGTCGTGCGGTTTGTCGACCCCGATGAAGGAGATTTCGTTAGGCTCCATGGCGCGAATTTAGGGCGAAGAACGGGAACGGCTAGCGAAAAGGCCGCCGATGGGCTTGAAGCGCTTTGCCAGGTGATTTTCGGCAATTTCCAGGCACCTTGAGCCATGAAACCCGCCTTCACGCTGCTTTTCAGCGCTGTTGTTCTCACCGGCATGGTTTTCGCGGCCGACCGCCCTAACATTCTGCTCATCGTGTCCGACGACCAGGGCTACAACGACCTGGGCTGCCTGGGAAACGGCATCATCACGCCGAGCCTCGACCGCATTGCCGCCGAAGGCACGCGGCTGACGAATTTTTACGTTACCTGGCCGGCTTGCACCCCATCGCGCGGCTCGCTTTTGACCGGCCGTTATCCGCAGCGCAACGGCATCTACGACATGATCCGCAACGAGGCGCCGGACTACGGCAAGAAATACACCGCCGCGGAGTACGCCGTGACTTTCGAGCGCATTGGCGGCATGGATTTGCGCGAAATTCTCCTCCCGCAAGTGCTCGCGGGCACGGGCTATCGCAGCGGAATTTACGGCAAATGGGACCTGGGCACACTGAAACGTTTTTTGCCGACCTCCCGAGGGTTCGGCGACTTCTACGGCTTCGTGAACACGGGGATCGATTACTACACGCACGAGCGATACGGCGTCCCTAGCATGTATCGAAACCTGGAGCCGACCGAGGGGGACAAAGGGACCTACTGCACCTATCTCTTCCAACGCGAGGCCCTGCGTTTTTTGCGTGAAGTTGCCGGCAATGAGCCTTTTTTCCTCTACGTGCCATTTAACGCGCCGCACGGATCTTCCGCGCTGGAGCCGCGAATTCGCTCCACGGTTCAAGCGCCGCAGGAGTTCAAAACGATGTATCCGCCGGTCGATCCGGAATTTCGCAAAGTCCCCGGTTTTCGCTACGCGGAGCCAGCCACGGTCGCGACCAAAGCGGCCAGGCGGCGTGACTATCGCGCGGCGGTCACCTGCATGGACGCAGCGATCGGCAAGATGCTGGACGCGCTGAAGGAGAAGGGAATTTTGGACCGGACAATCGTCATTTTTTTCTCTGACAACGGCGGAAGCGGCGGCGCGGACAACACTCCGCTGCGCGGGAGCAAGGGAACCACGTGGGAAGGCGGAATTCGCGTGCCGTGCCTGGTGCGCTGGCCGGGTGGCGACGTACCGGCGGGCGCGGTGAATCACGATTTTTTCACCAGCCTGGAAGTTTTTCCCAGCCTGGCGGCGGCAACGGTTTCGGGCCGCGCCAGACCCAACCTTTGCGCGTTTGAGGCGCACCGCGATAGCGAATGCCGGGATCGAAGGCGCGCAATACCTCCCGCGTCGTCGGATGCTCCGGTTCTTGGGCCGGGAGCGCGGGAATGGCTGCAAACAGCGCGATTGTCGCGAGCAGATGCGGAGTCAGAGGTTTCATCGGCGGATTTGGTAGTCTTTGGTCACGATCGTTAGGCCCTCCGGCAGCGAAACCACGTCCTGGGCGAAGCGCAACTCCGGTCCCGGCCCTCGGAACCGGGACAGAAACCCGGCCTTGTCCTTCACCAGGCCCAATCTGCGAAACGCCGGCCCCAGATCGCTGTCTTCGGTCACTTCCGGCAATTGCACAGGCGTTGGGGCGATGAAGGCGAAGATCGTTTCCGTCGCCGCCGTGCCGGGCGTGCCTTCCGGGAAATACATCGGATAGGTCATCACCCGGCCATCCGCTGCCGGCGGCAGATCCCCCGGCAGGCGAATCGTCTGCCCGGCCGAAACGCGGTTCTCACCATTCTTCGGCGCGTGGAAGTTGGGGTAAAGCAGGTAAACCTGGCCATCGGCCCAATACGCCGCCACGTAGAGATACCCCGTGCGATTCGCGGTCACCGTCAACTCCATCAGCTCGCCCTGCCGGTAACTGTCCCGGAAGTTCAGCGCGACCGGTGGCCCGTCCGGCTTTTCCGGGGCAATCGACCGCTCCTCGTTCCCGCCCACGGTCGAATCCGCGGGACGGGCTTGGCTGCCATCAAACCAGAGCCCCCCCCAAAGTCCAATCGCCACCAACGCGCCCAGCACGATCCACATCCACGGCAATCGCGGCCCGGGTTCCGGCTTCGGCTCCGGCTCACCCACCGCGTCAAAGTCGATCCGCGCGATGTGCTGCTGCAACTCCGCGTGATCCCGAAACGTCTGATACAACCGGTCGCCGTTCGCAATCGCCTCCCGGTGCGCAGCTTGCAGCGCGACTTTTTCCGCATCCTCGGTCACCTCCTCGTCCGGCGTCAGATCATCCGCCGTGAGGAAGGGATACACCGGCTTGCCCAGCTCCCGCGCCAGGTCGAACTCCATCTGCGTGTAGGAACGCCGCGCCGCTCCCTCGGGCCGGTTCTTTGGCTCCTCACCGTAAACCTCGCCCACCAGACAAATCACCGCCGCGCACTCCTCGATCGTCTCCCGCAGTTCCTCGCGAATCGTCTGGTACGAGGGGTTGAAGTGATTCTGCTGCACGGGGCGAATATCCGGCTTGCGCAGCAACTCCTGCTCCGCCGCGGTCCGGTAGGTGCCGAGGTCCGATGTCGTCGCGCTGATAAAGACCTTCTTCATGATTGGTTGGTCGCTTCGGCCCTTCACTTCAACACCGCCAACGGCAGGTTCAACGTCCCCGAATCCGGCGAGATGGGATGCTGCGCGCCCTTGGTCAGCTCCTTCACCCGGTCGGCCACGTAACGGTTCAGCTCCCGAATCTCGATCACCCCGTTGCGGTTCGTGTCCGCCGCCGGCTTCTTCAGCCCCTCCAGAATCGCGTAGGTGAAGGCGCCGTGGCCCAGCTTGTCAATCTCCGCGCTCAACTCCCGCCCCGTGGTCGCGCTCAGCACCATGACGCCGTTCTCCGGGCTTTGCAAAAGGCGGATCATCTCCGCCGGGTCGGCCGGCGACGCCACCTTGCCGTCCCGGGTGCGGCCCGCGATCAATTGCCGGGCCAGGCGGCCGCTGTGGCAGGTGTCCAGAAACGCCAGCGTCTTGGCCGGGATATTGCCCAAAATGCGGACGAAGTGATGCTCCTCCACCCCGGTGCCGAGCAGGTCCTCGTCCGAGCCTTCCGTCGGGATCAGGTAATAGGAGCCGGTGTCGTCGTTGCGGCCGTGCGCGGCCAGAAACACCACCACCATGTCGTTTTGGGTCGCGTTTTGGGAGAGCCACTTCAGCCCGTTCAGGATCGCCCCCCGTGTCGCGCCGGTGTTGGTGATCACCTTCGTCTCCACCTCCCGGAACAACGTCCCCTCCTGCGCCTCGAATGCCTCCGCCACCGCCACGGCATCCGCGTCGCAATGATGCAGGGTCAGTTCCTCGTCCGCGTAGGTGGAAATCCCCACGCTCAGCACGTAAAGCTTCGTCTTATCCTCCGCCGGCAAGGCCCGAAACGCGTCCGCCAGGCCCGGGATGCTCGTGCGCCGCGCCGCGATGGAAGCCGCCGGAGCCGAGGCCACCGTCACCACCCGCAAGTCGCTGGTGTGCCCGCTGTGCGTGTTGCGGGCAAAGACGGCCAACCGGTTTTCGCCCGGCAACAGGCGAATCGTCCGCTCGAACGTCAGCTCCCGGCCCGCCACCCGGGAATCGCTCTCCACCGCCTTATCATTGAGCAGCAGCTTCACCTCCACCAACTCCGCGTTGGGCGAGGTAATCCGGGCTCGCACCGTGATTTCCTCCGTTCCCCGCGCTTGAGAACTGCGCCGCGCCGGCAGCACCCAATCCACCCGCGGCGGACGGCTCGCGGCCACGTTCGCCGGCTTCGCGCCGGTCTCGGCCAGGGCGCGCTCGAAATCGCCGAGCAACACCGTGCGTTTCACCAGTTCCGGGTAATGGAACTGGTCACGGAAGACATAGCTGGGGAAAAACTCGCCCATCTTGTCCAGCCCACGGTTGAAGTGCCAGCCGATGTAGCGTTCCCCGCCCGAGCTGGCGTGGTAATGCCCGCTCGGCGTCCAGCAGACCCACTCCCCGTCGCGCCCAACGAAGAGGCTGGCGAGGAGCGCGCCGGTTTGCAAGTTCCACAGCCGGACGGTCTGGTCGTAGGAAGCGGAGGCGAGGTAGCGGCCATCCGGCGAGGGCGAAACGGCCAAGACGACGCCTTCGTGGCCGATGAACTCGCGGACCTCCGCGCCGCCGGGTTGGTGGAGCTTGAGGGAAAAGCTGGAGCCGACCACGACCTCGCCGCCGGGGGTGAAAGAGTAGGCGCGGATTCTAGCATATCGCTTCGGATCGAGGGCGATTTCGCCGGCGCCGGTTTGGAGGTGGAATTTGTCCGTCCTCTTCAGCGTGGCGTTGCCCCGCTTCGGGATGGTGCGGCGGAAGGCGGTTTCGGCTTCGCCCGCGGTGGGATCGAGATCGGCGAGGGTGAAGCTGGCAAAGTCGAAGGTGCGTTCGAGCGCTGCGCCTTCGCCTCCAAGTTGGTAGCCCCGCCTCTCGTGCCCGAACGCCACTTTGAGCCCGCCCTGTTTGGCAAAGGCGACGGCCCAGCCGGCGCGGCCCTCGCCGCGGAGGTGGTGGACGATTTCCCCCGAATCGGGATTCCAGAGGTAGATGTCGTTGTCGTCGCCGCCGGCGGAGGCGACGAGATTCCGCTTCGGATCGGGGTTCCAGGCCGAGGCAGCGACGCTGTTGCTGTGTTCGGTGAACTTGGTGAGCCGTTCGCCGGTAGGCAGGGCGTAGATGGCGGTGTAGCCTCCCACACTTCCGGGCGCTGATGAGGCGAGGACGCGGCGGCTGTCGGGGGAGAAGGCGATGGCCCGGGCGTCGTAGCCCATGTCCGCTTCGAGGGCGCGGAGAAAGGCGCCGCTCTCCCCGTCCCAGAGCAGGAGTTGATGGTCCTTGCCGCCAGAAACGAGGAAACGGCCATCCGGGGAAAAGGCGGCGTCACCGACTTCGGCGGTGTGGCGCTCCAGTGTCGCCGTTCGTTCGAAATCATCACCGATTCCGCTACGTTCCCAAAGGGTGAGCGTGTGATCGTAGCTCCCGGAAACCAGCCGCTCCCCGCCCGGGGCGAAACTGACGGCATAGATATCCGCGGTATGCCCTTCCAACACTTGGGATTCAGAAATCACCTGGTCACCTTGTCCCCCCTTCACCGTGTCACCGACGTCCCAAACCCGCACCGTTTTGTCCGTGCTACCCGAGGCCAGCCAACGCCCGTCGTCGGAAAAGGCCAGGGCAAGGATCGCATTGAAATGCCCACTGAGGACGGCGGCGACCTCGCCGCGGTCCAGGTCGATCACCCGGATCGATGTGGGATGATCAACCCGCAATTCAGAATCACGGCCCCCCACCGCCAACCACCGCCCCTCGGGCGAGAGCGCCCCGGCAGCGAACTTGCCTTCGTGGCCATCGCCGATTTGGAGGCGCAGGGTCCGGCGCAGTTGGCCGCTCTCCACGTCCCAGAAGCGGATCGCCTTGTCCTCACCCAGGGAAATGAGGGTGGCGCCATCCGGGGTGAAGAGCAGCTCCCAGACCTTGCCGGCGGGGCCGCTGGGATCGATGAGGAGGCGGGGCGAGTTCGGGTCGCTGCCGCCAGGGGAAGATTGGACCAGGCTGGGCGATGGAAGCAGGAGAATGGAGGAAGACAGGAGCGCGAACCCGAAAAAGAGAAGGATGCCGGAGAAAGAAGGCCAAGTGAGGACAGGGATCGCCACGGCGTCCCCCCGCCTTGCCACCACCGCGCCCGTTGACGGCCCAAGTCGATTATGGTGCTGCTTCACCCGCCCACCTTATGACCCATCCCCAGCCGAAAGCAACGTAAAACGGCACACCGGGCCGTTCCGCGGTCGACATGCGCGGTCGACCGGCAGGAGTTCTCCGCGGAGGCGCCCGGTGTGCCGTTTTTTCCGCAATGCATCGCAATTGCGGATCCGGCATTGAATTCACGGCTCCAACGTAGAATTGGAGAATTCTTTGTCAATTTTGAGCAGCCGGAGGTGGTCAGGTTAGGCTTGCAGGTGACCTGGATTTGTCCCATGAATCGTGGCAATGATCGATCGAATCGTCCAAACGTTCCAAGACCAGGGGTGGACGTTCGCAGCGGTGCCGGATGTCGAGGTGATCGAGGCCGGTTTCGAGGCGCACCACACCAAGGTGAGGCTTCACGTGCAGGCATTTGCCGAAATCAACGCGATTTCGGTCGTTTCCCAATCGCCGATCGCCGCAACCGGGGCGCAAGGGACAAAGGGGACCAAAGCGACAATCCGCGCGCATGGCCGCCGTTTTGGTGGTCTTTTCGCGGTTTTTGGTCCTTTGGGTCCTTCCAGGCCAGCCTCAACCGAAACGCGCGCAGTAGATCGGCGGCAGGTGACTGCTGAGGTGGCTCCAGGAATCGCCGCCATCTTCGCTCACCCAGGCGGAGCCGGTCGTGGAGCCCATCACGAGCCGCTCGCCGGTTTCATCCACATCCAGCGCATGGCGGTAGACCAGATCGTAGGCTTTTCCTTCCGGCAAACCCTTGCTGCACGTGTCGAACGATTGCCCGCCGTCGCGCGTCCGGGTGACGACGAATTTCCCATCCACCGGGTAGCGAAATTCATCTTTGCGCGCGGGTACAAACCACGCCGTTTGGGGATTTTCAGGGTGAACGGCGACTGCAAAGCCGAATCCCGAGGGTTTCACGTCTTCCACGTGCTGCCAGCTCTCGCTATCGTCGGTGGAGCGGAAAATGCCGCAGTGATGCTGGGTCCACATCTGATCCGGCGCCGCTTTGCAGCGAACCAGCCGGTGGGGATCCTGGCCGTCGGGATCGGATTCACGCTGGCCGGGCACAAACTCGTAAAACATGCCGTTGGCGCATTGTTTCCAGGTTTCGCCGCCATCGCGCGTCCGCCAAACCCCGCCGCAGGAAATGGCGGCGACAACGTCGTTGGAATCGCCGGGATGCACGCAAATCGAGTGAATTCCCGGCAAATCGTAGCCTCCGCCGGCCCATTTGGCGCGTTCCGGCCGATCCCACAAGCTGCGGATCAGCTCCCAGCTTTCGCCACGGTCGGCGCTGCGAAACAACCCACCGGGCAGGGTGCCGCACCAGAGCAGTCCAGGCTGATCGGCGCCACCGGCCTCCAGGGACCAGATTTTTTCCAGCGACCAGGGGATGGGCTTGTTGCGGATGGGGTCGATGGTATCCGGCACGTCGTCCGGCTTAGGTGGGTAGGCAGGCGGCTCCAACTCGGCCCAGGTTTTGCCGAAATCCTCCGAGCGGTGCATTTTCGTGCCAAAATGGCCGTGCTCGAGGGCGGCGTAGAGGGTTCCGTCGCGCGGATCCGGCAAGAGCATCGGCACGGGGTCGCCGAGGAAATTTTCGCCGGTCATGGCCCATTGGCCGCCGCCGTCGCGTTGAAAGGTGAAGAGGCCCTTGCGGGAGCCGAGGAAGAATCGATCGTTCATGGGATTGGTGCTGGTGCTAGTGCCAGGATTCGTTGGTTTGCGGTTAGGTTTTGCGGTTAGGTTTTGCGGGTGATTAGCCGCCCGAGAGCGCCTGCATCACGAAAATCTCGGATTCCGCGTTCACGCAGTCGCTCAACTCGGCGCGGTCTCGAATCGTGCGGCCGTCCAGAAAAATGGCGACGTGTTTGCGCACGGCTCCGCGGTCGTCGAGCAAATAGCCGCGCAACCCGGGTTTTGCCGCAAAAACCGCCTCCAGCGCCTCTTTTACCGTGTTTCCATCCGCCTGGCAGCGATCGACGTCCACGTGGCGGCGCAGATTCTGGGTGAAAACGACGGTGGCCATATCAACAGCCAGCCTGACACAGCCAACCTCGGTTTGCGATGAAAAACGCCGTCAACCGGGCAGATCGTCAGGATTTTTCCCAAGACCTTTGAGAACCGCGCGCAATTTGGCGATTTGCGCATTCCTTTCCGCCAACGCCTCATCTTTTTCCGCCAAAACCGCGTCTTTTTCCGCCAACGCCTCGTCTTTTTCCACCAAAACCGCATCTTTTTCCGCCAACGCCTCATCCTTTTCCGCCAAAACCGCATCTTTTTCCACCAACGCCTCGTCTTTTTCCGCCAATTTCGCCACCGTGCCGGGTTGCACATAGTCGTAGACCGGGTTGCCCAACAATTCCTCGATCGATGGCTGCTTGACCAAGTCCTCCAGGCGAAATCGAAAGCCCTTGAGCGCCTTGGAGTGCAGCACGCCGTGTTTGTCCGGCTTGATGGGCCGCAGCACGCCTTTTTTCGTGGCGTAGAGGAAAGTTTGCTCGTTTTTGTCGCCCTCGCGCGCATCCAGGATGTGATACTCTCGCACGCTGCCGTCTTGGTATTCCTGGCGCTTGGTCGTGGTGTCGCGGGTCACGTGGCGTTTGTGGGAATCGGAGATGACTTCCACAACCAGGTCGAACACGCCCTTGTAACTGCGTTCCTTGCCGACCCACTGAACGGGGTTGCTCGGCAAAATGACGGCTTGGTCCGGCTTGCGAACTACTCGCTTGGTCGAGCCCGGTTTTTTGGGGTCGGGGATGGTGAGCAAAAACCCGATGTCGTGAAAGGCGAAGGTTGCGTTGAGCCCATCGACGAAGGCGCCGAGGATGTTGAAGTACCAGCGGTAAAGTTTGGTTTGATCGGCGGTTGGCACAGCTTTTCCCTCCAGAATTCCGTTGTTCCATTCGTAGTTGAAATCGGGGTGTTCGTACCAATGCTCCCAATATTCCTCCAAACTGACGCGCCGGCCCTCGTCCGGAGCCAGGTAGGGATCGTCGGTGAAGGGCAGCGAGGAAATTGCCGCAAAATCAGAAGATGGATTGGCTACGCTCATCCACCCCAAGATTGCGGCGAGTTGTCCGCGAAGTCAATCCTGCTCTCCGCCTCAACGATCGATGTCTCGCTCCAATTCCGTAGAAATATTGGTGCGCCGGATGCCGATTAGGGCCAAGATTCCGCCAAAGCAGGGCACCAGCCAAATGAGAGCCAGCCAGACGGGAGTCGCGGCGCCATCCGTGAAACGCACGGCCTTCCTCGTTGCCATGATGCTCACAAACAGCCAGAGGACGAAACCCACGATGCCTTCCGGAATTCCACCGAAAATGAACCCAATCGTAGGGAAACTGCTAAATTCTATCATGCTCCCCACCATCGGTGGCAAAGCGGAAATTGCGACTACAAATTCCCTGGTGAAATGTAGCCGGTAGCGGCCGAGGAGTGCCCATTTCTCCTCAGTGGTTGTCAGTAAAATCCTCAAGTTCGCCTTCAGCGTAAAACGCCGAAAACCCCCATGGCAGGTCGGTGCCTTCAACGTCAAACATCAAGCAGAACGTTTTTGACTCTTTGGGGTCCAAAAGGAGAGCTTTAAAAATTAGTTTCCGTGGCCGTGGCGGCGGGAGGCAATCCGCATCCTCGTAGAAATTGTCGAGGCAGTCTTCAAGCTGCGAGGTGAGTTTTTCAAATGACCCACTGATCCAGTTCACTGTTTCTCGCTGAATGTCGGTTGGCACGTTGCCTTCGTAGCTGGAAACCGACAAATCCTTGGCATCCAGATTTGGTAGGGTCATGGTGGTTTCCCACGTTTTTCGCTTTTGGAGGACGTTGCCAAAAAATGGGTGACTCAGATTTCCAATAATCTCATTTTCCTTCTTTTGGAGGGCATTCATCCACCAAAACAGTCCCGCAAAGAGGACCACCACCGTTCCTATCGCAATCACCACCGGAAACGGCGAACTGAGTTGAAGGACCGAGCCGCAGAACCGCCAAACACCTAGGAAAATCAGGTTGGGGACCACTACAATGCTGGGTAGGACCAATGATATCGCACAACCTCTCATTTTGCTTGGAAAGGGTTCGGTTCGACGGCGCAATAAATACGCCATGGCGAAAAAAAAGCCACCTCACGCGGTCTTGTTCCTCCACACGGCGTCTGAGGCGTGCCAAACGGAAGCCGCGCGCGATTGGAGTCTCTGCGCTGGCGTGAGAAACGGCGGCCGGGGTTTCGCGATTTCGCGGGAATCAAGGCGAAAGGATGTGGAAACCGGCTTTTTGCACCTTGCGGAGCGTCCGTACGCGCCAGAGTCTGACCGCCACCGCAACCAGCGCGTCAAAGGTCCCTTGCGCCAGCGCATGAGGTAGCAACTCGCCCGAAAATCATGAAACGCGCCCCCAGCTTGATCGACATCGCTCTCTTCCAAATCGGTCACCGGGGAGCGGTCGAACGCATCGTCCGCAGTCCCTGGTCCATCCCAATCGGGCTGATTTTGATCGCTACGGGCGTCGTTGCCCGCAACTACGACCGCGGCTCGCTTGTCGTGGAACCGGAGCGCATCGCCGGCCCTTTCATTGCGCCGCTCATCACCTCGTTGCTGGTCTTTGCCACGGCCTATTCCACGCTCGGCATCGCGAAACGCGGGGATGGTGAGCGGACGAATTTCGGCTGGCAATACCTCGCCTTTCTCGGCGCGTTTTTCCTAACCGCGCCCCATTCCTGGCTCTACGCCGTGCCCGTGGAACGTTGGCTGGAGCCGTTGGCGGCGGCAAAGTGGAACGCAGGTTTTCTGGCGTTCGTCTCAATTTGGCGGGTATCGCTGATCGTGCGAGTTTTTCAGGTGGTGAGCGGCGCGCCGGTCTGGTTGTGCTTGGCTGCGGTGATGGCGCCGGCCGGTTTGGAGGCGTTTTTGGCGGTGCAGGCTTACCACCTTCTCCACGTGGACATCGCCGCCGCCATGGGCGGGATTAGCTTGTCGCAAAGCTCGGCGCAGGAGTTTATGGCCGGAGTTCGCGCATTTGTCGTGGAAACCGCGTTTTGGCTCGCGTGCGTGTCGGCAATCGTGGTCGTGGTCTGCTGGATTGAGCCGGAAAGTCGCCGCCCCACGTTCCCGAAGCCGAAACGTCAACCGTTTCCATGGCTTACGTCCGTGGTTAGCCTGATTTTGGTGGGAACTTGGATCGTCTGTGCGATTCCCGCCCAACGCGCGGAGTATCGGCTGGCGAGGTTCAAAGAACTGCGCTACACGCCGAAAGCCTTCGATTTCCTGGAAAAAACCGGTTTCGACGCCTTTCCCGCAAACAAGCCCATTCCTCCGGACCCATGGGGACCGAATCCTCTGAGAGCCATGAATTCGGTGATCGAAAATCTCGGTTCGGAGCGGCCTGAATGGATCTACCAGCTCTACTTTCAGCACACCAAGATTTTGCTCGATCGCGTTCGACAGCCGCGCTATCGGGCGCTGGATCTCGTGGAGCTAACCAGAAAACTCGCCAAGCTCCCCGGCGGTTCGCAATTCATCCGCGACAATCGCCAAACCTGGCTGCGCATCGCCAAGATGATGGATGGTTCGCTAGATCCGGAATTTCAGATGGGCCCGGTTTTTGCGCGAGTTGGGGATTTCGGATGGAGACAGAGGGAGTTGGCAGAATAATGATGGATTGGAGATTCTCGTGATCCATTCGACCCCCCGAAAAAACTACGAAGCCCCCCAAAAAAATCATTCTGCCCTAATTATTCTGCCAACTCCCGCACAGCCTCGATCAAGCCCGGGATATCGTGGGTTTCCGCTTCGACGTCGACGTTGAGGCCTTCGTCGTGGAGCGTTTTGGAGGTGATAGGGCCGATGGAGGCGATTTTCAGGTTCTCGGGCATGGGGAGGCCCAAATCCAGGAAGTGCTCGACCGTCGAGGAGCTGGTGAAGGTGATGATGTCTGCGCCTTCTTCTTTGAATCGCTCGGCGGCGCCGGTGGGGTCTTCGGTTTCGGCGACGGTGCGGTAGGCGATGGCTTCGTCGAGGATAACGCCTTTGGCGAGGAGGCGGGTGCGGAGGACGTCGCGGGCTTCTTCGGCTCGCACCCAAAGCATGCGCAGGTTGTCGATGCTGCCTTGGTTTTCAATGGCTTCCGCCAAGCCTTCGGCGACGTGTTTTTCCGGGATGAGATCGACGGCTAGGCGGTTTTCTTTGATCTTGGCGGCAGTGCCAGGACCGATGGCGGCGATTTTTGCGCCACCGAGCTCGCGGGCGTCGTCGTAGATTTTGAAGAAGAGATCGAAGAAGCTTTCGACGCCGTTGGGGCTGGTGAAAATGAGCCAATCGTAGGCGTGGGCGTCCTGGACGAGTTGGCCGAAGCCGAGCAGGTCCTGGGGCGGGTCGATCCGAATGGTGGGGAGTTCGTAGACGTCGGCGCCGAGTTCGCGGAGACCGGCGCTGAGGACGCCGGCTTGTTTGCGGGTTCTGGTGACGACGATGCGTTTGCCGAAAAGCGGGCGGGTTTCGAACCAGTTCAGTTCGTCGCGCAAATTGACGACCGTGCCGATAACGCAGATGGCGGGGGCTTTAAATCCGGTTTTTTCGACGCGATCGGCGATGTCGCTCAGTTTGCCGGTTAGGGTCTGTTGACCGCCGGTCGTCGCCCAGCGGATCATGGCGACGGGCGTGTCGGCGGCGAGGCCTTCTTTCGCCAAGGCATCGGTGATGACGCGGAGACGCTCGACACCCATGAGCATGACCTTGGTGCCGTCGGTTTGGGCGATTTTCCCAAAATCGAGCGAGGATTCGGCTTTGGACGGGTCTTCGTGGCCGGTGAAGATGTGGAGTTGGGTGTTGTGAGCGCGGTGGGTCACGGGGATGCCGGCGTAGATCGGCCCGGCGATGGCGGAACTGATGCCAGGGACGATTTCGAACGGGATTCCGGCGGCGCGCAATTCCTGGCCTTCCTCGCCTCCCCTGCCGAAGATCATGGGGTCGCCGCCTTTGAGCCGGCAGACGGTTTTGCCGGCTTGGGCGAGTTCCACGAGCAGCGCGTTGATCCCGCCTTGGCTGAGGGTGTGGTTTTTCGACTTTTTGCCGGCGTAGATCAGTTCCGCATCCGGCTGGGCCCAGGCGAGGAGCTGGTTGTTGGAGAGGTAATCGTAGACGATCGCGTCGGCGCGTTCGATGCATTCGCGTCCTTTCAGGGTGATGAGGCCAGGGTCGCCGGGGCCGGCGCCAACGAGGTAGACTTTTCCAGGTTTCACGATGAGAAAATGGATCGGTTGCGCGGTTTTGCCAGGATCTTTTGGGGTTGTTGTGTCGCGAGCCGTGAGTATGCTCGGGACCATCATGAAGCGCCGAACCAATCCCGAAAAATCGCGGAAACGCAAAGAGCGCAAGCCTTTCGAGGCCTTGCCCAGCGTGAAGGATCCCGCGAAATATTTGAGCGAATTGAAGGAGGAATTGCGCAACGATCCGCCAGAAGGTCTGCCGGCGGGCGGACCGCCGGTGGGCGACGGAGATGGGACGCTGGGGGTGGCCCTGCAGCGCATGGCGGCGCATTTGGAGCCGGAAACGAAGGACCTCGTTCTCTACGATCAATTTGCTGGCCAAGTGCAGCACGGGCTGGAATGCGGCGGTGGGCCGGCAGATGGGTCACAAGTTTGGCGAAGAGTTTGCCGCGCAACTGGACGAAGAGGGTGTGGTGGAGGAATTGGAGGAAGTGATCGCGCTGAAAATGGAGTGGTATCCGCTGGATCTGCGGCTAATCGCCAAGGTGGAGGTGAGGCAGGTGGAAGGCGAGCCGGAGGGCACGTTCGTGGTGGCGGTGGGGTATTTGCCGGTGCCGCCCGGGTTGAAGGTCAACTGAGGCGGAGACTCGCCCAGCGCCTGCTTGACTCTCTGGGTTGGAAAAAACGGCGCCGCGCGCCGCGTGTTTGATTGCATGCGCTACCTGCTGATTTTCACCGCCGTTCTTCTTGCCTCGGCCCATGCCGCCGAACAATTTCCCCGCCTGGAATTCAACCGGATGGTGGCGCACTGGCATCGCTACACCGGGCCGGAGTATTGGGAGCTAATCGACGAAGCTAAGCCGGAATTGGTCCAGCTCGGCTTCTACGGCGGGCATTTTTGGAGTCTGGCGCACACGCCTCAGTTTGGCGGTTACCCTGCGCATTTCCCGATGCAGGGACTGGCGGAGTGCGGCGATTGGTTCGCGGAGAAGAACAAGCTGCTGCACGATCGAAAAATCCTCGTCATCGGCCATTTAAACGTGGAATTCCTCGTTGGCGATCCCGATGGACCGGACGGCCCGCGGGGATTTTTCAAGTTTTACCGCGATCTTTGGGATGAGGCCGAGTTAGGGCCGAAACCGACGGCAGACGCCACGGATTTGCTGGAGCGCAACAAGGACGGCAGCCCCTACAAGACGGAAACCTACAAAATCGGCGGCATGGCGGAATACTGGGCCTGCCTGCGAAATCCGGCTTGGCGCGCGGTGCTGAAGGCCTGGGTGAAACGCGGGATCGAGCGCGGGGTAGACGGGTTCATCGCCAATTATTTTTACCGGCACGATTGCCACTGCCAGCATTGCCAGGCCGGTTTTCGCGAGTATTTGGCCGGGCGGCACGACGCAGCGGCGTTGCAGGCGAAATTCGGCATCGCGAACCTAACCAAGCACGAATTCGACGAGTTGATCTGTTGGCACAAACCGGATGAATCGACCCCGTTGCGGCGCGAAATGCTGCGTTGGTCGCAAATTTCCAACAAAGAGGCGTTCGACGAGGTTTTCGTCGATTTCGGCCGTTCGTTGAAGCACGATTTGGTTGTCGCCCAGTGGAACCATCTCAGCAATTTCAGCCAAATTTCCGGCGACGAGCGTTGCCTGCTCCCGGGGGAGCTTTGGGGCAAGGACGAGGACTACCTGTGGTACAGCATGGGCGCCAGCGGCGTCTACACCGACCTGAAAAACGGCGTGCTGGCGGATGGCACCTTGCAGGCGCGTTACATCCGCGGCGCCTTCGATGACAAGCCGTTTACCCTGGGCAAATACGAAGGGGTGCGGATTCGCGCGGCAATTGCGGAGCTGGCGGCGAACGGCGGTGCGCCGATGGGTTTTTACGCGCGGCCGGACGATCCCGATGCGCGGACGATTTTTCGCGATTACTACGGCTTTCTGGAGCGCTACGACGAGCTTTTTCACGCCAACCGGCCCTACGCGGAAGCCTGCCTGGTTTTCCCCCGCCAAGCGGTGCACGAAGGGAATTTGGAGCCGTTGCAATGGTTCAAAACCGAGGGCAAGCGGCTCCTGAACCAGCACCTGCTTTTCGACGTCATCCCGGATGATTTGTGGAACGCGAATGCCTCATCCCGCTACGGCGCCCACGCCTCGTTCGCAAACCCGTCGTTTTCGAGCCAGGGCATGACGCAAATCGCCGCTCCGCAAACCGTTCGCGTGGCTGCGAGCGAACCGGCGCGTGGCGGGGAAATCGACCTCCACTTCGTGAACTACAACCGCGAAGAGTTTCCGCCGAATCCGAAGAACAATCGCCCGAACCCAGGGCGAAGCGCGGCGGACGAAAAACCGATTCCCGTGGCGGCCGACGCCATTTCCGTGGATTTCGTCCTTCCGCCCGGTCAACGAGTCACCGCGGTGCAATTCATCACGCCGGAAGCCCCGGACGGGGTCGATTTAGCTCATGCTCAAGAGGAGGCGGGGATGGTCTCGTTCGGCCTACCCGAGTTCCTCGTCTACGGCGTCGTCCGCATCCTGCTTGCGCCCGCCGAGCCGGAAAAATTGCCGAAAATCGCCGCCGTTACCACGATTTACCGGGTCAACTCACACGCCGACCTCATCATCGGGCGCCTGGTGCAAACAGAGTCGCTCAACGAGCGCGGCCGCATCCCGAATTTGAAGCTCACCTCGCTGTTTTGCGATCAGTTTCCGGAAACGGACATCAGTCGCGCGCTATCGGCCAAGCACGGCTTTCAAATCTACGATTCGGTCGCAAAAACCTTGCGCAACGGCGGTGATAAGCTGGCCGTGGACGGCATCATGCTCGTGGCCGAGCATGGCGATTACCCGAAATCCGACACCGGCCAGGCGGTTTTCCCCAAACGGCGGTTATTCGGCGAAATCGCCAAAACCATCGAGGCTGACGGAAAACCTGTGCCGGTTTTTTTGCGACAAACACCTGGCTGACAACTGGATGGACGCGAAGTGGATCTACGATGAAGCCAAGCGCCTCAAGATCCCGCTCATGGCCGGCTCATCGCTTCCGGTCACGTGGCGAGTCCCGGCTGCAGACGTGACCAAAGGAGCTCAGCTGCGCCAAATCGTCGGCGTCTCCTATCACACGCTGGACGCCTACGGGTTCCACGGCCTGGAAGTCTTGCAATGCCTGGCCGAACGCCGCGCCGGCGGCGAAACCGGCATCGCGCGGGTGCGTTGCATCACCGGCGACGAGGTCTGGACGAGCGACCTCTACGACCACGATTTGCTCGACCAAGCCCTGGCCCGCCAGAAATACCGCCGGATGCTCGATCGCGGCAAAACGCTCCAGGAACTGGTGAAAGAGCCGGTCCTCTTCGCGATCGACTACGAGGACGGGCTGCGCACCGCGCTGCTGACCCTGAAGGGCGCCGTGGCGGAATGGAGCGCGGCCTGGCGCTACGCCGACGACACGACCGCATCGACCTTGTTCGCCCTGCCCGAGCATCGCCCCTACCCGGGCTTCATCAATCAGGTGCGCGGGATCGAGCAGATGATGCACACCGGCAAGCCGACTTGGCCCGCGGAGCGCACCTTGCTCACCTCCGGCACGCTGGATGCCTTGCTCATCTCCCTGCGCGATGGCGGTGATTGGCTGGAAACGCCGCATCTGGGCCTGAGCTACGCCACGGTGTGGGAGTGGTCTCAGCCGGCCCAGCCCCTGCGTGGTTGGAAGTTGCCACGCAAGCCCCGGCCGAAGAAAAAGTGAACCAACAGTGCTCGGCACCGCTTCAGCCTGCTTTTTCCAGGCAGGCCAGCATGGTGGCCATGCTTTCCCGGCAAATGGTTTCGGCGCCGGGGGAGTAATCGAACACCTCGACCGAAACCCAGCCATCGTAGCCAATTTCACGCAAAGCGGCGAAAATCGGGTCGAAATCCATGTCGCCCATGCCGGGGCCGAGCAAGTTGGGGTCGTTGGCGTGGAAATGCGCGAGATGCTCGGCGTTTTCGCGAAGAATGTCCGCAACCGGCTTGGTTTCGGTGGACATCGCCTTGACGTCGAGGTGAAGTTTCACGTTCGGCGAGTCGATCGCGCGCATGAGTTCCACGCCCAACTCCGCGGTGTTGAGAAAGTCGCCTTCGCCAGGGCCGAGCGGCTCCAGGGCCAGGGTTACGCCGTGTTTGCGAAGGGCCGGCTCGGCGATTCGCAGCGTTTGCGCGGCGTAGTCCATGGCCTGTTCGTGGCTCACGCCGGGGAGCAGGTTGCGCTGCTGCGGGGAGCCGAGCACCATGATGGTCCCGCCGAGATCGCGGCAAATTTTGGCCAGTTGCGCCAGGTAATCGGCGGTTTTTTGGCGAATTTCGGCGTCCGGCGTGGTTAGGTAGTAGCCCTCGGTTTTTGCCAGCAGCCAATGCACGCCGACGGTCTCCATGCCCAGGTTTTCGACGATTTTTCGCGTCTCAGCGCATAGTTCCGGCGTGATTTGCCAGGCGTCCGGCGCCAAGGTGAAGGGTGCGAACTCGACCCCGGTGTAACCAAGATCCTTGGCAAAGCGGAAGGCGTCCTCAAACGGCCTGTCCTCGAACATTTCGTTGCATACGGCGAATTTCATCCGCCTTCCTTAGCCTGGGTTGGGGCTCGTGCAAGGGGCTTGTGGTTGGATGAGAGTTTGGTTGACAACGGCGGTCCCCTGCGGCTGATGAGTCGTCATGAAATCGCTGCGCAACCTGCTTTTCATCGGGGTCCTCACTTTGCTGCCCGCCGGCGTTTGCTTTGCCCAGGCCAAAGCGAAGGTTCTGGAAGTTGGCACGAAGCCGGAGAGCGTTTGCCGCGGTTTTGGCGGCAAGCTCTACGTCACCATCATCGGCGGTGATGAGGCGGGGGATGGCGGGATCAACGTCATCGATGGCGACACGGTGAAGGAGTTTTGCCGGGGGATGAACGCGCCCAAGGGGTTGGCGTTCGTGGGCGGACACCTGGTGACCGCCGACGAAACCACGGTGTGGAAGGTGAACGAGATGGGCAAAGTGACGAAAATCGCCGCGAAGGAGGATTTTCCGAGCCCGATCGAGTTTTTGAACGACGTCGCGGCCAGCGCCGACGGCAAGAGCGTTTACGTGACGGAAATGAGTCACCCAAAGTGGATGTTCGATCCCGAAGGCGAACGGAAACTGTGGCCCGTGGATAGCGACAAAGCCAAACCGCCGATGACCGGCTGCGTTTACAAAGTGGGCCTGGACGGCGGCGTCAGCCTGGCCGTTCCGCCCGGAAATCCGGCCATGCCCGGCCCTAACGGAGTCACCACCACCGTTGGTGAAGGGGACGCGGAATTGCTGGTAATGGGCGACTTTTTTACCGGCAACATCGTCTCTTACGACGGCGAGAAATTTCAGATTCTCGCCAAAGGCATGCGCGGGGCCGATGCGGTGGCGGTGGACGGCGCGGCCATCTACGTTTCCAGTTGGCCGCTGGGCAAAGTATGGCGTTTCGACCGCGAAACGGGCAAGCTGAAGGTGATTTCGGAGGCGTTTACCACCGCGGCGGACTTTTTCTACGATCGGGACGGCAAGCAACTGGTCGTGCCCGACATGTTGGCCGGCACGGTCACGTTTTTGCCGGTGGAGTAGCGCCGGGGCAATTCCGCAATCGTCCGCGCTGATGACTATTCTTCCTGAATCCACCCGCCGCCAATTCCTCGGCAACGTCACCACCGGCCTGTTGGGTGTGGGGATGCAGCAATTGCTGGCCGCCGAATCGCCTAGCCAGCGTGGTAAGCCGCATTTCCCGGCTAAAGCCAGGCGCGTCCTGCAAATTTTCTGCCCCGGCGCCGCGGCGCACATGGACCTGTGGGAGCACAAGCCGATGCTGGAGAAAATGCACGGCAAACCGCTGCCGGGCGAGGAAAACATGGTTAGCTTTCAGGGTAAAAACGGGCCGCTGATGAGGAGCCCCTGGCCGTTTAAACCCGCGGGCCAAAGCGGCAAAATGATCTCCTCCATGCTGCCGCACATGGCGCAACACGTGGACGATATCGCCTTCTTCCACGGCATGCATTCCAAAACGAACACCCATGGCCCGGGCTGCGTTTTTGTGAATACCGGCCATCCCACCGAAGGCTTTCCCAGTGCCGGCGCGTGGATCGGCTACGGCCTGGGCAGCATGAGCGACAACCTGCCAACCTACGTCGCCATTCCCGACATTCGCGGTGAACCTCCTAACGGCAAGGCGAACTGGAGCAACGGATTTTTGCCGGCGAAACACCAGGCAATCGTGATGGCCGCGCATAAGCCGATTCGCAACCTAACACCGCCAAAAACCGTCACCGCAGGTGAGGAGCGGACCACGCGCGAGTTGCTGGGATTTCTCAACCGCAACCACGCCGCCGCGCATCCGGAGGAAAGCGAACTGAAGGCGCGAATGGAATCCTACGCCTTGGCGGCAAAGATGCAGCTTTCCGCCCCGGAGGTAAGCGACATCGCCGGCGAACCCTCACACGTCCACAAACTCTACGGCGCGGATTCAAGCAACTCGCTCAAAAACGCCTACGCCCGCAATTGCATCCTGGCGCGCCGGCTTTTGGAACGTGGGGTGCGCTACGTCAACCTGTATTGCGCCTCGCGGGCCAGCGGCGTCGATGGGCTCTTAAATTGGGACGCCCACAAGACGCTGAAAGCCGATTATTCGCGCCATTGCCCGGTTTTCGACCAGCCAACCGCGGCGTTGCTGACGGATTTGAAGCAGCGCGGCTTGATGGAGGACACGTTAGTGCTCTGGGGCACTGAATTCGGCCGCATGCCGACCAGTCAGCAGGGCACCGCGGGCCGCGATCACAATCCGGACGGCTTCACCCTGTGGATGATGGGCGCCGGCGTGAAAGGCGGCGTCAGCTACGGCGCAACGGACGATTTCGGCCGCCGCGCGGAGCAAAATCCGACGACGATCTGGGAATTTTACTCCACGGTTTTGCACGTGTTAGGGTTGGACTACAGCCGGCTTAGTTGGTATCACAACGGGCTCGACCGCCGTCTCACGGACGTGCACGGGCACGTGATTCGGCAGGTGCTGGCGTGAGGTGTGTTGTTCTTGGCGACGATGTATGATGGTGGGGTTTCAACCCACAAGTTGCTAGGCTCCAGTTTCTCGTTGCACTGCGCCGGGTTGTCCGGACGTTTTGCGTTATGCCTCGATTTTCTGCCTTCATCGCGCTCTTTTCCACGATCGTCTTCGCTGTGACCGCAACCGCCGGCGATTGGCCGATGTGGCGCTACGATTCCGGGCGCGGAGGGTCGACGCCGCATGGTTTGCCGGACGAACTGCACCTGCACTGGACGCGTCAGCTTCCCGAGCCGGCCCCGGCCTGGCCAGTGGAGCAAGCCAAGCTTCAGTTTGACCTCCAAGCCGAGCCGGTGGTGATGGGCGAGCGCATTTTTGTCCCCTCCAGCCGCGAAGACCGCGTGACCGCCTACAGCACGCGCACGGGCGAGGAATTGTGGCGATTTTACGCGGATGGACCGGTTCGGCTCGCGCCGGTGGCTCACGAAGGCCGCGTTTTCTTCAACGCTGACGACGGGTTTCTCTATGCGGTGGACGCGGCCAGCGGGGAGCTGATTTGGAAGCGAAACGGGGGGCCGAAACGCCGGCTCATCCTCGGCAACGGCCGCCTCATTTCCAGTTGGCCGGCACGGGGCGGGGTGGTGCTGCACGAGGGCCGGCTTTACTTCGCTGCCAGCATTTGGCCGTTCATGGGCATCTTCATCCACGCGGTGGATCCGGCCACGGGTGAGGTGGTTTGGACCAATTCCGGCGATGGCACGAATTGGACGGTGCAGCCTCACAATGCGCCCAGTTTTGCCGGCGTGGTGCCGCAAGGGCACTTGGCGGCGGCCGGTGGAAAACTCGTCGTCCCGGGCGGGAGATCGACTCCCGCGGTTTACGACGCGCTAACGGGTGAGCTAAGCCATTTCCGGTTCGACAAGCGCAACGGCGGCCACAACGTCGGCGCGGTGGGCGAGTTGCTCTTTTGCGCGGGACACGCCTACACCATCGCGGAAGGATCGCCGGTTGGAGGCGGTGCACCGGCGATTTTCGACCGCGAGGTGCTCGTCGCGAGCGATCCCGCGTCCATCCTGGTTCGGGACGCTAACGTTGAGTTCAAAACGCGCAAAACCGTCGATCGCAAGGGCCGAACCATCACGGAAACCGCGCCCAGTTTTCGCGAAAAATCGCAAACTCGGTTGAAGGGCGCAATTCCCGGCCGTTGGCGGCTAAAAGCCGGAAACCGCCTCTACGCGGGCGGCGCGGGAAGGATCGCGGCTTACGAAATTGGGAAGGCTGAGCCGGTTTGGGAGGCGAAAATCGAGGGCGAGGTTTACACCGTGCTGGCGGCCGACGACCGGCTCTTCGTCGTGACTCGGGAGGGGCTGCTGCACTGCTTTGGCGCGGAAACGCGGCCGAACGTGGCTCACCACAATGCTAAGCAGAGCGCCAAGCGAGAATCGGATGCGTGGACGGCGAAAACGCGGCGAATTTTGGAAACTTCCGGCGCAACCTCAGGATTCGCGCTCGTGCTGGGTTTGGACTCCGGCCGGCTCGTCGAAGAGTTGGTCGCGCAATCGCAGCTTCACGTCATCGCCGTCGATCCTGACACTGCCAAAATCGAGGCTCTTCGTCGCCGCTTGACTGAGGCTGGAGTTTATGGGACGCGCGCGGCGGCTTTTGCCGGAAATCCGGCCACGGAGCCGTTCCCGCCCTATTTTTGCCGGCTCATCGTCAGCGAAACTGCTGGCAACCTGGCCCAGACGGCCAACGTGACTGAAGCGCTGCGGCCTTACGGCGGGGTGATAATGTTAGGCTCGGAAATCGTGCTGCACCGCGATGGTCCGCTGCCGGAAATTGACGATTGGACGCACCAATACGCCAACGCCGCGCAAACCGCCGTTTCGCGCGACCGCCGGGTTAAAGCACCGTTTGGCGTGCTCTGGTTCGGCGGCCCGTCGCATGCCGGAATTCTCCCGCGGCACGGTCACGGGCCTTCGCCGCAGGTCGCCGGCGGGCGGCTGTTCATCGAGGGGCCGGACCTTTTGCGCGCCGTGGATGTCTACACCGGGCAGTTGCTCTGGGAGGCGGATTTGCCCGGCTTTGGCCAGTACTACAACCGCACCGATCACTTTGCCGGCGCGGGCGAGATCGGCAGCAACTACGTTTCCCTGCCGGATCGAATCTACGCGGTCTACGGCGACGCGATTTTGGAGCTGGATGCCGAAACGGGCCTAACACAGCGAAAATTTCAGTTGGAACCGGACACGTTTTTTGGTCATGTTAGTGTCTCCGGCGACTTTTTGGTCGCAACCGCCGCGCCAGTGGATGCAAGCGGCAAAAAGCCCGCCCGCGAGGAAAAGCTTCCGCCCGGCTTTGGGGCTCTCATCCCTCCTCAAGCCGAGTGGCGCTACCAGGCCGGCAACGATGCGCCCGCAAATTGGATGGGCGCCGATTTTGACGCGAAAACCTGGAAAACCGGCCGCGCCGGATTCGGTTACGGCGATGGCGACGACGCAACCACCATCGACATGCGCGGCAAGTTCTCCCGCGTCCGGATTCGCCGGGAATTCGAGGTCAAAGAAGCCGCGGAGCTGATGTTGCGCATCAATTACGACGACGGCTTCGTGGCCTACCTCAACGGTCAGGAAGTCGCGCGCCAGGGCGTCAGCAAATCCGGCGTGGTTAGTCACGAAGCGGGAGATTTCGAGAATTTTGAGCTGGGTAACCGCCGGCTGCGAATCGGCAAAAACGTGCTCGCCATCGAGGGATTCAACCGAAGCTCGGGAAGCAGCGATTTTACGCTCGACCCCATTTTGCTGGCGCGAACCGCGACGCCGAAACCGGCCGCCGACGAACGCCCGAGCGACGTCGAGCTGCCCACGGCGCGTTACGCCCCGGGAAGCCGGATTTTGGCCGTTTTTGACCGAAAAAGCGGCGAATTGCTCTGGCAACGCGAAGCGCGGTTCAACTTCCGGCACAACAACATCGCGGTTAGCGCCGATCGCGTTTTTTGCATCGATTCCATGACCTCCAGCCGCGCTTCGGCTCTTTCCCGGCGCGGCGTTCGATTGGCCGGCCAACCGCAGTTGCTGGCCCTGGACCTGCGAACCGGGGCCGAGCATTGGAAGCAGACAGAAGACGTTTTCGGCACCTTTCTCAACTACTCGGCAGAGCACGACATTCTCCTGCAAGCCGGCAGCAAATACCGCGACAGAGCCGCGGACGAGACCGGCGAGGGAATGATGGCGCTACGCGGGGCCAGCGGTGAAGTTTTGTGGCACAACAAGCGCGTTAGCTACGGCGGACCGTGTCTCTTGTGGCGCGGACACATCCTCACCAACGGCTCGGGCGGCTTTGCGCTCGACCTGAAAACCGGCCAACCCGCGGGCTGGGACTACTCGCGAAAATACGGCTGCAACACCGCCGTTGGCAGCGAGCACCTGCTCACCTTTCGCTCCGGCGCGGCGGGATTCTACGATTTGCTGGGCCGCTCCGGCACGGGAAACCTGGGCGGATTTCGCTCCAGTTGCACCAACAACCTCATCCCGGCAAACGGCGTGCTCAATGCGCCGGATTACACCCGCACCTGCTCCTGTTCCTACCAAAATCAGACGTCCCTCGCGCTCATCCACCTGCCGGAGGCCGAATTTTGGACCTTCGGCGGAAATCCTGACAAACGCAGAATCGGCGTCAACTTCGGCGCGCCCGGCGACCGGCGATCGGCTGGCGGAACCTTGTTCGCGGAGTTCCCGAACTTGGGCAGCGACCCTGACAAAGCCAAAATTCGCGTAGAGGGCGATGAATTGACCTACCGGCGCATTCACTCCTCCTTGGTCGAGGGGGAGGCGGCCTGGATCGGCGCGTCGGCGGCTTTTGGCGTGAAACGCATCCAGCTCACCCCACCCCCGGGGCTGGCAAAAGGCAGCCGCTGCCAGATTCGGCTCTATTTCTGCGAATTGGGCAAAATCGAGCCCGGCGAGCGCGTTTTCGACGTTCGCGTGCAAGGCAAAGCCGCGCTGCACAACCTGGACCTCGCCTCGGAAACATCCTCACGGGCGGTCATCGGCAAAGACCTGCCCGCCATTCCCACACCAGACGTCATCGACCTGGAATTCGCCCCAAAAACCGCCGCCGGCGCCACCATTTCCGGCATCGAGGTGGTGTTTGAGCCGGTGGATGAAGATTAGCGGCCTCGCCGCAAGAATCGGTTTCGTCCCATCAAAATCTACCCTACAATGATGACCCACCGTGAGAATCGAACGGATCATCATTCGAAACTGGCGTCAGTTTGAGAATCTGGACATTCCGCTACGCCGCGACCTGGGTTTCACGTTGGGCTCAGAGCCGCTCAAGCGCATTTGCTTCATTGGCACCAATGGCACGGGAAAGTCCACGTTGCTCCGTCTAGTTTTCGAAACGTTAGACCTTGTGGGTCATTACCAGGGGACCTCGATCGTTGGCTATCAAAGTCTTTTCGCATTGAAAGTATCCTTGCCTGGCGTGGAGACACCGAGTTCGAAAAGCAGGGAACTTGGGAGCTTCTACATTTGCCGCAGTTTGGCGGGTAACACTGAGGAGAATGGCGTTTTCCTCCTTGAGGGCGATGTTGAAATGCGAGAGGAGTGGACGTCGTTTGTTTCCGGCCACACCGATACCTTGGACACGGACATTCAAGAGAGCTACGCGCTCTCAAAACAGCGCGAACGTGAGGTTAGGGACGCGTTGGTCTTCCACAACGAGCATGGCGACCTAATGATCTACGCTCCGGCTGAATCCCCGTCCTTGATCGGCGCAGACCTGCCTGAAGCAAGCCTTGGAACGGCCCAAAAACTCTTCGAAAATTTTCCGGCAACACACACGGTTTCGATTGAGGAGGTCTCGGATTTTTGGAACGTGCTGATGTATTGGATCCGCAAACGCGAAGCCGACCAAAACGCCTACCTCGAACGGTCGGAAAACCAGGATAAGCCGGTTGCGGTGGTGCGTGAGGAGTTCGCAAAGCTGAATCCAGATATTTTGAGCCACCTGGCCAAACTGTGGGGCAAAATTCTCGTTGGAGCGGGGCTTGAGCTGGACTTGAACGGGGTTAAGCGTCCGGTTCAGCTCTCGGACAACCTAAGGTTGTATGTTCGACACTGCGGCAGCGGCGACCAGGTTCCCTACCGCGATTTATCGACCGGAATCCGGCATTTTATCTTCCGTTTAGGCCACATTTCCGCGTTGTTTTTTCGGCGGAACCCGCACAAGAGCCTGGTTTTGATCGACGAACCGGAAAACAGCCTTCACCCGGATTTTCTCTACGATTTGCTGGATCACTACGAGGAGGTGACGCCTGGCGCCCAACGCTTTTTTGCGACTCATAGCCCCGTTTTCTCAGCTCAGTTCAAGCCGGAGGAGCGCATCATTCTGGGATTTGATGAAAACGGCAAAGTGGTCGCCCACCAGGGAGAAAGTCCCGAGGGTGACGACCCGAACGACTTGCTTCGGAGAGACTTTAACGTTCGTAGCATTCTTGGCCCAAAATTCGCGAAGGATTGATCGGTGAACAAGGTGGGTTTTGCGCGTACTCTGAGAAGTGGATTGACCCGAATCTTGAAGCCGTTGAGATCGAACATTTTGACGGCAGGTTGAAAGGCACGGACGAAGATGGTTACCGAAATTGGTACGCGGTATTGCGCTCGATAAACCTTCGAAAACCCAAGAAAATCGACCGCTTTTTGCCAATTCTCCACCCGGCTGATGACTCTCTGGCAAATCGCGTCACCTACGCTGACGGCCAATTTCAGCCAAGCGATCCATCGGACCAAGAGGCCGCGAATTTGATCAATTATTTGGGGTGGAGCACGCCGGATTGCAGCTTTGCAACGGCATTGGAGGCAGCCCTTCGAGAGCAAGGAATCCTGGGTGAAAACGCCGCGCTCCCCTACTCCGGCGCCCCCATGAAGCGCAAATCGTTGCCCGCGCCGACAAACTCGCTCACGTAGGTGTCGAAGGTGACTTTGCTCCCCAAATCCGGCTTGACGCGAACGTCGAAAACCACGGGTTTGGCCACTTTGTTCTTTTCCACGTCGTAAACGACCACGGCGCATTCCCCGCGAAAACTTTTCGGCTTGCTAGTCTCCACGGCCAGGTGTTTGACGCCTTTTTTCTTCATTTTGGCGCGATACTTGCTCGGCATCTTGCGGATCACTTCCCGGGCGCGGCCTTCGGCGAGTCGAATCTGATCTGGCGTCGCAGGGACGCTCTCGATGACGAACGCCGTGGAACCGGCAACCAACCCCGCGCCAACCATGCTGGCGGCGGCAGCGGCGGCGTCCGCCTGGTTGCGATAGGCCACCAGGGCGCCGGCTGTGCCCCCCGTACCCAAAATTACCCCGACCTTGTGCCCGACGCCCATTCTGGAACACGAAGAAAGCGCCGCCAAGGTGAGACCGACGACGAAGAGGCGAAATCCAAGCAGTTTTGTAGGTGTGCGCATTTTCATATTTCTCATAAAGCACAGCTACGGGCTTTTTGCCACCTTGAATGTGACGCCTTTCTTCATGCACCACTCCATGGCGTCGGCGGAATTGCGCTCCGCAGCCTTCACATACCATCCCTTGGCGCTGGCGGCGGACTGTTTCACGCCAAAACCCGCTTCGAGGCATTTTGCGTAGGAAACCATGCTGATGGGGTGGCCCAATTCCGCGCCGTCGCGAAACAAATCCGCGGCGCGTTTAGCGCTTTGGGTGACTCCCTGCCCCTGGGCGTATCGAGCGCCGAGATTGTAAAATGCCGGGGCGTGTTTGGCATCCACCGCGCGTTGAAACCAGCGCGCGGCCTCGGAAACATCGGTCTTCACGCCCATTCCGCGGACGTAGCAAACGCCCAGCAGATCCATCCCCCGGGGATCGCCGGCTTCGGCGGCGCGTTTCAGGTAACCGGCGGCTTCTGCGGGATTTGCGGCCACGCCTTTGCCCAGCAGCCGCATTTCACCGTAGGCGTAAAGCGCGTCGCGTTGGTTGTGACCGGCAGCCTGTTTCAACCAGTCCGCGGCCTCGGTAAGCTGCCCGTTCGCCACCAATTGGCCGGCCAACCGCAGCATCGCGTCCGGCTCGCCTTCCTGAGCCAGGATTCTGAGCCAATTCACCGAGGATTTCGAGTCACCGCCGTCGGTATCGAGCAAAATTCGGGCGGCGTCCAGCATTCCATCCCCGGCCAACTCGTTCAACGCGGCTTTGTCGGCGGAAGCCGGGGTTTTGCCGGATTTTCGCCAGGTTTTCAGCGTTTGGCGGAGAAAATCGCGAACCTTGGAGGTGTCATCCGGAGATTTTGCCGCGTGGGTCCGCGCAATGGCGACGGCACGGCCAAAATCCTTGGATTCCAACGCCTTGCGCGCTTTTTCCATTTCGCTGGGCTTTGGCGGAGCCGGCGGCGGCTTCGGAGGCGCGGGTTTCATCGGTTTTGGCGCCTCGACCGCCTTTTTCACGTTGGCCAGCTTCGCCATCTCCATCTGCGATTCCCCTGACTTGGAATCGGGCACGGGTTTGGGAGCGGGTTTGGCCTCGTTGGTGGCTTTGGCCGGCTCGGCTGCCGACGCCGCCGCCTTCATCGGCTGGCCGGGATCCGGTGACTCGGATGGCTTCGTTGCCGATTTCGATTTTGGCGGTTTTGGCTTCGGTTTGGCCGATTCAACCGGCGATTTGGGCTTGGGATCGGCCTTGGCCATTTCCGCGACGTTTTTTCCCCCTGCGGATTCCATCGCGGGCTTTTTGGCGGGAGGCTCGGCAGCCGCAACCGGCGGTTTGGCCGTTTTTTTCGAGGTCAAAGGCGAATCGTCGGTTGAAGCTGGTGAATTCGGCGATTTCGGGGTAGTTTCCGCCATCGACGCGGCTTTCGCGCCAGAGCCGGTTTTCACCGCAGAATCGCCAACCACGCTTGAATCAGCTTTCGCCACGGAAGCAGCTTTCTCCCCCACCCCAGTTTTCATCGCAGAATCGCCGACCGCGGTTGAATCATCCTTCGCCACGGTCGCCACTTTCGCGCCTGAGCCCGTTTTCGCCGCCAAATCGCCAACCGAGTCGGGATCAGCCTTCGCCACGGGAACCTGAGTCGCCGCCACCGTGTTCGCCGTCAAATCGCCAACCGCGCCGGGATCAGCTTTCGCCACGGACGCCGCTTTCGCGCCAGAACCCGTTTTCGCCGCCAAATTGCCAACCGAGCCGGGTTCAGGCTTCGCCACGGGAACCTGAGTCGCCGCCACCGTGTTCGTCGCCGAATCTCGCTCGCCATTCCAAAGCACCAGCATCGATCCCCAAACCAACGCGCCTAACAAGAGAGCTGTGATGCCGATCCCGGCAATTTTTCCCCACGAAATCCCACGCTCGAGTCGAGCTGGAGCGGGAGCCGGTTGCGGCTGCGTCGGTTGCGCGATGGCCCGCTCCGGAACGTAAACCACCTCCGCGGGCTTGGCGCGGGGCGTCTTGCGGACCGTGGAATTCGACGCCTCTTGGCGCCGAGCAACTTCCTCCGGGCTCAGCCAATCGTCTGTCGGCAATTCGTCCATCCTTTTGGATCAAACGCAGGGTTTTTGAACTGGTTGCCCTCAGGCTGGCGGAAAATCGCGCGAAAAGCAAGACGATTACGCCAAATGCGCAGGATCGGCGAACGAATTCGCGCAAGCGCCGATTTCCGCCGCTTCATCAGCCGCTAAACGGCGCGCGATTTACCCCTCAAATCCCATGCTCTTTATGAGCGCATGAAACGCCTGCTGACACCGGATCGTTAGCGCCTTGGACGTGGGCCGCTGGCGCCTCCTTCCAGGTAAATGATGGCCTTCACCAGCGCTTACCTCCCAATTGACCGTCGATCCACAATTCTCCCAGCCGGTATTTCTCCAGCCAGGTTTTCAAGTCAGCCGAAGAGAGCCGGTTCATCTGCGTTTGGCCATCGGGCTTCTCGCACACCACCACCGCCTCCGGCGTTTCGGACATCTCATCCACCAGGATGTCAGAATGGGTTGTAACGATCAGTTGTGTTCGCTCCGCCGCAGTTCGCATCAAATCCGCCAGGCTTGGCAAAATATCGGGGATGCAGCCCCAGTTCCGGCTCTTCCATGCAGATGAGCGGCGGAGGCTGGGGATCGCAAAGGATCGCCAGCAGGCAAAGATAGCGCAGCGTCCCGTCGGAGAGCCGGTTCGCTGGAATCGCGAAATCCCCTTCATGCAGGAAGACCTGCACCGTGCCCCCGTTCGTGTTTACCTCGAAATCCGAGATGCCTTCGTAGAGTTTGCGCAGTTCCTCAAGGATCGCGCGCTTGGCGGCGGGAAACTCGGTTTTGATCCGATTCAGGACCAAACCGAGATTGGAAAAATCCTCCTCCAGTACATCGCGCCGCACGTCCGCCGCTTGGGGCGCGCGAAAGATCGTGTTGCGGCCGAAACTCCACTCGCGGTAAATCCGGATACGCTCGTAACTCTCTGCTAGCCAACTCAGTTCCGGATAATTGGCCGGATCTTTGAACTGCGCCAGGATAGAGCAGTCAGCTTTGGCGGGTGCCGGTCCCCAAGCCTTGTTCCCGCCTCCGATCTGACAACAGGCCCCACTTCCGCTTCACCTGTGGTATAGAATCCATCCCCCGTCGCATTGGGCTCTGAAATTCGTTCTTCCACCAGATCGAAACTCTGGTTCCGCGGGCAAAACGCCATGCGATGCCCGAACTCTTCGCCCCGAAGGACAGAATGTTCCTCGGCTTCAGCTGGTGGATCAAAACGGAGTCGGCGGGTTTGGACATAAGTTGAGGTCAGACTCGTGCAGTGCAGTTTCCCCCACAATTCCCGTTTCGTCGAGTTCGGGATCGGTCTCCGTCGATTGACGTGTTGATTGATTTCAGGGACGGTGCAGGCGTATGAGCACAAGCTCTTGACTTTGTTGCCGGTGGTCGCGATAGGGTTTTGACGAAGTGAAATGAGCGGCATCAACGAGCAGATTACCAATTTAATGGCGAGAATACTTGAGCCATTTGAGGTGCCGGAGGAGTTCATTCCTGGCCCTGATCTGATTCAATGTTGGAAAAGCACCATCCTCGAAGCCATACCAGGTAATTGTCCCACTCCGGTCAGGCACTATATTGAAAAATGCGTCCCCGCGGGTTGGTCGTTAGGCGGTCCGGTGGAATTTCGAAGCGTAGAAAGTCTTCTGGATGAAACCCATGAAGCTACGTTTCCGCGGCTTCTCCCCCAACGTTTTCTGATCTTCGCTTTCCGCTCTGAGGAACTCGACCCTGACGGCCCGTTGCAATTCTATGCGTGGGATTTCGCAGACCTCCAAGTGCTTGAGTTGCCGGAAGCTGCAGGTTGTGCCCAAAGCCGGGAAACTGTGCTGGAATCGGCAACAAAAGAATGGCCTGACATGCCGACCTTTCTCCAATGGGCATTGGATCAGCAACCTGATTGGCTTGAGGCCGCGCAACAGAAATGGGAGCAAGAGGAACGGCAACACGAGTTGGAGGTCAAAGCTCAGGCCCAGTTTGAGTCAAAATTTGCGACCCAACCGGAGTATGGATGCGCGAGGAAGGTTTTTGGAAATTGATCGAATTGTCACGGCGCGATTTTGCGCCAAATCGCCTCAACGGGAACCAGGATCGGCAATATGCACTGATGGTGGAATTGCTCCAGGAGTTGCCGCCGCGCGGCATTCAGGAATTCAAGCAAATTTACTACCAGTTTCATGGGCAGGCATATCGCTACGACCTGTGGGATGCGGCCTATCTGATCGAAGGCGGCTGCTCGGATGACGGGTTCTATGATTTTCGCAATTGGTTGATCTCCATGGGAAAAGAGAACTTTGAGCGAGTCATGCAGGACGTCGATTCGTTGGCTGAGGTTGCGAAGCTGCCAGGGGTAGAGGTCGCTAGTTTCGAGGAATTTAGTGGTGCGGCGAGGGCTGCTTTTCAAAACAAAACCGGGTTCGAAATTCCAGACGGTCCGGAGTCCGAATACCCATCCAAGCCGGCCGGGCAGCGAACTCCAGAGGAAGAATACCCTCAGAAGTTTCCAAAATGTTGGGCTGTGCGAGATCTTTGACTCGGTAGTTGTCCAAGCTCCGTTCCCGTCCGTTTCAGGCTTCGCGCCGCGCATGGAACCTTCGGCAAGTTCCCCACTTTTCCCGAACACCAACGCGCGCTATCGATTTTGTTTGCTACAACCCTAACTTTTCGGTGATGTATTGGCTGGTGAGGTGCTTGGCGACATCGAAGGGTTCGCAGGCTTTCCCGTCCGCCCCGATTTCCATGGGACCGATTTTTTGGGCCACTGTCAGGGCAGCGGCATTCAGCTTGCGGTTGCGGTTGCGCTTGCCCATGCCCATCAACGCCACGCCCATCGCGTGATGCACGGAGCTTTCCTCGCTGGGATAGTGCTGGTCGATATGTCGGATGTAGCCGAGGAAAAAGCCGTCGTCCGGGGCGCTTTTTTTTCTTCGATTTTGAGATTTCGTAGAGGAGCCCGTAGCCGCAGCGGCGCCGCATCGGATCTTTGCTCTGGATCCAAGGTTCAACGAGATCGACGACGAAGGGCGCCTTGGCCAGGGTGGCATCACAGGAGGAGAAGACGTGCGCCAGGTAGCCGGCTTCCAGGTTCTCGACCTGCGCTTCGGCCTGCTCGCGAGTGATCTGCTTGGGATCGTCGATGAGCAGCGAGATGACTCGCGCATCGTAGTTGTCGCTCTGCCAGAGTTCTTGCGCGAGGTCGCGATTCCGGCCGATTTGTTTGGCCAGCTTACGCAAAACGGTTAGACCGATGCCGTAGCTTTTCAGCGCGCATTTCGGCTCGAGCTTTTCCCAGTTTTTGATGCCGCGAGGGTTCTGGTTGGCCTCGAGGAGGGCGATCACGTCTGCTTGGTTCATGTTTTTGGTCGAAACGCGGGGAATTTTCCCAACGCAACGATTTTCCAGCAGATGTTCGCACCCTGCAAGTTCCGGAATCCCGGCGCGGACGATGTTTCGACCGGAATTGATTGATTCCGGCGCCAAAAATCACCTTCCGGCCTACTCCAGGTCGGATTTCGCCAAATTCACCCGGTCGTTCCAGCGCTTTTGCACCGCTGCGCGCTCGGCGTCCGGCAGGGGCACCAATCCGATGGTTTTGAGGATTCCATCCGGGCCGATCATGGCGTCGTTGAGGAACAAATCCACGTATTCCGCCAAACCGGGCACTTTGCCGATGTGCGCCTTCTTAACGTAGAAAAACAAGCTGCGCGAAACGGGGTAATCGGCCGATGAAATGGTGTCCATGTTCGGCAAAGTGTCGTTCACCTTCACGGCGGCGATTTTGTCGTCGTTTTCGGCCAAAAAACTGTAGCCGAAGATGCCCAACGCATTGGGATCCTGGGTCAATTTCTGGACGATGAGGTTGTCGTTTTCGCCGCTGTCCACCCATTTGCCATCCTGGCGCACGGACTGGTATTTTACCTTGCCATCATCTTTGCCGTCCATGGCGTCCGGGTAACCGAGCGCCTCAGCTCCTTCGTGAAGAACCAGCTCGTGGAACGCGTCGCGAGTCCCGGATGTGGTTGGCGGGCCCAAAATGACGATCGCGCGGTCGGGAAGACTGGGATCGATCTCGTTCCACTTTTGGTAGGCGTTTGCCTGAAAGCCGCCGGCGCCGTCCGGCACTTTTTCAGCCACAGCCAGGCTAATTTGCTCCAGGGTGAGGTTGAAGATGGGGTTGTTTTTGTTTTGAGCGATCGCGATTCCGTCAAAACCGACCTTGATCTCGACGATGTCCGTGACGCCGTTTTGCTGGTTGGTATCGAACTCGCTGCTTTTGATGCGGCGCGAGCTGTTAGTGATGTCCGGGTGATCTTTGCCAACACCGCCGTAAAACAGCTTGTGGCCACCGCCCGAGCCGGTGGATTCCACGACGGGCGTCTTAAAATCGGTCGTGGAGCCAAATTCTTCCGCCACGTAGCTGGAAAACGGGTAAACGGTGGACGAACCGACGATGCGGATTTGGTCGCGAATCGTCTCCGATGCGGTGTTGGATGATCGGTTGGCATCTCCGCCATTGCTGCCGGGAGATCCGCCGCCGGAGTCGTCTCCGCCGTCATTGCACGCGCTTAGGAAAAAAAGCGCCGCGGCGGCGCCCAAAGCTGAGAACAGGTCGTTGATTTTCATCATGGGAGTGGGTTGTGATGGCAATTTTTTGCAGGGTCGGGATGAGCCGGTTTTCGGCGTCGCGCGTGAGCTACGTCTCAGGTAAGAATTCGTCAAGTTGGATCGATGTGAGGGCTGAAAATGGCCGGTTGCCTAAATCACCCGTCAAACCGCGTTTGAGCCAGTAATCGATGCGGCCTGAGCCGATTTTACCGCGGCCGCGGACCCTTGCTTTGTGACAAAACATTCACAATTGGCTGGGCATTGCTTCGCCGACAACCGCGGCTACGCTGCGGGATGGACCCATTGAGCGACGCCGAACTGCTCCGCCGGTTTGAGTGTGCCGACATCCCGCTCAGCGAGTGGAACCACCGCGCGCACCTGCGCATCGCCTACGCTTACCTGCGCAAACACCCGGCTCCAAAAGTGTGCGCCATTCTTCGCGAGCGCATCCAAGCCTTCAACGCGGCCAAAAAGATCGAAAACAGCCTCCTCAGCGGTTACCACGAGACCATGACCGTTGCCTACGTGCGGCTCATCGATTTTACAATGCGTCAGCACGGCGCTTTGGCCGATTCGACGGCGTTTTTGGCCGCCCAGCCGCAACTTTGCGTCAAATCGCTGCTGCGCCTGTACTACAGCCGGGAAATGATTTGCACGTGGGAGGCCAAGACGACGTTTTTGGCCCCGGACCTGGCTCCCTTCCCCAAACGGCGATTTTGAAATTTGCTGCTTCCGCGGGATTGACAAGCCGGCATCGCCCTCTCCCGTGATCCCATGAAGCTCGAAACTCTTTGTCTGCACGGCTCCCAACTGCCTGACCCAACCACAAAAGCCCGCGCCGTTCCCTGTTATCGCACCAGTTCCTACGTTTTCGATTCCACCGAGCACGCCGCCAACCTGTTCGCCCTCAAAGAGTTGGGCAATATCTACAGCCGCATCGGCAATCCCACCCAGGCCGTGCTCGAAGGCCGGGTCGCCCTGCTGGAGGGCGCCCACGAGATGGGCGGCCTGGCGCTCGCATCCGGCACCAGCGGGGTGTTTTACAGCGTCATCAATCTGGCGGCTGCGGGCGACAACATCATCTCCGCGCGCAATCTCTACGGCGGCACTTACACCCAGTTCAACGACATTTTGCCAACGTTAGGGATCAACGTGAAATTCGTCGATTCGCAGGACCCGCAGAACTTTGCAGCGGCGATTGACGGACAAACTCGGGCGCTGTTCGTGGAATCCGTGTCAAATCCGGCGTTGGAGGTGACGGATCTGGAAGCGGTGGCGGAAATCGCGCACGCCCACGGCATCCCGCTCATCGTCGACAGCACATTTTCCACGCCCCATCTCACGCGACCGATTTCGCACGGCGCCAGCATCGTGGTTCACTCGCTCACCAAGTGGTTCGGCGGCCATGGAGCGGGAATTGGCGGTGTGGTGGTGGATTCCGGAAAATTCGACTGGGCGGCCGGCAATCACCCGCTTTTTGACGAGCCGGACACCAGCTACCACGGGCTGCGCTGGGGCCACGATCTGCCGGAACCGCTGGCGCCGCTGGCCTTCATCCTGCGCATGCGCACGGTGCCGCTGCGAAACCTGGGCGCCTGCATTAGCCCGGACAACGCCTGGATGTTCCTCCAGGGCATCGAGACGCTGCCGCTGCGCATGGATCGGCACTGCGAAAACGCGCTGGCCGTGGCGAAATATCTCCAGGCTCACACCGACGTGGACTGGGTGCGGTTTCCCGGTCTGGAAAGCGACCCGGAATTCGCGAAAAACCAGAAATATCTCCAGGGAAAAGGCGGCGCGATGGTGGTTTTCGGGATCAAAGGCGGCGCAGAGGCGGGAATGAAATTCATCGAGGGCCTGGAGCTATTTTCGCACCTTGCCAACGTGGGCGACGCCAAAAGCCTCGCGATTCATCCCGCCACCACGACGCATTCCCAGCTCAACGCAGAGCAACAAGCCGCAGGCGGCATCACCCCGGAATTGATCCGGCTTTCGGTCGGCATCGAGCACATCGGTGACATCATCGCGGACATCGACAAGGGCCTGGCGGCGGCGAAGGGTTAGGGTGCACCGAACCAAAACGCGTGGATAAGTGGCAAGGTTTTGAGCCGGCGTTCGCTCGAATGTTCCACGTGGAACAAATGGGGACAATCCTAGCCCGACCGTGAAAGTCGGGCTAGCGGGATGGCGCTCCAATTTGGGCGCCCTGGCGAGCTTGTCTCGCCAAACGCCGAGATTATCGGCTAAGCTCAAAGCGGGAAAGACACAGCGCCCCGGCCGGCTTGTCCGGTCGGACGCAAAGATTGGCTGCGGGCGCCGGATGGATTCAGCCAAAGCCGTTAATCTTGGCTTCCTACGAGACAAGCTCGCAGGGGACCCGGGTGTTTGTCGCTCCGTTTAGCCACTAAGCTTACGGTCCGGTGAGACAAGCTCACCGGGGCCGTTTTTCCACGATGACCCGCCTTAAACTAGCGGGATTCTTCCTACTAGCCGCCCCTGGTGATCGTCCCACTGATGGCCCCGCCTTTTTGCCCAGCGCCCCACCAACTGCCGGCATAAACGTCGTTGTGAAACATCACTCGCGCCGACCACGTCTTGCCATCGGCGGTGCGAACGTCGTTCAGGATCAAAACCGCGGTGTCGCCGGCAAATTTGACGATCGCCGGGATCGGAAAATCCACCTGGGCGCCCTTGTGGGTCACGCGCGAGACAATTTCCCAGTTGTCGCCGTCTTTTCGCGTGGCGCGCACCACGAAATAGGCATCCTTCTTCTCACCACCGAGTTTTCCGCCGGTAATCGGGGCCCAGGTTCCGTTTAGCGTCGCGTTGGTGAGCATCGCGGCAAACTTGGCCTCCCCATCGGCGTCCGTCTGAGCGCTGGAGGCGTTTGCGAAAATCAATGCGAAACCCACGGCCAACGCGGGAAGAAGTGCAGCTTTCATGGCCCACGCATAATCGCGGGTTGGGTGATTTTCAAACCGTCGTTTGCCCTGACACGCGCTGAGGGTGAATGTTGCAAATTGAATTGACAAGTCTATGTCAGGGTCCAAGCTCATTCCATAGTGCCCTCAGCTTTACGCATGCTCACTTCCGCTCGTTTTTTCAGGGCGCTTAATTTTCGATAGCGAGCATGCCCAACCTGAGGGCGTTTTTTAGTAGAATGCGTTGCGTTGCTCGAAGAGAGGGGATCGATTTTGTGTTGGACCCAATGCAGAACCCAATCAAGGAGGACTTGTTTGAGCATATTGATGGGTTGGGGCACGTAAGAGAGCGAAATACGCGGAGACAGCGCAAAAGCGGTAGTCTAAACCATTGGCATCGTCTTATTTAAGTCGACTGCCATCACCGTTTCGGCTGAACCGCGTTGGCCCAATGCTGATAGTGCCGATACCATTGCGCCTCCAATTCCGAAATCGGCCCGACCGACCGCTCGAATCCACGAATCGTGCCTCCTTCCGGCACCAATTCTATCAAACCAGCCCGATACCTCCCCTCTTCTCCGTGAAACAGGAAATGCACCCAGCTCCACCAGTGCAGGTAGTAGGTGTTGAAATGCCGGCTTCGATCCGGACCGTTGTCGCGAATCAACTGCTTCAGCGGAATCACGCGTTTCAGCTCGACATCGGTCGCCCAATCACCCGACAGCTCAACATCCGTCAACCACCAGATGGGATAGGTGTTAAAATCCAGTTTGCCGGGTTGAAGCCGGTTTTCGCGGTCGATAAAACTGGTTGAAAAACAGCAAGCTAAGCCCTCATCGAGCCAAAGCTTCAATTTCGGGTTCGCCAATTCGTGGTTCAACTGATGGGTCGCTTCGTGAATCATCCAATGCCACGGATTCGCGGATTTGGAGTCGAAATATTGGTGGCAAGCTTTTCCCGGGTAATAGAGGGCTTCCGCATATCCGCGCGCCAGGACATTGCTGCGGCGAAACTCCTCCCGATTTGCATACAAACGCAGGGAAAGTAGCTTTTCCGGTTCGTTTTCGAAATTCAGTGCCTCGCCAAAAACCTGGTGATACGCGAAATGGAGCGATTCGGCCTTTTCGCCCGCCAATTGCGTGTTTTCCCGCGTTTCGGTCGAGGCGATTCGGTAATGCGCGGTTTGCAGGGTAAATGCGGGCGTCCAATGTTGGTAGGCCTGCAAACCGCCCCATCCGAAAATCAGAAAAACGAGCAACACCGCCAGGCGTTTTTCGCTGGAAGTTTTGATGGCTATGAAACGTCTAAAACGATTCATTTTTGCGAGATTTTCTGCATAATTTCCGCGATTTTCAGGATCGCTTGCGAGCATCGCTCAAAACCAGATTTCCGCCCCGGATTCGCAGATGCTTCGTCATGGCGCGTTGTTTTCCGGCGTTCAAACCCGGCACCCGAAAAACCATGCCGTGAAATGGGCTGCCCGGCTCATCGATTTCCACCCCGATGGCAATGTCAGCCAACACACTCTCCAGATTATCGCCGCTTGCGCCCAAAAAATCGTGGCCCGCGATCCGCGCTGCGCCACAAACGGCCACAATCATCCGGGCCAGCTCCACGCGATCGTAATTCTCGCTGTAAATCAGCATGCCGTCCTCCAAATGCAGGAATTCCGACGCAGAAATCTGCTCGTCCCGGCTCAAATTCGGCACGCCAAAAAATGTTGCGAAAAACGGGCTCGTTGAATCGATGATCGTCGCGCCTTCCACGATATGGGCGATGATTTCATCCAGATCGTTGCCTCCACTGGCGACAAAATCCCAGCCCGCCGCCTGGCTCGCGTTGCAAACTGAGGAAAGCTGCTGGGCATTGCGCCGGTTTTTGGATTCACCACAACCGCAGCAAGAAACACGCTCCCCATTCGGCAATGCAAGCGCGACAAAGGCGACTGCGGAGATGACAGTGCAATAAAACGGGAGTCGAACGCGGATGGAGCGAGGCATGGTTGTCTTGGGGCTGAATTATGGAAATTATAGTCCAATCGCGGCTCTCAGGCAACGGACCACGTCCGTTGCTCTGCCGAAAATCTCCGATCATTGGGTGGTTTCGCTCTCGTTGTAACTCGTTGTCCAGCGTTTCAAAATGTGGATTTTCGTTGCGAAATGTTGCTGCTTTTGCCTGGGTTTCCCCGTAAAAACCTGCGTTTTCCCACCAAATCAGCCATGTTTCCGCGAAAACCTGCCTTGGGGCTTGGCAATTGAGGTTGGCCAAGAGTCTCGCAACGGTTTTTCCTTCGCAGCAAACCTAGCCTTCAATAAATCTTGACCTCCAGAGGTTGGCCCTACATTTTGCTGACAATCCATCCATTGTCCGGCCGAGAAACGAATGCATCAATGAATGACAGTGAGGTCATTTCTTACCATCCCAGCCTGATCGAGAGGTTAGGGTTAGGCTACTCTGCATTCTGGTTCTTTTCGGTCTTCGTAGTCATTGCATCCGCCGTTACATTGTGGGCGGTTTCCAATGACAGAGACAAATTTATGGACAGAACTATTTCTCATGCAGCGATTTCATTGGCACTTTGGGCGTTCTGTTTATCGGTCGCGAAATACAGCGCTAATACGTTCCAGTTGTTTGTCGCGACATCAGGTTCGAACACGCGTTGGGATCCAGCTTCCATAGCCGCCCGCGAAGCGAATATTGCAGCGCAAGAAATGCTGGCACACTTTCTTCTTTGTATTGCAGCGTTCCTGCTAGCAATTATAAGTGGTACGGCGGATTTGCGACGGAAGAAACAACCTTAGGAGTTGTTTTAGTCGGCTCTGGGCACGGGGAGAGCGATCTCAGAGAAAAGCACAAGGAATGGGCGTGGACGAACGGAGAAAGTCAGCTCGATCTTCAGCTTTTGCGCGTAGACAAATATCAGACTTCCCACCTAAGCCTTGAATGGCATACAAACGCAAAAGAAACTGCGGCAAAGAAGTGAGAAACCAAAGATCTGGCAGCCGATGCACGGTGATCGCGGTGAACCAGAAACAAACAACAAACGCAACGTCAAACCTACTCGCCTTTCACCTCACGGCGAAAATCCGCCAACGCGGCTTCGAGCGAATCAACCTCGAAATCCGCTGCGATGCCAATCGGCTTGAGCCCTCGCAGCCGAATCACGCGGCCAACACCCGCTTTTCTCGCCATCTCAATGTCGCGGTCCGCGTCTCCGATCAGCCACGATCGCGCTAGATCCAGGTTCAACTCGTCCGCAGCCCGCTGCAACATCTGTGGGTCCGGTTTCGGCTGATTTACGCTTTTCGGCAACTCGGTGAACGCGTAAATCGCCGCAAACGAGACTCCGTGTTGATCGAGGTGCTCCTGCATGCACGCGTGGATTTCCGCCAAATCGGCCTCGCACATCAACCCCTTGCCAACGCCTTTCTGGCTGGTCACCAAAACCAGTTCAAAGCCCGATTTTTTGGCAAATTGCAGCATTTCAACGATTCCCGGCATCCACTGCCACTGGCGCCAGCTCAAGACATAGGGCTCCGGGTGCGGGTCCCGGTTTACCACGCCATCGCGGTCGAAGAAAAATGCTGGCTGGCTCATGGGGCTGATTTTTTGGTTTTGTTAGAGTGCGTTTGCAAAATGGAACGGGCGCGCAATCTTTCATGGATTTTGGAAAAGTCGCTCGCGTTTTTTGACTCACATTCCGGGGATGAATTTGTCCGTCCCGTAGGGACCGATCGTGTTCTTCTGGGCGTCATCAATTTTTTCCTCCTCTTCCTTGGGCTCGTCGAATATCTATCCGTCGATTTGTGGGTGTGGGTGTGGGTGTGTGGTCGCGTAGCGACTGCTTAGGATACGCGGTTAACCCAGCCTAACCGGTCGCTACGCGACGGGGCAATTTTATGCCTGCCATCCGTGGGTTAAAACCCACGGCTACCATACATTGTCGCTACGCGACCCACACCCACACCCACACACCCACACACCCACACAAATAGACGGATAGATATTGGACAAGCCCAAGGAAGAGGAGCAAAAAATTGATGACGCCCTGAATACCTACGGAACGGGCAGGAAAATGGATGAATCAATATGGCCGAGATCGCGATCTCGATACGCGTCCTATTTCTTTTTGCCTCTGCCTCCGCCGCCAGACGCTGAATCTTCGTTGAGCTTGGCTTTGACGGCTTTTTCGAGGTCGGCGTACATTTTCTTGTCCTCTTTCAGGGCGTCTTTGGCGGCGTCACGACCTTGGGCGACTTGGGTGCCTTTGTAGCTGAACCAACTGCCGCGTTTTTGGATCAAATCGTACTCTAACGCCAAATCCAGCAATGAGCCTACCGATGAGATGCCTTCGTTGTACATGATGTCGAATTCCGCTTCGGTGTAGGGCGGGGCGACTTTGTTTTTCACCACTTTAACCCGGGTACGGTTGCCGACGACGGTGCCGTCCGTTTGCTTGATGGCTCCGATGCGGCGGATGTCGATGCGTACGGAGCTGTAAAATTTGAGGGCGCGGCCCCCGGGGGTGGTTTCCGGGTTACCGAACATGACGCCGATTTTTTCGCGAATCTGGTTGGTGAAGACGGCGCAGGTTTGGGCCTTGGAGATCATCGAGGTGAGCTTGCGCAGGGCGGAACTCATGAGGCGGGCTTGCGCGCCGACGGTGGCGTCGCCAATTTCGCCTTCCAGCTCGGATTTGGTCACCAGGGCGGCCACGGAGTCGAGCACGATGATGTCCAAGGCGTTGGAGCGCAATAACGTCTCCACAATCCGCAGCGCTTCTTCCCCGGAACTGGGTTGGGAAACGAGCAATTCCTCCATGTTCACGCCCAGGCGTTTGGCGTAGGTGGGGTCCAAGGCGTGTTCCACATCGACGAATCCGGCCAAGCCGCCCGCTTTTTGCGCTTGGGCGATGGCGGTTAGGGTCAGGGTGGTTTTTCCGGATGATTCCGGGCCGTAGATTTCCACGATGCGGCCTCGGGGAAATCCTCCGACGCCAAGCGCGCGGTCGATGAGCAAATTGCCGGTGGGGATGACGTCGACGTCTTGCTGGGTTCCTTCGCCCATGCGCATGATGGCGCCCTCGCCGTAGTCTTTCTGGATTTGCGAGATGGCGATGTCCAGATTTTTGGCGCGAGCCTCGGCCATGCGTTTTTTGCCGGCGTCCTCGGCGTTGGACGAACTTCCTCCGGATGATTTGTTGGCCATTTTGTCGAGAAGTGGTTTTTGAGGTGCTGCTAGCATGATGATGATGGGTAGGGCCTAACGTGATTGCAAGTGGTTTGGGTGGTGTTTTGGCTAGGATTGCCGAGAACTGTTCGTTTGTCCAGTGAAAATTTGTGCAGTTTTTGGGAAATGGATGATTTGGGGCCTAACCTAGCCCCAAACCTGGGTTTTTGCGCAAAAGTCGCGCCCGGCGCGGATTTGCCTTCCTTCACCGGGCAGCTCTTTGCCCCAAGACTAACCAATCAACCGGTTTGCAGCCACTAACAGGACAAACATTCCAAAAATTAACATCAGTCGGGTGAAGGTCATTCGCCCCTGGGTCACCTGGGTGTGAAGCAGCGCGTCCCAGTTGGTCACTCCGCGGCTTTGAACCCGCAAAAACGCCAAAAAATTGGCCAGAAACTGAAAAACCGGTAGCCCGGCCGCCATTCCTAGCATCCACACTAAAATGGAGCGATAGAGGCAGGTGGCCGGTTTGGGGCGGCGGTCTTCGGCGTCCAAAACGCGCAGGTTGAAGAGAAATTTGCCCAACGTGGCGCCGAAAATTGCCACGAACACCCACTCAACCAGGTGCCAGGCAAAAACCGAGGCGAGGCCGATTTTTTGCAGGGCACGAAAGTAGTCGGCTTCCTGCTCGGTTTGGTCGCCGCTCAAGATGCGCCTGAAATGCTCCCAATCGGAGACTTCGACCGGTTCGGGCGCGAAAAAGTAGAGCGCGATGGTCTGGAAGAGGATGATGTCGAACATGCGCGCGCCAAATCGGGCGATGGCGTGGGAACTGAGCTTGCTGGGCGGCACGGTGGGTTCCGGCGGCAAGGTGGGACCGGGGTCGCGGGCCAGTTTTGCGTCGAGTTTTTCGCGCTCGATTTCCTGGATGAGGGCGAGTGTGGCCGGAATTTCGCGCAAAGGGGCCCAGTTTTCTTCGCCACGCATCCAACCTTGCGTTTCGCCGGAAAATTCGCCGTTGGCCAGTTTTTCACGAATTTGGTAGCGGGTGAAGGGACCTTTTTTTTTCCCGTTTTGGACGATAAAGATTTCCATGGTGGTTGGCGGTGGCGAAATGCTCCGCCCGTTCGTAAGAATTCCACGATGATTTCCTGTCGGCAAGTCTCACGCAGCTTTGTTTCCGGCGACCGGAGGATTTCGGCCGTGCGCGAGCTGGATTTAGAGGTCGCCGCGGGCGAGTTTTTGGCGATTACCGGCGCGAGCGGAAGCGGCAAGAGCACGTTGCTGCATCTCATCGGCAGCCTGGATGCGCCGGACAGCGGGGAGTTGGAGGTGGCCGGGTTGAGCTTGCACGCGGCGAGCGAGGCGGAGAAGACCGAATTTCGGCGGCGCGACGTGGGAATCGTGTTCCAATTTTTTAATCTGATGCCGACGCTGAGCGTGGCGGAAAATGTGGCCATGCCGTTGCTGCTGCGGGGCGGAAATCGGGCCGAATCCGCCGGCCGGGCCACGGAATTGCTGGAGCTGGTGGGGCTAGCGAATCGGCGCGATCATCTGGCCCACCAACTGAGCGGCGGTGAGATGCAACGAGTGGCCATCGCGCGGGCGTTGGCGCCGGAACCGAAGCTGATTATTGCCGACGAGCCGACGGGAAATTTGGATTCGAAAAATCGCGGGCGGGTGCTGGAGATTTTGGGGCGAATTCACGCCGAAGACCTGGCGACTTTGGCCGTGGTAACGCACGAAGAGGCCGTGGCTGAGGCAGCTTCGAGGCAGGTTGAGATGTGCGACGGCAAGCTGGTTTGAGGGCGGAAACGGCAGGTTTTCCCCGTGGTGCAATTTGTTGCAACGCGTTGATTTTCGTTGATGATGCGTTGCGAATTGTTGCGGAGTTTTGGGCGGTTTCCCCGTAGAAACCTGCGATTTTCGGCCAAATTAGCCAATTTCCAGCCAAACACAGCTTCGTTGAGCCGCAAGGCTGGCTAAGGCGCTGTTTCAAACAGTTTCACGCAAGTCGCGGTCCATTTTTCGATGCCGGCGACCAGTTTAGGAATCACCTTGTGCCTCAACTGCTTCGCCTCCAAATCCCGGGCGACTGCAGCCGCCGCCACCGGAACTTTCCCGGCCAAATTTAGAATCCGGCTTCGAGCCTCCTCGGGGTCCAGTTCCATTTCCGCGGCGCACTTTTCCCAGCTCCGGGCCGTGACCCCGCCTTTGCCGCGCAAGAGGTATTTACCGCCAATTTTCATGGCCAATTTTGCCCGCCGAGGATCGACGGTTTTCGGGTAGGGCAACGTGCTGATCAGATCGTAAAGCGGGGCCAATCTCACCGTCCGTTTCACGATCAAAACGGAGTAGTTTTTGGCGTGCGCATCGGTTCCCGCGATGAGCCAGTTGTAAACCAGCGCCTCAAAAAATCGCCAGACGTCTTCGACCGGCTCCGAGGAGTGTTCGCGAAGGAGGGCGGCAATTTCCGCCGCACCGGGGCCACCCTGATTCTCGTACTTTTTTTGGGGAAGGTGACCCAGCGCCTGACACATGTCTTCCTGGTGAATCCGGCGTTTTCCGTCACGCGTGCGATCGTAGCGGCGGGCCACGAAAACGGGGGCGCCGCCGAAATTGATGACCTGCGTCGCCGGCACCGGAAATCCCAATTTTCCGGCCAAACGGAGACAAAAATGCTCCACCTCCGCTTTGCCCTCAAAATCGTCCGTGGCCGGTTTCAGGATGTGGGTGGTCGGGACGGAACCTTCGGGAATTCCCCAGCGCTTCTTCTGGCGGTCGTAGTGAAGGGCGATTTTCGGCTGAGCGCCGGCCAAGCTGAATTGCCCGTGATCCCGGGCGAAGCGGGTCGCGCTGTGATCGCGCAGCAAGGCGTGGATGCGATCCTCGACCTCGGCGGCCGTTAGCCAGTTCACGTTGTCGTTTTTGTGGTTGAGAAATCGGTCGACCTTGTCGGGCTGAACCAACTGAATGGCCCCCGCGCAATCCTCGCCGACCTTGCTAAGCAGCTGAAAGGCATGGCGGTGCGAAACTTGAAATCGCTCGCCCCACTGCTTCAAAACTCCGTCGTTGTCGGGCAACAATCCCCACAAAAAAGCGTCCACCCGATCGTGAGGGTGCTCCGTCGTCCGCAGCGGCATGGAAAGCGAAAGCGGGAACGCCGAACGGCTATTTCGCCAGCTTTTGGCGTAGCGAAACCGCATTTCATCCTTGTTCCGGTCCCAATGGATCTCGCCGACGGTTTTGTCGCCGTAAATGGCGCAGAGCGTTTCATTCATAACTCGTCATCGTCGGGATTTCCGCTGAGAATCTCGTTCAGGTCGATTTCGGGGCCGTTTTCGCCGATTTCGCCGTTTTCTTTCGCCTCAGCGCCCTCTTCCTCGATGAAAATGTGGAGATTGAGCGCCTCCAGCGTCCTTAGAACCAACCGAAGCTCCACCGTCGGTTTCCCGCGCTCGAAATCGATGATCCAAAGCCGCCGGACGCCGACCTTTTCGGCAAGTAGCTTCTGGCTCCAACCAAGGGCCAGGCGTTTGTCCTTCGCCACCGCTGCGAGATCATCGGGATTTCGAACATACATGGGGCTAATGTGAGGGTGAAAGCCCGAAAATCAAGGGAAAAGTATGTGATCGAATACATAGGCACTTTTGGTATCCGAACGGATACAGTTGATTTCGTGTATCTGATCGCATACACGGTTCGTCAATGTATGCTATGGCATACATGGCCAAGGCCTCTCAATCTCTCAATTTTCCTAGCTTTGCTGGGGATGATTTTCGATGTAGCATACGTTGAAGTGACAACGACCAAAGCCCCTGAATCGACCATTTCCGACACCGACGCATCCCGTTACGTGCAATGGATGCTGGCGGACATTAACCAATCCATCCAGCGGGAGGCCAACCTCAAAGCCATCGCTTTTGGAATTGGCGTTTGGACAACGGTGGTGAGGAGCATCACCAAACGGGATTTGGAGGTTCTCTACGAGCTTCCCGATGCAGCCGAATCGTTGGGTGAAGTGCAGAAAAACCTGACAACCTTGGCGATCGATACCGGGCACCGTCTTCGCGAAGTTTTTGAATCCAAAATCGCAGCCGATCACCGCAAATTTCTCGAGGAAGAGATTGGAGTCTCCCAAGCGACAATTTCCACGGGAATCGCGAATTTGGAGGATTCCCTCAAGGAATGGACCACGCCGGTGGCTGACGAGCGATTGCATTCCATCCGGGAGGCAGTCGGTGTGGCGTAGCCGTCGTTGACACAATTTTTGGTGCTATAGTTAGTCACCACAAAACACTGCTATGCCCGTCAACAAAGAGGTCCTCACCAACTTTTTTGAGCGTTGGTATGACGTAAAAATGCAGCCGCTAGACCCGGATGCACGATCCGCATTCGATGAGGCCATTTCCCATGTTCCACGTGGAACACAGGCTCGCTCGCCGGCTAACCACCACACCGCGAACACGGGCTCCCCTCATTTACCGTCCCGAACCGGCCGGAGGCAGATCGAAAGTAGCGGCATCGGGAATTGTGGCGCTTTCCGCTCTCCGTAATCCAAAATTCGGTCTCGTGCTGCTTTGGCGATTGACCGTGAGTTTGCTCGATAAACTGCAACCGATCGACAACCCCCACGAAGAACTCTCGGCTCCACAAGGCCAGTTCATCCGGGTCGGAAACAAACGGGCGAACGTCGTCACCTGCCCGATCGAAGTTCACCGTCTCAAATCGCTCCCGGAGCAGCTCCCGCAGCATTTCGCCGTCCAGAATCTCGCCCGGATTCCAGTGCCCGGTCTGTTCCATCCGTTTTTGCAAATGCCCGAGGTGACAGGAGGTGTTTCTCGCAACATACCAGATCAAATCGTAGAAATCGCGCCCCTTGACCCGGCTTTTCCAGTTTCGGCACAGCACGGCGTGGAGCTTGCCGGCGAACAAACAGGGCAAGGTGTAGAGCTTGACCTGAAACGGGATGGGAACCAGCAGCGTTTCCACATAGTCCTCCGCTCCTGCCGGGGGATTGGTGTCCACCTCCAGCTTGATCTTGAGCTTCTGCGTTTTCGGGAACCGATCCCGCAAACTATCCGGCGTCCCCACGGTCAGCAAATTGACCCGCGTTCCACCTTTCAAAAATGCGGATTCGATTTGGGTTTTCAGGTTCTTTTGTTTGCGCTCGGCTTCAAAATCGAACCCAAATCCCGCCAACTCCGTGCGGATAGCCTGCAAATGAGGCTCCAAATCGAAGTTGGGGTTCGGCTCCAGCAGCGAAAAGTCCATATCCTCGGAAAATCGCCGGAGACCGTGAAAGATGCGCAAGGCCGTTCCGCCATAGAAAGCGGCATGCTGGTAAAATTTGGATCGCCACAACCCCAGAAGCGCCAATTCCTGAACGATTTCGCGCAGAGCATTCACCCAGTCGGTAGCCGTAAGCGGTGCGTAGCGATCAATGAGACTTTGAAGCGCGGTATTCATCGATCCATCCATTTTGAAAGCCAACGAGCGAACGCGGCCACGTTTTTTCGCCGATATCGTGCCGCAATCCCTTCAGCCACCGACACTCGGAAAGAACGCAAGGCATCCGGGTCTACCCGCAAATCATCGAAAATCACCGTGCCGACCTCACGCACTGCGGTCAAACCACGAACCAGCGCGACTCGGTCGCAAAGGGCCTTTTCCGGCTCGGCTAGGAAATAGGTTCCTCCCTCTGCCTCCTCTAGCTTGACTCCGAAGCTGAAGACACGCTGGTTGACCGGTCGATAGGAGACGCGTCCCAGAGGCGTTCGGAACTGCTTCGCCTTCTGCTTACCCGTCAAATCGAGGCAAATGCAGGTGATTTCTTCGGTTCGCTCCGGGATAATTCCGTAGTGAGCAAGTGCGCTCTCCAGGCTCACGTAAGACGGACCGTAGATCAATCCACTCAAAACCAACGGGCTCACCGCATGCTCCTTTCCTCCGCTGACGTAGAGCCCCCTCCTCACTTGGACCACTTGATTGGTACGACACAATTGCCTCAATTTGTTCCGAGGCGCGGCGTAGTTCCGTAGCCGATCCATCGCCAGCCGGTAGTCGAATGGAAGATTTTTGGGAAGATTGAGACGTTCGATTTCCGTCAATATGTGGACACAAAATCAACATACTGGCGGAAATCAAGCAATTTCCGGCCTAAGCCTTCCATCAGCGCCCAGTCAGGCTGGTTTTGCTCCCAATCGCCTTGGTTTGGCGGAAATTGACAGGTTTCTACGGGAAAAATGTCCATTCTCGCACAACAATCGGCAACGCCGAGATACGGAAAACAACCCACCGCAACGGGTTGGCACACGGGGAAACCAGGGTCGATTTCGATCATGATTGGTTGCTGCGGGGCGGGCTACGTGGCATGGGCGCGGATTCGGACCGCAACCGCCTTCGCACCTGCGCAACTCAGACTGTCTTTCCTTTTTCGAGGAAAACCGCCAACAACGAAATGTCCGCCGGGGTGATTCCGCTGATCCTGCTGGCTTGACCGAGGGTTTTCGGGCGAATTTCGGCGAGTTTTAGCTGGGCTTCCTTTTTTAACCCGCGAACAGCCAAAAAATCGACCCAATCCGGGATGGGACGCGATTCCATGCGGTGGGTTCGGGCAATTTCGTCCTCTTGCCGCCGGATATAGCCCTCATATTTTACGTCGGTTTCCACCAAATCCCAAATTTCCGAGGAAAACCGCGACTTCAGGGGATCGGGTAGGGCGCTCCAGCGGTTTTCGGGGCGTTTGAACCATTTTTCGACCGAAATCTCGCCGATCCGCTCTTTAGCGATGCAGGCGCGGGCTTGCGCGAAAATCTCGGCCTTGGCGGCGGTTTGTTCGCCGCGATTTTTCGGGACGATGCCCCGTTCGAACGCGCGCGGGGTGAGGCGCAAATCCGCATTGTCCTGCCGCAGGAGAATGCGGTACTCCGCGCGGCTGGTGAACATGCGGTAGGGCTCGTCGGTCCCCTTGGTCACCAAATCGTCGATCATCACGCCAATGTAAGCCTCGCTGCGGCTCAAAACGAACTGCTCCTCGCCGCGAACCTTCAGCGCGGCGTTGATTCCGGCAATCAACCCCTGACCAGCCGCCTCCTCGTAGCCGGAAGTGCCGTTGATTTGACCAGCGAGGTAAAGCTGTTCGACGCGCTTGGTTTCGAGCGTGGGAAAGAGTTGCGTGGGGACGCAAAAATCATACTCCACCGCGTAACCGGGGCGAATAATCTCGCAACGCTCCAAACCGGCGATGGAGCGCAGAAACTCGAATTGAACCCCGTAGGGCAGGCTGGTGGAAACGCCGTTGACGTAGAATTCGCGGGTTTGCCGGCCCTCAGGCTCCAAAAACACCTGGTGACGGTCCTTTTCGGCGAATTTGACGACTTTGTCCTCGATCGACGGGCAATAGCGGGGGCCGACGCCCTCGATCAAACCCGAATACATCGGCGATTTGTCCAAATTCTCGCGAATCACGTCGTGGGTTGCCGGATTGGTCCAAGTGATCCAGCAGGGCAATTGTTCCACGTGGAACATTCCGTTGTTCCACCGGTTAAGGGTGAAGATTTCGTCCGGCTCCGAGGTTTCTTCGGCCAGAAAACTGAAGCGCGGGGGCGGTTCGTCGCCGTTTTGCGGCTCGCACTTGGAAAAGTCGATCGAGCGCCCGTTGAGCCGGCACGGCGTCCCGGTCTTGAAACGCTCGATCTCAAACCCGAGGTCCTTCAAGTTGTCGCTCAAGGTCGAGATGCTGTCGCCCATGCGGCCGCCCTTCTCATTTTGTTTGCCCACGTGCATGAGCCCGCGCATGAAGGTGCCGGTGGTGATGACGATGGCTTTGGCTTCAAAAATCAGGCCCAAATTCGTCCGAATGCCGGAAACGCGGTCGTTTTCAACCAAAATCTCGGCAACATTGCCTTGGTGGAGGTCCAGATTCTCCGCATTTTCGGCGATCCACTTCATTCGGAACTGGTAGGCCTTCTTGTCGCACTGCGCCCGGGGCGCCCGAACGCTGGGACCTTTTTTGACGTTGAGCATGCGGAACTGAATCCCAGTCGCATCGGTGTTTTGGCCCATCGCACCCCCGAGAGCATCGATTTCGCGGACCATGTGTCCCTTGGCCAAACCGCCGATGGCCGGATTGCAGCTCATTTGGCCGATCGTGTCCAAATTCTGGGTGATCATGGCCGTGGCGCACCCCAGCCGCGCTGACGCCAGGGCGGCTTCGATGCCGGCATGGCCGGCGCCGATGATGAGGACGTCGTAAGGTTTCGGGTAGGTGAACACAACGAACGGAGAGTAGCGTCAAAACCGATTTTTCGCCAAAAATTCGGGCTGGATTTGTGCCGAGTTGTGTTTGCTGATTTTCATGTTAGCCTCATCTTCATGAGCCTGACCGAACAAGTCTTGAGCCTGCCAAAGCCTGACCGTCTGTCGCTGATGGGATCGATCTGGGACAGCTTGAATTCCGATGACGCCACGGAAGTTTCACCGGAAATCATGACGCAGTTGAACGAACGCCGTGAAAAGTATCGCAACGATCCGGCAACACTGAAAAACTGGGAAAATTTGAAGTCTGAATTGGCCGCAAAACTTGATGTTGAAGCTTGAAATTTCTTCGGAGGCCTGCTTGGAGATGGAAGAGGCCATGCTTTGGTACGAATGTCAGGCCCCAGGCGTTGGAGGAGACTTTCTGGACGCATGCGATCGAGCGTTTCAGCAAATTCAAGAACGCCCGGACTCTTACGTTCACGTTGGAAACGGTTTTCGCAGAGCAATCATGGAGCGTTTTCCGTTTGTGATTTTTTACGAGTTTGACGATCACCATGTGGTGGTGAACTCAGTGTTTCACACCGCCCGAAACCCGGAGGTTTGGAAAAAGCAGCTCGGTTTGGACTAACGGCTCCCCAAATCCGTGATCCCACCGCTCCCTGCTGCCGTTCTCGCCGTTTTTTGCGCGTTCGCGGTCATCCGGCTGGCGCATTGCGTGAAATCCTGGAAGATCCGCCGCTTTTCCGGAAGTTTCGAACCGCGCTGGGTGCAAGTTTTCTGGGTTTTTCTGGCGTTGGGCACAATCGGCGCCGTTGTGGTCAACACGCTGCATCACACCTCCGAATTTTGCGCCTGGATGGGCCGGCTGGTTGTGCCGATTCCGCCGTTTTTGCGCTGGATCGGCTTTGGCGTCGCTGTTTTCGGGTTGATGGGGTTGCATCGCGTTCATCTTGCGCTGGGCGCTTTTTTTTCGGCCCATTTGAAGCTGCGCGACGACCACACGCTCGTCACTACCGGACCGTATGCCAAGGTGCGTCACCCCATGTATACAGCGTTGCTGGTCTGTTTTGGCGGATCGGCAATTTTGGCCGCAAACCTCGCAATTTCGGGGCTTTGCCTCGCCATTTCCGCGATGTTGATTCTCCGCATCCGCCTGGAGGAGCGCATGCTGGAAGACAGGTTTGGCCAGGCTTATCGCGACTACCGCAAAAAAACCGGCTGCCTGCTTCCCAAAGGTTTCCAACCCTAACACCACGCTAAAACCAGCGTTTCCACCAGCCGCCGCGTTCTTTGCCCGGTTCCTGGCTGGGGTTGGATGGTCTTCGCAATCGGCGCAAAGGCCCGTGAATCTGGCAGTTGTGACGCGGGATCAGCTCATACGGCACGGCAACCTGGTAGGCGTGCTGACCCTGGCCACAGGCCCAATTCGACAAACCGCCGCTCACCCGGCAAACCTCCACGTTAACCAGCGAAACGCTGGATTGGAACGGTTTGGCGGGGTAGCCGTTTTCCGTGGCGAATTTCATGATTTCCGTCCAAATCGGCAGCGCCAACGTGCTGCCGTAACCGCGGTCGATGATGGTTTTTGGCTTGTCCAGGCCCACCCAGACGCCGCCGGTCAGTTTGTCGCTGTAACCGACGAACCACGCGTCTCGATACGCGTCCGTGGTGCCGGTTTTGCCGCCAAGCGGGCCTTTCAACCCCATGGATCGCGCCCGAACCGCTGTTCCGCCGGGTTCGACGACTTTTTGCAGCGATTTGTTGGTCAGGTAGGAGGGTCCCGCCGGCATAACGCGGTAGCGGCTGGGGCGGTGCTCGTAAATTTTGTTGCCGCGTTGGTCCAAAATCGCCTCGATGACGTAGGGACGGGCCCGGGTGCCGTCTCGCGCAAACGCGGAAAATGCGCTGGTCACCGTCCGCAAATCCGCGCCCAGGTTGCCGATGTAAAGCTGCGGCGAGCGCTCCTTGGGAACCTTCAAACCCGCCTGGTTGGCCAACGCCAGCACGTTGTCGATTCCCGCTTTTTCACCAATCCGCACGCTCATGGTGTTGCGCGATTTAACGAGGCCGAATTCCGCGGGTTGCAGCCCCTTGAACAGCCCGTCGGCGTTGTTCGGGCTCCAATGACGGCCCGGCGTCCATTTGATTTCGCCGGGTTGCAGCGGGCCATCGTCAACCAACGTGCCCGGAAGCAGCCCCGCCCGATAGGCCGCCGCGTAGACGAATGGCTTGAAAAGTGAGCCAATTTGACGCTGGCTCATGGTCGCCCGGTTGTATTGGCTCTCGTTGAAATCCCGGCCCCCGACCAATGCGCGAATTCCCCCGGTTGCGTTGTCCAGAATGACCGCCGCGCCTTGCAGGTATTCCGGCTCCACGCTCAACCCGGAAGCCTTCGCAGCCTGAAATTCCCGGCGGCTTTGGTGCTTGAAACCGGCTTGCTGCTCGACCAATGTCAGGTTGCGTTCCAACGAATCCTGCGCGGCTTTTTGCATGCCGAAATCCAGGGTGGTGTGGATGAGCAACCCGCCGTCCTCCATGTCTCGCTTTTCCAAAATGACGTCCAAGTCGCGCCGAACCATGTCCAAAGCATAGGAATTCTGGAAAACCCGGCTGTTGTCGGGATTGATGATGGCTATCTCGTTGCCCTTGGCCGCCGCCGCCTCTTGGGCAGCGACGTAGCCGAGCAAAAGCATCCGGTCCAACACCATGTTTCGCTCGCGAATTGCCTTTTCGTAGTGCCGAAACGGCGAAAACCGGTTCGGCGCCCGGATAATTCCCACCAACATCGCGGCCTCGCCGAGATTCAGCTCACTGGCGTGCTTGCCAAAGTAGGCCTGCGAGGCCCGTTCCACCCCGAACAAACCCGTCCCAAAGTAGACGCGATTCGCGTAAAACGAGAGGATGTCGCTCTTCGAGTATTTTTGCTCGATTCGCCGGGCGAGCATGGCTTCCAGCAGCTTGCGATGCAGCGTTTTGTCGCGGATATCGAAGCTAACGCGCGCCAATTGCATGGTTAGCGTGCTTGCGCCCTGGGTGAAGGTGCGATCCTTGACATTGCGCACGATGGCGCGCGCCACACCGCGGTAATCGACGCCCCGATGCCGGTAAAAACGCGAATCCTCGCGCGCCAGCAGGGCATCCAGAAAATACGGCGAAATGCCCTTGATCGGCACCACCATGCGGTTGACGCCGTGCAGCCGGCCGATGATTTGGTCGTGCCGGTCGTAAACCAGCGAGCGCTCCGGCATTTCGCCCACCTGCGCAATGTTTTCGACTTCCGCCAGATCGCGGTAGTAGACGTAAACCGCGCCTAGCACGATGCTCGAAACCAACCCGGTGACGATGCAAAACTGAAGCAGCCGGCGTTTCCACCTGGACGAAGCTGGGGGATCCGGGAGGTAGCCGGGGTATTCGTATTGGTCTAAAAAATCGTCGTCCATCCCTGACATTGCGAAAAATTTGACGGTTTTGTGAGTGGCCTATTCGTGGCTGCGGGTGCAGGATGGACAAAGTAACGGACGAACCGAAGCGATGCCACTAGATCATTCAGCAAAATTGATAGTCAACGCCGCTCTGGCCGAAGATTTGGGCGAAGACGGCGATTTGACCTCGCGATTTTTCGTTCCCGATGACGCAACCGGCCGTGGGCGCATTTTCGCCAAGGAAGAGCCCGCGGTTCTTTCTGGAATCGAGGTCGCGGTCGAGGTTTTTCGCGAAGTGGACACAAAATTGCGCTGTGAGGCGAAGGCCGAAGACGGGGCGCAACTTTCTCGCGGTCAGACGGTTCTGACGATTGACGGCTCGTTGCGATCGATTTTGACCGCCGAACGCACCGCGCTCAATTTCATCCAGCAACTCTCCGGCGTGGCCACGCTAACCCACCGTTTCGTGCAGGAAATCGCCGGCACAAAGGCGAAAATCCTCGACACGCGCAAAACCACGCCCGGTTGGCGAATTTTGGAGAAAAACGCCGTCGTTCACGGTGGAGGCACGAATCATCGCATGGGCCTCTACGACACGGTCATGGTGAAGGACAACCACCTGCTGGCCAAAAGCGACCCCGACTGGATCCAAGCCGGAATTCGCGAGGTGAACCGCGAGTTTCCCGGCCGGAAAATCGAGCTGGAAGTCGACAATTTGGACCAATTGCGGCGTTACCTGGGTTTGGAGGGCGTGGACGTGATTTTGCTCGACAACATGGGCCCGAAGCAACTTCGCGAAGCGGTGAAAATTCGCGACAAACAGGCGCCGAAGGTCAACTTGGAAGCCAGCGGCGGCGTCAACCTGGAAACCGTCGCGGAAATCGCCGCCAGCGGGGTGGATTTCATCTCCGCCGGCGCGCTCACGCATTCCGCACGGGCGGTGGATTTTTCGCTGGAACTGGTTTTGCGGTGATTGGGCGTCGATATTAGAGATTGACCGACAATTTGCCCACTTCCCAAATTTTTGGGTTTCAAAATTCCAAAATTCAGGGTTTTCTGCGGAAATGGCAGAATTGTTGCATTCCACCCAGGTTCAGTTTTCCAGCCGATGGTCCTCCAAAACGTGGCGCAAGATCATCGTAGGATTCACCCTGATCTCGGTAGCGTTCGCGTTCATTGGCAAAACGTGGCGCGGTAGTGGGTTAGACTTGGTCATCGACTATCGCTACTCCGCCAGACAGGTGGGCATGTTCGACCGGCCTGAGGCACGTATTTTTTATGACTTTGGTCAGAATTTTCGCCAAGAAGATTCAGTTCGGGTCAAGCTCCGGCAAGGCGTCAATCGCTCACGAATGAGGTTTCCGTTGCCTGACAACCTCGCTAACACCACCGTGCGATTCGACCCGAGTGATGCCGTCCCCGCGCAAATGGAAATTTACGTTCTCGGGCTTCATGATCGAATTAGCGGAAATCGACTGGAAACCCTCAAACTTAAGCGACTCACAACAAAAAAAGACGGCGTTTACATTACCCAAGCTGGAGAATTCGCGATTATAGAATGCTTGATCGACGACCCCGTCTGCTTGATCGAAACGGGCTTCGCTGTCCCCGAGGCCGCAGTAAGGGTAAGGGGCATTTCCGCGGCAATCCTGCCGTCGTTGGGAGTTGGGATCTTCGTAGGTGGGCTAGCGCTAGCCCTAAGCCTCTGGGCATCTTCTTTGTGGTCGCTGGTCCGCGCGGGCTTCAAGCAGTTGGCCAACCTCTTTCGCAGTAGCCAAGACGTGAAACTATCTTGGACCCAAGTTAGCGCTCTCGTCGCTTTCTGCCTAGCCCTAGTTATTCTTACATGGACATATCGCGGCAACTACGAACAATTCCGAGTCGTTGAAGCACCCTTTCAACCACAATTTGCCGGTCCCGCAACCCCAACCTCCGATGCGCTTGCTATTTGGGTAACCGGCGCACTTAACTTCCACGCTCTTAACGAACCCTACCGCTCTACTTATCGCTGCCTTCCAGCTATTTGGCACGCCTCTTTTCTCAATTTACACTTCGATATCTCGCGCGTGCCGATGGCAATGTTTTATGCTTGGCTGGCTGTTTTTACCTGCTTCTTTCTCACCGCCACGCCTTTGGGAAAGGCGTATTTTCTTGCCTGCCTCTGGGGCGTTATATTCTCTTACGCCAGCAACTTCAAGTATTTGGCACCTCATGCCTTTGGTCCAGGAATGATGGCGTTTGGAACGGGAGTAATCGGAACTTATCTTGTGGCCCTTACTATATTCAGGTCTCAGCTAAATCGTGCAACCATCATTCCATGCATCTTCGGTTTTCTATCATTGGGAATCGGCGGCAGCGCGCGCGGTCCTTTACTCTTGGCCGGCGTCTCGATGTTGATCCTGGCTACCTTGGTGACGCTATCCCTGAAAAAACCCAAACTCCTTTGGCTCGTCACAATTGGTGGGGTGGCTTTTCTTATCCCTGGTGTCATTGATAGCCGGCTCAGGTCGCAACACCAAATCAACAACAACGGTTGGTCGGCTTTATACGTCACTTACAGCGATCCGGAGCACAAGTGGAACACCGATACCTATGTCAATGGATATCTTAAAAACCTGCCGGATGATTGGACCGAAAAGAAGGCGTACCACCGGGGCATTTTGAAGGAATTTTTTCAGTTTCGCCTGTCACCGGAAGGTTGGAAGGATTTGAGCGAAAAAATCTGGGGACGAACGTACATCGACGGACGTGTTTTTGTAACAACTCCGTTTCAGACTGTTGGTGTCGGTTTTGTGATTTTGGCATTGATTCTCAGCCTGAAGTCACGCAAAACCCAAAAAAATCTCGGCTCAATGTGGTTGTGTCTTCATGGGCTTATCCCACTTATTTTGGACAGGGTGGAAATCTGGAACTGGAGTGCCATGGGATGGATCTTGTTAAGCTACATGGTCCTGCTCTGCGCGATATGTTTGGTGCTCCGCCTACATCTTGGTTTGGTGGTGATTTTAGCCGGCTACGCATGTGTGGTTTTTCACAGTTGCGTGGGCATGACGGGTAGCGCCAGAGCTGCCGCAACCTATAACTATTTCCTTTTTTTGGTCTACCTCCTTGCGCCTTTGGAGTATTGTCTGGCTCAGTCAAAATTACGCAGCAAATTTTGTTGGCAACCACCCAAATTTGAAATCCTGACAATCGGCATCTATGCATTCTTTCTTGCCGTGATCAGCTTTGGCGTATTTGTAATTCGCACAGATTTTGAGGAACTTCACCGCGCCTTTTATTTGATGGATGGAGAGCAAAAACTTGTGATGAAACTATCGAATGATCGCAACCTTAATCGAAGCCTGTATCTGCCGCCAAAAGGAGAGGGACACGTCTTTTATACGACTTACGATCATCTACAACCCGGATTCTTCCGGGTTGTAGATCCGGACTTTCGGCCAGCCGATGTAGGCTGGCGAACGCTATTGGATCCGTTGCCCCTGTCGCCACCTGTTTTGCCTTATCGAGAGTAGTTTTTGCCAAAACATCGCCTCGAATGCAGCAAGATATTCTTAATGCTTCGTTCCGCAGGTACAGTCAACATTTTGCGACTCAAAAAAGCAGCATTTCCTCGCCATCGCCTTCGGCGTTGGAAATTTCAGCGCTCTCACAATGCACCGGGCGCAATTCGGCGCCGTTTTCCTGGATTTCCCAGCCAAACTGGCTTCCGCGCTTGCCGTAGTCTTGCCGGTTGATCCAGGTTCCGTTGGCGTCTTTGCGCCAGAGCGCGTCGTCGTTGCCGGGGATGGTTTCGGCTCGGTTCCACACCTCGTCGATCACTTCACGACCGTAACCTGACGACGTTGAGGCCGCAACCGGGTCGTTTTCCTGGCTGGGAAACAAATCCATGGGTGATGTGTTAGGACGCTGAGGCCGAAATTAGCACGAATTTCGGCCTTTGCAGACAAAAATCTCGTTTCGGTCGCTTCAAACAGGTCCAGGCTCGGTCCGGCTTACAGCATGGGCGCGATGACCAGGGCGGTGACGGAGATGAGCTTGAGCAGGATGTTCAACGACGGCCCGGAGGTGTCTTTGAACGGGTCGCCCACGGTGTCGCCGACGACGGCGGCTTTGTGGGCTTCGCTGCCTTTTTTCAGCTCTTGGCCGTCGACCTCAGCGCCTTCTTCGATCATTTTTTTGGCGTTGTCCCAGGCTCCACCGGCGTTGGATTGGAAAATCGCCAGCAGCACGCCGCAAACCGTTACGCCGGCGAGCAAGCCGCCCAGCATCTCCGCGCCACCCGGGCTAAATCCGATGATCAACGGCGCAGTTACGGCGAGCAAACCAGGGAGAATCATCTGGCGGAGCGAGGCTTTGGTTGAAATGGCGACGCACTCGCTGTACTGCGCCTTTTCGAAGGCGGTTTCGTAGGTTTCGCGGTCTTTTTCGGGCCATTCATCCACCGGTTCCTCAGAACGCTCCTTCCAAACCGCCAACGCGGCGCCTAGTTCCGGAATTTCGCGAAATTGACGGCGCACCTCTTCGATCATCGACCCGGCGGCCCGACCCACAGCCTGCATCGCCAACGCGGAGAACAAAAACGGCAACATGCCGCCAATGAACAGGCCGGCCATGACCACAGGCTTGGAAATATCGATCCCCTCGTCCTGAATTCCGGAGGTTTGCATGAATGCGGCGAACAGCGCCAACGCGGTAAGCGCGGCCGAGCCGATGGCGAAGCCTTTGCCGATGGCCGCGGTGGTGTTGCCAACACTGTCGAGCTTGTCGGTGCGTTTGCGCACTTCTTCCGGCAGTTGCGACATTTCCGCGACTCCGCCGGCGTTGTCAGCGATGGGTCCGTAGGCGTCAACGGCAAGCTGGATGCCGGTGTTGGAGAGCATGCCAACCGCGGCGATGGCGATGCCGTAAAGTCCGGCCAATTGGTAAGCGCCGATGATCGCGGTGGCGATGATCAAAATCGGGATCATCGTCGACATCATGCCGACGCCGAGCCCGGCGATGATGTTCGTGGCCGGTCCGGTCGCGGATTGCTCCACGATCGATTTGACCGGTTTGGTGCCGACCCCGGTGTAGTGCTCGGTGATCAGGCCGATGGCCAAACCGGCGGCCAAACCGAGGATGGTGGACCAAAAAACGCCCATGGACGTGTAGGTGTCGCCGCGAAACGTCCATTGCGCGGGAAGCATGGCCTGGATGATGAGATAGGTGCCGATCAGCATGAGGCCGGCGGAGAGAAATTCGCCCTTGTTCAGCGCTTTTTGCGGATCGCCGCCCTCCTTGACCTTCACGAAAAAAGTTCCCACCACCGAGGTTAGGATTCCGAGCCCGGCCAGAGCCAGCGGCAACAGCACGGCGTTAATTTCGCGCTCGCCCGCCATTTCCGGCGCGAGCATGAACGCTGCGCCCAGGACCATGGTGCCAATGATCGAGCCAACGTAGCTCTCGAAGAGGTCGGCGCCCATTCCAGCCACATCGCCCACGTTATCGCCCACGTTGTCGGCAATGGTCGCGGGATTGAGGGGATGATCCTCCGGAATGCCGGCCTCCACCTTGCCGACCAGGTCCGCGCCGACGTCGGCCGCCTTCGTGTAAATTCCGCCACCCACGCGGGCGAAGAGCGCGACCGACGAAGCGCCGAACGAAAAGCCGGTCAGGACGGTGATGGCGCGCTCCACGGTGTCGAAAACGCCAGTGTAGATCAAAAACAGCGATCCCAACCCCAAAAGTCCCAAACCCACCACGCCCATGCCCATGGCCGAGCCGCCAAAGAACGCGACTTCCAGAGCTTTGCCCAAACTGGTTCGCGCGGATTGAGTCGTGCGCACGTTTGCCTTGGTCGCGACCCGCATGCCGATGAATCCGGCTCCCGCCGAGCAAATGGCGCCCAAGATGAAGGAAACTCCGACCAACCAGGAGCTGGTTTCGGAGCCGGAATTCGCCACCGCCAGCAAGATCGCCACGCAAGCCACAAAAATGGCCAAAATTCGATACTCCGCCTTCAAAAAGGCCATCGCGCCGTCATAAATTTTCTCGCCGATCTTCTTCATCCGCTCGTCGCCCGGATTTTGCTGATCGACCCACCAGATGCGGTACCCCGCGTATCCCAATCCAACCAAACCAAGGATCGGGAACCAATATTCGATGTTGTTCATTTCAACTGTGTTTTTGTCAGAGATGTCAGGTTAAAAAAAGGAAAAGAAGCGGAGCAAACTCCGGCTTCTTTCAAGCAAAATTTGGGATGAAGAGAACACCTCAACCTTGCGAGGAAACTTTCCGCGCTTCGATGATTCGTCGCAAAGCATGGAGGCGGTGCTCGGTGAGGCGGTGCATTTCCAGGATTTCCAGCAACGGAGCGTGAGAATCGTCCGGCGACGCCAGCGCGGCGGCAGATTTCGCGGCCATTTCACGGTAGGCCAGCCAGTGGGAGTGGACTTCGTCCAGGGCCTTGCGCTGATTCACGTCCAGTTGCGTCACCAAGGTGTCGTAAGCGGTGCGCAACTTGGCATCGGTCTCGGAAAACTCGCGACGCGCTTCCTCCTCCAGGCTGGGGCCGGAATCCGGGGGTTGCAGGGCGGATTTTTCGTCCTGGGAAAAACAAAAGACGCCCGTTGCGAGCGTCAGTCCGAGAGTGGCAAACACCTTGTGAACCATCGTGGCGCAAGCTGGCACACTTCGCCAAAATTTCAAAGCGGTAATCGCTGGGAAGCGAATTCCGACGGACGGAGCTGGAATTGAGAGCTACGTCGCCTCTTTTTGCTCGAAATGGCCGTCCGCGTTCACTCTCATGCCAAGCGCTTTCATGGCTTCAAGGATTTCTTCCCTGGTCAGGCCCTCCAGGCGCTGCTTCGGCGTCAAATGTTGGCTGATTTCCTCCGGCGTGGCTTCGGCTAGCAACTCTTCGCGCCACTCTCTTCGGTAGTCGTCGACGGTTATCGGCATGATGATCCTTTTTCGTTTCAACTCGCGATGCTCCGGGGCTTTCCGCCACCTTGCCAAATGGCCTGTGACTACGAGTTTTTCGAATCGTCGTCCTTTTCCTTTTTCAAACCAAGCGCCTTCATCGCTTCTCGAATTTCTTCTTCAGTTAGGCCCTCCAGGCGCTCCTCAAGCTTGAGCCCTTCCAAACGCTCCTCCGGTTTTAGGCCCTCCAAACGCTGCTTTGGCGTCAAATGTTGGCTAATTTCCTCCGGCGTGGCTTCGGCCATCAGTTCCTCGCGCCACTCTCTTCGGTAATCTTCGACGGTTATTGGCATGATGATCCCTTCTTTGCTGTAGTTTCGTTCCAACTGATTGGTCAACATATCGAACAGCTCGCGATCTTTCAACTCGCAATGTTCCAGGCCATATTCGATCCGCTCCGGAACGCCGCTCAACAGGTGCCACAGCGCATTTCGCGGGTTCAACTCCACCTCGCGCGGGACGATCAGCCGGATCGGAAGCCCAAAGCCAAAAACGTCGTAAACGCCGGGTTTCAGCTCCGTTTGCCAGGGTTTTTTTCGCTGGATCCAGCCACTGCGGACGATGCGTGCTGACTGCGTAGACGCGTCCTTTGCCGCTTTCGATGAAATCGCGGATGAACGCATCGCGAGCCGCGTTCCATTCCTCATTTTCACCCTCTTCCGCGGCTTTTTCAGCGTTGACGGCGGCTGCCGGCGGCTCTTTGAGCGGATCCCAATCCCCACGGAATTCCAACTTGGCGTAATCGACCAAAAATCCCGCCGCTTCGGACAAATTCCATAAATGCAACGATTGTCCGGGCGATTTGTAGGTCAGCAGGTTGCTCAAGGTCAGGTCCTGGATACCGTCGGCGAAATTCGGCCAGAAAAACGGCAATTTCACGGCTTGCGCCAAATCCATCCGGATGAGCGCGAAATCCACCAAAACCCGCCGCAGCGACAGATCGAGTTCTTGGATGAGTCGGAACGGGGAGTTGCTCAATTCCCAGGCAATTCCGGTTCCCGCCATGCGGTGCCAGTCTGAGTTCACAATTCCGCGAGAAATTTGTCGATATCCAGCATGCCGTAGCCGCTGTCGGGTTTGAAATCACCGTTGTAGCCTTGGCTGGAGTGGATGAGCGCGGCTTTGATTTGCATGGCGTTTGGCAACGGTTTTCCTTCGCGGCGTTTTTTGGCGAACAAAAGCGCAATCGCTCCCGTCACTTGCGGCGCGGCAAAACTGGTGCCGTGACCGGTATCGAATTCATCCGGCGAGTAGTATCGCGCCCCACGCACGTTCATGCCCGGCGCGCCAATTTCCGGTTTGTTGAGCCCGTCGCGCGATGGACCTTGCGAGGAAAATTCCGCCATCACGCGAGGATAATCCGCGTTTTTCACGGCGCCCACCGTGATGATGTGGTCCGCAGTTCCGGGGATGCTAAGCGTCTTGGCGTTCTTGTCAGGAGAAACGAACACCGCTTCCGGTTCGCCGCGACGAAGCTGGCGCAAATCCAGCCAGGCATCAACCAAAGCGGTGCTCTTGCACGGTCCAGGCAGACGGCTGAGGCGGATTTTCCAGTTTCCGCTGACAAATCCGTGATCTCCGGGCTGAATCTGGACCGTGGCGCGGGTTTCGCCATTGTCGCTGTTGTAACGATTGGCGTCGATGAACACGGTATTGCCGGCCTTGACCGTCTTTTGCTCGCTCATGCGCTTTTGGGCCACCGCGGTCTCATCGACCTTCAGCGCAACGGTTTCTCCCCCGGGCACAATGGCCGCGATTTCCATCGGGAAACAGCTCCGGTACCACAATTCCACGCTGATTGGCGGCGAATAATAGCTGCTGTCCTCAATCAGCTTCAAATCGATGGTCGCCTTTCGGTTCGCGCCGATTTTCACACTGGTGTGTCCCCCGCGGCCGCCGTCGTTTCCCGCCGATTTCACCACGCAAACGCCGGAATCGCGACCTTCGCCGCAAAACGCGCTGATTTGCGATTCCAACAGGGTCGAGCCGTCGTGAGCGCCGACTTGCTCGCCAAAGCTCATGTTCAGCACCAAACCCTGGCCCACGCGGTGAAATTGCGGATGCCGCGCCAGCCGCTTGAGATACTGCAACACCATCACGTGGCTGAGCGAATACCCTAGCTGACGCTCCATTTCTCCCTCGTACTTGTCCGAGGCGCAGCAGATAAAGACGATGTCCGCTTTTGGCGCGACCCCGCCGGCGTAGAGAATGTTGCCGTCTGAATCCTTGACCTCCGACCCCGCGGCGATGCTCGCGACCATCGTTCCGTGGTGCATGTTGCTTTGAAACGGCAACCCCGGCATCTCCGAATCCACCAGCATTTTGTCAATATCGCGCTTCAGGTAGAGCCCCGGAATGTGATCGACCAACGAAGAGGCGATGCGGATGATTTCCCACTCCCATTTTTCCTTCTCCGGCGGCAGTTCCGCGGGGAAAGGTTCGCCCAAAAACTCGCGCAATTCGTGCGCCCAATGCCGATTTTCGGCGGAAACCTTGTTTTCGGGCAAATCTCCCACCATTTCGCCCCAATCGTTGAAAACGCGCAGGTGCAAGCCGCTATCCAGCTCGGCGATGATGACCTCTGACGTGCCCGTTTCCGGAATTTCGGCCAAAGTCGCCTTTGGCAGGAGGCGAAGCGTCATTTTTTGGTAAACGCGGCCAGTGCGGTTGCCAATTTGGTCGTAAATCGCGAAGAGCCGCGTCGTGCCGTCAGGATTTTGGAACGCTCGATGCTGGATGTGGATGCCGCTGTCGATGATCACGACGGTCGCGCCTTCGCCAGTCTCGCTGGTCGTAGTTCGGAGCGGTTCTGCTTCGTGAGGTGGTTTAACCCGATGCCACCAAGGCGATTTCTCAACATGCGGCTTGTGATCTCCAGCCGGCAGGGTCACCTCCACCCGCGCAACGTAGGGATTTTGGCGCAATTCCTGCAAATTCTTGCGCTCGATGACCCCCGTCAGCCAATCATCCGGCAAATGCACGTCTCCCCGCACGTCAAACGCGGCAAACGGCAACTTAACGCGGCCGGCCAGGATTCCCTGGCGAACCTCGGCCGTTTCGCCGCTTCCCTCGCTTCCACCAGCCTCCTGCTGCTGTTGCACCTCCTTCAGTTGCACCATCACGCGCACTGTGGGTTGCACGTCGGCAACCTGCTGGTGATCGCGAATTTTCTGCAAGCTGGATCGATCCACCACCGCGGCCAATTTTTGCTCGGTCAAGCGCAACTTATCGTTTTCGAGTGCGTCCGTCGAAATAGGAAGCGGCGGCTGCAAACTACCGTTCAAAGCCGCCTGTTTCGCCTCCTCGGTTTTGAATTGGATGAAGACGCTGGTATACGCAGGCGTCTCCTGGTCGGATGAAGTTGGTTCTGCTTCCATGTTTTGATGTGAGTGCGGCCACGGTTACCGCTTGGAAGCCTTACCGCAGCACTGCTTGTATTTCTTCCCGCTGCCACACGGGCACGGCGTAATTATTTCGCGAACGATGCCTGCCCACTCGGAGGTAAAAGCACTGCCCTTGGGATTATTGCCCCTCTTTTGGGAAATGATCACGGAAACGCAACCCGAGAATGGAATGTTTGCGTGTAGACTTCCTCAACATTATCGCAGTATTGCACGAGGAATGAGCCTAGGCTGTATTCCTGCTGAGCAGCGATAATTGCCTCCGCTTTCGACCCGTAGTCCCCGACGACTTTCTGACCCACAATGACCAGATAGCGGCCTTTGAAACTTTCTACCAAATCATCCTTGTGGGTGAGGAAGTACTGGAAATTTTTTTCTAAATCGCTCATAGCCAACACGGGACCTTTTCTGACTCACGAAGCTACGAAAAGCTCTGAAAAGGTCAACCGTAAACTCGCGGGACGACCTTTCTTGCACCAATCCCCGTTTCTGGCCATGGTAGCCCCGTGTTTGAAGTCCGCGAAAAACCCGAAATGGTCGAGCGCGCCTTGTTGGTGGGCGTGTTTTTCGACAAACGCGAGCAAGCGTTCGCAAAGAGCCTCCTCGATGAGTTGCACCAACTCGTCGAAACGCTCAAAATTGGCACGATCGCCAGCGAGCTGATCCACGTGCGCGATCAAAACAAGGCCTACCTCATGGGCGCCGGCAAAAAGGACGAAATCGTGACTCTGGCGCGGGATTTGGAGTGCGATTGCATCGTTTTCGACAACCAGCTCAGCCCCATGCAGCAGAAAACGTGGGAGGAGGAGGCCGAGATCACGGTGATCGACCGCGAGGAGGTGATTTTGGACATTTTCGCGATGCGCGCCCAAACCCGCGAAGCGCAGTTGCAGGTGGAGCTGGCCCGCATGCAATACGCCTTGCCACGCATGGCGCGCATGTGGAGCCACCTGGACCGCCAGGGTGGGGGATCCGGCGGTGGGAAGGGTGGCGCCGGCGCGGCTCGCGGCGAGGGCGAGAAGCAGATCGAGGTCGACCGCCGCCTAGCGCGCGAACGCATCTCCCGAGCCAAAGCCGAGCTGGAGGCCGTGCGCAAACAACGCGCCACCCAACGCAAGGAACGCGAGAAAAACCCGATTCCTCACGCCGCGATCGTCGGCTACACCAACGCCGGGAAATCCAGCCTGCTCAACAAGCTAAGCGGCAGCGAAATTCTCGCCAAGGACATGCTTTTTGCCACCCTGGACACCACCACCCGCCGCATCGAGCTTCCCGACGGCCAACCGCTCTTGCTGACGGACACGGTAGGTTTCATCCGAAATCTCCCCCACCGCCTGGTCGAGGCCTTTAAAGCCACGCTGGAAGAAGCCATCCTCGCCGATTTTCTCATCCACGTGCTCGACGCCAGCGCCCCGGAAATCGCCGATTTTCACACCACCACGCTGGAAGTACTCCGCGAACTCGGCGCTGAGGAAAAACGCGTCATCACCGTGCTCAACAAGGTCGATCTGGTGGAGAACCCCCATCGCCTCGACGAACTGGTGCGTCAATTTGACGGCGCCGTGCTGATTTCCGTGGAATCCGGCGCCGGTTTGGATGCGCTGATTGGCCAGCTCAACGAGCTGCTCCGCGATCGCGTTTCTCGGCTGGACCTGCGCATTCCCCAATCCCGCGCGGATCTCGTTTCCCTGCTCCACCGCGAAGGAAAAATCGTGACCGAAGCCTACGAAAACAACGACATTCTCCTCACCGCGATGGTCCCAAACAGCTTGCGTCACAAATTCGAGAATTTCGTCAACTGACGCCAGTGCCTTTCGAAGAGAGATGGGAATAAATTTCAAAAATATTTCTTCTTCTTATGGTCGTGAACAAATCCTGACGCTGTTCGAAAATCCCTGACCATCAAGCAATTCCAAACCAATCAAAGGTGTGAACAAATGCCCCGAACAACTTGCGTCCATCGGAACAAGTCGCCGTTTTGAGCAGAATTCCACAATTTGCCCAGAATCGTTCACGCGCCATTCACAAGCTGTTGGGGAGGGGAATGGTTGCGGCAGCAACCCAACGCAGGTTGCGAAACTGCGGCGGCGCGCCTTTCCAACCCGCACCGACCAGCCGCGGCTTCTGCGATCGGTCCTTGGCGCGAAGATGCTCCGCAGCCAGGATGCGCAGCTCCTTGAGACCGTCCCAATTACCGCGAGGCTCGTTTTCAGCGTTGAGAAACTCGGCCGCGCCCAGCGTCACCGTCTGCCAAGCCCCTTGCCCTGACAAAACCACCTCCGCGGCATGCTGATCGAGCCCGATAACCAGTTTGTTCGGCTCCGCGGCCAACACATCGAGCGCCAACTTCGCCCCGGCGGGCGCGGCCCACATCGGATGGTAGACCTTGTGCGTGCGCAGGCCCCAATCATCGCGATCGTGACGATACCAGGCCTTGCGCCAGTCGCCTTGAAACGTCTCGATGAGCGGAGACGGCTGCAGCGTTGCGCGAACGCCTGCCGCTTGAAGCTCAGCCGCAGGAATCAGCTGAATCAGCGACGAGACATTGAACCTTTCCGCCGTGAATTCGCCGAAATAGTAGCCCGCCGCGGTAACCGGCTCGTCCAGCGGGTAGATCACGTTGGCGTAAACCCACAGCGGCAGCTCGGTGCTGAAAACCGGCAGCGCGGCGGTCCAAACCTCGCCATTTTTGGTCGATGGAGCGTAGTGCCAAAAACGGCTCATGCGGTTCTCGCGCTTTTGCCGGTCGCCATCGTCGAACCCCTGCTGCGTGTAGTAGATCTCAACACCCAAGATAGGCCGCGAGCCGTCGGGCCGCACCACCATGGTGGGAATTCCGTGGCTGGTGTTGAGATTGAGCGTGGTTTGCGGCGTCTTCGGCCACGCGAAGCTGCGTTTGAGGTGCTGATCGAACCACAGTTGCGTCGCCACCTCGTTTTCCGGGTAGTCGCGATGATTCAGGTGCGGCGAGCAAGTGACGCGCCAGTCGTTTTGGCCCAATTCCGCGGTAGCCTGAACCAAGTTGTTGATGTGGCCGTGGAAATCGTTCGCCGGGCTGAGGAAGATGGTTGGGCAGCGAATCGCCTTCAACGCCGGAGAGTCGCCGACCGTGTTGCGATGCAACGGATTGTCGTTGTAACGGTCGCTGATGCCGCCGCACGACGGCGCCGCCACCTTCACCCGAGCGTCCGAACCCGCGGTAGCCACGGTAAGCTTGCCACCCATCGAGTGCCCGTAGACGCCTAACCGATTTGCATCGACCTCCGCTTGATTTTCGAGGAATGTTAGGGCCCGCCGCGCGCCCATCGTGCACAGGAACCACGAACTGTTGCGCGGCGACTCGACGTCATCAAACGTCCAATCCTCCGAGCCATCACGAATCGTCACAAACGCGTCTTTGCCGTTCTTGCTCGGCGCGTGGTAGGCATCCAGCGCACCCCAATCGGTGGTCACCTTGTAGTTGGGATCGTCCGTCTTGCCTTCCCAAAACAACTTCACCTCTTTTGGGCCCACGCGGTAGTCCGGCGCGGAAATCCGGCCAGCCCAAGCGATGGTGATCGTCGCGTAGCCGCGTTTGGCATTGGTTAGGACGGCCTTGTAATCGGCGTACTGCCCGCCGCCATGGATGTTCAGCAAACCGGGTAGGCTCTTGCCGCCCTTGGGAAAGCCGTAAACCGCCGCCATCATCGCTTTTTCGCCCTTGAAGACGCCCACGCGATAGCGGACCACGCGCAACACCACTTCGTCCTCCTCCCACTCATGCAGCACCTCGGTGTCGAGCGGCTCGGCCCGTGGATCGTAGTCCGCCCAAAGTTGTTGGTGCGTCTGCGGAGCCGGTTTTCCGTCGAGCGGAGCCAAGGTTTCGGCCCGCAGTTGACCGAGCAGCGTGACGAGGATGGTGAGTCGGAGGAAGTGGGTTGTCATAGAGCAAGCATCGCCACTTTAGAAGCACCGGTTGGACACACAACTGCGCAATCCGCGGGTCTAGCTCAATTTGTCGAGGCGGTTGTTGCGCAACCCAAGCGAGCGGCTACCAGTTCAAGGCGTTGAAATAGCCGCGAGATGAAGTTCTCACACATACCGCTGTTGCTGCCTATTCTGGCCGCGCCCACGCTGAAAGCGGATGAGTTTTTCGCCTCCAAGATCGAACCGCTGCTGCGCGAGCGCTGTTTTCAGTGCCACTCACACGACCAGAAAATGAAAGCCGGCCTTGCCCTGGATTCGCGCTCGGGTTGGGAGCAGGGTGGTGACTCAGGACCCGCGGTAATCCCGGGAAAACCGGACGAAAGCTTGCTCATCGAGATGATCCGTTGGACTGACGAAGATCATCAGATGCCGCCGAAGGAGAAGTTGCCCGCGGAGGAGATCGCGCTGCTGGAGGAATGGGTGCAACGCGGCGCGCCGGATCCGAGGACGCTGGGTATCGTGCAGGAGAATCCGCTCGATTGGTGGTCGCTTCGTCCGTTGCGCCAGCCGGAGGTTCCAGCAGGCTCGCATCCGATTGATGCGTTTGTTAGGGCGAAGCTCAGGGAGCGCGGACTTCAGCCCGCCCCGGAAGCGGACCGGCGGACGTTGATTCGGCGGCTCTACTTGGATTTGCACGGCTTTTTGCCGACGCCGGAGGAGGTGGAAACCTTCGTCAGCGATCCGAATCCACAGGCTTTCGAGGCGTTGGTGGATGATTTGTTAGGCTCCCCGCGGTATGGCGAACGTTGGGCGCGGCATTGGCTCGACGTGATCCACTTCGCCGATTCCCACGGCTGCGAGCATGACGTGAAACGGCCCAACGCGTGGCGCTTCCGCGATTACGTCATCGAGCGCCTGAATGCGGACGTGCCTTGGGATCGGTTCATCCGCGAGCAACTCGCGCCCGACGTGTTCTTCCCAAACGAGCCGCAGCTAACCGCGGGCCTGGGCTCTATCGCGGCCGGTCCGCTGGAGCTAAGCCGCGCGGGCACAGCTCCGGTGACGTTCGATTACCTCGACCGTGACGACATCGTGACGCAGACGATGGCCGCGTTCGTCAGCACGACGGCCAATTGCGCGCGCTGCCACACGCACAAGTTCGATCCGATTACTCAGGAGGATTACTATGCGCTGCAGGCGGTTTTCGCTGGTGTTGGGAAAGGCGATGTGGAGTTTGATCGCAGCCTGGACGTGATGCAGCGGCGCCTGGAACTGGAGGAGGTGCTCGCCGCGACCACCAGTCGCAACGCCGCGGTATTGCTGCGGCCGAAATATGCCGAAACGGTTCGCAAATGGGAACTGGCGCTTGAGGGCGAGCCGGCGGCGTGGAGCGTGCTGGCTCCGGACACGTTCCTCGCTTCCGGCGGCGCAAAACTGACGCGTCAGGCCGATGGATCGATCTTTGCCGAGGGTAAGATTGAGGACACCGAAATCTACACGGCGACAGCGTCAGTCGATCTGCAAAAAGTTACCGCGTTGCGGGTCGAAGCGCTCAAAGACGAGCGTCTGCCGAAGGGCGGCCCGGGCCGCGCGGAAAATGGCAACCTGCATCTGAGCGAGGTGGGTTTGAAGTGGTTTCCTACCGACTCGGATCAGCCAATCTCGCTGAAAATCGCCCGCGCCTCGGCCGATTTCGATCAAGACGGTTGGACGGCGAAGCACGCGATCGACGGCGATTTGAAATCCGGCTGGGCGATTTTTCCGCGAGTCAACCAATCGCATCACATCGTCCTCGAACTGGCAGAACAGCTCGACACATCGGCGGGCGGCAAGCTGGCGGTGACGCTGAGGCAACTATGGCCGCCGAAGCACTACATCGGGCGTTTTCGCCTCTCGGTCACCGATGCTGAGGGCGGCGCGGCGCGAGTTTTTCCGGCTGACACGGTCACAGGTCTGAAGAAAATGCCTGACGAGCGAAGCGAAGCCGATCGCGCCGCCATCGCCGCGGTAGCGCTGGAAGTTTGGGCCACGCAAACCCTCGCCACGTTGCCGGCGAGGGACGTCGTTTACGGCGTATCGCGTGCCTGGTCGCACGCCAAAAAGCTGCCGAAACCGCAGGACCCCAAGGTGGTTCACCTGCTAAGCCGCGGCGCGATCGACAAACCGGTGCGTGAGGTCGGCCCCGGCGCGCTTTCGGCGATTTTCGGCTTACCTGGCCGGTTTACCCTGCCCGATCCGAAGGACGAATCGGCTCGCCGGGCGGCGTTGGCGGATTGGATCGCGCACCCTGACAATCCGCTCACTTGGCGCAGCATTGTCAATCGCGTTTGGCGTTATCACTTCGGTCGCGGGCTCTGCGACACGCCCAACGATTTCGGTCGCATGGGCGGTGAGCCGTCGCATCCAGAGTTGCTCGATTGGCTCGCGGTATGGTTCCGCGATGAGGCGAACGGCTCGCTCAAAATGCTCCATCAGCTGATTCTCACGAGTGAAGCGTGGCGCCAATCGAGTCTTGTCGCGCCCAACCCGGCCGATGCGGACAACCACCTGCTCTGGCGGCAAAACCGACGCCGTTTGGATGCCGAAGCGTATCGTGATTCCGTGTTGCGCATGGCGGGTAGACTGGATTTGACGATGGGTGGCCCGGGCATCGAGCAATTCGCAAAATCGAAAGGCCCGCAAGCGACTCCGGCGTTGGATTACTCCGGTTTCGATTGGAATTCCGACGAAGCGAAGCGCCGCAGCATTTACCGCGTGGTGTGGCGCGGTATCCCCGACCCGTTCATGGAGGCGCTCGACTTTCCGGACCTGGCGTTGTTGTCGCCGAAACGCGGTTTTTCGGTTTCCGCGCTGCAATCACTATCGTTGTACAATAACGACTTTGTTCTCCATGGATCCGGGTGGCTGGCTAAGCGGCTCGAGCGGGAAAACGGCGGAGTTCGCGAAGCTGTGCGACTCTGTTGGCAGCGCGAGCCGACTTCCGAAGAGGAGGCTGCATTTTCCGGTTATGCCAAGACGCATGGCCTGGCTGCTTTGTGCCGCGTGCTGCTCAACAGCAACGAACTGCTTTTTGTGGACTAGCTATGAAGATCTCGACACTAATCGTTTCATTACAACAACGACTTCGGCTGCTGGTATCCTGCCTGCTGCTGATTCCCGTCGCGGTTACTGCGCAGGGGCTGAAGGAGCATGTGGATTTCCTCCTCGAATCTCGCCCCCACTATCCGAACTGGAGGGACTACCTCAAGGAGCGGATGAAATCAGGCAAACCGCTCCCGCCAGTCCCGCCGAAAACCGATCCAGGCGAAGACGCGGACGCAGACCAGTTGCTGGCCTTCTGGGAACAGCACGGGGCCCAGAAAGACGGTGCGGTACCGAGTCCTGCCGTTCTCGATCGGCTCGCGATTGTCCTCAAAGCTCAGCCTGAGCGATTGCCCGCGGTACTCAGAAATGTCCCTGCTCACGATGGGCTGATTGAGTTGGCCGAAATCTGGATGAATGAATCGGCGGTGAGGTTTCCGGAAAGTCGGTCGGCGGTTCGCAATTGGCTGTTTTCGGCGACCGGTCAGTTTCAGGACGAAATCGAAGCCGCAGCTCGAGATTTGCAGGATACGGATCGAAGTTTGCAGGGAGAGACCGAGCTTGAGCTTCTTTTGGACCGCGATAGGCCGGCAGCGGAATCAATCCTCAAGGAACTGACAGCTGGAGATCCGCGATCGATCGCGCCGATTGCCCGCACATACCTTTTCCAGCTCAATCCTGACGATGCGTCCCTGCGGGAGCAACTGATCGAAGATTCGCGGCTAGACCTTAAATTTGGAGCGCAGTATCGCCTTTTTGATGTTCTGTTAGGTCTCGAGTGGGACGATCCCAAGGAGTGGTTTGCCAGCGTTCTTGCTTCGCCGAACAATCTCACCGAATGGTGGATTGGTGAGCGGCTGCGCGAGGATCCAGGGCCGTGGGTGGACGTGTTAGACCAACTGCTCGATCATAAAAATCAACGCGTCAGGCAAAGAGCCGCAGCATTGATCGTCGAGTATTTCGATCGCCACCCAAAGCCGGAATTGGACACACTGCGCAAGCTGTTGCCCTGGCTGGAAGACGAGAACTGGCTGGTTTCACAAAATCGAGCAAGGGAAGAATTCATCCTCACGCTGCGGGCGGTTGATTTGCCGGAGGCGGTCCCTGGAGCGTTGCATCTGCTTCGTACTGAAAAATCGGACGTTGCTGCGGAAATTCTCGCGGCGCAGAACTACCGCGAAGCTTTGCCCGAACTGAAAGCAATGGTGAATTCTGGCGAGCTAGTGTGGTGATCGCGAAATATCTATGCGAAATGAAATTTTGGAATCCAATGAAAAAGTGCTCGCTGTCGCTCGAAATTTTAGGATCGCGGTCTTCTTTTCCAATTTCGGCGTTGCTCGATCGGTCGCTGAGCCCGCTCAGCTCCCTCCTCGCGCCTTGAAATTGAAAAAGAATCCTCGCGAATTTCGCATACCTATTTCGCGATCACCACACTAGCTGGGCATCGACTTTCAGGATTCGTTGAGGCAATTGATGACCTCGGCGGCTGGACCGCAGAACAATTTGCGGAGGGAATTGTGGCGCGTTGCCGTTTCCGCGCCGAGAACCCCAGGTCGTTTCTTGAAAGGGGGGCGACGAAGGATGTTTCAATCCACCTCGCTCTCATCATTCAGCGGCTGGGTGGTGAGGATCATGCTCTTTTTAACGAGATTCTAGGCGAGTTGGAAACCCGGTTGGATGATCTGGAGCCGGATGTCGCTTATCAAGTGCTCAAGTTTTGCGCCTTTCGACACAAATCGTGGCTTCCCAAACTTGTCGTCCACAGTGTGCTGACGGGCGAAATGAGATTCGGTGACCTGAAGGATTGGCTTGAGAAATCCGATCTGCCACCCGCTGAATTTGAGCCGCTGATTGCCAAAGGTGGCTACGCCAAGGGTTTGGCCGCGGTAATTCAGCGAAACACAAAGCTGGCGAACGAAATCCTAGCCGGCGCAGATACCGAGGCGATCACAGCCGTGTTAGCAGCAGCCCGATACGCCCAGATGAATTTGAATCGTCAGAAGGTCGAAGCGCTTGCGCAAAACGCGGCTGAGGATGCTCGCAAGGCAGCGGAGAGCTATCTCGGTTTGGCCGAAGAAGTGCCCGATTTCGAGCCGCCGAAGTTTCTGGCGGAAGCGTTGGAGGATATTCCGGAAGAAAGGGTTCCCTGGAGAAAATTCGTTGGCAGCGACGGTGCGGCCGATGAGGTTCTCATGCTGACCAGCGACGGTGGTTGGGGCGACGACGGTGACTTTTTCGTCCTTTTCGAAGGATCAAACGTGCTTCTGATCCGTGATCCGGGAACGGGCCGCATGGGATACACTCAAGTTGAAGCAGACGAAGTATCGCGGCTGATTTCCTATGTCCGCGATCTCGTCCCCGCAAACCGTATCGCGCATCAACGCGGAAACCGGTGACGTGTTCGACGCCAGCACGGACGAGATTCGCCTTTTTGAACCCTATCTTTGGTCGGAGGCGCATGACCGATTCATTGTTGGGGCCGCGGGAGGAGCCGTTTTGTTGGAGCCTGAAACGGGGAGATTGGAGACCATTCGCGGCGAAACGCGGCCTCTCTCCGGCATAACCTGGCGACCGCTTCAACCCACCGGCAAAGCGAATGAAGTTTGGGCCATTGTTCCCGGAAAATTGAATGAGGGCGGCTTTGGATACGCTGAGGTTGCGATCGGACGCTATGACCTCGAAAGCTTTGGTTTCATCATGAATCCGTTCACTCCTTCGGTTTGGCCCCGCGATTGCTGCGTTTGCGCCATTCGGGAGTCTCACGCTTGGGCGTGGTTGCAGGCGCCGCGTTCAATTCGACGTTCGCCACCTTCCCAACGTGCTCAGCCAAGAATCGCCCCAACGCCGCGCCGGTCTCGGCATTGAAATGGACGTTTTTCCCAGCCCACCAGTCGCGGTAGAGCCCGTCGCTGCCGTCTTTGACGAATTGCCACTGGTCGCAAATCGAAACCCCGGGGTGCTTCGCCATCACCTCGGCAGCCCAGGGGTTGAGATACTTCGCCATCACGCCCGCTTGCCGTCCGGGCGCCTGGTTTCGATCGTTCAATTCGCCAACCGTCGGGTAACCATTCGGCACCGGACAAGTCGTGACCCAAATCAGCTTTGCGCCGGTTTTCTTCAGCTCGGCGACGATCGCTTCCAGGTTCTCTTGGTAGGATTCTTCGTTGTTGCCGGCATCCCAGTGGCCGTGATTGAAACTGATGACGTCCCAGCCACGCCCCGGCTGATCGTGGGCGCCCAGCCATTCGACGATGCTGTTGCGGCCTTTGCCGGAGGGGCCGCAGTTGGTTGGCGGATGATGCACGTTCAACTTGCCCGCCAACGCCGCGCGCAATCCGGCATCGTAGTTTCCGGAGATCGAGTCGCCAATGACGAGGTAGCGCGGCAGGTCCGGATCGTCATCCGCCGCCTGATCGCCGATTGGCTGGAGATGAATCTCATCCGCGATCAAAACCTCACCTTCCCAGCGGCCGATCGCCGTCGCGCGATTGACGAACGGCTTCAAATCCGCCGTGGTGAGCAAACCAAAGAGCTGAGCACTGGTCTGGCCGCCTTTGCGCAGGTCGATTTCCAGCTTCTGGCCGCCGATCGTCAGCGTGCGCGGTTTGGAATGCGGATCGTAGACGCCGATGAACCGCGGATCCTTCTGCGTCGCCATTTGCTGCGTTTCCGGCGATTGGTTGAAAAACACGCGCAGGCCGCGTTCGTCGATCCAATTCTCCGCCTTGGCGGTTTCGAGGATTTTGCCGATCTGCCGCGCGTTCTTCACCACCTCAGCCATGACCGGCCCCTCCGGCAGAGCGAAGTCGATGGTCTGTTTGCTAGAGTAAATTTTGTAGGTCAAGGTGTTGCCTTTCAGGCCGCTGAATTGGCGCGTGTTGGTGTCGAGCGAGACCTTTGTTTTGTCCGTCCACTGGACCTCCACCTGACCTTCGGCGTTGCGCAGATACATCCCGGAATTGTCGCGCGGAATGACCAAGCCGGAAGCCGCGTTCGGATCGCGTTGGGCGAATGTTAGGCCGATCGTGAGGAGGAGGCATGCGAGAATGAGCTTCATGCCGAACCTACGGACGCAATTTTTCGGCTTTCCAAGAAAATTTTGCTCCGGCCCCCAACCGCGCCAACAAAAGGTTCGCGAATTCGCAAAATTCTCAGCCTTGCAACCTGTTAGGATTCGCTAATAGTCGCTAGCGCGTGACGAAACTTTGCATTTCCAGCCAGAAGGGAGGCGTGGGTAAAACCACGGTCGCCGTCAACTTGGCTTACAGCCTGGCCAGGCGGGGTTGGCGCGTGCTTTTGCTCGATTGCGATCCCCAAGGCTCCGTGGGGCTCTCGATCACCGACAAAGCAACGGCGCGGCGCGGATTTTTTGACGCCATGACCGGCGACGATTTGGAGGAACTCATGATCGCCACCAGGCTTCCGGAATTCCGCATCCTCACCTCCGGCGATTACGAGCGATTTTTGAAAACGCCGCTGGCCGCCGATCCCGATGCGCGCAAAGCCCGGGTGGAGGCGCTGCTCTCCCAAATCAACCTGATGGACTACGAGTTGATCGCCATCGACACGCCGGCGGGGACCCACAGCGTGACCAGCGACGTGTTGCGGTTGGCCGATTTTGTGCTGATCCCGGAGCAAGCCGAGCCGCTGGCCATCCGCAGCCTGCCGCAAGTGCTGCAACGCCTGGCGGAGCTGCAAAAAAACGAGCCGGCGCCGAAAATCGCCGGAATTTTGGCCACCATGGTGCAGCGCGACGATCCCACCAGCCTGGACGTGCTGCGCCAGATGCGCCAGGTGCTGCCCGGCGAGCTGATGCTCGACACCACCATCCCACGCGACCCCATGTTTTTGCGCGCCAGCGACTACGGTGTCCCCATCGGGTTGTTGCAGAAAAATCCGCCCCCGTTGGCCCTGATTTTCGAGCAACTGGCCGCTGAATTGGAGCAACGCATGAACCTCGTTACCCCAGAAGACGAAAATGCCACCCCACAACTCATCCGACTCATGGATTGACCTCAGCGAGATCGCCAAACTCGTCGAACAACTGATGCCGGAGGACGGCGATCGGCCACCTCCTCCTCCACCGCAGTTGCCGCCGCTGAGTGCTGACGATCCACCCTCGCCGTCTCCCTTGGACGACGCGCCAATTTCGCTCGTGCCGGAGATTCCCAGCGCGTGGGAAAAATCGTCGCCGGACTCGGTGAGTTCCTTTCCCAGCCTCGACGACCTGGAAGTGTCCGAAGTGCCCGAAGGGGCTGGCGCGGAGTCTGAGCCCGAATCCGCGGACGAAGCGGAAGGGAACGTCGTCTCGATGCAGAGCAAAGTGCGCGCGGACGAGACATTGGCGCGAATTTCGCGTTTGGGCCGCAATTCCGCGCCCAGCCAGGAAGAGGAGTGCGAGCCGTTTTTGAAGGCGGAGCCGGATGCGGACGAAATTTTCACAGAATCCGAGCCTGCGGCGCAAAATGCGGAAACGAACGCGGAAATCCCAGTTTCAGAGCAGAAATCCGCGCCGGAGGAGACTTTGGCCGCAAAACCCGATGCTGAGACGGTTCTCTACATCCCCAAGGGCTCGTTGCGCGTTCGGTTGCAAGCCTACGAAGGGTGGGTTTGCGAAGTTACGGACTGCTCGCGCTTTCAAATCACCGATGGGCAGGGTTATTCGCTGATGGAAGACGAAAGCAAGCAAGACGCGACCATCGTGGCCTCGGCCTTGCAACTCATGAGTGTCCTCGGCGCGGTCGGGCCCAAAATGGGAGGCGAAGGCACGGGTTCCGGCGTTTACCTGCCGCTGGACGCCGAGCGCTGGTTGTGCGTGTTAGGGTGCGAGACCCGCTACGGGCCAGTCTGCCTCAGCATGGTGACCCGGGCGCCTCTTTCCGGCCCGGCAGCCGACGAGCTAACGCGCACCCTGCGTCGCACCTTGGAATCGGTCGGTTAGGGGTTAGGAGGCCAGCCTTACCGGCTCAGCGCCAACTCCCCGTCGCCGCTTGAGCCATTTGCACTATTTGCGCCCTGCATCACCTCGTGCACCGTCTGGCACAGCGTCTCCAGCGGGTAGGGCTTTTGCAGGAACTCCACGCCGCGTTTGCGGGCTTCGTCGATGAGCGCGCGGTCGTCGGTGTAGCCGCTGCTGATCAGCGCTTTCATGTCCGGCCGCAGCCCCAAAACGTGTTCCAGCACCTCGATGCCGTTGCCGTCGGGCAGCTTGGCGTCGGTGAAGACCATGTCGAAGTGGCCGCCGTGCTGGTCGAAGGTTTCAATCGCGCTGGTTTTGGTGGTGGCGGGGACGATTTCGTAGCCGCGCTTGGTCAAGGCTGCGCTGACGAATTGCAAAACCGCGGGTTCGTCTTCGATCAGCAGGATGCGCTGACCTTCGCCGCGGGTTAGCTGCAAGGTGGGCCGCGTTTGATGTGGCTCGTTGGCAGCCGGCTCAGTTGTGGTGGGTAGGCCGATGGAGAACATGGTACCTTTGCCAGGCTCAGAATACGCTTGAACCCAGCCGCCGTGTTGCTCGGTCACGCCTAACACGACGGATAAGCCCAAGCCCGTGCCGTCGTTGCCTTTGGTGCTGAAAAACGGGTCGAAAATCTTGTCCAGCGTCGCTTTGTCCATGCCGCAGCCGCTGTCGGCTACGTCGATGAAGGTGGCCGGTTGGCCGTTGGCGCCGGCGCCGGGCCGGGTGCGAATCCAGAGGTTGCCGCCGTTGGGCATGGCGTCGCGCGCGTTGACGCAGAGGTTCATGAGCACCTGCTCGAGCTGGCTTTGATCCGCTTCAACGGGTTGGATGTCAGGGTGTAGCTCGATGTGAAACTGGATGTCTTCACCCAGCAACCGGCGGAGGAAATTTTTCATGTCGCCGATGACGCCGTTCACGCTGAGCGGCTTTTTGATGAGGATCTGTTTGCGCGAAAAGGCGAGGAGTTGGCGGGTCAACGCGGCAGCGCTTTCCGCGGCGCGGCGAATTTCCTGCGCTTCTTCCTGGTTAGCTCCGGTGGGCATGTTGTCGAGCAGCGAATCCGCGTAGCCCATGATGGGCACGAGCATGTTGTTGAAGTCGTGGGCGATGCCGCCGGTGAGTTTGCCGATGGCTTCGAGCTTTTGCGCCTGGTTCAGCTGTTCCTGCAGTTTGCGCTGCTCGGCCTCCAGCTCGCGACGCTCCAACACGCTCTTCAAAACGTTGGCGAACATTTGGAAGAGGATGAGATCGTCTTCGCCCCAACTCTGCGGCTGATGGCTGGAAAACACCGCGCACCGGCGCACCGGAAGGGTGGGGCCGAGCGGTAGGCAAACGACGGCTTGCAGCTTCATGGCGCTCATGATGGCGCGCTCGGCGGCAGCCTCGGCGTGCACGTCTTCCAGGCGGCGGATGACCAGTCTGCCTTCCGTGTTAAGCCGCCTTGTCCAGTCCGGAACGTCGTCGCGGCCGGGTTGTTCGGCGCTGGCCAAGCGCATCAATTCCTCGTCGGCGGCCCAGAGGCAGACGGGGCGCGATTTTTGCACGCCGTCCTTTTCAAACGTCTCGTAGATGCCGCAGCAGTCGATGCCGAGCGTCTGGCCGATGCGGGCAAGGGCCTGCTGGAGGCCGGAATCGTAGGTTTCCTCGCTCAACCGAATGAGGTCAGCCGAAATTTCGATGGCGGCGCGTTCCATCTCCACGCGGCGGGCCAATTCCGAGGTCCGCTGCCTAACAAGGTCCTCAAGTTGCTGCTGGTAGCGCAAAATCTCGCGCTCGCGGTTTTTCTTCTCCGTCACGTCGCGAAAAATCAGCACCGCGCCGACAATTTCGCCTTCCGGGTTGCGAATCGGCGCGCCGGAATCCTCGATCGGGATTTCGCCGCCGTTCGGGCAAACCAGCACCGTGTGGTTGGCCAAATCGCGGATCTGCCCCGATTCCAGCGCTTCGATTGCCGGGTTGGCGACAGGCGCGCGGGAGGTCTCGTTGACGATGGGAAAAATTTCCTCGATCGGGCGTCCGCTGGCCTCCTCCACGCTCCAGCCGGTTAGTATTTCGGCCAGGCGGTTGAGGTATTTCACGCGGCCCCCGGCATCGGTGGCGATGACGCCGTCGCCAATGGAATTGAGCGTGGTGCTGAACCATTCCTCGCTCTTGCGCAGCTCCTCATCGACGCGTGATTTGTGCAGCGCGATCTCAACGGTGGAGACGAGGCTGCCTTCCTCAAACGGCTTGACCACGTAGCCGAGCGGCGCGACGGTTTTGGCGCGTTCCAGCACGTTTTCCTGCGAGTAGGCGGTGAGGAAAATGACGGGAATCTGGAGTTCTTCGCGCAAAATTTTGGCGGTCTCGATACCATCGCGTTCGCCCTGGATGACGATGTCCATGAGCGCGAGATCCGGCTGGAATTCGCGGGCCAGGGCCAGAGCTTCGTCGCTGGATTTGGCCGTGCCGCAGACGTCGAATCCGCGCAATCGCAGGCATTCGGCAATGTCTTCGGCGACGAGGAGTTCGTCCTCGACGACCATGATGCGTTTGGGTTTGAGTGACATGTTAGGGTAAGGTTGAAATCCGAAATCCGAAGCTCAAAATTCGAAGATTGGCCAGATTTCGGCGTGGTTTTAGGGGTAAAAGCTGGTTCGGCGACGATTGCCGCATGGTAGAAATCTGGGGAATCGAGTTTCGAGTTTCGGATTTCGAGTTTCGGATTTCGAGTTTCATAAGCGCTGCTTGTACTGGCTTTCGCGAAAGTGAATGACGTTGGTTAGGCCGACTCCGTTGGCGGTTTGGAGCCGGCCGTTGATTTGCTGCACTAACGTGGCCACCAAGCGCGTGCCGAGCGACCCTTCGCGCTCCGGCTTAGCTCCATCGGGAATGCCGACGCCGTTGTCGGCCACGGTTAGCTCAAACTCGCCCTCCTGCTCCAGCGGACGCATCCGCACGAGAATATCGCCCTGCCGGCCATCCGGGAAGGCGTATTTGTAGGCGTTGGAGACCAGCTCGTTGACGATGAGGCCGCAAGGCAAGGCGGTGTCCAGCCCCAGCTTCACGTCGTCCACCTCCAGCCAGATTTTGATGCCCGGATGCGTGCCGCCATACATGCGCTGCAGCTCCGCGGTTAGGGTGCGGGCGTAGCCTTCAAACTCGATTTCCGACAGGCTGTTGGAATTGTAGAGCTTCTCGTGAATCAGGCCCATGGAGCGGATGCGGCTCTCGCTTTCCTGCATGATGGTGCGCATTTGCGGCTGTTCCAGACGGCGGGATTGGAGTCGCAGCAGGCTGGTTAGGATTTGCATGTTGTTCTTCACCCGGTGGTGAATTTCCTTCAGCAGCACGTCTTTTTCGCGCAGTTCCGCCTCGCGCTTGAGCGATTCCGCGAGGTCTTCGGCCATGGTGTTGAGCGAATCGGCCAGGTCGCCCACTTCATCGAGGGTGTGGATTTCCACGCGCTGGTCCAGGTTGCCGGAGGCCAGCTGATTGGCGAAAACCTGGAGCTTGGCGATGGGCTGGGTGAGGCGGCGGGCGAAGAGGAAGGACAGCGCTAACCCCAAAAGTAAGCCTAAAGTGGCGAGCAACGACGTTATGCGGTAAACTTCCCTCAGCGCGCGGCGATATTCGTCCAGCGACATACCCACGTGGATCCAGCCCCAGTTGTAGCCTTCGTAGGAAAACGGGTAGCTGTAGTGCAGCACCTCCTCGTCGACCTCCGCGCTTTCGTGCAAGAAAGAGCGCGTATCGCGGTTGGAGCTGGGACGCCAAAATTCGTCGTCTAACTCGTCAACTCGCCACGCGCCCTTGGTGAAAACCAGGCTGCTGCCATCGGCCTGCTTGGTGACCACGGCGTAGCGGACCTCCGAGCTGACATCCACCATTTTCTGGAATTGCTCCACCACCGTCCATTGTTCCTCCGCGACGATTGCGTTGGCCGAAACACGATCCACGGAGGCAGCCAAAAGCTGGGCGCGGCCTTCCAAGTGTTCGAGCAAAAGGCGCTCTTCGCGCTTGGCGATGGTGAAGGCAAACGACCCTAACGCTAACACAACCACGCTGAGCGAAAACAGCACCGCCCGGGGAAAAATGCCCAGGTAACGCTTCGATTTCGCGGTGTTTTCTGTAGGTGAGCGGTTCAGGGTTCAGGTTTTTTGGTGTTTGGGCGAGTAATTCTGCGCGTCATCACAATTAGCTTGCTCTCCAACGGCCGTGTGCCGGTGGGAGCACGACCGACAACGAGAACGATTCCCTTGGAAAAAGGCACCAGCCGCGCTCGTCGTGGCCCTTTCACACAAATCTCGCCGGACAAAGGGAAGCAAAGGCCTCGACTGGTGATCGTCGCGTAGCGACCGTTTATCATAGCCGTGGGTTTCAACCCACGGAAAGGCAGAACGAGGAAAATCGTCGCGTAGCGACCGCTCATGCTGTTTAGCGATTGATGACGGTTTCCCAGCTTGAGCGGTCGCTGACGCGACGAATGGATAGGGACGCTTGTCCGTGGGTTGAAACCCACGGCTATCATCGGCGGTCGCTACGCGACGGATTGCGCACTTGCGTCTCCACTCGCCGGGTGGGATTTGTGGGTAAAGGACAGGGCTTGTCATGGCCTTTACGCGCAAATCTCGCCGGACAAATGGACGCAAAGGCCTCGACCGGCGATCGTCGCGTAGCGACCGCTGATGATAGCCGTGGGTTTCAACCCACGGACAGGCATAGCGAGAAAAATCGTCGCGTAGCGACCGATCATGCTGTTTAGCTGCCGGATGGCTAATACCTACACCGAACTCCAATACCATTGCGTCTTCAGCACCAAGAACCGCCAAATGCTCATTGCACCGGAAATCGAGAAGCGACTCTGGGCGATTGTGGCCGAAACCGCATCGACTCACGGTATGCATGCCCGGAAGGTTGGGGGAATCGAAAATCACATCCATGCTTGTGTCGACATTCCGAAAAACCTGACCGTATCCGAGGCCATGAAACGGCTCAAAGGCGGCTCCTCCAAAGCTATCAACCAAGCCGGTATCACCAAAGGGCGATTCGCCTGGCAGGACGGATATTCGGCGTTCACCGTTAGTTCCTCCGCCGTTCCGGACGTTATCAAATACATCGCCAATCAACGCGAACATCATCGGAAACGAACGTTTGAGGAGGAATACGTGGCGTTGCTCGAAAAGCACGGCGTGGAGTATGACTCGCGTTATCTCTTTGATTGATGGCGGTTTCCCAGCTTGAGCGGTCGCTGACGCGACGGATGGATATGGACGCCTGTCCGTGGGTTGAAACCCACGGCTATCATCATCGGTCGCTACGCGACGGCTTGCGCGCTTGAGTTTCCATTTGCCGGGTGGGATTTGTGGGTAAAGGACAGAGCTTGTCCCGGCCTTCACACACACAAATCGCCAGACAAATGGACGCAAAGGCCCCGGCAGGCGATCGTCGCGTAGCGACTGCTGATCATAGCCGTGGGTTTCAACCCACGGAAAGGCAGAACGAGGAAAATCGTCGCGTAGCGACCGCTCATGCCGTTTAGTGGTTGATGACGGTTTCCCAGCTTGAGCGGTCGCTGACGCGACGGATGGATGGGGACGCTTGTCCGTGGGTTGAAACCCACGGCTATCATCAACGGTCGCTACGCGACGAATTGCGCGCTTGAGTCTCCATTTGGCGGGTGGGATTTGTGGGTAAAAGACAGGGCTTGTCCCGATCTCACCCGCGGACCGTTCAGCCGGTTGACCGGATAAATCGGGCTGAAAGCCCGAAATCGCAAAGCCCGGGGCTTCAGCCCCGGTGTCATTCGCGGAGGCGCAAAATCGTCCTTCGCTACGCACCTGAGTCCTTCGCCAATCCATAGATTTCATGAGTCCGGCTGGGTTTGCGCCTCGGCGAGTCGCGCGGCGCGTTTTTGGAGCAATTCCTCCAGACTGGTTAGCTGCGCGGGCTGAAATTCGACGAGTTTCTCCACCCGCATGAGCGTCAAAATCTGGCTGCCGTCCGGGCGGTGATGCAGGCCCGTGCCGACCTTGACGATAGTGCCCGGATTGATTTCCCGGAAGCCGTCGCGGACGCACATGACCGAGGTTAGCAACGGCGGGGAAGCGGCGAAGACGGTCAGCTTGCGCTCGAGCTGCGGGTTCAACTCGGCCATCAGCTCGAACGATTCGCGCGTGACGACGCAGGCCGCCGCCTTGCCGAAAAACACGGAGAGAACCGTCTGGCTGGTGCTCTCCGTTTGCTCGATGGCGCTGAAAAATCTCGCGGGTTCAGCTAAGCCGCGATTGGCGAATTCTTCCTCCAACCACGTCATTGGAAGCTCCCCGGAACCGCGCTGGACCACCAGCTTTCCGCCCCTGGCCGAATCCAGACCCGCGGACGGCAAGAGAAGCAAAATTTCGTTCAGCGGGTCGTCGCCGTCACGCACGCCGGCAAGCTTGGGCGTCATGCCGTAAGTGTCGCGGTAGCGCAAAAAGTCGTAGCCGAAGATGAGGAAGAAATCGTAGCGATCCTGGCGCATCTCGGTGAGAAACGTGGCGTGATCGCGCGGAATTTCGGTGGTGTAGGCATAACCTTGCTGCTCGACAATTTTGCGGATGAGGATCTCCGCGGCGACCTTGGCATCGCCCTGGGAAACGCTGCGCAGCGCGTCCAGCGGAAAGGCGGAGCGAAACAGCGGCGCATCTTCGGCGGCGAGGAAAAGCGGAAACGCGGCCAAAAGCAGCGCAATGCGGGAAACGGGGGTTTTCATGGTCTAGGTGCGAGATTTCATCGGTTGGCCACTTCCGGCTGAGGTTTTTCGGTTAGCTCGCGATGGCGCTCGAACAGCCTCCGCGTCTCCTCCAGCCACTCCGGCCGAAAGACGGCGATGCGCTCGGTTTTTGTCACGGTTAGGACCTGTTTGCCGGCGGGAGTCTCGTGCAGCCGGGTGATGTCCGCGATGAAACGCTGGCGGCGCTGCGCATCGTAATTTTTCCGAAACGCCATCATCACGCAGAGCAGGGGCTCGGATTCGGCAACCGGCTTGAGCCGCGATTTGAGCTGCGGATTCAGCTCCGCCATCAGCTCCCAATCGCGCCGCGTGACCAGGCAGAGGTCGCTTTGGCCGAAAAACGCGGGAAGGAGGGCTTTGGCCGGCTTATTTACATTGGTTAGCCCCGGAAACACCTCCTCGGGGCTGCCCAGCCCGGCTTCCACGAGCAGCGTCTCCAACCAAATGCGCTCCAGGCCAAATGTGTGCGATTCGTCCACGACCAACTGCGCGCCGGAAAAATCGCTGAGATTCGTGCTCTCCTGCCGCGCGGTCAGCAACACCAGCGACGAACGCGGGTCGTTGCCTGCCGCAAGGCTCACGGCCGCGGGATGGACGCCGAGTTCCACCCCAAAACGCAGAAAATCCAGGCTCAGGATGGGGAAAAAGTCGATCCGTTCCTCGCGAATCGCGGCCTCGAACGCGACGTGGTTTTCAACCAGCGTCACCTCCAGTTGGTGCTTGCCAAACCCCGCCATTTTGAGGATTTGGGTCATCGTCAGCTTGGCGTCGCCGGGATTCAGCCCCGCGAAGATGGAATGCGGCATGCCCACGCTAATGCGCGATTCGCCGGCCGGGGCTAACGACCCAGCCAAGCAAAAAATCGCGGCGATGGTGGTGAAATTTCGGTTCATGTCAGGAAATCAGGCGTCCCGGTTTTCGATCAAGCCAAGCTGGCCGAGCACGTCCCGGCCGACCACGAGATCGAGCTGCGAACGCGTCACCGCGTGGTCGAAACGCAGCTTCAAATGGCGCGCCTGGACGAAGGCCTCCATGATCTGCGCGGAGAAAACTTTGTCCGCCTCGATGAGGTCGTTTCGGTAGGCGCGCTCGGTCAAATCGCGGTTCTCCGTAGCGGTGGAAACGGCGGCGCGGTTGTTGGCATCCTGCTTGCGCATGCTGTCCAGCTTGATGAGATGGACCTTAACCTGAAGAGCCAAGCCCTCGCGCAACAGCACCTGTTTTTCCCGCATCTCCGCCAATTCCGCGCGCGCCTCGGCAACCCGCGCCTTGGTCAGAAATCCCTCGAAAATCGGCAACTCCACCCCAACTCCCACGTTCCACGCCTTCAGGTTCGCATCCGTCGCGTAGCCGCCCTCAAACGGCGTCCCGATCGCGTGAATATCGCCCAGAAACGCAATTTTTGGCGCGTGACCGGCCTTTTTCTCGCGAATTTTCGCCTCCGCGGCCTTGAGCCCGATTTCGAGCTGCCGCCAGTCCGGACTGAACGCGTAGCTGTCCGCCACCAGCTGCTCCAGCGACCCGCGAACCGGCTCGAAACGCAGCGATTTGTCCTTCGCCCGAATGTTCGAGCGCCAACTCAGCCCCATCGAGTTGACTAACGCCGATGCTGCGAGCCGGCGGTTTTCCTCCAGCCGCGCCACCAGGGATCGCAACCCCTCCACCAGCACCTTGTTTTCCAGGTAATCGGTCTTCTGCACCGTCATCGAGCCGCCTTGGTAGAGCCGCTCGGTCAGGCCCAGCGTCGCCTCCATGCGCTCCAACGTATCGCGGCCGATTTGCTCCAACTCCGTCGCCAAAACCAGCCCGGAATACATGCGGTGCACGTCGTAAACGATCTCCAGATCCGTGCGCCGCGCCGCCTCCTTGGCCGCGGCGATTCCGGCCTTCGACTGATCCGTCAGCGCCTTGCGCCAGCCGCCGTTCCACAGCAGCCACTCCACGCTCAGCGCCCCGCCGTAGGTCCACTTATCCATCTGCTTCACCTCCTGCGCGTCCAGGTGAAAGGTCTGCGACGGCACCACGAACTCCGAGCCCGGCACGTTGATGGTCTGCGCCGGCACGGCGATGTTTTGCGGCGGCACGGTGATGCTCTGCGGCGGCACGGACACGCTTTGCGACGGAATCGGGACCGGCACCAGCGCCCCACCGGGCCCCAGGGGCAGCCGCATCGTCGAAGCCGGCGTGTTGATGGTCGTGGCCGGCGTGTTGATCGACATCGGCGGCGTGGTGAAGCTGGTCGGTGGCGTGCGAAACTGCTGCGCGGGCACGTCGATCGCGGTTTGCGGCAAGATGAAATCCTGAGCCGGGAACACGAAATTCGGATCATCGCTGCGGAGATTCGCCGTGCCCTGGAGGCTCACCTGCGGCCAAAACGCCGCCAGCGCCTGCTGATGCTGCGCCTCCGCGATGGCGACCGCGGCCAGGGACGCGGGCCGCTTGCGATTCTGCTCCAGAGCCTTGGCGACGCATTGTTCCAGGCTGAACGTGGCGTCGATTTTCGGAAGATCTTGCCCCAGGGCCTGATCCATGAGCTTTTGCTCGTTTTCCGAGGATTTCAGGCCGCGAACTTCGCGGAGATTTTCGGGAGGAGAGCTATCGGAGATCGTGCGCGTGAGCGAGCACGAGGAGCAAAGGATGCCGACGCCAAAAAGCGCCGAAACGAGATTTCGGGCACGATACCAATTCATGAGCTTGAGTGGGGACCGTGCCTAATTTAGTTCAAACACCCATAATTGTCACAATTTTTAAGGAATTGCCTCCAAATCGGCCAAAATCGGTTCAAATCGACAAAATTTGGCGGATTTTGCGACTTTTCAGCGAATTTCCGCCGCGCCGAACTTCTCGCGAAGCGCCTCCGGGATTTCGATGGATCCATCCTCGCGCTGAAAGGTCTCCATCAGCGCCACGTAAATTCTGGGCAGCGCCGTTCCGGAGCCGTTGAGCGTGTGACAGAACCGATTTTTGCCGTTCTCATCCTTGAAACGCAGGTTCATGCGCCGGGCCTGGTAATCGCGGAAATTGCTGCAGCTCGACACCTCCAGGTAGGCCCCCTGCCCCGGCGCCCAAACCTCAATGTCGTAGCATTTCGCCGCGCCGAACCCCAGATCCCCGGTGCACAGCTCGATGATGCGGTAGTGCAAGCCCAGCAACTGCAGCACCTTCTCCGCTTCCGACGTTAGCTCCTCCAACGCGGCGAAGGAGTGGTCCGGATGGGTGATGCGCACCATCTCCACCTTGTCGAACTGATGCATGCGAATGAGCCCGCGGTTTTCGCGCCCGGCGGCCCCGGCTTCGCGGCGAAAACATGGGGTGTACGCCGTCGCTTTGATGGGAAGCTCGTCCGCTTTGAGGATCGATTCGCGCCACAAATTGGTCACCGGCACCTCGGCGGTCGGCGCCAGGAAAAACCGGTTCTCCTCCAGCCCGTACATGTCGTCCTCAAACTTGGGAAGCTGCGTCGTCCCGAACATGCAATCGCGGTTGATGATGAACGGCGGGCTGATTTCCGTGTAGCCGTGCTCGATGGTGTGGAGATCGAGCATGAACTGGATCAAGGCGCGCTCCAAACGGGCTCCCGCGCCGCGAAACACCGAAAAACCGCCGGTGCTGATTTTCGTCGCCGCTTCAAAGTCGAGCATCCCCAAATTTGCGCCCAGTTCCAGGTGATCGCGCGGTTCAAACCCGGAAAACGCAGGTTTTTCGCCCCAAACGCGGATTTCCGGGTTCGCGGACTCGTCTTCGCCTATCGGACAGGCTTCGTGCGGCAAATTCGGGATTTGCAGCAGCAACTCGCGTTGCCGCGCATCCGCCGCGTCCGCTTTTTCGCCAATTTCCTTAATTTTGTCGCCAATCCCGCGAACTTTTGCCTCCACTTCGGAGGTATCCTCGCCCTTGGCCTTGAGCTGACCGATCGCCTTCGACTCACGCTTGCGCTCGCCCTGAAGTGCCTGTTTTTCGGTCTCGGCGGCCCGGCGCGTTTCATCGCAAGCCAGCACTTCGTCCACCAGCTCGTAGGCGTCGCCTCCACGGGTCGCGACGCGCGCTTTGACCATGTCCGGCTCGCTCCGGACGATGCGAATATCCAGCATGGCGCAACTAAATACCCAAAACCAAAAACTGAAACCTCGGATTCGCCGAACGCTACGTTTTCTCCAAGCGCGGATCGGGATGAAAGGGAACCGGACTCCCCAAAGTTATCTTGGCGAAATCCGGATGCGCCGGATTGATCAGAAAAATGTGCTCGCCCTTCGTCACCACGGTCGGAACCCTCAGAATTGCCGATTTTTCGCCGGCAATCCACTTGTCGCCCAAAATCTGGGTGTTGCGAGTGATCTCCGGGTTGTCCCAGCAATTTGGCAGCGTCTCCGGATCGATCGATTGCACGATGGCATCGGGAAAGCGAACCTCAATCGTCGAATAGCGGCCATAGATGATGGAGTAATCCTCAACGTGGACCAGAATCTCCAGCGTGGCCAGGGAAAGGCTGCTCGCGGTATAAACCATGGGCACGCCTTTGGAGTTCCAGCGCCCACCGAAGAGCTTCGCGCCTTCACCATCGAAAGCGGAGTCAACGTATTTGGTTTGCGTGATGCGAAAGGCCGTTCCCATCAGGAAAAGACCCCATGCTCGATCCGTCCTAGCAGATTTTCAACCTCATCTGCGCCAATTTCGGTGTCACAAAAGGAAAACGGTGCTTCACCGTCCAGGGCTCGTTTGGGGCTGGTGAACCAGCGGCGGGCCAATTGCTGGGAACCGAGCACTTCGATGCCTTTGTGGAACACGGTGGCCAGACGCAAAATGCGCTCGGATTCTTCAGGTTTGAACTTTTCGCGCCGGGCAAGGGTGCGGTAAGGAATTCTCACGATGCTGCACAGTTGTTTGCTGGTCAGGCTGGTGGCTTCCTTGAGGTTTTCAAAGGCTACTTTTTCAAAACCATGTTCGATCATCTTGCGAATTTTTGTGATGGAGAGCGGACGGGAGTCTGCCTCGGTTAGGCCTAGCATGTGGTAGAGGTTCGGGGTAGTTTCAGTTTCCGCGTCAGGTGTTGAGCCGAAGTTGTAGATGGAGTTGGGTTCGGCGACTATGCTCGTTGGTTTTTCTGACATATGGCACTCTACCTCATGCCATTTGTCATTTCAACTATTTTCCCAATTTTCCCTTTCAACCAAACGCCTGCCGGATGAATTCCAGCGTTTCGGCGCGCTCGAAGTAGTTGGTGTGGTAGACGTCGTCGGTTTGGCCGAAATCGTGAATTTGCGCCGCGGGAATCTTGGCGCCGGCGAAGAGGTCCGTCATCGATGGCGTGTCGACAACCAGGTCGTTGGCGCCTTCGAACAGGTAATCCGTGCCGGCGTCGAGCAATGTCTTGCCGATCGCGCCTTTGCGGAAATGCTTCCAGAACTGCCAACTCGGCTTGGTGCTGCGAAATTCCGAAATCACGAAAAAATAGCCGTCTCGCCGCTTTTCGCCAATTTCGCGCCGCAAGCTGGCTAGCTCAAAATTGTTGCCGACGCGCGATTGTGCGGCCAAACCGGGCACGAGCGAGACGACGGCGTCGGCGAGCGGAGTTTTGCCGGCGACGCGCAGGATGGAGGTGACGATTTGGAACAGGCCGGTGGCGAATTGCAGGACGGGAACGGCCATCGTCGTTTTGGTGATAACGCTTCCCAGGTTCGCGGCCAAATTGAGCGTGCTGCGAATATTTTCCGGCGAAGCCAGGCCGGTGCCGTGCAAGGGCGAACCGACGAAGGCGACGCGGCGTTTTCCACGGCCGCGGTCGAGCGCTTCCGTCCACCAGCGCGTGACTAATCCGCCGCGGCTGTGGCAAATGACGTCGATGTCAGCCGCGGCTGGGCCCAGTTGGTTAGCCAGCTCGTGAGCGTTGAGCATGGGGCTAACCGATAAGGTGGGATGATCGAACGTCAGCACCTGATCGTAGGATTTTCCCGCCCAGTTGAGAAACGAGCGCCCGGCTTCGAACCCGCGCCGGTCGATTTGCCGAAAAAAACCGCCTCCGATTCGCTGAAAGTGCCGTGCACGACGAGCAAAATCCGCTTTCCCGAGCCTACGGGCCGAATGTCGCCGCCGTCGCCGATGATTTTGCCGTTTTTCCACTCCCGCAGGCCCCGTTTCGGGGTCAATTTCGCGTCGAGCCGCTCGATTTGGCGGGTGAGCTGATTGTAGGGCAGCACCTCCATCGGCCGCTCGGCCACGATGTCGCCGCGAATCCTGGGAAGCCCAACTCGCGCTCGCCGCCGGCCTGGAGCCGGAAACGCGGGCCGTTCTTGCAGGGTCAGCACGTCGTCGGTCTCCACGATTTGCAGATTGGTTAGGCGCGAGGCGGCGCGGCGGGCGACGGCTCGGCGTGGACCGGGAACATTTCCCCCGGCTGCCGCGGCAACGGCGCCTTCGTCCGGACGCATCTCCAGATCGTCCATCACGCGGTCCAGGTGTTTGGTGATGCGGGCGTGCGAACTCATGACGTTGAAGGTGAAGCCGTGGAAAAGTCGATCGGCAGTGGCGTGGCTCCTTCCGGGTCGGAACGGGAGCGGTCCACGTCCAGCAGAAATTGAAACGTGTCAGGATCGCGCAAGGCGTCGATCCCCAGCTCGCAAGCGGCGAAAAATCCGCCGTCGCGCGTCAAAAGCGTGCTTTCCAGCGGTACCAGGTGTCCCGCGGCGACAAATTGCCAAATCCGCTCCAGTTGCGAGGCGCCGTAGACCCACGAATGCCGGCAACCGTCCTTGTCCGGCCCGGCGCCGTTCGGTTCGCCGTCTGGCAGGAGCCCGTCGCGGAAAAATCCGGCTTGATGCGGGTCGCGCCAAAAACCGGGAAACGCGTGCCCTTCGATGAGAAAGACGACCGGCTGAATTTCGATGTATTCCAGGCAGGCGGCGACCAGCAGGCTCAAATCGATGCAGGTTCCGTGACCGCGGCTTAGCACCTCGGTGTGACTGCGCAGCCGTTGCGCGTGGTGGAAGTACGACGGCGGCGGGTTGACGTATTGCAGGTCGTGATGCAGCAGCAGCGCGGACCAAATCGCGCGAACCTGGGTTTCCACGCCCAAGCCCGGTTCGTTGGGATCGGCGTCGTAGCTCTGGTAGCCGTCGAACCCGGCGTTTGGGTCATCGGTTAGGGTGCAGAGGTGCAGCCGCGCCGTCGCCAACGCCTCCGCCACCGCCGGATCGCGCGGCCTAACGAAGGAGGGCAGCCAAACCCGATCCGGCTCCCGGTCGCTCCATTCCTCCAGCGGGGCCAGCACCACCGGGTAGGTTTTTTCCGCGTAAACCCGGCCGTTCCCGTTGCCGCTGGCGTCGCTGATGCGCACGTAGACGGTCGTGCGCAGGCTCTCGGTTAGGGTGCGCAGGTAATCCCAGGACAGTGGGATTTGGATCTCGTTTCTTAGCTCCCTGGGCACGCCTTCCTGCCCGGCTTCATGCACCGCGCGGTAGGGATACTCGTGCACGCCGATTCGCGCCTTCACCTCGATCAGCACGTTCTCCGGCGATTTCGCTCCCGCTCGGGTAACCTTGAAGCTGTCAAACAAATGCCCGCGGTTGTGCAAAATGGCGTAATTGAGCCGCGAAACCGGCGTCACGTGAACGTCCAACGCGTCGGATTCCTCGCGATTCGTGCGAATTTCCGCCGGAGCCCGGTCGGTCGGATCCGGCGAATCCGGCCGATCGTCCAGCAGCGACGTGGCCGACCAGAGCACGATGCCGCTCCCGCGCATGCGCAGGCTCTTCGGCAATTCCCGCGTTTTTTCGAAGGCGTAAGCGAACGCGGCCAGGAGATTGCCCCGCGCCAGTCCCGACCACGCACGATAAAAGCTGGCGAAGAACACCTCCGCCAAATGGGCGTCGATTTCGTCCTGAAATCCGATCGCCGCTCCCGCGCCGCCGGCCACCGCCAAGGGACACATCCGCGCCGCGGAGTTGAACAGGTTGAAGCTCACCAACTCCGGCCGGGGCGAGCCGGCGTTGACGATTTCGCCTAACCGCTCGGCGTCGGCAAAATCGAACGTTCCATCGCCCGCCAGCAGGTAGGCGTGCCGATCCACGTTTTCCGGTGCGAATTCGCCGGCAGTCTGCGCCGCCTTGCGCGTATCGAACCCCGCCAGGTGAATGACGCCGGGATTCGTCTGCGCGATTCGGGTTTCCAGCTCGGCGGCGGACGGATTTTGCAGCGTCCAGCTCGATTTTCCGTCGCAACCCAGATTTCGGCGCACCAACTCGGATTCCGGCGCCAAATCCAGGATTTCGTCCAAAGGCGGCGGCGCGCTCCTCACCATCATCACGCTATCGGCCGAGGCTCCTTTGAGCGGCTTGCGTCCCGCGATCGGCAACACGCGGGTAACCAAAAAACTCGGACTCCCGCGCCGTTTTCGCTCTTCGCGCGTGATCGTGGACAGGAAAAACTCCCACGGAAAAATTCGCAGCTCCCAGTCGCGAGTTTCGCTCTCAAACTTGGGCAGGGTAACCTCAATGCTGTCCGTTTCCGCCAACTGTTGGGCCGCGGCCGCGAATCCGGCCTCAGTTTCCAGCTCCGGAAAAATCTGGCGCGCTTTGGCGATCGCTTCCGCCCGGCGCTCGCGCATCGCGTCCTCCGTCAGCCAGCGATTGCGATTTCGCAGGATGTGGCTCCAGGCGCTCGCCGCTTGCTTGAACGCTCCCGGTTGCTGCCCGCAAGTCAGCCGCAAGGGCTCACCACCACGGGGGAGGAGCGTGACTTGGCGGTTGGAACTGGCGTTTGAGCAGGGCATTTTGAAAGCTAGAGCTTCTATTTTTGGCATAATAACCAGACCAGCTAACAAGGCAAGAATTATTTCGTAAATGTTAGAAATTTGGATGAATTTCCTAAATTCCGGGGCGTTCCCGAGCCTCAAAATGGCCTCGCCGGAAGTTTTTCAGCGCCGATCCGGTTGCACACGCCGTCGATTTGCCCGGAATTGGCGGGTGAGTCTCCCCGCGTGTCCTCCATCCTCTACAATCCCGATTTCCGCCTGGTCGATGAGTCCGAATCCTGGATCGTGGCCGATAAACCGGCGCATCTGCTCAGCCACCCTAACAAGCCGGGCAATCCGCCGACGCTGTTGGATGGTTTGGCGGGTTTGCTAGGGTTCGAAATCGCGAACGGGGCACGGCTTTCCGTCATCACCCGGCTCGACCGCGACACCAGCGGCCTGGTCCTCGTCGCGAAGAACCCGGAAACCGCGCGGGAGCTGAGTTTGGCGACCCAGTCCGGCCAAATCGCGAAGGAATACCTCGCCATTGTCTGGGGTTGGCCGGAGGACGATGAATGGGAGGTGGATGCGCCGATTTTGCGGCTCGGTGAGGTTGGAAAATCAAGCCAAATCTGGCTGAAACGCGGCGTTCACCCCGATGGCAAGCCGTGCCTGACGCGTTTCCAGGTTGAGGCCAGATTTCAGCGCAAAACCGCCAACGGCGCGGATTTTGCCCTCGTCCGCGCCTTTCCGCAGACCGGCCGGATGCACCAAATTCGCGTTCACCTGGCCCACTTCGGCTTTCCGGTCGTGGGCGACAAAATCTACGGCCCGGACGAGCGAAATTACCTGGAATTCATCGAAACCGGCTGGACTCCGCGGCTCGCGAGCCGTTTGCTGCTGGATCGCCACGCTTTGCACGCAACCACCCTAACCTACCGCGAAAATACGTGGAAATCGCCGCTCCCGCCGGACCTGGCTCAATTCGCCTGTGTCGCGGCGGAATCCCGTTTGGCCACTTGGGCCAAATCCAGCTCTCCGTAGGCCAAAATCCCCTCCGCCAGCGCGGTTGCCAGTTTTTCGCGAAATTCCTCGGTCCGGAGCAACTGAGATTCCGCCGGGTTGGACATGAATCCGCCTTCCACGATGACCGCCGGAATCTTGGACTCGCGCAGCAGGAGAAAATTCTGCGTTTTCACCCCGCGGCACACGGGTTCGCCCAGCGTGTGCAACTCGTGAACCAGCGAAATGGCGAGATGCTTGGTGGTTTCCTGTGCGTGAGGCGAAACGAAGACTTTGCAGCCGTGAGCGGTCCGGTCCGGCATGGCGTCGAAGTGGAGGGAGACCAGGATGGGGCGCGGATGCTTTTCGGCGAGCTTGATCCGGTCCAGCAGGGTGATGGAGACGTCTTCGGTTCGCGTGGGCACGACCGCTTGCAGGCCGCGTTGGCGAAGTTGGCGCTCCAAACGCTTGGCCAAATCCAGGGTGAGCACTTCTTCGGCCATTCCGTACCAGATGGTGCCGGAATCCAGCCCGCCGTGTCCGGGATCGATGACGACGGTTTTGAAATTTACCGGGATGTAGGTTTCTTCCGCGGTTTCCACAATTTCCGGGCCGGCGAAACCGGTGTGGAGGAGCGACAAAAAAACCACGAAACAGGGTGGGGAAAATCGGGCAAACAAAACGTGTGAGGTGGGCAAGTTAGGACAATTGGTGACATTGTTAGCGCAAAATCCAGGCACGTTCAAGGTCGCGCTTCACCTTTGCTGCTTTGCCGCTTCACCTGGCGTCTGGGCGCCTCACTTTTCCTCCAGGATGAGGATCTCGATCCGCCGATTGCCGGCGCGGCCCTCCTCAGTGGTGTTGGCGGCGCGGGGCCGGGTGCCGCCGTAGGCGCGAGATTCCAGGTTGGCGCCCTCGATCCCCGATGCCTGCAAAAAACCGACCACGGCCAGGGCGCGCGCTGAGGATAACTCCCAGTTGCTGGCAAAAGCGCCGGAAGCCACTTCGCCATCGTCTGTATGCCCTTCCACGGCGATTCGGTGGCCGTTGTTGGCCAGCAACACTTCCGCCAGGCGGCCCAACACTTCCTGCCCGCTTTCAGTCAGCTCCACCGCGCCCTTGCCAAACAACGCTTGCTCGGCAAATCGCACCCTGACACCTTCCTCAGCCGCAGAAACGGCGATGTTTTCGGCCACGGTGTTGAGATTGAGCGAAGAGCGGATGGTGGCGGCGGTTTTGCTGGATCTGGACCGGTAACGGATCGTGAAAACCAGGTCGTTCACATCGTAACCAAACCAGGCCAGGGTGTTGGCGCGCCTTACCCAACTGGTATGGGTCTCGCCCTTGTCCCGATTGCACTCGCGGCTGAGAATTTCGAAGTTTTCCGGCACGACCCAGGCAAACACGTACTGCTGAAAATTATCCGGCGCGGTCCACTCGCCAAAATGGCCGTCCTCACGCGGGGGCGAGGTCTTGGCGTTCCAATTCACGAAAGTGAACACGCCTTCCTCATCCTCGGTCACCTGGGATTCGGTGAACTTGCCGGGGCGCATCGTGGAGTGATCGCCCTGGGGAAAAATGATGATGTTGCGCTCGGGATCGGTCTCCTTGTCGAAGGTGTATTTGTGAGGGGCGATGTAGAGAAAAGCGCCCTCCGTTTCGTCTTTTTTGAGGAAAAGGTTGTAGGTCTCGTGGGAGCTACGGGTGGTGCGGTAGTTCAAATAGCTGCGGCCGTCGGGTTGGAGGAAGAAAATGTTTTCGGTGACGGTCTGCGCCAGGCCGCTTGCCGGCAGCAGGCAGGCGAGGAGCAAAAAAAGGCGTTGAATCGGCGGTAAAGGCATCGCTGGGTGTCGGGCATGGATACGTTGCACAAGGCGCTTCGCTTGGGAAGCGCGATCCTCCTACTTTTCGCCGTTTCCAGCGTTTTTGGACAGCAAAAGCACCCTGACATTCGTACCGTGGCCGCGGATTTGCACGTGCCGGAGTTTTCCGGCGATGCGCCCGCTGCCGGGAAGCGGGTTCGGCTCGTCCACCCAAATTGGGAGGGAACCGGCGTCTACGCGGTGTTGTATCTCCCCACCGGCTGGCAACCTGGCAAAACCTTCCCCGTCATCGCGGAACTTCCCGGAAACGGCGGCTACCGAAGCCAATTTGGCGACGCTTGCGACGGCACACCCGAAGGATGCCGGTTAGGCTACGGAATGAGCGCGGGCCAGGGCGCGATTTGGCTGTCGTTGCCGTTTTTGAACGCGGCAGGCGACGAAGTGGCGCGCAAATGGTGGGGCGTCACTTCCGATCGAAAACCGCGAACCACCGTCCGGCACACCATCGCCATGGTGGAGCACGTTTGCCGGGAATTCGGCGGCGACCGCTCGCGGGTTTTGCTGGCCGGTTTTTCGCGTGGCGCGATTGCCTGCAACGCCATCGGCCTCAGCGACGACTCCATCGCCGGTTTGTGGTGCGGAATGGTTCTTTACTCCCACTACGACGGCGTTTTGTACGAAGCGTGGACCTATCCGGACGCCAGCCTGGAATCCGCCGCGCTGCGCCTCGGCCGATTGAAGGGGCGCCCGCAGTTTGTTTGCCACGAAGGCAACGGCGTCGCCAAAACGCGCGATTACCTGGAAAAAACCGGCGTGCAGGGAGATTTCACCTTCCGCGCGACCGGATTTCGCAACCACAACGCCGAGTGGATCCTGCGCCCTTGCGCCGCGCGCGATGCCTTGCGCAGATGGATGGTGGAGAAGGGGCTAGTCCTTGCCCTTCATGAGGTAGAGGAAGGAAATGACCCCAAAAGAGAGGAAGAAGACGACGACGAGTAATCCGACGGTGATGGCCATGGGGCGGACAAATATCCGTTTTGGCGCAAAAGGCCACCATTTTTTCCGGGGAAGCGAAATTGCGATCCATTTTCATCCGTTTCGTCCGTTTTCCAATTTCCGGTTTCACGTTCGCTTGCATCCGCCGCGGAGTGGCCCGAATCTGTGCGTCTGCCCAAAACTATGAAATCCCTATCCCTCATCCCAGCACTCGTCGCGCTCGCAATTACCACTGCCCCCGCCCAACAAGACCAGAAGTCTCCGCAAAAGGCGCCGGCTGCCCCGCAAGACCGGGTCCTTGTGACCGTGGACGGTACGCCAATTCTGGAAAGCAGCATCACCAGCACCATCCAGCGCCTCTACGGGGCTGCGTTGCGCAAGTATCCGCCGGAACAAGCGACCGCCATGTACCGCCAACTGCGCGGCAATCTGGTGAACGAGATGATCGGCAAAATTTTGCTGGTCAACGCCGCCAAACAGGGCGGTTTGTCCGTGACCGAGCAGGAACTGGACGAAGCCATGAACAAGGTGGTGGCCGAAAACATGCCGGGTGGCTCCATCGCCGATTTTGTCGATACGGCGGGCGTCAGCCTCAAACAATTCTCCAGCGACGTGCGCACGAACCTGCTGATCATGAAGCTGACCGACAAAGAGACGGCCAATGTGGCCGCTCCCACGCCGGAGGAGATCATGAAATTTTACGAGCCAACAAGGCGGACATGCGCCAGTCGGAATCGGTCCGCGCCCGCCACATTTTGATCAAAACCGAGGGGATCGACGATGACGCGACGCTCGACAAAAAGCGTGCTGAGGCTGAGGCGATTCGCCAGCAATTGCTCGAGGATCCCAAGCTGGATTTCGCCAAACTTGCCGCGGAAAAGTCCGAAGGTCCCAGCGGCCCGCGCGGCGGCGATTTGGGCACGTTTGGCCGCGGACAAATGGTTCCGGACTTTGAAAAGGCGGCGTTTTCGCAAAAAGCCGGCGAAATTGGCGAGTTGGTGAAGACGCAGTTCGGCTACCACATCATCAAGGTGGAGGAGCACCTGGAGGAAAAGGAGTTGACCCTGGAAGAGATTGCCCCGCAAATCGTCACTCACCTGAAAATCGAGCGCCGCACCCAGCACATGAAGGAGCTGGTGGACGAATTGCGGGCCGCGGCGAAGATCGTGCAGCCTGAAGCGGAGAAACCCGCGAAATCCTAGCCGTGGACCTGGGTTTGGACGGAAAACGCGCCTTCATCGTGGGCGCCGCCCGGGGAATCGGCCGAGCCATCGCCGATGCCTTTTCAGACGAAGGCTGCGAGCTGGGTTTGTTCGATCGCGACCCGGAAATCCAGGATTTCGCCAAAAAGTCGGCCACGGCGCGGGTGCAAACCTTCATCGGCGACGTGGCGGTGTTCGACGATCTGCGTTCGGCCGCGAATTCCTTCGGCGCAGTGGATCACGTCGTCTACGCCGTGGGAATTGGCTCGGGAAAATTCGGGTTCCCGTTCTGGAACCTGGAGCCCTCGGATTGGCCGCGCGTGCTGGAAATTAACCTGACCGGCGCCGCCCACGCCGCCCACGCTTTTGCGCCGAAATTGATCGAGCGGGGCGAGGGCGGAACGATGCTGTTTCTCACCAGCGTGGCCGGTCAGATGGGCTCGCAAACCGACCCGCCTTACAGCGCCGCCAAGGCCGGCCTCATCAATTTCATGCAATGCGCTGCCAAAGACCTGGCGCCGCACGGCATTCGCGTCAACGCCCTGGCGCCTGGCATGGTGCAAACCCAGCTCAACCGATCGGTCTGGGCCGCGGGTCAGGAAAATCTGGCCAAGGCCGAGCGCCAGAGCTACGAGGATTGGGGCCAGGCCAAGATCGACCAGATTGCTCCCCTGGGCCGTTGGCAATCGCCGGAAGAATTCGGCGCCATGGCGGTTTTCCTCGCCTCCCGCCACGCGCGTAACATCACCGGCCAAACGCTGAACATCGACGGCGGGCAGGTGATGCACGGCTAGGAGGCGCGAGTTAAATTTGGTGCTTGGAATTTGGAATTTCTCCAGTTCCGGGGTAATTCTCCCATTCCATGGCCGAAACCAAAAGCTCGCTGGTTTTTAACCCCAGCACCACCGTGCTCGTTTTTGGGCTGCTCTTGCTCGCCGGGACGCTGTTTCTGTGTATTTGGGCGTGGAAACGCAGCGGCTGGGCCAGGGGCGTCGGGTTGTTGGAGGCGTTGCGGTTACTGATCGTGCTGCTGGTGGTTTTGACGCTGTTTCAGCCGGAATGGCGCGAATTGAGCCGCCCGGACGCCAAACCCACCATCGCCGTGCTTTGGGACCAATCGCGCAGCATGGAAACGGCCGACGTCATCGATTCCGAGCCGAAAAACGGCCAAAAACCGCAAAAACGCTCCGCCGCCATCGCCCCGTTGTTGGCGGAGAAAGCGTGGTGGCCGCTGGGAAACAGCGTGCGGACCATCATCGAGCCGTTTTCGTCAAAATTAGACCCGGCGTGGGAGGGAACGGATCTCCACAACGCCCTGAACCGCGTTTTGGGCCAGCACCCGCAACTGCGCGGCGTGGTCTTGTTCACGGACGGCGATTGGAACGCCGGCGAGCCCCCGGTTAGAGCCGCAACCAAGCTGCGGATGCGCAACGTGCCGGTTTTTGCCGTTCCCGTGGGCAGCGAGAGCCGATTGCCGGACGTGGAGCTGGTGAGCCTGGATGCGCCAACCTTTGGCGTGGTGGGCAAGCCGCTGCGCATCCCCTTCGTCATCGAAAGCTCGCTGCCGCGTGCGTTTAACGCGGAATTAGAGCTGGAGACGTCCACCGGCGAAACGGTGACCAAATCGATCGCCATCCCCGCCATGGGCCACGTTCAGGACGTGGTGGCCTGGACGCCGGAATCCACCGGCGACGTGGAGGTGACCCTGCGCGTGCCGTCTGCGCCCAACGAGTTTTTGGAGGAGAACAACGTGCGAACCGCGCCGGTCGCCATTCGCGAGGAACAACTGCGCGTGCTCTTGATCGAGTCCTACCCGCGCTGGGAGTATCGCTACCTGCGCAACGCCTTGGAGCGCGATCCCGGCGTGGAGGTCAGTTGCCTGCTCTTTCATCCTGACATCGGCAAAACCGGCGGCGGGCGCGGCTACATCAAGGAATTCCCCGGCGACGAGGATTTGGTGAACTACGACGTCGTTTTCCTGGGCGACGTGGGGGTGGAACCGGGGCAATTGACTGAGGAACACTGCAAACGGCTGGTCCAACTGGTGCGAAATCAGGCCAGCGGGCTGGTGTTTTTGCCGGGTTTTCGCGGCCGGCAGTTTTCCCTGCTCCAAACGGAGCTGGCCGACCTTTACCCGGTGGTTTTGGACGAAGCGCAGCCGCGGGGATGGGGATCGCCCGTTCCCGGTCAATTTCAGCTCACCGAGGTGGGAAATCGCAGTCTGCTGACCAAGCTGGAGGACAACGACGCGGAAAACTACGAGGTTTGGGAGAGCCTGCCGGGTTTTCAGTGGTTCGCCGCCGCTCTCCGCGCCAAAGCCGGCACCGAAGTGCTCGCCACCCACAGCTCGGAGTCGACCGAATTTGGCCGCGTGCCTTTGCTGGTGACCAAAACCTTTGGCGCCGGAAAAATCCTCTTCATGGGCACCGACGGCGCTTGGCGCTGGCGCGAGGGCGTGGAGGACCGCTACCACTACCGCTTTTGGGGCCAGGTCGCGCGTTGGATGGCCTACCAGCGCAACATGGCTCAAGGCGAGCTGATGCGCCTGTTTTACAGCCCCGACCGCCCCCGAACCAACGAAATTCTCACCCTGAACGCCAACGTCATGAGCCTGGGCGGCGACCCGCTGCAAGAGGCCAACGTGGTGGTGCAATTCGTCAGTCCCGGCGGCAAAACGGAGAGCGTCCGGTTGACTCCCGGAGGCGAGGACGCCTGGGGGCTGTTCAGCGGCCGTTTCACCCCAACCGAGCCCGGCGAGTATCAGGCGATCGTCACCTGCCGGGAAAACGGCGCTACGCTGGAAACGAACCTGTCCGTCCAGGGCGGAAAATTGGAGCGGCTGGGCCGTCCCGTGCGTCTGGACGTGCTGGAGGAAATCGCCCGCGTCACCCGCGGTAAACTCATGAAAACGCTGGACATGGAGATGCTGCTTCAAGCCGTGCAGGCCCTGCCGGACCCCGAACCCATCGAGCGCCGGTTTCGCCTCTGGTCCCACTGGCTGTGGGGGGCGTTTTTGGTGATGCTGATGGGCGTGTTTTGGGTGGGACGCAAGGTGGTGGGCGTGATTTGAGGCAAAGCTCGAATTCTCACGTCCGCTGCGGGTTGTCCGCCCAAAAACTGAAAACCGCCAACGCCGCGGGGATCCACAGGCTGGCGAGCAACACCGGTTGGTAGGAGTCAGCCATTTGCTCGGACAGTCCGAAGGCCAGGGGCCCTATCCCGCTGGCGACGACCATGCTCGACATCCCCATCCCGCTGATCGCCCCAAGCCAACGCCGGCCGTAAAACCGGGGCCAAACGATGCCGGTGAGGCTGACGAATGCGCCCCCGGCCACGCCATTCCCAACGATGTAAGCCGCCATCCCGGCCTGCGAACTCAAGGCCAGCAGACCAACCGCTCCGGCGACCGACGCCAAGTTCAGCACGACGAGGAGGTGCTTGAGCCGCAACCGGGTGTTGATTAGCCCGAAAACCAGGTTGGTGGCGACGCTGCAGACCGCCATGGGCACGAATTTTGCCACGATCGCTTCCTGGCTCAACCCGGATTCCGCGCCGATCGAGACGATGTGGAAGGTGTAGGCGGTGATGAAGTAGGCGACGAAGGCGAAGGACAGGTTGAAGGCCCAAAACGCCGGGGTTCGCAGCGCCTCGGCACGGCTGAAGTCGCGCTCGATCACCATGTCCGGGTTCGTCGGGCGAACCGGGGTCTTCGCGGTTGCGCCGTCCATGCGTAGCCCGCATTCCTCCGGGTTATCGCGGAAAAGCAACCAACCCAGCGGCGCCATGACCAACAACGTGGCCAAACCCAGCCAAACCCAAGCGCCATCGTAGCCAAAACGGCCGATCATCGCGGTGAGCAGCGCCGGCGAAAACGAGAACCCGAACGAAATCGCGATTTGGCTGAGGGAAATGGCGATCCCGCGTTTGTGGTCGAACCATTTTCCGATGGCGTTGCGGCAAGCCAGGGTCAAAACGCCCTGAGCCGAGGCCCGGATGAGATAAAAACCGATGCCGATCACTAAAAACGCCACCGCGGGTCGAAAATTGGCCGGAAACGGCCGGGCGAGCCAAAGCGACAACCGCGCGGATTCGCTGAGGTAAAAGAGGATGAGCCCGGTTGCCAACGCGGAGGCGACAACCATTTTTCGCGCGCCCCGGGCATCGAAAACGCGCCCCAGCCAGGGCAACGTCAGCCCGCTCGCGACCGTCCCAACGAAGTAAGCCGTGCTCAGCATGACCCGGCTCAAACCCAGTTCCTCGATCAGCACATCGGTAAACGCGCTGAAACCCATGGTTTGGCCCGGAATGCTGAACAGCGTCCCTAACGTAGCCCCGAACGCGATGACCCAGCCGTAGAAAAACGGCGCACGCTTGGGGGCGAAGGGAAAATCCGGCAGCCAAATCTTGGACACCGGCGAGGTTCGGTGCGTTGACCCCGGAGGCAAGCCTGAAATCCGCGGCCCCCGCCACGTTTTCGGGAGAACGATGAATTTTGCCCGAAAGCGGGAAAAAGCGCGGTGAAAGGGCCCATCAGCCCTCAACGTGATCTGTTCCATCAAGCTCAACCCGCTTTCCCGATGAAAAACCTCAATCCCGCCTGCCAATCCTCCGATCACTTCGTTTCCCGCCGGTCCATGCTCGCCAACCTGGCGATGGGCGGAATGGGCGTGAGCAGTCTCATCCATCCGGCGGTCGCCCGCGAGGTGGAGAGCCAGAAAAAGCAGGTGCTCATCTTCCTGCTCAACGGTGGGCTCAGCCAATTTGAGAGTTTCGACCCCAAACCCGGAACCGACACCGGCGGACCGTTTCGCTCCATCCCCACCTCCGTGCCGGGCACGCATTTTAGCGAGCTAATGCCTCACACGGCCACCATCGCGCACAAATTAGCCGTGGTGCGCAGCATGTACGCGGAAAAGGTCCCCGGAAGCCACGGCGGAGCCCGGGATTTCGTCGAAACCGGCCGTCCGCCGCAGCTCGGGCCCTACCCGCTGATGGGGCCGGTGATGTCCAAATTGATGGGTCCGGGCGAGGATTTGCCGGGCAACATCCACATTGGTCCCAGCCGCTGGGGGCCGCGTCAGGATGCGGCGTTTTTGGGACCGCGGCACGCTTCGTTGTTCCTGAGCGGGGGCCGCCCGCCGCTAAACGTGGATCGGCCGGAACTGCTGGAAGCGGACTCAGACGAGGCGCGCTACCGGTTGCGGCAAATCGCGGACCTGCGCTTTTCCCAGCGCCGCCGCACCGCCCACACGGAGGCTTACAATTCATCCTTCGAGCAAGCCGAACAGCTCATCCACCGCAAGGAACTTTTTGATGTGACCAAGGAACCCGCCAAGGACCGGGAGCGCTACGGAACCCACGATTTAGGCCGGCATTGCCTGTTGGCTCGCCGCCTTCTGGAACAGGGCGTCACCTGCGTAAAGGTGACCCACAACAACTACGACTCCCACATGGAGAATTTCAATTTTCACCTGGAGCAACTCGGCGAATTCGACAAACCGTTCACCACGCTGATCAATGATTTGGACGATCGGGGGATGCTCGATCACACCCTGGTGATGCTGATCACCGAATTTGGCCGAACCCCGCAAATCAAGGCGGATTTGGGCCGCGATCACTGGCCGAACAACTGGTCCGTGGTCTTGGGAGGATGCGGCATCCAGGTTGGCGGCGTTTTGGGCGCCACCAACGAAAACGGCACCGAAATCTCCGAGCGTCCCGTTCATGTGGCCGAGATGTTCCACACGTATTTGCACGCCATCGGGCTGAACCCGAATTCCGTGCACAAAGTTGGCGACAACCGCATTCGCGTCGCCGCACCCGAGCATGAAGCGGTGAGCGAGTTGCTGATTTAACCGACTTGGGTGAGGATTGGTAGGAATCGCGGGTTTTCCGAGGGAATTTGCCCTATCGGAGCAAAAATTTTGCGTTTGTTTACAATTCATCCTTGCACTGTTCTCGCGAACAGGTATAATGTTCGCATGAACAACGCAGCCACGCAGACCTTCCCGCAAGTTTCCGACCGCATCCAGTCGCTTTTTCAAGACGCAAAGCGCTATCGCGAAGCCAGAAAACGCCGCGAGCAATCCGACCGCCAACTGAGCGAGCAGCAGATGCAACTGGGGCTAAAATCAGCCGGCGGGTAAGGTTTCGCAGAATTTCCCAGGCTTCTTGGTGGAACCTGGAGTTGGAGCAACTAATCCGCCCGTTTTGGGGAGACGCGTCCGATGGGGACCGGCGTATTCTCCCCGGGCGGGCGGTTTTTTCGTTGGAGGAGGCAGGATGCTCGAATTTGCTCAAAAGCTTCCGCCGAACGGGCGAATTTCCGCTTTACCGCGCCGGTCCCGTGGCGAAAACTGGCTGCGCGCGTGAAAAATGCCCTTTTCCAGCTTCTTGCCGCCCTTGTTGCGGGTGGCGGCGTTTGGGCCGACCGGGCCGGCGAGTCTCACTGGGCGTTCCAGCCGTTGCTACGCCCGGACGGGGATTCGGTGGACGCGTTTGTGGAGCGAAAACTGCGCACGGGGGGCCTGGAAATCGGCCCGCAAGCTGAATCGCGGCGGTTGTTGCGCCGGGTTCACCTCACGCTCACCGGGTTGCCGCCGTCACCGGAAGAATCGGTCGCGTTTGCGGAAAATCCGGACCTGGAAGCCGCGATCGACGACCTCCTGACACGCCCACTATACGGCGAGCGCTGGGGGCAGCATTGGCTGGATCTCGCCCGTTATGCCGACTCCAACGGCCTCCACGAGGACACCGACCGGCCCCATGCCTGGCGTTACCGCGACTACGTCATCGACAGCTTCAATGCCGACAAGCCCTACGGCCAGTTCATCCGCGAACAGCTCGCCGGCGACGAAATCGACCCACAAAACCCGGCGGCGTGGATCGCGACCGGTTTTTGCCGAAACGGCCCCTCCAACGAGGAAAACGTGGCCAAAAATGAGGTCGAAACCTATCGCCTGGATCAACTCGACGACGTTTTGGCGACGACAACGCAGGTGTTCCTCGGCCAGACGATCGCCTGCGCCCGCTGCCACGATCACAAGACCGAGCCGTTCACCCTAACCGATTACTATCGCCTGCTGGCAGTATTCGACAACACCGTCGCGGCTTACGTTCCCTGGGCAGACCAACTCGGCGAGCCTCAGCTTCGTCCCGTGGTCGCGCGCGGGAAAAAAAAGCCGCCGAAGGAGCGCCACATTCGCGCCCTAACAAGCGTTAAATCCAAGCCACGGGTCACCCATGTGCTCTTCCGCGGCAATTGGCAAACGCCGGGCGATGCCGTGACAGGGGCGACGCCGGAAATTCTCGGCCAAACGCCGCTGGAGGGCCGAAAAGCGCTGGCGGATTGGATTGCAGCGCCGGAAAATCCGCTGACCTGGCGAGTCATGGCGAATCGCCTCTGGCAGCATCATTTTGGCCGCGGACTGGTGGCGACGCCGAGCGATTTCGGCACAAAAGGCGCGAAACCGACGCATCCGCAGTTGCTCGACTGGCTGGCGTGCGAGTTGCGCGACAACGGCGGCCGGCTCAAGCCGCTGCACAAGCTCATCGTGCTCTCCAGGGCCTACCGTCAATCCTCAGCCCCGCGCCCGCATGGGGAGCTGTTCTCACACTACCCGGCGCATCGGCTGGAAGCGGAGGTGGTGCGCGACGCCATCCTGCTGTCCAGCGGCAACCTGAACCTGGAAATGGGCGGCCCCGGCATCAAACCGCAGGTGCCGCCGGAAATCCTCGGCCAGAGCAAGCGTAACCAGTGGCCGCGGGTGGAGAAAGAGTCGGCCAAACACTGGCGGCGCAGCGTCTACGTCTACCGCAAACGCCAATTGCCGATGCCGCTGCTGACGCTGTTCGACGCGCCGGACGGAGCGCAGTCGTGCGCCAAGCGCTTTGTCAGCACCACGCCAACGCAGGCCCTGGCGCTGCTGAACGACGTCTTCGTCAACAAGCAGGCGCGCTATCTCGCCGTCCGCGCGATGGAGGAGGAAAATCCCATCCGCACGGTCATGAAGCGGGCCCTGGCGTTGCCCGTCACGGCACAGCAACTTGGGGAGGCGGAAGAATTCGTCGCCCAAAGGCTGGGAGCGCGGCGCGGTCAACGGGAGGCGGAAAAGCTGGCTCTGGCGAACCTGGCCGTCGTGCTGTTCAACTCCAGCCAATTCGTCCATGTCGATTGATCGCCGCACGCTGCTGAAAACGGCCGGCGGCGGATTTGGCGCGCTGGCCGCGAATGCGCTGCTAGCCGGCGAAACGAAGCCGCATTTCCCCGCCAAGGCCGACGCGGTGATTTTCCTCTTCATGTACGGCGGGCCGAGCCAGGTGGATACCTTCGATCCTAAGCCGGCGCTGAAAACCTGGGCCGGAAAGCCGATTCCCGCCTACCGCGAGAGCGATTCCTTCTTCACCGGCCAAACGAAACCCACGGCCATGCCCAGCCCGTGGAAATTCGCGCGTCACGGCCAATGCGGGATGCCGATTTCCGAGCTTTTCCCAAATTTGGCGCGTCACGCCGACGAATTGTGCGTCATCCGCTCCATGCACGCGGATTCGAACAACCACGGACCCGCTTTGAGCCAAATGAACTCCGGTTTCGTCCTGCCGGGACCCCTCGCTGGGCTCGTGGATCGGCTACGGGCTCGGGAACGCGAGCGAAAATTTGCCCGGTTATGTGGTCTTGTTAGACAAAGAAGGCGCGCCGGTCAACGGAGCCATGAACTGGTCCAACGGCTTCATGCCGGCGCGATTCCAGGGCATCCCGTTCCGCTCCAGCGGGCCGCCGATCGCGAATCTGAGCCTGGCCAAGGACGTAAGCATGGCCGATCAGCGCGCCCGGCTCGATTTGCTGGCGAAGTGGAATCGCGACTACGCCGAACAACACCCCGGCGACACCGCGCTGGAGGCTCGCATCTCCAGCTACGAGCTGGCTTACCGCATGCAAATTCACGCGCCGGAAGTCACCAACCTGACCGGCGAAAACGAGTCGACCAAACGCGCCTACGGCCTGGATCGCGAACCGACCAAGACCTTTGGCCGAAATTGCCTCCTGGCGCGCCGATTGGTCGAGCGCGGCGTGCGATTCGTCCAGGTTTACAGCGGCGGCAACCGCGGTCCGACCGCCTGGGACGCGCACAAAGACCTGCACGGCAATCACACTCGCCAATGCGCCCAGACCGACCAACCCATCGCCGCTTTGCTGACCGATTTGCGCCAACGCGGCTTGCTGGAGCGCACCCTGGTCGTCTGGGGCGGCGAATTCGGCCGATTGCCGACCCACCAAGGCAGCGACGGCCGCGATCACAACCCCTTCGGCTTCACCATGTGGCTGGCCGGCGGAGGCACGCGCGGCGGAACGATTTACGGCGCGAGCGACGAATTCGGCTACCGCGCCGAGCGCGACAAGGTGCACGTGCATGACCTGCACGCGACGATTTTGCACTTGTTAGGGCTCGATCACGAAGAACTGACGTTTCGCCACCTGGGCCGCGATTTTCGCATCACGGATGTTTACGGCAAGGTGGTTCGCCAGGTTTTGGCGTGAATTCGTGGCTTTCGCGTCACGCCAACTCCGGAATCGGCCGGTAGCCGTCCACCAGGTAATGCGGACGGCCGGTCAAATCCGTGATGGTGGTGCGGTTAGGGTCGATCCCCAGGTTTTTGTAGAGCGTGGCGTGCACCTCGCCGTAGTGAACCGGGCGTTCGGTCGCTTCGCCTGCTTGTTTGTCGGTCGCGCCGATGACTTGGCCCGCGTTTATTCCGCCGCCGGCGACCAGCGCCCCACCCACGCGCGGCCAGTGATCGCGGCCGGCGTTTTTGTTGATGATCGGGGTTCGGCCGAATTCGCCCCAGGCAACGACCGAGACGTCGTCCAGCATTCCGCGCTCGTCCAAATCGCCGATCAACGCGGCCAGGCCTTGGTCGAAAAGCGGGGCGTGAGAGCGCATTCCGCCGACGTTGTTGCTGTGAAAGTCCCAGCGGCCGAAATTCAGCGTCACGCAACGCGCGCCCGCCTCCACCAAACGCCGCGCCAGCAGGAAATGCTCCAGATTTCGCGGCGCGCCGTCGCCAACGCGCTTGGGATCGCCTTTGCCGTATTTTTCGCGAATTTTCGGGTCCTCGTTTTCCAGATTCAAAGCGTGGCTCAGCTTGCTGGAAGTCAGAAGCCCCATCGCCTGCTGCTCGAAGCCGTCCATGCTCGGCAATGTAAGTCGCCCACATGCTGAAGAACGAGGTCCACCTGCGCCGCGGATGAAGAGGAGCGTGAAAATGATCCAACAGCGGCATGGCGGCAGGCTAGGTCAGTTTCCGAACAAAATCCAGAAACGCCGGGTACGCCGGTTCCCAGCCCAACGCGCGCAATTTGGCGTTGCTGACCTGCTTGTGCGTCCAGCCGCGCTTGCGATTTGGGTCGGGCGGAGCTTCGGGGGGAACCGGGCGGCTGAAATGGTCGGCCAGGGCTTCGTAGGTGGCTCGCTGCGTGGCGGGTTGGCCGTCGGAGACGTTGAAAATCTCGCCTCGCGCAGTTTTGGGGTGGTCCATGAGCGTGATGAAGGCGCTGACGGCGTCGTCACGGTGAATTTGGTTCAAAAAGCGGCTCGGGCCGGTTTCGATGACCGCGGTTCCGTCGTGAAAACGCTGGAGCAGGACCGAGCGCCCCGGACCGTAAATGCCGGCCAGGCGGAGGACAGTTCCACCCCGGCTGAGGGCGACTTTTTCGGCCAAACGGAGGATTTTTCCCGTTTCGCGATTCGGTTCGGCCGGGCTGGTTTCGGTCACGACCTCGCCGTTGGTTTGCGGGTAGACGCTGGTGCTTGAGGTGAAGAAAATTGGTGATTCCGCGAACGTTTCGGCGAGATTTTCGCAACCGCGCAAGTAAACCTGGCGATAGGCGTCGATCCCGCGCCGGCCGGAACTGGCGCAGTGGAAGATGCAAGTCGGCGGGGGAATTTTCTCCGCGAGTTGGGCGATTTCCGCGCTCGAGCCCAAATCGCAGGCTTCCACGCGAAACGGCGCTTCGGCGGCAAGTTTTTCCGCGGATTTGGCGGAATGGGTCAAACCAACCACGTTGCGGCCGAGATTTCGCAAGCGCATCGCCAGCGCCCGCCCAAGGTAACCGCAGCCGGCGACCAAAACTCCGCATTCCGCGTCGCTCATTCTTCCACCTTGCTTTTGCGGCGATTTTGCCGGTAAAACGCCGCAACTCCGGCCGCGACGGCGTCGGCGTATTCCTGGTAGATGTTGATCCGCGGCTTGCCCTCGAATTCGCGCTTGCCGCCGTATTCGCCGGCCTGCACCCGGTCGTAGGTGAGCTTGTGATTCATGACGTAGGGCTCAAAAAAGACCAGCGGGCACTCGTAAACCCGGGTGGCGAGCAGATTGCGCGACCAAACGTAGGGATTGGCGCTCACGCGCTTGGCGTTGGTGCGCGGGTAGACGTAGGGCATGAGGCCGATGCGCGGCGCCATGACGTTGGCGACGGCTTTGGAGACGGCCAGCTCCTCCGGGTGGGCGCGTTGCAGCAAACGGCGCAGCATTTCAAAGCGCTGGTCGTCAAAGGCGATTTCACCCGCGCTGTAGCAGCCGTTGATGAGGATGTGGAAGTGATTTTTGTCGACAAAATCCGGGTTGTCCGGGTTTCCCCAGCTTTCCGCGTTGACGTGGAGGCACAGCGCTAAATCCGGCTTGAATTCGCGGTTGATTCGCTCCGCGCGGGCGCGGATTTCCCCGGTGCGGTAGAAGAGGATCTCGGTGTATTTGCGCAGCGCCCGATTTTTCGCGGGATCGGCGTCCGGGGAGTAGCCGCGCCACTTTCGAGCCATCGCCACGTAATCCTCCGGCCGTTTGGGATTAACCGGCCGGGTTTCGCGCCGAACCAGCGCGACTCTGGCGCCGAGGTTGGTCAGGTTTTGCTCCAAAATCTTCGCCACGCGCAAGACGATCTCGCCTTCCTTGACTGGGAAGGAGGTGTCGTCGGCCACGGGTTGAGGAACGGCCGGGGGTTTGGTTTTGGCAGGCACGGTTTTCTGCGCCGCGTCCGGATTTTCGGCGTTTTCCGGCTCCTCGGGCGGTTTTGGGGCGATTTTGAACCAACGCTCCTCCATTTTGGCCCACAATCCGCCAATGTGGCCGGGATCGACGACGATGCGCATGCCTTCGAGCGGCTTTTCCGGGTCGGTGAGCGGCGGCAACTCGTTTACCGTGCGCCAATAGCGCGGAACGGACGGCGCGGGCTTTTCGGCAAACCGCAGTTCGTAAACCTCGTCCGGGCGTTTGAAATCCGTGATGATGCGGGCGCGATCCGCCAAAATTTCGATGAATTTGGCCGGCGACTCCTCGTTTTCGCCGTAGTTGGTGAGCAACTCGCGCTCGAAGTCCTCGCGGGTGATGGTTTCCTGAAAGGCGTCGAGTTGCGACCAGTCGGGAACGTCGGCCAACCGCGAAATTTTTCGCTCCGCGAGGGCCAAAAACGGAAAAATCCCCAAAAACGCGATCGACGCCATGAAATAGCGTCGTTTGACTGGGAGTGGTCTGAGTTTTGTCACGGATGCCAACATAACACCTCTACGTTTACATGCTGCGAATTCTATTTCTCGGGGACATTGTCGGTCAACCCGGCCGCAAAGCGGCGATCGGGCGCCTGGCAGCGTTGAAGGAGGAGCGCGACATCGATTTTGTCATCGTCAACGGCGAAAACAGCGCCGGCGGGCGCGGAATTACCGGAAAAATCGCCATCGACCTGTTGCGCGCCGGGGCAGCGGTGGTGACGACCGGCGACCACGTTTGGGACCAGGTGGACATCGTCTCGTTTCTTCCTACCGAGCCCCGGGTTTTGCGTCCGTTGAACTATCCGCCGGGCACGCCCGGCTACGGATCGGTGGTTTTGGAAACCAAGAAAGGCAAGGTGGCGGTGATGAACGTGCAAGGGCGCACGTTCATGCGTCAGGAGCTGGAAAATCCGTTTTTGGCCGCCGAGGCGGAGGTGGAAAAGTTGCGCGGGGAGACCCCGGTCATTTTTGTCGATTTCCACGCTGAAGCCACCAGCGAAAAGCACTGCCTGGGGCGGTTTTTGGACGGAAAAGTCTCCGCCGTGGTCGGGACCCACACCCACGTCCAAACCGCCGACGAGCAGATTTTTCCCGGCGGGACGGCCTTTCTCTGCGACGCCGGAATGTGCGGCGCCATGGATTCGGTGATCGGCTCCACGCCGGAATCGGTGCTGAAGCGCTTCGTCACGTCCATGCCCACGAAATTCGTGCTCGCCAAGAGCAACGTGCGGCTTCACGGCGCGATCGTCGACATCGACGAAACATCCGGCAAAGCGCAAAAAATCGAGCGATTTGCCGAAAGTTGCGCCGCGGAGGGTTAGGTGGCCAATTGAGTGGATTGTGGCTGTGAAAGTGGGGGTAAAAACACCTGGCAAAAAACCCGCTTGTTCTTTTTGACAGTTCTAGGCAACCGACTAATATGCCATCCGCTCCGGGAGTCGTTTGCCGGGATGTGACTCGCTCTTTCAAAGCTGGAAAGCTCGGGTTAGCCGTCTCTGCTACTGGACGAGCTTTCGGGACAAACCATGGAAAAAGGGGATGAGATTTCGGTCCGCGTCCCCTAACTTTCCAACCCCCGAACGCTCTTGTAGCTCAGTGGTAGAGCACTTCCTTGGTAAGGAAGAGGTCACGGGTTCAAATCCCGTCAAGAGCTTTCGCAGACCAAAACCAACGTAAACACCCTACCCTAACAACCAACAAAACACCGGCCGCTCCGCGCAAGCAACCAACCTCGCTGAAGCGTCCGTCGAAACTCTACCCTCTCTAACGAGACCCACGCAAAATGGCTAAGGAAGCATTCAAACGAGATAAACCGCACGTGAACGTGGGAACCATCGGTCACGTGGACCACGGCAAAACCACCCTCACGGCGGCAATTTGCCACACCCTGGCGGAAAAAGGTTTCGCGGAGAAAAAAGACTACGATGAAATCGATGCTGCGCCGGAGGAAAAAGAACGCGGGATCACCATCTCAACCGCTCACGTGGAATACCAGACCGATAACCGCCACTACGCTCACGTGGACTGTCCCGGTCACGCTGACTACGTGAAAAACATGATCACCGGGGCCGCCCAGATGGACGGCGCCATTTTGGTGGTCAGCGCTGCGGATGGCCCCATGCCGCAAACTCGCGAGCACATCCTGCTGGCCCGTCAGGTTGGCGTGCCCGCCATCGTCGTCTTCCTCAACAAGGTCGACCAGGTCGATGACGAGGAGTTGCTTGAGCTGGTGGAGATCGAAATTCGCGATTTGCTCAGCCAGTACGAGTTTCCCGGCGACGACATTCCCGTGGTGATGGGTTCCGCGCTCAAAGCCATGGAGGGAGACGCCGCTCAAAAGGAAAACATCGCCAAATTGATGCAGGCGGTGGACGATTACATCCCCGAGCCGGATCGCCCCGTGGATCAGGACTTCTTGATGCCGGTCGAAGACGTGTTTTCGATTGAAGGCCGTGGAACGGTCGCCACCGGGCGTGTCGAGCGCGGCATCGTCAAGAAGATGGAAGAGGTCGAAATCGTGGGAATTCGCGATACGCAGAAAACCACGGTCACGGACATCGAGATGTTCCGCAAGTTGCTGGACGAAGGCCGCGCCGGCGACAACGTCGGCCTGCTGCTTCGCGGCACGAAGAAGGACGAAATCGAGCGCGGTCAGGTCATCGCCAAGCCGGGCTCAATCACCCCGCACAAGAAATTCAAGGCCCAGGTTTACGTCCTCAGCAAAGACGAGGGCGGACGCCACACCCCGTTTTTCAGCAACTATCGCCCGCAATTCTATTTCCGGACCACGGACGTGACCGGCAGCATCAAGCTGCCCGACGGTGTGGAAATGGTCATGCCGGGTGACGACGTTGAGATGGAAGTCGAGCTGATTACGCCCATCGCCATGGAAAAAACCATCCGTTTCGCTATTCGCGAAGGTGGCCGCACCGTTGGCGCCGGACGTGTGGCTGACATTCTGGATTGATCCCGGCTTTTTCGGGATTTTTTCCGAAATTTTACCTCCAAACCCAAATTTGCGCGAAGCGCGGTGGGATGGCCCACCGCGCTCGCTGAATCTAGAGACTAACAAAATTGAACCCCGAACGAGAGCGTGCTACCTTACCGCGCTCTCTCGCTTGAAACTGTTGAAACCGTGATTTTTAGGGCAGTAGCTCAATTGGTAGAGTAGCGGTCTCCAAAACCGTTGGTTGTGGGTTCGAGTCCCGCCTGCCCTGCTCCAAAAAAAATCACCCCCAAACAAACCGAGAGACGATGATTCGCAGCATCCAAAAATACGTTGGCGAAGTCAAAACCGAGCTTTACAAGGCCACCTGGCCCTGGGACCCGAAGGAAAAGGGCGTGAAGAGGTACAAGGAGCTGATTGACTCCACCATCGTCGTGCTCATCGCCATGATTCTGCTGGGCGGCTACGTTGCCTTCGGTGATTTGGTGCTGATCAACGTCATGAAGCTGCTAACCCGTGAAATTGGCGGGGGCGATGTGGGTTAGCCTGAAATCACGAAGCCGAAAACCAACGAACCTCCCAACATCATGCCGCTCGTCCCAGCCCCAGAAGATCAATGGTATGTGATCCACGTTTTGTCCGGCCAGGAGCAAAAGGTGTGCGATAGCCTGAACCGCCGGATCGAGACTGAGGAGATGTCCGACGTCATTTTCCAGGTTTTGGTGCCCACCGAGCGCGTTTCCGAGGTGAAAAAAGGCAAAAAAACGGAGTCGAGCCGAAAATTCTACCCCGGTTACATCATCGTCAACATGCATCTTTACGACGGCGATTTTAACAACATGGTGGACCGAACCTGGTACTTCATCCAGGAAACGCCGGGCGTGATCAATTTTGCCGGCGGCAAGGACAAACCCTTCCCCATGCGGCGCGCGGAAGTGGATCAAATGAAGGCCCAAATCGCCGCGAGCGAGGAAGGCAGCGTGCCCAAGGTGCAGTACGAAATCGGTGAGACGGTAAAAGTCGCCGACGGTCCTTTTGAGAGCCAAAACGGCACGGTGGAGGAAATCGACCTGGAAAAGGGAAAACTTCGGGTCACCGTCGAGGTTTTTGGCCGGCCCACGCCGGTGGAACTGGAATTTTGGCAAGTTGAGCGCATTCAGTAAGCCGCTGGCAAGAAAATCGAACGTTTTACGCAACCCAAACATATGGCCAAAGAAGTCACCCAAGTCATCAAGCTGCAAATTCAGGCCGGACAAGCCAATCCGTCGCCCCCGGTCGGCCCGGCGCTCGGTCAGGCGGGTTTGAACATCATGGGCTTTTGCCAGGAGTTCAACGCCGCGACTCAAGCGCAATCCGGAAACCTGCTCCCGACGGTCATCACCGTCTACAAGGACAAAACGTTCTCCTTCGTCACCAAGCAGCCGCCGGCCGCCGTTCTCCTGAAAAAAGCGGCCAACATCGCCTCGGGATCCGGCGAGCCGCACAAGAACAAGGTCGGCAAATTGACGAAAGCCCAGCTCATGGAGGTGGTGAAGCAGAAAATGGACGACCTGAATGCCCACGACGAAGAAGCCGCCGCAAAAATCCTCGCCGGCACGGCCCGGCAGATGGGAATCGAGATCGAAGACTGACCGGCGCCGATTTTCAACCCAAACGCAGGAGAGTCGCCAGATTCGCCCGTACTGCACCAAAAACATGCCCAAAAAACGTAGCAAACGATACCAGAAAGCCGCCAAACTGGTGGACGCCAAAAAACTTTACGCCCTGACCGAAGCCATCGGGGTCATCAAGAAGTTTCCCCCGCCAAAGTTCGACCAAAGCGTGACGGTGAGCTTCAATCTGGGCGTCGATCCCAAAAAATCCGACCAAATGGTCCGCGGAACCTGCGCATTGCCGCATGGCAGCGGCAGGGAAGTGCGGGTCGCCGTTTTTGCCGAAGGTCAGGCCGCGATCGCCGCCAAAAATGAAGGAGCCGAGCACGTGGGATATGAAGACCTGATCAAAAAAGTGCGCGACGGTTTCACCGATTTCGACGTTGCCATCGCCACCCCTGCCGCCATGGCCGAGGTGCGCAAACTGGGCCGCGTTCTCGGTCCCCGCGGCCTCATGCCCAACCCCAAGACGGGGACGGTCACCGACGATACCGCCGGCGCCATCAAAGAGGTGAAAGCGGGCCGGGTTGACTTCAAAATCGACCGCAACTCCAATGTTTCCGTCCCGGTGGGAAGAGTTTCCTTTGAACCCGGGCAATTGGAAGACAATGCCAAGGCCGCGATCGACGCGGTAGCCGGCGCGCGGCCCGCTTCGGCCAAAGGCGCCTACATTGAGTCCATCACCCTCGCGGCGACCATGTCACCCCCGGTCAAAGTCGATTCCAGCGGCTTGGTGAAAGCCGTCGCCTGACAACAGCACCAATTTTTATCCCAGCAACGATGAGTGACACCAAAACAGCGGAAAAAGCAGCCCGGAATCCGGACAAAACCACGATCATCGACGCCATTCTCGCGGACATCAACAATTCGCCGTTTGTGATCGTAACCGAGTACGGCGGCATCACCGTGGACGAATTCGGCGAACTGCGAAAGCGGCTTCGTCAGGCCGGATCGAAGTGCCAGGTCGCGAAAAACACCTTCTTGCGGGAAGCCCTGCGAGGCGCCGAAGCGCCCGGTGAAATCGAAGAGAGCCTCAACGGTCAAACCGCGATCGTAACCGGCGATCAGGATATTTGCGCCGCGGCCAAGATTTTGAAGGAATTTGCCAAAGAATTCGAAAAACCGGCGGTCAAATCCGGCATTCTCGACGGCAAATTCATCAGCGAAGCCGAAATTCAGGGCTTGGCCGAACTTCCGCCGCGGCCCGTGTTGCTCGCGCAACTTTTGGGCGTGTTGCAAGCGCCTGGCTCCAAGCTGGTTCGCACCCTCAACGAGCCCGGAGCCTCCTTGGCGCGTCTTTTGCAAGCCAAAGCAAGCAAGGACGAATAGCTGGCGGCAGACGACCGATGACCCATCCCAATTTGATCCGATAACCTGGAAAACCCGGGTTTGAAACTAACCACAAAAGGTTCCTTGTCGGGCCCGCGGCGGCGGGACTGAAACGGCGGGACGCTTCCCGCTACGGCGATACCGCAAGCAAAAAATGGCTGACCTAAACAAAATCAAAGACGAGCTGAACAAGCTCACCATCCTGGAAGTGGCCGAACTGGTCAAAACCCTCGAAGATGAATGGGGCGTAAGCGCCGCTGCACCCGTCACTGCCGTTGCAGCGCCTGGCGGAGGCGGCGGAGATGCCGGTGGAGCCCCCGCCGAAGAAAAAACCGACTTCGACATCGTGTTGGAGAGCTTCGGCGACAACAAAATTGCCGTCATCAAGGAGGTCCGCGGCGCCGTTCCCGGCCTTGGCCTTGCCGACGCCAAAAAAATGGTCGAAGGCGCTCCTTCCACCCTGCGCGAAGGCGTTCCCAAGGAAGAAGCCGAGGAAATCAAGAAAAAGCTGGAGGAGGCTGGAGGCAAAATTACGCTCAAGTAGGCCTGCCCCCAAATCGATCCGAAATTTAGGCATTTCGCCGAAAATCTGCCCCGTGGTGTCGAAGCGCAAAGCCGATTGCCACGGGGCAGTTTCGTTTCTGGCGAGGGAACGCGGCACGGCAGGACCCGCTGGACCCGGCCGGGCTGGAATTTGCCGGCGCAAGTGCTAACCTGCTCCCCATGATCGAAGCGCTCGACAACATTGGAGCCCAACCCGCGCCGCCGGAGCTCGATCGGCCCGGGTGGATTCCCGACCACATTACCGCGAACTGGGACCCCTCACCTTATGCCTATCAAACGGAGCAAGAACTCATGCCCCAAGGAAAACTCCACAACCGATTGATGCGAATAGTCGAACAGGTTCTCGAACCCCACTTGGAAGAACGCGGCATCGCGCTGTGGACCGATTTGTTTGTGATCTATCGGGATGCGAAGGGCGTTTCTCGGCGATTTGCGCCGGATTTGATGCCCGCCGAAGGCAAATTGGCGGAATCTTCGTGGAATCTCGATCGGATGTCAGTTCCGGCTCTCACCGGTGAGGTCACTTCGCCAGACAGCCGCGAAAAGGATTTGAATGTCAAACGCAAGCTATGCCGCAAGTTGGGAATTCCAGCCTATTTGGTGATCGACGGCCTGGACGAGGTCGGAAACGAGACGGGCGAAATTCGGATTCGCCTCTGGCGAAAAGGCCGCGAACAAAAGCCGGATCGCTCCGGGTTTTTGAACATCCCGGAACTGCATGTGAGGGTGAAACCGCTGGATGGCACGCTAGTTTTCTATGACCCCGACACGCTTCAGCCGCTGAAAGCGCCCAAGGAAATAAAGGCAGAATTGGCCGAAAAAGACGCCCTGATCCGCGAACTCCAAGCCAAATTGCGCGCCAAGGAAGGCTGACCGACCAAAATGCGCGCTGGTTTCGCCTTAGGCTCGAATCTTGGAGACCGCTTGGCCAATCTCAAGCTGGGCCGCGATCGATTGTGCGAGCGTTTGGATGATTCCGACCCGCTTTGTGCCGGAATTTACGAAACCCAGCCGGTCGATTGCCCCGACGGCTCGCAACCTTTCCTCAACACCGTCATCGAACTGGAAACCAGCTCGGAGCCCGAGGGCTTGCTCGCGATCAGCCAGGCGATCGAAGTCGCCGCTGGCCGAAAACCCGGCAACGTGCTCAACGCGCCGCGCGAGCTGGACATCGACATCCTCTACCTGGGCGACAAGACGGTAGAAACTCCGCTTTTGCGCATTCCGCACCCTCGTCTGCACGAACGCCGCTTCGTCCTTACGCCGCTGGCGGAAATCCGACCAAACCTGGAAATTCCGGGGTTGCCTCCCGCCGGCGATTTGCTCAAATCCCTTCCCAACGACGAACCTAAGCCAATCCTGGTCGCAACAGGCTGGTAACCATGAACACCGCCGAAAAAATTCGCAACCTGCGCCAGCACCCGATTGCCGCGCTAACCGCCTACGATTATCCCACCGCGCGTCTCGTCGATGAATCCGGTGTCGGTCTCATCCTGGTGGGCGATTCGTTAGGCATGGTGTTCGCCGGTTGCGAGGACACGACCTCCGTGACCATGGAGCAGATAATCTACCACACGCGGGTGGTGGCGCGAGGAACCAAAAACGCTCTGCTCGTCGCTGATTTGCCGTATCGCAGCTACGAAACGCCCGAGCAGGCCGTCGCCAATTCGCGGCGATTGATCGAGGCCGGAGCCGAGGCCGTGAAGCTGGAGGGCGCAAAAGCCGTCATCGATCAGGTCCGCGCCATTGTCGGCGAAGGCATCCCGTTGGTGGGGCACATCGGCATGCTGCCCCAGAGCGTGAAGGAAGTGAAGGGCTACAAAAAATGGGGCAAAACCGAACGCGAAATCCGCCAATTGCTCGAAGACGCCGAGCTTCTTTCCCAAGCCGGAGCCATCGCCATCGTCCTCGAAAGCATCGTGGCCGAAGTCGCCGCGCGAATCACCGCCGCGGTCGAAACGCCGACGATTGGGATCGGAGCCGGGAGCAACTGCGGCGGCCAAATCGCGGTGATTCACGACGTGATCGGCTTTTTCCCCTGGTTTTGCCCGCCGTTCGCCCGGCCCAAGGCGGATTTTGCGGAAACGCTACGCTGCGCGGTGGACGATTACGTCAACGACGTGCGAGGCTTCTCCCAAAGGGCGCAAGGCTAGGAATCTGTCAACTACCCATCGTTTGCCGCGATTTTGCCGATCAATTCTCCGGTCGAAAAATCAAACTTCAGCTCGGTCAGCCGGGCCAACAAATCCGGGTCGCGCTCGAACAACATCCGCACCGCCTCGATGCGCTGATTGAGCACCTGCCGCTCGCCGATGGAAAGCTGCCACCACGGCCGCTGTTTGGCGAGCATTCGGCCGTAGATCGACTCCGCATCAGGTTGCCCGGGACGCGATTCCAACTCCAAAAAAACTCGCATGGGCGATGGTTGGCTTAGCAGCTTGGCCACGCGTTTTCGCGATTCTGCACCGTCGTTCCAGTGCAAAATCACCGCGGCGATGGCAGCGTCTGCGGCGGACACTTGGCCGGGCACGCCTTCCAGCTGCGTAAGCGCGCCCACCACGTTGTCCCGGCTCGGTTTCAGTTGGGCGGCGCGCATTTTCGGCGACATGGACCACATGAGCCAACGCGCCGCAAAATGCAGCTCCGCGCGGTTGATTTGCCGGCAATCCGGGTTGCAAAACCGGACGAAATCTTCGCGAAAATAGGACCATTTGCCGAATCCTTCGTTGGAGTTGCGATGCTTGGTGCTTTCCTCCAGGGAAACGATTTCGCCCGACTTTATCCGGTAGCCCAGCTTACCTTCTTCGGTTAGTCCCAGCTCCGGAAACCAGCGCTCCGGATTCGCGTAGGAATCCGCTTTCAATCCCGGATGACCGATGAGGTGGCGCATGAGCGGAATCATGTCGTTGGGCGTGTGGGCGGCCATTTGGATGAATCCCACGGTCATCCCGGCTTTGTCGAATGCGTTGACGATCAGGTAATCGCCACCTCCCTCCGCCACGACGACCGGCATGAGAAATCGCTGCCAATCCGCATCTTTCGACTCAGGATCGACCGCAAAGTTGGGCACATCCAGGGGCACGGAGTTGGCCGCGCAGGAAAACTCGGCGGGGGCCACGTATTTGCGCGAAAGGCCGCGTTCGCCGGTCCAGCGGCGGAACCGGGTCGAGAAATCGTGGAAATCCCAGCCAACGAACGCCGGGCGCGTGGGATCGATCTCCAAATCGGCGATGGGCGGCCCCCCAAGCCGGCGGTAATCGGCGTAGTCAAAGTGGAGCAGATAGACGTTTTCATCCTTGCCCTTGGCGGTGGGGTTGTCCTTGCTCTTCACCCCTTTGGCCTCGCGCTCGAGGCCGCTTTTGCGCAGGTAAACCCGGCCTTCACCGCGGTAGAGCGTCTCGATCTTCCAGCTTTTGATTGGCTGATGCTCGGTGCGCAGATTGTAGCGCGGATAGTTCGGCCACTTGTAGGGCGGCAGGCTAGGGTCTTCGCCTGCCGTTCCCACGGGCCCCGTGGTGAGAGACAGGGCGATGCAAACCGCTGCGTTGGCAGGTTTCATGGCGCAAAATCGTGCGAGGGAGCAAAACGGGTATCGAGCTTCCCCGCCGCTGTCCAGAAACTTTGCCAGATTTCGGCGTTAATCCTGCCACCACCCCAAATTCCGGCCAAATTGCAGCCATTTGGACGCCTCGCATCGGGCTTGCAGCTTTTCCAATTTTTCGGTGGGAGTCTGGCCCTCGTTGACGGTCAGTTTTCGGCTCAAACCGAGGATTTGCCCGAGCGCAACCCAGCGCGAGCGGCTAATTTTCGCACGCAGGCGGTTGAGGTCCTTCAGCGTGGAATTGTCCGCTTTCGCTTCGGATTCGCTGCGTTTCAATTCGCCAATTTTTTGGGCCAAAACCGCGGGATCGCGACTTTCGTTCACCAACGCGGCGCCCGGGTAACGATTCAACTCGTCCACGTCCAAATCCGCGACTAACGCGGCCACTTCGGCCTCATCCGCCCGCGCCGCCAGGTCCGCCAGCAAAACTTGGAGCAATCCCGGGTGCAGGGCGGAAACATTGTTCCACGCGGAACGCGCGTAGCGGTAAAATCGGGTCCGAATCGCGTCATCCTGGAATTCCGGGGCAAATTGCCGGCACAAATCGAGGTTCATCCGCAGCATCTCGCGCAAAAGCGGCGCGGGCTCCACGTTCATGGTGTTGCTGGCGTGAACGCGGTAACGGAGCAGCGGCTCGCGGACGATTTTGAGCCGGCCACGCAGCGCCGCGCCGGCCAAAAAAAAGTAGTCGTGGTTAAAGCGATAGGGCCGGAACGGGTTTTCGCGAAGGTAGGCGGCGCGCGCGATGATGTTGCTGGTGGTGGCCGGAAAATTGGCCGCGCCCAGCCACGCGCACAAATCCACGTCGTCTCCGTCGCCAAGTTCCCACGCCGCGCGGAACCACTTGGCGCGGGAAGAGTCCTCCGCGAGCGGTTCGCCTTCGTCGTCGATGAGGTTTAATTCGCTGCAAACCACCGCGGTTTCGCCGTTGCGGAATTCCGGCTCGCAAACCTCGAACCGCGCCCCTACGTAGAGATCGTCGGAGTTGAGGATGCTCACCAATTCGCAATCGCCGGCCACCGTCTCGATCGCGCGATTGAGCGCGAGGTGCGCACCCGCGTTCTCCTGCGCAACGAGGCTCACACCCTCCTTTTCGAACGATCGGATCACCTCGGCCGAGCCGTCCGTCGATCCGTCGTCGATCACCAAAAAACGGGCCGGAGGCCGCGTCTGCTTCAGCACGGATTCGATCGCGGCGCCGATGTAGCGCGCGTGGTTGTAGCACGGGATGACTACGGCGATTTCCATGGCGCCAAGAGAAGCCGGAAAGTTGGAACTGTCTACCCGGCGCAAATGATCCGTTGGAAGAAAGAAAACGTTGGCGGCGAGGCTCCGTTGCCACAACGTGATGCCGCTATGAAGCTGTGCCGGAAAATCCTCCTCACCTTGTTGCTCCCCGTTTCGGCGATCTGCGCCGGCGAAGAACAGGAAGTCATCGCACTTTTTGAAAAAGCGGGAGCGCGAATCAACACCGATGAGGACGGCCACGCCATCAAGCTGTTTTCAGGCGGCAAACCACCGCACACCGTCGAAGACTTGCAGAAAATCGGCAAACTCAGCCACCTGGAACAGTTGGCGCTGAACGCTCCCCCCGCCGGAGATGAAGATTGGGGGTTTCTCAGCGAGCTAAGCAACCTGAAGCAGCTCACCATCTGGCACGGCAAGCACTTCAGCTCGTTGGCGCCGTTCAGCGGTTTGCCGATCGAAGGGCTGACGGCCGGCGGTTGCATGGGAATCCGCAACTTGAACCAAAACAAGCCGCAAAAACAGCGCGACGCCATCCTCACCTTGCGCGATTTACCGAATTTGCAGCGGTTGAACCTGTATCACTCGCCGCTGGCTCCGGACGACGCCCATCTCGCCCACATTGCCGCGCAATTTCCCAAACTCGTCGATCTCAAGCTGGATTTTGCTTCTCCGCGGGGCACGGAAACCAACATCACTCCGGACGGTTTGCGCAAATTGGCCGCGCTGCCGCTGGAGGTCATGAGTTTGGAGAACGTGGGCACGTTTACGGCCGAGCACATGAAGGCAATCGCGGAAATCGAGACTTTGGAGGCGGTTTTGATCGATGCTCGCCGCGGCGGAGTTGATACGGCGCCGTTGGTCGCGGCGCTGAAAGAAGCGCGGCCGGAATTGGAGGTGCAAGTGGCCGCGGAAGGCGCCCAGGGTCCGCCGCGCCGGAGCCGGAAGTAAGGACGCTCCAACGCAGTTTTGATGGTAAAAACCGCTGCGATCACGGCCCTAGTTGCCGTCGTCCTGTCGATGGCCTTTCCCAATCCCCGTCCGCGCGGCGAGCAGAAACGCGCTTGAGCTTCAATCCTGGCCGCGCACAGTTTGGCCATGGCCACTTATCACGATCTGGATGGCGCGACCACTCTGATTACCGGCGGTGCGAACGGCATCGGCGAGGCGATGGTTCGCGCGTTCCGCAATCAGGGCTCCACCGTTTTCTTCTGCGATTTTGACGAGGATGCCGGGAAGGCGTTGGCAAAGGATTCCGGCGCCAGGTTTACCCGCGTAGACTTGCGAAGTGAGGCGGAAATCGTGGATTGGGTCGGCGCAGCGGCCAAGGATTGCGGCGAAATCCACGTTTTAGTCAACAACGCGGCGCGCGATCCCAGGACGAAGCTGGAGGAACAGTCCGTGGCGGATTGGGACGACCTGATGGCGACGAATTTGCGCCCTCACATGCTCACCGCGCGCGAAGCCGTGCCTCACATGCCGGAAGGCGCCTCGATCGTGAATTTTTCGAGCATCGTCTTCGAACTCGGCATGCAACCCATGGCCGCCTACGTCGCCACGAAATCGGCGATCCAGGGCCTAACGCGCTCGCTGGGACGCGAATTGGGCCCGAAACGCATCCGCGTCAACGCGATTTCCCCCGGCTGGATCATGACCGAGCGCCAGAAGCGCGAGTTCGCCACCGATGAGGCCGTCCAGCGCCTCCAGGGCGATTTGCAGTCCATCCCCGATCTGCTGCAACCGGCGGATATTGCCGAGGTGACGCTTTTTTTGGCCAGCCGCGTCAGCAACGCCATCACCGGTCAGGAAATTGTGGCGGACCATGGTTGGGTGCACTCCTAACGTGTACAAGAGAATAGCGGCATGTCAGAGAGCCTGCTGAGGATTGTACTCCACGCCTATTTCGATGATTTAACGGGTATTTCCGTAATTTTGAGACGATTTTCGATCAAAATTAAGGTTTGCATCTGGCTCCGGAACTTTTAATGCGTTGGTATCATGCACGATCTTCTCAACCTCAAGCAGGAGCTTGAAGATTCGCCCGAGAACCTGAATCTGTGGCTGCTTTACGGCCAAGTATGCGCCAATAATGAGGCGCTGGATGAGGCTCGGGCGGCCTACGAGCGCGCTCACTCGCTGGACCCGCAAAACCCGGAGGCGTTGCTCGGCATCGCCAAGGTCCTCTTCCAGCAGGGCAATTTTTCGGAGGCTGAGGTTCGCGCCCAGAGCCTCGCCAGCCGCTACCCGAGTTTTGCCCACGTTCAACTGCTGTTGAGCCGGATTTACCTGGCCGAGGAAGACTTGGCCAAGTCCGTGGAGCACTATGAGCTGGCGCGCGGCCTGAGCAAGAGCGTCGCGGACAAGGATCTGGAGGCCGAGCTGGCGTTTCGCGGGCACAAGGTCGGCAAGCGCGGTGGCGGCGAAGATCGGCCCCGCCTGGTAGCCAACGCCGGCTGGGAATCAACCGAGGACATGGATTTCGGCTTCAACCCGGACCCCTTCGACGACGAATTTGCCGGTTTTGAGCCCAATGGTCTCGAGCAGGAGGAATTCGACTTCATCGACGACGAGGAGCTGTTCAGCTTCGAGGAATTCGAGCGGCCCAAGGGCAAGTTTTCCGACGTTGCCGGCATGGACGACGTAAAGGACGAGCTGCTGATGAAGCTGGTTTACCCTTACCAGTATCAGGAGCTGTTCATGAGCTACGGCAAAAAAGCGGGAGGCGGCGTGCTGCTTTACGGCCCTCCCGGTTGCGGAAAATCCTTGGTCTGCCGCGGCCTGGCCGGAGAGACCGATGCGGCGTTTTACACCGTGAGGCTGCATCAGGTGCTGGAGATGTACATCGGTTGCAGCGAAAAAAATCTCAACAGCATCTTCCAAATGGCGCGCGAAAACGCGCCGGCGGTCATTTTCATCGACGAACTGGATGCCCTGGGCGCCGACCGCGGAGATTTGAAGCAAAACGCGGCCCGGACCGTGGTGAACCAGTTTTTGATGGAATTGGACGGTCACGACGACGCCAACGAAGGCATTTTGGTCATTGCCGCGACGAGCGCAATTTGGAACGTGGATTCCGCGTTTTTGCGGCCCGGCCGCTTCGACCGGCGCATCTACGTGCCCCCGCCGGACGACGCTTCGCGCCAGAAAATCCTGAAAATGCAGGCCAAAGCGCGCCCGGCCGCCAACCTCGACGTTGCGGCCCTTTCCGCCAAGCTGGAGGACTATTCAGGCGCGGACATTGCCCAAGTTTTCGACCTGGCGGTGGAAGACGCCCTGCGCCTGGCCATGAAAAAGCACGAACTGGTGCCCCTCACCACCGGGATGCTGATTTCCGCGATCGAGCGGATCGAGCCCTCCATTCCCCTGTGGCGCGAGCAGCAGCAGCGCCGGCAAGCGGGCTTGGAAGCGGCGTCGTGGGCCTCGTAGCCCGCACCGCCACGCCACCACAAAAATGACGGTGGAAATGAGCCCGGCCGCTAACCCCGTTTGCGTCATTGGCCACCGCAACCCGGATACCGACGCCATTTGCGCGGCCATCGCCTATGCGGACCTGTTGCAACGCACCCGAATGCCGGAAGCCGTCGCCGTGCGTTGCGGAACGGTGACGGCGCGGACGGAATGGGTGCTGAAAAAAGCGGGCGTTGAGATTCCGGAGCTGGTCATGGACGTCCGGCTCAACGTCGGCGCGCTCGGCACGCAAACCATCGCCACTGCAGCCTCGCACGAGAGCTTTTTGGACGTGTATCAGCGCATGATTTGGGGAGGCTACCGCAGCATCCCCATCGTGGAGGGCGAAAACCAGTTGGTCGGCATGCTCTCGCTGCAAGACTTGCTCAAACTGCTGCTGCCGGTCGGCGAATCGCCCGAGCGCATGCGGGTGGTGCGGACCAGCCTGGCCAATGTGATTCGCGCGCTCAGCGGAAAGGCCGTCGTCGCTAACGGGGACCCGGAAACGGAGGAGGATCTCGTAGTCATGGTGGCCGCCAGCAGCGAGGAGATCATGAGCCAGCGCATGGAGCAATTTCCCGCCGAGCAACTCTTCCTCATCACCGGCGACCGGGCCAACGTGCAAAAACTGGCCGCCCAACGCGGCGTGCGCGCGCTGCTGGTAACCGGCGGCGCCGGCGTTTCGGATGAAGTGGCGCGCGTGGCCGGCGAAAACGGCGTATCCATCATCACCACCAGCCACGATACCGCCAGCTCCATCCAGTTCATCCGCGGTTCCCGCCGCATTGAGGAAGCCATTTCGTCGGATTTCGTGTGCTACGAGGCCGATGCGCTGGCCGCGACGGTGCAGGCCGAAGTGCGCGGTTCGGCTCAATCCCTCTTTCCGGTGGTGGATGGCGATGGCCGGCTAACCGGCGTCTTTTCGCGCTCGGACTTGATCGATCTGCCCGCCCCGCGCCTGGTCCTGGTGGATCACAACGAGTTCTCCCAAGCCGTGACCGGCGCGGAGGACGCCCAAATCCTGGAAGTCATCGATCACCACCGCTTGAGCGGCAATCTCACCTCCAAGGAGCCCATCCGCTTCATCAACCTGCCCGTCGGCTCCACATCCACCATCGTGGGGCGTCTTTTTTGGGATCAAGGCCTCATTCCCACGCGATCCATCGCCGTCTGCCTGTGTGCCGGCCTCATTTCCGATACGCTCAAGCTCACCTCCCCCACCACCACGGACGAAGATCGCAAAGTGCTGGATTGGCTGGCAAAAATTGCCGAAATCAACGTCGATGACTTTGCCGAAGAATTCTTTGCCGCCGGTTCCGTGCTCAAAACCTCCTCCCCGGCCGATGCACTGGGCAGCGACCGCAAGGAATACACCGAAAGCGGCTACCGCGTCAGTATCTCCCAGATTGAGGAGCAGGGATTGAGCCATTTTTGGCCCGCGCAAGACGTCCTGGAAGCCGAGCTGAAAAAGCTGGTCGCCAGCCACGGGCTCGACATCGCCTGCGTCATGGTGACCGACATCGGCCGACACTACAGCGTGCTCTTGATCGAGGCTCCCGAGGTAGTTTTGGCGCGCATCGACTACCCGAAGAAGGATTCCGGCGTCTACGAGATGGACGGCGTGGTTAGCCGCAAAAAGCAGCTTTTTCCCTGGCTGTGCCGGTTGCTCTCCGCCATCCCGAAATAGGACGGGCTTGAAGGATCGGCCGCCACGCAATTTCTTCGCTCGATCTCACTTCCGCCTTGCGTCGCGCCCACCCCAGGCTAGGTTCGTGGCCCTAACAATCCAACCAAAATCATGAGCATGTTTTCCGATTTAATGGGCAAAATCTTTGGCGAAGAAGATGAAGCCGAAAAGCCCAAAACCACCAAAAAAACGGCTAAATCCGCCAAGTCCGCGAAGCCGGCCTTCGAAATCAAAGACACCTCCGAGCTGGAAGCCGTAACGGGTTCGGCCAAAAAGGCCGCAAAGAAGTCAGCCGCCAAAAAAGCTGCGAAAAAGAAGAAAGCCGCCAGATCCGCGGCCAATCCGGTTGACGTCGCCAAATTGCTCGACCGCAAGGCCAGGGCCCGCGCCAAAGAAGGCCTCGACTGGCGCAAATCGATCGTGGATCTCATGAAACTGTGCGGGATGAACAGCAGCTTCGCCTCGCGCAAAGAATTAGCCATCGAGCTGGGCTATCCACGCAAAGACGCCGTCGGCTCCAAGTCCGCGAAGATGAATATCTGGCTGCACAAGCAAATGATGCGCCAAATCATCGCCAACGGCGGCAAGGTGCCCAAGAAGCTGCTGGATTGACGCGGATCGGGATGGCGATCGCGTCGATAATTTGGCGTCCTTGGCCAAAGCTGGGGCGTTGACCACGAACAGCGCGCCGAGTTGGACGAACACGAGAACGCAGCCGGCATGTTGGAATTGCTGCGAAGCGAAGCCTGGGTTGGCTTTGCCGAAAACTGGCTGATCGCTTATCGATCAGCCCGTCAAGCGGCTAGTGACTAGCCTGCTGCGGCTTGCTGCGGCGCATTCTGCCTGCGTTCCGCGCGAAATTCGCCTTGGACAGTGTGTCCTCACACAGCCCGGCGGCAAATTGCGCGCGCGCCTTGGCAGAACGCGTCCAGAGCGGCGCCTCGCGACGAAAACCCGTGAGAAATGCAGGCTAGGGGATTTGACGCGGATTTTGACCCCGTTACCGCCCCAATTTCGCGATTTCCTCCTCGATGTGCGGGTTGACCTGGTGGTGGATCGACTCCGCCGCGACCCGAATCGCGTTCATGATGGCGACTTCGTTGCTCGAGCCGTGCCCGATGATCGAAACGCCGCCAACTCCCAGCAACGGGCTCCCACCCACGGTGTCGTAGCTGGTGCGTTTTTTGACCTTGGAAAACGCCGGTTTGGCCAGCAATCCACCCATCAAACTGAGCGGATTCGAGCCCACGGCTTCGCGCAGCAGCTTGCCGACCATCTTTGCGGTGGCTTCGCAACTTTTCAGGATGACGTTGCCGACAAATCCGTCGCAAACGGTGACGTGCAGCGGTTTGGCGAACAAATCGTGGCCTTCCACGTTGCCCACGAAATTGATGTCGGCTTCCTTAAGCAAGGCGAACACTTCCTTGGTGAAATCGGTGCCTTTTTCGTCCTCCTCGCCCACGGACATGAGGCCCACCACCGGTTTGGCGATTCCCTGGACGTGCTTGGCGTAAACCGTGCCCATCACCGCGTAATCCACCAGGTGCCTGGCTTTGGCGTGGACGTTGGCGCCGGCGTCCAGAATGTTGTTGGGGCCAAATTCGTTCGGCAGCGGCGAGGCGATCCCCGGCATTTCCACCCCGCCCAGACTGCGCAGTTTGATCCGCGAAGCCGCGACCATGGCCCCGGTGTTGCCCGCGCTGATGACCGCCTGGGCGGCGCCGGTTTTCACCAGGTCAACCGCCACGCTCATCGAGGAATTTTTCTTCCGGCGCACGGCTTTGAGCCCGGATTCGCTCATCTGCACCACTTCCGGCGCGTGAACGATCTCCAGGCGCGCGTCAGCGGCGTTTGCAGCGCGCATTTCGGCCTCGATGACCGGTTCGTCGCCCACCAGGTAGAGCCGTTTGATGCGCGGAAACGCCTCCAGGGCCATGAGAGCCCCGGAAATTGTGACCCGGGGGGCGGAATCTCCCCCCATGGCGTCGAGAGCAATTTTCACGGGTCAAATTCCAGGTCCCGGGCGCCAAATGACAAGTTCCAAATTCAAAACGGCTTGGGCGTGGAACATTAGGGATTTGGCTCCTGAAATTTGGAACTTTTCCGCGTCACAGTTCCACGTCCACCTCCATCACTTGCCGGTCGCGGTAGTAGCCGCAGGAGGGACAGGCGATGTGACCGGGCTTGGCGCTACCGCACTCCGGGCAGGGTTGAAATTTAGGCGCATGCCAGCGTTTTGAGGCGCGGCGCATGCGTTTTTTGGATTTGGAGGTTCTGCGTTTTGGGACGGCCATGGGACTAAAAATTCAAGGTTCGGAAATCTGGCGGGTTGCACGCTCAATCGCGCTGTGGTTTGAACCCTTCCAATCCGGCCCAGACGTCCGGGCTTGCCGCCTGATCGCTGGCCGCGATTTCGGCGGGTTCCTCCGGTTTTTCGAACTTTCCCCGCATCGGACAGGCACGGGGAGGACTACCATGCTCACAATGCGGGTGGATCGGAAGGGCGAGGAGAATATCCTCACGAATCCAGTCCGTCAAGTCGATGGTTGCGCGGCCTTCCAACGGTTGGTGAAACACGCCGTCCGGCAGCTTCAGCTCCTGGCGAAACGCTTCCAGGCAACGCACGCAGCGCAATTGAAACGCCGTCGAAAGCGAGCCCTGAACCAGGAGACTGGCCGAGACGATCGAAACAAAAAAATCAAAAAAAACCGGTCCATCGGGTTTCGCATCGTTTGCGTCTAAGCTAAAAATATCCCGGTCAATCTGGCCCGCCAACCGGATGCCCTCCTCGGGAATTTCTCGAATTTCGATGATCATCGTGTTAGTTTCAATCAGTCGTCCAAATCAACTCGCATGCAACCAATCGTTCGGCGCACCAAGTCCACTCCAGAGGAAATTGAGCCGGAATTTCTGCTCAAGGCCTATCAGTTGGGCGTTTTCCCGATGGCGATGCACGATGGCGAGATTGCCTGGTTTCTCGCCGGATCCCCGCGGCGTTATTCCGCTGGAGGAATTCCACATCCCGCACGGGCTGAAACGCACCCTGAAGAAGGATGAATTTGAGATTCGCTTCGATACCGCGTTTGAGGCGGTGATGATGGGTTGCGCGGATCGCTCGTCCACCTGGATTGACGAGACCATTCTCTCCAGCTACTGCCAATTGCACGATTTGGGCCACGCGCACTCCGTGGAGGCCTGGTTTGAGGATGAGCTGGTGGGCGGCCTTTACGGCGTGGCCTTTGGCGGCGCGTTTTTCGGCGAATCCATGTTCGGCCGAAAGACGGACGCCTCCAAGGTCGCCCTGGTGCACTTGGTAGAGCGGATGAGGCAGTGCGGCTTCCAATTGCTCGACACCCAGTGGTCGACTCCCCACCTGGAACAATTCGGTTGCGTGGAAATTCCCCGCTCGCGCTATCTGCGGATGCTGGAAGCCGCCCTGGAGGTGGAAACGATGTTTCCCTGACCGTCCGCCCGGATTTAGGTTTATTGGCCCAAATAACGGCGCAAAATCCGCCCAAACTGATGCAGGCCCCAAACGGCGCGATCCAGGTGCACCAGCAGATCGACGATTTGGTTGCGATCGCTGAGATTCAGATCGTCCTTGCCCAGCAGATCGTTGCGCAGGCCGTCCATCATCGCGCTGCGGTCGCTGGTTAGCTGGAGGAGCAGTTCCAGGTCCTCGGGTTCTTCGGAATCCATCGCGGAAACGGTTTCCTCGATCAAGGCGTGGAGCCCTTCGCTAATCGCGCTAACCAGGCTGGCGGGGACGACGTTTTTGGCGCAGGCGCGAATCATGCGCACCAGCGCGTCGAGATCGCGATGGATCGATTCCACCTCGCGCTGCACCTCGTTCAGGAAGATGAGCCGGCCTTTTTGCGCGCCTGTCAGCTCGCAGCGCAGCAGTTCGCCCAGGTAGTGGTCGATCTCCTTGGCGACGGCCAAATTCGCGCTGTGCAGCGATTCTTCGGGCACCTGGTTGGCCGCGGACACGCCTTCGCGAATTTGGTCGAAGTAAGCGGGTGTGCGGGCCAAGAGGCGAAGCTGCTCGCGCGCCACCAGATCCAGCGCGGAACTGGTGTCTTGCAGGTTTAGCTCGCTCAAAAACTGAAGCCGGCTCAGATTTTCTTCCTGCGTGGGCGGATAGAGCCGCGCCACCATCCGGCCCAGCGGAATCCAGCCCGCCACGGAGACGAACACGCCCGCGGCTTCGCTGGCGAGGAAGAGGAGGGCGAGTTGAAGCGCGGGATCGGCGGAAATTCGCAAAATGGCCCCGATCCCCGCCGGAATGCCGGAAAAATGCTCGAACAGGAAGAGAACCAGCACCAGCAACGAGCCTCCGATCTTGAACGCGGTGAAAAATCCCGCGATTTGCCGGGTTTCGCCCTTAAGGCTGGCCGCGAGGGGCAATGTCGCAAGGGCCGCCCCCACGTTGGAAGCCAACATCAGCACGGCAGCGTCGCTCGTCGCCAAAATTCCCGAAGCGCTGAGCGCGATGAGAACCAACGAGACCGCGATGGCGGATTGAAAGACAAAACCGGCGGCGATTCCCACCAAAAAATCCGCCCACAGATGCCCGGACGCCGCGCCGATCCACTCCGTCACTAACCCGGTTTGCTCCATGGTCGCCGCCGCGCCTTTCAGCATCCCCAAGCCGAACAAGAGCAGACCGAAGCCGAGCAAAATGCTGGCCGTCAGTTTGATGGATTCGCGCCGGGAACCGCCGAAATGGAGCAAAAATCCGGTGATGCCGAGGACGATGAGTTCGAGTTTGGCGAAATTCATCGAGCCCCACAGCACGATCATCGCCGAACCGGCCGAGCCGCCGATGAGCACCGGAAGCACCTTGCGAACGGTCAACAACGTTGAGGAAACGAAGCCGATGCAGGCGAAAAGCACGGCTTTTGCGCTGCTGGCGATCGCGCCGAAGAGAAATCCGCCGAAAAACCCGCCCACGTCGTGATGGGTCAGCGTTTTGGTGATTTTGCGCATCTTCGGTCCGCCGAGCCGCTTCATCGCACCGCTGAACAGGTTGAGCCCGGCGAGGAAGAGCCCGATTCCGGCTAACATTTCGATAACGGCGCTAAGGATCACCTTTGCGGGCATTTTGCGCAGATTGGGGAGAAAATCACCGGATTTTCGCCATTTGCGCCCCAATTTCTGCTTTTCCTGCGCCTTTAGCGCTCTATGATGACGGCCTATGGAAGGCGATTCACCCATTCCGGTTGGAATGGACCAAGTGCCGATTTTGGTCGGCATCATTGGCCACCGTGACATACCGGAAGACCAGCACAAAGAGCTGCAAACCAAGGTCCAGGCCGTTTTTAAGGCCTTGAAGCGGAAATATCCCCGCACCCCCCTCATGGCGGTGACCGCCCTGGCCGAGGGAGCGGACACCATTGGCGCGAAGGCAGCTCTGGCCGAAGGCGCCTCGCTCATTGCGCCCTTACCGATGCCCCCGGCAGAGTACAAGCAAACGTTCAGCTCGCCGGAAAAAGCCGCCGAACTCGATGGTTTGCTCGCAAAAGCGCTCTCCCACGTGTGCCCCTCCTACAGCGAGCACGAAGACACCCAGGACGATCAATTCGCCCGGGCGGGAGCCGCCGTTGTGCAGTATTCGCACCTGGTCATCGCCTTGTGGAATGGCGAGGATTCCGGCCAAAACGCCGGTACGTCCTATCTCATCAGCCACGCCATCACGGGCATCCCCAAAAAGATCGTTTTCGACCTGGAAGGCTCGAAAGTTTCCCCGCTGGACCCGATCGCCACGGCCATGGTGCGGCAAATCGAGGTGACGCGTAAATCCTCGCCCAAGGTGTGCCGCAAAGGCTCGTTTCCCATGGCGCCTGAGGGCAAATTTGACGTGGTGAACTTTGGAAAGCGCGGCAAGCCGGATTTAAAGCTCACTCCCACCCAAAAACGGATGTTCGAGCAGTTTGAGGACTTCAACAAGGTCATCAACCACCACCGCCCCAAGGATGGAAACTGGGTTTCCGCGGCAAAGGAGGAAAGCAAGGGGGATGCGCCGCTGGTGCTGGTTGAGGATAAAGCCGCCGGAGCGCTTCCCGGGGGATTGCAAGTCTTGCGCGAGCGTTATGCCATGGCCGACAGCCTGGCTCTGCACTTCCAAAAACGGCGCCACTGGCGCATCACCCGCTACGTCATCGTTTTGGCGGCGTTGGTGGCCTTCATGCACCAATTGATCGGCTCCAAGCTACCGGTGGCGCAGATGATCAAGCTTCCCCGGGCGTTGGTCGAAAAATTGCCGCTGAACGAGCGAATCGACTACCAGGACACCTGGCCGTTCTTCATCTACGTGCTGCTTTTGGCGGTGGGTTACAGCACGGTGCACTTTGCGCGCCAACGCCGGTGGCAAGCGCGTTACCTGGACTATCGCACCATCGCTGAAGGCGCGCGGATTCAGTTCTTTTGGCTCATCGCCGGCATCCGCACGCCCGTGGTCAATTTTTTCCTGCGCAAACAGCGCGACGAGTTGGAGTGGATTCGCAGCGCGCTTCGACTTTGGTACCTGCGCGCGGTCATCCATGACGGCGTCATCGAGGACGCCCCTCCCGAGCAGGCGGCGCTGATTCAGAAGCACTGGATCCTGGATCAGTTGAACTACAGCAGCGGCCGCGCCGAGCGCTGCAACGCCATCGACCGCACCTTGATGATCCTGGCGCTGGTGTTTTTGGGCGTATTGTTTGCGGGGATGATCGCCCAGCCTTTCCTGGAGGAGCAACAGTTGAAGCGCGCGATCATTCTGGCAACGGCCGGCGCCGGTTCGTGCGTGTTGTTGGCCTCCTCCCTACGCTATTTTTTGGGTTACCGGGAGGCGCACAAATCCACCTCGCGCATGACCGTGCTTTTTAGTGACGCCAACCGGTTCTACAACCCCTACGACGGCATTCAGGACGAAGAGCGCGCGATTTTGGAAGAACTCGGCCGCGAAGCGCTGACGGAAACCGGCGATTGGTTGCTGATGAATCGGACGCGCAAGGTGAATTTGCCGAAAGCACCCTAGGGTGCATTTCTCACGGGTTTTCTGCTGCGGCTTGCTGCGGCGCATTCTGCCTGCGTTCCGCGCAAAATTCGCCTTGGACAGTGTGTCCTCACACAGCCCGGCGGCAAATTGCGCGCGCGCCTTGGCAGAACGCGTCCTCGCTGCGCCTCGCGACGAAAACCCGTGAGAAATGCACCCTAGTGGTCAGATTGGCCAAAATTGACGCCAAAACTCCGAGGTTTCGCCGGAATCAATCCTGCGTCACTTTCCGGCGGCGGAACTTGTTTCGGAACGCGGAGCCAAGCACGATCAGGCTCACCATCACGGCTGCGAGTTGAAAGGACGAAGCCATGCCCGCATGCGCTTCGCGGGTATCGGCCAGCGCCGGGTAGTCTGGTTGAGCCCAAATTCCCGGCATGGCAACAGCCAGGATGGCCATGGCGAGAAAAAGCGCACGGACCCCGGAATTTTTGGGAGGTCTGTTAGGGGCTGTGTAACGAGGGCTAATCCCGAATCCTTACACGATGGGCCCTGCAAAGAAAAGCCTAAACTTGCACGAAATGCCCTCCCGCGTTTTGGTCGGGGCATGTCCCGATTTTTCCTCTTTTTGGCCGCCGTTGCCGTAGCTGTGCCCGGCATCGCCCCTGCCGAGCATCGCCCTAACGTGATCCTCATTTACACCGACGACCAAGGCTACGGCGACGCCAGTTGCCTCAACCCCGGCGCGAAATTCCGCACCCCACACCTCGACCGGCTGGCGCACGAAGGCCTGATCTTTACCGACGGCCACTCGCCGGACACCGTTTGCACCCCATCGCGCTACGGGCTGCTGACCGGCCGCTACAGTTGGCGCACCCAGATCAAACGCGGGGTCTACGGCGCTGAGGGACCCTGTCTCATCGCCGATGGCCGGATGACGCTGGCATCGCTGCTGCGCGACCACGGCTACCTAACCGGCATGGTGGGTAAGTGGCACCTGCGCATGGATTTTCCCGGCCAATGGGGCCAGCGCGATTGGTCCAAGCCAACGGTGGACATGCCGCTGGACAAGGGTTTCGACCACTTTTGGGGCATCCCCGCCTCCATGAATTACGGGGTGCTGGCCTGGTTTGAGGGACGCTTCGCCCAGGTGCCTCCCACCTTGTACACCCGCAAAAAACCGAACAAAATCGCGCTGGACGACTACCGCATCATGCCGGATTTCGATGCAAAACCCGCCAACGGGCGAGATTTGGAGGTCGCCCCGGATTTTGAGGACATCGACTGCCTCACGCGCTTCACCGACGAAGCCATCGCCTGGCTGGATTTGGCGTTGGAGGACCCCGACAAACCGTTTTTCCTCTACCTCGCCTACACTTCGCCGCACAAGCCGGTCATCCCCTTGCCGGAATTTCGCGGCAAGAGTGAAGCGGGCGCCTACGGCGACTTTATGGTCGAAACCGACCATCACGTTGGCGAGATTTTGCGTTGGTTGGATGCCACGGACGCCGGCGACGATACGCTGGTGTTCTTCAGCAGCGACAACGGCCCGGAGAACACCTGGAAGGAGCGCCTGGAGCGTTACGGCCACGATAGCTCCGGCGTCTACAAAGAAGGCAAGCGCAGCATTTACGAGGGCGGCCACCGCGTGCCGTTTTTGCTCCGCTGGCCCAAGGTGGTGAAGCCCGGGCGCACCTGGGATGGGCCGGTTTGCCAGACGGACCTGCTGGCGACGTTGGCGGACATGTTAGGCGCGAAATTGCCGGATGGCGCGGGTGAAGACAGCGTCAGTTTTTGGCACGTGTTAGTGGACGAAGAGGGGCCGGAAAGAGCGCCCATGGTGCACCACAGCTCCGGCGGGCGCTTTGCCGTGCGCCACGGCAAGTGGAAGCTGATCATGCCCGGCAAAAAACGCCAGGAATCGCGCGAACTCTACGATTTGAGCGCGGATCCCGCCGAGGAGACCAACCTCATGGCCCGGCATCCCGAAATTGCGGCTCAATTGGAGGAAAAGCTCACGAAAATCGTGCAAAACGGCCGCTCCACGCCCGGTGAACCGCAACCAAACGACGGCGAGCCCTGGTGGGACTCGCTCACCTGGATTGAGCCTTGAAGGGACCAAAAGGACCCAAGGGACCGAAAGGACTGCCGTGCTAAAAATGACGTCGCCGCGGCTCATTTCCGCCGGCTCAGATGAATCCGCGCCTTGTCGTAGCGGCGCCGCGACGGGCGCAAAACTTCGACCCGCACCGTGTAGTCCGTCAGCGAAGGGACGGAATTTCGGGCGAAAATGAGCGCGCGATACTTCCCATCATCCACAATTCGCGGAAAAACCGGCCGGACCACGGTGGAGGCCACTTTTTGGCCGTTTGGCGCGATCGTGCTCACCCTGATCTCAGACCGGTCGAACGGCGTGTAAGGATGGGAGCCGGATTGTTCCCGCGTCCGGAAGTAGATCCAATGCGGATAGGTCGGCTGGCCGTTGCTCACCGGAAAATCGACGCTAACCGGCGCTCCAATCGGGAAATGCGGCAGGATCAACGCGTTGCCGTTTCCCCCGCCGCCACCGCCGCTGGACGACGTCTTGCAACTGGCGATGAAAGCGGCGCCAACAAGACAGAGTACGCGAGCCAAACGAATTGCCTTTTCTGCCCCACGCCTCATGGCAATCAAGGCCAACTGAAAGTCCGGATGGCCGACGGGAGCGGAAGGGGGTTCAGTAGGCGAGTCAGGCATTTTGGGATTCGGCGTTCGAGGTTAACCGTTCTTCAAGCATTGCGGGCGGCGTTTGCGAGGCGTCATAGACAGCCCACTCATCCACCAACGGAATATAGACCTCGTTCAACAGTTTCCAACCCCGATCGAAGCGGCGGCGGATCACTTTTTCCGGAACGGCATGTCCGCCCAGCCGAACCCGGTGGGCAACACGGCGAATGGCAAATTCCGCATCCGGAAGTTTCAGGAAATAGAGTGTCACGTGCAACCACTTGGTGCGGGTGCGCCTGTTCGCTCGGCGCCCGCAAAAATAAACCACGCGTGATTTGCAGAATCCGCGGAGCGACGTCAGGCTCATTTCCTCATGAAATCCACGCCCGTCTTCATCGCCGCGATTTTTACGCTCAGCGCGACGCTCGCCCACGACCACAGCGAGCCGAAGGACGACGTCCAGCCTCAAACCCGGGTTCAACCCGCCAAAATCGCCGCAGAGACCAGCCAGTTGACGCTACGATTGGTCGACGAGGCCACCGGCGAGCCGATTCCGGGCTGCGTGAGGCTGCGCGAGACCGGTGCGGGCGAGTGGCTCACGCTTGATGGGCTGCTACCCAGGATGCTCGGCCTGCCCCAGCAAAAACGGGCGCTCGGCTGGCACGTCGCGACCGGCCGGGAGACCATTTCCACCCCAAAAACCCGGCTTACCATCGAAGGAATCTCCGGAATCGAGTATCGCGCTGCCACCCGCGAAATCGATCTCACCAACCAGACAGCAACGACGGTCGATCTGCCGCTTCGCCGCATTTTCGACTCCGCCGCCAAAGGCTGGGTGGCGGGCAACACTCACCTGCACCTGCGCAAACTCACCCGCGAAACCGCCGACCGCTACCTAACCGAAGTGTCCCGCGCCGATGGTCTTCGGGTCGTGTTCGTCTCCTACCTGGAACGCGCCCTCGTCGACCGCGAATACACCACCAACGCCTACACCGCGGCGGATTTGCGGCGCATTTCCGGCGACGGGCTGATTTTCGCGCCGGGCGAGGAATACCGGCACAATTTCGGCGCCGGCGGAGAGGGTTACGGGCACGTGATGTTCCTGGCGATCGCCAACCGGATTCTTCCTGCCAGCGTCGGCCCGGGAATCACCCATCGCGGCACGGACGGGACCCCGCTGCGGGCGGGAATCGACGCCGCGCGCGCCGATGGCGGAACCATCGTGTGGTGTCACAACGCTTTTGGCTTGGAGGACCTACCCAACTGGCTAAGCGGACGCATCCACGCGCAAAACATCTTCGACGGCGGAAATCGCGGCTCCTACACGGACAGCTTCTACCGCTACCTCAATCTCGGCCTGCGCGTCCCATTTTCGACCGGCACGGACTGGTTCGTCTACGATTTTTCGCGCGTTTACGTTCGCCATGCCGAGGATGCGCCGCTTTCCGCCGAGACGTGGCTTTCAGCGCTTCGTCAAGGCCGCTCGCTCATCACCAACGGCCCGTGGATCGAGCTAAACGTCGATGAATCGGAGCCGGGCGACACCATTGACCTCGCTCAACCTCGCGAGGTTTCAATTTCCGCCAAAGCGGCCGGCGGCGTCGAGTTTGAAGGCCTGGAAATCGTGCAAAACGGCGAAATCATCACTACCAGCGCCGATTCCGGGTTTTCGGCCGAAATTCGCGAACACCGCCTCAAAATCAGCGAACCCGCCTGGATTGCCGCCCGCGTTCGCCCCAAAAAGGGTGCCAAAAACGCGTTCGGCGCCGAGATTTTCGCCCACACCAGCCCGGTTTACGTCAATTTCCAGGGCCGCGCGGTTTTCGACGCCAAAACCGCCGAGACAATGCGCTCCGAACTCAAAATGAGCCTGGCCGCCATCGAGCGCCAAGCGAAATTCGCCGACGAAACCGAGCGCGAAACCGTCCTCGCCATCTATCGCGAAGCGCTCGAATCAATTCCGCGCCGCTGATCGCAAAACCGCCGAAACCTCCCCGAAAAACCGCCATGAGCGACGAATCTTCTCCCAACTCCGTGCGCCGCGTCGTCATCGCCAGCTTCATTGGCACGACCATCGAGTGGTACGATTTCTTCCTCTACGGCACGGCGGCGGCGTTGGTCTTCAACAAGCTCTTTTTCCCGAACATCGACCCTTTGGCGGGGACGATCGCCGCGTTCGCCACCTACGCGGTGGGATTCTTCGCGCGGCCGGTGGGTGGCATCGTGTTCGCGCATTTTGGCGATCGGTTAGGGCGAAAATCGGTGCTCGTCTCCACGCTCATGCTCATGGGCCTGGCCACGTTTTTGATCGGGCTGTTGCCCACCTACCACAACGCGGGAGTCGCCGCGCCCATCTTGCTGGTGCTCCTGCGTTTCGTGCAAGGATTCGGCGTTGGCGGGGAATGGGGCGGAGCGGTGCTCATGGCGGTCGAGCACGGTCACCGGGGCAAGCGCGGACTCTACGGCAGTTGGGTGCAGGCCGGTGTTCCCGTTGGGCTGCTGCTGGCGAATGCCGCCTTCGCGCTATGCTCGATGATGCCGGAAGACGCGTTTTTGGCCTGGGGATGGCGGGTACCCTTTTTGCTGGGAATCCTCTTGCTCGGCGTGGGGCTTTTTATCCGGCTGCAAATCTTTGAGAGCCCGCTTTTCGCCAAATTGAGCGCGGAACGCAAACAGGCCCGTTTTCCGCTGGTGGAGGTGTTGCGAACCCATCGCAAAAACGTGCTGCTGGCGATGGGAGCCAGATTTGCAGAGAACGCCAGCTTTTACGTGTTCACCGTCTTTGCTCTGAGCTATGCGACCGAACAACTGGGCCTGCCGAAATCTGTGATTTTGAACGGTGTGCTGATTGCGGCGATGTTTCAGTTGGTGGTGATACCCATGTTTGGCGCGCTTTCCGACCGCATTGGCCGCCGCCCGGTTTATTTGGGAGGAGCGGTGCTTTTGCTAGGGTTTCCGTTTCTCTTTTTCGCGTTGTTAGACACGAAATCCACCGGGCTGATTTGGTTGGCCATCGTCCTGAGCCTGATTTTGCATGCGGCGATGTACGGCCCGCAAGCCGCGTTTTTTTCCGAGTTGTTCGGAACTAACGTGCGTTACAGCGGGGCATCCCTGGGCTACCAATTGGCGTCGCCGCTGGCCGGGGGGCTCGCGCCATTGATCGCGGCCGGGCTCTTGAAATGGTCGGGCGGAGAGCCTTGGCCGGTGGGCGTTTACCTGGCGATCATGGCGTCGATCACGATCCTCTGCGTTTGGCTCGCCGCGGAGACGCACCGCGAAAAAATCGATGAAGCTCAGTAGCCGGCCGCGGTTGCCGAGAAAAATCTAAGCCGGCGCGTTAGGCGCATTGGGCGCGTTAGCCCACCCTTTCGCGCAAGCCACGGCCCGGGCCCAATCGCGCACCAACGGATCGATCTCGGCTTGGCTGCGTTTTGGCGCGAATCGGGCGGCTTCGGCCCAATTTTTGGCGATTTCGTCCGCGTTTTCCCAGAATTCCACCGCTAACCCTGCCAGGTAAGCCGCACCAAGCGCGGTCGTCTCGGCAACTTGGGGACGAACGACCGGAACCTGGAGCAAATCGGCCTGAACCTGGAGGAGCAGCGCATTGAGCGAGGCTCCGCCGTCCACGCGCAGTTCGCTGAGTTCGATCCCGGAATCGCGCTCCATGGCTTGGATCAGTTCGTGGGATTGCAGGGCGATGGCTTCCAGCGCCGCGCGGGCCAAATGAGCCCTGGAAGCGCCGCGGGTGAGGCCGACGATCGCGCCGCGGGCATATTGATCCCAGTGCGGCGCGCCCAACCCGGCAAAAGCGGGGACGAAGAAGACGCCGCCGTTGTCCGGGACGGTTTCGGCCAGTTTTTCGACCTGCGCCGCGTTTTCAATGATGCCGAGCTGATCGCGCAACCACTGAATTGCCGCTCCGGCGATGAAAACGCTGCCTTCCAGCGCGTAATCGACCCGATCGCCGATTTTCCAGGCCACGGTGGTGAGGAGGCGATTGCGCGATTTGACCGGTTTCTCGCCCGTATTCATCAGCAAAAAGCAGCCCGTCCCGTAGGTGTTCTTCGCCTGGCCCGGCTCGTGGCAGGCTTGGCCGAAAAGAGCGGCTTGCTGGTCTCCAGCGATGCCGGCGATGGGGATTCGCGCGTCGAAGAGTCCTTCGGCCGTGGTTGCGTAAATTTCGCTGCTGGAGCGGATTTCCGGGAGCAACGGGCGCGGAACTTGGAGCAAATCCAGCAATTCGCCGTCCCAATCCAGGGTTTCCAGGTTGAAGAGCAGGGTGCGGCTGGCGTTTGAGACGTCGGTCAGATGATGCTCGCCTCCGGTCAGGTTCCAAACCAGCCACGCGTCGATGGTTCCGAAGGCTAACTCGCCATCCTCAGCCCGTTTTCGAGCCTCCGGGACGTTGTCCAAAATCCAGCGAATTTTCGTGCCGGAAAAGTAGGCATCCGGGATGAGGCCGGTTTTCTCCTGAATGCGCTCCGCGTGCCCGCCGGCGTGAAGTTGATCGCAAATTTCGGCCGTGCGGCGGTCCTGCCAGACGATTGCGTGGTGGATGGGGTCACCGGTCTTGCGATCCCACACGATGGTGGTCTCCCGTTGGTTGGTGATGCCGATCGCGGCGATTTCACCAGCTGCGACGCCGTTTTCGGCCAGCACGCTTTGGGCGACTGCGAGCTGGGAATCCCAGATTTCGCGCGGATCGTGCTCCACCCAGCCCGGTTGGGGGAAAATTTGCTCGAATTCGCGTTGAGCAACGCCGACCACGCTGGCGGAGTGGTCGAAAAGGATGGCGCGCGAACTGGTGGTGCCTTGATCGAGGGCCAGAATCATGGGAACGGACGAAAAACGCCTCCTAATTCACCCGGCCCAGGATGGTCGGCGCGTTCTGAAACCACCAGGTTTCGACCTCCTCGGAGTTAAACCAGTCGTTGCCGGGATAACCGGTCGATTTGCGGAAGGAGGTGAAGGCTTGGGCCACCACCTGGAGGTTGGGATCGTCCTGAATGGTGTTGAACAGCGCTTTTTGGGCCGGCGCCGTTTTCACGTCCGCCAGCAGGTAGGCCGCACGCTCTCGCGCAGGCGCGGAATGACGGCGGTCGCGCAAAACCTGGATGACTGAGGCGGTTGGAAGGTCGGGCTCGGTCTGCGCGCCGGGAAAAATCGCCTGGGCGTCGAGCACCGGGGGCGCGTTTTGCGCCGAAACCTGGTAAAGCTGGCGAATTCTGACGAGACTGGCGTGAACGGCATCGAAAATCGGATTTGCGGTGTCGTCCTCCAAAAGGTCGGCCCGGCGCTGCAATTCGGCAAAGGCGGTGCGGTCGCCGCGATAAATGGCGCGATCTTCCAGCTCCAAGATCTGGATGCGGTCGCCCAAGGTGCTGGTGGGCTCCGGCGGAATCCACGGGGTGGCCTCGGCTTGGGTTGTAGGCCCCTCCCGGTCGAGAAGTTGGGCCACTTTTCGCAAAGCGTCGGCGGACTCTTGCGGGTAAAAATAAGCCGCCGCGCCCAAACCGCCGAAAACCAGGATTTGGGCAAAAATCGCCAGGAAAAACGCGCCAAACCGCGAAACACCGCCTTTCACCTCGACCGCCGGCGGCTGTTCGTAGCCGTATCCGGTCTCCGGGGGGACCAGGCGTTCGACGGGGCGTTGGAAGGAATCAGGCAAATCGACAACGAGGTTAGTTTCATCCGGCGCGGCCATTGTTGGCTCCACAACGTCGCTGTTTCGTAGCGAATCAAAGGCCAGAGCGTTCCCGCCCGGGCCGCGGGGTGGAAGTTGGTGCGCCATGATGATTTTTGAGACAGAGGGGTGGAAACTAGGACGGAGGGGTATCAACTATAATTCGCTGTCGGACGATTGGCACGTGGAGAATGGGTCTTTGGCGAAGTTTTGGTGAAATTCGGGTCGATTTCGCGGAATTACGAAAAATATGCCGGGGCGTTGCCTTTTTTCCACTTGATGTTGCAACCGCTGCTGGGGCGCATTCGCACGGAATCAGCCTTGCCGCTGCGCAGGGTTGACTCCAGAGCAGCGCGCAAGTCGGCCCCGGTGGCCGGCGTCGCATTTCCGGGCCGCGCGTTGTCGAATTGGCCGGCGTAGGTCAGTTCCAAATCGCCGTTAAACACGAAAAAATCGGGCGTACAGGCCGCGGAGTAGGATTTGGCGACCGATTGATCCTCATCGTAAAGGTAGGGAAATTTCCAGCCGTGCTCCTTGGCGAAGTCCTTCATTTTGTTCGGAGCATCTTCGGGATTTTTGGAGACGTCGTTGGCGTTGATCGCGACAAATTGCACCTCGCGCTTGGCGTAATCCTTGGCAAACTCGCCCACCAGATCGGCGACCAGGAACACGTAGGGACAGTGATTGCACGCGAATATCACCACGATTGCCTTCTTCCCATCGGCAAGGTTCTGCAAGTTGTGCTTCTTTTTTGCGCCGCCCTCAGGCAACTCAAAATCGGGCGCCAACGCGCCCCGTCTCAATTCAAAGGTCGAGTGGACTTCAGCCATAGAGCCTTACGAAACGGCATCTGTCGGAATTTCAAGTGGAAAGCGTGCCTGCGTGGTTGCGGGAAGACTTGCCAGCGTGAAGCGCGTGCGTCAGAATCGGGGGCATGAGCGATTTTCAGCAACGCATCGTCGTCCCGAGTCTGTTGGCCGCGGATTGGAGCCAACTCCGCCAAGAAGTCGCCCGGGCGGAAAAAGCGGGCGCTGATTGGCTGCACCTGGACGTGATGGACGGCCATTTTGTCGACAACATCTCCTTTGGGCCGCAATTCGTGAGGCACGTGCGCGGCTGCACGGAATTGACGCTCGACGTCCACCTCATGATCGAGCGGCCGGATCACTATTTTCCGCGATTCGTCGAAGCCGGCGCCAACAACATCACCGTTCATGTCGAGCCCGAGCATGACCTCGGCGGCACCCTGGAAAAAATCCGGCAATCCGGCTGCACCTGTGGTTTGGCGCTCAATCCGGCCACCGATTTCGAAGCCGCCCTGCCTTTTCTGGACCAAATCGACCTGCTCCTGGTCATGACCGTGGTTCCCGGCTTTGGCGGTCAGGTTTTCATGGAGGCGGAGACGATGCCGAAAATCGACGCCGCGGTTGCAGAGCGCGCGGAGCGGAATTTGGCGTTTCACATCGAAGTAGACGGCGGAATCGACGGCGAAACCGTGCACATTGCCGCGCGGCACGGGGCTAACGTGATGGTGGCGGGCACCTCGCTGTTTGGCTCCCACGACATGGGTGCGGCGATCGATCGGCAGCGAGAGCGGCGTTGACGATTTTTTTTGACTGCTAGAGAACGAATAAAATCCAGGCTGTGTGGCCAATCGCTGCGCACACCTTGCCAAGCCCCGCAGAGAACCGCAAATATCCCATCGAAAAAGTAGTTTCATGAAGAATATCGCCGTAGCCGTGGATTTCGACGAGGAAGCGAACGATGTGATCGAGTGGGCCGCGAATCTTGCCGAGCGTTACCAGGCCAATCTCCACCTGATTCACATTCATCAGCAACATCCGGATCTTGCGCCTTACGTTTACCCGGGCAGCAAGGATCCGCTGGAGGCTGAGGCGGAACGGGAAGGCCAAAAGGTGCAGGAGTTTGTGGAGCAATTGAGCCAGCGAGGCATCCAGGCCAGCGGCTATCTCAAGGGTGGGGACGCGGTGGAGAGTTTGCTGGATTTCGCCAAACACCGGGGGGCTGATTTGCTGGTTGTGGGCAGCCACCGCAAAAACCGGTTGGAAGAAGCGGTTTTGGGCAGCGTCGCCAATGGAATTGTGCGCAAGGCCGAGGTTCCCGTTTTGGTCGTGCCGAGGGCGCGGAGCTAAATTTTCGAAACTTCGAAACTCGAAACTCGGATTTCGAGTTTTGGTTTTCCGGTTTCACGAATTGAAGCTGCGCCCAACCGGCGTAAGCCTAACCGAAGCGTGAGCCCGTCCAAGTCCACCGCCAACCTCAACCTCAGAACCTGGGCCGAGATCGATCTCGGCGCGCTTCGTCACAATCTGGCGGTGGCGCGGGAATTCGCCCGTGGGCGCGAAATCATGCCGGTGGTGAAGGCCGATGCCTACGGTCACGGGCTGGCGCAGGTGGTGGAGGCTTTGGCGGCTGAGGTGAGTTGGTTTGGCGTGGCCACCGTGGAAGAAGGGCTGGTGGTGGCCGATCGTTCGGCGGCAAAGGTGTTCGTGTTAGGGCCGGTTTTGCCGGGAGAACGGACCGTGGCCGCCGACCGCGGATTTGTCGTGCCCGTGTCCTCGCTGGAGGAGGCGCAGGCCTTCGATGCGCTCAAAAAGCCGGTTGAGGCGCATTTGGCGATCGATTCCGGGATGGGACGGATGGGTTGCCTGGAAGCCGACGCCGCGGAGTTGGTCAGCCGGATTGGCGCGATGAAAAACCTGCGGCTTGCGGGGGTGGCCACGCATTTTCCGTCCGCTGACGAGGACGCCGGATTCACCCGCCGGCAAATCGCCCGCACGGGCGAGATTTTGCGGGATTTGCCGGATTTTGCCGAAATTCACCTCAGCAACAGCGCCGGATTGCTGGGTTTCGCCGCGGATCAGCCGTTTGCGACGCTGATGCGGCCCGGATTGATGCTTTTTGGCCTGTCCCCGTTGCCGGAATTTCAGGATCGCTTGCGGCCGGTCATGAGTCTAAAGTCGCGCGTCACGCTGGTTCGCGACTTGCCGGCCGGCCACGGCATCAGCTACGGAAGCGCCTACGTAACCCAGCAGCCTACGCGGGTCGCCACGGTGGGAATCGGCTACGGCGATGGTTATCCGCGCCATCTTTCGGGCCAAGACGCGGAGGTGTTGCTCGGGGGGAGGCGATGCCCGATTTTGGGCCGGGTGACGATGGATCAAATCATGGTGGATGTGAGTGGAGCCGGCCAATCGCCGCAGCCCGGCGACGAGGTGGTTCTCATGGGCCGGCAAGGGGACGAAACGCCGATTTTGGCGACGGAAATCGCGCAAAAGGCGGGAACCATCGCCTGGGAGATCCTCACCGGCGTCACCCAGCGCGTGCACCGCGTTTACGTGTGAACGGACAACCTCTTCCCGAAGGGGGGAGGAGCTACCCTGCCTTTGGGTCCCGCCCAACCTGCCTCCTTCTTGCCAGCCGAGCGGATTTTGCCGCCGAGCCCTGGGCTTGGTTTCAAATCGGTGTCCGTAGGGTCGTTCACCCCACGGGGTATGTGTCCCCCCCTTCGGGAACGTTGATTGGAAGGCGAAAGCTTCCTAACAACGGTCCGATATTTAGCGGAAATTCGCCAGTTTGTGAAGACCGGGTTTTGGTGTGGCCACGGATCAGGTAATTCCTGAGGCGGCGTACGCACGGAACCTGAAAATCGCGCGAAATTGGTGTATGGTCCGCGGTTTTCGCAGCGAATTCGGCCACCAACGTGTCTCAATCCTCCACCATGCCCCTCCCTTCTCGCCGCCGCGTTCTCACCGGCGCGGCAATCGGCTTGGGCGGCGTGGCGTTGACGGATCTGTTGGCGCGGACGCTGCGCCGGACGATGGAACGGGTCCCGCATCATGAGCCCAAAGCGCGGCGGCTCATCTACATTTTCCTGGAGGGCGGCCTTTCGCAAATCGACTCCTACGACCACAAACCGGCGCTTCAACCCAACCACGGCAAACCGCTGCCGGACTCGATTCGCCCGCCAAAATTCACCTTCGCGCCCCAAGGCACCGTCATTGGCTCGCCCTTCGCCTGGCGGCAGTGGGGCCAGAGCGGCGCCTGGGCCAGCGATCTGTTTCCCGAGGTGAATTCGCGCTTCATCGACGATTTGTGCTTCATTCACTCCCTGCACCACCAGAGCAACGACCACGAATCGGCGAAAACGGTGCTCCACACCGGCGTACCGCGCGAAATTCGGCCAACCTTGGGGAGTTGGCTCCTGTACGGGTTGGGATCGGAAAACGAGAACCTCCCGGGCTACATCGACATCGTCCCCGGCGCGCCGAAATCGCGGTCCACCGGGTTTTTGCCGGCGAATTTCGGCGCGACGCCCATCGGCCGGCCAAATCGCAAGAAAACCGGCCATTTGTGGGAAAACCTGGGGAGCGCGTTTGGCGGCCAGGAGCGTCATTTGGACTTCATCCGGGCGCTGGACGGGGAATCGCAGGCAAAAGTCGCCAACCTGGAGCTGGCTTTTCGCATGCAGACCGAAGCGCCGGAACTGATGGATCTAAGCCGCGAATCGCAGGCCACGCGCGATTTGTACGGCATCGGCGGCGATCACACGGACGAATTTGGCCGGGCCCTGCTTTTGGCGCGCCGTTTTTGCGAAGCAGGCGTGCGCTACATCACCGTCACCCACGCCACGCCGCGATACGGAAACCTCTGGGATCAGCACTCCAACCTGCAAACGGGCCACCGCGGCAACGCCCACGCCGTCGACCGCCCGATCGCCGCGCTTTTGCGCGATTTAGACGCTCGCGGGTTGCTCCAGGACACCCTCGTCATGTGCGGGAGCGAATTCGGCCGCACCCCCACGTTTGAGTATTTCACCGGCATCGACGGCAAACACACCAACGGCCGGGATCACAATCCTCACGGCTTTACGATGTGGTTTGCCGGCGGCGCGGTGAAACGCGGCCACCATCACGGCGCCACCGACGATTTCGGGTATTTTGCGGTCAAGGACCCCGTTTCGATCCACGACCTGCACGCCACGATTCTCCACATCATGGGTTTCGATCACGAAAAACTCACGTTTTTGCACGGAGGCCGCGATTTTCGCCTAACGGACGTCTACGGCAAGGTGGTGCGCCCGATTTTGGCGTAATTTCGACCAAAAAACCGCCGCTCGGGAAACAACGGGTTTGAAGTGCGAAAACTGGCTCGATTGAAATCGAACGTGAGCGTCATTTCCCGAAAAATTTCTCGATCAAACTGCGATCCGGTTCTTTTCCGCGCAAACTCACGAAAATCACCGCCGCCAAGGTCGTGGCGATGGAGTAGATGAATGGGTGGAGGTCGAACGGGGCCCATTCCTTGAATTTGTCGTATTTGATGTAGCCGATGATGTATAAACCCAGAATCGTCACTGCTCCGGTGATCATTCCGGCGACGGCTCCCCAGTTCGTCATTCGCGGCCAGTAGAGCGCCAGGACCATGGGGACCAAAAAGCAGGCTCCCAGCCCGGCGGAGGCGAAAACGATGAGCGTTTGTAGGAAATCCGGCGGGTTGAGCACGGCAATGATGCCCAGTACGCCGAGCGCGATGGTAACCAGATGCGTGAGCCGTTTGACCTGCTTTTCCGAGGCGTTGGGGTTGATGCTTTGCTGGTAAATATCGCGCACCACTCCGCTGGAAACGAGCAGCAGAAAGCTGTCCACGCTGGACATGATGGCGGCGAACGGTGCGGCGACCAGCAGGCCCGCCAACCACGGCACGCCGGCGGTTTCCGTGAGGGCAGCGGCCATTTCCGGCATGATGCGGTCGGCGTCGATCTCCCACCCGGGCAAAATGACGCGCGCGCAGGTGAAAATGAAGATGAGCGGCACGTAGATGATGAGGAAAAACACGGCCACGAACATGATCGAGCGCCGCAGCACGCCGGTGTTGCGAAAGGCCATTTGCCGCACCATGTAGCTGGGTTGCGCCGCGCCGCTCAGGTTCCAAAACGCGAAGTAGCTCAGCGCCAGGAAGACGGGCAGGTAACCGGTTAGGCTCGTGCTGTCTGGTCCGGGCGGGGTGAGGTAGGCGCCAGGTTGATTGGCGCCGTGGGCGTAGGGTTTGGATGAGATGAGGCGAGCCGCCACGCCGTCCTCCGCTTGTGGGCGGAGTTTCTCGATTTCACCCGGCGTGGTGATGACGATCGCTTCGACTTTGGCGCTTTGGGTCTCTCCGGCGGCAATTTGGGCGGATTTCCCGAGCCGCGCCACGCCGTCGCCGGTGCGAATCCAGGTTCCTTTGGCAAACTCGCGATCCGCCGTTGGCGCGTTCGCCATTTCCAGGACCGCTTCCGCTTCTTCCGGTGGCGTCATTTTCGCGAGTTCGCTGGTTGCTTTGCCCAAACCGCCAACCTGGTTGAGAGCGAAGACGAGCATGATGATGACGCCCAGGGCCATGACCAGCCCTTGCATCACGTCGGTCCAAACCACGGCTCGAAACCCGCCGTAGGCCGTGTAAACCACCACCGACACGGTGAAGAGCACCAGGCAGATGATGTAGGAACCTTCGGCCTCTCCAACCCAGAACCAGTCGGCGGTCAGGGAGTCAATGCCGTTGGACAACCCGTCAAAAGCGGCGTTTCCTTCCAACAACGTGGCCATGATTTCGGCGCCGGCCTTAAATTGGGCCAGCAGGTAGAAAAACATGAAAAAAACGACGATGAATGTGGCGGTGTTGCCGACCGCGGTGCTGGCGAATCGCTTGCGGAGCAACTCCGGCACGGTGATGGCGCCGGCGATCCGGCCCACCTGGTTGATGCGCTTGGCGAGCAGCGCCAGGGCAACCAGCGGCGAGACCATGTAGCCGCAAATCCACCATGCCATGGTCCATCCGTGGGTGTAAATGAGCGCGGGAAATCCCATGAAACTGCCGCCGGACGCCACCGTGGCCCCGTAGGTGAGGGCAAAGGCCCACAGCCCGATATTTCGGCTGCCCAGGAAGTACTCGCTGGCAAACGCCTTGCCTTGCTGAAGGCGATTGGCGAAAAAGGCGAGCAGGAAGACGAAACCCAGGTAGATGACGAACGTCACCAACGCTGAGCTGGATGCGGCGGTGGAAGCGGCGAGGAGAATCGGATCGGTCACGCCCAACTCTCGACAGGGCTGGGAAATCGGCAAGGGCGTTTTCGCGGGTCAATTTTCGAGGGTCGCGAAAAGGGCGCCGCTACTCGGCCGGCACCACCTCGTAGCCGTCCTTCGCGTCCTTGATTTGCCAGCCGAGGGCCGTCACTTCGTCGCGCAACGCATCGGCGGCGGCCCAATCTTTGGCTTGCTTGGCCTCCCAACGCTGCTGCGCTTTTTCCAGGATTTCGGCCGGCGCATCGACCTTTTTCTCGACGGGCAGGCGCAACCCCAGGGCGCTCAGGATGAAGTGCAACGCCAGCCAGGATTTCGCGGGATCGGCGTGTTGGCCTTTCAAGGCGGAAAACGTCTTCCCGAGGGCCTCCGGCGTGTTCAAATCGTTCAAAAGCGCCTCCCAAGCGGGCTGAAAATCGGCCAAATCCACCTTTTGAGCGGCCAGCGCCTCGAATTCCGGCGGTTCGGCGGCCCCGGCGGCCTGACGAAGCTCCAACTCGGCTTTTGCCAGCTTGTGAAGTGCCTGGCGGGCGGCACGAAGCGATTCAAACCTCTCCCGGCCTTGCTTGTCCTTGGCCACGAAATTCAGCGGCTGGCGGTAATGCGCACTGGCCAGGGCAAACCGCAGATCCACGGCCGTGAATCCGGTTTTCTCCAGGTCGCTCAGCGTGTAAAAATTGCCCGCGCTTTTCGACATTTTGCCGCCATCGACGGTGAGGTGGGTCACGTGAAACCAGTGGTGGCACATGGTCTGTCCGGTTGCGGCCTCGCTCTGCGCGATCTCGTTTTCGTGATGCGGAAAGCACAAATCCACGCCGCCGGAATGAAGGTCGAACGGCGCACCCAGGTATTCCAGGCTCATGGCCGAGCACTCCAGATGCCAGCCGGGCCTTCCCTCGCCCCACGGGCTTTGCCAGAAATTTTCCCCGTCCTCCGGCTTGCGAGCCTTCCACAGCGCGAAATCCGCCAGCGAGTCCTTCTCGTACTCGTCGGAATCCTGAGCCGACTGCGAGCTGCCCAGCTGAATTTCGCGTTCGTCCAGGTGACTCAGCTTTCCGTAGCCTGCAAACGAGCCCACCTTGAAGTAGACCGATCCATCGGCCCCACGGTAGGCGTTTCCGGCCTCCATCAGCTTCTCGATCATCGCGATTTGGTGCGGCACGTGCTCCACGGCGCTGGGTTCCACGTGCGGTGGCAGCAAATTGAGCTTCACGCAGTCTTCATGGAAGCGTTTGGTCCAATTTCGGGTGAAATCGACCAAAGTTTTGTCTTCAGCCCGGGAATCGCGGATCGTCTTGTCGTCCACGTCGGTGATGTTGCGGACGTGCCTCGCCTTCATCCCGGAAAGCTCGATCACGCGGCGCAAGACGTCTTGAATCACGAACGTGCGAAAATTTCCGATGTGAGCCGGCCCGTAAACCGTGGGGCCGCAGCAGTAGAAGCGAAACGTCTCGCCATCGGCGGGTTTCAACTCCAGTTCCTTGCGGTGCAAGGTGTCGTACAGCGTTGGCTGTTGGGGATTCATGGGCAGCGGCATTGATCTCCGCGAAATACCGCGCTTTCAACGGAGAATTGCGCCGATTCGCGTGGCTCGGGGAATTTGGGATTTGAAGTACGGCCGTCTCAGGCCATCGGATGGAATGAAAAGCGACAAAGAGTTCTTCGTGGTCTATGAGGCCGATCCTAGCAAGCTCTACGAGGTGATCAAAATGCCCTATCCAAAGGATGGCGCCGAATGCCGAACCGAACAGCGCAAGGAAATCGAGAAAACCGCGGATTCGACCGTGATTCCCAACGATCCAAATGAAAAGGCGCTGATCGTTGAAAATCAGGGCTACAGAACCGAAAACCTGCATAGCCGGGCGTTAGTCTCCACCGGCCTGTTTTTAGATCGCTACCCCGACCGCGAATGCGAGGTTCACTTGATTTACCTCACCCGCACGTTAAACCCTCACAGTCTCACCACTTCCTCCGGCAAGAAGCGTAAGAATCCCAAACCCTTGCCTTGCTCCAATTTCGATCCGGACGATCACTACTTGGACGAACGAATCCGGGAAATCGCCAAGACCGATCCTGACAATCCGTTGGTGTCGGTGTTTTTCCCGCTTCTGGAGCGCGACAAGACAAAATTGCTGGCCAATTTTCAGAAGCACTACGATAATCTGGAGCAAACTCCCGGCCTACAAACCAAGGCTCGCGAAAAATGGCGCGACGTGTTTCAGCTTTGGCTCATGCGGGCCTTGGAAATCAACTTCGAACAAGTCCAAAAAATGCTCCTGAAAGACCTGCCACCTGTCGAAGAGACCAAATGGGGAAAAGAACTCATCGAGATTTATCGCGACAAAGGGAAGCAGGAGGGAAAAGCCGAGGGGGAGAATTGACGCGCTTGGAGGCTGATTTGAGCAAATACGATGAAATGAAGGCTGAGGGCATTTTGTCCAAAGAAGCCCACCAACGTTTGGTCGCCGATGCGAAAGCCGAGATCTCGCGAATCAAGAAAACGCTGAAAAATTGATCGTTCTTGCCGAGTCCCCTGATTTGGGGCGATAGTGCGGGGAATGAGCGACGCCAACACCGTCATCCTGGGAATCACCGGCTCCATCGCCGCCTACAAATCGGCCGACCTAACCAGTAAGCTGACCAAAGCCGGCCACAACGTCAACGTGGTCATGACCGCCGGCGCGCAGGAGTTCATTACCCCGCTCACCCTTCAGGTGCTCTCGAAAAATCCCGTCACCGCCGGCCTTTTCGACGAAAAAGAGAGCTGGCGTCCGGGTCACATCCAATTGGCCGACCGCGCCGATTTGCTGGTGGTGGCTCCGGCGACGGCCAACCTCATCGCGCAACTGGCTCACGGCTTGGCGGGCGACGCTTTGACTGCGATCGCGCTGGCCACCCGTGCTCCCATCCTCATTGCCCCGGCCATGAACGGCAACATGTGGCAAAACCCGGTGACGCAGGAAAACGTGGAAAAGTTGCGATCCCGCGGGGTTGAATTCATCGGCCCGGAGGAGGACGGAATGCTGGCGTGCGGTTACGAAGGGCCGGGCCGGCTTTTGCCGATTGACGAGATCGTCGAAAAAATCGAAGCAATGCTCGAGCGATGAAATTCCTCGTCACCGCGGGTCCGACGCGCGAACCCATCGATCCCGTGCGTTTCATCAGCAATCGCTCCTCCGGCAAGATGGGCTACGCGATCGCCGAAGCCGCGGCAGAGGCGGGTCACGAAGTGGAGCTGATTTCCGGGCCGGTGGCGCTTCTCGCGCCGAGCCACGGACGCATTGGCACCACGCTGGTGGAAACTACGCGGGAAATGTACGATGCCGTGGCCGAGCGAATTGGCCGGGCGGACGTTGCCGTCATGACTGCCGCGGTGGCCGACTATCGGCCGGCGGAAGTCGCCCCGCAGAAGCTCAAAAAGACGAAAAATCGCTCGCCGGTCATCCGTTTGGAGCAAACCGAAGACATCCTGGGCAGCGCGCGCGAAAATCTGGGTTTTAGCGGAATTTTGGTAGGTTTCGCCGCAGAAACCGAGCATTTGGAGCGCCACGCCAGGGACAAGCTGAAGCGCAAAAACTGCGACCTCATCGTGGCCAACGACGTAAGCCGCACTGACATCGGTTTCGATTCCGACGCGAACGAGATCACGCTTTTTTTCGCCAACGGAGAGGTTGAGGTCCTGCCGAAAGCGGCTAAGCCGGATTTGGCGCGCCGGTTGATCGAAGTTGTGGAGCGGCTAAAAAACTCGCGTGTTGGAAGCCGCGAATTTAAGGGCTAGACGGGCATGGTTTCCTCCCTAACTTGACGAAATCAGGGAACCGGTGTTTCGCGGCGAGGAACCGCGCTGGACGCGGCTTTTCCCTGAAATCGGGCCTTGGCTCGCCAACAATGCGCGCTAGGGTGAAAACCTGCCAAAAACCCAAACAACCAAATCCAAACCCCGCCATTTAACCATGTCAGAACCCATCATTGCCCGCGGATTAGAGGGAATCATCGCCAATGAATCCAAGCTGAGCGAAGTTCGGGGCGCGGAGGGCAAATTGGCCTATTTGGGCTACAAAATCGACGATTTGGTGGAAAACACCACGTTTGAGGAGGTGCTTTATCTGCTGCATCGGGGCAAACTGCCGAACCGCGCTGAATTGGAGGGATTGGTCTCGGTTTTGCGCGAACAACGCTCGCTACCCAAGGGCGTGATCGATTTTTTGCGGAGCGCGCCAAGCGACGCTGCGCCCATGGACGTGATCCGCACCGGAGTCTCCATGCTGGGGCTCTACGACGCGCGCGGCGACCACCAAAATCGCGCCCTCAATGAGGAACGCGCGTTGAGCATTTGCGCGAAAATTCCCCTCATCATCGGCGCCTACCACCGCCTGCGCCAGGGATTGGAAATTCCGCCGATTCGCAAGGATTTGGGCGAGGCGGCTCATTTTCTCTACCTCATCAACGGACAGGAGCCGACCGAGAAAATGGCCAAGACGCTGGATGTGGCCTACATCCTGCACGCCGATCACGGGATGAACGCTTCCACCTTCAGCGCCCGGGTGACGATCGCCACGCTCAGCGACATGTATTCGGCCATTACCTCCGCGGTGGGGACGCTGAAAGGCCCGCTTCACGGCGGCGCTAACGAGGGCGTCATCCACATGCTCCAGGAAATTGGCGAATTGAGCAACGTGGATGCCTGGGTGGAGGAAAAATTGGCGAAAAAGGAAAAAATCATGGGCATCGGCCACCGGGTCTACAAGGTGCTGGACCCGCGGGCGCCGCATTTGCGCAACATGGCGGTGAAGCTAACCGAGGACCTGGGCGAGACGAAGTGGATCGACATGTCCGAGCGCATCGCGGAGATCATGAAGGAAAAAAAGGGGCTCAACGCGAATGTCGATTTTTACTCCGCCACCGTCTACTATTCGCTGGGCGTCCCGACGGACCTTTTCACCCCGATTTTCGCCATTTCGCGGGTCGCGGGCTGGACGGCGCAGGTCTTGGAGCAGTTGGACGACAATCGGCTTTACCGGCCGCTTACGCTCTACACGGGCGCTCACGACGCCAAAGCGGCGCCGATCGGGCAACGGGCGTGATTTTCCCGGTTTTTCGGCGATTTTTCGCGGTAATCCTCAAATCGCCACGTTTTCGTCCGCGCTAAAGTCGTTGGCCAGTTGTTGCAGTTTGTTGAGTTGCAGGTCGCTGATGCGATCGACCTCAAAACGCTCTCCGGAGCGGAGCAGCACGCTGAAGACGCCCAACTTTTCGCCAATTTTGCGGCGTGCGGAGGCCACGTGGATTTCCGACCAGAGAAAATCCTTGAATTGCAGCCGCCCGTTGAGTTTGCGGCTGGCAATACAGACGCGCTGCTCGGTAATCGCGATCGCGTTCGGACCTTTCAGGCGAATCGTCGGTTTGTCCTGAACGGCGATGTAGTAAATCTCCTCCCCCGGGTCCAAATGCTCCGACAACACGGAAAACACCTGGGCGACCAGGGTTTGATCCTGGCCATCGTCCTCAAAATTCGCGATTCCCTGGTGGAGATCGAAAACGTCGCGGATCAGCTTCCAATCATCCAGCCCATCGTAGAAAACCATGTCCGTATCGCGCACCTGGCCCTCGTTTAGCAGGCCGACCAACTGATCGTCGCTGTAAGGTCCAATCGGATCCTCCTCACCCCGGCGCAAGATTGAAAAAATCTGATGTTCGGGGAGTTCCGTTTCGCTCATGAGAATGATGTTGCGTGGAAAAGTTGCAAAAATTACTGAGTGCCCACGAATTAGGGGTATTCCTTAGGACACTAAACACCAAGCTGGGAAGCAAGCCTGCGGATTGATCAATTTTTTTGCGATTTGTCTGCGGATTGGGTGCCCTGGAAGCGTCTCGACCAAACTTCGGGCACACGCAAGGGCCGGCCCTTTGGCATCTGAACCAGCGCGAGTTGTTGCCGGCAGGTGACCAGCAACGTTTCATCGCAGGGGCGCACGACCTCGAAACTCATCCAAAATCGGACTTTTCCCAGGTTTTCGAGTTGGCCGTGAATTTCGATGGTGTCGCCCAACTTCGCGGGCTTGCGGTAGTCGATCTCCGTTCGCACCACCACGGGATATTCCTGGCGTTCGGCCATTTCCGCCAGGCGCATCCCCATATTGCCGGCCAACCGGGTGCGGGCCGCCTCGATCATCCGCAGGTAGGCGATGTTGTGAACCACGCCGCCGACGTCCGTGTCGAAAAACATGACTTCTTCGGTGGTGACGATGCGGGGAGTTTCAGCCATGGCGATGCGTTTTTCTGACGGTTGGGGTAGGTGCGCCCGGCGAAGCGCGCGGGGCCCGAATTTTGCGCGGGGATGAGGCGGACGCAAGCCTTGCCGCCGCCGGGGCTGTCGGATCTTGACCGGGCGTGATTTCGTGCGTTCGGTGCGTGCCATGTTCGAGCACCGCCGCGATCCCCTCCTCAGCAAATCCGAGTTCATTGGCCGCATCGGGCGAGCTTTTGCCCTCACCGGCGGCATCGTCCTCATTTCCGTCGGCGGCGGAGTCGCGGGGTTTGTTTTGTTGGCCGGCCAGCCGTGGCACGAAGCGTTTCACACCACCTGCATGTTGCTCGCCGGCCGGGAAACCGCGAGCCCGGGCGAGGGGTGGGGTGCGCAGGTTTTTGGCGGGATTTTCGCGCTCTACGCGCATCTGGTTTTTTTCTCGATGGTGGCCATTCTCTCGGCGCCGATCCTCCACCGCATTTTGCACAAACTCCACCTGGACGAAGACGACGGCGCTAATTCCTGACAAAAATCATGAAAATCCGAGACATCCGGTTGCTGCCGTTGCGCGGAGCCACCCCTGACGGCGGTTGGGCCGCGGACGACGACTTTAGCGACGAGGCCAACAATATGCACACGCTGGTGGAACTCATCACCGACGACGGAGTGACCGGCGTCGGCAGCGCCTTCACCTCCGCCAAGCTGGTGGAAGGCGCGATCGAGGTTTTTCGCCCGTTTTTGATCGGCGCCTCCGCGGTGGATCCGGCGGCGGTGAGCGAAAACCTGCACCAGCAGACGTTTTGGCAAGGCCGTGGCGGTTCGGTGACCCACGCCATCTCGGCGATCGACATCGCGCTTTGGGACGTGTTCGGAAAAATCACCGGCCAGCCGATTAGTCGCTTGTTAGGGGGCCGGCGCCGCGAGCGGATCAAGCCCTACGGCTCGCTGCTGATGGATGAGCCGGACAAATTGCGCGTTAGGCTGGAAGACGGGATGCAACGCGGATTTCGCGCATTCAAGATGGGGTGGGGGCCGTTTGGCCGCGTGGACGCGAAGACCGACGAGAAAATCGTGAAAACCGCGCGCGAAACGCTGGGGCCGGACAACGAGTTGATGGTGGACGCCGGCGGATCCGACGCGTTTTGGCCGCACGGCTACAAATGGGCGCTGGAAACCGCAAAAATGCTGGCGGACTACGATGTAACCTGGTTTGAGGAGCCGCTGCGGCCGGATGACCTGGATGGATACGTGAAACTGACGGAAAACGCGCCGCTGCCGATTGCGGGGCTCGAAACGTTTACCCGGCGGCAGAGTTTCATCCCCTGGATCGAGCGCCGCGCCGTCGATTTCATCCAGCCTGACGTGACCAAAGTGGGCGGGCTAACCGAGGAGTTCAGAATCGCGCAATGCGCCGACGATCACGCCATTCTCTTCGTCCCGCACGGTTGGAACACCGCGGTGGGTTTGGCGGCGGACTTGCAACTGGTCGCCGCAGCCGGCAACGCGCGTTGGGTGGAATACATCACCCCCGCGCCCTACATCGAGGACCTGCTCGCCGAGCCGATCGTGATGGACGCGGACGGAATGATCGCGATTCCCGATGGGCCGGGATTGGGGATGACGTGGAATTTGGAGGGGATCGCCAAGTTTACCGGGGGAGAGACTTTGAGCTGTTAAAACTCGAAACTCCCCCCCAAATGACCACGCTTGACTGGATCATCGTTCTCACGCTTAACGGCGGCGTGATGGCGTTAGGCTTTTGGCTGGCTCGGGGGACGAAAACCAGCGAGGATTGGTTTCTCGGCCGCCGCGCCCTGGCTTGGTGGGCCATCGGCTTCTCCATGTTCGCCACCAACGTGGATAACGCGGACCTGGTTTCCATGACGGGCAAAACTTATGGCACGGGCATGCACATCATCATGGTGCACACGTTAGGGGCGCTGATTGGGGTCAGTTTCGCCGCTTTTTTCCTGGTGCCGGCCATGGCGCGGGCCGGGCATTTCACGAATGCGGAGTACCTGGAGGCTCGGTTCGGCCCCAGCGCGCGCGTGCTTAGCGCGTTGATCCAAATTCAGTACCGCACCAGCATGCTCGGCCTCATGATTTGGTCGATTTACCTGCTGCTAACCAGTTTCCTGGGTCTTAGCGCGCCTGTTGCCTGGGTGTTGATCGTCGCCATCGTCGCCATTGCCGGAATCTACACCTCTTGGGGCGGGTTGCGCTCGGTGGTGTTTACCGACGCCTTGCAGGGAGCGATCATGTTCCTGGGCATGGCAGTCATTTTCGCCGCGGTCTGGAAGGCGGCCGGCGGATGGTCGGGCGCGGCCGCCACGCTGGAATCGGTTGATCTCGATGAAACGCGCAAGGCGTCCGAACTCGCGCGAATGAGCAGCTACCACGGTGTTGGCGGCACGACCTCGCCGTTGGTGGTTGCGTTAGGCTGGATCATCGTCGCCGGCGGCTACTGGAGCGTGAATCACAGCCAAACCATGCGCCTGGCCGGGGCGCGCTCGATTTGGGACATGAAAATGGCGGCGCTGTTCGGCGCGGCCATCAGCATGCCGATCATGGTGGGGCTGGCGATGCTGGGTGTGCTGGGTAGGGCGCTGTTTCCGGATCTCGCCGCCATCGGCCTGGATAACCCGGACAAGCTTTACCCGCACATGGCCCAGCTCTACCTCGCCGCCGGGTTCAAGGGCATGGTCGTGGCTGGAATTTTCGCCGCCGCGGTCAGCACGTTCGATTCCATGGGCTCCTCGCTCTCGGCCCTCTTCACCCGCGATGTCTACGCCCGGCTCATCGCCAAAAATCGCGACGACGCCCACTACGTCGCCGTTAGCCGTTGGGCGACGGCGGGTGTGCTCGCGCTCGGTTTCGCCTACATCCCGTTCATTCGCTCCACGCCCACGATGCTGGACGCTTTCCTAACATTGATCCCGGTTTTCGTGACTCCCCTTTTCACCGTTTACGTCATCGGCGTGCTCACCCGCGCGCCGGCGCATTGCGGGATCTTCGGGATCGTCACCGGCAGCGTTTTCGGCTTGGCCGCGCTGCTGGACCGGCAATTTTTCGATCTCGGCGCGATCCCGGGCTGGCTGTCGAATCCGTGGCCGGCCTACAGTTGGGCGATCGTTTTCACGCTGCTGGGGGTGATTGGCGGAATTTTCGCCGGGAAACCGAAAAAACCGCAAAAGCCGGACAAACTCCGTGATTCCGCCACCTGGCTGCAAACGAGCAGTGCCGCGCTGGCGCCGATCCCGGAGCATCCGTTCGCAAAATCGCCGCCGCGCTGGGCGAATCCGGAGATTTTGGCCGGAGCGCTGATTTTGGCCACGGCAGGGTGGTGTTCGCGTATTTTTGGTGAAAACCGAAGGCGAAAGCAGCTTATTTCCGCAAAAACGGCGCCATTCAAGCCACGATGTCGTGCACCACATGCCCGTGCACGTCGGTGAGCCGAAAATCGCGGCCCTGGTAGCGAAACGTCAGCCGTTTGTGGTCGATGCCTAACAAATGCAGAATCGTCGCGTTCAAATCGTGGATGTGCATCGTCCCCGGGGTCCACTTTCCCGGGCCAGGCTGCGGGCTCAGCACGTTGCCGTCCGCATCGCAGATGTTGTAGCCGTAGTCGTCGGTGCGGCCGTAGGTGATCCCCGGTTTCACGCCGCCACCGGCCATCCACACCGTGAAACAGCGCGGGTGATGGTCGCGGCCGTAGTTTTCCTTGGTCAGCTTGCCCTGGCAGTAGGCGGTGCGGCCAAATTCGCCGCCCCACACCACCAGCGTCTCGTCCAGCAAGCCGATGCGCTTGAGGTCCTTGATCAGCGCCGCGCTGCCTTGATCCACGTCCTTGCACTGCGACTCGTGCTCGCGCGGTAAGCCGCCGTGCGCATCCCAGCCGCGATGAAAAATCTGGATGTTGCGCACCCCGCGTTCGGCCAAACGGCGCGCGTTCAGGCAACACGCGGCAAACGTCCCGGCCTGACGCGCATCCTCACCGTAAAGCTCAAAAACCTCGTCCGGCTCGTCGGAAAGATCCATCAACTCCGGCACGGAGGACTGCATACGGTAGGCCATCTCGTGCTGCTTGATGCGCGACAAAATCTCCGGATCGCCAAAAGCCGCGTGCTGAGCCCGGTTGATCGCGGCTAACGCATCAAGCTGAGCACGGCGATCGTTGCGGCTGACCCCGGGCGGGTTGCTGAGGTAAAGCACCGGATCGCCCTCGCTGCGCAAGAGCACGCCCTGATGCTCTGAGGGTAGAAAACCGCTGCCCCACAGCCTGCCGAACAAGCTCTGCTCCGCGAAGCTGGTTTTGGCGTGCATGACCACGTAGCCGGGCAGATTTTCGTTGGCGTTGCCCAGCCCGTAGCTGAGCCAGGCGCCCAGGCTGGGCCGGCCGGGAATTTGGCTGCCGGTCTGGATGTAAGTGATCGCAGGATCGTGGTTAATCGCCTCGGTAAACGTGCTGTGGATGACGCACAACTCCTTGGCGGCCGTTGCCGTGTGCGGGAGCAATTCACTGACCCAAACGCCGTCCGCATTGTTTTCCTGGCGGGTAAAGGTGTATTTGCTAGGGCAAACCGGCAACGTTTTTTGGCGCGACGTCATCCCGGTGATGCGTTGGCCGTCGCGGACCTCATCTGGCAGATTTTTGCCGAACATTTCGCGCATTTTCGGCTTGTAATCCCAGGTATCGTGATGGCTCGGACCGCCGCTCATGAAGAGGTAAATCACGCGATGGGCTTTGGGCTTGTGATGCATGCCGCCGGCAAAATTTCCGCCCGCGCCGGACGCACCCGGCCCTAACAATTGTGCCAAGGCGGCAGTTCCCAGCCCCAGCGCGCTCCGGCCAAAAAGCTGGCGGCGGGTTTGGTTGAGATGAAGGTCGTGGAGGTCCATGGCAGTGACTTTGCGTCCCTCCACGAAACCCTACCGGCGCCATTCTTCAACCACGAAGGCCTTCCCGCGGTTGAATCCGGTGCTGAAGCGGCGAAACTGGGTTCTTGCTCCAGATTCCGCCCAACTTCGATCCTAAGCAGCGCTATCTCCTCGGCATTTCCGGCGGGCGGGATTCGGTGGCTTTGTTAGAGTTGTTGCTCGACGCCGGTTTCCGAAATTTGGTCCTTTGTCACCTCAATCACCAACTGCGTGGCGAGGATTCCGAGGCTGATTCCAGGTTCGTCCAGGATTTGGCGCAAAACCTGGGTTTGGCCGCAAAAGTCGCGAACCGCGAGGTTTTGAGCCTCGCGCGGCAGGCGGGTTCGGGGGTCGAGGCGGCGGCGCGGCGGGCGCGGTTGGAGTTTTTTGCCGAGTGCGCGCGGGAATTCGGGACCAGCGTGATTTTCCTAGCCCATCACGCGGACGACCAGGCTGAGACCACGCTCATCAACCTCATCCGCGGCGCGGGGAGCACCGGACTGGCGGCGATGGAGCCCGTTTCGACGATTGGTGTCGGAAACCTGGATTTGACGCTGATTCGTCCGTTGCTGAACCTGGAACGCGTTGAAATTCCGGCGCCAGCCAGCTTTCGCGAGGACGCTTCGAACGCCTCCGACGCGTTTTTGCGCAACCGCATCCGTCACCGGCTCATCCCGGAGATCGAGCGCGTTACCGGCCGTCCGCTCAAGCCCGGTTTGCGGAGAACGGCGGAGATTTTGCGCGAGGAAGACCGTTTTCTCGAAGCGCTGATGGCCGAAAAATTCGATGCCTGTCAGGATCGGCTCCCGGTCCCGGCGCTGCGCGAGCTTCCGGTTGCCCTGCAACGCCGCGCGATCCGGGCCTGGCTCATGCACCTAAGCGTGGCAGAGGTGGGATTCGCCGAAATCGAGGCGGTTCGCGGTTTGGTGGAACCGGGCGCGTCCGCTGCCAAGGTGAATCTCCCCGCGGGTCTTCACGTTCGCCGGCGGGAGAAGGTGCTGTTTTTGGAGGGGCCGCGGTAAGTTGGCGAACGCGGCGCTTGTGATTGGCGCAGCGGTGACGTTTAGTCGAACGCCACGGACTTTCGGGACCAAAAAAGGACAAAAAGGGACCCAAGAGACCTAAGCGACGCCGTTCCGGGGCGACTAACACCCACCGCAACCATGCCACCACCCGAAAACCAAGCCATCGAGCACATCCGGGCCGCCATGCCGGCCGGCGGAATGTTCGACCGCAAAACCTGGCGCACCTCGGCCCGGCCGTTTGCGCTTGCGCCGGAGACAGTGGCGGATTTGCAGCGCTTGGGTCCGGTTTTGCACCGTTTTCAGCGCGCCTGCAACCTTATCTACCGCCGCAGCGTGCTCGGCTCGCTCCCTAACTGGGTGCACGACTACCTGGACCGCGGCAAACCGCGCCCGCTCGTGGAATTTGGCCGGGCGAGGGCGCTTTGGGACAGCGTGCCGGGAGTGATTCGGCCCGACCTGGTGCTGCGCAAAAACGGCTTCGCCATCACGGAGCTGGACACCGTTCCCGGCGGCATCGGCCTGACCGGCTGGCTCAACCAGGTTTACGCGGATTTAGGCTGGGAGGTGATCGGCGGGCCCAGCGGGATGATCGACGGTTTTCGCAGCCTTTTCCCGAACGGCGCGGACATCGTGATTTCTGAGGAAGCCGGCGACTATCGGCCGGAAATGGCGTGGTTGGTCGAACAATTGGGCGACGCGGCCTGGCATTTGCACTCCGCGGAAACTTACCAACCACGCGATTTGCCGGTTTACCGCTTTTTTGAGCTGTTTGACCTCGGCAACGTCCCCTTCGCCCAGCGGATGATCGAAACCGGCGGCGGCGTGCCGATGAATTCGCCGATGAAAGCGTTTTTGGAGGAAAAAATGTGGTTGGCGCTGTTTTGGATGCAACCGCTGCAGGATGTGTGGCGGCGGGAACTGCGCGCCAGCAACTGGTCCTGGCTGCGCGAGCGCATTCCCTTCGGCTGGATCGTCGATCCTACCCCCGTTCCTCACCACGCGGTGTTGCCAAAGCTGGAAATCCGCGATTTCCGGGATTTGGCCGGTTTTAGCCAAAAAGAGCGCAATTTGGTGCTGAAAATCAGCGGATTTTCCGAACGAGCCTGGGGCAGCCGCGGCGTTTTCATGGGCATGGATCTGCCCCAAAACGAGTGGGCCGAGGCTCTGGCGGAAGCCATCGACGCTTTTGCGCATCATCCCTACGTGCTCCAGGAATTTCGCAAAGGCCGCAAGGTCGAGCATCCGTATTTTGACGAGGAAAGTGGGAAGATGGTGATGTTGCATGGCCGGGTTCGGCTTTGTCCCTACTATTTTGTGCCCGGCGATGAGTCCGGTAACGCGGCTGGCAAACCGGAGTTGTGCGGCGTGATGGCCACGATTTGCCCCGAAGACAAAAAAATCCTCCACGGCATGAGTGAGGCGGTAATTGTGCCTTGCGTGGAGGCGGAAGGCGGGTTTTGAGAGGGGGGAGACGACCCCTGTTGATCCAGGGATCCAACTCTTGACCTGACCGGCATGGTGCTGTTAGCTTCAGGGCGATGAATACCACCCTCGAATTGCCCGAAGACCTGATGAGGGCCCTGGAGGATCGTGCCGCGTTGGAGAAACGCTCGCTGAGAGAGTTGGTGCACGATTTGCTGACATTTGGTCTGAGCGCCTTTCCAAATCCGCCGGTGCAACGCGACTCACGGAAAAAGTTTGGTGGACTTCCAGTGATTGATTGTGGCAAACCCGGTGATTTGCAGATTGATTCAGCTGAAGTGAAACGGTTGCTGATCGAACAAGAGTTGGCCTGGATAAGTGCATCTCTGTGACGTCAACTTCTGGCTGGCCCTGGTTCTATCCGGCCACAAGCATCACATGCAGGCTCAGACCTGGATGGATGGAATCGAGGAGCCCGGCGCCGTGGCTTTCTGCCGAGTCACCCAACAGGGGTTTCTACGACTCGTTACCACGGAAGCGGTATGGAAGTCGGTAAATCAACCAGCGCTAACGAACGAAGCGGCATTGGACGTTTACGACGACATTCTAAAGGACGGGCGTGTCTTTTATGCTGCTGAGCCACCGGGACTGGAAGCAAAGTGGCGCGAATTCGCTGGGATTGGAGCCGCGGCGCCAAAAATCTGGACGGACGCTTACCTTGCCGGATTCGCGATGTGCGCCTCCCTGAAAATGGTTACGTTCGATGAAGGGTTTCGACGTTATTCCGGCTTGGATTTAGTGCTGTTGGGTCCTTAACGGCGGGCATTAGAATGCCATCGCGCTCCTGGCGCCCTTCCACTAATTTGGTGCTGTTGGCCCTTCTATGTCATCACTCACGCCTTCCGCGCGCTTTTGTGATAACGGCTGAGGCGCGTGGAGGATGTTTCCGTGGATTTTGACGTTTTTTGCGCCGTTTAACGATATAGCGGTTGCCGCCGCGGTTATCTGATTGTCGGCAATGGTGACGTCTTCGCCGGGTTGGGCGTTGTAGCGCGAATTACCCCAAACGTAGAGCCCTACGCCGGTTTCTTCGGCGCCTTCAATGATATTACCGCGAAAGATAAGGCCCTTGGTGTATCCAAACTGAACGGCAGACGATTTGCTGCCCGTTTTGGCTTTGATAATATTGTCGTGGATTACCAGATTTGTGTTGGAATTGCCGACCAAGCGTCCTTCGACTGTGTTGCCGCGAATAATCATGCCATCCACGCCGCCGGCCAGGATCGACTTCCGGCACTGGTTGTTTTCGATGATTACGTTTTTCAGCCCGCGGGCGTGTTCGACGTGAATGGTGGATCCGCCGGGTTGCACGGTGTGTTCCAGGTCCCGGCAACCGGTCACCAGATAATCGCGAGCCTCGGGGCTGCCGCCCATTTGGATGCCTTGGCGGATAAAGTTGCGCAACGTGCAATCGCGAACCGTGATACCCCGGCAATTGTAGGAAAACGCCATGCAATCACCGGAAAAATTTTCCGCAAATACGTTGAGCACGGTAATATTCTCGATGGGGTGGTTTTTGTTATAAAACCATAGCCCGGCGTTATGCTCCGGGGTCTCGCCTTTGGTATATTTGGGGTGCGTGTTAGACCCATCCAGGTGCAGGTCGCGGATGGTGACGTTGCGCGTCCCGGTATCCACCGGCGCACCGATCATTCGCCAGAAATTCGAGGAATTGGCCGAGGGATCGAATTTGAGGGTGGAAGCCGTGCCTTCGCCGCGAATCGTTGTATCCGGCGGCACTTCGAGGATGGGCGATTCCACCCCGCGGCGGGAGAGAATGAACGTGCCGGCCGGAACGAAAACCGTGCCGCCGCCGGCTTCTCCGCAAGCGCTCAAGGCGTCCTCAATGGCGGTGGTGTCGTCGGTATCGTCATTGGCCGTTGCGCCGAAATCGGTGATGTCGAACGTTTTTGCCGAAACGGAGGGTTGAAGAGCGGCCAGCGCTCCTAACAACATCAAAATTCGCGTTTTTTTCATGCTTGCAGGTGTTTTTGGAAGAATTCGCGCGTCAGCCGCCACATTTCATCGGAAAGCACGTGACCGGTGTCCGGCTGGATGAACCAGGTGAATTGTTCCGCCGCGTTCGCTTCCGCGTAGGCCTTGGAAATGCGCTCGATTCCCGCTTTGGCGTGCTCGATCGGGCTGCCGCGATCGTTTTCGCCCAAATTCAGGTGCAAAGCGCGTGGCGCGATGAGGGCGGCCATTTCCGGCGTATCGCCAAATTCCAGCCAGCCGGGCACATAGTTGGGGAAGCAATGCAGCAGTTGGTGTTCGTGGATGCCGGAATAAGTCGGCAGGCAACAGTTTCCAACCAACGCCTTAAGCCGCGGTTCGTGCGGGCCCACCAACCAAGTGTGCGTGGAGCCCATGGAATGGCCGTAGCAACCCAGGTTTTTCGCATCGACTTCCGGCCGTTCGCACAGAAAATCGATCGCCCGGCGCATATCCAGGATGTTCTTCCACGCCATGCACGTTCCGCCAACCACATAGCGCAAAAATTCGAAGCGTTCGTAGGCCATCCCCTTCAATTTGCCAGCTGGGTCGCGCCGTTCCTCAAACGCCAGCGCATCGGGGCACAAAACCACGTAGCCTTCCTTGGCCAAGGCCGCGCCGGTGTGATGCATGGGGTTGCCATCGAGACCGGCGGGCTCGCTTTTGCCCAGGTGAAACTGACCCGCGTGCTGGTGCCAAATCGCCACTGCCGGCGCCGGGTTCGCGGCATCCACGCCGTCGGGAATCAGCAACATCGCCGGGACGCGGTCGCCGGGCTCCACCTCGTAGGTCAGCGATTCGATGCGGTAACCGTCTTGGGGGATGGTTTCGCGCAATTTCGGGTTGAGCGGGCAAGGATCCGGCCAGGGACCTCCCAGGCAGGTGACGAGATGTTCGCGCAGGTCGTTGGTGGTCATGTCAGGCTTTTGGGAGGCAGCGTTGGCAGGAGTCGCCGCGGCGAGCAAACTCCCGCCAATTGCGCCCGTGGCGGAGTTTTTCACGAATTCGCGCCGGGAAGGAGAGGGTGGGGCGTTTTTCATGGGGATTTCGCCCAGTTTTGCGCGGGAACGGGGATTCGGCCAGCTTTTCGCCCAAAAAACCCAAAAAGAAGGGACGCACGTCAACACGTGCGCCCCTTTTCGTCAAAAATGGCGGGTTTTCCGGTTTTGGCCGGGTTAAAAGCGGATTTCCAGGTCCAGGGTGAAGCGATCTTCCATGATGCTGGCCTCCTCGTCGGTCAACGGGAATTCCCAGGCGAAACCGAGATCCGCGTTGTTGAGGAAGGGAACCTCTGCGCGAAATCCGATGCCGAGGGTCACCAGATCGTCGTTGGCCCTGGCGTTGGCGGCGCCCCAGTTGACCAGGTCGCCGGCCTCAAATCTGGCGATCGCCGGGACCAGACCACCGGCCTGGTTCGGGAAACGGGGGCTGCCGTCGCCGGGATCGACCAGGTGGAACCAGTTCACCTCCACCAGCGGGTAGAGCCAATCGGTCAGGCGGAAGCCGACGTGGTGGCTGGTGTAGAAATGGGTGCTTTCGGAGTCGTCCAAGGGAATCCGGAAGCCAAAGGCGTTGGAATATTGGACTTTATCGAAGGTGTGGAGGTAGAGCAGGGTGGGGATGAGCTGCCCGTCGCCCTCACCTTGCCAAACGTCACTGTTGCCGCTGGGGATCTCGTAAACGAGCTGGAAGGCGGAGGCCATTTCGCTTTCCGGCTGGTAGAGCCAGGCCCACTTGGCCCCGACAGAGATGTTGGCCCAGCCGTTAGTGCGTTTGAGCGTGTTTTCCGGCTGAAAGTCGATGTAGCCGTCCTTGATGGCGACCAGCGAAAATCGCTCGTTTAGCGCCAATTCGGCCTGGATGCCGTAGACTTGCATGTCGCCGCCCAGCGGGATGAGGCCCAGCGTGGTGTCGATGTGATCCGGCAGGGTTTGATGCATCATCACGGCGTGGATCTTGGTTTGCGGCAAGGCCGTGTCGAACAACGTGGGATTGGTGATGGGCCGGCGGACGTTGTCGAAGTAAACGGGGTCTTCGATAACGACGATTTTGCCAGGATCGCCTGCTTGAAGCAAAGGGCTTAGACCGAGGCAAAGTGATAGGAGAAGAAGTGTGAGTGTGCGTGATTTCATAACACTTGTTAGTTTAAATGTACTGAAATTTAAGCCATGCTAGGCACATTGCAACTTCAACGCCCCAAAAGATCGCAAATTCATCGCCCTAAACCGGTTTGGGCGGCGAACGAGCCCGAATTCCGGCCAATATTTCGCATTTCGTGAGGAAATTTTGTCCAATCCCCATTTTTTGGGAAAGGAGGGTTCATTCCCGGCGTGAATGTGGGGAGGATTTAGGTTTGACGCCTCTTCCTCCAGACCCCAGTTTCCACCTCGATAAAAATTCCGAACGTTTGATTCCCACAAACCACCAAGCTCCCATGCAACGCATCGCAAGACTTCTTCTCTCGGCATTTCCTGCCGTCCTATTGGTTCCCGGATTCGCCGCCGTAGCCGCAGGCACTCCGGATTTTCACACCGAAGTAAAGCCCATCCTTGAAAACGCCTGCCTCCGCTGCCACGGCACGGGCAAGGACAAGGGCGGGCTTCAGCTCCACACCCGCGAAGCGATGATGAAGGGCGGGGATACGGATGTGGGGGTCGTCGAGGGCAAGCCGGACCAGAGCATCCTCATCGAGCGCATTGTTTTGCCGAGCACCGACGACGAAGTGATGCCCCAGGAAACCGAGGAGTTGCTTTCCAAAGCCGAAATCGACGTTTTGACGCGCTGGGTGGCGGCTGGCGCGCCTTGGCCGGATGGGGTTCGGCTCAAAGCGACGAAAAACAGGCTGAAGCCGGAGGAACTCGTTTTCCCGGATACAGCGCCGAAAAATCTCCAAGAAGTGGCCGGCAACATCGATAAAGTGTTGGCTCACGAAAACGCGAAGCGCCGGGCGCAGGTGGGATCGCAAATCGACGACATGGCGTTCTTGCGCCGGGCGTCGGTGGATGTTCTTGGGATTATCCCGACGATGGACGACATCAAGGAGTTTCAAAGCTGGCCGGAGGGGCAGCGCCGCGTGAAATTGATCGATAAGCTGCTGACTGACGAGCGGTATGCCGACCGCTGGATGGTGTTTTACAGCGATATGCTGCGGGTGCGCTCTGGCGCGCGCGGGGGACGCGAATTGCAGGCATGGGTGTATCAGTGCGTAGCCGATAACGTGGCTTGGGACAAAATGGCTTACGAGTTGGTTTCAGCCAGCGGACGCACGACGCAGAATCCGGCAGTCGGGTTCATGCTAGGTGATGGCGCCGACCCCATGAGCATGGCGGCGGCTACGAGCCAAATTTTCCTGGGTGTGCGGCTAAGCTGCGCGCAATGCCACGATCACCCGTTCGATGACTGGAATCAGATGGAATTTTACGAGATGGCGAGCTTTTTCGGCAAAAGTCGCCAACGCGATGTACGGATTCGTCAGCGCTTGCTCTACACCAAGGTGGATGAGGAAAAGGAGCAGCGCGTGCTTTGGCCGCCGGAGCGCGAACAGCCGCCGAGTCGCGACCCGGTGAAGCCGCGTTTCCCGTTTGAGTTGGTTAGTTACCAGACGCCGCCGAATTTCCTCGCGCGCTTCAACGATATTCGCCAAAAAGAGGCGGTAGTTGAGTCGAAGAAGGATGAGGGCGATGCCTTGGACACGCTCATTGACCTGGACACGAAGACGAAGGGGCTGAGCGGGTTCGATGTGTTGGCGGAGGCCAAAAAAGCGAGCCAGGACCTCAAGGTTTACAAGGATTTGCACAAGGAGAGCCAGCTTCGCCAGGAATTGGCGCGGATGGTGACCAGCCCGCGAAATCCGTATTTTGCCCGCGCGTTCGTGAACCGGATTTGGGCGGAATTGAACGGGCGCGGCTTTGTTGAGCCGCTGGACAACTTTTCCGAGTTCCAAGCGCTGAAGCACCCGCAGACGATCGAGTACATCAGCCGCGAATTCATCGCTTCGGGCTACGATTTGAAGGCGCTGATCAAAATGATCATGCTGACCAAGACCTACAGCCGCGGACATTTGGGCACGGAAGTCAGCCCGGCGGAAATCGAGCTCGCGAGCCGGAATTTCACCGCTAGCCCGGTGCGCCGGATGATCGGCGAGACGCTTTACGACTCGGTCGTTCAGGCCGGCTACGTTTCGCAACAAAAGTGGCGTGCAGGCGAGAATGTGCGCCTGATTACCTCGCAAATTCGCATCCCGATCAAGGATGAAGGCGAAGAAGAGGAGCCGCTGGAGGTCGCCTCGAACGATGGCGGTGCCGCGATGAACATGAACCCGGCGATGATGGCTGGGGGCGGTTCGGCTGGCGCCGGCTACGACTTGGAAAGCGGGATCGAGATTGACTTCAAAAAGGTGCTTAGCGACGCCGCCAAGACCGAGAGCGAGCTGGATTCGATGAAAATGCAGGCCGACGCCATGTTGGCCGAGCAAGAGCGGTTGCGGATGCTCGCCGAGCAACGCCGCCGCCGTCCGCAGCGTTATCAGCTCAAGACCATCCAGGAAAAACGCGACGACAACCCCAGTTTCACCAGCACGATGCGCATGGCGTCTCCGGCCCCGGCCGACCACTTCGTGCGCGTGTTCGGCCAACCCAGCCGGGCGAGTTTGGGCGAGTTTCGCGAGCAAAACGCCTCCTTGCGCCAGCAACTGATGATGCTGAACGGCAAGGCGACGCATGAAGCTGCGCGCGTAGGCACCTTGGAGCCGCTTTACAACATGCTCAGCGGCCCCAACGCCGATGTCGATGCCGCCATCAAGCGCGTTTACCTGGAATGTCTCACCCGCGAGCCAAGCGCCGAGGAATTCGCCGATGCCAAGGTGATCGTCGGTGAAGCGGGCGAAGAAGCGCTCAACGGCATGGCCGATCTGCGCTGGGCGCTGCTCAACTGCCACGAATTTCGCTTCCTGCCCTGAGCCGCGAATCGGCCAGTGAAAAAAATGCGCGAATACCAAACGTAAAAAATCACAAACCAACCTCGACGCTTTACCACCACAATCCACCTACCTTTAACCTTCCCACCCTTTACCTTTAACTCTCAAAAAAATAGATCCCATGAACGGTTGCCTTGATTACCACCTCACACGTCGTCGCATGCTCCAAAGCGCGGGCATGGCTGCCTCGGCCACATTCCTTGGAATGCCGGTCCGCCAACTTCTTGCTAACACCAGCGGCGCCGGCAAAGCCGAGCACGTCATCCTCTTCTGGAACGGTGGCGGCATGAGTCACATCGATACCTGGGACCCGAAGCCCGGCCGCCCCACCGCGGGTGAATTCAAGCCGATCGGCACCAGCGTCGACGGCATCCAGATTTCGGAGATTTTGCCCCGAATCGCCTCGCAAATGCACCACGCGTCGATCGTTCGCTCGATCGCCGGCACCCTGGCCGACCACGGCTTGGCGACTTACGAGCTGCAAACCAGCTTCCTGCGCACCAGCAACACCACCATCCACCCTGGCATCGGTTCCGCAATCGTCAGCCAGGTGGAGCAAATGGGGGATTTGCCGTCGTACGTCACCATTTCTGGCCGTGCGCCGCGTGCGGGTTACCTCGGCCAAAAATACGAGGCTTACTACGTCGGGCGCCCCGGCGAACGCGATCCTTACCTCGCTTTCCCGGAAGGGATCGACAAAGTGCAGGGCAACAAGCGGCTCGAGATTTTGGCCAAAATGAACCTGCGTTCCGCCTCGAAGGTTGGCGCCAAAGAGATGAAAGCCGCTGAAACCGCGCTCAACGACGCCGTTTCGCTGATGCAGAGCAAGCAACTCGGGGTTTTCGACCTGGAAAAAGAGGATCCCAAGCGCCTGGCGCGTTACGGCGAGACTGATTTCGGCCGCGCGGCGCTTTTGGCCGGAAAACTGGTCGAAACCGGCGTCCGCTTCGTTCAGGTGAACCGCGGCGGGTTCGACAACCACCAAAACATCTTTGAAGCCATGCGCACGCACGGCGAAGTGATGGACCCGGCGATTGCCTCGCTCATTGAGGATTTGAAGGCTAACGGCATGTTGGACAAAACGCTCGTCGTCATGCTCTCCGAGTTTGGACGCACCCCGCGAATCAACAACGACGGCGGACGCGACCACTGGGCCAAGGTGTTCTCCACCTTCATGGCCGGCGGCGGCGTAAAAGGCGGCCAAGTCATCGGTTCGTCCGATATCGACGGCATGGAGCCTGACGAGCGTCCCGTTCACGTGCCGGACATCCACGCCTCCATCCTCCACGCTCTGGGCATCGACCACAGCAAGCCGTTGACCACTCCTGACGGCCGGCCGATGACCTTGGTGCGCAAGGGATCGAATCCGATCGGCGAATTGTTCGCCTAAGATGAAAAATTGAATTCCGGGCGTGCGGGCCGCACGGTTCGCACGCCCTTTTTGTCGAGATTTTTCTCGAAAACCGAGCCCGGACGTGGTTTTTCCGGGCCAACCACCCCGAAGCATGAAACTCCCCTCAACAGCCGAAGCCAAACCCAAACCTGAGAAAACCAGCCGTGCAGACGGTGCAGTTGGCGGCGTCGCGGAGCGACCGCTCATGGTAGCCGTGGGTTTCAACCCACGGATAGCGGGCAGTGGGAAGAATGCGTCGCGTAGCGACCGCTTAGGGTGCGCGGAAGTCAAACAGTCTAACCGGTCGCTACGCGACGGAACGTTTTGCGCGATCGCGGCCCGTGGGTTGAAACCCACGGCTACCATGAGCGGTCGCTCCGCGACGCTTTCGCTTCGAAACCGATGGTCGGGTTCGTGGTTGCTCTCGCTTCGAAACCGATGGTTGGGTTCGTGGTTGATGGTGTGCTGCCTTTTTCTTGTCGCCGGCGCATTCGCCCAAGAACGCGGCTCGCTCATGGAAGACCGCGCGGCGCGAAAACTGCTCGAAGCCGGCGATACCCGCCTGGATGCTGACGAAACCGAGAAGGCGCTGGAGATCTGGCGGTCGGTCATCGAGCGCTATCCGCGCAGTAAGGTCCGTTACGATGCCCACATGCGCCTGGGCGACTATTTGCTCGAAAAAAAGCGCGCTTTCGACGAGGCGCGAGGCCACTTTGAAGCCGCATCGGACGAAACCAACACCGACGAAGAACAACGCGCCGAAGCCACGCTGAAAACCGGGGTTTGCTTCTACGAGGGCCGGTTTTACGGCCAATGCTTCAAAATTCTGCGCTCCGTCATCGAGGATTTTTCGACCTCGGCGCATGTGAACGAGGCCTACTACTACATCGGCCTCGGCCACTTTAAATTAGGCCACTACAGCCGCTCCATCGAGGCTCTGGAGAAAGTCGGCACGGCCCTTTCCGGCGACGACAAACAAATCGAAAAAGTCGAGGCCGGCCAGCGGCTTTTCGTGAAAATCGACGATCAGGATCTGGCGATCTTGGAGCCCGGCGAGACTATCGAGGTGATTTGCAAGGCCCGCAGCGGCGACGAGGAAAAAGTGACCTGCCAGCCCATCGGCCGCCAGGTTCGTGTCGTGTTAGGGTCGATTCCCACCGCGTTGGGCAGGCCGATTCCCGGCAATCGGCGTTTGGAGGTGAAAGGCGGCGATAAAGTGGATGTGACCTACGTCGATTCCCACACCGCCGACCGGAAATTCGACCAAGCGCGGCTTTACACGGTGAACGTGGTGGGTTCGGCCATCGTGCAGATCACCGACGGATCGTTCGCCGACACGCTGGCCGGGGTCGTCATCGGCAAGCAGGCGAATTTGCAGATTTCCGACGCGGACCGCGATACGAGCGATAATCCGGACAAATTGGACGCGATCGCCGAGGTTTGGCGTGAAAAATCGACCGAAGAGCTGGATGCGGAGTTGGCGGAATTAGCCGCGAAGGGCGAATTGCCGAATCCCGATGACCCGGAAGCGGAAAAGCCGGAAATCGAGCGTTACAAGCGCATCGATCAGACCCGCGTGCAGCTAACCGAGATCAAAGGCGAACCACCGCCTCCCGTGCCGGAGGAAACCACCGAAGATGGGGAAGGCGATCCGTCCGATCAAACCGAATTGTCTGATGAATCCGATGAACCCGCGGCAGCGGCGCAAGAGGCTCCAGCTCCAGCCGATCCACCCGCCACCCCACCCGACCCTGAAACGCCGGACCCAACCGCCGCCGGTGAATTCGCCGCAGAAGTCCAGGTTTCCGCCGCCGAAGACCCCACCTACCACAGCGGCGTGTTTCGCGGCACCGTCGTCATCGCCTTTGCGGAGCAACCGAAGGCTGGCGACGCCATTCTGCAGGCCCAGCCCGGCGATTTGGTCAAACTGCGCTACAAAGACGAAGTCAACCTGACCCGCACCGCCCGCGAACTTGTCACCCAAGCCACCTGCATCGAAGGTAACCTGGGCAACGTGCGCGTGACAAAGACGAGCATCGACGATTCCGAGCTGAAGATTAAAACCCAGCTCCGCACCGCCGAGGCGCTGACGAACATCGGCAACCACTACCAGGAATTCGGCCTGCAAGACAAAGCCAAGCTGAAATACGACGAAGCGCTCCAAGTGGCCGAAGACATCCTGGAAGAAGCGCGCAAATTGGGCGGCTCCATCCTGGAACAAACCTACGTTCAGCTCTGGCGCACCTATTTCGCGATGGGCGATTTTCGGCTCGCCGTGGCCATGAGCCAGCGTCTCATGCGCGAGTTCCCGAACTCCACGTTCGTCGATGAAGCCATGCTCCAGCAGGCCAACGCGTTTCGCAGTCAAGGCCGGCTTAGCGAGGCGATTAACCTGTTCAGCTCCGTGCTGCGCCTGAACGAGAGCCCGCTCAAAGGCGAGGCGCAATTCGGCATTGCCGAGACCTACGAAGACATGGCCGCCAACGCCGCCACCCAGCAATCGCTTCAGCTCTACGAGCGCGCCTTTGTCGAATACCAAAAGGTTTACGAGCAATTCCCCGAAAGCGGCCGCGTGGGTGATGCCGTGGCGAAAATGGCCAATTTTTACTACCAAAAGCAGGACTACGCCCGCGCCATCGACGTGTTTGAGAACGTGTTGTCAGATTACCCCGACGCGAACTTTCTGGACGTCATCATGTTCAACTACGGCCGTTGTTTGTATCGTCTCGACCGCCGTCGTGAGGCGCGAAGCATGTTCGATCAATTGATCAATGATTTCCCGGAAAGCGACGTCGCCAACGAAGCCAAACGCATCAGCGATGCGTTGGTGAAGGCGGGGTTTTGAGCCCAAGAACGAACGGATCTTGTAGCCCACTTGGTCCAGTTTACTTCATCCAATCTTCCAAATCCAGATTAGGGATATTTTTAAAATCCTTCGTGTTGTGCGTTACCAACGCAAATCCTCGGTCGAGAGCCGTCGATGCAATTTGCAAGTCGGCTACGGGAGCGTCGGTGCCATTGGAAAGCGTCGCGCCGAACATCCGAGCAGCCCCCTCATCAAAGGGTATCAAGCCTGTTTCGTCGAGCAACTCACTGACCTCGTGCGCTATTTTGGAAGAACCCGATCGTTGAACCCAAGTTTGGAGTTCTGCAAGGGTAACGGTGGAAATATACAATCGGCCACGGTATTGCTGAAAACGTTGAAAGACCTTTTTGTTTCCCTTGATGTAAGCGGAGCAGGTATCGGTATCGACCAAAAACTTCATGAGAACGGGTCGCGACGTTCGGTCTTCCGATGGCGTCGGATGTCTTCCAACGCGCTTTCGTATTCTTCGTCGTCCATGTCCGCCCATGCGCCGTGCAGCTTTTTCAGGCGCTCCCAGCTAGCATCCAGTTCTTCCGGAGTTTTTGCCGCAAATTCTCGTTCTGCCTCGATCATGTTTTTGCGACGGGAAGCCTCCAATTCCGCTACCAGTTTCTGGTCGCCAATTGCCTCCGCAAAGTCCGGGCTGAGCTTCCCCAAATTCTCGTCCGCCAGCATCGCCTCAAGCTCCGGCGATGTTGGCTCGTTAGGTTCAGCCTCGATTTTCGCCACTTCGCGTTCGCCTTTTTTGAGCAAGAAGCGTCCCCCGGCTTCCAAAGCCGCCAAAAGCTCCTCCAGCCCGCTTAGCTCATCGACTTGAATCGTTTTCGTCATCGCCCCTATCATCGCTAATTTTTCCCACCCCGTCAACGCATGACGCCTTTAACCCACCCAGTCTTCGAGCAGCAAATTCGGGACGTCTCTAAAGTCCTGGTTCGTTGGGTTCGGCTTCGATCCTCCCGGCCGTTTCATCGCCTTTTTTTAACAAAAACTCACCCCCGGGCCTTCAACGCAGCCAAAAGCTCGTCAAGACCGCTTAGTTCATCGACTTGAATCGTCCTCGTCATCGTTCTATCATCGTTAAATTTCCGACACCCCCGTCAACGCATGAAAATCCTCGCCATCTTCCTAACCTTGCTCTTGTCCGGCGCTCCGCTGCTTCAGGCGCAAAACCAAAATCCGCCCGCGCAACCGCCGAAACCGGCTCCGGCGCCTCCAAAACCAAAACCTGCACCTGCGCCTCCAAAACCCGCGGCTCCGGTCGATCCCGAAAAACGCGCGGCCGATTTGGAGGCGAAGCTTCGCCAGACGCTGGAATCTTCCGACGCCGGGGCGCGAATCATGCTGGAGCTGATCGACATTTACTACGCCGAGGGGCAACTTTTTGGCTTGGTTAGGACGGCGCGGACGTTTGTCAACTCCCAGGCCAGTCACGCCAAGCACGAGGAGACGATGTGGCGGCTGATGGAGGGGTTGATGGCGGCGAGCCGGAACAACGAGATCAAATCCACCGGGTTGCAATTTTTAGAGCGTTACCCGAATTCGCGGCGTGTGGCCGAGGTTCATCATGCGTTGGCCCGGGTGTTCGAGCGCGAAAACAAGCGGCGCGAGGCGGCCGATCACTATCGCGGGGCGTGGGAGAAATTGGGAAAAAACGGGCTGCAACACGCGGAAAAAGCGTTCCGCCAATACTACGAGATGCGCAACCCGGAGACGGCCAAGATCATGGGCGAAATGGCGCTGAAAATCATGGATCAACTGCCGGCGAACGTTTCCGCGGCGCAGTTTGCCTACAACGCGATGTATCAGACCAAGCATTACGGCAAAAATCAGCCGCTTTGCGTGCAAGTCGGTCTGAAAGCGATCCAAAAGAGGCTCCCGTTCGATGCTCGGCAAAGTTGGGAGTTTCGCCATTGGATGGGCGATATTTACCGCAGTCAGGGTCAGCATGCCAATGCGATCAAGGTCTATCGCGAGGCGATTGCCGGCGGCTCGAATTATGCGGAAACCTACAAAAATCTGGCGCGCTCGTTGTATGACTCCAAGGCACCCCACAATCAGATTCAGCAGGCCGTGGATCAATATATTCGGCAGTTTCCCAACGACCGGGTCTACTATCACATGGAAATGCGGCACTTTTTGGCGAGCGACAAGCAGCGCAACGGCGATTTGAACGGCGCATTGCAGATTGCCCAGGAAATCCTGAAAAAACACGCGTATTGGTCCAACACCTATTTTGGTTGGCTGCCGGGCGCCGGAGAAGAGCACAAAGCGATGCACGACCGCGGGGTGCAAATGTACCAGCAGGCGCGCGCGGCCAAACCGGAGGATGCCTGGCGCTTGGAGTACTATGCAGCGTTATCGCTATACCGCGACCGGTTGAAAAATGAGGCGCAGGCGCGGCAAATTCTCCGCAGTTTTCTGTTTTCCGCCACGTTGTCGGAAACGGTGAGCAGTGAGTATCGCTCAGCGCTCAATTGGTTGCTGGCAACCGCGGCGAACGAGGGCGAATTTCAAAATGATGTGCGGCGTTGGGCGGAACTTGCCAAGAAGAACGGTAACTTGCCGAACTACACCAACGCGTTGGAGTATTGGATGGGCCAGGTGAAAAATTCCAAGGATGAAGAGATTCGCAAGCGGCTCAAGTGGGCCAAACCGGAGAACGACAAGGTGCGCGGCGATAAGGCAGTGAAGTTGTGGGCTTCTGCCCTGCAAAACCGGATGCGCGGGCACGGCGCGCGCCAGCAATTGCTGAAAACCGGCCTAACCAACCAACAAAAGGCCAAACTGCTCTATCTGCACGCCTATGATATCCGCAATTACGGCGATTCGCGGAAACGTGGAGAATCGATCCCGTTTTTCGAGCAATGGGCCAAGATGGAGCCGAAAAACTACACCCCCGCGCGGCATTGGATTGAGGCCGTTGCGAATTACGGCAACAAAGCTCAGGCTGCCGCCTCCTTGACTCACTTGGTGGGGCTTGAGGTGCCGGTGCAGGAAAGCACGGTGTACTATTACGCCATCAATTGTGCGGATAAAACCGAGGACAAAGCGCAGATGAAGCGCGCTTACGATTGGAGCCGCAAGAATAATACGCGCCTGGGTTGGATCAATTCCTACGCCAATCATATCATCAGCCGGTTGGCCGCTCGCGAGATGGAAGCCGAAGCCATTGCCTGGGCGAACGAAGCCATCAAGCACGACCCGAATTACAGCGAGACGGCAAACGCGGTGGCTGCCCTGGGCGCGCGCAAACCCGAAGGAGAAGAGCGCATCAAGTTCTATAAGCCCTACTTTGACGCACCGCCGAGCGATAATCATGGCTATTATGCCAACTACCTGGCCTATGAGTATTACCGCGTGGGCGATTACGCCAACTGGGAGCGCGTTTGCCGCGAAGCGCGCAAACGTCAGGACCAACGCATGCTGCGCCCGTGGGTTTTCGGTCTGCACGATTGGGTGAGCCGTGCCATGCAAAACACGGAGATGAGCGCCGACCAAAAGCTTAAAATCTACAAAACCTGCGCGGACATGGGCTATGGCCGCGAAAGCGAGTTAGCCCGCCTGGCCGTGTTGGAGGTGGAAGGTCACGCCATGAAACCCATGGACCGGCTGCTTGCTTATCGCAACGCCGTGATGATTGGCGGCGCCCATCAGTATACCTTTCGCTACATGTTTCCCTGGGCGCAGAAAGCGCTCGCCCGCGACGAACACGCCGAAGCAGCCACCCTGGCCACCTCGTTGCTCAATAATGTGGGCAACGTAGCCGGGGTCGACGCCATGGAAAGCGCGCGTTCGCTGGTTCGCGAGGCTTACGGCAAAATGGGCGCTCTTGGTATGGAGGTTAGTGCAGACAACCCCATGGCGCCGTTGCTGGAAATCGGCGTTCACCTGCGGTTGGAGGATCAGGAGCGCGCCTTGGCGGCTTACACGGATAATATGCAGCTTTTCGACGAATACATGCTGGAACTGCCGGTCGAACTCGTCGCGTTTGCCGCCGATTCCCACATCGTCGCCGGTGGCGAAGACAACCACAACCGCGCCGAGGAAATTTTGCGCAAGTGGATGGTGAAGCACAGTGAAAACGAAAAATTCACCGACAGCGAGAAGGCCAAGATGCAACTGCTCCTCGGCAAAAACTATCACCGCGGCAAGCGCTACGAAGTGGCTCGCAGCGAATACACCACCGTGGTAAACCGCTACGCGGACACCGAAGAGGCGACAGAGGCTCAATTCGGCATCGGCGAGACCCTGATGGCGCAAAAAATCTTCGATCAAGCCGAGGAAAAGTTCCAGGAACTGGCAAACAGCGGTTTGGCGAAAATTCGCGTGCGCGGCATGTTCCTGATGGGCGTGTTGGAGAACCGCAAGGGCAATTCCGACGAAGCGCGCGGCATTTTCCGCGACGTGCTCAGTTCCATGCCGGACGTCGCCCTGGCTAACGAGACGCTCTACAATTTGGCGGAGGTTTATGGCGGCGAGCAGCGCTTTTTGGAGCAATTGGAGCTGTTGCGCACCGTCGGCCGGCTCGGCCAAAGTTCCAAGCGCTGGCACGAACCTGGCCGCGCGCTTAGCATCGTGGTGCAGGATAGCGACCTCGGAATTTCCCGCGGTCACACGCGAATTCCGGTGGAAGTCACCACCACCCCGGGTGGCGACAAGGAGCTAACCCACATCGTAAGCGGCGGCGCCGGCAAGGGGCTGTTTATCGGCGAAATCGAGACCGGCCTCGGCCAGGTGCAGCAAGGAAACGGCCTCCTTGAGGTCAGCGGCAATGATTTGGTCCACGTCGATTACCCCGCTAACTTCAAGGCGGAGTTCAAGTTCGAACCCCTGCCCACCGGCGACATCGGCATGGCCGCCGACGCCGATTTTCGCATGGCCAGCAGCCAAATCGTCGAGGAAAGCGAAGAAACCGAGTCCCAGCGCCTGGCTCGCGAAGAGGAGATGAACCTGGATTTGCGCCGCTCCATCAGCCGGCCGCAAAACGAGATCAAACCCGGCAATCCGGTCTATCTGCGCGTGGACGACCCCGACCGCGATTTGACGCAAAACGCCGACCAAGTGATGGTCAAGCTGACCAGCAGCAGCGGCGACGAAGTCCAGGCCGTGCTCAACGAGACCGGCAGCCACAGCGGCCGTTTTGAGGGCCAGGTGACGACCAGCGACCTGCCCGCCGGCGCTCAAGCCAGCGACACCGCCATCGACCAAAGCCCACTGATGGCCATCGACAAAGACCCAAGCACAACCTGGGTCAGCCAGCCCGACGGTCTCACGCCCAAGTGGCTTAGCGTGGACGTTAAAGAGCTGCGCACCCTGAGCGAGGGCACCTTCACCACCCCCAACCCGCTGGATCAAGCCCCCGTGCGCGCCAGGTTGCAGGGTAGCCACGACGGCCGCTTCTGGTATCCGCTGGCCGAGCACCCGCAACGCGATACCGCCAAGCTGGCCAACGGCGAATTCAAGAAAATGACCCAGCGCGTCTGGCGTGTCGGCGCGCGCAATGACTGGACGGTCGACCGCATCCAGAAAATGACCGCTCAGGGCCCCGACGAGACCGGCGAAGTGGACGAGTTGATCTACAAAACCGAAATCCCGCTCGATCCCGAAGCCCGCCGCACCCGCCGTGCCGACCCCGTGGCCGTCGTTTGGCAGGGCACGTTCATCCAGCCGCGCGACGGAGCCGTGCGTTTCGAGCTGCACGGTCAGTTTTGCGCCGCATCGGTCAACGGCTTCCTCATCCAGCCGCCGGTTCCCGTGCAGCGCCAGATTCACGTCGACGTTTTCCTGGAAGCCGGCCTGCATAAACTCGATTTCTTCGCCACCTCCAGCGATTCCGGCCGATTTCCCGTGGAGATTCGCCGCGCGCGCGAAAATCCGAACGTCAGCGAGGTGCGCACCACGCGTTTCATCCCGGAAGACTTCGATTTGACCCAAGCGTTCGTCGCCGACCTCAAACCCATCGACGGCTACAAGCTGGGCACCATGAGCGTCGACGACAACGGGCACTGGAAGTTCGAAATCGAGCCGCGCGAGCTGCGTCACGTGCGTTTCGTGGTGGATGAGTACATCGGTCAGGCCGTCGCCGTCAACAGCGTCACCGTTTCCGGCCCGGAGGAGCAATTCATCCCCACCGAGGCCGATTTGCTCATGCTCAGCAGCAACGACGTGCTGGAACTGACCCCCGGCGACCGGATTGAATCCACCTACATCGATGCGCTGCCCACCGGCGGCAATCCGCGCAACCGCGCCCTGGTCCAGACGCTCAACGCCACCTACTACAACGCGTCCATCAGCCCCATCGCCTACGATTTCTTCCGCAACACCAACGGTCAGGTCACGGAAATCACCAAGGACCTGCTGCGCATCGATCCCGGCGAGCGCATCACCGTGGAGATCGTCGACTACGACATGGATTCGACCGGCCAGGAAGACAAATTGCTGATCCAGGTGCAAATTGGCGACGGCGAGCCGGTGGAACTCGTCGCCTACGAAACGGAGCCGACTTCCGGCATCTTCAAGACCGAGATCGACACCTACGATCCCGACGCGCCGGTGGAGGAAACTCCGACTGTTGCCGCAAATGAGCCCGAACCCGACGAAACCGAGGAGGAGGAGGTTGAAAACCCGGCTGAGGGCGACTCTGAGGCCGAAACCGAGCCCAAGCCGGAATTGCCGAAATTGGCCCTAAAATCCGGCCAGCAGGTGTTTTTGACCTATCGCGACCACGAAAACACGTTTCCCGGTCACGCCATCGACCGCGAAGCCGTGGTTTACGTGCGCCAACCGACGGATGCGAAGATGCGCATCGTGGAAACGCGCTCGATTCCCGGTGATCCGGAGACGAATCGCAGGATGCAGGTTAATTTCCTGCCCGACAACAAGCCCGGCGAGGTAAAGGGCGTCAGCTACGATGTGCCCCTAACCGTGGAAGTGATCGACCCCGACGCCGCCCGCGATTCCCTCAGCGCGATAACCGTGGCCCTAAGCCTCGACGGCGATGGAAACGTCACCGCCGCGCCAGCCCCGGCTGCACCCGCGCCGGCAACGCCGCCCGCGACCGAAGGCGGCGGCGAAGCGGCTCCCATCCCCGCGCCAGCCGTTCCCGCCGGCCCGCCGCCCGTTTTGGTGGAATGCGTCGTCTCCAGCGCGTTTTCGGATCTCGACGAAACGCGGGTTGGCCTCAACAATCCCGCCTTGCACGAAGGCCGCTTCGTCGGCCAGGTGTTGATGCGCCTCGGCGGTCCGGAAAGTCCGCGCCTGATTCCCCGCACGCCGGATCTACCCAACAACCTCGTCGGCCGCGCCCTTCCGCCCAAAGATGCCGCAGACGCTGGCTCGGATTTCGACCTCTCCATGCTCAGCGTGCTCAACCTGACCGGCGCAGACACCGTCTCCGTCACCTACACGGATGAAGCCACCACCGACGGCCAAATCGCCACCCACGTCGATCAAGCGCGCCTGCTCGCCAACGCGCAACTCACCGCCACAGACAGCGCCTACGAAGAAGCCGTGGAAGGCGTGCAAGTCGGCGAGCGGCTCTACCTGCGCCTCGTCGATCCCGATCAGGACAGCAGCCCCAAGCGCGACAAACTCACCGTCGAGATCGGCTCCACCCACGGCGAAAAGGAGACCGTCCAGCTTGAGGAAACTCTCAGCCACAGCGGCATCTTCACCGGCAGTTTCAAGCTCAAGGCACAAACCAAGCCCACGCCTGGCAACTACACGCCTGAAGCGCCGGATTTGGAAGCCTTCTTCGGCGAGAAAATCCTGGCAAAATACCAAGACCCGCGTCCCGCCAGCCAAGAAGACGCTTTCGATCATTTGGCGGAAATTCCGATTTCCGACGGCACGGACGGCAACGTCGCCGCGTTCACCAAGATTTTCGGCGACGAACAACTCGCCATCCAGACGCAATTTCACATCGCCGAGAGCTACTTCGAGCTGTTCAAGAGTCACCTGAACCTGGAGCGCACTGAGGAAGCCAACAACGACCTGGAAAACGGCCGGCGCGTGCTCAAAGAACTGCAAGAAGACTACCCGGACCCGAAATACGCCCCGCGCGTGGCTTACCTGCTCGGTCAGTTCGCCCAAGAGCTGAAAAACTGGGACGAAGCCATCGTCGCCTACGAAACCATCGTCCGGCAATACCCGGATCACACCCTCGCCGCCGACGCGCAATATAAGCTGGGCCAATGCTACGAAGAAGCCAGCCGCTTTGACGACGCCCTGGAAGCCTACGTCACGCTAGCCGCGACTTATCCGCAAAATCCGCTCATTTCCAGCGTCATGATCCGCATCAACGAGCACTTCTACCGCAAGGAAGAGTACATGGTCGCCGCGCAAGTTGGCCTGAAGTTTCTGGAGCGGTTTGAGAATCACGAACACGCCCCGCGCATGGCGTTCCGCTCCGGCCAGTGCTACTACAAGGCCGAGGAATTCGCCACGGCCGGAACCATGTTCGACGACTTCGTCAAACGCTTCCCGGAAGACGACCTGACGGCCCAAGCGCTCTTCTGGGCCGGTGAAAGTTACCGTCAAGCCAACAACGTCTCCTTCGCCTTCCGCCGCTACAACCGCTGCCGTTGGGATTTTCCCGAAAGCGACGCGGCCAAGTACGCGCGGGGCCGTTTGGCCCTACCGGAGATGCTGGCGCAATTTGAGCGCGAAGCCGCGACGGTAGAGGACGAGCAGTAGCACTGCACATCGATCCATCCGGTCGTATCAATTTCTTTTTCGTTCCGTCGTCGGTGTCGGTCTGCGAATCGACACCTGATCGTCGCGTAACGATCGCTGATGATAGCCGTCAGAACCGCTTTTTTTGAAGGCGTTGGAGGCTTTATGCACGCCCAAACAATCTTTTGCATAGGATGAGTAGTCTTTCAGCTCGATGGAAAAGATTTCCTGGCTATGCACTTAGCTCCAGTGGCCTGACGAAAACGGCTTGTCGAGGACGCCGAATTTGGTGGCATTCACAAAATCATGGCCAGCCTTGAGGAATGGTTTGAGAAAAGCCGGAATGCCAATCCAGGAGACGCAACTTGGGCGATGTTCGAAAAATTCGTGCTGGAAGGCGGTAAATCTGCCTTCAAATCGCTCACGGGAACCCAAGCCTCCCACTCTCGGGCCAAAATCCGTGTATTGCAGGGACTCAGGCCGGAAATTTTCGTTCGCCCTTGTTGTTGGTCACCATTAGCCAGGAGTCGCCATGAGTTCGAGTAGCAGTTCGTCAAGTCAGGTCTCTTCATCCTCTTCTTCTGCTGTTTCAAGCAGCAGTTCATCCTCGGAGCAGAGTTCGTCTTCAAGTTCATCGCTTCTATCCAGTTCAAGCAGTTCTTGGTTAAGCAGCAGCAGTTCCTCGTTGAGCAGCAGTTCCTCATTAAGCAGCAGTTCCTCGCTAAGCAGCAGTTCCTCGTTGAGTAGCAGTTCTTCGTTGAGTAGCAGTTCGAGTTCGTCGCTTTCCTCGCACAGTATGTCGAGCCTCTCTTCAATGGAGGACCCGTGTTGCGACTGCGAGCAAATGGCGCAAGAGGACCCCGATTGCGATCCGGACAACCCTTGCCCGGTAACACCGGATTCAGGCAGCGGGGCTGGAGCGGGTGGTGGAACCACGGGTGCATCTCCGAACAGCCCACCGGATGGCGGTCCTGGAGACACTACCAGCTTTTTTCCGGGCGCCGGCGCCACTCCCATTTCCCGCGGACTTTCGAATTTGGCTGGGCTACACGGCGGCGGGGCCATTCCCACGCCAGGCGGAAGCGGGGACGTATCCGGCGTTCCGGTTCGCAACGGCAACGGGCAACTCAATTTGCGCGAGTTCGACCTTTCAGCGAGCGGGTTTGGCAGTCCCTGGCACCACACTCGTGGTTACGGGAATCGCACCAACGTTAGCGGGATCAACGGAAACCGCTGGCAAACCGGGGAGTTGCCGCAGCTTGGTTTCCGTGGTGCTGCACCCGGCAACAATAACCCCGCCGGCGTGTTCCTACGCACGCTTCCAAACCGTGGCTTGTTGTTCAGAAACCAGGGTGGCGGCCAATTCACCCCGGCGACTCTGTTTCGCGGCGAATTAGCCCACGACCCGGCCGCAAAGACCTTTGTGTTTACCGATCCGCAGGGCACTCAGCGCACGTTTTATGATAATTCCACCGAACATCCCGGAGCCCTTCGCGGTCAACTCAAGGAACTCGTCGATCCCTATGGCAAGCGCGTCGAAGCCACCTACAATGGCGCACAACAAATGGTGAAAGTAGAGTGGAAGGGCGGCAGCGGGGAATCCGAACGCTGGGATTATCGCTATGTGGCGGCGGGGCCCAATACCGGGCAACTGGAAGAAGTTTGCCTGTCAGTAAACGAAAAACCCGTGCGCCGGTCCTGCTATAAATACTACGGAATGGCGGACGGGGGCGAAAACCTCAATGATCTGCAGGAAGCCGCCGTGGAGGAATTTGACGCCAACGCCAAGGAGTGGAAAACTGCGCCGCCAACATTATCGCTACTACAAGGCCGGCGATGCTGGTGGTTTTGCCGGCGGCATGAAGTATGCCGTGGGTTCGGAAGCCTACGACCGCATGAAGAAGAGCGGCTTGGATCCGTTGACCGCCAGTGACGCCCAGGTAGCTAGCTAAATTCGCGGACGCGCAATTGCAATACGATGCCCAGCAGCGCGTTACCTCGGAAAAAACACGCGATGGAGCCGATGAATGGACCTTTGCTTACGATAGCGTAACTGATTAGCGGGTTGACAAGCCCACATTTTCGTTAATTTGTCCTGACAGTTAAGATTTCTGTCAGGATTTGCTCACTTTCGACCTCAGCGACATCCAATCCGCCTCACGAGAAGAACTCATCGAACTCGTGAAGAACTGTTTTACGGAAATTGAGCGGCTTCACAAACGCATTGAAGAACTCGAACGTGACCGTGCTCGCCCCGCAACGCCCTTTTCAAAGGGCGAGCCAATACCCAAGTCCGAAAAGAAAAAACCGGGTCGCAAAGGGCGCAAGAATGGCGACAAAGGAAGCTTCAAGCATCGCCAAGCTCCGGAAATCAAACCGACCGATCAGGTTCAGCGCTTGAAGGCAACTCTTGAGCCTGACATCGACAAAAACCCCTGCCCCAAATGCGGCAAGAACACTATCGAAATCTCAACTGAGGAGGCGACAACTCTTGATATAGTTACCACGCCGCCGCGTTTGATCAAGATCTTTGAAGTAGCCGTCGCGCGCTGTGGTTGCGGCCATTGTGAGCGTGGAACTCATCCGGAACTTCAAACCAACCAACACGGCGCCACCGCTCATCGCCTTGGCCCTAACATCATCGCCACCGGCCTGGCTTTGACCTACCATTTTGGGGTGACGATTCGTAAGGTTCCGGCCATCCTCAAAGCGCTTTGTGATATTGACATTACGCAAAGCGCTCTCACTCAACAAGCGCTGAAGCTGGGTCAAAAGGACGGTGCGATTGGTAAAGAAGCTGAGCAAATTCGCGAAGAGATCGCCCGGTCTGAGCGGGTTCATACCGATGATACGGGTTGGAAGATTGGTGGTGTCATTGCCTATTTGATGGCGTTTGGAACCACGGTGGCAGCTTACTTTCAGATTCGATATCAACACCGTGCCAAGGAAGTTGCCGAGGTTATTACTGAAGCTTTCCAAGGCGTGTTAATCACGGATCGGTTTTCTTCCTATGATTCGAGTTTGTTTGATCTGGTTGCCCAGCAAAAGTGCCTGGCTCATATTTTGAAAAACCTCTCTGAACTGATCAAGACCAAGCAGGGAAGCGCCAAGGTTTTTGCTTCTAAATTGGCCGAGTTGTTGCGAAAGATGCTCGATTTATGGGATCGGCATCGCAATGGGGAGATCTCGCTTGAAGAGTATCGTAAGCGGGGCGCGATATTGAACAAAGAGTTGGATGTGCAATTGCGCAAACGCAATTTGACCGATCCTAACAATGATTCCATGCTCAATGAGTTGGGTTGGCATCAAGACCGGGGAAATTTGACGCGTTTTCTGGATGATCCCGCGATAGATCCGACTAACAACTTCGCGGAACGTTTGTTACGAGCGGCGGTGATAGCGCGCAAAGTTTCTCACTGTTCGAAAAACGAGCGCGGGGCGAATGCGTATGCGGCGATCAAGAGCGTGTTGACGACGCTCCAATTGCGAGGGGAGCCAATAATCAAATCGCTGGCTGGCTTGATTGCGGGGGCGCGGGGCTGCTCGGCCCGCTAATCAGTTACACGAAACCTTCATCAAACTGCTCGATCCGGACACCAAGGGAAAAGCCAAGCAAAGTAGCTTCTGGGTGGCGAAAACGCCCGGAGTTGGCGTGCTGTTTCGCTTCGACCCCAGTCGCGGCCACGAAGTCCCGCTTGAAATGCTGGAAGGCTTTGAAGGGCGCTTGCAGAGTGATGGCTACGCAGCCTATCAAACGCTTTTGAGAAAAAGGGATGGCCTCATCGCCTTCTACTGTTGGGCGCATGTGAGGCGCAAATTTGTCGAGTCGCTGGAAGTGAATCCGGAAGCGGCCTGGTATATTACCGAAATCCAAAAGCTCTATCGGGTGGAAGCTGAGGCGCGCGAGGCCGATCTCTGTCACGAACGGCGAGGGGAGTTGCGCAGCGAACGAAGCCGACCGGTTCTTGATGATATCAAAAAACGGCTGGATCGCGACCTGAGCAGCTCGGATATATTGCCTTCCAGCCCGTTGGGCAAGGCGATTCGATATACGCTGCCGCTATGGGAAGGGTTGGTTCGCTATGCCGACAAGGAGCACGGAGTGGTAGAGATCGACAACAACTTAACGGAAAACGCGATTCGGCCTACTGCGATTGGCAAAAAGAACTGGTTGTTCATCGGTCATCCAAAGGCCGGCCAGATGTCGGCGATCATTTACACGATCGTGGAGAACTGCCGGATGTGGGACATTAATCCGATGGAGTATCTGCTGGATGTGATGCCGCGTGTCATGGAGCATCCGGCAGATCGGGTTGCCGAACTGCTGCCGCGGGCATGGAAGGCGGCACGCGAGGCTCGGTAATGGTGTGGGTTAGACGCTTACGTTGTGATTAGTGGTTTAGTTTTCTCGGGCTACCACATCTTTCGGGGCCAACGCCTTCGAGAAAAAGCCGGCAGCGGCGCCGCCAATCATCAAATCAAGTTCGGCAAGGATGGAATCGAGTTGAGTTCACCGGTCCTGGGACTGGCGATTCTGTTTCTTTCCCTGGCCTTCTTGTTTCTCTATTTGAAGTTCGTGTATCCGATCACGATCGTGGATTTAGAGGCGGTGGCAGAAGCTGGCGCAGGGCAGGGCTCATAGGCTTGGCTTGACGCGAAAGTCAGTCCCAAAACACAACGATTACGCCTTGCTCGAAGATTCTTCTTTTCTTAGCTTCCACATTAACTTGGAGGCCAGAAAAGCTCTCCATAAGGCGGTTCCCGTGACAACCACTCCTATCCAGGGCAACCACCAACCGTAAGTGATTCCATGCTCTGTAATTTCCGCTTTGTCATTTATCACGCTTTCTCGGGGAGCATTCAGCCATAACTCGCCTGAACTTGAATCCACCTCATGGCGAAGCCACCAAAAAAAGTGTTGGTACCAGTTGGTAATTATCTGCTCAGTTCCACGGTGGACATTCATTCCCAAGAAGTCGAAAAATAGGTAAATTGCCATACAGGGACCGATCAAGACCGCTCCCCAGCCCAGGAGACGCCGAATGAACTGCAGTCCTTCAAAGTTAAGCGGTGCTCCAATTGGATGTGGATAGTCATTGGCATGCATAATATGTGCGCGACTGCACTCCGAAATTCCAATACTCAAAAAACAAACCAAAAGTAGGGCAATCGGAATTAGCCCACTTAGCTCCGCTTTTGAAAGGGTCTCGCCATTGGAGAGTTTCATGTCGTCCACAGTGAGGGGCGAATACAACGAATGAAGAATCGCGTTAAATCCGGTGATGAGCAGAATTGGAGTCAGCACCGTCCAGATAATTCGCGCCGACTTGGCCGCGACCTGTGAATCTGTCGTTTCTTTTGTTACAGCAGATGACATATCAGAGAAAAACTAGGGTCGCATCCCGGTTGAAGTGCACTGGTTTAATGGAAAGCGTTCTTATCGGTCGATCGCACCAAGAGCTGTGTCCATTCGAACAAAACCGTTCTGTAACATCCCAATTTATAAGTCGACGATCACACCCTTTGTCGTTCCCTTCGCCTCCAATACAAGCACAATCGAATGCGTCTCTTGCCCAGTGCCTGCAAGCAGATAGAGATCGCGAAGGGCTGCGCTTTTCAATTCGATTTCGGCCTTCACCCCATACGGGAGTTCAAGGGAGGCTAATTCCTGGTTTGCCAATGCCACCGCCCCTTTCAGCTCACCGGAAAGGTCGAACCTGAGGCTATCTTGTAGGCTTTTTAAGATGGTTGGCTCCAGCATCCAAACAGCCAATCGCTCTAGCTCGCTTGTTGTTTCCACGGTGAAGTCCAATTCGGTAAACTGAATCTGTTGGGAACTCAGATCAATGAGCGGCTTGGCTTGAAACCACAGCGTTCCTTCGCTCCCTGATCTCGCACCCCCCAGACTGGAGCGAAATGAGGTTTTGACATGTACCTGTCCGGAATTGCGAACTTCGATGCTTGGATTCCAGATTTCAAGACTAAGTCCATCATGGATTTGAACTGGGAATTGCACGTTTTTGATTTGTTGATTGATCGCGTCAATTGGCAGAACCACCGGAATGGCGACTTGGGAGGTTGAACTGATACCCTTGCTTTCGACCAATTGAGGCAGCCTTCCCACGGCAGGTTGAGGCGGTCTTTCGGTATGAAGCGAACTGACAAAGCTGATGGCGAAAACTCCTCGAATTCGGTCCTTTGCCGTGTAGTCTAAGGGGCGCATTTCGACACCAGTTGGGCGGACCGAAATCCACAGTTCCGGGCTGCTCGAAATATGCTCGACCAGATGGAGGTCAATCCAGGATTTCTGGATGATGTTTTTGAGCCCAACCGTCTTTTCAATTAGCCCTCCCAGTTGGCCAGCGATTGCATTCAATTGCGGTTCTGCGTACTTTCGCACCGTACCTTTCATGCTAATACCAATGCCCGCGATCGTCATTTCTGCTTTATCCAATTCCAGGCGAGGTCTGACTTCTGGATGGAACCCCCAGTCTGAATCAAACCGGGGAGCAACCGTCCGACGGCGACCGCCGAAGAGCAAAATTCCGGAAACCTTCCCTCGTAAGCTAACGGTTTCTTGAATCGGTATTTTGAAAAAGCGGGCGTCAATTTTTCCGCCCGCACTCACCGAACCGTGAACAGGGAGCGAAAAGCCAAGTCCATTGTTGGAGTTCCGGACCCGAACCGCACCGCGGTGAATATTGTAGGAAATCCAGTCCGAAGTAAGCACTCCCGCAAGTTCGGTATTTTCCTTCCCATTGAAGCTTTTTGGGGCTTCATCATTGATAAACGTTTCAAGATCGGTAGTGCGAATTTCCACTTGGGCGGCCACCCTTGACGAAACAGGACGCAAATCTGTCTTAGAGGACAGCATTTCTCCGTTGGGCGATTGTGGCTCGATGACAACAGGCGGAACCAACAATTGTGAGGCGAAGAATATGGTTGCAGCCACCAATCCTATCATTATATAAACAATCTTCTTTTTCATGGCTCTTTGTTAGACGATCGATTGTCCGAATCCTGCAAATTCTTCAGGACTCGGCCTCTCTACTACAGTGATTCTTGAGAATTTACATTATTACGACCTGTGAGTTGGGTCCCCTAACTCTTTTCATCTACATTTGAGCTTTGAGCACCTCTACCTTTATTCGCATCGACATCTTTTGCAGATTTGCCTTCATCATCAGAATCTGCATTCTGACTCAAATCGGAATTTGTAGCAACGATGGGCTTTGTCTGGCTTGCTCCTTCGTCATTCGGAATGACTTTCCGACTTCTACCACCCAAAAACTCATTTGCGACCAAAAAAGCCGAAACGACCCAAATTGGTAGCGCGAGTAGGATATATGATGGCAACGTCCAATCTCTCGAAAAGAGATTCGACACGAAATTTCCATGAATTACGAGCGCTACCGCAATTGAACCTCCGGTTGTAAGAATTGAAACCCAGGTATCAATCGACTTTCGTTGATGATCAGACATGGAAATCATGATAACAAGCGCAGCACAAATCCATGCTATTATCGGCAGGTAGAAAAAAACTTGAGTCGGATCATCTGCGTATAGCTGATTCTTGCTTTCAAACCATCTGGAATGGAATGGGAACCACAAAGCGCTGGCTCCGAGCGCTTTCAGAAGATACGAGAGAAAGTTGTCCAGTTGATGCGATAACATCAACCCTTCTTGATGTTTGAAAATAACTGAACAACACAGAAAGAGAATCGTACTCCAAAAAAAGAAGTGGGCAAATAGTCCAAGGTTGTAGACGTAGATGATCCCAGATCGTTTAGGGCTAACTAGTTCAAATAACGCCCTTCCATATGCCAATTTAAACAGGTCAAGATTTTCTTCGTCTAGGTCGGAGGCTGTTTCCTCGGGCGCGCTATAATGATCAAAAAACTTAGGCCATTTCCCAATTTCCGCATCATCAAAAGTCTGGCCATCCGCTGAGACTATACCCTTCCAGAAATCTGGTTTTGCAACTTCCGTCAATCTTTGGTCCTTGATCTCTACAAGGCAAGGGTATCCGTTGCGAAAATCGAAAAACAAAATTAAAGATGCTAGGAGAAGTGAGGAGACAAGAAGGAACCAGTGAAATATCGGACCAATGATCTGGTTTGCCAACAATCAGTCCAATGACGGAAAAAATTGAGCCAGTCGCCACAAAGATGGCCCAAACTGTCAAAACTCTCCTTTGACTTTGCTTATCAGTCATCAATGCGTCGGTTATTGGTCGCTGGCTATTGCGGAGGGAGGTAGCACGTAGTTTGACGACGAGTTGTTTAGTTTATGAACAAGACGAGGTGTTCAGGTTAATCTGCTGGAAAACTTCCTCACCCTACAAACGAAAGCTTGACCCGATCTGCCCCCTGCGGCACAAGAATCTCATGCTGGTTCCCGTTCCGCCCGGGCGGCAGCACGCCTTCCCCCGTCAAAGACCATCCGGAAGACCAACGGAACGTGATCGGAGATGGAGCCGTCGAAGTTGCGGACCGATTGATCGAGACGCACGATAGCGGTGTCGTCGCCTTCGATGGCGGCTGTGCGGACGTCGCTGGAAACGATGATGTGATCGATGAGGCTTTGCTGCGCGCCGATGAAGGAAGCGGCGCCGCTGGCGTCGTCATCGGCAGTCATGGCAAAGAGACTGGGTGAGTCCGTCAAGTCTCCCAGGACGTCCGTGCTGAGGAACTCGTTGAAGTCGCCGCCGAGGACGATGGAGAGGCTATCGTCGTCCGCGCGAAGTGCATCGATGATTTCGCGGAGAGCCCGGGCGGCCTCGCGGCGGCGCAGGCGGCTGGTGTCGTCGAAGAAAGCTTTGAGGTGCACCACGATCTTGAGGTAGCGGACCTTGGTTCCGGATTCCTTGTGCCCAACCTCGCATTCGGCGAAGAGCGGTTTGCGGGGGAAGACGGATTTATTGGCAATGCGACGCGAGAGTTGCTCGTCAAAGTCATCCAGGATGTCCGTGCGGTGCTTGACCTTGGTGGTGTCGGTGTCGAACAGAACGGCGAGGTCTTGCGCACCGGGTTCGTTTTGGAGGATGAAGTCAAGTTCGAGACCATGAGCGCGGACGGAATCGACCAATCGATCCAAGGCTCCCGCCTGGACTTCTTCCAGTCCGAAGGTATCCAGCGCCAGGTTGGCAACCACTTCGCCCACGGCATTGACGCGATGCGAGGAGACGCTGTTGTTGAAGTGCTCGATGTTCCAGAAGCCGACGTCGGCGAAATCGCGGTACCGGTAAAGCCAGGCACTTCGACTTCGTGGCCGTCATCAGCCGTGCTGTGAATGTCGAAGAATCCGAGAACGGGATCAGTGCCTTTCATCTGGCGCATAACGCCGTGGAGAAGGGAAGAGGCTTCTCCGCCGCCACCGGCATCGGACACGCTGCGCAAGTACGCCATGATGGCGGCGATGCGAATCGCGCGGTTGCGGGCTTTTCCTCCCGGGAGGTTCTCGCCCCAGTGATGGAGACCGACGAGGTTCCAGTCGTTGTCGAACACCGGGGAGCCTGACGAGCCGCCTTCCGTGTCCGCCTGGTGGTAGATGAGATTCTGGAAGACTTCGGTTACAAAATTGTCGTGCAAGACGACTTCTTTGCGCCGGCCGGCGGGGTGCTGGATGATGTTGACCCGCTCATTGGTCATGATTTCGAGGGTGTTGCGGGTGAGCTCGACGAAGGGGATGTCGGCTACCGCCTCTTGATCACAAGCCACCAACGTGAAATCCAGATCCGGGAAGGTGTAGAAGAGCTTCTCCGGGGCAAAGGCGACCCGTCGCGCTTGAAGGCCGGTTTCAAAGTCGAACTCCGCTATGGCGTTGAGGGCAGTCTCTTCTGAATCGAGAACGTGGTTGTTGGTGAGGATAACCCCGGGCCCGACCAGAAATCCACTGCCCACAAAGCGGCCTTCCGGGGTTTGGAACGGAATCCGGCAAACCCCTCTGACCCGTTCGGCTCCCTGCCGCAGAAAAGCTGCGGGGAGGAAGTTGGGCTCGAGATGAATTCTCTCCAGCGCATTCCCCACTGCTGACTCCAGTTCCTGGGTGGAATTACCGTTTTTCTCCTTCCGCAGCTCGATCTTGCGCCCCAGGATCGTTCGGGCGCGGTTTACCACCAGTCGGCGGTGGCGCTTTTTGGTTAAAGGTATCCCTTCCAGCGGTTGGTGGATGCGATCTTGGGCCGGTTGCTGAGTGGCGGCGCGCACTTTGAGAAGGGATACTGACTTTGCTTCTCTCTTTTCGGCTCCAAATATCTCTGCTTTGGAAACCTCGGCTTTCGCTTCGGACGATTCGAGAGCATCGATCGCTCCCCTGATATGATGGTGTTGGTAATAGCTCATAACAACCTGCTCAAATTTTCACCCAGTTAGGTGATTTGCTGTTTAAGCAAACGATTTTTAGTTAGTCTTGGCAAGAAAAATCGGCTGAAATGGAATGGGGGTTCTGCCGGAGTTCCTGTCACTGTTTAAGAAGCTACAAGAATGCAGAGGACAGAAGGCTTGAATCGTGACAAAAGAACATCGAAAATTCTCACCGGGAACGCGATTTTGCCTACTCAGGTGCCTTGTTCGCGAATAAGGCAGGCTAGGAGGCTGTCGGACTTAGCCCGTCCGGCGTCGAAAACCGAGGATTCGGCCCAAATTTCCCTTCGTTTTAGTCCCTTATGTCCTCATAAAGTCCTCAAACTCATGAAAATTTTGGCTCGAACCTCGAATTTCGCCGCCAGACGTTCAAAGTTCGACAGCCTCCTAGGCCTAGGTTGCTCTCCGCACCAACGGAATTCTCAAGGTGCATTTTTCGAATTCACGGGAGTTTGTGCTAACTAATTTGCACCCTGATCAGACTCTTTCACCGCCTCCGGAAACGTAAAATGGCGAACAATCATTTCCAACTCCGAAATGGAGACCATCCGTTCCTCCCATTCAGCATCAAACTCCAACTCTAATGGCACATTTGAAAGGTTCTGTTCCAGAACAAACGCGAAACTTTTGAGGCCGGTTCCATTTCGGACGACAATCACCTTCCAGTACTTGCGCGGGATTTGCACCAGGATCGTTCCCGATTCATCGACCCCACGGAATGAGCGATCGCCCGGATCGAGCACCGGCCCTGCGAATACGCAGTAGGTTTCCAGTTCGGATCCGGATTGCTCCAGAATCTCGTTTTCCAGTTTCCCCCAGAATCCCGATCTGAAGTTGGAGCGATTGAAACCGGCCACTTGCGGAGAGCAGTTGGTGGTGTGGAAGGTGTCCCCATTGGCACGACGAACCTGCTGGTAGGAGTCGCCCCAGGTGACATCATTGCGGCGGACGATGTGGCCTTTGTCGAATGCGGTATTGTCCTCGGTAAAGAAAAGGTCCGGCAGTTGTTCGTGTTGAGGTAGCCGCGGATCTTTAAACCACCCTTCAGCTCCGCTTACGCCGGTAAGTCCGTTACGTGAATAGTCGAATTCCGGCCCCTCTTCGGGACGTTGCTTTTCGGGCCTTCCATCGACATTAGAGGCGGTAAAGAGAGCGAGCCGGCGTTCCCGGTGCATGACCACGGAGAAGTGTTCGTAGGGAATAACGTGCTCGGAGCCGTCGAGCAGCTGGGAAACGGGAGTTCCTTCCTTTACTTGAGGCAAAGGGACGCTGATTCCCAAGAAGTCTTCATTATAGCCTTTTCGATTGGTGTAGGGAACTTCGTGAAAAACTTCCTGCAGCGCCTCATTCGCGGGTTGAATGCCCCCCGGTGCTAATGTGACACGAGTCGATGGCCTGAAACGAGATGAAGTTCCAAAGCCCGGTTCAATTCGCCCGAGAACGGTTCTAGCCGCCTGGTTGCTCCGGTCCGACTGGAGCTGAAGCCATTCAAAGATCGAACTGATTCGGATTCCGCGATTGGCGACAAAGGAGCGCGGCTGGGCATAGTCCGGCACGGAACGATGATGAAGTGCGACAGGAAGCCATTCATCATTCACAACCGGAGCACCTGAGGAACCCGGGTTCGTGTCCGTCGTGTAATAGATATAGCTGTCTTTTCGTCCCAAGACTCTGCTATCGTGGATGGCAATCTGTTTGGGCAACCCGTTGGCATGCTGAATGATGGAAACGGACTCCGCTTTTACCGCCTTCCCGCTTTCGCGAATAAGGTTGAGGTTGCCGTAGTCGGAGAGAGATCGTCCGTCTTTACTCATGGGGCGGACCGAGGCAAAGGTGAAGTCCAATTCACGGCTGGTGAAGAACACTTCGTTGGTAAATTCGAAAATTTCGGGACGCTTCAGCGAGTGGCTGTTGTCGTATTCGTAGTCGAAGAGAATCGTGCTGTTCTGAAGGCGGCCTTCATGTTCGAGCACATGATGATTGGTCAATATGAGATTAGGGCCGACCAGAAAACCGGTCCCGCTTCCCATGGGGGAATTGAACTTGCTTACCACTGAGATTCGACCGACGGCCTTCGCGGCTCGTTGACCGAGACCCAGGAAGTTAATTTCGCAGATATTGGAATCGCCAATGATCCTTTCCAGCGAGGCAAGTTCCCGCCGTTTTTTGATTCGTGCCGCCGATTCAGGCTCCAGAGCCTCCGTGGTAACGAAACTGCGCCAGTGGATGTAGGCCTCCCAATCCACGTCGTCCAATTGAAGATGCCATGGGTCGAGGTTGTCACGAAAAGGATCGTTAGGCCCGCCAGTTGGGGGAGAGGGGCGCTCATTCCACCAGATGGGCCCTTCGTAGGCGGGTTTCACCCCGCCTGGCGCTGTTTTCATCTGCCGCGCCGGAGTTGCAGCCCGGGAAACCTGCTCGAAAATGGCGCGATTGCTCATAGCACCGCCTCCAATTACGGCCTCGGTCGAAGGAGTCATGATGCGAGCCGCGTTATCCGGGATGCTAACACTGCCCTGGAACCGCGAAATAGGAGAACTGGCTGGTTGCGGCGTTGAGGGCCGTATGCCCCCGTTTCCGCCGGATCCAATTTTTGACAAAGTTTGGTAGGCCGCATTGCCAAAGTTAGTGTAGTGGGCAGAGGGCCCGCCTTGCGAAAGCGTGGAATAGGACTCTGAAGGAAGCACCGATCTCTCATGGAAAACAGCCTCGCCTTCCGGGCTCGCCGCCTCGGCGAGTTCAAAGAAATCACTTGCGTGAAAAACGGATTCTATGCGTTCTTCAAACCGGCTTGCCGCACGGCCGTAGCCTGCGTTCTTCGGGTGCAACTCATCATGCCAACTCGCCTTTTGAGCGCCAACCGCGTGCCGGCAATCGATGTGGAATACCCGGCCAGGAAACGCAGATTCCATGGAACGTAGCATGCTGTTCAGGCGATCGATTAGAATGGCAAGGACCGCATTCCACAAATTCGGAGGCACTCCCCGGCTTTCGAGCGGTCCCCCCAACCAGGCTCCACCGTTTCTGGGCAGCACATAGTCATATCCATGACAGAGAATCGTTAGAGACGGGAATTGTTGGGTTAGCGATTGAAACAGCCCTTGATAGAGACCGGCAATTGAGCGGACAAAGGACCCAAAGACCGGTGAATCGATCGCTTCAGAAGCGGTCATTCCCGATTGAAACGGATGAAGGAAGTTCTTCAATCGGCCGCTGTGAAGCATGTCATTGCCACCACCACTGATCAGGAAAAAATCCGCGTTTTCGTTGCGGATGGCGGTTGTGTATTCATCGCCAACCACCATATCAGTTAAGAGATGCCCTGCGCCTCCCAGAGACTTGATCGCGTAGCGATTCATCAAATGGTCGATCAAATCGTCCAGTTTAATCGGGTATTGAAACCAGCTATCGCCTTCGGAAACGATGATTGGTCCATGATAGTCTGACGAGTTCTTTTTCCGGCGGTATCGCACACCACGATTTGCGCGTGAAAGCGAGTTGAAGGCCGCGATGGCAACATCGCCTTCTTGAGAGCCAGGAACCGATTCAAAGGCTTCGCGCTTGAATTCCACTCGAGGCACGAATGGCATCGGTCCCTGCTCAGTTGTTAGTTCAAAACATTTTTCAAGCTTTTGGAGCTTGTCGAGGTCGCCGCGTTTTTCCGCGTCGACGATGGCGTGTTGTAACGCCTCAAGGTTTTCTAGTTTCATGCCTCCCGGGTATAGGTTCCGTAATTCGAAGTAGTGACGAAAATTCTTAGGGAAGTTTCGCTTTCGGAGTTTTTTACCCAAATTGCTCGTCATGGTCAATCGCAATCGACGGATTTTCTCGGAAATTCCAATCTTTGGAGCAGTTCCCTAACCATGATGTTAACATCAGAACTTTAAGTGTTATCGGAACCTCCCGGCAATTCGTGAGATTGTGGCGAACGCGCTGGAGTTTTTTCACGATACGAAGGTGTTGACCGACGATTTCGTGGTGATGCCGAATCATGTGCATGTGCTGATGGCGCCGGTTAACGGGTTTTAACTGGAGCGGGTTTTGCAGTCGGTGAAGGGATACTCGAGGAGCGAAATTCAGAAGGCGCTGGGGAAATCGGGCGATGGCGAGAAGTTTGGCAGAAGGAAAGCTATGATCACATTGTGCGGGATGGGGAGCAGTTGGCGGCGTTTCAACGGTATATCGCGGAGAATCCGGTGAAGGGGAATTTGCGGGAGCGGGCGTATTCGTTGGCGGCGGCGGAATATTGTGGCGGCGACTTTCCAGTCGCCGGGAACATGAAAATACGGCGAGCGGAAGCTCGCCGCTACAAGCCCCATGACACTGCGCAACACCTTCCTCCCTGCCTCGATCTGTCTCGTTTTTCATCTGCCCGCTGCTTTTGCGGCCGATGACGACAAGGTCAGCTTCTACGAAGAAATCCGCCCCATTTTCCAGGCGAATTGCCATGGTTGCCACCAACCCGCCAAGGCCAAGGGCGACTACGTGATGACTACGTTCCAGCAGTTGCTGAAGGGCGGGGAGGAAGGCTCGGCGATCGTGGCGCATAAGCCGAACGAGTCGAATTTTGATCGCAAACATTGTGCCGGACGACAAGGGCGAGGTGGAGATGCCGCCGAAGGGCGATGCGCTCTCAAAATCCGAAGTCGCGCTGGTCGAGAAATGGATCGCGCAAGGCGCCATCGACGCTAACGCACGATCCTGAAATTCAAGCCGAACTTGCCAGTCGGTCTCAGACCCCAGACGGACTTCCCAAAGCGCAAGCAGAGGGAGTTGATATAGGTGCTCTGCACAGGGCTGCGGCCATGGAGGCAGGTCCGCCCGGTTTCGGAGGAACGGATGCCCAAGCCGAAGCCGTTGTTCTTTTCGAAGGCCGGCCTTCGCTACTGATCCGAAACGGTGGCTTTGAACTTCCCGATCTTCGAATCTGGCGAGAGCGACTCGATGCAGCATCCGGCTTGTTGGAGCGAGCTATTCCCTCCGTAGCCCGGATTGAATTCAAGAAACACCCCCTTAGCGCCTTCTTCCCGATGATTGGTACAGGATGGATGGTGTCCGAGAAGGTCATGGTCACCAATCGCCACGCCGCCACGGTATTTGGGATCAAACGGGGAGACCGATTTGTATTTCAAACCATCTCAAGTGGAGAATCCGTCCAGATTAAAGTCGATTTCCTGGAAGAACACGGCAGCTCCGCCCAAAGCGAGGTAGAGGTAGCTGAAATCCTTCACATCGAAAGCGATCCCGGGCTGGACATGGCGTTTCTGAAATTGGATCGATCAATCGGCGAGCCCATCGTCCTGGGGAATGATGTCATCTCTCAAGATTTGGTCGCCACGGTTGGCTATCCTGGCCACGATGACCACGTTCCATCGTTCATGTTGAATCCAATTTTTGCTGAGATTTTTGATGTCAATTTGAATTCTTTCCGAGGTGGCGACATAGACCTCCTCCATCTCGGCATCAGCCACTGCATTGACGATCTCACCTCTTGCAACGTTCTCCCACCTAGATTCGATTCGGGCGAGAATTTGGGGAATCGCGCGCATTTTTGAGCTAACATTGTGCTCCGACACATCATGTTCGCGGAGCCTCTTTATATGGATCATGATGTGACGTATCCCGCCAAATCAAGAGAAAAGGTAACCTGATGTGAGGTATCCACCCGATTCGGGGGCAAAGCCAACCTGGAAATGACATCAGCTAAGGAAATTACGCAAATTGCGGCACCCAAACGAGATGGGCGCTGAGGAGATCTCACGGTTATTGACCCATTTGGGGACGAATCGAGGCGTGGCGGCCTCAACACAAAACCAGGCATCAAAATGCGCTGGTGTGTTTCTATCGAGAGGTTTTTCAGCGTGAGGTGGGGCCGGCGTCCTTCCAAGTCGCGCGGGAATTTTCGCTCAATTCGGCGGATTGCGCCGCAATTCCTCCAACGCGCGGTCGTAGGCCAGGCTCAGGTTCCCGCGGGCCTCCGCTTCGTTAATTTTTCGCTGGCCGGTTCGGTAAAGTTCGTCGATTTCCTCGCGCTCGGCGCCGATTTTTGCGAGCAACACCAGGGGCTCCTCGTAAACTTCGGGAATGTCCGGGTAATAGCCGCGAACGCGCTCGTATTCGTCGATCGCATCAGCAAATCGCTCCTCTTTGACGTAGTGCTGGGCCAGGCGCAGATCCAGCGGCGGGCGTTCGGCAAAAAGCGTGCCGGTGCCGAAAATGGAGTCCACCAGCAGGCCGATTGGCTTCATGAGTTCCGGCATGATCAGGAGGGCCACGGCGATCAGCAGCGGCAATCCGAGCAAAAATCCAAACGGGCTGCGTTTGGCCATCAGAATCACGCAAATCACCAAAGCCGCCGCAATCGCCCAGCGCAGCTTCCATTTCCATTTTGACTCGCCATCGCTCATTCGCGGGGTTTGGTTGGATTTTTAGTCCTTCGCGCCATATTTTCAGCTATAGTGTGCGCCTCCCGCTGATGCAAATCCAGGAATATTCCAGTTGCCGGCTTCCAACCCGCCACGGGGAGTTTGACGTGCGCGTGTTTCGCAACGATTCCGACCAAAGCGAGTCGCTGGCGATCAGCATGGGTGAGGATTTCGCGCCGGAAACGCCAGTTTTCGTGCGCATCCACTCGGAGTGCTTCACCGGTGAGGTTCTCGGCTCGTTGAAGTGCGATTGCCGGCAGCAGCTCGATTTCGGCTTGCGCCACATTGCCGAGAACCAGCGGGGAATCGTCGTCTATCTGCGTCAGGAAGGCCGCGGCATCGGTCTGGGCAACAAAATTCGCGCTTACGCCGAGCAGGCCAAGGGCGCAAACACCGTGGAGGCCAACCACATCCTGGGTTTTCCCGCCAATATGCGCGATTTTAGCTTGGCAGCGCTGATTTTGCGCGAATTGGGCGTTCGGCGGATCTTGCTCAACACCAACAACCCGCGCAAAATCGACTCCACGCCCGATGGCATGCCGGCAGTCTGGATTGGCCGGCTGCTCTACGGTTTTCCGGACATGGGACGCGTTTACGGGCCGGATTTGATGCTGGAGGTGCTGCGCCAGTCGCAGGGAACGGGGACGCGGCACTTTTTCTACGGTGGAACCGAGGGCGTGGCCAAAGAATTGGGGCACCGCATGGCACAAAAATTCCCCGGCGCGGAGATTGTGGGCACGTATTGCCCGCCCTTTCGCCCGCTCAACGGCGAGGAGGAGGAGGAGCTGACCCGGCAAATCACCGACTCGGAAGCCGACGTGGTTTGGGTGGGAATCAGCACGCCGAAGCAGGACCGCTTCATGGCCGAATTCATCCACAAATTGCCCGTGAAGCTGATGTTCGGCGTGGGCGCCGCATTTGACTTTCACACCGGCCGAGTGCGTCAAGCGCCGCCGTGGATGCAGCGCAACGGCCTGGAGTGGGCCTATCGGCTCAGCCAGGAACCGCGCCGTCTCTGGCGGCGTTACCTCACCAGCAATCCGCGCTTTTTGTCACTCTTCGCGTTGCAGCTCTTCGGTTGCCGAAAATTCGAATGCGCGCGAGCGGAATCGATTTGAAGGCCGAGTTTCTCGCGAATTTCACCCAACCCTCAATTTTTGAGATGTTTTGGCTCACCACGTCACTTTCCCTTCTCGCTGCTTGGCTCGCTCCGTTTTCCTCACCCATGACGGGTTCCAGCACAGAGCACCTTGCAATCGCCCGGGCAGAGGGGCTGAACATGGCGATCGCCAGCTTCATCCAGGCGAACGGCCAGCAATTGGCCGCAGGTGAATGGAGTCAAGCGATTACGGAAGAAGAGCGCTACCAACTCATTCGGCAATATCTGGCTTACGGTCCGGAATCACTTGGTGACTACATGCCCGCAAACTACCGGGTGGAACTGCCCGCGAAAATTCTGCCACTTCAGAAGGCGAGACTATTTCACCGAATGGAGCCTCGCGAAAGGGGACGATGGAAGCGCCGGGGGCACTGAAAATGAAAACTCCTCGCCAAATCTGGTCCCTCACCATTTTGGGGGCTTTGATGTTGCTCTATCCGTTGGTGGTTTGGTTGTCATTTCCAACCTACTATCGCATGCTGTCGGTGGAAGGTAAGGCGGTTGCGCTAACCGAGTCTTGCGACCAGGCGATTTTGGCGTTTCGGGAGGATTTGGGGTCGAATGTCGCCGCAAGACTTTGGATTTCGGCGGGTTCGCAGGACTCACGCTTCGACCTTCTCAAGCCGTATCTCGCCTCGCCCATCCCGGTTGACTTGGCGCGAGCAACTCCTGCAGGCTACCGAATCGCGTTGCCCGATGAAATCGACCGTGAAGCTGGCGCCGAGCTTTTTGTCGAGATTGATTACTGACGCAAGCTGACTCCAGCCTGGGCGCGCCGAGTTTCTCGCTCAATTCGGCGGATTGCGCCGCCATTCCTCCAGCGCCGGTCGTAGGCCCGGCTTAGGTTTCCGCGGGCCTCCGCTTCGGTGATTTTTCGCTGGCCGTTGCGGTAGAGTTCGTCGATTTCCTCGCGCTCGGCGCCGATTTTTCCGAGCAAAACCAGGGGTTCTTCGTAAACCTCGGAATGTCCGGGTAATAGCCGCGAACGCGCTCGTATTCGTCGATCGAGTCCTCAAATCGCTCCTCTTTCACGTAGTGCCAGGCTAGGCGCAGATCCAGCGGCGGGCGTTCGCCAAAAACCGTGCCCGTGCCGAAAATGGAGTCCACCAGCAGGCCGATCGGCTTCATCAGTTCCGGCATGATCAGGAGGGCCACGGCGAGACGAAGTTCATCTGGCGAGTAGGAGCAGGAAAGGCCCGTGGCGGATGAGTGGCAACAGCATCGTGCAACGCGCGACGTGCAAAACGTGGCTGGCCGAGCAGCAAGTGCCATCGATAGAACAACAATGGGTCTCCATTCGCTACCCTGATGGACCCAAAAAGCCGCAAGGCAAGAAGGGGAAGTCAGCTAAAGCATGACGGATCGGAACCGCCGGATACGGACCCGTACGTCCGGTGGTGTGGGGGGAGTGGGTTCAAACCCCGCTCCTACCCGATTCGTCCCTGATTATGATTTGATTATCGGGCCTGAACACTGGGAAATTGTGCAGATTCACTCCGGAAATGCAATTCGGTCAGGCCCAATAGATCCCAACCCACATGCATTCAGGTGTTCAGATGAAAATAACCGCATCCCATCAGGAAAAGTGGCAAAACCGTCTTTATCAATTGGCAACCGTCGGACCAACCCTCCGTTGAACACAACGACTGCGTTGCCAGCTAACGGCTTCGGATCAAATCGGAATGTTCCATTAACGGAAGGTGCAAAAACTACCGGAATATCATCGCCAGATTGGTCGTTTAGACCTGTCATGAACGACCAACTGCATTCACCCGGAGCAAGGATTTCGCTCTCCATTGAAGAGTCGTTGGGGCGCTCAGGCTTCGAGACAGAGCGAGTTTCAATGAAAAATGGTTCATTGCTGTCCATTTCCGTTTCAAGAATCAACTCTCGAAAGTAGTAGTTTGAACTCCTGGGGGGGCCCTCGGAATCAATGGCGTCGGGATAAGTTCCGTCCCAATCAAGCGCATATAGATTTAGCGCCAAATAGATCATTTGCCCGTTCGCGTGAGCCTTTAGGAGCTGCGCACGGTCAATTACGCTTTCGTAAGTAGCAAAGCTTACAATGGTCAATCCACCGTGATAGATAGAAAAGAGAATGAACCCGAGAATTGCAACTCGTCTCCTGCCTGCAATTGCTTTGAAATTAGCTCCAAATTTTCTGGATATTCCTATCCTTTTTCCCAGCCGAGAGATCATAAAGAACCAGAGCGCCGAAATATTCCGGACATCGGCGGGCGCGAACTGAAGTACACCCACTTCTCCGTTGTAATGCATCGTAGCCGCAAACTTCCGTTGGTCACGGCGGTCAATGTCGATGGCAACTCGCTGCGTTTTATTCCTCGCAACAACTCATTCAAAATCGATACCCGCATTCCTCACGGCCAACAACACGATAACGACCTGTATAAACACAACGACTACGATCGTGGCCACATGGTGTGCCGGTTGGATCCGGTTTGGGGCGACTTTGAAACAGCGAAGCGGGCCAATGACGACTCGTTCTTCTATACTAACGTCGCACCCCAGCACAAGAATCTGAATCAGAAGCTCTGGGTCCAATTGGAGGAGCATATCCTCGACAATGCCGATGCCCACGACCTCAAAATCTCGGTCTTCACTGGCCCGGTTTTTGACACCGGGGACCCGCTGCACCGCGGAGTCCGGATTCCGCGTCAGTTCTGGAAAATCGTGGCATTCCTTGAACCGGACTCCCTGAAGTTACGCTCCAGCGGCTACATCCTGGACCAATCCCACCTCATCGTGGATATGCCGGAAGAATTCTCGTTCGGCGCCTTCAAGACTTTTCACCGCAAGGTGGACAACGGGTGGGGAGGGCTCAAAGTCGTCTCGGAGGGCGATTCCTGGTTTCAATACCCGGTGCTCCTCAACGATGTGATCGATCAGCTTTTCGACGAGTATGCGATTCTTAGCTTCGATGCAGCGGGCAATTTGCTCAACGATATGGTCCAACAAAATGAAATCGTGTCCGCCATCGCAGCGGAAAACGCCCATGCCTGCCTTTTAAGCGGTGGAGGCAACGATCTCCTCGGCAATGGGCGCCTGAAGCAATACCTGAAAAAATTCAACCCAGACCGCCTCCTGGAAGACTACTTCTGCGCAAAAACCTTCTCCAAGCATTCCTTCATCCAAACCGTACCAGCCAAGTCAAGCGGCCGCAGATTGAACGAAGAGAGGTATTCTCCGGGCCGGTAGTTTTTCATATCGACAAAAGGATAAAAGGTTTCGAAATCATCCGATGCCGTCGCCGCGGTGATCTCTTCGATCGCCTCATTTTTCTGTTTTTTGCTGAAGTCTTGATGATCTCGTAGCTGTTTCGCGTTTTCTCCAGGCGCACCAAGAGCCGGTCGCGCACGCTCCGCAAAATTGTCTGAATTAAATTGCCATAGTGCGCTTCATCAAATCCCTTCGGGGCCAACTCCGCTATATTGGAAGGATGATAGAGATAACTCTCGATCGCATAGTAATCCAAAACGTTGAGATTGGAGTTCTGCTGGCGGATTTCAGCGGAACCGAGAAAATCCCGGTCGATCAGCCCAAAAAACTCCGGGAGCGCCTTGGCCTGAATGCTGACCGCATTCTTGTCCCTGGCGGCAACAAAAAGATAATCCGGCAAGTCCACGGTGTTATACAGTGGCGCGTTTTGATTTTCGCAAAGCACCAGACGCCTGTTCGGAAATACCCGAATAGCCGAATCCCGCGGAACGGCAATGTCAAGATCCGTTCGGACTTTGGAGACGGGCGCAGGGTCGCCGGTAGGTCAAAGTCCAATTCATCAAAGTCAATAATCACGGCATCCGGGCTATCATTCGCATAGTCGATAAAACCAAGGGAGTGACTCGCCGTCCATAGCTGAGAATCCTCCGGTATCCAGTTTTCGACGATTTCGCGGATCAGGGTATATTGCAGGCTTGTGTGAAGATGCACATCCAGTTCATCGATAAAATAGACCGCGTTGGGGGACGGTCGTCAATCTGGGCTAGGCCGGGCTAGGCCGCATCCGCCTTCTCATCACCTCCCGCCTCATCGGACCGCGATCCCGCAGATCTCCATGAAATCCAGGAACAACGCCTGCTCCGCTGCGTCGCTGGAATTCGGGATGTGCTCGGCAACCAGGGCGGCGAACTCGTCACGGGCGATGCCGGGGGCGAGCGCACCCTGTTCCGCGGCCCAGTCCTTGCCGATCTACGCGGTAAACGCTTCGAACACTTCACCCTCAGCCCTGACGGAACCCGCCTCCGCTTTGGGCTGAAGCATTCAGCGGCCAACCGGTCCTCTTCGACCTCGCGGCCCGCCAGCTGAGCGATGCGCCTGATCCCTTGCCCGATCTCAAACCGGCCGACACCGACCGCCTCGCAATCGAGGGCTGGGTCAACACCACCGAACCAACGCTCGAGCCGTGCCCTGCCGCTCAATCCCTACGAAACGGCCTTCAGCCTGGCGATCGCGCCGGATGGCGCTAGTTTTGTCCTCGGGACGCATTGGTTGCTGAGGCGTTTCGATGCCAAGAGCCAATCGCTCTGGGAAAAACCGGTGCCCGAGGCCGTTTGGGGCGTGAATCTGGCTTGCGAGGGCCAACTCATCGTCACGGCCTACCACGACGGGACGATTCGCTGGCACCGGGCCGAAGACGGCGAGAAGCTGCTCGAGCTCTTCATCCACCTCAAAGATGACCCCGCCGATACCGCGCCGGAGGACCGGGAGTGGATCCTCTTCACGCCCGAGGGCTACTTCGAGGCCTCCTCGCCCGAGGCCGAAGACCTCATCGGCTGGCACGTCAATCGTGGACCGGACGAGGCGGCGGATTTTTACCCGGCGCACACCTTTGCCTCGGCCTACCGCGATACGGGCAAGATCGACGCGGCATTGGCGGAGTTTTCGGCCTGAAAACGCACTGGCTTGGACTTTGGAGTGCGTGCAGCCTGCTGCCGGGCCGGCCAAGGAGAGGCGACACTCTTGTCGCCGGCATCGGTTCGAGCATCTGTGGGCGACAAGAGTGTCGCCGCTCCTTGGGGCATCCTCCCGCCCGACGCACCTCCCGCCCGCAGCAGGCTGCGCTCCTTCCGTAAAGTGGCCGTGGGCTGCCAACGCTTTGGAAGGCGGTTAGGACCTGATTTTTCACCCAAACCTGAAACCGTGGAACACCCCGGCAAAACTCGAAGAGTCGTGGCGGGAGCGTCGGCTTGCGTTTTGGTACTGACGTGCGCGGTTTTGGCTCAGGAAGGCGCTGTTCGGCTTCTACGACGCGGCGTTTTTGAGCGGAAACGGCGGACCGGGCGAGCCGGATCCATCCATCCAGGGAATCGGCGCCGGCTGCAACTACCGCTTCGGCGATCATTTGCGATTGCGCGCGTCCTACGGCGTCAACCTGGATGCCAACGGCTTGATGGAGGAGGACGATGTGCCGGATAGCAAGCTGCACTTCGGCATTTTGATGCGCTATTGAGCCATGTAGCTTCGATTGGCAATCGAAGCCGGTAGGCTTCGAGACTTCGATTGCCAATCGAAGCTACGGCTAACCTAACCCAACAACGCGTCATCCAGCACCCGTCGCACAAAATCCCCGATTTTCGGCTCGGTTGAGGCTCGCGGCCCGGCGATGTTGAGCACGTGCGCGCTGTTTTCCACCAAAAATCGCCGCAACGCCATGGCCGGGTCCCTCGTCGCTTCACCCGAGAGGTGCAGGCTGGGTTTTCCCAGGTTTTCGGCGAATTCCCGCGTCAACGCGGATCCGCCGCTCAATTCCGCGGCCAGGCTGAAAATCACCGTCGCGTCGGATTCTTCCACGTTCAGCCGCGTTCGGAAGTGGTAGCGGCTCTCCGCGGTTTCCGTCAATGCGTAGCGCGCATCGATCGGCCCGTCCTCGGCTTTGCGCCCGCGCGGACACCAACCGCCGTGAGGCACGCCATGTTTCAGCGCCCAATCCAGCCCCGCGCGGTCGGCCCCGGTTTGCCCGCCGGAGACGATTTTTTCCACCGGCAACGTCGGATCGATCACGGATTGATTTCCAGCAGCTCCACGTCGAAAACCAGCGTCGCGTAGCCCGGAATTTTCGGCGGACTGCCCGTTTCGCGGTATCCCAGTTTGTAGGGGATGAAGAGGCGGTATTTCGAGCCGGCGCCCATCAATTGCAGCCCCTCCGTCCAACCCGGAATGACGCCGCCCAGGCCAAATTCGATCGGTTCGCCGCCCGTGGAGCTGTCAAAAACCGTGCCGTCGATGAGTTTGCCGGTGTAGTGCACCTTGACGCGATCGGAGGCTTTCGGTTTCGGTCCATCGGCTTCGTTCAGCACCTTGAATTGCATGCCGCTGGCGGTCCAGTGCACGCCGTCTTTTTTGGCGTTGTCCAGCAGGTAGCGGGCGTTTTTCTTCTCCACCGCGTTGTCACTTTCCGCGAACGCTTCGATTTTTCTGCGGCCGAGAAATCCGTTCACCTCGCCGAACGCTTTTTCGACCGCTTCGGCGTCGGTCAACGGGTCTTTTCCGTCCTGCACAGCGGCGAACGCTTTGGCTAATTTCTCCGCGTTGAGGTAGACGCCGTCCTCGGTCAATTCCTCCGCCAGGTAGGTGCCGTAGGCCTTGCCGGCGCGGTCTTTCAGCTCGTCGCCAATCTCGGGATTCGGCTTGCGCAACTCCCCGAACGTGGCCGAAATCGCGGATTTATCCGCCAGCGCGGTTTCGCCGTCCAAAATGGCCTGGAAAGCGTTTTGAAAGCTCTCGACGTCCAGGGAAATCCCGTTTTTGACCAAATCTTGCGCCAATTTCGTGCCGTAAGCCAGGCTGGCGCGATCCATCAATTCGCGCTCCTCATCGGTAAAATCCGGAGCTTGCGCAAAAACGGCGGTGAATCCCAGGATGAGGGAAAAAATCGGAAAAAACGCGGATTTCATGGGCTGCGAACTTGAATGGGCCGAGGGAGCGGTCAAGAGGAAACGCGGCAACAACCCGCTTGCGTTTGCAATTTAGTTGCACAACCGTGCGGGATGAAAATTACCCGATTTTTCCTGTTTTGGGCCTCGTTAGGGGCGATTTCCCTCGCCGGGCCGGGTCATCCCATCAAAGTGGCGGTCAGCGTTTTGCCGCAGGCGGGATTTGTCGAACAAGTCGGCGGCGACGAGGTGGAATTGATCGTTTTGGTCGATGAAGGGAAGGATCCGCACTCCTTTTCGCCGACGCCGAAGCGGGTGACGGCGGTTGCCGAGGCGGACATTTGGTTCACCAGCGGGATGCCGTTTGAAGAGCCGCTCGTGGAGAAAATCAAGGCGCGCAAGGACCGGCCGCGGATTGTTTCGCTGAACCGGGGAATCGAGTTGGCGCCGTTTGATGGGCACGGTCATCATCATCACCACGATCACGATCATCACCACCATGGCGAGGAGGAAAAGGGACAGAAGGGACGAAAGGGACCCAAAGGACAAGGCACAGAAGATCACGACCACCATCATCACGATCACGATCACGATCACGATCACGGCGAATTCGACCCGCACAGTTGGCTCTCCCCGGCGTTGATCCCGATCCAGTTGGTCACCATCGCGGAGGAACTGAGCAAGTTTGCGCCGGATCACGCGGAGGACTTCGAGGCGAACGCTTCGGACTTCGCCGACGCCGTTTTTGAGCTGGACGAACGGTTGGTTGAGGAGTTAGAACCGCTCGAGGGGTCCACATTTTACGTGTTTCACGCCGCATTCGGCTATTTTGCCGGCGCTTACGGGTTGAAGCAAAAAGCGATCGAAACCGGAGGCCGCGAACCCAGCGCCAAGCACCTGACCGAGCTGATCGAGCAAGCGCGCAAAGACCAGGTGAAGCTGGTGCTGGTGCAACCGCAGTTCAGCGACGCCAGCGCCCGAAAAATCGCCGATCAAATCGGCGCCGCCGTCCTTTCGGTCGATCCGCTGAGCAAGGACGTGCTGGGGACGCTGCGGCGGATTGCGGATGCGGTGAAGGCATCGCGCGGGGGGTGAATTTTGGCACGGAAACCTTGAAAAACCGCGCCCGGCCTTCAAAATGAACCATGGTTTGGTTTTTGGCCTACATTTTGCTCGGCGTTGTCGCTCTGCTAGTGAGCGCTTGGGTGGCGAAAGTGCGGGGATGGAATTCGGATCCCTTTCTGTTGATGCTTTTGCCGCTCGATGGCTTTTGGGTCGTTACCTTTCTCCTCTGGCCGGCGTTTCTTTGGATCGCGTGGCAGGAAGGCAAGTTGGAAAAAAGCGAGGCCAATGTCCACGCCAACCCAAATCCCAAGCTCCCCGATTTGATCGGCAAAACCGGGACGGTGGTCGCCGCGCTGAAACCCGGTGGCATGGTGCGAATCGGCGATTTGAAGTTTGACGCCTTGGCGGCTGGCGAACTGATTGAGGCGGGGCAGAAAATCAGGGTTGTTTCCCAAGACAGCCTTTGCCTCAAAGTGGAACGCGCCGTCTGAGGCGCCGCTCGTTCTTCCTGGTTGACAGCGCCACTAACCGACCCATCTTCAGGCGCAAAAGCCCCGTCACCCAATAACTTAGCACCACACTATCCACACACGAAATGGCTACCTACGGAATCAATGGATTTGGACGAATCGGACGCAATGTGCTCCGCTCGATGACGCCGGAGCAACTCAAAAAAGTCGTCGCCGTCAACGATTTGACCGATAACAAGACGCTGGCTCACCTGCTGAAGTGGGACTCGACCGCGGGCCCGTTTCAGGGAACCGTGGAGCACGATGACGAATCCATCACCGTCAACGGCCATCGCATTTTGGCAACCGCCGAGCGCGATCCGGCAAACCTGGACTGGGCCGGCAAAGGCGTGGAAATCGTGCTGGAATCCACCGGCTTTTTCGTCGATCGCGCGGGCGCATCCAAGCACATCGGCGCCGGGGCGAAAAAGGTGCTCATTTCCGCGCCCGCCAAGGAGCCGGACATCACGTTTTGCATGGGAATCAACAGCGATGGCTACGATTCCGCCCAGCACAACATCATCTCCAACGCCAGTTGCACCACCAACTGCCTGGCGCCGATGGTGAAGGTGCTGAACGACACTTTTGGCGTGGAAAAAGGCTTCATGAGCACCATCCACAGCTATACCGGCGATCAACGCGTGCTTGACTCCCCGCACAAAGACCTGCGCCGTGCGCGGACTGCCGCGGAGAACATCATCCCCTCCTCCACCGGCGCGGCCAAGGCCATCGGCCTGGTCATTCCGGAGCTGAACGGCAAGCTGCAGGGTGGCGCGTTTCGCGTGCCGACGCCGACGGGCTCCGTGACCGATTTTTCCGCGGTTTTGAGCAAGGAAACCACGGTTGAAGAGATCAACGCGGCCTACAAAGCCGCCGCTGAGGGCCCGCTCAAGGGCATCCTGGAATACAGCGAAGAACCGCTCGTGCTCAAGGACATCGTCGGCAACCCGCACTCGTGCATTTTGGATGCGTTGACAACCATGGCGCAGGGCAACTTCGTCAAAGTCGTCGGCTGGTACGACAATGAGTGGGGCTACTCCAATCGCGCCATCGACGCGATGGAGATGATCGGCGCCGCGCTCTGAATTCATCGGCTCGCCGAAACGCCTGACATGCCCAAAAAATCCGTCGCCGATCTTGACGTCCGAGCCAAACGCGCCCTGGTGCGCGTGGATTTCAACGTGCCGCAAGACGAAGCCGGCGCAATCACCGACGACACGCGAATTCGCGCCGCTTTGCCCACGATCGAGCATTTGGCCGAAAACGGCGCCCGGGTCATTTTGATGTCGCATCTCGGCCGGCCAAAAGGCGAGCGCAAGCCCGAATTCACGCTCGCACCGGCCGCAAAACGGCTGGGAGAACTGATTTCCACGCCGGTGAAATTCGTGGACGACTGCATCGGCCCGCAAGCTGAAGCCGCGGTCGCCGAATTGAGCCCCGGGGAGGTTCTTTTGCTCGAAAACGTGCGATTTTACCCGGAGGAAACCCAGAACGACCCCGGTTTTGCCGAAAAACTCGCCGCCCACGCGGATGTGTTCGTCAACGACGCTTTTGGCACCGCGCATCGCGCCCACGCCTCCACCACCGGCGTCGCCAAATTCGTCGATGACGCCGTGGCCGGGTTTTTGATCCAAAAAGAGCTGAAATACCTCGTCGAAGAGCTGGAATCGCCGAAAAAGCCCTTCGTCGTCGTCATGGGCGGGGCCAAGGTTTCGGACAAAATCGCGATTTTGGAGCGGCTCATGGACAAAGCCGACGCCTTCATCATCGGCGGCGCCATGGCCACCACCTTTCGGCTCGCCCAGGGCCATGAAATCGGCAAGAGCTTCGCCGAGCGCGACGAAGACAAGCAGGAACTGGCCCGCGGCATCCTGAAAACCGCCGAGCAAAAGGGCATCCCCTTCTTTTTGCCCGCCGACACCCGCCACACCGCGGAATTCGCCGACGACGCCCCCACGGAGTGCACCGCGCCCTGGGATGAAGGCGGCGCAGTCCCCCCCAACCGCGAGGGCATCGACATTGGCGACCGCGCAATCGCCAAATTTTCCGCGGAACTGGGCAAAGCCGGCACGATCGTCTGGAACGGACCGATGGGCGTGTTTGAGAAGCGCGGTTTCGACATCGGCACCCGAAAAATCGGCGAAGCCATCGCCGCGAACGCAAGCGCGCTGAAAATCGTGGGTGGAGGTGATTCGGTGACGGCGGCGAACCAATTCGGGTTCGGCGAGAAAATGGATCACATGTCCACCGGCGGCGGGGCAAGTTTGGAGCTGCTGGAAGGTAAGGAATTGCCCGGGATTGCCGCGCTGGACGACGTTTGAGCCGAAACTTGGTCTGGCTGCGGACTTAAGGGACCAAAAGGACCCAAGGGACCAAAGCGACGTCATTCGCAAAATTCGGCACTTCGCGTCCTTTCAGTCCCTTTGGTCCCTTTGGTCCCTTCGCTCCCTTCTCCCAGGCTCCCTGCCTCGACTTCGCCGGGAAGTATGTTAGGGTCCGCAACCACGCCGGCCGCGCATTTGTCAGGAATCCCTGCGTCTGACGAGATTGCGCCGCGCATTTGCCTGCCACCACCACAACCAGCACCTTTCCAGCCCCATCCATGGAACCCCAGCCCGTTCACCACTTCTTCACCGGCCTTGATTGGCTGGTCGTTTTCGTTTACCTGGCGGGCACAACCTGGGTCGGGCACACGCTACGCGGCAAACAGGGGACGATCCGCGATTTTTTCCTGGGCGGGCGCAGTTTGCCCTGGCCGGCGGTCACTGGCTCCATCATCGCCACGGAAATCAGCGCGCTCACGTTCATCGGCGTTCCTGGCACGGTTTTTGCCGTCACCGGGGATTTTACCTACCTGCAATGGGGCATCGGCTCCATCATCGCGCGCTTTGCCGTCGGCTACTGGCTGGTGCCGCTCTACTACGAAAAGGAGATCTACAGCCCCTACGATTTCATGGGCAACCGGCTGGGTTTGGCCATCAAAAAGCTGGTGACCGTGCTGTTCTCGCTCGGGGCCATTTTGGGCCAGAGCGTGCGCGTTTTGGTCACCGCCATCATCCTCAAAGTGGTGACCGGCGTGCCGATTCCAACCTGCATTTTGATCATCGGCCTCTTTGCGATCGGCTGGACGCTGATGGGCGGGATGCGCACGGTCATTTGGACCGATGTGGTTCAGTTTTTCCTCTTCGTCGGCGGTGGATTGATCGCGCTAATTTGGCTGATCGGGGGCATCGAAGGCGGTTGGGGCGAGATTTCCCAAGAAAACCGGCAGGCGCAGACGATCGAGTTCGTTTGGCAGGAAAAGACGATTAAGGAGACCGTCTACCAGGTTCGGGAAGGCGAGGAAGCGGTGAGCATGGTGGCCGTGGAGCGTGACGCCAAAACGAAAAAACCAACCCTGACCGGCGTGGTGATCGGCGGGGAAAAACCGCAGGTTCAGATCGGCGGCCAAACAGTCGCGGGAACCTTCAAGCAACGCGACAAGATGAAGGTTTGGCAACTCAACGCCCGCGACGCCGAAACCGGCCGATACCTCAGTTTTACCCTCTGGATCGCGCTTTTGGCCATGCCGTTCCAGAACTTCGCGGCTTTTGGCACCGATCAATTGATGGCCCAGCGCATGTTTTGCTGCAAAAACGCCGGCGACGCGCGCAAAGCGATTTTGTGGAGCAGCGTGTCGCAATTGATCACGATTCTCATGCTGCTGGTTAGTGCGGGGCTCTACGCCTGGTATCAGCAGCGCGCCATCTCCCCGTCGGAGTTCGGCCTCTTTGTGGAGGACGAAAACAACGTGTTTCCCGTGTGGATCACCAAGGTTTTGCCCGCCGGTTTGTCGGGATTGTTGATTGCCGGCGCCTTTGCCGCGGCCATTTCCAGCCTGGACTCCATTTTGGCCGCCTTGTCGCAAACCACGCTTTCGCTCATCCATGGGCGGGAAAAATTCGAGCACGAGCAAGGTTCGGCCAAGATGGTTTGGCATTCGCGAATCATGGTGGTGAGCTGGGGTCTTGCGCTCTCGCTTTTTGCCATCGTGCTCAACGTCATCTACCAAATGGGCGAGAAAAACCTCATCGATTTGGCGTTCCGGATGGTGGCCTACACCTACGGGCCCATGCTGGGAATTTTGTTGTTGGCCATTTTGCCGGTGCGCTCGAACACGCTCGGCATCATCCTCGGCTCGATCGTGTCGGTCCTGTTCGCGGCGCTGGTTTTGCCGGATCTTTACAACTTGCTCAAGGCCATGGGCTTTGAAAACGCCAAAAGCCCTTTCGCGGGTATTCCGTTCCCGTGGTTTTATCCGCTAAACGCCGCCGTTACCTTCTTTTTCGGGTGGATCTTCACCAAATTCCGACCGGAGTGAAAACTGTGACGAAACCGGCACAGCAGCGGTCGGATTTCTGGTCAAATTTAGGCGAAATGCGACATTTTTCGCCAAAAGCGTTTTTGGTCGGGTTTAACGCGAGATTTCGTCGCCGCAGGAGGCTTTTTTGAAAAGGTTAGGCCGTTGGGCCGTGGATTTTGGGGGCCTGCCGCCAAAAATTTTATGATCGTGTTAGGATTGGCCCGGCGGTTTCCCCGATAAAGTGAAGAAATACTCACAAAACTACAAAAACTCCTTGTCAGAGCCCGGCTCCTGGCCTTTAAGTTTTACCCCCACACCAGTTAACACCCAACATCCGCACCAGCCGCTGAACGGCGGCGATTTTCAGCCAACGCACACTCACTCCCCCCGCCAGGTTGGGCGTGAAACACGCCTGTAACTTCAGGGCGGAGCCGTGCCCGAAAGCCACTCGATTTCCAGTGCTAATTCACTTACCATGAATGAGTTGCGGATTTGATAACCCTTCAACACCCAGCCTCCCAACCCACCACTCATGACGGATGTTTCCCCCCAGCTTTGGTCGGACATCAGCCAGCAACTCTCCAAGCGCGTCGGCCGCGACGTGGTCGACCGTTGGTTTGCGGACGGAGTCATCGAATTGCTCTCCGAGGAGCAGATGAACGTTCGCTTTCCCGACCCCTTCCGCGTTACCTGGCTTGAAACCTACTATCGCAGCGATTTGGAAGAAGTTGTTGCCAAGAACCTAGGATCGCCGATTAAAGTTCAACTCACCTCACCAGAAATGAACGATTTAGCCCCAGAACCCCTCGACACTGACGCGACGCCGGTCGTTACCGAAGATGATTTAGCACGATTCCGACAAAGCGTTGAAACGACCCCGACCGGCAAGGTGAAAGCCGCCGGGCTGAACCCAAAATTCACGTTCGCCTCCTTTGTGGTGGGCGACAACAGCCAATACTGCCACGCCACCGCCACCGCAGTCGCCCAAAACCCGGGCTCGCAGTACAACCCCGTGCTCTTTTACGGCGGCACGGGATTGGGCAAGACCCACCTTATGACGGCGATCGGCCACGAGGTGCTGGAAAAGCACCCCAAGAAAAAAGTGCTCTTCGTCACCGCCGAGCAGTTCACCAACGAGTTCATCGACGCGGTGCAAGCTAGCAAGCTGGCCGAATTTCGCGCCAAATACCGCTCGGTAGACGTTTTGTTGATCGACGACATCCACTTTGTGGCTGGAAAAGACGCAACCCAGGAAGAGTTCTTCCACACCTTCAACGCGCTGATCAACAGCCACAGCCAGTTGGTGATGACCAGCGACCGGCCGCCGGGCGACGTGCCTCGCCTGGAAAAACGGCTCGTTTCGCGATTCCAATGGGGCATCGCGGCCGAAATTATGGCGCCCAACGTGGAAACGCGCATCGCCATTCTGCGCCAAAAGGCTCACGAGTGGAAAATCGAGCTGGATTCGCCGGTTTTGGAGTTTATCGCCGCAAAAATCGGCAAAAACGTGCGCCGGCTGGAAGGCGCGCTGCTTCGCATCTCCTCCTACGTCTCGCTCTACAAGGGGCGGGTTAGCGTGGAGCAGGCGGAGGATTATCTGCGCGATATTTTGATGGAAGAAGCCTCCAGCGGCATGGTCACCGTGAGCAACGTGCAAAAAGAGGTGGCCAGCTACTACGACGTGCGATTGGCGGATTTAAGCGGCCGCAGCCGCACCGCCACCATCGTGCAACCGCGGCAAATGGCGATGTATCTATCGCGCGAGCTGACGCACGCCTCGCTCAAGGAGATCGGCCAAGCCTTCGGCGGGCGCGACCACGGAACGGTCATCCACGCCTGCAAAAAAGTGAACGAGGACATCGAATCCAGCCCCGAAATGAAGCGCATCGCGGACTTTTTGAAGGATAAGCTGACGCAATAGCTCGGCGACGAAAGGACCTAAAGGACTTAAGGGACCAAAGCGACGTCGTTCGCAAAAACATGGCGTCATTTTGGTCCCTTCGCGGCTTGCCAGGCCAGCCTACTAACCGGTCGCTACGCTACGTGGCCACTACTCTTGAGTCGCCACTATTTTGTCCCCGAAATGCGAGATTGTGCATCCGGCGTCGGATTAGGTTTGTAGCCGTAGAGGGCGATGACCTTCCAACTGCGCAGGACCTGCCCGCGGCGTTTCAGGTCGATCCAGCCGTAGACTTCCCAATCCCCCTCAAACTCGCCACGAAGCGCGGTGGGCGGGCCGTCGAGTCGGAGCAAATCGGTGATGAACAGGGCATTTTTTCCGGCGAAACGTTCGTCGTTTTGGTAGGCGGGCCAAAATGCGAACTGGTTCTTGCGGGCGGATTTTTCGGGCGGCGCGACGGTGTGAACGAGCGGAAAACGCGGGTTGGGACGAATGACGAGCGATTCATCCGGGAAATAGAAGGCAATGGTGGCGCAGGTTTGGTAGCGGTTGCCGATGAGGAAGGGCGTTTGGCCGGTTTCCTCGCGAAATTTGGCCGCAAATCGGGAAATTTGCTCGGCGGAGGTCTTCCAGCCGCTCCAGCGCTTTTTGGTGTCGAAGCTGTACGGCCAGGTTAGGCCGGTTGCGCGAATCATTTCCGGGTTCACGGCTAAAATCGTCAAAATTCCGGAAATGGCGAACGCGGCGGCGGCGAGGCGGGTTTTGAGTTTTGGGCGAAAAGTCGCCTCCCGCCAGTATTTGGGCAGGAGCAGCCCCAGGGCGACGAAACCGGGCGCCGTCCAGTTCAGCTCGCCCATTTTGAGGACGGACAGGCCGAAGTAGAAGACGATGATGGGGAGGCCAAATGCGCCGATGAACGTCTCTTCCGGGCTGCGTTTGAACCTTCGCCATGCCAAGACGGTCGTCCAGGCCAGACCGGCGAAAAAGAGCGGCGAGTAGACCCCAAGGTGCTGGCCCAGGTAGCTGAAAATGTCCAGCGGATCCCAGGCGGAACCGGCCTCCGCCGCGGCGGCGTCTTGGGTGAAGCCCGGTTGGAAAAACCAGAGCGCGCCGGACTCCGTGAACCGCACCAAGCCGGTCCGCTCGATGAGGTGGACGAAGGTGATCCAGTCATTTTGCGCGTTCCAGACCAGCACGGGCGTGGTGCACAGCAAAATGGCGCCGAGCATGGCGTAGAGGCCGGGTTTGCGGAATTCCGGGCGCAATTCGGGCCGCGCGAGCAAGAAAATCGCGATCGAAATGACCTGAACCACGGCGGTGTATTTGCAGAGGAAACCCAGCCCGATCGCCAAACCGGTCGCGATCCACCAGCCCAGCTCCGCCCGCGGGTTCTTCGCTTCGAGCGCCGACCAAAACGCGTTCATCGCCGCCACCCAGAAAAAAATCAGCAGCGGGTCGATGGTGAGCAAAATGCTTCCGGCGTTGAAAATGGGGGTGACGTTGAGCATGGCGACGGCCCAAATGGCCGAATTTCGGCCGACCAGGCGCGTGCCGAGCCGAAAAAGCAGCCAACTGGTCGCCAAACCCAGCAGCGGGCTCAAAATGCGCACGCCCAGGGCGGATTTGCCGAAAACCGCCGTGGTCGCCTTGATGGCCAGGGCCACGCCGGGTCCCTTGGAGTAGTAGGACCAATCCAGCCGCTCGGCCCAGAGGAAGTAGTAGGCCTCATCCTCGGAAAGCTCGCTAACCGCGCCAATGACGATGCGAAACAGCGTGAGGAGCCCCAAAGCAACAAAAAGGGCGCGATCGGGCTTTGGGTCCATTGGCGCTGACTGAATACGGTGTTGGGCGGGCGTGTCAAATTGGAGCTTGCCAGGGTTGAGAACCCTGACAAACGCGGTAAACTCCCGCACTCTTTGCCCAACACCACCATCTTATCCATGCAAGCCGCCCGCAATCTTCTGTTTTTCGCCGTTTTTCTGGCGATCGCTCCCCTAACATTCGCTCAAAAGGAAAGCCCGTTCGGCAAACCGCTCGATCAGTTGAGCCCCGACGAAATTTTGCGGCTGGTTCGCTTCAGCTACACGCTGCACGACCAGGAATTCGACGCGCGCCTGCGCAAGGATTTCAATTTCATCCCGTTCAAGCTTTCGCTGAAGCCAAACTACATCCGCTTCCGCTTCGATAACCCGGCGCAGGCCCTGCACCTGGACACAAGTGGCGAGAAACTCATTTTGCGCGAGGTGGTCGCCGGCAGCAACGCTCCGGTCGCGATCGCCCGTTACAGCGAGTTCATTCGCGGCACGGATCTGACCTACGAAGACCTGGCGATGCGTTTTCTCTACTGGCCAAATGCCCGAATTCTCGACAAAAACGAGAAAATCAAGACGCGGCCGGCCTGGAAGCTGCAATTGATCAATCCGGACAATCGCGGCCCCTACGGATTCGTGGTCGTTTGGATCGACAAGGCCAGTGGCGGGCTGATTAAGCTGGAGGGCTACGACCGCTCGCAAAAACCCCAGTTGCTCAAGGATTTTGAGGTGCATCGCGGGAAAAAAATGCAAGACGTGTGGATCGCCAGCGTCATTCGGGTCAGATCCCACGCCGGTGGCAACAAACAAGGAACCACCTGGCTGGAGATCGAGCCTTAACCGGCTACGCCGAAGTTTTCAGTTTTCAGTTTTCAGTTTTAAGCCGGCTACAGCCGGATTTACCGTTCAACCCCCTGATCCATGCATTTTTCATTCCCGACCAAACTCCTCCTGGCCGCCGCACTGGCCGTTCCCGCAGTGGCGCCGGCACAAATCCAGCTCACCCCGCAGCAATTGCTGGGCAAAGCCAAGGAATCCATCGCCTCCATGAACGGGAATTTCAAAGGCTGGCTCATCGTGGGGATCGGCTCGAAAAAAGTGCCGTTCGTCCTGCAAACCACCAGCAACGGGGTGATGAAATACCACTTCAGCAATCCCAAGGAACTCGTCCAGGTGCAAATCGGCAGAGCTTCGGGCGCAAATTCCACGCTGACACGAAAATTGCGCGGCACGGACGTAACGTTGGAGGATTTGACCGTGCACCAACTGAGTTGGTCGGTCACCAATGTCCGCGAGGCCAGAACCGGCGGCACCCAGTGCTACGTGGTGACGGTGCGCAACAGCACCGGAAGAGGCGCCTACACCCACGCGGATGTTTGGATTCAGCGCAATGCCTTGGCCCTGATGCGGCTGGACGCCTACGACCGCGCCGGTTTGGCCAAAAAGCTGGAGGTTCAGAGCATCCGCAAGGTGGGCGACCAGCGCATCGCTAGCAAAATGCGGGTCAGCACGTATCGCGGCGGGCGCAGAAAGTCGTCCACCTCCATTCACCTGGACGGCAGCTAGGCAAAATCGCAGGTTTCGCGCCGCAAAACAGAGCCGCTTGAGTTCGCTCCTCCAAGTTCGTGACCTGGTGACCGCTTTCGATACCGAAGGCGGTCAACTTGTTGCGGTGGACGGCGTTTCCTTTGAGGTGGAGAGCGGCAAAACGCTGGGAATCGTGGGCGAGAGCGGTTGCGGCAAGAGCGTCACCGCCTTCAGCATCATGCAACTGCTCCCCCAGCCGATGGGCAAGATCCTGGGCGGCGAAATCCGCTTTCAGGGCGAAAATCTGCTCGATGCGAGCGAGCACCGGATGCACGAAATTCGCGGCAACGACATCACCATGATTTTTCAGGAGCCGATGATGGCGCTCAACCCGGTGCAAAAAGTGGGCAAGCAGGTCGGCGAGGTTTTTCGGCTCCACCGGCCGGAAATGGAGGACGACGCCGTTCGCGCGGAGTCCATCGACATCTTGGACAAGGTCGGGATTCCGGCGCCGGAAATTCGCGTCGATGAGTACCCGCACCAGCTTTCCGGCGGCATGCGCCAACGCGTGGTCATCGCCATGGCCCTGGCCCTGAAGCCGGACCTGGTCATTGCCGACGAACCGACGACCGCCCTGGATGTGACCGTGCAAGCGCAGATTTTGGACCTGATGAAGAGCCTGCAGGAGGAAATGGGCATGGCCATCATCCTCATCACCCACGACCTGGGCGTCATTGCCGAAACCTGCGACGAGGTGGTGGTCATGTACGCCGGCAGGGTGGTGGAACGCGCACCCATCAACACGGTGTTTGGCAATCCGCAGCATCCTTACACCCGCGGTTTGCTCGAATCCATCCCCCGGCTCGACAACCCGCGAAAAACCAAGCTGCGCACCATCGAGGGCAACGTGCCGCCGCTCAGCCAAATGCCGAAAGGGTGCCGCTTTGCCTCACGTTGCACCAATCCTCACACGCCCGAGCAAGTCGCCGAACGCCCGCCGTTGCAGGAATTCGAGCCCGGTCACTGGATTGAAGCCTGCCCCTGTTTTGCCGAGCCCGCATGAAGGCCAACGACTCCCATCTTCTCGAAGTCAACGGCCTGAAAATGCACTTTCCGGTCAAAGGCGGCGTCTTTTTGCGTGCGGTCGGAAGTTGCAAAGCGGTGGACGGAGTGTCCCTGCACATCGATGAAGGCGAAACCCTGGGCTTGGTTGGCGAAAGCGGCTGCGGAAAGTCGACGCTGGGCAAGTGCATCGTCAATTTGCTCGATCCCACCGCCGGTGAGGTCATTTTTGAGGGGGAGCAAATCAACCGCACGCCGGCCGTAGTCCCGGCAAACGCCGACGGGTCGAAAACCTTCGTGGAAGCGGCAACCAGCGCCTTGAGCTATCCCCTGCGCCGTGGCCGCGATTTGGTGGACGCCTACCAGCACGGGCGGCGAATTTTGCCCCTGCGCCGCGATTTGCAGATGATCTTCCAGGATCCGGCAGAATCGCTCAATTCGCGCATGAACGTGGGCTCCATCCTGGAAGAGCCCTACCTCATCCACAAAATCGGCACGCGCGAGGAGCGGAGAAGCAAGGTCGCCGATTTGCTGCAAAAAGTGGGGATGAACGAGAACGCGATCCACCGCTTTCCGTTTCAATTTTCCGGCGGCCAACGCCAGCGCATCGGCATCGCCCGGGCCATTGCGCTGCATCCCAAGCTCATCGTGTGCGACGAACCGGTCTCCGCCCTGGACGTCTCCGTGCAAAGCCAGGTTTTGAACCTCATGATGGACCTGCAGCGCGAATTGGGGCTCTCCTACCTCTTCATCGCGCACGATTTAGCCGTGGTGCGCCACATTTCCGACCGCGTGGCCGTCATGTATCTCGGCAAAATCATGGAAATGGCCGGCGCGGACGAAATCTACGAAAATCCGCGGCACGCCTACACCAAGGCGCTCATCAAAGCCATTCCCGTGCCGGATCCCACCGTCAATCGCGAGCACGAACCGCTCCAGGGCGACGTTCCGTCCCCCATCAATCCGCCGGAGGGCTGCGCCTTTGGCCACCGCGTCAGTCACCCCAAATGGAAAGAGAGCGTGGGGATGGACTTGGCGCTGAAGGAGGTGAGCCCCGGCCACTGGGTGCAGCCCTGCCCCTGCTGCACGGACTGAGGCGGAAAGTGCGGAAAATTCCGCCGCAAAAAAAGACCCGGCCGCCTCTGCGACCGGGTCAAGAACCATGAAAACAAACAAACAACTACAGTCTGTTGTCGGCGACAGGCTAGGTAGCCCAAAATCGATTTCAACACCGAAAATCAAAAAAATGGCAGGATTTCATAATAGCTGAAAAGAACATTTTTCAGCCGTCATTTCGCCGATTTCGCCTCTTTGAAGTCGGAAAAAATGCCCCGAGCCGCCTTCAGCGAAATTCGTTGATTTTTGACGTAAGCCCGCGCCGCGCGGTCGCGAATTTGAGGCCGCGTTTCACCGCGAAGCCATCCCTCCAGGGCATCGTGAAGCAAAAATGAGCCCGGATACATCAACTGCTCCGTCAGCAAAACGGGTCGGACTCCCGCAGATTCAAAGCGATCCTGAAAAAAGCGTCGGCTCAAGCAGCTCAGCACCACCGCATCGCGCTTGGGAGCCTCCGGATTCGCCTTCGGCCCGGGAACGCGAACGTCCATCAGCCCGTTGTGGCCGATAAACGCGACCAAATCCGCCGGATGATCGGTGCTGGTCAACACCGCGAAAAAATCCGTCAGGCAGCGCGTCATTTCCGCGCCACGATAGGCGTAGGCGACCAATTCCACGTCGTCGATCGCCGTGTGCCGAAACGTGAGCTGCTCCAAGATTTCCTCGCTCGGTCTCGCCTTTGTTTCGATCAGCTTCCACTTCGCGCTATTCTTGAAAAACAGCTTCATCCCGTCCGAGCAGCCCCAGTAGAGGTTGTTGGCAGGATCATCGCCATTTCCAATCCGCGCCCCGACTTTCTGGATTCCTTGCGTCGCATTGTCGCAAAGCGCCACGAAAACCGCGATGCGCCGGCCTTCAGCCAGTGAATTTGCGGCAAACGCCCAAAACGCGAGCGCCAAGATGCAGAAACGGAGGATTTTCATGAACGAATGTAGGCGATATGGGCGTTAGCTCCAATTTGAATGCGCAATTCGCCGCTACGCCCGGAAGGAATCGAACCTTCATCGATTGTTTAGGAAACAATTGTTCTATCCATTGAACTACGGGCGCCTCTGCAACCAACCGGCGAACGCAGTTTATCCGGTCAAGCCCGAGATTCAAGTCTGGAGGAAGCTTGGAAGATCGTGGCTTTGTAGTTTGTAGGGCAGGACTATTAAATTTTCTTTATTTTTTACTTTCCATGCGTAAAAATGGGCCTAACATAGGTCCCGTTCCCTAACACGAACCCCAAAACTAACCAACTGATATACCATGACCCTAAATCAACCCACTAAGCTCTTCTTCACCATCTCTTTGTTGCTAGCCATCCTGGCCACAGTGGCGCTGTTTACCTCCGTCGCCATCCCGATGATAAGCGGATACGCAACCTACGTTTTGCTGGGAGCGTACATCGTGCTAGCGCTAAGCTGCATCGTGAAGGGCATGTAGCTACTTCAATTCTTAACCCAACGATTTGGACAGAAGAAGAAACTAACGAACCAACCTACCTACAAAAAAAATCTCATTCTGCTCATGTTGTCGCCTCGTTTGCACCTGCAAGCGGGGCGGCTTTTTTTGGGGGTGGCCCAACATCAATCCGCGGCCGCTACCAGCACGCGAATTTGATCCGCGGCAGGACCAACGCCCCAATCCAGGGTGAGTTTGCGCCGGTCGCTGCTGATGACCACTTCGTCGTTTTCCAGGCCGCGATCCCTAACGCCGGGATGATCGTAGGCGGTGCACCAGGCGCCCAACAATTCGTCGGTGGCGCCCATTTGACGGCCCCCGGCGATAACGGCGACGATGGGCCGGTCGAAGCGGACCGTGCCGCGGCAGCGCGTTGAAGTTTCCGCCTCCGTGTCGTAGTGGAAGAAGTAGCAGTCAACCCGCTGGCCGACGTTGAGTTTGTGGCGAAAGTCGTTGCCGTTGGCTTCGCCAAATCCCACGCGGTAGCGGCCTGGTTGGGTCAGGCTGACTTCCAGCGGGTCTTCCAGCTCCACGTGGGCTTGTTCGCGAAACAGGAGGATGTAGTTGTGCTGGTAGGTGCCCTTGCACACGGTGCTGGGTTGGGTGTGCAAAACGCGAATTCCGCCCCAAATGCGGGTGAGACCATCGAGATTTTGCGGTGGCGCGGTAAAACGCTCCGGATTGAAGTCGATCGCCTCCAGTTGGCTCTTGGCGCGAAGCGCGCGGCGGGTGACGTTGGTGGTTAGCAACTCTTTGAGCGGATCGTTGGCCCTGCGGTTGAGAATCGCTTCCACCTCGCCGTCGAAAACGTGGAGATCGCAGCCGTTTTGGCCGACGTTGAGGCCAAATTCCGTGCCCAAGTCGACCACGGCCATGGTGGGAGTGTCCACCGTGAAGCCAATGCCCTGCGGGGGGACCAGAGCCGATAGTTTGCCCTGGTGGAGCAGCCCGCGTTTTTCGTCAATCAGCTCGAACCGCGCGGGTCCTTCCATGGCCAACTGCACCCCGCTGTCGAGTTCGATTTCCACCCTCCCTTCGCACAACTCGACCATGCCCGCTTTGAGGGCGCTGCCCACCATCACGCTGGCGTCGTCGCCCTCCCACAGCGCTCCCTCGGCGTCGATGACCACGGCGATGAATTCCGCGTTTTCGGCTGCCTGACGGCGCATTTGCAGGAAAACGAAGGCGCCGAGCGCCAAAATCGCGGCTAAACCGGCCACCACGGCGGAAATGCGTGCAGCAACGGAGACGCGCGGCTTGTTTCCGGGAAAATCCACGATGTTGTCCGGGTTCGAGCCAATGCAGTCGCCGGCCAGGGAGGCGTGCAGGTCCACGTAGAGCAGATAGGCGTCGAGCAGTTCGCGGTCGCCGCGCAGCAGCCGGCCAAGCCGTTCGATTTGCGCCTGACTGGCCCGGCCTTCGCAGGCTGCGGCGAAAAGTTCGTGCATTTCGCGATCCGTGGGGTTCATGACGGCGTTCTGGCTCGGGCGTCGGCCTCGATGCGGTATTGGATGCACTCGCTCAGCGCTTTGCGGATGCGTTGCAGCGCCTTGTAAATCGCCTCCACCGTGCGGCCCGTTTTCTCGGAAATTTCCTCGACGCTCTCCTCGCGAAAGTAGTAGCCGGTGAGGATGGAGCGGGATTTTTCGGGCATTCGGCAAAGGCACTCGTGGAGAAATTCACGCCGGTAATCGGCCACTTCGGCCAACTCGGTTCGGCGCGCGGCGATCGCTTCCATGGTCTCCTCGTCAAAGAGGTACTGGCGGCGTTTTTCCTTGCGCCAGTGGTGGCGAATCTTGTTCAGCGCGAAACGGCAGGCCCAAGGCGCGAAGGGTTGCTCGGGATCGTAGTCGTCGAACCGTTTCCAGAGCGAGACGGCGGTTTCCTGGATGATATCGCGCGCATCGGCCAGGTTTGGGACCAGCGCCAGCACGTAACGCAGCACTTCATGCTCGTTTTCCAGAAACAGCCGCATGAATTCGTCGTGTTTTTCGCTTTCGGTTTTTTCGGTCAATTCGCTTAAGTTTGCGGTGTTGCTACTTTTCGCAAATGCGGAAAAATTGGACACCAGCCCATGCTCAAAGCCTACGAACCTATCGATCACCCGGCGGCGTGGACGGCATCGCAGTTGGTAAGACGCAACGACTGGACCGTCCAATTCACCGGTGAGGAAATCCGCGAATTGGACGAAGCATTGCGTTCGGAGGCGGATTTTCCGCTCCCAAACCTGCAAAAACGCTTCGCGGCAGTCCAGGATTCGCTGGAAAATGGCTCCGGAGCCGTCTTTTTGCGCGGATTTCAGACCGACGGCTACACGGAAGAGGATTGCCGCCGAATTTTTGGGGAAATCGTCAACCAACTGGGCACGCCCGTCTCCCAAAGCGCCAAGGGCGAGCGAATTTTCAGCGTTCGCGACGAAGGCTACGCCGATAGCGACGCACGCGCCCGCGGGCCGAATACGCGCAAAAAATTGAGCTTCCACACCGACCGATGCGACGTCATCGCGTTTTTTTGCCTGCGCCAGGCGCAAAACGGCGGTGAAAACGAGATCGTCAGCTCCATGGCGGTCTACAACCGGATTTTGGCGACGCGGCCGGATTTGCTGGAAGTGCTGCTGGAGCCGTTCTACTACCAGCGCCACAACGTCGATACCGGCAACGAGCAGCCCTACTGCCAGCAGCCGATCTTTTCCTTCCACCAAGGCCATTTTGCCTCCGCGTTTCTCCGCGTATTGATCGAGCGCGCCTACGCATCCGGAGAAATCCCGGCCATGACGGCGAAACAACGCGAGGCGCTGGATTTGGTCGAAGAAATCGCCGCCGAGCCGGCAATGCACCTGCGTTTTCGGCAAGAACCCGGCGACATCCTGTTGCTCAACAACTGGGTCACCTATCACCGGCGCACCGAGTTCGAAAACGCTCCCGATCCCGCGCAACATCGCCACATTTTGCGAATTTGGCTTTCCCCGCCCAACAACCGGCCGTTGGCCCATTGGTTCGAAGCCAACTACGGCGCAACGCAAGCCGGCGCGGTCCGGGGAGGAATGCGGGCTAAAATTTTCGGGAAAAATCGGGCTCTCTAGCCTGCCTGGGTTCATGAATCCCGCAGGTTAGGGTTGAGATTTGGCCAAATTGATCGCATGATTCGCCCCGCATGATCCCATTTTTTCCCAAGCAATGCCGCCTGCCGGCTGCGATACTCGCCGGGGTGGCCTTGCTGGCCACGCAGTGCAAACAGGCCGATCCGGAGACGGAGGCGGAGACAGATGTGACAACAAAGGAGCCTCCCGAAGCTCCCGCATCTTCCTCGGCCACTTCGGATTCCCCGGCGGAAAATCTGGCTACGCCGAAGACCGGGGCCGAATTCGCCCAGGACATCCAGGTGGATCCCAGTTTGAGCGGAGAAGCGCTTTTTGCGACTATTTGCGCCAACTGCCACGGGGCAGCCGGGGAGGGAAAGCAAGACCAGATGGCCCCCTCGATCGCCGGTCAACCGGATTGGTTTATCGCCTTTCAGTTGCAAAAATTTCGCGATGGACACCGGGGCGCCAAGGAGCAGACCGATCCCAATGCCGCGTTGATGCGGACGGTCTCCCTAGCCCTCACCGAGGAGACAATCCCCAAAATCGCTGCAGCCGTTCAAGCCATGAAGCCTGTCCCAACCACCGTGGAGGTGGAGGGTGACGGCCAGCGGGGCGAAACCCTGTTCATGAACATCTGCGCCCAGTGTCATCGCTTTAATGGGCAGGGGGAAAAGGCCTTTCACAGCGCACCGCTGACGGCTCTTCCCGAATGGTACATCCGAGAGTCGCTCCGAAAATTCCGCGAACGCAAGCGAGGCTACAGCCACGGTGATATGGAGGGCCCGAAAATGCAGGGGATCGCAGATTTGTTAGGCGAGGAAGAGATCAGCGATCTCGTCACCCACATTGCCACCCTCGCGGAGAGGTATCCTCCCGGCGAGGAACGCAGGCGATGATGCGAAAATGGCGCCGGGATTTGCCCCAACTTCCCGAAAATAAGCAGCCATGACTCCGCTGGAATCCACCGTCAACACCGCCGCGGGCGCTTTTCCCCCGACCAAATGGACACTCGTCCGCCGGGCCGCCGACAGCGACGATCCCAAGTCGTTTGCGGCGTTGAGCCAGCTTTGCGAGGCGTATTGGTATCCGCTCTACGCCTTCGTGCGCCGTCAGGGAGCCCCGCATCACGATGCCGCCGATGCCGTGCAGGGCTTTTTCGCCATTTTGCTGGAAAAAAACTTTCTTGGCGCGGCAGACCGGAAAAGAGGCCGGCTGCGGACCTTTCTCATCGACGCCATCAAAAAATACCGCGCTAAGGAATTTCGCAAACTTCAGGCAGTTAAACGCGGCGGAGGCACCTGTCATCTTTCCATCGATGCGGAGTGGGCCAACGGCCGCTACGAGGCCGAACCCGTAGACGGGCTAACCCCGGAGCAAATTCTGGACCGTAGTTGGGCCAGGCTATTGCTCGACGGAGTGATAACCAGGTTGGGTGAAGATTTTCATGCCAAGGGCAAGGACGCTGAATTCGAGGCCGTCAAACCGTTCCTCGCCTGGAAAGACGCCGAAACCAACTACGCCGACGCCGCCGTGCAACTGGGCATCACCGAAGCCAACCTGAAAGTCCGCGTTCATCGCTTGCGGGCCCGCTACCGCGATTTGCTTGAAGACGATGTGCGCCAAACCCTGGACGAAAGCGTCCTCGGTAGCCTCGACGACGAAATCAATCATCTCCTGGCGTCCCTGGGTTGAGTTGAACCAACCATGGACCAAATCGCGATCATCGGATTTCCATCGAACGTGGGCGGTGCGGATACCGAGCTGGACCACCAGATCCACGTTTGGATGAAAATGGGTCTGCGCGTTCATATTATCCCGACCAACGAACACGCCGGCGAATCCAAAAAATCGGAACTGGTCGAACGCGGCTGCATTTTGCACGAACCCGGAGATTGGAAGGCGTGCAAGGGCATGCCGGCGATATCGTATTGCAACGACCAGTTTTTGACGCATATCGCCAGAGTTCGCGAATATGCCACCCACGTTTTTTGGGCCAATTGTATGAGCTGGATCTTTCCGGACGAAAAGAAAGCTCACGAAGAAGGCATGATCGATTGGTTTATCTATCAAACCGAGCGGGTTCGGGATTTGAGCGTGCCAATTCTATCGAATATAGGAAACAGTCCGGTGCAAAACATGATCGTAAAGCCCTATTTTCACGCCGACGCCTTTCCATACACCAAAGATCGGCATCGCGATTTTTTCCGATTTTGCCGGGTTAGCAGAGAGGACGCGGACAAATTTCACGAGGCGCAGTTGTGGGTCTACGAAACCATGGTCGCGCCGGTATTGAAACAGGGCGTGATTCTGGGATTCAACGACCGCATCTGCAAGAAAATCGGGAACCTGCCGAATTGGATCGAGGGAGCTCCGGCTGGAGCGTGTGCGGTTCAAGAGGTCTACAGCCGCAGCCATGCGCTCATACACATGGCGGACCCCTCACAGACGGAAAACCTGCCTCGCGTGGGATTTGAGGCCATGGCCATGGGCTGCGTTTTGTGCGTTGACGACCGGGGTGGTTGGCAAGCTGAAGTCGTGCACGGACAAACCGGCTTTTTGTGTAAAGACCAGCGTGCGTTCGTCTATTATGCTTCACGGTTGGCCTTTGAACCGGGCGAACGGTCGATATTTGCCGAAAACGCGCGAGATCACCTCGTTTCCAACTGGGGCATGGATGCTGCGATTGCCAGTTGGTCCAAGTTTTTCTCCGCCGCACTACGATAACCTGGGCAACTCTGATTTCATGAAGATACACTGCTTAGGGCTCAAGGAATATAAAACCGGCTGGGACAAGCGTTGGGAGAGAATCGGCGAAAACCTGGAAATCCAGGCCCACGCGCCGTCAATCGTGCGTTTGGAGGCAGCCAAAGACTGCACGTTGCAGATTCAAGCCAGGGTGAAACCCGGCGGCAAGAAGACGGCGGTTCCCTGCATCCAAGGCCAGGCCATAAGCTACGGTCAAACCCAGCATGTGGCGCTCAAAGGCGGAGAAGAATTGAAACTGGAATTTCAGCTGGAGAAAGGTGGGAAAGACCAGTGCTGGAACTTTTGGACGCTCCAGGATGCCGGAATTGCCGTCGCTCGAAATTCAGCGGTGTCGTTTTGGAAGGATGCCCACCTGGGCGACTCCCTGGGTATGGTGATAGCGTGCGAAAACTTTGGCCGGGAAAATCAGGTTACACTTTCCGTGCGCCGAACGCCTCTGTTTGGTGCAATTACAGAGCTGTTTGAGTTCAACCACGTGCGATTGGTGGATGAGCCGGAACAACCGTGCCACGTTCACCCATTTGGGCACGATTTCGAACGGAACGGCTGGATAGGAGGGATCATTTGCGCGATCCAGAGCCACCTAGGCGGAGAATTCCCTGGCGAAATCCGGATGCCGGGTTTGCGCGCCATGCCAGCAATCGGACCAGAGGACATCGTGCTCTTTCAGTTGGACGGGCGCTCCCAAGGAAGGTGGACGTTGAATACGTACAAGCGAATTATCGCCAACTATGCTGGCATGGATGTTGCGATTCTAGGTGGCCCGGATACCAAGCCCTACCTGGGGAATGAATTCGACTACCGATGCGGCGATCTGCGCTTTCTTTGCGAGCAGCTTTTGGCTTGCCGGAAGTTCGTTGGCGTTGATAGCGGTGTCGCGCATTTGGCCTGCGTTCTTGGCGTTGATGTGGACGTGTTTTGCTCCCCCACGTCGGCGCCCAACTTTGTAGGCGGCTTGTTCGGCAACTATCCCGCAAAACCGAAAATCCGGACGGTTCGGGAGGTTCGGCCGCGCAAAGAGTCTGCGGGGCTACTTTTGGTTAGCACAACCAACGGCTGGAACTTGGGAGACGACCTGATTCGCGAAGGTGTTTTTAAGCTCCTGGATGTAAAGGCCCGGAATCCGATTGTCTGGATCAACCGGTGCCAAATGAACGTAAGGGACGATAAACGAAACTGTCCTTGGTCGCCACAATGGCGCGTTCTCCGTAATTTTGGCGATCCGCAGTCGTTGGTCGAGCAGGCTCGCGCATTGGTTGTTGCGGGTACGCCGGAGTGGATCGATACGATTCAGCCGTTCTATGCTTTGGCCGCGAAAACCGGGTTGCCAATCTGGATAGTCGGCGTTGGTGGAGGTCAGTGGGGTCAGCTTCATCACCTCAAGGAACCAATCGCCCAAGGGGTGGCCACACACGGCAGCGTACGCGATGAAACAGCGATGAAGGCTCTGCAAGGGGCCGGAATGTCCGTCCGGCGATTTTTGGATCCAGCCTTTCACTCTTACCAAGCCCGGGAAGAGACTTCGGACTTGTTCGTCTTCAACCCCCAGCTGAGTTCCGCCGAGCAGCGTGCTTTTTACGGCGATTTATACCAACAACTGAAGGACAAGATCGACATCGTATCCGTGCATGAGCCGACCGAATACAGCCACGCGGTGAACATGTTTGCGGAGCCCGTTTTCTACAACAGCGACTACCGCCGCTACATCGATCTCTATCGCTCTTGCCAGCTCTATGTAGGAGGCAGGATGCACGGCTCCATTCCCAGCCTCATTTCCGGCGCCGCCGTGCATCTCATCTCCCACGAACAGAAGCACAACGAGTGTGCTTGGTGGCAGTCCAAGCTAGCCTGCCCGGAAGCATTTCGGGTCTGGCAGCGTGGCGATATGGATGACTTTGCGGCGAACAAACCCAACGGCCGATTCGATCAAAAACCTGGAATTGCGGAGGAGTTTGAAGCGCACCAAGCGTATTTGCGGGAGAATGTTCTCCAAACCTAGCCTAGCCTGGAGCCCGGATGGGGAAACACTGGCCAGCGGTTCCGGAGATAATCCTGTTAAACTGTGGAGCGGAAGACTTAGGGAAGCGAAACTCAGTTTACGAGACCACTTGGGCGATGTAACAGCGTGGCGTGGAACCCGGACGGAACAGTTGTTGCAAGCGCCTCTATGGACCGCACTGTGAAGTTATGAGATGTGCAAGCGGTGAACAAAAAGCAAGCCTAGAAGGGCACACAAGTTGGGTCAAAAAGCGTAGCATGGACGCCGAACGGCAAGACCATAATTTCCGGTTCACTAGACAAGACAATTACCCGATGTTTCTGATCCATGGGATTGATCCTGGATACTTCGGTTCTGAATGCGGCGGAGAAGGGACGAATTTCGCCAGTCAACCCGCTCCTGCGACCAGCGACCGTGGGTGGCAGACGAATGCGCAACGTCTTCAAAATAGCGCTTGTCTTGCGCCTCCGGATTGTCCAGATTCTATCCCATGAGCAAGCCGCCAAAGTGTCAGAAAAAACTCCTCAAGGCAATCGGCAAGGGGGATCCGGAAAGCGTGCGCGAGGCGTTGGAGCAGGGCGCCGACGCCAACTTGCCGGTCATAGACCACCTGCAGCGCCTCTACGACAAGTCAAACACGAAGTCCGTTAAGCTGGCCATGCCCGTGATCTGGACTCAGGGCAATTACCTCCATTTCGCCTTTTGGCATGTGTCCCATGGACCGCGGAAAAAGCGCGACAACCACGTGGCCATCGTCAACATGCTGATCGAGGCTGGCGCAGACGTTGCTGCCACCAACGACCGCGACCAGGCGCCTCCCGATCTCTTGTGCGTCGATTGTCTCTCGCCAGCGGAACGCGCCGAGCTGGCGGAGCGTTGCCGCGTTCCGCTCACCACCCACGCCGATTACCGCTGGTTTGAGGCGCCCTCGATCGAAGGCTGCGAACCCAGCGCTTTCCCTGGCAAGTATCCCGCGTTTGAGGGCATGGTAGACCGTTGGCGATCGTGGGAACCCTACAGCTTCACGAATTCCGGGCACGGATATATCGCCAGGAAGATGGAACGCCGGTTTCAGGTCCGTTTTCCCGACACCGTCCGGCAATGGTGCGCGGCCCAACCCCGCTGGTTCTTGCCCTTGCTCGATCGCGACCGTTCGGCCTTTCGCCCTTCCCACTATTTTCTCCGCCACGAGGAGCCGGGCCACCCTCCCTCGCTTTATTACAGGGCAGCCGTGCTGGAAAAAATCGACGCCGACTCCACCGCCGCCGCCCAAGTCGATGCGTGGGTCCGGTTGGGAGGGGACGAGGATCCGGAGCTTTTTTGGGCCACGGCCGAGCCGGAGGAAAGCGAGCATCCCTACTGCCCGCAGCGAACCTGGCGTGGGCACTGGACTTCGCGCCCCATTTTGCGCCCGTCCGGCGTCCGCTTCACCGAGTTCGTGCACTGCGATTTCGTCGACGAGCTAACCATCCGCCTCCCCTTTGAGCCCGACCCGCTGGACGGAGCCCCTGCCACGGACGAGCAGCTGGAACGAACCAAGCGCGAGCTGGAATATTTCGGCAACTACACCGATCCCTGGGGAGTGACCGGCCACCGTTTTTTCGGTCAAAAGGCCTGCGTCACCATCCTGACCGGCGAGCGAATGAGCCGGATTTACCTCAACGGGCGAGAGACCGAGCACGAGGAGCGCCTTGAAGCCACGATGGTGGATCTGGGGTGGTTGGAGCCGCGTTCGTGATTTCGCCACGGAGGCGCTCTTCCCCGGACAGACATGAACCGCTCATCGGCGGCGGGGAGAAAATAGGCTCGGCCAGCCTCATGCCGGCTTTGTCAAATCTGCTCTCCACCAACGCGATCTCGCGCAAAAAAAATCACACCACCCGCGCGGGGCTAAAATTGCGTAGCTTACCGATGGTGAGCCGTTGCGACTGGTAATGGCCGGGATTCCTCGGGCGACGGGTGGGGGCAGTTTCTCGACGGATGCCGAATCTCCGGCAAACGCAGCAGCGCCGCGATTTCGGCCACACTCAAAAGCCCTGCCACACCGGCCAATTGACGAAGGTGTTGCTCGCATTCGTCCCGCGAAAGCCGACGGTTCTCGGGTTGTTGGGCGTGGGTACGAGCGGGTAAAAGCTCAGGCCACAGACAGCGAGGGCGTTGGCGGCGATCATGTTGCCGCTTTTAGCGCGCTGGGGGTCGCCACTGGGTTTGCGCCACTGGTAGGCGTGGCGGCGGTCGTCGTTGGGATCGAAGCGCAGGCTCAGATTCGTGATCGGGTCGGCGTAATCCCAGGAGGTGAAAAGGGTGCGCTGGAAGCGGCTGGCATCGGTTTCGGCGAGGACGGCGCGCATGGTGGCGAGGAAGTGCTGATGCCCGGCTCCGCGCATGGTGCGAAATTCGGTGTCGGCAAGTTGGCCGTCGTCACCAATCGCGGCGATGCCGAAATCCACGTTTTTCAGCGAATCCAGCCACTTCCAGGTTTCGGGCAACGCCTCGGCGTAAATCGGGTCGGGCTCTTTGGATTTGAGCGCCGGTTCGTAGGCGACGATGGCGGCTTGGGCGGAACTTTCGCCCATCCGGTTGAGCCGCCCAAAACGCTGCCGCAACGCGGATAGACTGGCGCACTCGCATATCATTGCGTCGAAATCGAAATCGGCCCCAACCTCCAAACATTGCGTCGCCACAACGATGACCGGAGGCGCCGCGTCACGACCTTCGGCGCGGGATCTGTGCGCAAACTCGTCTTCCAGCCGGGTGGTGAGCGCGTCGCCGTCGATCGGCCGCATCCGCCCGGTTATAAGCAAGCTCTTGCCCAGTTTTTGCGCCTCTAGGTGGACGCGTTTCGCCGCCGCCACGCGGTTGACGACGATCGCGAGACGCCGAGCCCCGGCCTGACGAAATTCCTCAGCCAAAACGCGGATTTTCTCGGCGAAACCTGCTCGGGGCTTTTCCCCCTTCGCCCCGGCCACCAATTCGAGCCGCGCCGGTTTCTTCGCCTCCAGGCGGCGTTTCAGCTCCGGCTCCTCGCCTTCGCCCAACTCCGGTTTTAGCCGAAAACCGCGCCAGCATCCTCGTTTGGCGTCGCCGTCATCGGCAGCACGCGCAGATTGCAATCGCCTCCCGCCAAACGCCGAATCGCCGCCAATGTCTGGCCGAACGGCTTGGAACAATGCGCCTCGTCCAGCACAATCAGCGTGTCATTCGCGAATAACCCGGCATGAATCTCGCGCATTCCCGGCGCGACGCCATAGCCGCGGAAAAGCAGCCGCGACCCGGCCTGATCCACGGTCGACGTGAGAATCGTCGCCTTGGCCGGGTTGCGAACCCAGCTCGAATCGCGGTAAATCCCGCCGCGCAGGACGAAGTGATCCAGCGCGATTGGTTAGGATCGCCGGAAAGCTCGCGCAGCGCCTCGGCGACCCCCTGGCAGATTTCGCCCTCGGGATTTGCCAGTTCTTGGGCGAGCTTTTTCGCTCGCTCGTGCGCCTCATCGACTACGATCCGCCGATCCACGACGAAGAGGAAGGCTTGCAGATCATCGAGGAGCGAGGTTTCGAGGTCTTTTTCGAGATAGGCCGGTCGTTCGGCCAGGCCGGTGAACTCCAGAATGTAGGGATCGCGGAGGAGATGCGTCCACGAATGCTCCAAAAGGCGATCGGGCGGTAGAGGAGCAGGTCCTTTTTTGATTTTGGTCGATGATGAATCTGTTGCAGCCTCGATTCGGCAACCAGTGGTTGCCGAATTCCAGACTGAACATCCAGAGTCGATTTCGGTAATCACTGATTGCCGAATTTGCGGATAGAGTTCGAAAATGCGTCGCGATAGACGCAACACGCTGATACCCAGCCCCTTGATTCCCCGACTCCGCAGATCTCCGGCCATCTTTTCAACAAGCTGGGCTCCATAGGCGGCGCGGTCTTCTCCTCCCTGTTCGTATTCGACGAGATAACCGCCGATCACCCAGTTTCGGAGCACCAGCGTCTGATTGACCGCCCGGGCGGCGCGGCCCACGCTGACGGAGTGGAGTTCGGCGATTGCCTCAATGAGATGGTCGTAGTTCATGTTCGGTTCAAGTTCTGGATGACGCGGAAGAACCGGGTTGTTTCTTTGGCGCTGGGCTGGTAGTCGGCGGCGAGGGCAAAAATCTCTCGCACGCGCAGGTAGATGCGCCGCTCGCTGGCTCGAATGTCGCGAATGCGCTTGAGCAACTCATCGAAATAATCCGGGACGCCGAAGCCCTCGATCGGCGGATTTTTGAGCCGTTCGTCGTCCATGACGAAGCCCTTGACGAGGTATTCGCGCAGACGCTCAGTTGCCCAACGCCGGAATTGGGTGCCGCGCTGGGATCGGACCCGGTAGCCGACGGCGAAGATGGCGTCGAGACCGTAGTGGTCGATGTTTCGCCCAACCTGGCGCGAGCCTTCCTGGCGAATTATCCGGAATTTCCGGTGCCAGTCGGAGTTCATGGCTGGGCGTAGCTGCCAAGTGAATCCTTGCCAGGATTTCTTCGCCTTTCGCCCTTCAATTGGGGCCGTTTGGAGCGTGCGAACTGCTGGCCGTTTACTTTTGCACCATTTGCGTATTAAGTTAGGCATGAAAAGTGACCTAACCGAGATCGCGTTCATTTTGGACCGGTCAGGCTCAATGGAGCCCATGACGGAAGCGGCAATCAGCGGATTCAACAGCTTCCTGCACGATCAACAAGAGGCTGAGGGCGAGGCCCGGCTCACGTTGATGTTGTTCGACGACCAATTTCTACTTCCCGTGGAGTCGGCGCCCGTTAGCGAGGTTGCCGACTTGACCGCCAAAACCTACACCGCGCGCGGAAGCACAGCCTTGCTCGACGCAATCGGGCGCACCGTGGAGAAACTGCACCGGCGCATCCGCAAGATGCCAAAATCCCAGCAACCCGGCCAGGTTCTCGTGGCCATTTTTACCGATGGATGCGAGAATTCCTCGCTGGAGTACGACTGGAAGTCGATTTCCGCGCTCATTCGCGAACGACGCGAAAAAGACGGGTGGGAATTCGTGTTTTTGGCCGCCAACCAGGACGCCATCGCCACCGCCTCGCAAATCAGCATCGGCGCTCACGACAGCGCCACCGTTTCCTTTTCCAAGGAGGGAATCCGCGGTTGCACGGCCGCGTTAAGCTCGCGCACCATGCGCATCCGGCTGAAACAGGCCAAATCACAATCGATGAGCGAGTTGGTAGAGCAACACGAAGCGCCTGTCCCGCCCAAGCCTCCCAAGCCAAAAAATCTCGACCCCTGAGCGGCGTTGTGCGATTGTCCCGAGCGCTTTTCGGGCGGTTTTCGCGCCTATAGCTCAACTGGATAGAGCATCGGCCTTCTAAGCCGAGGGTTGCAGGTTCGAGTCCTGCTGGGCGCGCCATTTTGCGCACTTCGCGCCTACCTTCCCACGAGCTAAACCGCCCGCTGGCGAATCTCCGCCACGATTCCCGCGACGACCTCATCCACCGGCTTAGCTCCCTCGTCACCGCGATTGCGATGACGCACCGAAACTTGGCTGGCTTCCTGCTCCTTGGCGCCGGCGACGAGCATGTAGGGCACCTTGGCCAACTGCGCGAGCCGAATCTTTGCGCCGACTTTTTCGCTGGTGTCGTCCAGTTTCACCCGCACGCCTTCCGCTTTGAGCTTGGCGACGATTTGGGCGCCGTAGTCGTTGAACTTCTCGCTGATCGGCAGCACGCGGACCTGCTCCGGCGCTAGCCAGGTCGGGAAGTGACCGGCGAAATGCTCGATGAGGACGCCGACAAAACGCTCCATGCTGCCAAATGGCGCGCGGTGGATCATGACGGGCTGATGCTTCTCGTTGTCCGCGCCGATGTAGCTCAATTCGAAGCGCTCCGGCAGGTTGTAGTCCACCTGAACCGTGCCGAGCTGCCATTCGCGCCCGATCACGTCTTTGACTACGAAATCGATCTTCGGCCCGTAAAACGCGGCTTCGCCAGGTTCTTCGGTGAACGGTTTTCCCAAAGTCGCCGCCGCTTTGCGCAAAACGTCCTCGGCTTTGTCCCAATTCGCCGGATCGCCGACGTATTTGTCGCTATCCGGGTCGCGCAAACCGACCCGAACCCGAAAATCCTCCATTTTCAGGGTCCCGAGCACGATTTTGACCAAATCCAGGCAACCCAGCACCTCATCTTCGAGCTGATCCGGCGTCACAAACAAATGCGCGTCATCCTGGGTAAAGCAGCGCACGCGCGTCATCCCTCCCAGTTCGCCACTTTGCTCCCAGCGATACACCGTGCCGAATTCCGCGAGCCGAACCGGCAAATCGCGATACGAATGCGGCTTGGAGTCGAAAATGCGGATGTGATGCGGGCAATTCATCGATTTGAGCATGAACCCGTCTTCCTCGCCCGCCTTCAGCGCGTTGTAGAGATCGCCGCACGAGCAGCCTTCGTCGGCCAGCCGCTGAATCGCTTCCCGCTCGGGAATCGGCGCGAATTGCGACTCCTCGTAGTACGGAAAATGGCCGCTGGTGCGATACAAATCCAGCTTGCCGATGTGTGGGGTGAAAACCTGGGAATAGCCCTGTTTTTCCAATTCCTCGCCGATGAAATTCTGGAGTTCCTGGCGAATGATCGCCCCGTTCGGCAGCCACAAAATCAGCCCCTGGCCGACTTTTTCGTCGATGCGGAACAACTCCAGATCTTTGCCCAAAACGCGGTGATCGCGCTTCTTCGCCTCTTCAACGCGTTCCAGGTGCTCGGCCAGCAGCGTTTTGTTTTTGAACGCCGTGCCGTAAACGCGCTGAAGCTGCGGATTGCTCGCATCGCCCTTGTAATACGCGCTGGCGACGCTTTGCAGCTTGAACGCCTTGCAATTTCCCGTTCGCGGCACATGCGGCCCGGCGCACAAATCCCAGAAATCGCCGTTTTTGTAGATCGAAATCTCCTCGCCCTCCGGGATGTCCTCCAAAAGGTCGATTTTGAACGTGGATTCGCCCTCGCGCTCGCTCAAACCGCCCAACCGCCCGCTTTTCGCCAATTTCAGCGCCTCATCGCGACTCACCTCCATGCGTTCGAACGTCTGGTTTTCCTTCACGATCTTCTTCATCTCCGCCTCGATTTTCTCGAAATCGTCGGGCGTGATCGAGTGATCCAGATCCACGTCGTAGTAGAAGCCGTAGACCTCGTGATCGATCGGCGGACCGTAAGCAAACTGCGCATCGGGCCAAATTTTCAGGATCGCCGTCGCCATGACGTGCGCGGTCGAATGCCGCAGCCGGTCGAGGTCGGACATTTGGGCACGCTCGTCGAGCGTTTTGCGATTTTGAGGGGATTCCGTCTTGGCCATGATGGTGAGCGACACCATTAGTCCACCCGCGCTGAAAGACAAGCCATTCAGGCGGTCCAAAGTCACCTCCGAACCTCCTCTTTCAAAAAGCAGAGCTTTCGCCCCAACCTCCTTGCCGATGTCGTTTTCCCCCGAAAAAGAACGCTTGACCCCATACCCTGGCCGAAAGATATTCCACCTCTGCGGATTGAATCCGCTGTGCACGTTTTTGGTCGAACTGGCTGACATGGCGCGAAAGGAATCCTCACACACTTCCCCTAACGGCGCGTCGCTCTCTGCGAATGCGAAGGTGAAGCCCGCTCCCCGGGCTCGTGTCAAGAAAAATGCCGAGTCGTCCCCGCCACCTCTGGTTGATGTCAATTCGCCGGAACTCAAGCAGCGGTTGCGCGATTTGATCAAGCTCGCCAAGGAACAGGGCTACCTGACCTACGACGACTTGAACGAAAATCTGCCGGACGACGTGGTGACCGCCGAGGCGATCGAGGAGATTTTGGAGCGGTTGCGCAGCATGGAATTTTCGATCATCGACGCGTCCGAAGTCGATCGTTTCAACAAGGAACCCGGTAAAGAGGAGGTCCTGGACGAAGCGCCGAAGCCCGATCCCAAGTTGGATGTTTTGGACGATCCGGTGCGCCAGTATTTGAAGCAAATGGGGCAGGTGCCGTTGCTAACGCGCGATGAGGAAATCGCCATCTCCAAACGCATCGAAAAGGCCGAAAGCAGCCTGCAACGCATCGTCCATCGCTTTGGGTTTACCCCAGCCGCCTACGTGGACTTGGCCATGCGCCTGTTTGAGGGTGAGGAGCGCTTCGACCGCGTGATTGTCGACAAAAAAGTGGAAAATCGCGACCGCTACCTGCGGAACCTTCCCAAGGTGTGCGAGCAAATCTCGACGTTGCGGGGGGAAATTGGCGATTTGCGCTTAACCGGCTGCGATGAAGCAAAATCGCAGGCAAAACTGAAAAAGGCGATGACCGCGCTAAACCGCACCTACGGCCGCCTGCACTTTAAGCAAAAGGTCATCGAGAAATTCGCGTTCATGGCCGAGGAATACCTGGCTCGGGCCAAATCTTCCCAGCAATCCAAAAAATTCGCGGAGGAAACCTGGATGAGCCCGGAGGAGTTTTGCACCGCCTACACCGAGGCCACCGAGTGGCTGGAAGAATCCCGCCAAGCCAAGGAAGAAATGGTGGAGGCCAACCTGCGCCTGGTCATCTCCATCGCCAAAAAATACACCAACCGCGGCCTCTCGTTTCTGGACCTGATTCAAGAGGGGAACATGGGGCTGATGAAGGCGGTGGAAAAGTTCGAGTACAAGCGCGGCTACAAATTTTCCACCTACGCCACGTGGTGGATTCGCCAGGCCATCACCCGCTCCATCGCCGATCAGGCCCGCACCATCCGCATCCCCGTGCACATGATCGAGACGATCAACAAGCTGATGCGCGTGCAAAAGCAACTGGTCCAGGAACTGGGCCGCGAGCCGAGCCCGGACGAAATTGCCGACGAAATTCACCTTCCCGTCGAGCGGGTGCGCGCCGTGCTGAAAATGGCGCAGCAACCGGTTAGTTTGCAGGCTCCGGTCGGCGATGGCGACGACTCCAGCTTCGGCGATTTTATCGAGGACAAGGGCGCGGCCAACCCCAGCGATATCACCGCCTTCGCCATCCTCAAGGACCGCATCCGCGAGGTGCTCGACACGCTGACTTCGCGCGAACGGCAGGTGCTGGAGCAGCGATTCGGGCTCATCGACGGCTACAGCCGCACGTTGGAGGAAGTCGGCAAGGATTTCGACGTCACCCGCGAGCGCATCCGCCAAATTGAGGCCAAAGCGCTGCGAAAAATGCGGCATCCCACGCGAATTCGGCAACTTGAAGGGTTTTTGGAGATGCAAATGTAGCCGGCGGCCATTTTGCGGAACTTTTTGGGCCAACCGGGGTTGAATCGCAGCGATGGACCGCAAAAAACCAGCCCCGGACGACGCTGTTTGGGAATTGTTGGCAAAAGCCGCCCCACGCCGGGCATCGGGAGTTTTCGTGCAAAACACCGTTCGGCGCGTTCGGCAACTTCAAGCCGAATCTGAAGGCGCACCGTGGTTTGGGTGGATTTCCCGCCGAAGCTTCGCAGTTTCCGCGGCTGCCGCGATTCTTCTCGCCATCGCGGTCGCCATTCCCGCCTTCATGCGTCCAAAATCTCCGCAAAATGGGCCTCAACTGGCGCAACCGGCAATTTCCGAGCAAGAAGTGGAAGCGCTGACCGAGGAGTTGGAAGTTCTGACGATGATGAACGAGTTCCTGGCCGTTGGCGACCCCACCCAACTCGACGACGAGGCCTTGGCGGAATTGTTGTTCTGATTCGTTCGCCTCCGTGTTTGCGGATTGAAAATTCAGCGTTAGGATCAGCTTCGTGAGCAAACAAGGCGAAGCTTTGCCTTTGATTTGGCCGGATTTAGAGAATCTGGTCACCGAAGACGACGAACCGGTGGACAACTGGGTTTCAGAACGACACATGAGATTGTGGGTGGACACCCTCTACATCTCCTACAATCCTGGCAAACCGTTCATCGCCGCGGCGAACGTGGGCATTTTCTACGATCCCAAAGAACAACCCATCGTGCCGGACATGTTTTTGAGTCTGGGCGTCCAGCCGCACAAGAACTGGTGGAAAAAACAGCATCGCTGCTATTTTTTGAGCGAATTTGGCGGCAAAGTGCCGGAATTAGCCTTGGAACTGGTCTCAAATCGCGAGGGAGGCGAGAACGACACCAAAAAAGGCACCTACGAGAAAATCGGGGTCAAATACTACGTCATCTTCGATCCCGATCACGCCCTGGACCGGGTGAAGAAGGAAACGCTGATCTGCTACGAACTGCGCAAGAAAAAGTACGTGAGGGTCAAGAAGCCGGTTTTCCCGGATTTAGGGCTGCAACTGGTGCTGTGGGAGGGTGAGAACGAAGGTCGCTACGACACTTGGCTGCGTTGGGCGGATTTGGAGGAAAACCTGCTTCCAACCGGCTCCGAAGAGAAGGAGCGGGCTGATGCGGCAGCCAAGCGCGCTGAAGAAGAAAACCAAAGGGCTGAAGAAGAGGCAAAACGCGCTGCGAAGGAGGCCCAGCGTGCCGAAGAGGAAAACCAAAGGGCCGAAGAAGAGGCAAAACGCGCTGAAGAAGAAGCCAAGCGCGCTGAAGAAGAAGCCAAGCGCGCTGAAGAAGAAGCCAAGCGTGCTGAAGAAGAAGCCAAGCGCGCTGAAGAAGAAGCCAAGCGCGCTGAAGAAGAAGCCAAGCGCGCTGAAGAAGAAGCCAAACGCGCTGAAACAGCGAGCCAGGAAGCCGAGCGGTTGCGCGAACTGCTGAAGCAAGCTGGAATCGATCCGGAAAGCGGCGAATCCCAAAAGTGAGCGCCGATTTCCGCGGCCCCGCGATTTTGTTCATGAGGCCGAAAACAGCTCGCGGCCCAACGCGTTTCTCTGCAAGCCGTTTGACTTGAACGACCTGGCCCTGATCATTCGCGAGGTGCTGGAGGATTCGCAGTTGGCCATGGCCGCGTGACCGACGGGATTTGGCTTCGCGCTTCGGTGTTGCGGATTGAAAATTCAGCGTTAGGATCAGCTTCGTGAGCAAACAAGGCGAAGCTTTGCCTTTGATTTGGCCGGATCTAGAGAATCTGGTCACCGAAGACGACGAACCGGTGGACAACTGGGTTTCAGAACGACACATGAGATTGTGGGTGGACACCCTCTACATCTCCTACAATCCTGGCAAACCGTTCATCGCCGCGGCGAACGTGGGCATTTTCTACGATCCCAAAGAACAACCCATCGTGCCGGACATGTTTTTGAGTCTGGGCGTCCAGCCGCACAAGAATTGGTGGAAAAAACAGCATCGCTGCTATTTTTTGAGCGAATTTGGCGGCAAAGTTCCCGAATTGGCCTTGGAACTGGTCTCAAATCGCGAGGGAGGCGAGAATGACACCAAAAAAGGCACCTACGAGAAAATCGGGGTCAAATACTACGTCATTTTCGATCCCGATCACGCCCTGGACCGGGTGAAGAAGGAAACGCTGATCTGCTACGAACTGCGCAAGAAAAAGTACGTGAGGGTCAAGAAGCCGGTTTTCCCGGATTTAGGGCTGCAACTGGTGCTGTGGGAGGGTGAGAACGAAGGTCGCTACGACACGTGGTTGCGTTGGGCGGATTTGGAGGAGAACCTGCTTCCAACCGGCTCCGAAGAGAAGGAGCGGGCTGATGCGGCAGCCAAGCGCGCTGAAGAAGAAAACCAAAGGGCTGAAGAAGAGGCAAAACGCGCTGCGAAGGAGGCCCAGCGTGCCGAAGAGGAAAACCAAAGGGCCGAAGAAGAGGCAAAACGCGCTGCGAAAGAGGCAAAGCGCGCTGAAGAAGAAGCCAAGCGTGCCGAAGAAGAAGCCAAGCGCGCTGAAACAGCGAGCCAGGAAGCCGAGCGGTTGCGCGAACTGCTGAAGCAAGCTGGAATCGATCCGGAAAGCGGCGAATCCCAAAAGTGAGCGCCGATTTCCGCGGCCCCGCGATTTTGTTCATGAGGCCGAAAACGGCTCGCGGCCCAACGCCATTCTCTGCAAGCCGTTTGACCTGAACGACCTGGCCCTGGTCATTCGCGAGGTGCTGGAGGATTCGCAGTTGGCCATGGCCGCGTGACCGGCGGGATTTGGCTTCGCGCTTCGGTGTTGCGGATTGAAAATTCAGCGTTAGGATCAGCTTCGTGAGCAAACAAGGCGAAGCTTTGCCTTTGATTTGGCCGGATCTAGACAATCTGGTCACCGAAGACGACGAACCGGTGGACAACTGGGTTTCAGAACGACACATGAGATTGTGGGTGGACACCCTCTACATCTCCTACAATCCTGGCAAACCGTTCATCGCCGCGGCGAACGTGGGCATTTTCTACGATCCCAAAGAACAACCCATCGTGCCGGACATGTTTTTGAGTCTGGGCGTCCAGCCGCACAAGAATTGGTGGAAAAAACAGCATCGCTGCTATTTTTTGAGCGAATTTGGCGGCAAAGTTCCCGAATTGGCCTTGGAACTGGTCTCAAATCGCGAGGGAGGCGAGAATGACACCAAAAAAGGCACCTACGAGAAAATCGGGGTCAAATACTACGTCATTTTCGATCCTGATCACGCCCTGGACCGGGTGAAGAAGGAAACGCTGATCTGCTACGAACTGCGCAAGAAAAAGTACGTGAGGGTCAAGAAGCCGGTTTTCCCGGATTTAGGGCTGCAACTGGTGCTGTGGGAGGGTGAGAACGAAGGTCGCTACGACACGTGGCTGCGTTGGGCGGATTTGGAGGAGAACCTGCTTCCAACCGGCTCCGAAGAAAAAGAGCGGGCTGACGCGGCAGCCCAGCGCGCTGAAGAAGAAAACAAAAGGGCTGAAGAAGAGGCAAAGCGCGCTGCGAAAGAGGCCAAGCGCGCTGAGTCAGCGAGCCAGGAAGCCGAGCGGTTGCGCGAATTGCTGAAGCAAGCTGGAATCGATCCGGAAAGCGGCGAATCCCAAAAGTGAGGGCCGAGTGCGCCCAAGTCGCATCGCAGGTAAAATTGGGTTGATTGCTGGGGATTCCTGCGTCCAAGGTGTGTGCGAAACCCGAAACCATGAAAAAGCCCCTCCACCTCATTGCGGTCGCCGCCATGATCTGGCTGCCCTTGGCCTCCACAGGCTGCCAAACGGTCGAAGGCGGCGGTTGGTCGGAACGCAACCCCGAGGCAGCCAAGCAACAGCAGCGGCTCCGCCAAATGCGGCAACACCAAATCATCCGCCGGACGCGCCATCACCGGTCGAGACAATGCCAGTTCGTAGCGCCGTGCGAAATCTTCCGCTCCGCCGGCCAATCTTTTTCCGCAAAACACGCAACTTCACCGTCTAACACCGCATGAAAAACCTAGTGTGCTGGTCGCGAAATCGCCCTGCGAAATTCGCGAGGATTCTCTTTCAAATTCAAGCCGCAAGGAGGGAGCCGGGCAAGCGAGCCGTGCGGCGATCTTGCGCGATCGACTCTCTAGCCGCGAGCATTGCCGCCGCGGCCCTGTTTTGCGGCTTGCAAGTGCTGCGCGCGGAAGACCCACCGCCGACCGCCAAAAACCTGCCAACCGCCAGGGAGGTGGTGAAAGATGACGCGCAGTGGGAGGCGCTGGAGCGTGGCGAGGTGGTCCTGCTAGTGGACGTGGAGGCCAAACTCACCCGTGCCCAGAAGAAGGACCCGCGTTTTTTCCCAACCGGCGCAATTCTCATCGATGCGCCCTTGCAAAGCGTCTGGGATTTGGTCAACGACAAGGAGGGCGCTCCCAACTACGTCAAATCGCTGCTGCGTTGCAAAATCGTCGGCCGGGGTAAATCGCACATGATGGTGGAGCAGGAAATGAAAATGAACGGTCTGCCCGGCACCTTTACCTACGTGGTGAAGCACATCATGAAGCCACTGGAGCGGGTGGATTTTCACCGGGTGAGCGGGGATTTGCGCGATATCCAGGGCTCGTGGCAATTCGTGCCGGTCAATGAAGGTGCGCAGACGTTGCTCGTCTATTCGCTCCACGTCGATCCGGGCTTTTTCGTGCCGCAATCGCTCGTGCGTAAGGGCATGGCCAGAAATTTGCCGAAGTGCCTGCTGGGCATCAAGGAAAAGCTGGAAGACGTAGAAGAAACGCCGTAGCCGCTCGATACGCGCCCACCCACGGATTGCAAATTCGTGTTACCTTGCTAGGGGCGCCGGATGGCCAGCAAATCCGGCAAAATGACCCCGATGATGACGCAATACACCGCCATGCGGCGGAGTTTGCCCGATGACGTCATCCTCTTCTTCCGACTCGGGGATTTTTACGAAATGTTCTTCGAAGACGCGCAACGCGCCGCGCCAATCATGAACGTGGCCCTGACCAAACGCGGGGGAACGCCAATGTGCGGGGTCCCCTTCCACGCTGCCGAAGGCTACATCGGCAAACTTGTCAAAGCCGGCGTCCGCGTCGCCATCGCGGAGCAAACCAGCGTGCCGCAGCCCGGAAAAATCGTCGAACGCGAGATCTCGCAGATCATCAGCGCGGGCACCATCGCCGACCTGAACTTGCTGGAGGACGACCGGCCCAAATTACCTCGCTGCCACCTTGATCACCAACAAAACTGGTCGAACGACTACCTGCATGAGTTCAGATCCTATCATCCTTATAGGTGCAATCAGCGTCGGATTGGCTCTGATTTTCGCAAAATTCTTGTTCCGGCGGGACAGCAGAATTGGGGTCGTTGAAGATGCCCTTCCGGAGGAACTCAGCTCGATTCCAGATGAGGAGTTGGCTGAACAGATTGCCTCCGGCAATTTGCCTTGGGATCAACGCTTGGGTGGAACTCTGATTGGCGCGGTATTTATCGGCAGTTCCAATCTCGGGCGTATATCACAACTCTTGGGTGAGCGCCGAAAGACCGAGTTTGCAGAGCTGAAAAAAGATCTAGCGCTTGAGCAAATCCGATTGGTAAAGCAACTTGAAGCTAAGCACAAAGAGCAGCTTACAACGATCTTCCAACAACAAGAAGGCGAGCGTAGAAGAGCCTTCCGAGTGGGATTGGTTAAAGACTTTCTATTCTTTCTGGCTGGAGTGGGAACGCCAATGATGATCGACGCATTTATCTCCTAAAACCCCCGTCTCAGGTGAGCCTTGAACCTTTTGGCATCCCTGCTAGGGTCGCCGGATGGCCAGTAAATCCGGCAAAATGACCCCGATGATGACGCAATACACCGCCATGCGGCGGAGTTTGCCCGATGACGTCGTGCTTTTCTTCCGGCTCGGGGATTTTTACGAAATGTTCTTCGAAGACGCGCAACGCGCCGCGCCAATCATGAACGTGGCCCTGACCAAACGCGGTGGAACGCCGATGTGCGGGGTGCCGTTCCACGCAGCGGAGGGGTATATCGGGAAACTGGTCAAAGCCGGCGTTCGCGTCGCCATCGCCGAGCAAACCAGCGTGCCGCAACCCGGAAAACTCGTGGAACGCGAGATCTCGCAGATCATCAGCGCGGGGACGATCGCCGACCTGAACTTGCTGGAGGACGACCGGCCCAACTATCTCGCCGCCGTCTTCAAGCAAGGGAGCAAATTCGGCCTCGGCTTCGTCGATCACACCACCGGCGACTTCCGCCTAACCGAGTTCGAAGACGCCGAAGCGCTTGGCGACGAACTGAGCCGAATCCGGCCCAGCGAGTTGCTCGTGAGCGAGGAGCAGGAGGAAGATTTCGCCCTGCTGCCGAGCCGCCAGATTTACGACGGCTACGCGTTCATCCCGGACCAGGCCGAGCACACCCTGCGCGATCATTTCAAGGTGCAGAGCCTCGACGGATTCGGCTGCGCGGGCCTCACCGCCGCGGTTTCCGCCGCCGGAGCCGTGGTGCACTACCTAACCAACCAAATGCGGCGCAAGGTCGATCACATCCGCCAAATCCGGACCTATTCCACGATCAACCACGTCCTCATCGACGCCGCCAGCCAGGCAAACCTGGAACTGACGATGTGCCGCGCCGGCGCCAAGCACACCCTGCTCCACGCCCTCGACCGCACCAAAACGCCGATGGGCGCCAGGAAACTGCGCGACTGGATTCTCCACCCCATCCGCGATTTGGCTACCCTGCAAGCTCGCCAAAATTTGATCGGCGGCTTCGTGAAAGAGCCCTTCGTGCTCAGCCAAACCCAGGATTTGCTCAAAAGCGTCCGCGATATCGAGCGCATCATGGGCCGGCTCAGCCAGGGCGCCGGGAATCCCCGCGACATGCAATCGTTAGGCGTCAGTTTGCGCGAAATCCCCCAGGTTCGCGAGTTCCTCAACGCGCTGGGAGGAGATTTGGCGCTCGCAACCCAGCTCCAACCCAGACTCCGCGATTTCACCGAACTCGCCGACAACCTCGACGCCTCCCTGGTCGAAGAACCGCCCGTTTCGGTCAAGGACGGCGGCATCTTCCGCGACGGTTTCAGCAAGGCGCTCGACGAACTGCGCCAAGCCAGCACCGACGGCAAAAAGTGGATCGCCGACCTCCAGGTTCGCGAAGCTGAGCGCACCGGGATCAAGTCGCTGAAAGTGAAGTACAACGCCGTCTTCGGCTACTTCATCGAGATCACCAAATCCAACCTCGACGCCGTCCCCGACGACTACACCCGCAAGCAAACCACCGCCAACGCCGAGCGCTTCATCACCCCGGAGCTCAAGGAGATGGAGGACAAAATCCTCGGCGCCGACGAGCGGATCAAGCAGCTCGAACTCGAGAAATTCGGCGAGCTACGTGAGATGATCCTCGGTTACCTCGACGAAATCCAGGACACCGCCGCCGCCCTAGCCGAGATCGACGTCCTAGCCGGCCTAGCCGAAACCGCCCGCCTCTTCGCCTACACCCAGCCTGAGCTGAGCGAATCGCGCCACCTGAGAATCGAAGCCGGCCGCCACCCCGTCCTCGACCAGAACACCGTCGACGAAAAATTCGTCCCCAACGACACCGTCCTCGAGCCCGAAGCCAACCGCCTGCTCTTGATCACCGGCCCCAACATGGCCGGTAAATCCACCTACATCCGCCAAGTCGCCCTCATCACGCTCATGGCCCAAATCGGCAGTTGGGTCCCCGCCGACCGCGCCGAAATCGGCCTCGTCGACCGCATCTTCACGCGTGTCGGCGCCAACGACGACCTCGCGAGAGGCCAATCCACCTTCATGGTTGAGATGAACGAAACCGCCCTCATCATCAACAACGCCACGGAAAATTCCTTGGTGATCCTCGACGAAATCGGCCGAGGCACCTCCACCTTCGACGGCCTTTCGATTGCCTGGAGCGTCGCCGAATACCTCCACGACCAGATCGGCGCGAGAACCCTCTTCGCCACCCACTACCACGAACTCACCGCCCTCGCCAACGACCGTCCTGGCGTCAAAAACTACAACGTCGCGGTGCGAGAATGGAACGACGAAATCATCTTCCTCCGCAAAATCATCGCCGGAACCGCGGACCGCAGCTACGGGATTCAGGTGGCAAGGTTAGCGGGATTGCCGGACGGAATCATCGGGCGGGCCAAGGAGATTTTGGCGGGGTTGGAGAGTGGGACGATGCATGGGGAGCAATGCGCGGCGGAGGCGTTGGAATCGCTCGCAGCGCCGGAATCGAAGCCGAAAAAGCGGGCCAAGCGAAAACGCACCGCGACGCCGAAGGTTCGGGAGGAGGAAGAGGAGGAGTCGCCGCAGTTGAGTTTGTTTGGGTGACAATTCTCCGGGCGTAGTCCAAAGATTACAGTTGGAGCTTATTGGATCACAGCGTGTGTGACGAAAGGATCTCCAACCGCGCATTCATGTCCTCCATTTGTCGAGAAAGAGAGCGAATCTCAGTTAACATTTTGCGTTCGAAATAGGAAAAATGCTCTTCGATCTTATCAGCCCTCTCATGATTGTGCTCCATCGGATCGGTGTTAATGAACAAACTAAAGTAGTCAGTAGCAAGGGGCACACTCTTATTAGAAAGGGCAAAACACAAACTTGAAAGATGATAGTTGGCATGTCGTTCCGCCGCGACTGTCGCTTCCACAACCTTCGTCTCGTCAAGCCCGCAGGCTGCTCTTTCAGGTTCCTTGGCGAATCTTAGGCAAAGCTTCGCGAGTTGTTCGGTGCTCTCTAACTGTTCGCAGGCGTAAGCGATATGCCAGGATGATTCACGGAGTTCCCTTGAAATGTAGTGATCAAGCGAGCCTCGAAAAAATGCCATCCGAGATAGCAGTTTTTGGACAAGGCGATCGATTTCAGAGAATTCGTATCCGCTGGATGTGGTTAGTTCTTCAAAAGGTGGCGGACTGGGCGGAAATTGGCACCCAAGATCACGTAAAACAAGGAGCACAGGCTGCTCAGCAAAATTAGGCTCCCAACTAAAGTCCTCATTTCGCATGTATCCGATCTCTTTTGGAGAATTTGCACCAGAACATTCCGCCTCTTGCATACATTCGAGATAGACAGCCCAGGCTAGGCTATTCTCTTCTGATCTCGCGAAAAGTGCCCAATCAGGATTTTCGCCAAATAGATCTGCGATTTGATTAAGTTCCGACCGTCTCTCGTCCGGAATTGATTCGGGTTCTTTCTTCCAGTTGGACACTTGCGCCCTACTTACATTTAGCCGCCTTGCAATCTCAGACTGATTGATTCCTTTTTGCTGACTGATGAATTCGATAATGTTAACTGGCATTCGTGATATGTATGCTTTATAGTAATGAAAGTCAACGAAAATGTACGAGTTCGCCGTCATCGTAAGCATGCTAGAATCCATCTTCGATCGTGCCAATACGAAGTAAAACGGGACCCCGTTCCCCGAAGACTCCCGCCAGTCGACCACCGGGCACGTCGTCCGCGGGAACGGGCCGGTAGTCCCGTTATACAAGAACGGCCGAACGCCGCTAAACCCGGGTTCAACGATTTACGGTGCCATTCACCAGAACTCGCCTTGGCGCAGGTTCGCCTTGGCCGGGTTGTTCAAGATGTAGCGCACGACCTCGCTATGATGATCTTTCCCGCGCACGATCCGACCGCGCACGATCCGATCGAAGCTCTCTTCCATCCACAACTGTCACTCCCGGCCGAAGCGCTGGTTGATCCGCGCGCGGAGGCTGATTTCATCGCGCCCAGCAATTGCTCCGAGGGCAAATCCGGGGGGCAGATCGGCGCTCCCTTCCGCGAAAAACATCCATTCGACGAAACACCTGGGCTGAGCTAAGATTTTTCCCATGGCGACGATGACCGCTGACACCATTATCGAGCATGCCCTGGAGTTGCCTCGGGCGGAACGTTCGCTCATTGCCGAGCGCCTGTTGGGAGGTGCCGGCCCGAATCAAGAGACGAACTCCGCAGTCAAATCCAAGCCCCAACTCACGGTTGACGCCCGCCAGGACTTGGCCGGTTACAGCGGTCTCCTCGAGAGCCAGCGCTCCCTTGCCGAAAAAATCCTGGACACCATCGATCGAGACGCGATCGAGTTGCCCGATGGGGCCGAGAATTCTAAAGTCTTCGCCGCTTTGGACGATGAAGAAAACGTTTTGACCCTGGAATGGGCCTTGTCCGACCGCCGACTGGCATTCTGGATCGATCCCGATCCGAACCGCTCATCCTGGGATTTTTTCTGGGAAAAGGCTGTCGGGAGCCGCACTTGTGGGGCGCTCACGCCCGATGTTGTTGATTTCGCGGTTGCGCAAGTTATCGTCAGCCGTTGAATGGGCCAATCCTTCCCAGAAAACTGTCTGCGAGGCATTCGCAGCCCGAAGCACGTGAAGGGCGAGTTTGTCACGGTGAAAGCGGTCGAGCCGGACAAGCGCACAACGCGCGAAAAACGGGTTTGCGGAGGTATCCGTCAACTGGGAGGACGATGAGAAGGCGCTGCCTTTGACCAAAGAGAAGTTCCCTGCGGGGGTGGCCCGTGTGGCCGCGATCCAACTCGAAAATCTGCGAGATCATGGCAAGGGGTTTGATTTTGAGCGCGACGAGACGCCTCCTGCCGACAATCCGTATCACGGCAATTTGCTGATGGATGTGGTGACTGAAAACGAATTGCTGGCAAGGCGGGTTGCGAATGCGTTGGCGCATTTTGCGGAGTTGGTCTAGCCCACGGCCCACCATGAGTGACATTACCATCGGCAGAATCCGGAGTGTTTTTCCCCCGATTCGAAAGGACATTGCTAGTCTATTCAACACCCTGCTTCGTGCTCAGAACCGGGCGAAATCCAAATCAACAAACGGCACGCCTTCTTCAATTCGCGCAGCTCGGTCTTCCATGAATTGAGCGGTCCAGCCATTGAGATTATTGAGATCGGCGCTGCGATGAACCACGGTGTAGACGTCCATTTCGCGGCGCTTCAGAAAGAGCGGCAGGCGGGCGAGCCATTCGGGCGGGATTTGGTTCTCGCTGCGGTATCCGGCTAGAAAGTGCGTTAGGAACTGGCTCGCTTGGGCGAGGTCATCTGAGGACGAGCAGTCCGGCGGGATCGCGTAAAAAAGGGCGATGGCGATATCGTCGGCGAACCAGGTGCATTGGGAATCGTCGAAATCGAAGAGATGGATTCGGCCTTGGTCCTCGACGAGAAAGTTGCCGCGGTGAAAGTCGAAGTGAACGAGCCCGTAGGTTTCGGGGGAGATGGGCAGACGTTGGGTTTCGGCATTGAGGGCGTCGATCTTGTCGATGATGGTTTGCTGGTCAGCCGGGATGAATTTTTCAGCCATGCCAGCCATCGCTTCGTGCCACTGGGGGCGCTTGAATCTGGAATTCCCAGGTTTGTAAGCCTGGGTTAGAGCGTGCATCCGGCCCATCATGGCTCCCATCGCTTCGAACAAGGGCGGCCGCCAGATTTCCGGATTGGAGGGTTGGCCCAGAGCACGCTCAAAGACCGCGGCGGTGAAGTATTCCCGTTCATCGCTGAGTATTTCGCAATAGTCGCCGCTTTTGGAAGGGACAGCACGGCATACGGTCATCCCGCGATCGAAGAGATAGTTCAACCAATCAATCTCACCGGCGATCGATTCCCAAGGTCGCCGACGGCTGTGTGATATCCGCAAAATTCGATCCTTTCCCTGATGGCGGCACTGATAGACGAAACTTTCAAAAGCATCGAGTTCCTCCGCTTCCGAGGGATCGATGCCGTATCGCGAAAGTGCGCGATCGAGAATTTCCTGATTGAACTGAGATTTGACAGTCGCTTCCATGCTGATTCGTTGCGTGACAACCCACTACCACGAGTTGACAGCTCCCGCCAATGACCGTCCCGACGTCAAAAACTACTACGTCGCCGTGCGTGAATGGGCCGACGAGATCATCGCTGGGACGGCGGACCCGAGTTCCGGGATTCAGGTGGGATCGCGGCAAGCTACAAAGCCTTTGCGAAAAGTGGTTGGAGTGGGCGAGAAAGCACGGCTTTCGGCGCCGGAATCCAAGCCAAAAAGCGGGCCAGGCGGAAACGCGCGGCAACGCCGAAAGTTCGCGAGGAAGAAGAGGAGGAATCGCCGCAATTGAGTTTGTTCGGGTGAAGCCATGAGCTTCAGTAGCCGAACGATCAATAGACCGACTCTTCGCGAGTGGTGCGAGGGTCCTCGCCGTTGGGGCCTCGGTGGTGCGTGCGCGTCTGCACATAATTGCCCATGGGATCCTCCCCTTACTCCCGCTCTCCCCGCCTTTGATACGTCTCTGCCCGCCTGGCCCTTTGCGTTTTTCCGGTGAAGGTTACAACTTTCGCGCAATTTTCTTTCGGCAGCGGTTTGGTTGTTGTAGAGGTCGGGAATGGCGAAACAGGGTCAGCATCCCGTTCGCGCTCCGGCGGAGGATTTGGCGGACGGCGGGGCGACGACGGTCGCGGAGGGCCCGGCCGAAAAATCGGCCGGGCCGGCTTCCCGCGTTTCGGTGGGCCAGGTGTTTGAGGGCCGGTTCGAAATTCGGGAATCGCTGGGCAAGGGCAGCTTCGGCCAGGTTTTTCTGGCTTGGGACCGCAAGCTGGAGCGCTCGGTGGCGATTAAAATTTTCATCCCGCCGGCCGATGGCCCAAAGGTGGATTTAGGGCAGTTTGAGGCTGAGGGAAAGGCCTTGGCAAAGCTCAAAGATCCCGGAATTGTGACGATCTACGATTTTGGGCGGACCGCGGAGGGCGAGGTCTACCTGGTGTCGGAGTTCGTGGAGGGAGCGACGCTTGAGGAGCGCCTGAAAAGCTGGAAACCCAACGGCCCGGAGGCTGCCGAATTGATCGCGCAAATCGCCGAATCGCTGGTCTACGTCCATTCCCGGGAGGTAATCCACCGGGACGTCAAACCGGCGAACCTCATCCTTAAACCCGGCGGCAAACCGGTGCTGATCGACCTGGGTTTGGCGATCGTCTCCGAGCATTCGCCGTATTTGAGCCCCGGAATGATCGCGGGTACCCCCGGCTTCATGAGCCCGGAGCAGGCGCGCGGCGAGACCCACCTGATCGACCCGCGCTCGGACGTATTTAGTCTGGGCGTGGTGTTTTACCGGTTGCTGACGGGGACGCCGCTCTTCGAAGGCACGGCGGAGGAGATGATCGACCAGGTGCGATCGCCAAATTTCGACGTCTTGCCGCCACGCCAGATTGAGTCCGCCATTCCCAAGGCGCTGGAGCGAATTTGCCTGAAAGCCCTGGCCCCGCTCCCCAAGGATCGGTATGCCTCTGCGGCGGATTTCGCCGGAGAATTGCGGGTTTTTTTGGTTTCCGGCCAAACTCGCGCCGGGGAAACCGGAAGCGCGGCCACGGCGGCGATTTTACCGAAAGGGTTGCAATCCTTCGCCGAAGACGACGCGGATTTTTTCCTCCGGTTGCTGCCGGGTTTGCGGGATCAATCCGGAATTCCGGAAGCGGTTCGGTTTTGGCTGCGCGGCATCGAGGATCAGGTCAATCCGTTCCGCGTCGGCCTGCTTTACGGCCCGTCCGGCAGCGGGAAAAGCTCGTTTTTGAAGGCCGGCGTGCTGCCCCTGCTCTCCGGCGGCGTGGAGGTTCTTTTTCTCGAGGCGCGATCCGAGCCCGGCATCCTGGAAACGCGGCTGAAGGAGCGATTGCTGCGTTTACGCCCGGAAATTTCCACCCCGCCGGAGGCTTCCTGCGCGGACGTCGTCGGCCAAATTCGGCACAACGCGCGTTTGGCCGGCCAACCCAAAATCCTGGTCGTCATCGACCAATTCGAGCAATGGCTGGTGGCCCATCGCCGCGATTCCTCCGCCGAATTGATGCGGGCGCTACGCCAATGCGACGGACGCAACGTGCAGTTTTTGCTTTCCGTGCGCGACGACTTTTGGATGGGGATCGGGCACCTCATGGACGACATCGACGTGGAGATGCTCAAGAGCCGTAACACCGCGGCGATGGACCTTTTCGAGCGCGAACACAGCCGCAACGTGCTGACCGAATTCGGCCGAGCCTATCAGCGTCTGCCGCAAAGCAACGCGGACCTAACCAAGGACCAAAGCCGTTTTATCGAGGCCGTGCTGGACGACCTGGAATCCAACGGCAAGACCATTCCGCTCCAACTCGCCGTGTTTGCCGAAATGGCCAAAAACCGCGAATGGAGCCACCAAGCCACCCAAAAACCCGGCGGCGCGAACGTCACCGCGATGGGCGCGGCCTACCTGCATTCCGTCTTCACCGGCTCCGGCGCCGTCCCCGCCCACCGCGCTCACGAACGCGCCGCGCGAGCCATTTTGGAGGCGCTGCTGCCAACCGGCAACCGGAATATTCGCGGGCGGCCCTTGCCGGAAAGCGAGCTGATGGCGAAGTCCGGTCACGCCGGCAAACCGGAGCAATTCGCCGCGACGATGGCGATTTTGGGCCGCGAACTCAGGTTGGTCACGCCGGTCGATCAATCCCCAGCGAATGATGCAGAGGGCGAGGAATCTGGAAAAAACACGGCGGAACCGCGCTACCAACTTACGCACGACTACATGGTGCCCAGTTTGCGGGAGTGGCTCTACGAGGGGCGGCGTTCCACCTTGCGCGGGCGCTTGCAACTGCGGTTGCGAGAGCTGGCCGGCTCCTGGAAAGCGACGGCGGACGAGCGTCACCTGCCTCGTTTGTGGGAGTGGCTGGGGATGCGCTTGCTCACGCAACCGGCTCGCTGGAGCCCGGAGGAAACCGCGCTGATGGCGGCGGCCGGCCGGCTTTACCGCAGACGGCTCGCCAGCGCCGGAATCGGTCTCCTGGCCGCGATGGGCTTAGCTGGATGGGTCAACCACGACGTCGCCGCCAGCCGCAAAACCGAGCGAATCTTGAGCGCGGAGCTGACCACCGTTCCCGAGCTGATGGCGGCCTCCCATTCGCATCGCAGCAATATCCTGGCAAACGTCCGCAAGCGGCTGGAAGGTGGTCAACTGGACGAGAATCAGCGCCTCAACGCCAGCTTCGTCCTCAACCACGCGGACGACTTGCTCCTGCACCTCCCCACCCTGTCGGTCGAAAATTGCCGCCAGGTTATCGCCGCGTTGCAACCGGCCAAACCCAGCCAAATCCAGCAAACCTGGACTCTGTTGGACCAAGCCCGAGTTCCCATTTCCGAAAAGCTGCGTTTGGCTGCGTTTCTCGCCCACGCCGACCCGGAGTCCGCGTTTTGGCAGGATTCCGGCGTGGAAGTCACGCGCTGGCTCTTTTCAGCTCCGCAAACTGAAACCACTGCCTGGAGCGAAATGCTCGCGCCCATTCACACCCACCTGGAAAGGCCGCTGCAAGCCGCTCTTGAATCCGCAACGTCCGGCGACGCAATCCGGCAACGCAAGCTCGTTACCGCGCTGGTGCAAATACACGCCGGAAACCCGGATCGGCTGGAGGAGCTGTTTTACGGCGCTCCAGCCAGCGATTTGAAGCCGTTCGTCCCCAAGTTTGAGGCCCATCGCAAGGCGATGATCGCCCGGTTTCGCACCCGGCTCAAGCAACGCAACAAGGCCGAGTCCCAACGTGACGGCAAGCTGGCTTCGGAAGTGGGACGGGCCGCCGCAGCCCTGATTCGGCTGGATGAAGCGGACGAAATCTGGCCTCTCTTCGACCACCGCGAGAACCTGTCCGTGCGCTCGAATTTGATCCATGCGCTTGAACCGATGACCGTCTCCCCCGAGCGAATTTTCGAGCAACTCACGCGCGAAGAAAACCCCCAGCGCAAGGCCGCCTTCTTGCAAAGCCTGGGCGAATACGACCCTGCCAGTTTTTCCAGAACTCTGCGGCGTGATTCGTTGGCCTGGTTGCAAGCCGCCTACCTTCAGAACCCATCGCCGGTGGTTCATTCCTCCGTTGAATGGGTGCTGCGGCGGTGGGACGAACAGGTGCCAAACCTTTCGAGCCAAAGCGAATTTTGGACGTTGGGCGAGACCGAATCCCGCCGCTGGCTAACCAACTCCCTGGGCATGACCCTGGCCGTCATCGACGTGCCGCCGCAAGCCCGAAGTGGCGGAGAAATTCCCGCGCGCCTGGCAGTCGCCACCACCGAAATCACCGTCGATCAATTTCTGGCCGCACACCCAGGCCGAAAGCAAAACCCAAACCTCACTCCCACCGGGCGCTCGGCTATGGCCGACTTGGAGATGTTCGAGGCGATGGCCTACTGCAACTGGCTCTCCAAAAACGAAGGCATCGCGCCAGACCAATGGTGCTACCTCCAGCAACCTGGGAACCGGACGGAATCTTGGGTGCCCAAAGGCGATTTCCGCAAACGCAGCGGCTACCGATTGCCAACCCCGGAAGAATGGGAATTCGCCGCAAGAGGCGGCACCAAAACCAGGCGCCCATTCGGGAACGGGGACGCCTTGCTGGCGCGCTACAGTTGGCATCGCGAGAATTCTCCCGGCGGCAAGACGGCGCCCGCGGGTTTGCTCAAGCCCAACAGCCACGGACTTTTTGACGTGTTAGGGAATGTGAGGGAATGGGCGCATTTGGACCGGCGGCACGGCCAAATTTACGGCCTGGTTTTGGGCTGCAGCATGGGAACCGCCACCCCGGAGTTTTTCATCGACAAGGGCTACGACCACTTTGCGGGTACCAAAACCCCAAACTTCGGCTTCCGCGTTGTTAGAACCCTCGATCCGGGCTAGGATCCGGTTCCAGTTGGAGAATTGTGGTTGACATTGACGATAGTCGTTTCGAACGTGGTTTTCGCAGACAAGGTTGGGGATTTGGCCGTGCTATTTTCCTCGCCGGATTTCTCACGTCTACCAAAAACCCTGCCACCACCATAACATGTCATCTCCATCCAGTTCGAGCTCCAGCAGCAGCAGTTCATCATCAACTCCACCACCCTCCTCCAGTTCTTCCAGCGATCATCACGATCCATGGCCTCCCCTGCCCAAACCTGGGAAAACTGGCCATTATCTCGCACACTACGAGGACGGTTGCTGGGTTCCGTACCAGCGGGGCAATCCCGATACTTTCAAATGCCAGGACGGTTATGTCATCCCGGAGGTCGTTTGTACGGAAAGCTTTGGATTGCTGGTGATTCCCAGTTCCGACCCCAAGCGCATGCCAAAAAAGGGGGAATCACTGATTGTCATCGGTCATTGCGATGCCCTGCTGAACATTCGAATTTTCGACGATTGCGGCAAGTGTGTCGCAGACCAAATTGGCTTAAGAGTTGCGACCGAAAAGAGGCAGGAAGCACACGATCTCAAAGCCTTGCTCAATACTCTGACCGTCATCAAGCAGCTTACCGGAAATCTTGGCGGTTTTCCATTGCTCAGCAAGTTCCTGGGTTCCCTGGAATGGCGGCAATGCGTCCCGTCATCCTCTTCGTCGAGCAGCTCCAGTTCATCGTCCAGCAGCTCCAGTTCGTCGTCCAGCAGCTCGAGTTCATCATCGAGCAGCTCCAGTTCATCATCGAGCAGCTCCAGTTCATCATCGAGCAGTTCGAGTTCAAGCTAGTGGTTCGCCAAATCCAAAGCTTCGGATAATCAGCGAGGGATTTTGGAGGCTGCCAAGGCGCGAGGACGGCGGCTATGGAGCCATAACCAACTGACGAGCAACGATGGCAGCGTCCAAAAGCGCCGCTGAGTATCCGAAGACTTGGATTTGGTGGACCACTAGGCTAGGAGGATGTCGGCCTTCTACATCCCTTATCTACGGTCTCACCAAACGCCAGAGGTCCACGCATGATTCCGGGCAACGTGTAAAACGCAGGTTCCGTAGCTCGTCCGCTCATCCGCGAATCGGAAATCCGCACCATGTCCCCCACGCCGGCTTCAAGGAGCCGGGACAATCCTGTCCCGACAACCCGTGCGGAGGCGACAAGATTGTTGGCGGGTAAAGTGGGTCTACATCGCATGGGTCGCGAGTTGCAAACTCGCGCCACGCATCGCAAGCCTGGAGGTCTCGCGCCACATTGCTCTCGCACATTTGTCGCCGACCGCTGGGGTGGAAACAAGAATCTCATTCACGGAGCCTCGCTAATTCGTTACGGGCTCTTAGTACCTCTTCAGGGCTCCCTCGAAACCGGCCCCAGCAGCTCATCCAGATGCGGCGCAATCGCCTCATCCAGCGGCAGGAACCAGACCCGCGGCTTGCCTTGCTCCCGGTATTGGCGGTCGAGCGCCTTCAGCACCTCGTTCGTGGGCCGCGCCGGGCCGAGCAGCTCGTCCAGATGCGGCGCGATCGGTTGGTCCGGCGCCAGGAAATACACTTCCGGCTTGCCTTCCGCCTGGTATTGGCGGTCCAGCGCCGCCAACACCTCCGCCACCGGTTTGGCCGGGCCGAGGAGACGCTCGACTTCGAGCGCGATGGGTTCGAGCGGTCCGGCGGTTTGCATCGCAGTGTTCACTCGTTGCTCGATTTCCGTTTGTGGGAGTTCCATTTCACCAAGAAGGAGACGGTAGTTTTTCTGAACGACCATCGTGTTGGGGTGCCCCTCGACCAGGCTCCCCGCAAAGATCACCAGGGTGCGGCGCATCAGCGGCTCGGCCTCCGCCAGACGGTTCGTGGCTTGGAGCAACAGCGCCAAGTTGTTGAGGCGGATGGCGACTTGGGGGTGTTCGGCTCCGTAGGACTGCTCGCCGATGGCCAGGGCGCGGCGCATCAGCGGCTCGGCCTCCGCCAGACGGTTCGTGGCCTGGAGCAACTGCGCCAGGTTGTTGAGCTGGGTGGCGACGTTGGGGTGTTCGGGTCCGAGAGCCTTCTCAAAGATGGCCAGCGCGCGACGCATCAGCGGCTCGGCTTCCGCCAGACGGTTCGTGGCGTGGAACAACGCCGCCAGGTTGTTGAGGCGGAGGGCGACTTTGGGGTGTTCTGCTCCGTAGGACTGCTCGTCGATGGCCAGGGCGCGGCGCATCAGCGGCTCGGCTCCGTCAGACGGTTCGTTTCTTAGAGCAACCATGCCAGGTTGTTGAGGGCGACCGCCAACTTCGGGTCATCCGGACCCAGTTCGCGTTCGCGGACCTCCACGATTTGCTCGAGGAGGCCAATGCCTTCGTCGTGCTGCGCCAATTGTATTAGCACGAAGGCAACCCAAATCTGCGCCTCGGCCCACCCCAGCGGATTGGCCACCCGGTCCGTCAGCGCCGCGGCTTTGCGGTAGGCGGCGAGGGCTTTGCGATATTCCACGTCCGCGAAGTGGGCCTGCCCGGCCAGAGTAAATTCCTTGATCGCCTGCTGTTTCTCCTCCGCGATCCGGGCTTGTTCCCGTTCGATCCGGGCCACCCGCTCATCGCCGGCCCGTTCCGCCTTCCGCGCGGCTTGGGCGAAGTGTTTTTGGGCGAAATCGGCCAGGGCCTGGTCGTAGAGCGTGCTTTGCGCGTCCGCCTCGACCGCGGTGACGAAGGTTTCGATCCGGGCACGGAGAGCCGCGGGTTCGATCCCGTGGTTGCGGGCGACTTCTTCCAAAGCACGCTCGTAATGGGCTTCGGCGTCGAGGGTTTCCGAACCCATCGACCCGGACTTGGGCGCGTTCACCTTGCCGGCGATTTCCTCCAGTTGGCCGCGCAGGGCCGCGAGTTCATCGACCTGTTCGTTTTCGATGCCTTTGAGGATGTCCAGCTTGCGGATCGCGAAAAACACGCCGCCGCCGATGAGAAAGAGCAGCACGCAGACGGCCAGGGCGACGCGAACGTGGCGGCGGCTTTCCCGGGCGCGTTGGGCGGCTTCCTCTTCCAGCTTGCGGCGCAGTTCATCGACGTGGACCTGCAATTCGCGGACCTTTTTCTCCAAAGCGGATGGTTCGGCAAAATCGTGGAAAAGCCGGTCGGTGCCCCGCACGGCCTGGCGGTGGGCTTCCTGAAGCCGGCGTTTTTCCTCGTCTTCCTCCGGCAGGCCGGCGCCGTAATCGAAACCCTCCGCGGCGACGAAGGTGTAGACCGGTTTGCCCAGCTCGAGGGCCACGTCGTATTCCAGATGGGTGTAGGAACGGCGCGGCTCGTCCGGTTGGCGGGTTTTCGGCTCCGCGCCGTAGGGCCGGCCCACGAGGTGGATCACCGCGTCGCAATCGGCGATCTTCTTGCGCAGCATCTCCCGGATGGTGCGGTGGTCCGGCGGAAAGTTGGTCTGCTCGACGGGAACGCAACCCAGGGTGAGCAGCGCCTCCTTCACCGCCTGCCGCGCCAGGCCGAGATCGCCGGTGGTGGCGGAGACGAAGACTTCGGGTTTGCGAGTTTTCATGGCGCCTTCAAGGAGTGGCGACAATCCTGTCGCCGGTGAGAGAATCGTAGGCACATTCCTGTCGTTACGCCAAAGGAAAATCGGCTTCCGCCAAGTTCGCACTGGTTGACAACGCATTCCGGCTTGCAAGAAGCCGGGACAATCCCGACAACCCGCGCGGAGGCGACAAGGATTGTCGCCAGGTTTCCGCGCAAAACGAAGATCGCGCCGGCTTTGGAAATCGGCTGGACCGCGGGGCGAATCACGTTTTTATCGTAAACCGCGGCGCCTTCCAGATTCTTGCCCGCGTTTTACGGTAACTGTCGTCAAGTTGGCCAGGAAATATTTGTCACCAAAAGTGGTTATTTTAAGTGACTAAACAATAATCTTTCATGGCGATTCTCCCAAAGCCATCTTCAAGGAGTAATGACAGAACAATTTTCCTGGCATCGTCCCACGCGTGAATTCCTGAGTTCCACGGAGATTGCTTGTCCTGCCAGGGAATCTCCGTGCGGAGGAACAGGAGAGAAGTCAGTTCCGGCAGGCTTGGTTGCTGGAGAAGCCGATGCCTGTTCGGACGTCGCTCCGCAATACAAAAAGCCTACTATCCCACGCCTTCTCATCTCCCTGTCTGATGAAAAGCCATGTCGAGCTTGGATCCCACTCGACGAACGTCTCGGCACTTGAATCGGCAGCAGTCCAAGCGTACACTCTGGAGAATCCGAACCGACAAACCGGGCGAAAATCCCCTCCCCAATAATCCGGTCCCTCGCATGAGGGCGTGCCTCCTCAAGAAATTCGGTGGAACCCTTCGTGAAGACCTCAATCTTCTTGTCGGGTGACACTGAGAGCACCTTTATCTCCTCGCCGTCTGCTTGCAAAGGTAATAGCACTGCTAGGCTCAGCATGTGGAGGCATGATTTCATTTTCTGCGCGTTCGCGCTGAGCCGCCGGGGCCCGAGAGCGCAGGTTGATTGAAATGAGAACCTCTCGAATTACCCTGAGAAGTCAACCACAATGCGGGGCCCCGGTCGGTCTCCTGCGCTTGGTTAGCCGTCGTGTTAGTTAGGGTTGGTGTCGTTACGTGTGAAGAGCTTGCAGCACTGCCTCGGGAGCACGGTCAACTAAACGAAGAAGCGCCTTTTGCGGGTCCTTCGGGTTTCCTGCGACCCTGTTCCCAATTTTGCAAAGTCCGAACACTAACGCCGATAATCGCTGCAAAACGGGACTGAGATAGGCCCAGACGCTCACGGATGGACTTCGGATCGGGCGTCGGATGTTTGAACACTCGAGATGGCTCTCGGGTGCCTTGGCGAACCTCTCCAGCTTACCGTATGCTCTCGCACAACTTTTCAAAATCGTCTTCTTTCATTTGTTTAGATGTTGTTCAACTAAGTCGCGCAATTTGCCGGCTTGATCTGAAGTAATGTCTTCCTTGTCACTTTTGGAGTACGCATAGAGCATGAAAATCTCATCATGGTGCACAAGGTAGTAAATGACTCTGATACCACCTCGCTTGCCTTTACCGCGTGCTCGCCAGCGAACTTTCCGCAACCCCTTTGAGTGTGGAATAAGTTTGCCTGACTCAGGGTCGACTCAGGGTCCGCAATAAGAACGGCTTGTAGCTCGGCATAAGAATCGTCATCAATAAGATCAACAATATCATCTTCTATTATTGCCGCGGCGGCCCGGCACACGGGCATACCTTCGACCCTCCGCAACAAACGTTGAACCCGGATCCGTTGCCGACCCGCAGCACCGGCGCCAAGCTGCTCCTGGCCCGGCGATTGGTGGAGCGCGGTGTTCGGTTCGTGATCGTGCCGTCGATGAACGTGCCGAGCAACGAAGGCGGATCGGGCGATTGGGACACGCACACGCCGACCGCCGTTCGCGGTGTAACGCCGAACCTGTGCCTGGCTTGCGATCAGCCGTTGGCCGGGTTGATTCGCGATTTGAAGCTACGCGGGCTCTTCGAGCAAACCCAGGTGATTTGGGGTGGCAAGATGGGGCGCGGCGGCCAGGGATTCATGAATCACAACGGCAGCGCCTTCACCTGGTGGATGGCCGGTGGTGCGGTCAAGGGCGGCTTCGCCTACGGCGCGACGGATGAACTGGGCTTTACCGCGGTGGAGACGCCGGTTCACGTGCGCGATTTTCACGCCACGATTCTGCACATGTGCGGGCTGTATCCGCATGGGTTGGAATTCAACGGCGTTGGGCTGGATGACGCGTGCAAGGTGGCGGAGGGAATTATGGCGTAGAATTCGTGGGATGATCCATTTACCGTCGCTGATTCTTCTCAAGCCGTAGTTTCCAGGCCGTTCGCAGCGCTTCTTCGAGCACTTCATCAGTCACCACGTCCAGACGCACATGCGTCATGCCTTTTCGCCCCCAACCGCCCGGAATCGGCAGAAACGCATCGGGGTGATCCGCGATAAACAGCGCTTGATGCTCGGGCGTCAGCATTAGATTGCCGAACCCCTTGTCGGCCGACGCCAACGTGGCGAAAATCCGGCCGCCTACGCGGAAATCCGGATTTCCCATGTGGCCAACTTCTTCAGCGCCTTCGAAGCTGAGGGCGACTTCGCGAAAGTCATCAGGGGTCATCACAAATCGTCAATCTATCTGTCAAGAATGAATCTACAAGGCCGGAGACAACCTCACGATGCTGAAAGCATCATCACGGTCGAAGAATCTCAGTGCACTCGACCAGGAAATCGCAAGAGAGCTTGGGCGGCACAACGCCGCTTCCTTCGTTGGAACTGAGCACCAACATTCATTCCAACATCCGCGAAACGGAGTATTTTGAGACGGTGTCCTGGCTCGGTCCCGGCTATGCCGCCACACCGGAGAAAGACCCGCACGAACTGTGGCATCGCTTGTTTGGCAAGCCGAATCCGAAGGATAAGAGCGTCCCGCAACGGCGCGACGATTACCTCCGGTTGATGGGCGATCTCATGATCCTAGCCTTCCGACAAGACTTCACGCGTGTTGCAACTTTGTTAGTCGATCCCGAGCGCGGGGACACGCCTCGCATGTATCACGGCGTGTTCGATAATCCGCAAAATCACCACGTCTTGACCCATACCAAAGGCGATAGCGCCAAAGCTAAGCTGCAAAAGATCGACCGCTTTCACGTCGCGCAGTTTGCCTATGTTGTTGAGAAAATGGCCGCGACGCCGGATGGAGAGGGGACGTTGCTCGATCACTGCGCGGTAGCGCTCGGGTCGTTCTCGCGGATGTGTTGGTCTGAATTCGCTTCGAGCGAACCGCGGCCTGACTAGGTTGACTCGGTGTTGCGATTTTCAGGGTTTGAAGTGATCGTTTCGCGCCTCCTACGGCCTACCAAGTTACCACGTCATGAAAACTCGCCAAATCGCACTCTTCTCCCTTGGTTTCCTGCTGAGCCTGCTCCCGGTTTGTGCCGAAATCACGGTGTCGTCTGATTTTCCCGGCGGATCGGGCGAAGTCGTGGCGATCGACCAATCCGCGCGTTTGATTCGCCTCAACCCAACCGATCATCCGGACAAGGGCTGGCGTTGTTGGTGGTATGTTAGGCTGGACGGGCTGACTTCCGGCGAAACGTTAACGCTCGACGTCGGCGAGGCGCCGTGGGCGACACCGGACCGGGCGACTTTCAGCACCGATGGCGGCGAAACCTGGCGGCAGAGCGAAAAGGGAACCCGCGACGGCCGCCGGATTCGCTACGCCCTTCGGTTTGAAGCGGAATCGGCGCTGGTTGCCTGGGGTCCGCCGTTTTTGCCGGGCGATGCGAAAACGTTGGTCGATGAACTCAGCCATAATTCGCCCCATGCCACCGCGTTCACGCTTTGCGAAACCCGTGAGGGTCGGGAGACACCTGCCCTGCGAGTTCGGCAAACCGATGCGCAAGGCGAGTTGCCGCTGATTTGGGTGCAGGCACGCCAGCACGCCTGGGAATCCGGCTCCAGTTGGGTTGGCAAGGGTTTTGCCACTTGGTTAGTCTCCGACGCCGCCGAAGCGATTGCGCTGCGCCGCCGCCACGAGGTGGTTTTTGTGCCGATCATGGATATCGACAACGTGTTCCGCGGAGCCGGCGGCAAAAACCAGAAGCCGCAAGATCACAACCGCGATTGGACGGATCAGCCGCATTGGCATGCTGTTAGGGCGGCGCAGGCGGAAATGCGGGCAGCGGCTGAAAACGGCCGACTGGCTGCGTTCATCGATCTGCACAACCCGGGCGCGAACGACAAGTTTCCCTTTTTCTACGTCCCACCGGGCGATCTCATGAGTGAGGCCGCGCACGCCAACCACCAGAGATTCTACGCGGCTTGCAAGGAGGAGATGACCGGGCCGCTGCGTTTCACCGGCAAAACGATTGTGTCCGGCCCGGGGTATGATCCGAAGGCGTGGAAAGCGATCAGCAAGAATTGGGTGGTTCGGTTAGGCACGCCAGCGATCTCGGTGACGCTGGAGACTTCCTGGAACACGCCCGCAAGTACTCCGGATGGGTATCAAACCGTAGGCCGGCAACTGGGATTGGGGCTGAATCGAGCGTTGAAGTGACCAAGGTATCGTCCTCATGTCGTCACTTGGAGGTGCCAATGGTGATGGGCATCATTCCAGTCTCGCGAAGAAACGCATCGGCCCGCTTCAAAATCTCCGCGTTCTGAACTTCACCGGGAGGATCGCCGCCTCCCGCGAGGTGGTGGCCCTCGTCTTCCAACGTCACCAATTCGAACGAACTCTCCAATTCCACAGACTTCTCCCGAAACCAATTCGCCACGCGCCACGGCTCGGTCGTGTCTTGCCGGCCGTGAAAACCAATTGCGGGAGGATGGTCTTTTTTGAGGCAATGATAGGGTGAGATGTCCCAAATTCGCTTCCGCTTCTCGCCCAGCATCCGCTCCATCCAGGTCTGCACCGTATTGTAACAAGCTGAGAAACCAAGCATCGCATTCGGCACGGGCGAAACCGCCAGATCGTCGCTCTCTTCGTCGATCCCATCGCGAAGCGCGGTTGCCCAAATGAGCTGTCCTCCCGCGGAACGCCCCCAAGCGGCAATCCGCTTCGGGTCGATCCCCAATTCGCCGGCATTGCCACGAATCCAACGAATCGCAGAACGCGCATCCATCACGCTTTCGATGGGGGTGATGTCAGGATTCGGGTAGGTGCCGTCGGCGTTTCGCGAGAGGCGGTATTCGAATGTTAGGGTCACGAACCCCATCGCTGCGTAACGCCGGCAAGCATCGTGGTAGATCGAACGCTCCCCAAAAACCCAGCCGCCACCGTGGAAAAAGGCAATCGCGGGCCGGTTGGTTGGCGGAGGTGTCTCGTTAGGCGGTTTGAAAACATCGACGCGTAGATCTCGTTCGCCGATCTGCTTGTAGATCATCGTTTCTTGACCCGAAACGCGACCGACGATCGCCATCGAGATCACGAAAACGACGAAGCCCGTCAAACTGCGCAGCGTCGGCAAACCGTTCATGCGCGGAGTATGCGCCGGAATCGCGCCACCCGCAATCTCGCCGGACGCTTTGGAGTCGCCACTCTCAATTCCGGGTGCCGCAGTTCGCTCCCACCAAACTTGCAGCCGGCGGATTTTCCGCCTAAATGCGGCATGACCCATTCGTTCCGCCTCATCACCCTGACTTTCGCGCTCGCCCTGCCCTGCTCCGCCGACCCCGGCATCCGCGACGCCACGCCCGACATCACCGAGGCCGATCTGCGCGCCCAAATCGGTTACCTGGCCAGCGACGCGCTCGAAGGCCGGCTCACCGGCACGGAGGGCGAAAAACTGGCCACCGCCTACGTCGCGAAAGCCTTCGAAATGTGGGGCCTGGCGCCTTACGACGAACGCCCGGCGAGCATCAGCTACTTTCAGCCGTTCGAGTTCACCGCCGGGGTCGATTTGGGCCCGGAAAACGAGCTTTGGATCGAAGAAGGCGCGGTTCGGCGAAAACTGGCGCTCAACGAGGATTGGCGCCCTCTCAGCTTCAGCCAACTCGGCAAAATCGAGGCGCGCGACATCGTTTTCGCCGGTTACGGGATGGACGTGCCCGCGGGCCAGGCATCCGCCGACGGCACCCAGAGCGAGCTTTACACCAGCTACTACCACACCGACGTGAAGGACAAATGGGTGCTGATGCTGCGCTTCATACCCGAGGAGCTAACCGGCGAAAAGCGCCGCACGTTCATGCGTTACGCCAGCCTGCGTTACAAGGCCATGCTGGCTCGCCAAAAAGGCGCAAAGGGCGTGATTTTCGTCTCCGGGCCGAAATCCCAGGTTAAGGAGGAACTCGTCGCGCTTAGCTTCGATGCTTCGCTGGCCGATTCCGGCATCGCAGCCATTTCGGTAACCACCAAGCTGGGCGAGCAACTCCTGGCCGCCGCGGGCAAAAACCTGGCCGAAATCCAGGCGAACCTGGACAAAGGCGAGATGATGATCGGCGTGAAGCTACCCAACGTCAGGCTCGACGCGCGCATTGACATCGATCAACGCGTGGAAACCGGGCGCAACGTCATCGGCCGGCTCAAGACGAAGTCGCCCGAGGCTAACCAACGTCCTGCGCTAATCCTCGGCGCGCACATCGATCACCTGGGCAACAAGCCCAGTACCGCCTCGCGCGCCTTCGGCAAGGAAAAGTTCGAGATCCACAACGGCGCCGACGACAACGCCAGCGGCACTGCGGGATTGATGGAGATCGCCCACTACCTCGCCGAGGCGCAAAAATCCGGAAAAATCCAGCTAACGCGGGATGTCGTCTTCGCCGCGTGGTCGGGCGAGGAGATGGGCTTGTTAGGCAGCGCCGCCTTTGCGAGCGAAACTGCCAAAACGCGCAAAAACGACCCTGACGCCGGTTTGGGCGACGTTTTCGCGGCTTACCTGAACATGGACATGATCGGCCGGTTGGAGAAATCGCTCGTGCTGCAAGGAATCGGCTCCAGCTCGGTTTGGCCGCGGGAAATCGAGCGGCGCAACGTGCCTGTCGGCCTACCCATCACAACGCAGCAAGACACCTATCTTTCCACCGACGCGACGACGTTCTACCTGCGCGGCGTGCCGATTTTGAGCGCGTTTACCGGCGCGCACGAGGACTATCACCGGCCCACCGACACGGCGGACAAGGTCAACTACGCTGGTGCGGCCAAAATTACGCGGTTCATGGGGTTGATCGCCCGCGGGTTGGCGACTTCGCCCGACGAACCCGACTTCATCCAGGTGGAGCGCCCCGAAGGCAAGGGCCGCCGGGCCAATCTGCGCGCCTATCTCGGCACCATCCCGGATTACGCGGGAACCGACGTGGTTGGCGTGAAAATTTCCGGCGTCAGCAAGGGTGGACCGGCGGAAAAAGCGGGTTTGCAAGGCGGGGACGTCATCGTGGAACTGGACGGCAAGGAGCTGAAGAACATCTACGATTACACCTACGTGCTGGAGGCGCTGAAGATCGGCAAAGAGGCGAAAATCGCCGTCACGCGCAAGGGCAAGCGCGTGGAGATGACGATTGTGCCGGAATCGCGGGATTGAGAGGCGGCGCTAGAGTTGAAAAGGTGTGGCTAGCGAATTTCACCGCCGAATCTCCCGCAACAGCCCGCGATCCAGCTCCAAACCCAGGATTTCGCGGCCAAAGCGGCTAACTTCCGTGCTGTCCGGAGTTTGCGCGGGGATTTCCAGCAAATACGCGCCAGGGGCTCCGGGAATCGCGGGGTTCACACCTTCGTAGACCAAAAGCCAGCTTTCGTCGATGAACTCGCTGACGCTGAGTTGGCCGAACATGCCGGCGGGGATTTTCGGGCTGCGCCAGACTAACTCGCCGGCTCGCCAATCCCAGAGGTAGGCGTGGAAACCGTGGCTAGTCGCGAGGTAACGTCCATCCTGGGAAAACGCCAGGCCGGCGCCGGGTTGGGCGGCGTTTTGCAGCAAAACGTCGGATCCCGCGCTTTTCGCCTGCGGATGGGCGAACCAGCCGAGTTGTTCGCCGGTTAGGGTTTGGACGGTGACTTGGCCTAACATGTTTGCCACGACGATAACCGGTGCGTCGTCGATTTGGGTCAAAATCGCACTCGCGGCCTGGTTGGCGAGTTGGTTGGACTCGCCAGTCGCGAAGTTGCTGAGTTGCAGGGCTCCGTTCGCCGAGCGCCAGAGCAAAACGTCGCCGTCCCAGCCGCAAACGCGTTCGACCATGCTGGCGTCCGGGATTTCGGCCAGATTCCCGGTGGGCAAATCCCACCGAGCCGCGCCACCGAAACCCGCGGCGAGGACTTGGCTGCCGTCCGCGGAAACGCGAAAAGCGCTGAGCGGCTTGCCGGCCAGGTTTTCCGGGAAAACGTGGACTTCGCCGGGAGCCAGCTTGTCTTCGGAAAAAATCGCCCAAGCTTTGCTGTCGGCGGCGATGCAAACCTGACCGCCGCCTACCGCAAGCCGGTAACGCGCGGCTCCGCTTAGGTCTCTGGGAAGGGCGTGGGCTTTCGATGCCTTGGTCGCGGGATGACGAATCAGTTCGCCGTTGGCGCGGATCCCGAACCAGCCGCCGTCCGAGATTGCGGCCATGTCGGCGAAAATTTCAGGCGAAACCTGGCGCCAGCCGCCGTTTCGCTCCGCGCGATACAGGCCACCGTCCGTGGCGAAGAGGTAGTCCAAACCATCAGCCACGCCAGCGTGGAAGAAGCGGAAATTCGCCCCGTCTTGCCGCAGAACACGCAGGTTAGGCCGGGTTTCGCCCGCGTTCATTTCCCACACGCGGTTGACGCCATTTTGCGCCCCGGCCAACGCCAGACGCCCGTCCGCGGAAAGCGCGACGCAGGTGAGCGTGTCAGGATGCCAGCTCTCCGCCGCCTGCAATTCGCCACCCTGCCAAAGCCGCAAAACACCGTCGCGCCCGGCAACGAGGAGGCGATCCCCGGCCAGCGCGAGGATTTCGCCGGAACCAGGAGCGAGCCGGGTTTCGGCCAAAATCTCGCCATCGGCCAGGTTTATGGTTCGTTCGCGCAGCATGGCGTCCAGCACCCTAACACGATCCCCTTCGATGCGAATTTGCACCGCCGGCGCGGGCGGATTTGGCGGTTGCGCGGCCCACCTAACCTCCAAGCTGTCCGGATCCTGACATCCCACGAAACCGTTGTCGAATCCCAGCACCAGGTGGCCGGCGATTTGCGCCCGGCAACGCGGCGCTTGTTGAATTTGGCGCTCAGCCAGTTGCTTGCCGTCCCGGGTTTGCCAGACGCGCATGGCCATGCCGGTGAAGCTTTCCGTCTCGGCGTGGAACAGCCGTTCGCCATCCTGACCAAACCACCAACGCGCCAAATTAAGGCTGCTTTCGCCCTGCAGTTCCACCTCCCGGCCGGTGGGAACGTGGATGATTTTTTTCCAGTGCGTGGGATCCGCGGGCGGCGCGGGTAACTTGCGAAAGTAAGCCAATCTGCCGTCCGGTGAGAGCAGAAAATCGCGCAGATCCGTCCACGAAGCCGGGATTTCGCGCGAAAACTGCGGTTCGAGATCCGCGATTCGCCGAACCACCAGATTCGCCGCCCCGTTTTCCGCGTTTTCCACGCCAAAGACGAATTCGTCGCTAAACGCGCGATTTTCCGTCTGAATCATCGTCGGCCGCGACCGCCAAACCACCTCGCGCGCGGCCAAATCGCGGACCTGCACCTCGCCGAGTTGATCCTGCACCACCAGCCGCGTTCCATCCGCGGAAAACGCCGCAAATGCCGGTGCGCGCGGGGTTCGGAACTGATCGCGCAAATTGCGGCAATTCTGCCACGCGGCGGCGAAACCGGGATCGCCGGTCAAATCGTGGCCTAACGCGCGTGCTGCGTCGTAGTAAAGCACAGCCTCGCCGAATTCCCGTTCCTGCACGGCCTCACGCGCAGCCAGTTTGTAGCGCGCCGCCAACGCATGCTGGGCGCGATTTCGCTCGATGAGAAAGAGGATGGCCAGCGTGGTCATCACCGCCAGGAGGGTCAGGCTTAGCACGGTGGTTAGCCAGGCGCGGCGCATCCTTCGCGCCTGATCGCGGCGTGCCAACTCATCGTAAGCCACGCCTAACACACCCGCCAAAAGCTTCAACTTCGCGTTGGTTTTGCCGTCTTTGCCGGGGCGGACGTCGGCAGCGATCGGCTCGGTTCGCTCGCCGGTGATTTCGCCGTTTTCATCCACGCGAAAGCGCGCCGTTTCCGGAAAACACTCGTCCTCCGCGCTGAATCCGGGCCGCCCGTCCGAGGCGCAGGGCTCGCCGTCGACGATGAGGTAAAGAATGCGGTCCTCGCGGCCGATTTTCTTGAAATAGCGGATCTCCTCGTTGACCCAGCGCGAGCCGACCGCGGCCGGCGAGCAGATGACGATGAGGTATTTGCTGTTGCGCAGGGCGGTCTCCAGCATGTGGCTGAAGTGGGCGGCGGTAGGCAATTCATCGCGGTCGCGGAAGACGGGGTAGACGCGTTTCGGCACGGTGTGGCCGCGTTCCACCTGGCGGCCGACGAGGTTTTTCGGCACTTGGTAGCGTTCCAGCGAGCGGTGCAACCACTTGGCCCAGGGGTCGTCGATTTGGCTGTAGCTGATGAACGCCCAGTAGTCGCGAAGGGGAGGATCGTCCGGCATGGTGGCAGTGTTGGGGTGGGATGGAGGTGTTGCAAGTGGGCAGGTCGAGTCTCGCGAATCCAGCCAAGCCATTTGCGTCTCGACGGTCGACAGGCAGGTTGCCGCATGGCCAAATCCAAAAAGAAGAGCGTCCAACCTGGCCTCAAATCCTCGGAAAAATCTGACTTCGACAGCGGCTGGAAGGACGCCTTCCTCCTAGCATTGCAACAACTGCTGCAATTGCTGTTTGAAGATATCCACGACGACATCGACTGGTCGAAACCCTTCCGATTTCACGACAAGGAACTGCGCGAGGTTTTGCGAGATTTGAAGCAAGGCAAGCGCAACGCGGATTTGTTGGTGGAGGTGTATCTGAAGTCCGGCGATTCGCTCATCATCTACCTGCACATCGAAGTTCAGGCGGAATGGGAAGCGGATTTTCCCGAGCGCATCTACGCTTACAACGGACGGTTTGTCGCGCTGTTGAAGCGGCCCGTGGCGAGCCTGGTGGTCTACGCCGATGAGAACCCAAACTGGGCGCCGGATACCTACGTTTTGAAATGTCCCACGGGGACGACGGAGACCCGGTTCACCTTCGACACTGCGAAAATCCTCGATTTCAAGAACCAGCGCGAGCGTTTGGAGAAGCTGGTGGAGGCCAAAAATGTGGCCGCGTTAGGGGTTCTGGCGCAACTGGACGCGATCGAGGCCGGAGGCGACTCGCCCAAAAAGCTGGAAATGCGCAAGGGGCTGATTCGGCGAATGTTTGAGGCGGGATTGGCGCGCGACCAAATCTACGCGTTGTTTCGCATTTTGGATCACATCCTGTTTTTGAAGCCACCGGAAAAGTTGACATTCAAAGATTGGTTGTCAGACTATCTAGAGGAAAAACCCATGCCCTTAGTCAGCACATTCGATATCATTTGTGACGAGCGCGAAGAAAAAGGCCGCGCGAACTTTGCGATAGCCATTTGCGAGCGCTACGTAGGCAATTTGCCGAAAAAAACCAAGGAACTGGTGCGAAAACTCGATGAGGAAGCTCTGCTGGATTTGCAGGCTGTTGCAACACAAGCCAAATCGGCCAAAGAGATCACTTCGTGGGTTAAAAAGCGGACTGGCAAATGAGCTGCGGCGCAGGCCTTTTTACACGGAACACAATCATGATGGGGGCGGCGTCTCTGTGGGGACTCCGGTGAAAATTGCCTGCCGTCTCCGGCGTCATTCGGTCTGGTCGGGGGACGACTACAGTACGGAAACCGAAGTAGGCGCAGCGGAAGGTTGGCGTGTAGCTGCGGCGAAAGGCGGAGCGGCAGAACCTCGCGTAGCTGTCCCAGCCGCCACCGCGCAGCACGCGGTCCGACCCTTGGTCGGCACCTGTTGGATCGGTTTGGGGACCGGGGCTGGTATTTGTCCCGCCAATCCCTGCACCATTCGTAAACGTTGCCGTGCAGATCGTAAAAGCCCCAGGGATTCGCGCCGTAGCGGTGTGCCAACTCATCGTAAGCCACGCCTAACACGCCCGCCAAAATCTTCAGCTTCGCGTTGGATTTGCCGTCCTTGCCGGGGCGCACGTCGGCGGTGATCGGCTCGGTGCGCTCGCCGGTGATTTCGCCGTTTTCATCCACGCGAAAGCGCGCTGTTTCCGGGAAACACTCGTCCTCCGCGCTGAATCCGGGCCGTCCATCGGTGGCGCAGGGCTCGCCATCGGCGATGAGGTAGAGGATGCGGTCCTCGCGGCCGTAGAGGATGCGGTCCTCGCGGCCGATTTTCTTGAAATAGCGGATCTCCTCGTTGACCCAGCGCGAGCCGACCGAAGCTTGGGGTTGGTGGCGCGAAGCGACGCCTACCCCGGGGTTCCACCGGCACCTGAAATTAATCGCTGAAGGCGATCCGAAACGTTCCGCAAGGCCTTCAGCCTTGGTTTTACCAATGCCTGGATCCCGGCGTAGCCTCCGTTTCACTTCGGCAACCCCGGGCTTGAACCCACAAAATGTTGCGGGCACTTGAGCGAATCAGCCAGCCATGAAAAATTTTGGCTCGAACCTCGGATTTCGCCACCAGAAGTCCGACAACCTCCTCCTAGCTTCCCCAGAAAAATTCGCAAAATCCGATCGGCAGCCCTTCAGGCGCTGTCCGCGGTTTCTGCCGGCTCTGATTTTTTGGTCGACTTGACCGGCGTGAAGTTGAGCGCCTTCTCGTCGCCCTTTTTGCGGGAAACCTTGACGTTGTCGCCTTCTTTCACGTCGCCGCGAAGCAGGGCTTCGGCCAGGGGATCTTCCACGAATCGCTCGACGGCGCGACGCATGGGGCGGGCGCCAAAAGCGGCGTCGGAACCTTCCTCGATGAGGAATTCCATCGCGGATTTGTCGAATTTCAGCTCGATTTGCTTCTCCTTGAGGCGCGCGAGAATCTTGTCGATCTCCAGTTGGGCGATTTGCTGCAAATCCGCGCTTTCCAGCATGCGGAAGACGACCATTTGATCCAGGCGGTTGAGGAACTCCGGTTTGAAGGTGTTTTTGGACTCCTCCATGATACTCTCCTTCATGCTGTCATAGTCCGACGCATCCTTTTCAATGGCGCTGAAGCCGACTTTGCTCTGCTTTTTGATGAGGTTTGCGCCCACGTTGGAGGTGAGGATGATGATGGTGTTGCGGAAGTCGATGCGGCGGCCGAAACTGTCGGTGATTTGGCCTTCTTCCAGGATTTGGAGGAGCAGGTTCATCACGTCCGGGTGCGCTTTTTCGATTTCGTCGAACAAAACGACCGAGTAGGGCCGGCGGCGCACCGCTTCGGAAAGTTGGCCGCCTTCTTCGTAGCCAACGTAGCCGGGAGGCGAGCCGATGAGGCGGCTGGAGCTGAATTTTTCCATGTACTCGGACATGTCGATCTGGATGAGCGCATCGGCGTCGCCAAACATGAATTCAGCCAGGTTTTTGGCCAAAAACGTCTTTCCGACGCCGGTTGGCCCCAAGAAAATGAACGAGCCGATTGGCCGGCGCGGATCTTTGAGGTCGGCGCGGGAGCGGATGAGCGCTTTGCTGATCGCGCCGACGGCTTCGTCCTGGCCGATGACGTGTTTTTTCAGCTCGTCTTCCATGCCCAGCAGTTTTTCCGTCTCCTTTTCCTCCATGCGGTTGAGCGGGACGCCCGTCCACTTGCTGACCACGGTCATGATCTCGTCTTCGTTGACGGTGACCTTCTTTTCCTCGTTGTTTTGACGCCAATCGGCCAGCAACTGCTCCAGCTCGTCTTTTTTCTGCTTTTCGCTGTCGCGCAGGGAGGCGGCGCGCTCGAAATCCTGGTCCTGGATGGCCGTTTCCTTCTCGGCGACGATGCCCTCGATATCTTCCTCGATGTCCTTGAATTTCGGCGGCCGGGTCATGGCGGCGATTCGGGCGCGGGCGCCGGCTTCGTCCATCACGTCGATGGCTTTGTCCGGCAGGTAGCGGTCCGTCAGGTAGCGGGAGCTGAGTTTGACGGATGACTCGATGGCGTCCGGGGTGTACTCCGCCTTGTGGTGCAGCTCGTATTTGTGGCGCAGACCTTGCAAAATTTGGATGGCGTCCTCCACGGTCGGCTCCTCGACTTTCACGCTTTGAAAGCGGCGGGCCAGGGCGGCGTCTTTTTCGATGTATTTGCGGTATTCGTTGAGAGTCGTTGCGCCAACGCATTGCATTTCTCCGCGGCTCAGGGCGGGCTTGATGATGTTGCTGGCGTCCATCGCGCCTTCCGCCGAACCCGCGCCGACGATGGTGTGCAACTCGTCGATGAAGAGGATGACGTTCTTGTTGCGGCGAATTTCGTCCATCACCGCCTTGATGCGCTCCTCAAACTGGCCGCGATACTTGGTTCCGGCCACCATCAGGGCCAAATCCAGGGTCACGACGCGTTTTCCGCTCAAAATCTCCGGCACGTTGCCGCTGTCGATCTCCTGGGCGAGCCCTTCCACGATCGCGGTTTTGCCGACGCCGGCTTCACCGATCAAAACGGGGTTGTTTTTCGTGCGGCGGCACAAAATCTGGATGACGCGCTCAATTTCCTCGGCCCGGCCGATTACGGGGTCCAGTTCGCCTTCCTTGGCCAGTTCGGTCAAATCGCGGCCAAATGCTTTCAACGCCGGGGTTTTGCCGTCCTTTTTCCCGTCACCACCGCCTCCGCCGGCAAATTCGTGATCGTCGTCATCCGGGGCGAAATTCGGGTCCAACTCCTTGAGAATCTCGTTGCGGGTGCGCTCGATATCCACCTCCAGGGTGCGCAAAACGCGCGCGGCAACACCCTCGCCCTCGCGCAGCAACCCCAGCAAAATGTGCTCCGTGCCCACGTAGGAGTGGTTGAGCGCCTTGGCCTCTTTTCCGGCCAGCGCGAGCACTTTTTTGACCCGCGGGGTGTACGGAATGTTGCCCACCGTCTTTTGGTCGCCGCCGGAACCCACCTGTTTTTCGACTTCCATGCGCACCGTGTCCAGATCCAGGCCCATTTTCTGCAAAACGTTGACGGCGACTCCCTGACCCAGCTTGATGAGGCCCAACAGAAGGTGCTCGGTGCCCACGTAGTTGTGGTTGAAACGGTCAGCTTCCTTGCGGGCCAACGCCAGGACTTGCTGGGCTCGGGGAGTGAAGTTATTCATAGGTTGGTTAGGGTGATTCTCAGGTCAATTGGACGATGGATCGGGGCTGGAATTCTCACTAATACGCGGACCGGGAAGGGTTTTCAACCGGCGGCGCATGATTTCAGCACGCATCAAATCGCGCTCCTCCGCGGAGAGCTTGCTTTTGGCCGCGGTTTGCAAATGCGCGGGCTGAATTTCCATGAGCAGCACGTCCACGCGCACCAGCTCGTCAGCCGGGAAAAATCCCAGGTCGATGCCGAGCCGCAGCATGGAAAGCAGGTTGAGCGCTTCCTTGGAGGGCATGATGTGTGCGTGGCGCAAAATGGCGTAGGCGCGGCCAATTTGGTCGTGGAGCACCTCCGTTTTCTCCTCCAGCAGTTTTTCGCGCGCGTTTTGCTCGTGGGTGATGATTTGGTGGATGACTTTTTCGAGCTTTGCCAGGATGTCGTCCTCACTTTCGCCCAGCGTGGACTGGTTGGAGACCTGGAACAAGTTGGCCAGCGCCTCGGTTCCCTCGCCGTAAAGGCCGCGCACAGCCAGGCCGATTTTGTTCACCGCTTGAATCACCTGGTTGATGGAGTCGCTCAGCACCAATGCCGGCAGGTGGAGCATGGCGCTAGCCCGCATCCCGGTTCCCAGGTTGGTTGGGCAGGCCGTCAGATAGCCCCAGCGCTTGTCGAAAGCGTAGCGGATGTTGCCCTCCAGGTCGCTGTCCACGCGGTCCAGCATGTCGTAGGCCTTCTGCAACTGCAACCCCGGCAAAATGGCCTGCATCCGCAGGTGATCCTCCTCGTTGATCATGATGCTGATGGTTTGCGGGCGATTCATGATGGCCGCGCTGCCGGCGCTTTTCGCCGCGTGCTCGCGGCTGATGAGGTGGCGCTCCACCAGCACCTGTTTCTGAATCGCGGTCAATCCCTTCAATTCCTCGGAAAACGCGTCGTCCATCTCCGGCAACTCCTCCACCGTGGGCCGAATTTGCTCCAAAAGATCCTCTCGCACCGGTTTTTTGGCCCAACCCGGAAACGCCACCCCATCCACGTTGCGCGCCAAGCGGATGCGGCTGGTGACGACAATGTCGCCATTTGGCCCGGATTCCGTGGTCCAATCCGCGGGACTATGCAGCAGGGTGGAGAATTTCATGGGGCAACGAAGGTCGAAAAACGCTCGCGGCAAAGTTACCACCGTTTGGCGGTTTTGCTAGGCTGTTAGCCCGCAAAATCTCGGGAATTTTGCCGTTCCAGACGCCAACGCCGCGGTTAAGCCTCCGATCCGACGTTTTCGCTCTCCAACTGGCGCAATTCGTCGCGAATCCGGGCCGCTTCTTCGTAATTTTCGCTCTCGATGGACGCCGCAAGCTGCTTTTGCAAATCCTCGACGCGCGAAGACAGGCTCGGAGCGGGTGCTTCGGCCGGTTTTGGGCGCGTTCTGGGCTTACCGCCGTTGGGAATCTTGCCGAGGTGCTGGGTGCCCTTGTGCATGGCGTTGAGCAGCCCTTCAACCCCGGTTTCGAACACCTCGTAGCATTCGCTGCAGCCCATACGGCCGGTTTTCTTAAAATCCCCCTGCGAGAACCCGCAGTTGGGGCAGATGGTCCCCCGGGACGACTTGGATTGTGTGGTTTTTTCTCCCATACCGTTGAGTAGATCCGCTAAATTGAAGCCTTTGGGGTCATCGACCCCTTTTTCATCGGCGCAACCTTCGCAGAGGTTCACTTTTTGGACTTGGCCTGCGACAATCTGCGTGAGAAACACGGAGGCGTTATCTTGCTTACAAACGTCGCATTCCATTTTCTTGGGTGTCGAAGGGGATTGGGGTTATCCTAAACTTGTCCTTACTTTTTGTAAACGGGCGTTCCCGTATTTTTGGTCAATTCGCGGAATTTTTCGATGCAACGCAGCGTAATCGGCCCCGGGCGCCCGTCTTGGCCGATTTTTCGCCCGTCGTATTTGCTCACCGGGATCACCTCCGCGGCTGTACCGGTCAAAAACACCTCGTCGGCGGTGTAAAGCTCGTACCGGGTCATATTCGTCTCCGTCAGCGCAATCCCAAGTTCCTCGGCAACGTCGAAAATGACGCGTCGGGTGATTCCATTGAGCGCGCCGGCGCAAATGGGCGGCGTTTTCATCGCTCCGTCGCGCACGGAAAACACGTTGTCGCCCGTGCACTCGGCCACGTAGCCCTGCTCGTTGAGCATAACCCCCTCCGTGGCGCCGGCGTTGAGCGCCTCCAGCTTGGCCATCACGTTGTTCAGGTAATTGAGCGACTTCACCTCCGGGCTGAGCGAAGCCGGAGTCGGCCGCCGCGTCGCGCACGTCACCAATTCCAGGCCGTTGTCGTAGGCCTCCTGCGGGTAGAGCTTGATGGTGGAGGCAATGATGACGACCGAGGCTTTGGGGCACAATTTGGGGCTCAAACCCAACGTCCCCACCCCGCGCGTCACCACCAATCGCACGTAACCGTCGTGCAACTCATTGGTGCGAATCGTTTCCAGCATCGCCTCGGTCAATTCCTCCGGCGGCATGGGAATTTTCAGCGAAATCGCGGCCGCGGAGTCGTAGAGCCGGCGAATGTGCTCCTCGCAGCGAAAAACGCGGCCGTTGTAAAAGCGGATCCCCTCAAAAACGCCGTCGCCGTAGAGCAACCCGTGATCGAACACGGAGATTTTCGCGTCGTCTTCATCGACCAGTTGGCCGTCAATGTGAACCTGGAGTGACATGGGCTAAACCTGCATTCCTAGCACAAAACACAGGTTTGCGCTGGAAAATTTCGGCTCCCGCCAAGTCTAGGCGAAAAGGTAACCGTCAGGCCATCGGCGGCGGGCTCGTGACGTTGACTTGCCAACGATGCTGCCCGAACGAACTGCCATGTAACCAGATCCGCTCCGGATGGAGTGTTCTGGGGAGTCCTTTTCCGAAACGCCACATCCTTTCACCCCCAAACTGCCAACCATGTCCCTCTCACGCCGCAAATTCCTCTGCCAAAGCGCCAGTGCCGGTGCGCTGCTGCCGATTCCGCACTTCGCCTCGCTCTCAGCATCAGCCGCTGACGCCGAAACCGCGCCGCGGCGCTTCGTGGTCCTGCACAACCCGCTCAGCTTCTACAATCCGGCGTTTTTTCCGGAGAAAACCGGAAACGACTTCGAAGCCCCGCGATTGCTCAAACCGCTGGAGCCGTTTCGCGGCAACTACACCGTTTTCCGCGGGCTCGATCACCCGGAGGTTGAAGGTGGGCACTCGCTGACATCGACGCTGCTCACCGGCATCAACTACGAACATCGCCCCAGCAAACGCCACACCATTTCGCTCGACCAACTGATCGCCGACAAGGTGGGAACGGAGACGCGATTCGACAAACTGGTGGTGGGAGGAACGCCGATTTCCTACGACGTCAACGGCACGCCCTGTCCGGATTTCATCCAATATGCGCGCGACTTCTATCGACGCCTTTTCGTGACTGACGAGGCTCAACGACTTGAGTTGGAAAAGTCGATCGCGCAGAAGCGTAGCATCATTGACTCGGTTCGAGCGGAAGCGAAGAGCTTGGGCGCGAATCTGAATGCCGCCGACCGCGAACGTCTCGATCACTACCTTACCGCGATTCGCGTGTTGGAAGAGCGGATGGCCAAGGAACTCAAGTGGAATGGAATCGAGAAACCGACTCCGCCGGACGGACTGCGGGAGCAAACGCCCAGTTCTAACATGCACACCGAAATGCGCAATCAATTCGACTTGGCCGTGCTCGCGCTGCAGACCGATTCGACCCGCGTCATGACGATGGACTTTGGCGTAGGAGGCCAAGCGCAGATTCCCGGCGTGAACCTGACCTATTCCTATCACCAACTAAGCCATCACGGCAAGGAACCGGAGAAGGTCGAGCAACTGCTGAACATCGAGGATGCTCACATGAAGGAGATTAGGCAGTTTCTGGAAAACCTCGCAGCCGCCACCGACGCCAATGGGCAGTCCTTGTTGGAGACGACGACGGTGATGATCAGCAGTGGGATGGGCAACGCGCATTCGCACAGCAATCAGCAGCTGCCGGTGTTGATTGTGGGCGGCGCACACAAGCATCGTGGCTATGTCGATCTGAGCGATCGCGATATTCCGCTCTGCAATCTCTACGTGAATTTCGCGCAACGCATGGGACTCGACTGCGAGCAGTTTGCATCGAGCAACGGAGCTTTCACGGAGTTGGTGTGAGATAGGAAACCGAATCTCTCTATGTTCTCACATCCTATTTTCATTTTCCTCCTTCTATTCGCTTGCCTCCATTCGTTTGCCGCTGAAGCAATCGTCGATTTTGCCGACAAACACTGCATGGAGTGTCACGACGCGGACACAGAAAAGGGCGACTTTTCCATCGAAGCGATCTTCGAGCAACTACAGCCAGCGGGCCATGCCGAGCTGCTCGACAAGATTGTGCGTAAAGTCGAAACCGGCGAAATGCCACCCAAAAAAGACGAAGCATTCTTCGCCTCCGACGAAACCACTGCGTTTCTTACCGCGGGCAGGGCCGATTTGCTCGCCTATTTCGAAGAAAAGAAGCAAACCGGCTTTGGTGGTCTCCAGCGCCTTCGCAGCGATCAGTATGTAAATACGCTGCACGATTTATTGGGTTACCCGTTTCGCGATATCGAAGGTCATATTCCCACCGACAGTCCTGATCATCGTCAGCCGGGAGAGATCTCCTATTTCCACTTTGATCAGTATGTAGAGTCAGCCGGCAAAGTGCTGGATTACGCGATAGGCCGCCAGCAGGCACAAAAAAGAACCTACGTCTTCAATTTCGAGAACGCCGCGAAGGTAATCTACTGGTTAAAGGCTGATCATATCCGGGCGCCCATGTCTGAAGAGAGAGGCGTGATGATAGCGGGCTCGCGCGCATTCCATTCGTCCGGCCATGCCGAACTCTACACTGAGCCGGTTGAGGAAGCCGGCCTCTACCGCATCCGCATCAAAGTGCTCGCCGAAAACGGTCCTGTCACCTATCGCATCGCCGCACGAACCACGCCGCCGGTCGGGGTCGTCTGGGGCATCAAAGGATCGCGCAACCTCGCTCTGCACGACGCGGAGCCGGGAGAGTTTACCGAGGTGGAGATCGAGGCCTTCGTCAACGCTGGTGAACGAGTCGCCGTCCAGAAAATCAGCATCGACGGCCCCATCAGCTACAATCACTATCACAAGCTCAAAGAAGAGGATAAACTCGAAGGAACACGAAATATTCACTTCTGGGCACACACGATTGAGGCCACCGGGCCGCTCGACAAAGAGATCGTCTCTATGCGAGACGCGATTCTGCAAAACCAGCCTGCTAACCGGGAAGGCGCCGCTCATGTGTTGACCAACTTGCTACCGCGGGCCTTTCGCCGCGAGGCCCCCGCAGAGGAGGCTCGTCCGTTTCTGGCAGTTTACGACCGGGAACTTGCCAAAACCAAGAGCCACGATCAGGCGTTGCGCGAAGCATTGAAGGCGATGTTGGTTTCCTCTCACTTTCTCTATCGCAATACGAACACCGGTCCGTTGAACGACTATGAAATCGCTAATCGGCTCTCCTATTTTCTCTGGAACTCGATGCCGGACACCGAGTTGTTCGATCTTGCCGCGCGCGGTGAGTTGCAGAAGGCCGAAGTGCGTATCGCGCAAGTGGAACGCATGTTAGGCGACGAAAAATCCGAGCGTTTCGTCGTCGATTTCACCAACTACTGGCTTCAGCTTCACCAAGTCGCCCACATGCGCCCAAAAGTGAATCCGGGCATCCGCTTCGACGGCACGCTGGAGGAGGATATCCGCGGTGAAACGCGTCACTTTTTCCGCGAAGTGCTCCACGGCGATCTGAGTGTTGATAATTTCCTCGATTCCGATTGGTCGATGCTGAATGAGAACATGGCGATCGTCTATCGCATGCAAGATCGCGGTATTGAGGGCCGCGAATATAGAAGAGTTACGTTTAAACCGGAAGATCGGCGCGGCGGCGTCGTGGGGCACGCGTCATTTCTCAATTTAACCTCGTTCAGCGATGCGACCCGGCCAATCGCACGTGGCGTTTGGATCATCGAAAACCTCATGAACCAGCCGCTCGAGCCACCCAAAGGTATCAAGCCGATCGAGACTGACACTCGCGGGGCGACCACGATTCTGGAACAGATTCGCAAACACCGCGACGCGGCCGCCTGCCGAACTTGTCACCAGAAGATCGACCCCTTCGGGATCGCGTTGGAGCATTACGGCGTCGCCGGCGAGTGGCGTCACACCTACAAAGGCGGCGTGGCGATTGAAACGAAGGTGCCCGAATATTCGGATGTGTCTGGGATCGAGGGGGTGAAGGAGTTGTTGATGGAGGAGCGAGACGAGTTTGAGCTTCAATTGATCAACAAAATCAAGGAATACGCTCTGGGCCGTGACATTACCTACTACGATCTGGAAAGCTCCCGCCGAATCGCCCGCGATCATGGCGCCGGGCTGAAGACGTTGATCGAGGCAATCGTGGCGGATGAGACGTTTTTGATTCGGTGAAGCTGGCTTCGCTGTCGAAGCCTAGATCCTTCGTGACTTCTTGAAACCGCGAAGCGCCATTCCCTGGAGGCCGTAGACCCGTCCGCGGCCTACAACGTCTTGCGCCGCCGCTTGACGTGAAGTTGCGCCATCGATTTTTGAATCGCCAACTGCACGGCGGCGATTTCCTCGGCGTCCTGCTTCTCTTCGAGCGCCAATTTCGCACTTTCCAATGCCGCCTCAACCGCAGCTTCATCGATCTCAGCGTCGCGAACGGCCAGGTCGGTGAGGACAGCAACGCTTTTGGGCGTGATTTCCAAAACGCCGGCCCCGACGGCCAAAAAATGCTCCTCGCCGTTGTGGGTGAAACGCAGTTCTCCCGGTTGAAGCGTCGTCACCAGCGGGGCGTGACTCACCAAAATGCCAAGTTCACCCTCGATTCCCGGCGCCACGACCAATTCGACCTCGTCGGCGAAGTTTTTGCCTTCGGGCGTTACGATTTCCAGGTGAATGGCCATGTTTTGCCGGATTTTGGGTTGGTTAGCCTACTTGTCGTCCTTTTTGTTGAGCACGGTGTCAATGCCGCCCTTCATGTAGAAGTCCATCTCGTTCACGTTGTCGTGTTTGCCGTCGAGAACCTCCTTGAATCCGCGCACGGTTTCTTCGATCGGGACGTATTCGCCGGGGGTGCCGGTGAAAACTTCGGCGACGCTGAAGGGTTGGGACAAAAATCGCTGAATTTTCCGGGCGCGGAACACGGTGAGCTTATCGTCGTCGCTGAGCTCGTCCATGCCCAAAATGGCGATGATGTCCTGCAAGTCCTTGTAGCGCTGGAGGACGGTTTGCACGCCCCGGGCCACCTCGTAGTGCTCCTCGCCGACGACATCCGGAGCCAACGCCGTGGATGTTGAAGCAAGGGGATCGACTGCCGGGTAAATGCCGAGTTCGGCCAGGGAACGCTCCAAAACCACGGTGGAGTCCAGGTGCGCAAAGGTGTTGGCAGGCGCCGGGTCGGTGAGGTCGTCCGCGGGCACGTAAACGGCTTGGAAGCTGGTGATGGAGCCTTTGTTGGTGGAGGTGATGCGCTCCTGCATCGCGCCCATTTCCGAGGCCAACGTAGGCTGGTAACCCACGGCGGAAGGCGTGCGGCCGAGCAACGCGGATACCTCCGAGCCCGCTTGCGAGAAACGGAACACGTTGTCGATGAAAAGAAGCACGTCCTGGTTTTTCTCGTCGCGAAAATACTCGGCCATCGCCAAGGCGGAGAGCGCAACGCGCAGACGGGCGCCGGGCGGCTCGTTCATCTGGCCGTAAACCAGCGCCACCTTGGAATTGGCGATGTTTTCCTGGTCGATGACCTTGGAATCGCTCATTTCGTGGTAAAGATCGTTGCCTTCCCGGGTTCGTTCGCCCACACCGGCAAAGAGCGAGTAACCGCCGTGGCCTTTGGCGATGTTGTTGATCAGCTCCATGATGATGACGGTCTTGCCGACGCCGGCCCCGCCAAACGCGCCCACTTTGCCGCCCTTGGTGAACGGGCAGATCAGGTCGATGACCTTGATGCCGGTTTCCAGGATTTGCGCGGAAGTTGATTGCTCGGTTAGGGCGGGCGCCGGGCGGTGAATGGGGTAGCGCTTGTCAGCATTAACCTCGCCTTTTTCATCCTGCGGATCGCCGGTGACGTTAAAAATGCGTCCCAGCACGCCTTCGCCGACCGGAACGGTAATTGCGTCGCCGGTGTCGAGAATTTGCATCCCGCGCTTGAGGCCCTCGGTTGTGGACATGGCCACAGCGCGCACCCAGCCGTCTCCCAGGTGCTGTTGCACCTCCAGGGTCAGCTTGTTCGGCTTGCCGTAGAGTTCGTATTCGACCTCCAGCGCGTTATAGATCGCGGGCAGCTTCTCAGAAGCGCTGAAGTCGGCATCGACAACCGGGCCGATGACCTGAACGATGGTTCCCTCGTTGTTTGTCATTGTTGGTGGGCTTAAAACTTAAAACTGAAAACTTAAAACTACTCCAGCGCCTTCATCGCCGTGGTGATTTCCAGCAACTCCGCGGTAATCGCGGCTTGGCGCTGTTTGTTGTAGGCCAGGGTCAAATCGTCGATCAACTCGTTGGCGTTGTCCGTGGCGCTCTTCATCGCGACCATGCGGGCGCTATGTTCGGAGGCGCGGCTTTCCAGCAGAATCTGGTAGACCTGGTAGTTGAGGTAAAGCGGGACGATGGTATCTAACACGGCCTCGGGCGTGGGTTCGAAAATGTAGCCGGCGGATGCGGCTCCGCTCCCGGCCAATTGAACCGGCTCGTCCTTGCCCATGCCGACAAATTCGCGGTCGCGGCCCAAATCGATCGGCCGGATGGGCAACAGCGTCTCCACCATCGGTTCCTGGCTGATGGTGTTGATGAAATTGGTGAAGGCGACGGTCACGCGGGCGAATTTGCCTTCCAAAAACTGGTCGATGAGGAACTGGGAGACCAATTTCGACTCCGCGAAGTGCACGGGGTCGTGAACGTGAAAATCCGCGAGCAAATTGCGCCCGAGCCGGGCCAGGGAGCCCTTTCCTTTGCGCCCCACGGTGACGAAGGTGGTGGCTTCATCGGTCTTTTCCGTCACCATGCGCAGCAAGTTCGTGTTCAAGCCGCCGCAGAGGCCTTTGTCCGTGGTGACGACCAACATCAGTTCACCGCCCGCTTCGTGCTCCTTCAACAGCGGGTGCAGATCCTCCTCGGTTTGGTCTTTCAGGTTTACCAGGACCTTATTCATGAGGTCGGCATAGGAACGGCCGGCGGTGGCTTGATCCTGCGCCTTCTTCATCTTCGACGCCGCCACCAACTGCATGGCTTTGGTGATTTGCGCCGTGTTTTTGACCGACTTGATGCGCCGGCGAATGTCGCGAGTGCTGGGCATGTTAAGTTTTCAGTTTTAAGTTTTCAGTTTTCAGTTTTAAGTGCGGGTGTCTGAATAGCTGAAAAAGCGGTGAATTTGAGGGCTTAAAACTTAAAACTTTGGACTTAAAACTTTCTCTTATTTCCAGGTTTTTTTGAAGTCGTCGATGGCCTCTTCCAGGCCTTTGGTGATTTCGTCGCTGAGCGCTTTTTCGTCGCGAATTTTGGCCAACAATTCGGCTTTGCGGCTGGTGAGGTATTCTTCCAGATCTTTTTGGCAGTCCTTGACGCGATCGACGTCCACATCGTCAAATCCGCCGTTCTGCATGGCCCAGAGCGTGGCGACTTCCAACTCCACGGGCAGGGGAGCGTACTGGTTTTGCTTGAACAACTCCACGATGCGTTCGCCGCGGTCGATGGTCGCCTTGGTTTTTTCGTCCAGATCCGAGCCAAACTGCGCGAACGCCTGCAATTCGCGAAACTGCGCCAAATCCAGCTTTGTTGTGCCGGAGACTTTTTTAATCGCCTTGGTCTGCGCGGCCGAACCCACCCGGCTCACGGACAAACCGACGGAAATCGCGGGCCGGATGCCCTGGTAAAACAGGTCGGTTTCCAGGAAAATCTGGCCGTCGGTGATGGAAATGACGTTGGTGGGGATGTAGGCCGAAACGTCGCCCGCCTGCGTCTCGATGATGGGCAGGGCAGTGAGCGAGCCGTCGTTATGATCGTCGCTCATTCGGGCGGAACGTTCCAAAAGCCGGCTGTGGAGGTAAAAAACGTCACCGGGGTAGGCTTCGCGGCCGGAGGGACGGCGCAGCACCAGCGAAACCTGGCGATAGGCGGCTGCGTGCTTGGAAAGGTCGTCGTAAACGATCAGCGCGTCCATTCCCTGATCCATGAACCACTCGCCAATGGCGCAACCGGCGTAAGGGGCCAGGTATTGCGCGGTGGCGGGGTCGGAAGCGGTTGCGGAAACGACAACGGTGTAGTCCATTGCGCCCGCGCTTTCCAGCGTGGCGATGGTGCGGGCCACGTTCGCGCGTTTTTGGCCGACGGCGACGTAAATGCAGTAGAGCGGCTTGTGGTCCTTCAGCTCGCCTTTTTCCGCGGCGCGATTCTGGTTGGCTTGGGAGATGATGGTATCGACGGCGATGGTCGTTTTGCCGGTGGAACGGTCGCCGATAATCAATTCTCGCTGGCCGCGGCCGATCGGGATCATCGCGTCGATGGCCATGATGCCGGTTTGGACGGGGACGCCGACCGACTGGCGCGGAAGGATGCCGGGAGCTATTTTTTCGACCGGATAGGTGGTTTCCGCCACGATTTCGCCTTTTCCGTCGAGCGGCTCGCCCAGCGCGTTGACAACGCGGCCTAGCAATCCCTTGCCGACGGGGACGGAAAGCAGCCGGCCGGTGGTTTTCACCTCGTCGCCCTCTTTGATGCCCTCGCCTTCGCCCAGCAAAATGCAACCCACCTCGGTTTCCTCCAGGTTGAGGGCCAAACCGTAGAGACCGCCGGGAAATTCGATCATCTCGTTGAGCATGACGTCACTGAGACCTTCGATTTTTGCCACGCCGTCGCCAATTTCGCGAACGACGCCCACGTTTGACTTGGTAACCGAGGTTTTGAGCCCGGCGATTTCAGATTCCAGTTCCTGCAGGAGAGTGCTCATGGTGGAAGTTTTAAGTGGAAAGTTTTAAGTTTTAAGTTCTCAGCTGAATCGATCTTGGAGTTGCTGGAGCCGGGCGCGGACGCTGCCGTCCCAGACGTCGCTGCCGACTTTTACCCGCATTCCGCCCAGCAGATCAGGAGCCGTGGTAAAGTCAAAGGTCAGGTCTTTTCCGTATTTTTTGCGTAAATCCGCCATCACGCCGCTTTGCAGGTCTGCGCCCAGTTCGGTGGCGCTTTCCACTACGGCATGGCGCTTGGCAAACTCCATGCGGAGCAGATTTTGGTAAGCGCCCAAAACCTGCAGGTAACCGCGTGGTTTTTTCTCCCCCAGCGCCCGGACAAACGCCTTGGCCCGCTCCCCGTCAATGGAACCGTCCACCAGGGTTGCCTGGAGCAACTGGCGAGCCGTGCGGAGAGCGTCTTTGCTGGATTTCACGTTTTTTGTGCTTGGTGCTTTGTGCTTTGTTAGAGAGCTATCTGGCCGGCGGTTTCCTGGTTGATCTTGTCTTGATCGTCCTTGTTCAAGACCTTGCCGGTCACTTTGGAGGTGGTGTCGACGACCAGGCGGCCGAAATCCTTTTTCAGCATCGCCAGGGCCTGATCCCGCTCCAAAGTGGTGGCTTCGCGGGCTTTGGCGATGATTTGCGCCGCCTCAGCGGTGGCTTCCTGCGATTTTTTCTCCGTCAGCGCCGCTGCGCTTTCCCGCGCGTCCTCAATGAGGCGATCGGCATCCGCGTTGGCTTTGTCCAGGATCTCCTGAGATTTCGCTTCGGTCGATTTCATGTCCTCGGCGATCTTTTTCAGGTTCTCCTCGCCCTCCGCAATGCGTTGGCGGCGCTCTTCGAGCATTTTCATGATGGGCCCGAAGGCGAATTTCCTCAATACCCAAAAAACGATGAGAAAAATGATGATCTGCGCAAAAAACTTGGGCCAGGCGAGCCCAAATTTGTAGGCGATCTGCTCGAACATTTCCATGGTGCTGGGTTAGGAGAAGATTTGGTGAATCGAGGAAGGGGCGTCGCCCGCGGAAGCGAAGACTCACCTCCGCGAGCGACGCAAAACTGGCGAATTTTAGCCGAGTGCGAGGATGAGCGCGTAAATCGCGATAGCCTCGGCAAGGGCCATGCCGATAATTGCGATGGTGAGGATGTTGCCGAACGCGGTGGGGTTGCGGCCCACGGCTTCAGCGGCTTTCGCGCCGACGAGTCCGACGCCGATGCCAGCGCCGGCGCCGGCAAAACCAAGCGCGATGCTGCCATCGATTTTCAGGTTGATGGCCTGGGCGGCAGCGGCTTCCGCAGCGCCGGTATCCGCGGCGGCGGCCAGGATGGGCATTAGTTCCATGAACATGGGTTGAATCTCCTTTTTTTGGGTTGGTATTGGTTGTCTTGTTATCGCCGCCCACTGTCTTGCATGGTCGCGACGACAAATTCGTTGGAAATCTAGTGTTCCTCGTCGTGGGTGGTTGTCAGGCGGATGTAAACCGCGCAAAGCAAGGCAAAAACCAACGCTTGGAGCAAGCCGACTAACAGCTCCATAAAATAGAAGGGCAGCGGCAACGCCACACTGCTCAGGAAGGCGAAAAACGGGTTCAAATTGTCCCCCATCGCGCCCATGGTGTGGAGCAGCTTCTCTCCCGCAAACAGGTTGCCGAAAAGCCGAAACGAAAGCGAAACCGGGCGAAACGCGATCGACACCAACTCGATGATTCCCACCGGGATGAAGATGAAAATTCCCAGCACGATCGCCAACCAGCCATGGACGCCTTTTGGCGCAAACGTGTGCTTGATGAAGCCCCACACGCCGATCTCTTTAAACGTCAAAAGCGCCCAAAGAATCATGGCGCAAGCGGCCAGGCCCAGGGTCATGTTCAAATCCGCGTTGGGCGGGCGAAGCAGCGGCTTATCGACGTGGGTGAGCGTGCCGGATCCGTGCGCCGACCAGCCAACCGTGCCCACGCCCGGAATGAGCCCGAACCAGTTGGCCACGAGGATAAATATGAAAAGCGTCGCCAGCAGCGGAAAGGCCTTGGGCGCGACTTTTTCGCCCACGATGCCCTCCACCTGGTTGTAGAGGAATTCGACGATGAATTCGAAGAAATTTTGCAGCTTGTGAGGGACGATTTGCATGTTTTGCGTCGCCTTGTAAGCCAACCCGCCGACGATGCCCAAAACCAGCAGCGCCACGAAAATGGAGTTGGTGAGCCACTCGGAAAACGGAAGCTCCTCCGCCTTGCTCGAAACGGCCAAAACCGTCGAGAAATTGAGTCCATCCAGGCTGGAAAATTGGCTGGGCATTTGGGGCATCAACAACGTTACGTGTCCTATCGCAAGTGGGAGACGGACAAAGCGCCTCCCCTTACTGCGACGGCTATGCAGAGGCAAGGGGATTTTGTGAAATTTTTCACAAAGTCGGGCGCGTGTTAGGGCGCGCTTGAAAAATGCGGAGCCCTTGACGCGAAAAAGCCCGTTCGGCCGCTAAAATCAGGCCAAACGGGCTTCAAAAAATACCTGAATCTGGTTCGCTCTGAATCCGGTTCGCTAGTTGACCAGAGCAGCCTCAGCGGTCGGGCGGTGGGTCAAAAATCGCACCACGCCTTCCAACTGCTTCAGATCGACCGGCTTTTTCAGCACCGTAACCGGCGCGGTCGATAAAATGCGGCTCAGCATCTCGCTGTCCGGATAGCTGGTGGTGATGACGACCGACAAATCCGGATGTACGGCCTTGATTTGCTCGAAAACCTCGTCTCCACCGACATCCGGCAGCTTCAAATCAAGGAAAACGAAATCGAAATCGTGGGATTGGGCCGCCTGAATCGCTTCCGCTCCGGTCCCGGCAACCGTGTGCATGACCCCGGAACGGCTCAAAAAGTCCGCAAAAAACTTCTGGATGCCGGGATCGTCTTCCACGATGAGCGCCCGCGGCATCTCGGTTTCTCCCAGGCCATACATATCGTCCAGGACCTTGCGCTTGATCTTCCAACGTCCGCCAATCCGAATCGCCGGTATTTTGCCTTCCTTGATAAGGTAGTAGACGGAAGGCTGGGGAGAACGAATGTACTCGGCGGTCTCTTTGACGGAGAGAAGATCGGGAAGTTCTTCAGATTTGTCGATCATTGTGTGAGTTGGTTAATTTGAAATATCGAGAAGTTAAACACCTTGAACCAATAAAAGTCTAGCGCAACCACAATTTCTCAATTTTTAGAATTTCTTTAAATTTATACGAGTAATTGAGCGTTTTTATTCGCTTTTGCCCCAAAATCAGGGCTTTCCCGCGTTCGGCCACGCATCCCGCTCATGTCCCAGGATCCAAACTTCGTCCAATCCGCGTTTGCCAAGATCGCGCCCCGCTATCAACTGGCGAACCATGTTCTCAGCCTGGGAATCGACGTGCTTTGGCGCAAACGCGTCGCAAAAATCGTGCAAAACCTGCAACCCGGCCGAATTCTCGACGTAGCGGCCGGAACGGGCGATTTGGCCCTGGCATTGGCGAAAGCGTGCCCGAATACGGAGATCATCGCCGCGGATTTTTGCCCCGAAATGCTCGAAATCGCCGAACGAAACGGCGTGGCGAACACGATCGTGGCTGACGCGATGGATCTGCCGTTCCCGGACGCGAAATTCGACGTAGTCACGGTCGCTTACGGCTTGCGCAACATGGAATCCTGGATCGGCGCGGCGCGGGAGATGTTGCGCGTGCTACGCCCCGGAGGAAGCTTGGTGATTCTCGATTTTTCCCTGCCGCGGGGCCCGATTCGCGGCCCCTACCTCACCTACCTCCGCCACGTGCTGCCCAAATTGGCCGGGATCATCACCGGCAACCGGGAAGCCTACGAGTACCTGGCGAAATCGATCGAAAACTTCCCCTCGGGCCGGGCGATGGAAGAACTCCTGCGCGAGGCCGGATTTCGCGAAACACGCTGGATACCGCTCACCGGGGGCATTTCGTCGATTTACGTGGCCGAAACGGCTAAAACTTGATCCCGTAGCTGACGGAGAAAACGTGCCAATCGAACAAGTAGTCGCCGATGTAGGCCGGTTGCTGGTTCACCGGGATGGTCCGATCCGGAAAATGGGCGTAGGAGTAGGTGAAATCGATGCGGTGACGGCCTTTTTCGTAACCAAGGCCCAAACTGCCCAAATGCCGCTCGTTGGCGGGAACGGCCGGCAGGTAGGTGAAGTCCGGATACGAATTGCTGGAGAACATGTAACCGCCGCGCAGGGTCCAAACTTCGTTCAGCGCGTATTCCAGGCCGAATCCCGCGTCGTAGCTGTCCTCCCAGTTTAAGATGACCCCGTCCGTCCCCAAAAGAGGCTGATTTGCGCCGATGAGCAGCGGCACGTCGTCGTGCGAGGAGTTGAAAAAATACTGAAAATCAGCCCCGAACGTGAGTTTTTCGCTCAAATCGATGCCGTAGCCGACGCCGAGGCTGCCGGGGAACTTGATGTCGGAGCGAAAATCGCTGTTCGGCGAAAATCCTTGGGCTTCCAGGCCGTCGGGAAAGCGGCTCGCGGTAAAGTCGCCATCGAAGTCGACCTCGATGGGCAAACGGCCAGTGAGAGCAATGCGCTGGCCGGGAAAAATCTCCCACGTCAGGCCGCCATGACCGCCCACGCCCCAACCGTCGGCATCCCACTCAAACTCGCCATCCGGCGTCGCGGCTCCGGTCAACGCGGCCCAGGGGAAGTGCTGCTTGAGGTTGAGCAGGGAGTACATGACGTCGAGCCCGAGCCCAATCGAGAGGCTGTCGTTGAGCTGAATGGCCAGCGCCGGGCTTATGTCCGCGGTTAGCAATAGCCCTTCGTGCGGTGAGACGTAGCGGATGGCGGATTGCTCCGGAAAGTCGAAATTCAGGCCAAAGGGAGCGCTGATTCCCAAGCCAACCGTCGCCCGGTCGCCGAGCGGATGAACGTAGTAGGCGCTGCCGACATAGATCCAGTCATCCAGCAAATTCACGCTCTGGCCCAGGGCGTTTTGAAAACTGAGGTCACCCCGCCAAAAACCCAGGTTCACCTGGAATTCCGGCGAAGCGAACCCGATCATGTTCGCCGGGTTGTCGCTCAGAGTGGAGGGATCGTCCAAATTCGCGAGCCGGCCTCCTGCGGTCGCGATTGATTCGGCGGAATCCGGCAAGACGCCGATCGATTCCGATCCTAACGTCGTCGTTAAGCCTGCCAAGAAGAGTGAGAGGGCCGAGCAAGCGGCCGCTACCGGTAGTTTGTGCGCGTTCATGAGTTTCTAAGGTGTGTTGGTGCTGGCTTAGCGAAAAGGCGCTGGGAAGTAAAGCGCGTTTCGCCACGAGTTTGTCGGTTTTGGCAAATCGCAAAGCCCGGACCGAGTTTCCCGTGCCGCCGTGCCGAGTTTCGGTTCGACGAACTGATTTCGAATGCTAAGCTGGTGGCGATGAGCATTTTCGTTCACGAAAGCGACCGTGTTACCGTTCCCGGGACGGTAAAAAATCTGCAGTCATTCCGCGATTGGGCCAAATCAGAGCATTTTCCAGACACCGGCCGCATTTGTTACCTGGGCGAAGTTTGGATCGACCTAACCATGGAACAGGCATTTTCTCACAATCGGTTAAAACTGGCAATTTCCAAAGTCTTGGACGACATCGGAGAAACTCCGCCTGACGGCACGTATTTCACTGACGGCATGCTCCTCACCAACATCCCAGCCGACCTTTGCACGGTTGCCGACGGAGTCTATGTCTCGGATGAAACCTTCGAATCCGGCCAAGTGCGGCTCATTCCCGGAAAACGCGACGGTTACGTTGAGTTGGAAGGCTCACCGGACATGACGCTGGAAATCATCAGCGACAGTTCGGTGCAGAAAGACACCGATTTGCTGTTGGACCGCTATTGGCGGGCCGGAATTGGCGAATACTGGATCGCCGATGCCCGTGGCGAAGGATTAAAGTTCGAAATCTATCGTCACACCAAGAAAGGGTACCGTTTGGTGAAGCCCAAGGACGGTTGGATCCAAAGTCGCGTCTTTGGCCGTGAGTTCCAGCTTTCGCGGAGTGAAAATCGGTTGGGTCACCCGACATTTCAGCTAGCATCGCGGTAGGGGCGCCACGCCGGCCTTGCGCGGATCTTCTACCTCCGCGGCAACCCAAGCTTTGGCCGACGATCGGCGCGAAAACGGCGACCCCGCCAAACTGCCGCTTTTTCAGACCGTTCATCGCTTCTTGGAGCAGGATGGGGTCGGCTTCGCCCAGGTTGTGGACGATGAACGGGACGGGCCTAGCCGCTAAACTAGGCAACAAACCTGGATTCCCGGCCCATGCACGCCCTCGATGAGGATGCCCTCGACGTCGGCGGTCTTTGAGGGGCCGGTGGCGAAGACGATGTAGGGATCGTCGCCAAATTCCGCGATGGCGCTGGCCACCGTCGGCAAAATGCGCTCGCGGCTCACCACCGCGACATGAATCCATGGCGCAAGTGCCCCAAGCCGCGAGACCGATTCCGCATCGCGCAGCACCACCGTCCCGGTTTCCGCGATCGCCGCGCTGGCCCGGGTGACGCCAAACTGGTGGTCGTCGGCGCGATCCGGCTCAAAGCGGGTTTCCAGCTCAAAACCGGCCAACGCAGGGTCTTTTGCGAATTCGGGATCGCAGAATCCGCGTTTGCAGCCCTCACCGGCGAGAATCTCGGCCGCCGCCGCCAAACCGCGGACCGGACGCCCGTGCACCTCGCTCATTTTGTGGGCAAAAAGCTCCCAGGGATCATCAAACGGCGGATGCGACCGGCAAATCGCCAATTCGGCGTCCCAATCCGGCAACGGCGTCCGCTCGCGGTCGGCGTCGTCGCTTTTCAGCGGGTCGAGCGCTGCGCGGATTCGTTCGAAAATAGCTTCGCGGTCGGGCATGGAGGTGAGCCGGACTCGAAGTTCAAAACCGGCGCGGAATCAACGGAAAATCGCAACTTCAGGCAGCGGCGGATTGCGAGCGAAAGGTGATGGCGTAGGGTGCCGGTGATGCTCGCCCGGACATGCCTCGTCACGATCGCTGCGCTAACGTGGATGCTGTGCGCCGTCTCGCCCGCCGATTCCTGGAAGCGCGCTCAACCGGGCTGGACCTACCAATTCCCGCGCGACGAACGCTCGCACCCGGATTTCAAGACGGAGTGGTGGTACTTTACCGGTAACCTTCGTGACGCCCAGTCCGGACGCCGTTTTGGCTATCAGCTCACGTTTTTTCGCCACGGCGTTCGCCCTCCCGCGGAGCGAACGCCGGTGAAATCTCGCTTCGTGGCCGATCACATCTGGTTCGCTCATTTTGCCGTCTCCGATCTGAAAAAGCGCCAATTTCACGTAACCGAGAAAGTCAGCCGCGGCGCGTTTTCCCAAGCCGGGAGCGACGATGGCGGACGCATCGTGTGGATTGACGGCTGGGAGCTTCGCCAGGCCGAATCCGGCGCTTACCAGCTTGCCGCCGTTTCCGAGGATTTTGCGTTCAGCCTGGATTTGCGCCCTACCAAACCGCCCGTTTTCCACGGTGAAGCCGGCATTAGCGCGAAATCCGCCGATCCGTCCAACGCCTCGCACTACTACGCCCATACGGCGCTGGCCACGACTGGGAATTGCCGCATCGGCGAGCAGGAATTTGAGGTTCGCGGCAAGAGTTGGTACGACCGCGAGTGGAGCACCAGCTTGCTAAGCCGCGATCAGGTTGGCTGGGACTGGTTCGCCCTGCAATTCGACGATGGCGCGGAGTTGATGCTCTTTCAACTGCGCAACCCGGACGGCGGCGCCGACTTTTCTAGCGGAACCTACGTTCGCGCGGATGGATCGGCGCTGGGCCTGAAAAACGGCGATTTCACCCTAACGCCCAAGCGCACCTGGACCAGCAAATCCAGCGGCGGGACCTACCCGGTGGAATGGGACGCGTCGATTCCCGCGTTGAACGCGAAATTGCGGATTCGGGCCGCGTTTGACGCCCAAGAGTTGCGCCTGAGCGCCGCGAACTACTGGGAGGGCGCCATCATCGTCGGCGGTGAGCGGACCGGACGCGGCTACCTGGAAATGACCGGCTACGCGGGCAAAATTCGCGGGTTGAGCGAGTAGACGCCTGAAAATCGGCTGACAAACCCGCCGTTTGCTGAAAACGTGGCCAAATGAGACCGCAAGCCCTCATCGTCATTGGCGACGCCTCGGAAACGCTCGACACCCTCTACCCGTACTACCGGCTCATCGAGGCCGGCATCCAGCCCATCGTCATTGCCCCGGAAAAACGGCGCTACCAGATGGTGATGCACGAAGTCAAGCCCGGCTGGACCATCACCAAGGAGTGGGAGGGATACACGTTAGAGGCGGATTTTGCGTTTGCCGACGTAAATCCGGCCGACTACCTGGGAATCATGTTTTCCGGTGGCCGCGCGCCGGAATACATCCGCTATGACGAGGATTTGGTGCGCATCACGCGCCATTTTTTTGATGAAAACAAGCCGGTGGCCTCCGTTTGCCACGGCGTGGAGATTCCCGCCTACGCCGGCTGCGTGAAAGGCCGAAAAATGGCGACGGTGCCGAAGTGCAAGTTCGATCTGGAGGTGTGTGGGGGAATCTTTGTGGACGAGCCCTGCGTGGTGGACGGCAACCTCGTCAGCGGACGAACCTTTCACGACAACGGCGCCTACCTGGGCGCGTGGATCCGCATGCTGGAGGAAGCGCGCGACGCGGCTTGCGGCGAAGGGCCGATTTGAATTGGCGCAAGGATTGGGCAATCTTGGGCCAAATGAAAACAACCTCGGAGCCCGAGATCGAGAAGTCGAATTTTTCCGATTGGTCGCTGCAGCGATTGGAGGATGCGTTCGGCTTGAAGCGGACCAGCGATCATCCGGAATTAATCGAGTGGATCACCGATCCTCCCGAACCTAAAGGCAACGGCAGGAAGCAGACCGAAGAGTTGCGTCAGTTGCTCGACCGCCATGCGCTCGGGTGGAATGAGGAGGAGCTAAAGTTCCACTTTCTTGGCCCCCTGTGCCGGGAGGTTGATTTTGAGGGCAAAAATTTTAATCTGTTCGCGGGCCGTCCTCTGCGGGCCTTAGTTGACGGGCGCGAACTGAGCGGAATCGTGGATGCCGTGGTCGCCAAGGGCCGCTACGAACCGGTGGCGCCCTATTTTTGCCTGCATGAATACAAGCCGGAGAAAGGCCGGGATTCCGATCCCGCGGCGCAGGTTTTGTCCTCGATGCTCGCAGCGCGGGAACACAACGGCACCGAACGAACCGTCTACGGCGCCTATGTCTTGGGACGATTGTGGGTTTTTCTGGTTCTCGACGGTTCCCAACCAGTCTACGGCATGGGCCCCAGCCTCGATGCCTCCAGCGATGATATTTTTCAGATTCACGGAATTTTGACCCGGCTGCGAGACCGGGTAAAGAAATGGACGGAGGAGGATTGAAGGCCGAATTGGCCGGATTCAGATCGTTGGCGAGTTTGGGCGCCCAACCATGGCTGATTGGCCAAAAAAGAGGTGCATTTTCGCGTCAAACGCGCTAGCAAGAGAGCCATTTGCACCGTGAATCCTGAGGATTGGCCAACCGAGCCCGCAGCGGGCCAGCAAATCCCTTCCGTCCGCCAACTCAACGAAATCCTGCCCAACTACGAGGTTACGGAGTTGATCGGGCAGGGCGGGATGGGTGCGGTGTTCAAGGCGCTGCAACCCAACCTGGACCGCCACGTCGCCATCAAAGTGTTGCCGATGGGGTTGGCGGAGGACGATGGCGAAGAACAGTTTGTGGAGCGCTTCAAGCAGGAAGCCAAGGCCATGGCCAAGCTGAATCACCCCGCCATCATCCAGGTGCACGATTCCGGCGAGGCGGTGACGCCGGGCGGCCGGCGGTTGCTCTACTTTGTCATGGAATTCATCCAGGGGGCGGACATTCGCGATTACCTCAAGGAAAAAGGCGGCAAACTCAAGCCTGAGGCCGCCCACGCCATCATTTCCCACGTTTTGGATGCCCTGGGTTTCGCGCATGAAAACGGGATCATCCACCGGGACATCAAGCCGGCCAACATCATGCTCGACCATCGCGGGCTGGTGAAAGTGGCCGACTTTGGCGTGGCCAAGGCGCTCGGCGCCGGCGGGGACATCGATACGAAGACGCACATGATGGTGGGCACGCCGGATTACGTGGCCCCGGAAGCGCGGGACTTGGGCTGCGCGGTCGATGGCCGGGCGGATTTGTTTGCGATGGGGGCGATGTTTTACGAGCTGCTCACCGGCAAGCTGCCCAAGGGCGCCTTCAAACCGCCGGCCGAGATTTCGCCGGACATCGATCCCCGCTACGACGCGGTTATCACCAAGGCCCTGCAACCGGAGCCGGACGACCGCTACCAGTCTGCGGAGGAGTTTCAGGAGGATTTGGAGCAAATTTTGCGGGAGCCGATTCTGGCGCCGGCGCCCATCATCCAGAGCGGCCAGGAATTGGAGGCGGATCGCGATTCCGACGCCATTTCCGCCCGAAACAGCCGCCGTTTGGGCGAATTTTTGCTCCGGATCGCGGTTTTTGCGATGTTTTCCGGCACGGCCTGGGCGCTCTTCGCATCGGCCTCGGAAAGCTCGGGATGGCTACCCAACGTGTTAGGCGGCTGGTTGGCCGTTTCCGGCATCGCCGCTCTAACGTGGCGTCCCCCGTGGTTTGCGGCCACGCTCCTGTTTTTGAGCCTGTTTGTGGCCGGTTGGCAGGTTTTCGGCGAGGTTCGTCAGGCAGACAATCGCCTGCTTAGCCTGGCGCCGGCCTCCCTGCTGCTTCTCGTTCCGCTCGGCTTGTTGTTGGCGGCGTTTTTCCGCTGGAGACCCGGTGGCTGGCTTGCGATTCGCCTGGCGTTGGTGCTGGGTTTCGCCGTCTACGCGGCCGTTCTCGCGGGATTGCCGGAATCGGTGAAAATTCCGGGATTCGGCGCCTTGGATCCGGGTGGAAAGCAGTTGGCGTGGGCGGAAAAACTGGCTTCAACGCTCATACCCGCGCTCGACGCGCAAAAGCAGCCATGGAGCCTGCGATTGCCGGCCATTTTGGCTCTGTTAGGGTGCGCGGGGCTCTGGAACCGATTCTCCCTGGGCGCCTCGTCGATTTTGCTGGCGCTGTTGGCCGCGGCCGGCCTCGCCGCTTTCGTGTTGGACGCGGGATTTGGCGCTTATCGGCAATGGGCGCCGGTTTTTCTGCTGCACCTGCCGCTGCTGCTCGCGCCGATCGCCCTCTGGCGTCTGGTGGAAGGAGAGGCACGGGCAAAAACGGCGCCCTGGCGCAGCCAACACCGCCGCCGCCGCAAAACCGCGGCCGGCTCGGGCTGAACCTCAGTTGCCGCGTTTCTCCGCAACGAACGCCGACACATCCTTCACGATCTTGTCCACCGTCTCGACCGTTGCTCCGGCGCGAACCGTGCCCCAGTAAAAACCGTGGCTCATACCCGGGTAGGTGATGCTGGAGATGTCCTTGCCCAGCTTCTTCATCTCCGGGATCAGGATCTCAAAATTCGCGCGGTAGAGGCCCACGGGCTTGCCCTGGAGGACGAGGACGGGGCAAGAAACCTCCTTCATCCAGGCGATCATCTCCTCGCGCCGTTCGCCGGTGAAATTCGCAGCCGGATTGGCCATCAAGCCCCGGTAATCGGACGAGCTAGCCTTTTCGCCGGTTTTGGGATCGAGCGGAACGACGGTGGCTGGTTCGCCGGCGATGACGCAGGAGACCGCTGCCTTGGCTGCGGTGACGATCGCGAGAATGCCGCCTCCGCTGCCGCCGTAGAGAATCACCTGGTCTGGATCGGCGCCCGGAAGCACCTTCACACGCTCCACCACCCTGGCTGCGTCATCCACGGCCAGGTAGAATCCGCTGGGCAGGCTGCGTTTCTCACTCTTCCAAAACGGCCGCCGGGTTGATTGCACGGTTAGGAATCCCTGCTCCAAAAATCGCGTCTGAACCGGGCCGTTGGTAAGATTTGCCTTGAGGCTGCTCAGGTTGGACTGGCCGCCGCCTCCGTGGAAGAAGACGATGGTCGGGAACGGGCCTTCGCCGGGGGGAATGCGATAGGCGAAACTGAGGTCGACTCCATCCTCGGTTTTCAACGCGACCTCGTGCAGTGGAGCCCGGTCGAGCGAAACATCCTTGGCCGGAATCTTCGAGGTGGAAGCGAGATTGTCGCCGCGGCTGGGATCTCGGCGGCGATGCGCGTGAGCTTCCTCGCGAGTTAGCACGCCATCACCATTGGCGTCCGCATCGGGATGACGTTTGAGGTAGTCGGCCAGCTTTTGTTCGGATTGGGCGGAGGCAATTGCCGTCAACGCGCAAAAGAGAACGCCGTATTTTGCCAGGTTCATGTCAACCAGAAGATGAGCCGGCGCCCGGAAGCGCGCAACGCCTTTCCACGCGATCCGTGAATTTGCCGGAACGGAGAAAATCGACAGTTTGGCCGTCGAAAATTGGAAATTGCCAGGAATGCGTGATAGTTCGAAGCGAACCCCGTCCCGCGCATGACCCATCCCCTCCAGCTTCGCACCCGCCGCCAGTTTTTCTCCTCGTGTGGCGTTGGCGTCGGAAAAATCGCCCTAACTTCGCTACTAACCGGCAAAGTCTTGGCGGCCAACCCGCTGGCGCCAAAAAATCCTCCGTTTCCGGCCAAAGCCAAGCGCGTCATCTACCTGTTCATGGCCGGAGCGCCGAGCCAACTGGAGCTCTTCGACAACAAGCCGAAATTGCGCGAATTAGACGGAAAACCGATCCCGCCGGAGGTCATCAAGGGCCAGCGCTACGCCTTCATCCAGCCGGATGCCGCGGTTTTGGCGCCGCGCTTTCAATTTGCGCGGTATGGCCAGAGCGGGGCGGAAATTTCCGAGGCGTTGCCGCATCTCAGCCAAGTGGCCGACGATATCGCGATCGTCAAATCCGTCCACACCGACCAGTTCAACCACTCGCCGGCGCAACTTTTCGTCAACACCGGCAGCGGCATTCCCGGCCGGCCGGCGATGGGATCGTGGCTTAGCTACGGCCTGGGCAGTGAGGCCGATGACTTGCCGGGTTTCGTCGTTTTAAAGAGCGGCGGCAACCTGAGCGGCGGCGCGGCCATGTGGGGCAGCGGCTTTTTGCCCTCGACGCATCAAGGTGTGCCGTTCCGCAACTCCGGCGACCCGATTTTGCACGTTTCCAACCCGAAAGGCATCGATCGACGCGCCCAACGCGCCTCGCTCGACCTGATTCGCGACCTGAACGAGCGTCAATTCCAGGCTGTTGGCGATCCCGAGATTCAAACGCGCATCAACGCCTACGAAATGGCCTTTCGCATGCAATCGCGCGCCCCAGAGCTGATGGATTTTTCCAGCGAAAGCCAAGCCACGCTGGATCTCTACGGCGCGAAGCCTGGCGAGGCCAAAGCGGGTTTCGCCAACAACTGTCTGCTGGCGCGGCGCTTGGCGGAGCGCGGCGTCCGGTTCATCCAGGTTTACCACGCGGGTTGGGATCATCATTCCAACGTGGAAGGCGGCGTGCGCGGCCAAGCCCGGCAAACCGATCGTGCCAGCGCCGCACTGATTCGCGACCTGAAGTTGCGCGGCTTGTTGGAGGACACGCTGGTGGTTTGGGGCGGCGAATTCGGCCGCACGCCCATGGTCGAGGCCAGCGCGGCTTTGGGGCGCTCGTTAGGCCGCGATCACCACCCCCAAGCCTTCGCCATGTGGTTCGCCGGCGGCGGAATTCGCCCGGGAATCACCATCGGCCAGACCGATGAGTTGGGATTTCACGTGGTGCAAGACGCCGTGCACGTTCACGACGTTCAAGCCACGATTTTGCACCTGTTAGGCCTGGATCACGAAAAACTGACCTTCACCTTCCAAGGCCGGCCCTACCGCCTAACCGACGTCCACGGCCACGTGGTTCGGAAGTTGTTGGGATGAAGGGACGCAAGGGACCTAAGCGACGGAAGGGACGCCGATTTGCACGTCACTTGTGTTTCCACGCCTGCTGGTTGAGCCGAATCCACTGACGATCAGCATCGTTGCTGCCTGCCATAACCTTTCTCTCATAGTCCAGACACCAGTCGGCAGCTTTCTGGTACCCATTACGCGCGGCAGCTCTCCAGCAGAAGCGGACGCTCGCCGTAGAGTTCTTGCCAATCGCTGGGCAGTTGTTCGACCAGGAGGCTTGGGTGTGGGAAGCGAGGTTGGGGAGAGCCTATCAGATAATTTTCGCCAAAGACAGCCAATCGCGGTTGCTCGCCGTTAGAGAGCGCCTCACGAAGAATACCTACCAACCCAAGCCAATCCGACGGGTCTTAATCCCCAAGCCGGGGAGCAAGGAGAAGCGTCCGCTGGGCATCCCCACGGTCATCGGCCATGCTGAATAACTACCGCCGACCGAGAGCAAGCTCAAAGGGCTTTTTCAATGCCACCCTCCAAAACGCGGCCTACCCGAAAATTCAGGCTGCCTGCTCGCCGGCATCGTCGAACCCGGGCCGGTGAAACGCTCTTGCCTGCGGAAACTCCGCCTCGACCTGCGTCCGCAACCGATCCAGCATCACCATCGCGTCAAGCGCTTCGTCCTGGTGCTCCGATTCCACGCAAAATTCGCGCAGCGCCGTCCATGCGGCCAAACTGCGATCGATCGCGATCAGCGCGACTTTGGCCGAACCGTCGGCATCGCTGGGAAAATCCGGTTCCGGCTCGATGCGCTCGTCTTCGCGCGAATAGAACGCTCGTTTCAGCTTCACCACGATAAACGACTCATACCAGCGGATCACCTCCACCGCATCGGCCAGATTCACGATCGCGCCCTTGGCGTCGGCAGGCTTGGCGATGCCGAGTTGAACCTGCGAAGCCAACTCCTCGGCCCGCTGCGTGACGAAATCTTCGTGCGCGTCGAAAAACGCGGCTGACTTCTCAAGGTAGTCCGTCGCCAACTCATCGATGTCGCTGCCCGCCTCCGCGGCGCGCTGTTCGCGGGCCTGTTCCTCGCGCGATACCTCTGCCAGCGCCTCTGGGCTGAGATCGGCGCCCATTTCCTCGGCCATTTGGCGGATCATCTCGCCGGTGCGGGCAAAGTTGGCGCTGAGCTGATCCCAAAACGCCTGGTTGTTCGAATCGCGCTCCACCGGCGGCTCCCGCTGTTGCTCCATCGCGAAGTTGAGGCAGCGGTGCGAAAACGCGCAACGTTCGCACCAGCGGTCGCAATAGTTGTAGATGCCGGAGATGAAACGCGGATCGCTTGGGTCGGGCATGTTGGGGGGCTCGGAATCGGCTTCGCCTTCGATTTTGGCGTGGAGTTGTTGCTCCTTCAAGCGGCGCAGTTTCTCGTCGGTATCGCGGGCGTGTTGATCGAAAAGGCGTGGGTCATACAACAGCAAAGGGGCAAATCTGGCTGACCCGCAAACGAAATTCTTAAGTCTAAATGTGGGATCTGGTAGGTCTCCGTCAAGGAAACGAGCCAGCAAATTCGACCGCATTGTTCCATCGTGATCTCTATTTTGCAATTTCCATAGCTGACGTTATTTCCAGGTTGCCTTTGCCCCCGAAACGGGTGGACACCTCACATCAGGTTACCTTTTCTCTTGATTTGGCAGGATACTTCAACCCATGTTCCATATAAAGAGGCTCCGGGAACATGAACATGATGTGTCGGAGCACAATGTTCTGCCAAAAATAAATGCGCCGTGACACTGTCATAGTCGGAATCGTGATGCTCGTAGTCGGAATCGGTATTGGCTACGGCATTGCGATTGCGCGCTTGTTCATCGAGACGCGCGATGCCATGCATGAGATCGCATCCGATGTCGCCGCTGCGAATTCTGAGGTGAAAGTGCGTGTCCTTGCGAAGCAGTATTCTTGGCATTTCCATTATCCCGGTGAGGATGGAGTATTTGGAGCGACTGCGACCAATGCGATTACGGAAGACAATCACATCGGACTGGATATGAGTGATCCCACCGCAGCGGACGATTTTGTTTCGAGCGAACTTGTGTTGCCGTGCGATACGACCGTCGCATTGATCATCACTTCCGCTGATGTGATTCACGCGATCGGACACCTAGAAGGCGATTTCGAGGAAGACGCGATTCCAGGAATGGACATTACCGAAGCGGTGACGACCCCGGGGTCCCCACGCGATGGAAGATTGAAGTGCGTCCAGCTTTGTGGTGCAGGTCATGCCGCCCACAACGCTCCCTACCGATTCGTAGACCAAGCCGACTACAATAATTGGAGTGCAGAGCGGAGCGCCACCGCCAGACAAGCCAAGGCAGAATCGGGTAGGAACGGGGTTTGAACCCCGGCCCCCCACACCACCGAGCGTACGGGTCCGTACTCGGCGGTTCCAGTCAGTCAAAGCCGATCCCCCCACGGATCAGCGAAGGGCCGCCTCCCCATGAACTCTCTTTCTCTGCCCAGTTCCCATGCTCATGTCTGGCTCCCCCGGTCGGGTTCATCGCCGTAAGCGGGTGGCTGGGTCGGTTCATCTGGCTGGTTTGGTCCTTCATCGGTGGGTCCTCCGGCTGCGCCATGCGGGGTCGGCAACATGGCCAGTCCTGGGCGGGCCTGTTTCAGGCGCCGGTTTGTTTCCACCATTTGGTGAGGCCTCCGGTTTCGTTGTTTAATCGGGCAACTTTAATGCCCCCGGCTCGTTTTCCACGATTACTATGACCTCGGCTGAGACCCTGGCCAGGCATCCCCGGCGAGGGTCTCCCCAGGTAAGGTGCGTTGTTCTAGAGCCACACAGCCGCCGGCATTTACCTGATGGATGGAATCGAACGGTTTTGCTGTGTTGTGCGGTGCTCACCTGATCCATCCGGCCAGTGGATGCGGTTCTTGTTCATCGGCTCAAGGCCCAGCACATAGCCTTCCTCCCCACGACCGGTTGCCCGGCCGCAGTTGGCTTCTGCTAGTGTTTCTGATTACTCTGATTTTCATCATTTCAGCATCGATTCTCACACCGGGGACTTGCACCCCGTTAAAACAACGCCCATGCTGGACGTTGAACTAAGCCTCGTTCCGAGGCAGAGGCGCGGAGGCGCTGCAATCCCTGAATCCCCTGCAAACCAGGCGACGATGAAAACTGAACCCGCAAAACCGCCCCAAACCGAATTGGACCGTGTCGCGGCGACGCCCCGCCGTGTTCGCACGGTCAGCGTCCCGTTCCCAGATTTGGGCCTCACCCGGCTCGCCCCGCACCGAGGCGAGCGGACCGGATTGCCGGGAACCGCAGCGCCCGCCACCGGGGCGATTTTCCGGCGCTCGGACCTTGACGCCAGAGACCGCCCCTATACTTTCCCCCAGCAAGCCGGTTGACCGTTTCCCCGTTGGCCGCCGGCTCAGTTCAACAGGCAAGTATGCCATGAAGCCGATCACCCCGAATCTGAAATTGGAAGTCAAACGCGGCTTCACGGCATACTTGCCTTAACGTTAGGCCAAGAGATGACTTTCACTAGCCTCATCACGACGGGTTATGAAGTGGTTTTGGCTCCCGTCAAGGCCGGTGTCGTGATGCGAGAAACGGGGAGATGGTGGATAGACATGCTCAAGCTTGATCGGGAATTGACCAACTCATTGAAAGAAAGGTCCTTCGGAACATCAATCGAACATTTTGAGCTTGGTCTCGAGATCGCAGAGGAGGAAAAATGGCAGAATTTTTTTACCTCGACCAAAGACTACGTGAGTTATCGCCCAAAGAGCAAGACGAGCATCAGCGTGGCTCAATTTGAGTGGACGGAAGTGAAACATCTTGAACCAGAAGACCATCGCCTCCTCCTATGCAAAGAGATCAATGCCGCCATCCTTAGAATCGAAGAGCAAAAGAGAAAACCTAAAGAATCGTGCCACGTCAGATTCCATTTTTCTACCGAGGATCTAGACAACTTCACTCTCATGAAGATCGACTACACCGGAGTCCTCCCATCGGAGAGCGAGCGTTGGTATGAATCAGGGAAGCCTCCCTTCAGAGATGCCGTGAAGGTAATTTACCGAATGCGCGAACAAGACGGCGTACGCCAACCCGCTACCGCTCTGGAGTCGAAGTCGGAGGACAAAGAGAAACCAAAATCAGAATCGGAAGGGCACTCTCAGTAGCGGGTGGGTGGCCTTAAAGTTGAACTAAGCCTCGTTCCGAGGCGGAGGCGCGGAGGCGCCGCAAACCCTGAATCCCCTGCAAACCAGGCGCTGATGAAAACTGAACCCGCAAAACCGCCCTAAACCCAAACCGAATTGGACCGTGTCGCGGCGACGCCCGCCGTGCCCGCCTCGGCCACGAAAATCAGCATCCCGTTCTCAGTCTTGGGTTTCACCCGGGTCGCCGCCGCACCGGTCACCGTTTTGCCGCGAACGATGAATTCGTGCAAAACCGCGTCGTTTTTTGGCGCCAGGGTCAGGATTTGCCAGGATTCGGGTTGGCTGGCGCCGTTGAACCCAACGATGGCGACCATCTTGCCGATCACCTCTTCACCGGCATGACGTTCCAGGGCTTGCAATGCCTGCCGGGCGCCGGTTTGGGCCCCGAGCGGAGTTGCGGCGACAAAAATGGCGGCGGCGGCGATGAAGATTTTCATGCCGGTATATTCGTCTAAGATTGCCAGAATTCTAACCAAATTTAACCGACGATCACCCCTTTTTGGCTGTCACTTTCATTCTCACCCAAATTGTGCGGTTGACCGCCGGCAAGACGCGGACAATCATGACCCTATGAAAAGTAGGTTCTCCTTAGTCGCTGCTGCCGGGCTTTCGATCGTGTTAGGAACCGCCGCTGCCGGTCCACGCGGGGAAGCTAATTTCAAGGCCCCGGTTCGCCTCCAAGCTGGCGAAAAATACATCGGCGAAGGCCGCTACTACCCGTCGCCGGTCTTTCGCGACATCAACGGAGACGGCAAACTTGATATCGTCACCGGAGATCTTCGGGGCTACATCACCGTCGCACTTCGCAGTGGCTCGGGAATGGAGTTTTCCGCAGAAACCAATCTGCTGGGAGCGGACGGTAAGGCCCTGAAATTCGACAACTGGTGATGCATCGGCATGAGTCCACAGTTTGTGGACTTTGACGGAGACAACAACACGGACATCGTCGTGGGAACGTTTGATGGCTCGCCCCACGTAGCCCTTGGGCTGCCTGGCGGCAAGGGCTGGAAAAAACCGGCCCACATCCTGGATGCCAACGGTCAGCGCATCATGATGAACCAGTTTTGGGACTACGAGGCTCGCAAATGGGAGCGGACCAATCGATGCGATCCGGAGGGCAAAACCCTCGGCGGTCACCTGACTTCAGCCTTGGCGTGGGATTACGATGCCGATGGCGATTTGGACCTGCTTTTGGGCGATTACGACGAAGGCCACATTCTCCTTCGCGTAAACGACGGAAGCGCCGGAAAGCCAATTTTTCGCCCGAAAAACGAGTTGCTTGAGGCTGGAGGCAAGCCCATCGCCCTGGGCAAAATCAGCACGCTGCGCTTGGTCGACTGGGATGGCGACGGCGATCGGGATTTGGTCGCGAGCACCCCCGGCAACACCTACGGAGACGGAGATTGTGGCGGCGTGTATTTGTTCGCGAACGAAGGAACTGCCAAAAACCCAAAATTCGGCGCCAAGCTCGATCTCATCGCTCCCGGCCCGAAATCGAAGGCGGCTGAGCCCACAAAACCGGAAACCGGGCTTTATGTGGACATCGCCGATGCCGATGGTGACGAGGATCTCGACATGGTGGTGGGCAGCTTCGCTTACGCCGGTGACGGGAAGAAAGTGGCTAACGTGTGGTACTACGAAAACGCGGGCCAACCGTGAAGAGCGCCGGAATTCGCTTGCCTCGATTCGATTGCCACCCTGAGGCACAGGCTCACTCAAACTGGTAACCGCGCTGCTGGGTCTGAACCTCGGCCAGGAGTTGACGCGGCGGGGGAGAATCCAGCTTAACGGCGGATTCGTAGACGCAGTGGGCGAAGTCTTGCCAGGGCGCAAAGGCGTTGATGTAGGCGGCTTGGGCGTTGAGTTGGCGGGCGATGTCAGCGGCCAGAATGTCGTCGGCGTCAAACAGGCTGACGGCCAGTTCCCGGCGCGAACCCAGGACTTCCGGCAACGCCTCCAGCTCATCGATTTGGCTGATGCCGATCACCGGTCCGCAAAGTTCGGTTTCCAGAAAATGCCCGGTTTCCCGAATGCCGAGGCCGAGCATCGTGGGCATGACGAAGTTTCCGCCGCGTTTGCCGCCGCAAATGAGTTGCCCGCCGTGACCGACGATGCGTTCGATCCCGTCGTGCAACGCTTGGGCGCGGCAGGAACTGGGCAGCGGGCCGATTTCGGTGCGATTTTGCAGGGGCGGGCCGGATTTCAGATCCAGCACGCGCTTGGCCAGGAGCTTGCGCATGGTGGCGTAGCCGGACGGGCAGACGAGGACGAGTTTGGGCGAAAACGCGGCTTGGCCGTTGTGCGTAAAGGCGTGAGCGGCGATTTCCGCGGCCATTTGCTTGAGATGGATCCCTTCTCCCACCACAACGACGCCCGGCCCGCCAAAGTGGAGGGAAGCCGGCTTGAAACGGGCGACGCGTTGCACGGCCAAGGCGATTTTTCGGCTGCCGTAGACGACCAGCGCCTCGATTTCCCGGTTGGCGCACAACGCCGGGCCCAACTCGTCGCCCGGCCCTTCCAGGATCGCCAATTGCCGTTCGTCGCCGCCGGCTTCCTGCCACAACCGGTTGCAATTCTCGCGCCACCGGCACAGTTGCCTCCGCCGGCTTCAGGATGACGCGGCCTCCGGCGCAAAGCGCGGGCAAAACGGCCAGCGCCGGCATCAGTAGCGGGAACGACGCCCCGGTAATGGCCCCCACCGTGCGATAAGGCCGGCGACGCAGGAAACCCAGCCAACCGTGCCGAAACGGGTCGTAGAGCAGCTCGGCCTCGCCGGCGGCCGGCGCCAGACGCGCCAATCGATCGGCCGTCCACACCGTTTCCTCCACCTCCGCGCGGGCGTCCACCACCGGTTTGCCGCTTTCCAGCGCGATTTTCTTGGCCAACGGCTTGTGATTGCACTCGATCATCTCCGCTAACCGGCCCAACACTTCGCCCGCCCTTGGCGCCGACGCCATTTCCGCCGCCGGTTGGGGTGCGGCTTCCAGCGTCTCAAAAGCGTGGTCGATTTGGTTGCGGGTGGACATCGGTTAGGTTGGACGTGCAAAAAGGCGAGCTTTTGGCCAAGTTCAAGCTCTGCGCCAGATTTCGGATTTCGGATTTCGGATTTCGGATTTCGAGTTTCGAGTTTCGAGTTTCGAGTTTCGAGTTTCGAGTTTCGAGTTTCAATGCTAGGGCAACCCATGCAAACCTACGCCCTCGGCCTGGACTACGGCACCAATTCCTGCCGCTCGTTGCTCGTGAACCTGGATTCCGGCGCGGAAGTCGGCTCCGTCGTCTTTCCTTACCCCTTCCGGTCAACTCGGCATCCTCACCGATGACCAAAGATCCCAACGTCGCCCGCCAAAATCCGCAAGATTACCTGGATGGGCTGGAAGCGATCGTGAAAGGCGCCATCGACCAGGCGAAATCCGCCGATTCGCAGTTCGATCCCGCCAACGTCATCGGCATTGGCGTCGACACCACCGGCAGCACGCCCATGCCGGTGGATGCCGAGGGCACGCCGCTGGGTTTGAAGCCGCAATTTGCCGAAAACTTGGATGCCATGGTGTGGCTGTGGAAGGATCACACCGGTCACGATGAAGCGGCGAAAATCACCGAGGTGGCCGCCAAAATTCGCCCCCAATATCTCGCCAAGTGCGGCGGCATCTACTCCTCTGAGTGGTGGTGGAGCAAAATCTGGCGCTGCAAGAACGCCGCGCCCCAGGTCTTTGCCGCGGCCCACAGTTGGGTGGAGCATTGCGACTGGATTCCCGCCGTTTTGACGGGAAACACCCGGCCGGAGACCATGGCGCGCGGCATTTGTTCCGCCGGCCACAAAGCCATGTTTTGCGAGGAATGGGGCGGCCTGCCGGATGCCGAATTTTTGGCCGAATTGGACCCGGATTTGGCCGAACTTCGCAGCCGGCTCTACTCCACCGCGCAAACTGCCGATTCCCGGGCCGGAGGTCTGACCGCGGCGTGGGCCGAAAAGCTGGGTTTGCCGGAAGGGACCGCCGTTGCCGTCGGCGCCTTTGATGCCCACATGGGTGCGGTCGGCGCTGGAGTCAAGGAGGGCACGCTGGTGAAAATTCTCGGCACCAGCACCTGCGACGTCACCGTTGCCCCCACGTCGCGCAAAATCGACGAGTTACCCGGCGTTTGCGGCATTGTCGATGGCTCGGTGCTTCCCGGCAACTACGGCATCGAAGCCGGCCAATCGGCGGTGGGCGATCTTTTTCTCTGGTTCGTCAACAACCTCGTTCCCGATAGCTACGGCGCCACCATGGACGAAAAATTCCAATCCATGGAAGCGGAGCTAGCCACCCTGAAACCCGGCGAAACCGGCCTTTTGGCGCTGGATTGGAACAACGGCAACCGCACCATTTTGGTGGATGTGCGCCTGAGCGGAATGATCCTGGGTCAAACCCTCCACACCCGAGCACACGAGATTTACCGCGCCTTGATCGAGGCGACCGCGTTCGGCGCCCTCACCATCATCAAGCGCCTGGAAGAATACGGCGTAAACGTGGATGAAGTGGTCAACACCGGCGGATTGGCGGTTAAAAATCCCGCGTTGATGCAGATTTACGCGGATATTCTGGGCCGGCCGCTCAAAGTGGCGAAGAGCGACCAAACATGCGCGTTAGGCGCCGCGATCTTCGGTGCGGCCGCAAGCGGCAAAACAACAATCGCCCGGGCGCAGAGCGGCGTTTGCGGCTTTCGCGAGCGCATCTACACGCCGGACGCAGCCAACCAGGCAACCTACGCCGAAATCTACGAGGCTTACCGCACCCTGCACGACGCCTTTGGAACCGCGGATTGGTCCGGCAAGCTCGGCCACGTCATGAAGCGAATCATCGAGATTCGCGAGGAAGTGAGGAAATAACATCCGCGCTGGACAGAACTGGGCCCATCGGGCATAGCAGCCTGATGAAACTGCGAAAAACCCACGAATTCGCGCGCCTGGTTCCTCTGACCCTGGCGCTGGGCGCAACCGGTCTTTTGTGCCTGCTCCTCACCGCCGCGCCCAAAGCCCCTCCGGCCTGGAAACCCGTCGCTGATTGGTTGAAACTGCCGCCGGGCATGAGTCAGATGGGCAACGCCCACGGCGATGTGGCCGTCAGCTCCAAAGGCGAGGTTTTCGTGAGCCTCTTGGGCGGCCTGCGCGCCGGCGTGCAAGTTTACAGCGCCGATGGCAAATACCTCCGCAATTTGCCGGATGCGCCGAAGGATCTCCACGGCTTCGTCATCCATCGCGGTGCGGACGGCGAGTTCATCTACGGCCCCCTGCTCGGCGGCCAAAAAATCGTCAAAATGACGCTCGCCGGCAAGGTGGTGACGACCATCCCCGCCGAGGCCATCCCCATCAACTTCTGGCGGCTCAATGCCAAGGCCAACAAGCGCCAAATCCGCCTCACCGCCTGCGATGTGGCCCCAAACGGCGATTCGCCACCCAGCAGGAACTGCGCCGCGAATTCGCGGTTCTCTTCGCTCTCGCGCAGCAGGTCATTCAACTCGCGCCGTTGGTTAGCGTGGAGGTTATCGCACTGGTGGCCTTCCAGCAGCAAATCGGCGATTCGTTTCTGAGTTGGGTTCATTTTTTGGGTTTGTCAGGGTTGCTGCGCCAATCGTTGTTCGATGCACGCCGCCAGCGTTTGGCGCAGGCGCATCATCATCACCTTTACCGCGCTGAGACCGCGATTTTGCCGTTGGCGGATCTCCTTCATCGTGTAGCCGCGAACGTAGAAATCGCTCAGCAGGCCACGATGCTCGGGTTTCAGGTTGGTTAGGCAAACCTCCAGGGCGTCGATGCGTTCCGGCTGAGCTTCGGCATCAATCTAATCCGCCTCTTTCACCTCACCTTCGGTTTCAAATGCGTTGGCATCATGAGGTAGGCCAATACGCATGAAGAATCGCGCAAACGCTTGGGCGAGGTGCTCGCGGTAGGGAGATTTCAGTCGGAGTCTTGAGCCGGCGATACTCGCCGCTTGGATCAGAAAAGGTTTTGGAACGGTCACCAGTTGATGAAAGTCCACCACAGACCATTCCAAAGTAGGCGCTCCGTCATGCACGTGCAGCAGGGAGAGTCCCGGGACACTCCCGTTCACCAGAAGCTTGCGAAACTTTCTGGATTTAACCAGTTGGTTACCCTTATCTACTTCAGCGCGCACCAGATCTGGCCATGGCAGCAATCTGGCGAGGAGGACGTCTTGGACTTTATCATTCTCCAAATCGCAACTTTGGGTCATGATCGCGACATGATAGACGCTCACGTCAATCCCCATTGGATCGTCCTCCGCAACCGGCCATTTGACATTGGAAGAAACTCGGAACGCAGGACAATCAAAAAGGAGGTCGCCCTGAACGAGATCACCCCCCTTCGACCACCTCATACCAGTTGTTCTCACTCATCTTCGCATTTTCGGCATTCGCAATGGATTGCCAGTCCGTTTCCGACAAGCCAGGGGAGCATTCCGCGGGTCTCACACCATGGATCTTGCGGTCAGTGTGAACTTTTTGGATGCGGGCACATCGGGAACCAGCGTTTCTTCCACTTCGATGGATTGCCTGGAATCCGATGCCTCCGAAGGCTGGGATGGAGGAGGTGGAACACGCTCCGCCAATTTGGTCACCAATTGCTCGAGGGTGACCAAACGGGTTTCAATTTCAGGAAGCGTGATCATGAAGATACGATGGAGCAAAATCGGAGGATGCTCCAGTGAAATCCGGGATCGCCATTCTAGATTGCACACACCAACAGCCAACTCAGCCGCCGATCGCGATCATCCGCCGCTGTGGTTGGTAGTGCTCGCGAAAATCGTGTTCCTTTGGTTTGCGCTCGACGACGCTGAGGAAGAATTGGCGCAAATCGGCGTCGGTCGTCTTGGAATCGCGCAAAACCTGGCGCATGTCGAATTCCAGGTGGCTGCCGAGGCACGGGCGAAGCTTACCATCCGCGGTTAGGCGCAATTTGTTGCAGGCTTCGCAAAAATGCAGGTTGGTCATGGCGCCGATGAATCCGACGCGTTGGCCGGACGGCAGGCGATAGTAGCTGGCGGGTCCGTTGGTGCGAAAGTCCGGCAGCGGCTCCATTTGGCCAAAGCGGAATTCCAGGATGCGGCGCGCTTCGGCTGCGGGAAGGAAGTTGGCTTCGGTCAGGACGTCGCGGCTGCTCACCGGCATCATTTCGACAAAACGGATGAGGCAGCGGCGTTCGGCGGCGAATTCGACGAGGTCCCAGAGTTCGTGCTCGTTGGCGTGGCGCATGAGCACGCAGTTGAGGCGAATTTGCTCGAAACCGGCGTCTTGCGCGGCATCCAGGCCTTCGAGAAATTGCGGCAACAAGTCGCGGCCGGCCGATTTGCGGTAAACCTCGCGATCCAGGCTATCGAGCGATAAATTGAGCGAACGCACGCCGGCTTGGAAGAGGCCCTCGGCGTTGGTCGAGCCATCGCGCGTTTTGCGGGCCAGCAGGGTGCCGTTGGTGGAAAAACCCAGATTTTGGACCTCGGGAATTCGGTCCAACTCAGCCATTAATTCGACGATTCCGGGCCGGGTCAGCGGTTCGCCGCCGGTGACGCGAATTTTGGTGATCCCCAGGTTCACGCCGGCCCTAACCACGCGCAAAATTTCGTCGTCGGTGAGGATTCCGGTGCTTTCCAGCCATTCCTGGCGCTCGTCCGGCATGCAGTAGGTGCAGCGCTCGTTGCACCGGTCGGTCACGGAAATGCGGAGGTAGTTGATGCGATGTCCGAAGTGGTCTTCCACGGTTGGGGAGGTTAAATCCGAAACTCGAAACGCGAAACGCGAAGTTCGAAACGCGAAACGCGCGGGTTAACGCAGCGCTTCCAGGATGACGCCGGCGACGTGCTCGCCGAGCAGTTTGGAGCCATCGGGCGTGAAGTGGACGTTGGCCGGGCGCATGATCTTGTCTTGCTGCGGCTTGACGAAGGCGAACATGTCGTCGGTCTGCACACCGTGTTTGGCCATGATTTTTGCGGCAATTTCATTGTACTTCGCGGAGTCGCCAACCACGCGGCCTTGGGCTCCTTCCGGCACGGGGGTGGTGTTGCGCCAAATCAGCTTGGCGCCGGTTTGTTTCATGCGCTCCACCAGTTTTTCCAGGTTGGCGGCGTAGGCATCCGGCGGGACTTGCTGCTGGCTGCCGGCCGCGCCCGGTTCGGCCAGATTTTCGCCGTTGGGGCCCATGTATTTCAGGTCGTGCAGGCCCCAGTTGAAGTGGATGACGTCCCACTTGCCGTCTCCCAGCCAGGCGTCGATTTGTCCCACGCCGCGGGTGGTTGGGCCGCAGTTGGTGGGTGGGCGATGCACGTTGGCCTTGCCTTCCAGCGCCTTGCGGGTGGGCAGGGTGTAGCCGATGGAGATGGAATCGCCGATGAGCAAAACGCGCGGCAATCCCGCCACGTCCTCAATCGGAGCAAAAATGGGGTTGGGCTTGCGTTTGGGCTTCGGCTTGGGTTTGGGCGTGTCTTGAGCGAAAGCCGGGGTGGCGAAGATGGCAGCGCAAACGAGGCAAAGGATGGTTTTGGGATGCATGGCGCCATAAAAGCGGCCCGGAGCGCTGGTTGCAATTTGTTTGTGCGCCGTTAGTTTGTTTCATGACCCCGGATTCCGAGCTTGGCGAAAAAATCGCCCGAAGCGCCATCATCGCCGTGCTAGTGATCGATCGCGCCGATGACGCGATTCCGGTGGCGCGGGCCTTGATGAAGGGCGGCATCGACGCCATGGAACTGACTTTGCGAACGGATTCCGCCCTGCAGGCGCTCCATCACGTGCGGCGCGAGGCACCGGGAATGTTGGCGGGAATCGGCACGATTTTGACCCCGCGACATGCGGATCAGGCGCACGAAACGGGGGCGCATTTCGGCGTGGCTCCGGGCGTTAACGCGGAGGTGGTGATGCATGCCAAACACATCGGCCTGCCCTTTTGTCCCGGGGTCATGACCCCCACGGACATCGATCTCAGCCTCAACCTGGGTTGCCGGCTGCTGAAGTATTTTCCCGCCAGCACCTCCGGCGGACTCAAGCACCTGCAAAACATCGCCGCGCCGTTCAAGCACCTCGGCGTGGGTTTTATCCCGCTGGGCGGCATTAACGCGGATAATTTGCGCGATTACCTGGATTCGCCGCTCGTGACCGCTGTTGGCGGCTCCTGGCTGGCGCCTCGCGAGGTGATTGCGGATCAAGATTGGGCCGAAATCTCGCGCCGTGCCGAAAAAGCGCGTTCCATCGCGGAGAGCTAGGCTAGGAGGAAGTCTGGCGGGCTTGGGAATGAGCCTAACGTGCCGCCCAGGTCCCGAAATCGCCGCAGCCGCACAACGCACAAAGCACAAAGCACAAAGCACAAAAAACAACGCACAAAAAAATGGACATCGACCTCCAGACCGTCATCGCCATCGCCCGCCGCGCCGGGGACGAAATTTTGGCGATCTACCAGCGCGAGTTCACGATCCAGGAAAAAGAGGACCGCTCGCCGCTAACCGAGGCCGATGAACGCGCCAACACCGTCATTTTGGACGGTTTGCGCCAAAATTACCCGGACATCCCCTTCATCACGGAGGAATCCAAGGCCCAGCCTTACGCGGAGCGCAAAAATTGGGAGCAATTCTGGCTCATCGACCCCCTGGACGGCACCAAGGAGTTCATCAAGAAAAACGGCGAATTTACCGTGAACATCGCCCTGGTTGAAGGCGGCGTGCCGACGTTAGGCGTCGTTTTTCAACCCGCCGCGGACCGGCTTTTTTACGGAAAACGCGGCCAAGGCGCGTTTAAGATCGACCAGGGCGGCCCACCCGAAAAACTCACCGGCGGAGCGCATTTTTCCGCGCAAAACCCCGTCCGCGTCGTCGCCAGCCGTTCTCACATGTCGCCGGAAACCGAGCAATTCGTCGAAGAATTGCGCGCCCAAGGCAAGGAAATCGCGCTAACCTCCTCCGGCAGCTCGCTCAAGCTCTGCTTGGTGGCCGAAGGTGCCGCCGACGTCTATCCGCGCTTTGCGCCCACCATGGAATGGGACACGGGCGCCGCGCATGCCGTTTGCCTGGAAGCCGGCCGTCAGGTGCTGAATCGCGAATCCGGCGAATCCTTGCGCTACAACAAGGAAAACCTGCTCAATCCCTGGTTCATCGTTGAATGAGCGCCCGGGACACCTCGAACCCCGAAATCCGAACCTCGAAGCCGGTGAGCTTCCTGACATGGCGCAAGGCGACAGCGTCCACCCGGCGGCTTGCCTTGGCGACGCTCGGCGCGATCGTCTTGGCCGCCGCCGTTGTCAACCTCGTCCCCGCGATCGAGCGCTTTGCCCTCTCGCGGCCGCCCACCTGCATGCTGAAAATCGCCACCAACGTTCCCTGCATGGGTTGCCGCGGCACGCGAGCCGGATTCGCCTTCGCCCACGGGAAAATCGGCCAATCCGCGGCCCTCAATCCCCTGGCGGCCTCGCTGGGAATTGCGGTGAGCGGTTGGAGCGTCCTAACCGGCGTGTTCGGACGCATCCCCGAGCTGCGATTGGGCAAATCCGCGCAAAAACTGGCCTGGATCGCCTTCGGGTTCGCTTTGCTGGGAAACTGGATTTACGTCATCGCCGCTGGAGGGTAAGGTTTGGCGATGTCCGCGACCGTGGAAACGATGATTGCCACGCTGCGCCGCGAGCCCTACCAAATTCGCGACGAACGCGTCCTTGCGGCGATGGCGAACGTTCCCCGGACCGAGTTTTTGTCCGCAGCCTGGAAACACGCCGCTTACGAGGACCGCGCCCTGCCATTGGGCCACGGACAGACGATTTCCCAGCCCTACATCGTCGCCGCCATGCTGGAGATGCTCGATCCGCAACCGGATCACCGCGTGTTGGAGATCGGCGCGGGCACCGGTTACCAGGCCGCGGTGCTGGCTGAGTTGGCCGGGGCAGTTTACAGCGCGGAAATCGTGGGTGAGCTGGCAGGTTTGGCGCGAGACAACCTCACCCGCCTGAAAATCGGCAACGTCTCCGTCAACCACGGCGACGGTTGCGACGCGTGGGTTGAAAAAGCGCCCTTCGACCGGATCATCCTCGCCTGCGCGCCCCGAAGCATCCCCGACGTCCTGCGACACCAGTTAGCGGACGGCGGCAGCATCGTTTACCCGGAAGGCGACGATCGCCGGCAGCATCTCTACCTCCAAACGCGCGCAGGCGACTCGTGGACCAAGGAACGCAGCTTCGCCGTGAAATTCGTGCCCATGACCGGCGATTTGCGGTAGTCGCCCGTTGGCATTAACCCAGCGCATCCATCGTCCCGGTGCTCGAACCGAATTTCTCCACCTCCATCCCGAATTGCCGCATCATGCTGACGAACAAATTGCACAGTGGCGTGTTTTCCGCCGGCTTGCGGCTGCCCGCGATGTGCCGGCCGTGCTTCCAACCACCGCCGGCGAGCAAAATCGGCAGATTGCTGGTTCCGTGGCCGCTGGCGTCGCCCAGGTTGCTGCCGATCAACACTTGCGAGTGATCCAGCAGATTTCCGCCACCGTCCGGCGTTTCGCGCAAGGATGCGAGAAAATCGCGAAACAGCTCCATTTTCTTGCGCTCGATGATTTTCAGGTCGTGAATTTTGTCGGCGTTGTTGCCGTGGTGCGAGAGATCGTGGTGGTTGATGGTGATGCCCTCGATCGGCGGCGTCAGGTCCACGCCGCGCACCATCAGCGTGCAAACGCGCGTGGAATCCGTCTGCAAGGCCAGTTTCACCAGGTTGAGCATGAGCTGCGCGCGGCCTAACAAGTCGCTGCGGTCGGCGATGTCCTGGGGCTTGGGCGCATCAACGGCCGGCTTGGGTTTCAGCGCCCATTCTTCGTTGGCGTGGAGTTGTTTTTCCATTTCGCGAACCGCCTCGGCGTAATCGGCAAGTTGTTGCTGGTCGCGGTGGCTCAGGTCCTTTTGCAGCGAGGAAAAGCGGTCCGCCATGCGGTCGAGGATGCTCTGGCCGCCGCGCAAGCGCCGCATTTCGGCTTGCACCTCCTTGGAGCTGCCGGCCAGGAACATTTTGGCGAAAAGCCGGGACGGGCTGGATTCCGGCGTGACCGAGGCGCCGCTTTTTGTGGATGTGAGGCTGGCGCCGGCGTTGTCCGTGCGCAGGGTCAAAAGCGGAAATCGCGTCGCCGTTCCCACGTGCTTGGCCGCAAGATAATCCATCGAGACGCTGTTGCGGAAGCCGGGCCGGCGCGGGTGCTTGGCCGAGGTGAGGAAGCAGGATTCCGAAGCATGATCGCCACCGATCTCCGGGTGCGAGATGCCGGAAAACACGGTGAAATCCTTGCGCAGCGGGCTGAGGATTTCGAGATACTCGCTGGCTTGGTAGTCGCCGCCCACCGAATCTTGCGCCGGGAAAAACGCGGGGCCGTAGAGCCCAAAATTCGTGCAAATGGAGACGAGACGCTTGGGCCGCGCCGCCGATGACGCTGCCGCCGGCAGGCTCTCAAGCCAAGGGAGGGCGAGGACGGCGGAGCTGGTGCGGATGAAGTGGCGGCGATGCATGGATTTTTTTGGGTTGAGGCGCCAAGAATGCCAAAAATCTGCCGGAGCGCAAGTGCGGGTAGTTTCCGGTTGCACGGCCGCTGGCCTTGCCGAACATCCTGCGCACGAGGCACTTCACATTGGACCCCAAAACCGAGCAGATCTACCAAACCGTGCTGGCAACGCTAATTTTGCAGGCGCCCTACCGCGTTACACCGGAGAAGTGAGGCCCGAAAGCCGCTCCCAAACCGGAAAATGGTAGAAGCCGGCGGAAGATTTGGCTACTGTCAAAACATGGAAATCGACGAAGAATTGACGATGGCAGAGATCGAAACGCGCTTCGATCAGGAGTGGGTGTTGATCAACGATCCCGTGCTGGACGAGCAATTCCGCGTGGTCAAAGGGCGGGTGCGATTTCACAGCCCGGACCGGGATGTGTTTGACGATGGGGTGGACAAGCTCCATTCCAACCAATTTGCCACGGAATTCATTGGGCGCCCGCCTGAGGAAATGCGATTCTTGCTCTGATGAGTTGGAAATTCGATCCATCTGGCGGCTTGGTGCTTGTGGAGGCCATGGTCACGAATGGCGACCAGGGAAACAAGCTCAAGTTGCCCTCGACACCGGAGCGACACATCCCTTCATTCGCTGCCGGAGCCTGGAACGCTTGGGTTACGAACCATCCAACAGCCCTAACAAAACAACCGTAATCACAGGGAGCGATGAGACCTACGTTCCGGTCGTTTACATCGAAAAATTGCTCGCCCTGGGGCAGGAAATCTCCAACCTGCCCGTCACCGCCATGGATTTGCCGCCGAGCGCTTCGATCGACGGCGTTTTGGGCCTGGATTTTCTGCGCGGGCAGGTGCTGACGATCGATCTTCAGAAGGGCGAAATCCACCTGAGCGCTTGAGCGCGCTTTTCCACAAATTTACCTGACACAACACCCACGGCGGGCCACAGCTTCCGGGTGACTTTCGCTTTCTGGAACCTGCAAAACCTCTTCGACGCCACGCAAAGCGCGATCGCCGCCGATTTGGAGTTCACTCCGGCTAACGGATGGACCGAAGCCGCCGTTTCGCGAAAAATCGCCAACCTCGCCCAAATCATTCGCCTCATGGGTGACGGGCGCGGCCCGGATTTGCTCGGTTTGTGCGAAATCGAGAACCTTCGCCTGGCCAACCGGCTGGTTCGGGCGATCGGCCGCGATGACTACGCGGTTGCCCATCACACCTCACCGGATTTGCGGGGAATCGACTGCTCGCTGATCTATTCGCGCGACCATTTCGAGCTGATTCCCGACGACCCGCCACGCGGGCACGTGGTCAACCTGCGTTTCCGCACGCGCGACATTTTTGAGGCGCCGCTGCGGGTCAAGGCGAACGGCGCGGAGCTGCTAGTGTGCGTGAACCACTGGCCCTCGCGCAGCCGCGGGACGCTGCAATCCGAGCCCTTTCGCATCGCTTTGGCGGCTACGTTAGGGCGCATCCTCGACGACCGGCTCAAGCTAAGCCGCGAGGAGTTGCTCGCCTTGCCGGATTCCCCGGAATCGCGCCGCCGAATCCTGGACCGCTGGAACCGGAACATCCTGATCCTGGGCGATTTCAACGATGACGTGTTCGACCGCAGCGTGCTTGGCGAATTGAAGGCCGGCAACAGCCAGGATCAGTTGGAGCAGCTTCCCTTGCCGCGCAGCCGCAACTTGCCGCGCGATTTCGAGGCTTACCTTCGGCGGCAGGCGTTTTTCTACAACTACCTGTGGCGGGAGTGCGGCCGCGAGGGCGTGGGATCGATTTATTACGCCAATCCCGGCGCGGCGCGAACCAAACAAGTCTTCGACCAAGTCATGGCCAGCCGGGGGCTGTTTTACGGCGAGCGCGGCCTGCGCGTGGCGCCGGAGAGCGTGGAAATCTTCGCCCCGCGGGAAATGTGGACGAATTCGCGGCTTACCGAGGCGCGTGCGGCGGAGGAACCGCATCTGGTCCGGCCACGGCGTTTTGGGGTGAAAAAGGCGCGCGGCCGCTTTGTCATCGAAGGCGGCTTCAGCGATCATTTTCCGGTGGTGGGCCGGTTGGAGGCTTGAGCCGCCAAAGCTCGAATTTCCGATTTCCAACCTCCAGTTTCTAAAATCCAGCTTGCCAACCGGGTAACGAACATCTTCGCTTGGCGCGGCGGTTTCCGCCCCTGACATGTCCTCCGACGACCGTCCATCCTCACCGTCCAACTCCGGAAACAAACGGCGAATCGCTTTGCGCCACCGCATCATCTCGACGGCGGTACTGTGGGGGCTGGTGGCCGCGGCGCTCATCTCCGGTCGCCCGGTGCTCTTCTTCGCGCTGCTGCTTTCAGTGGTTACGTTAGGGCTGGTGGAATATTTTCGCATCTTGCGCAGTCCGCGGGTGCTGTGGGAGGGAATTTTCACCACGCTCATTGCCGTGGCGCACTGCAGCGTGTGTTTCTGGTTGGCGGCCAGCGGCAAAACCGGGCACTACAGCTTCTTCGATAGCCTGGCCATCGTGGCGGTGGTGTTCGTGGCATTCGGGATCAACCTGCACTTCCCCATTAAACCGGGGCGCAGCCATCTTTCGGTCATGGCTGCGGTTTTCGGCTTCATCTACATCGCCTTCCTCTTCAACTTCGTGACCCGCATCACCTTTTTTCAGGACGGTCAGCACAGCAATGCCGTCCCCGGGCGGGGTTACCTGCTCTTTCTCCTGGCGGTGACCAAATTCACGGATTCCGGCGCTTACGCAATCGGCTCGTTGATCGGCAAGCACAAAATGATCCCGCACATTAGCCCGGGTAAAACGTGGGAAGGCTTCGCGGGGGCGATTTTGGGCGCGTTTGTGGCCGCGTTTGCCGTAACCGGCCTCATGGGCTGGGACGTCCCGCTGCTCACGCCGCTGCACACCGCCATTTTGGCGCTGTTGCTGGCCCTAACCGCGATTCTGGGCGATTTGGCCGAATCCGTCGTCAAACGCAGCCTCGTCGCCAAAGATTCCGGCCAGGTGATGCCGGGAATTGGCGGAATCCTGGATTTGGTCGACAGCATCCTCTTCACCGCGCCGGTCATGTTTTGCTACCTGCATTTTTTGAGCCGCTGAACCCCAAAAGCCGACCCCATGCGCCTGTTTTCGACACTTTTGGCCGGTTTCGCCCTTTTGGGCTGGAATTCGACCGCTTCCGCCGCCGCGGCTCACCCTAACATCATCCTCGTTTTCATCGACGACATGGGTTGGGGCGACTTTTCGTGCTTTGGCAACACCGAGGCCAAAACGCCGAACATCGATCGCCTGGCCGCCGAGGGAATCGCCTTCGAGCAGTTCTACGTCAACTCGCCCATTTGCTCGCCATCGCGGGTAGCCATTTCCACCGGTCAGTATCCGCAACGCTGGCGCATCACCTCCTACCTGAGCAACCGCAAGGACAACGCGCGCCGCGGCGTAGCCGATTGGTTAGCCCCCGAGGCGCCGATGCTGGCGAGATTTCTCCAGCAAGCCGGCTACGCCACCGGACACTTTGGCAAGTGGCACATGGGCGGCCAACGCGACGTCCACGAGGCGCCCCTCATCACCGCCTACGGCTTTGACGAGTCGCTCACGAACTTTGAAGGACTGGGCGCGCGGGTTTTGCCGCTCAAATTCGTCCCCGGCAAAAAAGAACCCGCGCCGCACAACCTGGGCTCGCACCATCTGGGCCACGGCCCGGTCATTTGGCACGACCGCGCCTACGTGACCGAAAAATTCGTCGAAGCGGCGCTGGTCTTCGCGAAATTCGCCGAAAATCAGGATCGGCCGTTTTACCTCAACCTCTGGCCGGACGACGTCCACACGCCCATGCATCCGCCGCTCGATTTGTGGGGCGGCGGCGGCAAGCGCCACCTCTACCTGAAGGTGCTGGAGACCATGGACCGCCAACTGGGCCCGCTTTTCGACCACGTCCGTGCCAGCAAAACCTTGCGCGGCAACACCATCATCCTGGTTTGCAGCGACAATGGCCCGGAGGTCGATTTTGGCTCCGCGGCGCACCTACGCGGGCACAAAGCGACGCTGTTCGAGGGCGGAGTGCGCTCGCCGCTGGTGGTGTGGGCGCCGGGATTGATGGCTGACGGGGCGAAGGGCTCCCGCAACCGCCAATCCGTCTTTTCCGCGATGGATCTGGTTCCCAGCTTGCTTAGCATCTCGGGAACGCCAATCCCCGAACTCCCGGAAAACGCGCAAAACGCCGCGTTTGACGGCCAAAACCTCGCCCCCACCCTTTTGGGCAAATCCACGGACTCCCGAAGCGCTCCCCTCTTCTTTCGCCGGCCGCCGGATCGCGAAAATTTCCGCCACTACGCGGGATTGCCGGATTTAGCGGCGCGCAGCGGGAATTGGAAGCTGTACTGCGACTACGGCGGCGAAAATCCGCAGCTTTTCGACCTGAACGCCGATCCATCCGAAAAAACCGACGTGAGCGCCGAAAATCCGGAAATCACCGCGCGATTGGTCCGCGAAGTGCTCGGCTGGAACCAATCCATGCCGGCCGACAACGGCGAACGGTTGCGGTAAGCTCAATACGTCGCCCGCCCGCCGGAAAGATCAAAAATGGCGCCGGTGCTGAACGAGCATTCTTCGCTGCTCAGCCACGCGACCATGGCCGCGGCTTCCTCAACCTTGCCAAAGCGGGCCATGGGAATCTTGCTCAGCATGTAGGCGGTGTGCTCCTTGCCGCATTGCTTGAGGATGTCCGTCTCGATGACGGCGGGGGTGATGCAGTTGACCAAAATGCCGGTCTCCGCCAATTCCTTGCCCAGCGACTTGGTTAGGGCGATGACCCCGGCTTTGGAGGCGGAGTAGTGGCTGGCGTTGGGGTTGCCTTCCTTGCCGGCGATGGAGGCGATGTTGACGATGCGGCCCGAGCCGCGCTCCATCATGTGCGGCACCACGTTGCTGCAGGTCAGGTAGGGGCCGATGAGGTTCACGTCCACGACGCGCCGCCACTCTTCCGGCGGGATTTTCCAGGTTTTGTCCGTGACTCCGGCGATTCCCGCGTTGTTGACCAAAATATCGATCCGACCACCCTCGGCGAGGGCCGATTTCGTGGCTTCGGCGACCGAATCTTCGCTGGTAAGCTCCACCTGATCCGCGCTGCAACCCAACTCGCCCGCCGCGGCGTTGGCGGCTTTTAGGTCGGCGTCCCAAATCCGGACGCTTGCGCCGCTTTGCAGGAGACGTTGGCAAATGGCGAAGCCGATTCCGCGGGCTCCACCGGTGACGACGGCTGTTTTTCCGTTGAGGTCAATTTGGTTCATCGTTGGATTTCTTTGAGGGCTTGAAAGACGGGATCCGGCACATAACGGCTAACCTGGGATTCCCAGCCGCCGGGGCCCACCAGGCCTTTGACCATGCTGGAGCTGACTTCGGCAACTTCACGGCTGGGCATGAGAAAAATGGTGGTGATCTCCGGACGAATATCCTCGTTAATCTGCCGCATCACGCGCTCGAACTCGTAGTCCCCCGGCGAGCGGATGCCGCGCACGATGTATTGCGCGCCAATCTGCGCGGCGTAGTCGACCAGGTAGCGGTTGTCGAAGTGGGCGATGGTGATGGTATCATTGGCGGGCAACACCGCTTCGAGCAACTCCAGCCGCTTTTTGAGCGGGAAGGTGTAGGCCTTTTCCGGGTTGATGCCGATGGCCACGGTCAGCTTGTCGAACAACTGGCACGCTTCCTCAACGATCCAGAGGTGCCCGTTGGTGATCGGGTCGAAGCTCCCGGCGTAAACGGCGTGTTTCACGCTTTGGAGCTTGGGACCGCTGCGCCCAAGTTGCAAGCCGGCAATCCGTCCGGCGGGGGTGAGCACAATTTGCATTTCTCGCGTCCAACCCGCAGACTATCCCCAAGATGCGTTTCTGGCTCATCGTCCCCATTTTCCTCTTTGGCACGGCGCTGCTTTGCGGCAACGACCAGCCTAACATCATCCTCATCCTCTGCGATGACTTGCGCGCCGATGCTTTGGGCTGCATGGGGCATCCCTGGGTGGAAACGCCGAACATCGACGAGTTGGCCTTCAACGGCGTAACCTTCGACCGCGCCTTTGCCGTCACCGCCATTTGCGTGACCAGCCGGGCGAACATCCTCACCGGCCAATACGCGGCGCGCACCAAGTGGCGGCATGGCGAATTTCGCGGCAAAGAGTTGAGCGACGCGCAAATGCGGCAAACCTACCTGGCTCAGCTCAAAATCGCCGGTTACCGGGTGAGTTATGCCGGAAAATGGCACGTCGGAGCCCCGCCCAGCACGTTTTTCGACGAAAATTACGCCTTTGCCGGGCAGGGACGCTTTTTCGGCGAATCCGGCGGCGAGCACCTCACCAGCCGCATTTTTGCCGGTCAGGCGGAATTGGTGATCAACAAGGGCGGCGGACGTCCTTTTTTCCTCTGCGTCGGCCTCAAGGCCCCCCACGTCCAGGACGGCAAAAAACCGCCGTTTTACCCCTACGACGAAGCCCTGACCGGCCAGCTTTACCACGATATTGAGCTGGGCGAGCCGCCCTTGTCCGCGCCCGAACAATTCAACCGGCTGCCCGACTTTTTGAAGCGCTCGCTCAACCGGGAACGCTGGGGATACCGCCTCCGCACGCCGGAACTGTTCGAGCAATCGGTCAAGGGCTACTTTCGCCTGGTTTCGGGCGTCGATTTCGCGGTGGGGCGCATCGTCCAGGCGCTGAAAGACACCGGCCAGGCCGACAACACCGTCGTCATTTTTACCTCCGATCACGGCGTTTACCTGGGCGCGCGGGGATTGGCCGGCAAATGGCTGCCGCACGAGCCTTCCATGGCCATCCCGCTCATCATTTTCGATCCCCGGTTGCCGGAAGCCAAACGCGGCCGGCGCGATGAGATGGCCCTAACCATCGACCTGGCCCCGACGATCCTCAAACTGGCCGGCGCCGAGATTCCCGCCCAAACCCAGGGCCAAAACCTCATCCCCGTGATTCGCGGCGAAACTCCGGAAACCTGGCGGACCGAGTTTTTCTACGAGCACCACTACATGCCCTACAAAATCCCGGCAACCGAGGCCGTGCGCACCGAGCGCTGGAAGTACATCCGCTACGTTAACTCCGACCCGCTTTACGAGGAGCTCTACGATCTGCAAAAAGACCCGCAGGAAGAGCGAAACCTGATCGGCAACGACGATTATGCCTTCGTTCACGAGCTGATGGAGAAAAAATGGCTGAGTTGGCATGAAAACGTGAGGGGCGCACCGCAATGAAACCCTGGAAGACCAATTCCAGCCGCGTGATTTACGAAAACCCGTGGATTCGCGTGGTTGAAAACCAGGTGACCAATCCCAACGGAGGGGAGGGAATCTACGGCGTGGTGCATTTTCGCAAATTGGCCGTCGGCGTCATCCCGGTCGATGAAGAGGATCACACCTGGCTGGTGGGGCAGTACCGCTACCCGCGGGATCGCTACGAATGGGAAATCCCCGAAGGCGGCGGAGATCCGGATTTGCCGCCGTTGGAGAGCGCCCAGCGCGAACTGCGCGAGGAAACGGGAATCGTGGCGCGCGACTACGAATTGCTGCTGGGCGAATTTCAAACTTCCAACGCCGTGTGCGATGAAATCGCCTTCGTTTACCTGGCGCGCGGGCTCAGTTTTCACGAACCGAACCCGGACGATACCGAGGACTTGACCGTGCGCCGTTTGCCGCTGAGCGAAGCCTTCGCCATGGTTCACCGCGGAGAAATTAGCGACTCCCTGTCCGTGGTCGGCTTGTTGAAGCTGGAGCTGCGGATGCTGCGCGGCGGAGAGTGATGCGTGTCAGCTCAAATTGGCGCGGCGGCGTGCTCAAGCCGCCATGGCTCGCAAAACACCGCGCACGCGGGTTACCTCGTGGGTGCGGAGGAGGTCGGCCTGGCCTAACATCGCCAAAACCGCGAAAAATGGCTCGCCGCAGCGCACTTCGTCCTCAAAAAAATCGAATGCCGGGCGGGAGGGCCTGACAAACGGGCCAACCCAGCGTCTCGCAGTCGAAAACCGGCCAAAAGCGTCGATTTTTGGTAGGCGGCGCGTTTTGCCGGCTCACGCAGGAGGTTGGGGTAGGTGAAGGTGAGGCCGGGGTCGATCCAAAGGCGCGAAACGCCGCAATTTTTCGGCTTCGTCCGCGGCTTCGCGCCGAAAAAAAGTGCGGAGCGTCTCCGTGATGGTCGGGCCCGATTTGAGCTGAAAGATCGCCGGCGGCGCGGGGTTGGGCGCTTTGCAGGTAGCAGATGATGACGGCGGCTTGGTGCTCGGCGGCCGCACGGTAGAAGGGCTCGGTGTTTTGGGTGGAGGTCAGGTTGATAACGCCGGCGCCGGCTTCCAGGCAGGCTTCGGCGACGCGGAATTTCGCAGGTTTCCACGGACAAAATCGCGCCTTCAGCCGCCAGTTCGCGAATTACGGGCGACCAGGCGGCTGATTTGCGCGGTTTCGTCCAAAGTTTCGCGGCCGCGGTTGGAGGATTGCGCGCCGATGTCGATGATCCGCGCCCCGTCGGCCATGAGGCGGCGTCCGCGCCGAATTGCGGCATCGGCCGAGGTGCTGACGGTCTCGCGGTAGGAGGAATCCGGCGACAAGTTGATGACCCCCATCAGCGCGGTGTCCGGGTAGTGGCTGAAGGTTTGTCCGCGCAGGTTGAAGGGCTGCGGCCGCGCGTCCAGATCGGCCCGAAAGGCGTCGTGAAGCTCGGCGAGATCGGCTAGGCTTAGCATGAGCGTCAGGCTGCTACTGCCCGGCGTGACCGCCGTTTTGGTAAATCGCCGAACCCACGAAAAACGGCCCCAGGCTCTGCATGAATTCCCCGGTCTGCCGGGTGCCGCGCATCTCCTTGACCAGGCGCGAGAGCCAGTAGAGCCGCTCGCTGAGCAGGCCGAGGACGAATTCGTTGTCGTTGGCGTCCATGCCGAAGCATTCCAGCCGAATGTCGCTCGCGTAGCCGGCGCTGCCGTAGTGGTGGCCAATGATGCCGTGCTCCCGCAACATTTCGCCCTGCTCCTGCTTCGGCAGCCGGTAAAACTCGGGTTTGCGCCGCAGCGGATACCAGACGGCCCACGGAGTCGAACCTCGGCGGTCGCCAGCTCGATCGGGCGCTCGGTCAGCCACCACTTCACGTTGTCCTCGCGGCCGAACGCGTAGGTCCTACCCAGCATGGTGAACTCCGGCCGCAGCGTGGCGCCGGCAAACGACTTCGCCGCCGTAAGTTTCCTCCGCGCGTTGGCTCAAAGCCAGCGGGTCCTCCTCCCAGAGCAGCACCCCGACCGCCGCGGGGATCATTGAGATCGGCGTAAGCCACTGCGGGCGCCTGGCAGGCTTGCAGCTCGGCCACGGCGCTGGCCGCGATTCACGTTGGTGAAGACCTGGAGTTGGAGAAAACAGCCGCTGGTCGATCGCTTGCGGGACGCCACGGCGCGGCATGCCAAAATCGCGATGGTCGCGGGGGTCGTTGCGGCAAAAATAGTCGCGGTCGAGGAGGATTTCGTGCTTTTTGGCGGTGGTGGCCAATTCATCGTCCAGCGGCCACTGCTCGGCCTGGATGTTGCCCTGAAATTGCTGCGTGCCGCCTTTCAGGGCGATGAGGCCCTTGTTGGAGCCGGTTTCGCGAACCTGCTCGAAGTCCGCGGAAAGCTCTCCGGCGTCAAAATCGCGCAAATCGGCGAGAAGCTTGCACCCGTTCGGGCAAGCGGAGCGTTGTCCGGGCCCGGAAGCGGCGGAGCGACGCATTTAACCGCGGCCGGGTTGAGGCTCCAGGTGACCCAAAGTTGCTCCAGCGTGGCCGTTCCGGTGCTGGTGATGCGCGATTCGGCGATTTCGCGGATGGCGTCGCGTTTGGCCTGGCGTTTCTCCTTTTCCGCGGGGGCGTTGGGACCGCCGGGGACGGCGCTTTCGCGGGCAATGAGCCCGATTCCGGCGTTTTCGGCGGCTTGCAGGCAAAGTTCGCCCGGCCAGGGTTCGATGGGGTTGAAGACGATCGGTGGCCCAGTCGATGACGTCGCCAAACTGGTCGAAAGCGTGGAGCAAATCCAGGGTGTAGCCGTTTGCCGGGCCGGGGGCAATTCCCAGTTCCGCGGTTAGTCCCGCATCCCGCGTTTTCGCCAATGCGCATCCCAAACCGCGTGGCTGCGAAACCCGTCGCGGTCCGGATCCTGGAGCATGCAGAACGTCGAACGTCGTCGATCCCGATGGCCTGGAGCGAGGATTTGGCCGCGGAATCGGAGAAAATCCGCAAAATCGGCCTCGTCGCGCGTTGCTGGTGAAGCGCGCCCGGCCCGAGGAGTAGCCGCCTCCGGACGTTTTGCCGAAGATCGTAGCCAATTGCGCCGATCACGCAGATTTCCGCGCGGCTGACCCCGGAATTTCGGATGGCCTCGCCCAAATTCCGGTCCGCGGCGCCTCCGGCCGAACGAATCCGCGGTGATGAAGGTGCGAATCCCGGTTTCGAGCGCCAAACGCAGCAACTCCGGCCCGGATTCCGCGCCGTCAGCGTGATTCCACAGGCCCAAGGCGATTTGCGAAGGTTTCATGGCCCCTGAAGTAGAGCGGGGATGGTGAGTTGTCAAAGCGGGGCGAGCTTGCAAAAACCTGGCCGGCATGGACGTTGCGCGGAAAATCAGCCATGCCCCCAAATTCAAAGTCAGGCATTCGCGCCCAAGAATCCGGCGGCGTCATTGACGAAGAGACCAAACGCGAGGTCTCCGCCGCGGGTCTGGAAACGGCGATCAAAATCATCGTCGTTTTGCTGCTTTTTCTGCTGATGATGGCCATGCGCAGCCTGCATCGCCGAAAATTGGAGCGCAGCCGCCAACGCCGGGTCAAACCCTGGGAACAACGGTCCCAAAAATGAACGAGCGAGTGCGAAGGGTCGATTCCGGAGAGACCAAGCCGATTCCTGGCGAAGCGGTTTTTGCCGAACTGCGCCGAAAGTTTACCAGGCCGGACAAATGACGCCCCGGGCCCAGGTTTTCGGCGTGCGCCACCTCTCGCCGATGGGCGCTTGGCAGTTGCGGCGGTTTTTGGACGAAATTCGGCCGAAATTGGTGCTCATCGAGGGCTTGGCGGATGCGACGGCGCTGATCCCGGACATCGTGCGGCGCGAGACGGCTCCGCCGATCGCGATTCTGGCCTACACCGACGATCAGCCGGTTCGGACGCTGGTTTACCCGTTCGCGCGCTACAGCCCGGAATACCAGGCGCTGGTTTGGGCGAAGGCGAACCGGCGCGAGGCACGATTTTTCGACCTGCCCTCGGACATTTTCCTGGCCCTGCCGGATGCGTGGACGGCAGCGGCTAACGACGATGATGAGCCGGAAATCGCGGATCGCGGCGCGATTTACGAGCGGTTTGCCCGCGATCACGGCGAGAGCGACTACGACACGTTTTGGGAGCGCCATTTCGAGCATAACCTGGCCAACGAAGCCTACCGCCGTGCCGCGTTTTCGCTCGGTGAGGGTCTGCGGGAGATGGAGGACGACCCGCCGCTGTGGCGGGCCGAAAATCTGGTGCGCGAGGCCTTCATGCGCCGCGAATTACAGCGCGCCATGGACGGGGACGGGTTGAAGCCGGAGGAAATTGTGTGCGTGGTAGGGGCCTTTCACGCGCCCGGTTCTGGACCCTGCCGAAAATCCGCCGATGACGGACGCGGAGCTGGAAAAAATCGCTCGCCGGCCTAGCAAACTCACCCTCATGCCCTACAGCTACTTCAAGCTCTCCAGCCAATCCGGCTACGGCGCCGGAAATCGCGCCCCGGCGTATTTTGAGCTGCTTTGGCAGTGCCTGGAGCGCGGTGAGCTGGATCAACTGCCGGCGCATTTTTTGGCCCGAATCGCCCGCGATCAGCGCGGTGGCGGGACGCCGCGATCCACCGCGGAGGTCATCGAGGGCGTGCGTTTGGCCGCGGAATTGGCCGCGTTCAAGGACGCGAAAGCGCCGACGCTGGAGGATCTTCGCGACGCGGCGACCACCCTCATCGGTCACGGCGAACGCTCGCCGATTGCCGAATCCTTGGCGCGAATCGAGGTGGGCACCGCAATCGGCCGCCTACCCAAAGGCGTGAGCCAAACCTCGATCCAGGACGACTTCGACCGCGAGTTGCAGCGGCTAAAACTCGCCAAATTCAAGGAAACCTCCGTGCGCGAGGATTTGAAGCTGGACCTGCGCGAAAATCGTCGCGTCAAGAGCGAGGCGGCCGCGTTTTTAGACCTGAACCGCTCGGCGTTTTTGAACCGCACGCGGGTTCTGGGGCTGGGATTCGCCGATCGCGTCAAAGCCGGCGATTCCTCGACCACCTGGGGCGAGCACTGGCAAATCCAGTGGACGCCGGAGGTCGAAATCAACCTGGTGGAGGCCGTCTTGCTCGGCGAAACCGTGGAACTCGCCGTCGCCTACAAATTCAAGGACCGCCTGGATCGCGGCGACTCCATCGCGGTGGCCGCGGAGACCGTTCGCGACGCCTGCGAGTGCGCCATGATGGAGTCCATGGAGCTGGCCCGAGCCGCCGTGCAACGCCTGGCCGCGGAATCGCCGAATTTCGCCGAAATTGCCGCCGCGGCCGACGAACTGAGCATGACCGCGCGCTACGGCGACGTGCGCAAATTCGATCCCGAGCCGCTGATCCCGTTGATCGAGGAACTCTTCGTCAACGGCGCGCTGGCAATGATTCCGGCGGCGAATTGCGATGCGGAAGCGGCCAAGCAGAACATGGTGGCGGTGGATCGCATGAACCGCGTTAGCCTGGAATTTCACGAGCGAATCGACGAAGACCTCTGGGTTCGCGAACTCACCGCGCTGTCCGATCGCGACGACCTCAACCCGCTGCTTTCCGGCTTTGCCTGCGCCATTTTGCTGGAGCGCAGCCTGATTTCCAACGACCGGCTCAGCCAGGAAGTCTCGCGCCGGCTTTCACCGGGAATCGAGGCCGATCTCGGCGCCGGCTGGTTCGAGGGCTTGGCCAAACGCAACCGCTACGGGCTCTTGCAGCGGCTGGCATTGTGGGAACAACTCGCCGGTTACGTGGCCTCGCTGGATGACGACGAGTTTCGCCGCGCGTTGGTCTTTTTGCGCCGCGCGTTTGGGGATTTCGCCCCCGCCGACAAGCGGCGGATCGCCGAAAACCTGGGCGAAATTTGGGGCGTCGGCGCGGATCAAGCCAGCGAGATCCTAACCGAGGAACTAAGCGAAGAAGAGGAGCAACAGCTCGAAGATTTGAACGAATTCGACTTCGACGATTTGTAGCGTCAGCCCTCTCCGCCGCCGGTTAACAAGTAGCCGGCGCCGTGCTTGGTCAGGTGGATTTCCAGCACCAAAACCTCGCCTTCGTGCAGCGTGGCCGTGCCCAGCACCATCGTCGTTTTGCCGGCGCTGAGCGGTTTGCGCCGTTTCCACTCAACCTGGCGAATTTGGCTCAATTCCGCTTGGCGAATCAGCCCATGCTTGCCGGCCAGCGAGTTGCCTTCGTGGTTCAAGCCCAACAAGCCGGCCAAAAAGGCGGCGTGGCTGACGTTGTCGCTGATTTTGGCGTTGCGATGCTCGGGATCGGCCATGTCCAGCAAGCCAAGCCAATCGTGCAGCTCGATTTTTGCTTCGATAGCCTGCAACGCGGATTCGAGCGGATCGGCATCGACGTCGCCCTGAGCCCAAAGGCCGCAGGTTGCCAAAAACCAAGCCGCGCCGGCGAAAAGGAAAGGGTGGGGAGTTTTCATGCCCTCACCATCGCACCCATCCCCGCTGAAGTCTATTCCGCCAGGATTTTCGGCGCTAGATCCTGGCTCACGAATTCCTCCACCGCCTCTTTCCAGGGCCGCGGGGTGATGCCGGCTTCCTCGATGAGCTTGCCGACGGCCAACGACGTCCGGGCCGGCCGCTTGGCCTTCCACTTGGTCATGTCGGCCATCTTGGCTTTGCCGAGTTTTCGTGTTTTGAGCGGAATTCCGGCCTCCGCGGCGCAATCCAGGCAATGCTGGCCCCATTCGTGCCAAGTGCAGGTCTCCTGGTTGGCCAGATGCAGAATTCCGCCGTAAGGTTCCTCGCACAGCACGAACGATTCCAGGTAAGCCACGGCCTCGCTCCCGTTAGTCGTCGTGCCCCACTTGTCGCTCACCGCTTTCCCCCTTTTTTGGCCATCGCTTCGCGAATAATCCACTCCGGAAAGCCAACTTTCCCCGGGCCGTAGAGCCACGAAACGCGAATCGCCAGATGATCCGGAAACGAGCTGAACAACTCATCCTCGCCGATCGATTTGGACTCGCCGTAGGCGCAAACCGGGTTCGGGTCGTCATCCTCGTCGTAGGGCTCCTTCTTCTTGCCGTCGAACACGTAATCCGTGCTGATGTGGATGACCTGCGCGCCCTGATCGGCGGCAATTTGGCCGAGCAGCCCCACGGCATAGCCGTTGATTTGATCAGCCAGCTTGGGCTCGTCCTCGCAGGCGTCCACATCGGTCATGGCCGCGGCGTTGATGATCACGTCAAATTCGCCCACCGCGTTCAAGGCGTCGCGAATGGAGCGGTCTTTGCTCAAATCCATCTCGCTGCGCGTCAGCGGAAACACCTCACACCCTGCCAACTCGCTGAAATGGCCGGCGCACAATCTGCCAAACATGCCGTTTGCGCCGGCAATAACGATCCGTCTGTTCATTGGGCCGATGTTGCGTCAAAAACCCGGCGCAATCAACCATTTCCGGGTGAGGCCGGACCTTTTTGGCCGATTGTGAGACGGTCGCGGACCGGACGCGGCAATACCTTGCCGGCAACGCGAAGCCAACGCGGCCACAGGGTGTTGAAAATGAGCGCGATCGCCAATCCTCCGGCCAAACCCGCCAGCGCGCCGGTTAGGGTCAACTGAGCGAGCGAAGGCCCGGTTTCAGCAATCGCATGGACCGCGCCGCCTAACCCAAGCCCCGCAATCGTCCCGCCGAGCGCTGAAAGTTGCAGAATCAGCGCCTTGGCCGCCGTTGAAGGTCTCCGCGTCAAAAATCCCGCCAACGTAGACGTCGTAAACACCCCGAAGCCTACCATTCCCGCCACCGCCGCCGCCAAGATGAGCCCGGCAGCGACGCCAACGCCAACCAAAATCACGAATCCCACCAGAACGACGAAGAAAAAGACAAACGCGATCATTGGGGCAAAACTGTCCTCATAGCCATGCGGATCGGTGGATTCGGCGCCGCCGAGAAGTAGGAACACGAAGCCAAGGGCAATTGCGGGCATCGGGGAAGAATACGTAGCGTAGCGGTCGGGAATTGTCGAGGAATCTGGATGCGGAAGAGAGGCCACCAGTGACGCCGAGCCAGGAAATTGCCCGCCGCCGCCAGGCCTGGGAGGAGTACCAACCCGCCCGTTTGCCACTTTTGCCGCCAAACCTAGCCCTTGACGAAATTCGGGTTGAACGGCGGTGATTGTGGGAAGATGCTGCAATTTGCAGCTAGTCCGCGAATGAAGGTGATCGTGCTAGTCAGCGGTGGAATGGACTCCGTCACTGCCCTCTATGACGCCCACGCCGAACACGATGTTGTTGGCGCGGTAAGCTTTGACTATGGCTCGAAGCACAATCACAAGGAAATCCCCTTCGCCAAACACCACGCCGAAGAATTGGGCGTGCCCCATCAGATCATTTCGTTGAACTTCGTCAACGATCTCTTCGCCTCCGACCTCCTCAAATCCGGCGGCGAAATCCCGGAAGGCCACTACGAGGAAGCGAACATGAAGCAGACCGTTGTTCCCTTCCGGAATGGCATCATGCTTGCCATCGCAGCGGGCATTGCCGAAAGCCTCGAAGCCAAAGGCCTCGTCATCGCCGCCCATTCCGGCGACCACGCCATCTACCCGGATTGCCGCGAGGAATTCATGAAGGCCATGGGCGACGCCATGAAACTCGGCACCTACGCGAAAATCGAACTTATCCGCCCCTTCATTGCCATGCGAAAGGAAGACATCGCCGCGCGCGGTCACGAACTCGGCATCGATTTTTCCCAAACCTGGTCCTGCTACAAGGGAGGGGAAATCCACTGCGGTGCATGCGGCACCTGCGTCGAACGGCGCGAAGCCTTCCAAATCGCCGGCATTCCCGATCCAACCACTTACGAGCACACCGGAGCCTTACCGCCGAAACCCGGCGCCGAACCGGTTCCCGCTTGATTTCCCCCATGCCCTACCGCATCTGCATCTTTCGCCCCGAATCCTCTTCCCTTTCCCGCATGACCTCCCCCATCGCCGATCGCCGCCCTTCTCTCCCCGATCTCCAGCACACCGAGGACACCCGTGGTGTCGCTATCGAGCAGGTTGGCGTCTGCGATCTTCGCTACCCCATCACCGTCCTGGACCGGGCCAACCAAAAGCAGCAGGTGGCAGCGCTGTTGAGCCTGTCGGTCGATCTGCCGCATCATTTCAAGGGCACGCACATGAGTCGATTCCTCGAAGTGATGGAAAATCATCGCGGTGAGGTCGCCGCTCGAACCATCCCCGCCATTCTCGCCGAACTTCGGGAGCGTTTGGATGCTGAGCGCGCTCATGTGGAGGTAAAATTTCCCTATTTCATCGAGAAAACCGCCCCCGTTTCAGGCAAAACGTCCCCGATGGACTACGATTGCGCCTTCATCGCCGAAGCGAACGATTCGGGCATGGATTTCGTCCTTCAGGTCAGCGTTCCGGTAAAAAGTCTCTGCCCATGCAGCAAGGCGATCAGTGATTACGGTGCTCACAATCAGCGTGGGAACGTGGAAGTGCAGATTCGAAACGCCATCGGCGAAGATGGTGAGCCTGAAATGGTTTGGATCGAGGAATTGGTTGAAATCGCCGAGGAATCAGCGTCAGCACCGGTCTTTTCCCTGCTCAAGCGCGAGGATGAGCGCCATGTGACGATGCAGGCTTTCGACAACCCGGCGTTTGTCGAAGACATAGCCCGGAATGTGGCAGTTCGACTGCGTGAAGATTCCCGGATTGCGTGGTTCAAAGTCCGCGTCACCAATTTCGAGAGCATTCACAACCATTCGGCCTTCGCGGTAGTTGGTTCGGATTCACAAAAAATGAAAAATGAAAAATGACGAACGACCAATGAAAAATGATCAGAGTTTCCAGTGGGCCGGAAAACTCGTCGCCGGGAAAATTTTTCGCGCTTCCTTCAGCATCGCCGTCCATTCGTCCGGCCGGTAGCGCTGGGAGAGGTGAAACAGCACTAATTTGCCGATTTTCGCCTCCTTGGCGATCTGCGCGACCTGGCGCGTGGTGGTGTGGTGATTGCGTTGGGCCAGGTCCAAGTCGCCGTGCCGGTACTGCGCCTCGCACACGACGGTATCGACCCCGCCAAGCCAAGATTTCAGGAATTCGTGCGTCGCCTCGTCGAGCAAAAAATCGGTCAGGTAGGCCAGCGACTCGCCCTGCGTTTCCACCAGCAGATCCGCCCGCAATTTCGCCCCGTCGAGCTTTTTGCCGTCCACCTCGATTTCATCGGCCCCATCCTTGAGTTGCTGCACCCAGCGCCCGGGCGCTAGCCCCGTGGCTTGGAGCTTATCGGGATCGATGTTTTGCCGCGCCGTTTCGCGAACCACGTAGCCGAGCGTGGTCCCGTGGTGCTGGAGCAGCGCGGTTTCGACCGTGAAGTCGGGATCGGCCAAAATCACGCCATCGTGCTTCCGCGGCGCCGATTTTTCCTCCGTGGCGAAGGCGTCGCGGGTGCGAAAACGGCTCATTTCCACGCGATCGGCGCTGATTTGGCTCACCTCCCAAATTCCCGGTTGATTGCGGTGCAAATTCCACCAAAACCCGCGAAATCGGTGGTGCATGATCTCAATGGTCTGTGGCGGGCCCCAAACGCGAACCGGCTTAGCTGGCCGGTTAAAATTCGCCCGAAAAAACGCATCAAACCCGCTCACGTGGTCCATGTGAAAGTGCGAAAAAAAGAGGTGGTCGATGTCCTGCACGCTCGCCGAACTCAACCGCGACAAAACCGCCTGACCGCAGTCGAACAGCAGGCTGACGATGCGCTGGCCGGAGTTGACGCTGGCATACAACGCGTTGTCGCGGCCGGGATTGCCGAGGACCTGGATTTGGATGCTCAAAATAGGGTGTGGCCTTCAAATAACAAGCCAAGCCGCCGTGGCGCAAGCGTCCGCTTGCGTTGGTGCCGGGAACGGAAACGCAAGCGGACGCTTGCGCCACTCAACGTCACCCGCCGCTTGCACCCCCTCGCGTCGTTGGTGCGCGAAGCCGTTCACGAGTATTTATCGACTCGCGAAGAAGATTACAAGTCAGAGGTTTCTTCGACGCTCGATTCTGTCCCTTAGTGCCCATTTGGTGCCCTGTTAGTGCCCGATTGGTGCCTATCGTGTTTTCATTCTTCGGCTATGGCTCCTTTGTTAGTATTCTCGTTTTGAAAATTATAACACTCCCAGAAAATAAAACCCTCGCATTTGCGAGGGTTGGCCGCATTCTGAATGCGGTTTGGGAGTCGGGCTGGCGGGATTCGAACCCGCGACCTCTGCACCCCCAGTGCAGCGCGCTACCAGACTGCGCCACAGCCCGATTCATTGATTGATTGGTTGGTTGGTGAGGGTGCTGGGTGTTCGTAGATTCTTGGCGAGAATCGGCGAATTGCAAGCCCGTTCCGTCACGACGGCGGGTTTGCGGGTTCGAACGCGGGTGTTTCGCTGGCGCGAAGGCGAACTTCGGCGGGGCGCAGGCAGTCTTCGCCCATCCGGTAGCCGGCTAGCAGTTCTTCGGCGACGATGAGGCGGGTTTGGGCGGGCGAGGACGGCGATTGTTCGCCGGCTACGGCTTTCATCCAGAGCGGGTCGAAGGGTTGGCCGGTTGATTCGATGCGCTGGATTCCGGTGTGGGCGAGGAGGTCGTGGAGTCGTTGGCGGACGATTTCCAGGGCCTCGGTTTGCTTGCGCCAGCGGTTTTCGGCTCTTGCCAGGGCCAGGAGGCCGGATTCGGCTTGCAATTCGGCGGCGGTTTCGAGGCGTTCGAGACGGTCGGCGATGTCGATGAGGCCGAGGGCGAGGTTTCGGGAGATTTTGCCGGTTTTGTCCGGTTTTGCGGCGGCGGCGAGGAATTCGCGCAGTTTTCCGCTGTCAGCCTGCATGCTTTCGAGCACGTCGCCAAAACGGCTGAAGGTTTCGGCGGTTTTGCGGTTGCCTTTGCGCAGCTCGTTGCGAAGAGCGGCGAGGTCAGCGTGAAAGTCGTAGAGGCTGGGCGGTTCGGGCTCGGTTTCGAGCGTCGGCGGGCGAATTTCGAGGCGTTCGATCGCTTCGGCGCAACGGGCGCGCAAGAGTTCCTTCCAGGCTTGGTTTTCGCTGCTCATGAACGCAGAAATTCGTAAAAATGGGCCTCTAACGGCGGTTCTGGGTCCAAATCAGCGGCCAGGTAGGCGGCGGCGGCTTCCAGCGGGGTGGCAAAGAGGTTGTCCGGGTTCACGTCCAGGCCGATTTCATGCGTGATGCGTTTTTCTTCGGTTTCCAACGTTTCCCGAGCCAGGGTGATGCGGCGGAAGGCTTCGGGTTCGCGTTCGGGCGGATGCTTGCGAATGCCTTCCAGGTAGGCCTGGCGGACGTCTTCGTCGCCGGCGTCGAGCGGCAGGTTGAGGGTGCGGTAGGCGTGCATTTTGCTGGGGGTTAAAACGGGATTTCCAGTTGGTTGGGGTCGGTTTTGTCTTTCCTGCGTGCTGTCCGGGAAGGCCGGTTTGGCCGAGGCGGAGGCGTGGGCGAAGGTCTTGGCTCAGGCGGGAGCATGGGCTCGTTTCGCACTTGGTCGAGCATGCTGACTACCTGCGCCGCCTGGATGGCGTCTTGGAGGGGTACGCCCACTTGCGTGAGCACGTTGATCCGATCAGGAATCGAGAGTGGAGCCAGGAGTTCGAACAGGTCATCCAAATCGTCTCGATCGAGAAAACCCGCGTCACCTTCGCCGGCAAAATCGTCCGCCAGCAGGGGAGGAAGCATGCCGGGCGGCATGAATCGCGTCGGCGTCTGAATTTGACTCTCTTCGAACCGATCGATGGCCTCAAGCGCGGCGGTATCCCGGCGTTTTTCGGCTTCCTGGCGGGTTTCGCGAATTTTCGCGGCTTTGGGCGGTTTTCGCGCAAAATCCCAGCTTCGGCAGACGAAAAGCGGGTCCTTGCGGTCGAGCTTGAGCCGCTTGGCGATCAACCGTTCTGCCACGGTGTCCCACAGGAGATCGCCCTTGTCGCACTCAGCCAGGATTTCGACGCAAAGTTGGCGATCGGCAGCCTTTAGCCCTCGAATCGCCGTGGTGAGATATTTGCGAACCCAATCGACCCATTCGAAGCGAAAAAAGGGCTCCGATTCCTCGATTTTGCGCCACAATCGCATCAAATCCAGCGCGATGGCCGGTTCTCGCGAGCCGGTCACCTTGGGGGGCGCGCACGGCGGGTATTTGACGGAATTTTTCAGCTTCATGGCCAACACCTCGCCCATGGCGTTGCGGTAAAAGGTGAACACATGCGGGTGCAGAATCCCTTCCGCCTCGGCAAAAATTTCGCCGCATCGCGAATCGGCCGGTTTCACGCAAATTTCCTCCAGCAGGCCCCAGCGGATGAGGGCAAATCCCCGGCCTTCGCCCAATTCCGGAGTTGCGGGAAGGGCCTCAAGAAGCTCGGCGAACACTTCGCGGGCTTTGGCAATTTGCGGGGCGGTTTTTTTGCGGTAATGGCCGGTTGCCTTGTCTTGCAGGGCCTCCCGGATGGCGCTCAAAACTCTCTGGTCCAGCGGATCGATTTCGCGGGCGGACCGAAGGTATTTGAGGCCTTTCGCGTAAGATTTGCGCTCCAAACAGCGCAGCCCGGCTTCAAATTGGGCGCCCTTGGATTTCGGGAACCGGGAGGTGATTTGGTCGAGCAGTTTGTTGGCTTCCGATATCCGGTCCAGGCGCCGGTAAAGGTTGAGCAGGCGAATGTGGACGACCTCGCAGGTGGGATCGGCGTCGATCCCCCGGCGCAGGACGCGAATCATGCGCTCGAAACTGTCGGCCTCCTCGTCGTCACCGTCCCAACGCAGGTAGGACGGGACTTCGTCGGGATCCAGGGACTCGGCCGCGGCCAAACAGCAAACTGCCCGGAAGCGCGGGCTTGCGGGGCGCAGATGATTGCGGTTTTTCTCGTAGGTCGTCCAGACTTCCTCGGCAAACTCCGGATCGTCAAATCTGGCAGCGTTTCGGGCGGTGATGTTGGCAAACACGAGTCCCTCCGCATCCATTTTTGGCGGCTTGTGGCCGAGGATTTGGGGCCACGCTTCCAACCACCGATGCTGCTCCTCCTGGCAGGTCAGACTTTCGTCAGCCAGTTGGAAAAATCGCGTCAACTGGCCGCGAAGCGACGCTTTCCAGACGGGGGCGGCCTCCAGGCGTTTGGCAGCTTGGTAGGCCTGGAGAAATTTCCCCTCGCGCCACCGTTTTTCCACTTCCAGAACGGCCGTCCCAAACTTGGCGTCACCGGAAAGCTGGCAAGCGCCGGCCACAGCTTCATCGGCCGGTTTCTCCGGATTTCCGCCCAACAGCTCGAACGCCGGCACTTTTCGCGCCGGGACGGAATTTGCCGGCAAACGCGCAAAATTCCGCATCGCCTCCTCGCGGTCGCCCTGGTAAAACGCGACGCAACCGCGCAAAAACAAGCGCCAGTGCGCGAACGGCGATTTTCGGCCAATTTCGCGCAACGCGTCGCTCACGCCGTCCCAATCTTTGGCGCAAAGCCTCGAGATGGCGAGGCAAACCGGCGCGGCTTCGTCAGATTTCGCCAAAACCAGGGTGTCGGCGGCTTTGACCTGCGATTCCGTGTCCTCGGCCTTCGCCAGTTCCCGCGCCAACTCGGTTGCTTCGGCAAAATCGCCGCTGGCGTGGGCCAATTCCATCCGCAGCGAGCCCATTTCCAGCGCCGGCACGCCGATTTTCTCCATTTCCGCGAAATAACGCCGGGCCTCGTTGAATCGGCGCTCCGCGATGGCGTCGGCCGCGGCCAATTTGGTGACGGCGATGAATTGCTCGCGATGCGTGTCAGGATCCTGGGCGAACAAGCGGCGGAACCCCTCGCGGGCCCGTTTGTAGCGGCCTTCTTGCAGTTGCTGCCTGGCCCGGTTGAGGATTTCATCGGCCGATTGCTGGGAAGACGGCGCTTTGGCGTCCTGGCGATGGTGATTGCGTTTTTTGCGTCGGTTAGGCTTGGCCACGATCCTCAAGCCATAGCCGAAAGGACCCTAACATCAAGACAAAAAAGCCGCGTTCGCCGGGCTCGCACCCTAACCTTGGCCGTAGTAAGCGCCGGGCCCGTGTTTGCGCAGGTAGTGCTTCTTGAGGATGTGATCCGGCAAATCCGCGGCTTCGGGATTGAGCTGCCAAGCGCCGAGGGCCATTTGGCAGCAAACTTCCAGCGCGATGCTGTTTTTCACCGATTCCGTGGCGGTTTTTCCCCAGGTGAAGGGCGCGTGAAAGCGTTGCAACGCAGCCGGCATTTCCAGGGGATCGAGCGAGTTTTCGCGGAAACATTCGACGATGGCGCGGCCGGTGTTGGTCTCGTAGTCCTCGTCCACCTCGGCCGGGGTCAATTCGCGCACCAGCGGCACGGTTCCGTGAAAATGATCGGCGTGCGTCGTCCCTTGGCACGGCAAGTCGCGCCCCGCCTGGCAAAACATGACCGCGTGGACGCTGTGGGTGTGGGTGATGCCGCCAATTTGCGGAAATTCGCGGTAAAGCAGGCGATGCGTCGGGGTGTCGGACGAGGGGTTAAACTCGCCCTCGGCGACTTTTCCGTCCAAATCGACGACCACCAGATTTTCCGCGCAAAGCTGCTCGTAGGCGACTCCGCTGGGCTTGATGACGAAGAGGCCGGCGTCGCGATCGATGCCGCTAACATTGCCCCAAGTCAGCCGGACGAGCCCCTCGGCCAGGAGCATGAGATTGGCTTGCAACACTTCTTGGCGCAGGTCTGGGAGCATCATGACGCGCTCATTGGAAGGGAAAATGTGGCGATTGTCCACCGCGCGGTGATTTGTTTTGGATGTGCCACATTTTTAGGATGATTGACTTTCCGGACTTTGGGACGAAATTACGGGCTCTTCGCTGAAACCTCGCAAAAACCTAGAATCCTCCTCTTACCCATGAGTTTTGAACGATCCGACTTTCAAGATCCTCCCCAAACCGCAAAACAGGGCTCGCGAAAAATGGCCGCGGTCCTCATCCCGCTCGTTGCCGCTGTTCCGGTGGCGATCGCGTTAGTCGGGCGAAGCAACGACGGCGGTCCGACAGCCGACGAACTCAACGCCATGCTGGGGGCGCAGAAACCGGACGAAACGCAGGCTGAGGCCGTGACGGAGGCGAAGGAAGAGGCCCTTCCGCCGGAGGATTTGGCAAGCGTGTCAGGATTGCCGGGCAATGGCGATGGCGACTCGGAGGCTCCTCCCGGGCCCGTCGATCCGGGAAAAGTCGCGGAAACTGCCGCTAACGGGCAAAAAACGGAGGATTCCGGCGACGGCGTCGTGGGTTCGGAATTGGCGCTGGTCGCTCCCGTGGTTCACGCCGGCGAGCAAACCGCGGAACCGGCGGCCGCAGCGGCTGAAGCGATTCCCACCGCGCACACGGTCGAACCAGGCGACACGCTCTACGGGATCGGCCAAAAATACGGCAAAACGCCCGAGGACATCGCCGAGGCCAATGGAATCGCGGTGACCGATCCGATTCGGCCCGGTCAGGAAATCATCGTTCCCGGCGCGGGACGAGTTGGATCCGGCGGGGCAGGCGACACGGTCGTTGCCGGCATCCCCGGACCACAACCCGCGGGCCCAACGCAGCGGACCATTCCTCACGAAAATCTGCCTTCCGGCGGCGCGGCCGGCGTTCCGGATCACGGCTCCACAACCAACCCGGCTTCGCAGGAACCGGTGCCCGTCTCCGGTGAAACTGCCAGGAATTCCGGGGGTTACACCCAAACGGAAACCCGAACCGACGGAGGCGGCGCGACGGGCGGCTACTACCCGGTGACTGGCGGTTCTGGCGGTTCCACCACGTCTGTCGGGCCGCGCTACTGCATCGGCTACGTGGTTCATCGCGGCGATACGTTGGATTCCATCGCGTATTCGCACTCCACCACATCCTCGGTCATCCAAGCCATGAACGGCGTGAGTCGGGTGAGCCCGGGACAGGTCATCGTAGTGCCGGTGGACGGCATCATGACGCCGTGCCGGTGAACGGCTAATTTGGCTTTGGCGCGAGTTTGGGAGTCTTTGGTTTTTGCGAATCCGAACCAACTACCGCGGGCCTCTCGGCTGCGACGACCATAGCGGCTGGAAGCCGCGGCTACCGGCGCAAAAACCCCACCAAATCGCGCAGCTCATCCTCCTTCAGCGTGGAGAGCAGCCCTTCCGGCATGACCGACACGGGCGCGGTAACGCGGGAGCTAACCCGCGATTTCGCGATGACCGCGTCTTCAGCGCCGACTTGCCGCAGCGTGAGCGTTTCGTCGTCTTCAGCGGCGATGGTGCCGCTGTAGGTGCGGCCGTCGTTGGTCGCGACCATCACTAGCGCGTAGCCGTCGGGGATCTCGCCGCTGGGGTTGATGAGGTTGTCCAGCAGGTAGTCCAGGTTGGCGCGGTTGGAGCCGGTGATGTCCGGGCCTAACT